>MGPQ01000010.1:422674-465900 GCA_001797465.1 Deltaproteobacteria bacterium GWB2_55_19 | reverse complement strand
GGAAAGCCTGAGAGTCGAATCCGTCCTCTCCCACTTCGTCGAGGCCGAGTCAAAGGACAGGGAGTACACGAGAGGACAGCTCGCACGGTTCCTCAAGATCGTCGAAGAGATAAAGTCTTGCGGCTTTACGCCTGATTTTATAGACATGGCGAACAGCGCCGCGGCCATCGATTACGAAGACGCACGCCTTGGCCTCATAAGGCCCGGCATCATGCTTTACGGCTCGTACCCGGCGGACTCGTTCAGGGAAAAGATAGCCTTAAGGCCCGCGCTCACCTTAAAGACCCGCATCCTGCAATTAAAGAAGGTCGGGCCCGGCTTTAATGTGGGCTACGGCAGGCGCTTTACAACAGGAAAAGAGAGCGTCATAGCGACACTCCCCATTGGCTACGGGGACGGAGTGCCCCGCAAACTCACCGGAGTCGGAGAGGCGCTTATTGGCGGCAGGAGGGCGCCTCTCATCGGGACTGTCTGCATGGACCTTGCCATGTGCGACTGCACGGAGGTCCCGGGGGTTGCGGTCGGCGACGAGGCGGTTATAATAGGGAGGCAGGGCGCACAGGAGATAACAGCCGAAGATATAGCCGAAAAGACCGGGACGATCAGCTACGAGGTATTCTGCAACATATCTTCGCGGGTCCCGCGCGTGTACATCTGACTTATCCGAAGACTGCCTTTAAAAATTTGGAATTTTTTCTGAGGAAAAAGAACAATTTTTAAAGGCGCCCCAAACAATATATGAGAAGACAGCTCGAATCCATAGGCAGGTACTCAGAGGACGTCGTAACAACCGCCGGGCAGATGGCGATAATGCTCGCCTCCGCGTTTTTGTACGCCTTCACCCCCCCGATAAAATTCAGGAACATATTCAAGCAGATGGAGTTCGTGGGCGTACAATCCCTCTTTGTAGTAATACTTACCGGGTCCTTCACCGGCATGGTGCTCGCGCTCCAGAGCTACAACGCGCTTAAGAGGTTCGGCGCGGAATCCCTCGTCGGCCCGACGGTCGCGCTTTCAATGGCCAGAGAGCTCGGGCCGGTATTGACCGGCCTCATGGTGACGGGCAGGGCCGGCTCCGCCATGGCGACCGAGCTCGGCACCATGCGGGTAACGGAGCAGATAGACGCGCTCTTCGCCATGGCCGTAAACCCGATAAGGTATCTCGTGGTGCCGAGGGTTATCGCCGGGATACTGATGTTCCCGGTCCTCACAATCGTCACCGACTTCGTCGGCGTAATAGGCGGCTACGCAGTAGGGGTAAAGCTCCTCGGCATAAACCCCGGCATCTACATCGGCAGGACCGTAGACTTCGTCCAGATGGACGATATCGTGACGGGGCTCACAAAATCGTTAGTCTTCGGGCTCATCACTTCGCTTGTCGCCTGCTATAACGGTTTTTACGCGACAGGCGGCGCTGAGGGCGTGGGCAGGGCCGCTACAAGCTCGGTAGTCATGGGGTCAATAATGATACTCATCTCAGACTACCTCATGTCGTCTTTTGCGGTCTGACGGTCTTTGCCTTCCGGCGCCCTCAAAACTTGATAGTTAAGCGCATATATGATAAAAATTATCAACTTAAGAAAGTCTTTCGGAGATAAAAAGGTCCTCGACGGCGTTAACCTCGAGATAGAGCGGGGCAAGATCACCGTCATCATCGGAAGATCCGGCGAGGGCAAGTCCGTCCTCATAAAGCATATCATCGGGCTCTTAAAGCCCGACGAGGGCGCGGTATTCCTCGAAGACCAGGACCTTACCTCGCTCCGCGACAGGGACTTTAACGAGGTGAGGAAGCGCTTCGGCATGCTCTTCCAGGGGGCGGCGCTCTTCGACTCAATGACGGTCGCCGGGAACGTCGGCTTTCCCCTGAAGGAACACACGGACCTGAACGACGAGGACATAGGGAAGATCGTCACGGATAAGCTCCACAGGGTCGGGCTCGTGGACGTCGAGGAAATGATGCCCTCGGACCTCTCCGGAGGCATGAAAAAAAGGGTGGGGCTTGCCCGCGCCATAGTCATGGACCCGGAGATAGTCTTGTTCGACGAGCCTACGACGGGGCTCGACCCGATAATGAGCGACTCCATCGCCGACCTCGTACTCGACACGCAGAAGGCGCTCAAAACCACTTACATACTCATAACGCACGACATACCGTTTACTTACAAGATAGCCGACAAGATCGCCATGCTCCACGAAGGCAGGATAATCGAAGAGGGTTCCGTCGAGGAGATGAAGGCTAACCCTAACCCCATCCTGAGACAGTTTCTCGAAGGAAGGGCAGAAGGGCCGATAAAGGTCTTCTGACCCAATCCCCTCCTTTCTAACGGGGGGGGAGGCGCGTCCCGAATATTATTCTCAAGCGGTAATTTTCAACACAACACGTTTTTCGCAAAAGGCAATGACCCCTAAGAGACCGTCTTTCCTAAAAATGAGCCCCGAGGCCAAGGTCGGGCTTTTCGTCCTCCTCGGGATAGTCCTCCTCGTCTACATGTCGCTCCGGCTCGGCGGCATAAAGCTCGGCAGGGCCGAGGGGTACACGCTCCACGTCTTCTTCGATTCCGCGGCCGGGCTCGACCTGAACGCCTCGGTCAGGGTGGCAGGCGTCGAGGTGGGGAGGATCAAGGACATCCGCCTCAAGGACAGCAAGGCGCACGTGGTGCTGGAAATAAAGCCCAACGTGGCCATAGGCGGGGACTTTACGGCGGTCCTTACCACAAAGGGGCTTCTGGGGGAAAAGTACCTTGAGCTCGTCCCCGGCTCTCCGAACGCCCATCCCCTTAAAGACGGCGACGAGATCACTCACACCAAGTCATACGCGGACATGGACAGGCTCATAACCGTCTTAAGCGACGTATCCGACGACGTGAAAAACGTGACCGACTCCTTGAGCAAGGTCCTCGGCGGCGACGAGGGCGAGGCGACCTTGAGGAACATCATAAAGAACGTCGAAGAGATGTCCTTCAGGGTCAACCGCCTGATCGCGAAGAACGACGAGCAGGTGGGCAACGTGATGCGGAACCTCGACGAGTTCACGGGGATGCTTAAGAACGACGGCCCCGTCATCTCATCCGACTTGAAACTCGCGATAAGGAACCTTAACGACGCGCTCGTGAAGACCTCGGACAACCTGAACCAGATGATCACGGAGAACCGCGGGAACCTGAAGGAAGGCGTAGAGAACCTGAAACTCGCCTCCCTTAGCCTCCAGCAGGCGATGGACACGGTCAACAGGGTCACGAAGGAGATCGGCCCGCAGATAAACGACGCGGCGGCCTCCGTCGGCTCCATCGCCAAAAAGATCGACAAGGGCGAGGGCACGCTCGGAAAGCTCATTAACGACAAGACGCTCCACGAGGACATTGACAAGACGGTCAAGGGCATCAACAGCTACATAGCCAAGGCCGAGTCCTTCCGCACCTTCATCGGATACAGGGGCGAGTTCCTCTTCGACGAGCGGGACGTGAAGAGCTACTTCACTCTCCGCATACAGCCCAAGGCCGACAAGTTCTACCTCTTCGAGGTCGTAGACGACCCGAGGGGCAAGAAAAAGAAAGAGACAAAGGTATCGACAGTCGACGGGGTCACAACCACCCGCGAGGAGACGACGACCTCTGACGCCATAAAGTTCTCGGCCCAGATAGCCAAGAGGTTCAAGGACGTTACGTTAAGGGGCGGCATCATCGAGTCAGCCGGCGGCGCCGGAATCGACTACCACATGTACAAGGACAGGTTCAAGCTCTCGCTCGAGGCGTTCGACTTCGACAAGGACGCGAACCCGCACCTGAAGGCGTCCTCCACGCTCTTCCTCAACAAGTTCTTTTTCCTCACAGCCGGATACGACGACTTCGTGAGCAAGGTGGGGCTCAAATCCGCCTACGCCGGGGTCGGCTTCCACTTCGAGGACGAGGATATAAAGTACCTCCTCACCTCCGCGCCGTCGATGTCGTTCTGAACAGACTTTCTGAAAAAGTCCATAAATCCACGCCTATCTGAAAGCCTTACTGCATAACAATCACCTTGGTTTTGTTTTAACAAACCCAAGGCGCAGGGCGGAGAACGCATAAGGGAGAGAGAGGCGAGCGCGCCGGGGCGGATTAGACGCTTGCGCTCTAAGGGGCGCGCGAGCGGATGGGGGAGGAAGAAAGCGTTAAGAGCCCCTGCGCGAAAGTGCGCGGAGCGCGCAAAAGGGCTTTATGCAATAATTCAATTAGCCCCGCAAGCGCATACCGGGTCACGAATTAAAAAGTTCAGGTTGCAAACCTGAACCCGCCTGAATCCTCCTCTGTTTTTCCCAGTTGCCCTGCAAGGCAACTCACCTCCCTCATCTTCCTTGATTAATCCTAAAAAAAAGTGTAAAAGATATCTTTTGGTGTCATCCGGGGGCGATATTCCCTTTATAAATCCAGTTGCTTAAAACGGCTGAAATAGTTGAGAAATCCGGCGTCGGCGTGGCCTTTGACATAGGCACCACGACGATTGCGGGGGCTTGTGTCTCTCTTCCGGAGATGCGCGTCCTCAAGGAAGCCGCCTGCCCGAACCCGCAGTCGAGGTGGGGGCGGGACGTCCTCTCGAGGATTACCGCGGCAGTAAAAGACCCCGAGCTTATCGATGAGATGTCCGGGGCTGTTGTTATTGCCTGCAACTCCCTTATAAGGGAAATCGTCCCAATTGGCGCGGAGATAATCGAGATAACGGCGGCCGGAAACCCTGTTATGGAGCACCTGCTCCTCAAGGTATCGCCGGAGCCGCTCTCAAGGGTCCCGTACAGGCCCGCGTTCCTGGAGGCGCAGCGGCTAAAGGCAAGGGACTTACGTTTTGAGGCAGGCGAGGACACGGACCTCTACGCCTTCCCGCTCATAGGCGGGTTCGTCGGCGGGGACGCTGTGGCGGTCGCGCTCTCTTTGAGGCTCAAGGATGAAAAAAGACCCACGCTCGCGATAGACATTGGCACGAACAGCGAGATAATGCTCTCGGCAAACGGCTCCCTCTTCGCGACAAGCGCGGCGGCGGGCCCTGCGTTCGAGGGCGGGGAAATAAAGGGCGGCATGATCGCCGCAAGCGGCGCGATACGCGGCGTAAGTATCCACGGCGAAGACGTCTCTCTCGACTGCATAGGCGGTTCAACTCCAAAGGGCATATGCGGCTCCGGGCTCGTATCAGCCGTCTCGGAGCTCTTAAAAGCCGGGATAATCGAGAGGAGCGGGCGGATAAGGTCGCGGGACGAGGTCTCGACCAACCTCTCGAACAGGATAAGGGAAGAAAAAGACGGCAACTCCTTCGTCCTTTACAGAGGGGCAAAGACCGAGGTCGCGCTGACGCAATCGGACATAAGGGCGCTCCAGACAGCGAAGTCGGCTATAAGGGCGGGGATAAACCTGCTCCTTAAAAAGGCCGGGATAGGCGCTGTGGACCTTGGTACAATATACATCGCCGGGGCGTTCGGGTCCAACCTCGACCCCGAGGGGCTCCAGGAAATAGGCATCCTCGACAAAGGCTGGCTTGAGAACATAAAGACAGCCGGGGACGCGGCGCTCGAAGGGGCGGTCCTCGCGCTTGACAGTAAAGGAAAAGAAGAGGCGGGATCACTCGCCGAAGAGTTCAAGTTCGTATCGCTTTCTGGCTCCGCGCACTTCGAGAGGGAGTTCATAGCCAATCTGGGGTTCTGATCGATACTGAAAAATAATCCTTACGAGGTATCTTATGAAACGGGTAAAAAGGGCGATAATAAGCGTCACCGACAAGGCAGGGATAATCGAGTTCACAAAGGAGCTAGCCGCCTTCGGTGTTGAGATAATCTCAACCGGCGGCACCGCCGACCTCTTGAGGAGCGCCGGGATAAGCGTTATACCGATTTCCTCCTACACCGGGTCCCCTGAGATGCTCGACGGGAGGCTTAAAACACTCCACCCGAAGATCCACGGCGGCATACTCGGCATAAGGGAGAACCAGACGCACCGGCAGGAGATGGAGGCGAACGGGATACTCCCCATAGACATGGTCGTCGTCAACCTCTACGCCTTCGAGAACACAATCGCCAAGGGCTGTACGCTCGCGGAAGCGATAGAGAACATCGACATAGGCGGCCCCACGATGATAAGGGCCGCGGCCAAGAACCATAACGACGTCGCGGTCGTCGTAGACCCCGCGGACTATGTCTCGATAATCGAGGAGATGAAAGAGAAAAAAGGGATGCTCTCCAGGCAGACCCGCTTCAACCTCGCGAGAAAGGTATTCCAGCTGACAGCCAGGTACGACGCGGCGATATCCAATTATCTTGGGTCTGTCCCGGATATGCCGGAGATAGAGGACAAAAAGAGGTTCCCCGACACCTTCACCGTCCAGTACGAGAAGGTCCAGGACTTAAGATACGGCGAGAACCCGCACCAGGCCGCGGCCTTCTACCGCACGAGGGCCAAGGGCGGGCTCGGCGACGCGAAGAAACACCAGGGCAAGGAACTCTCCTACAACAACATACTCGACCTTAACGCCGCGCTCCACCTCGTCTCAGAGTTCCACGACCCGGCGGCGGTCATCGTAAAGCACAACAACCCCTGCGGCACGGCAATATCGAAGGACGGCGTACTCGCCGCCTACGAGCGCGCCTACGCGTGCGACAAGACCTCGGCCTTCGGAGGAATAGTCGGCTTCAACAGGAAAGTGACAAAGGATATCGCGGAGGTCCTGAACAGGATATTCCTCGAGGCCGTCGTAGCCCCGGCGTTTGATAAAGAGGCGCTCGACGTGCTGGGCGCTAAAAAGAACCTCCGGGTGCTTGAGTCCTGCGGGATAAAGGCCGAGGACTGCCCCTCGGACTTCGACATAAAGAGGGTCTGCGGCGGCGTGTTGCTCCAAACACTCGATAAGGAGAGCGCTTCAGACCTTAAGACCGTCACGAAACGCGGGCCGAACGACAAGGAACTCGAAGACCTCCTCTTCGCGTGGAGTGTCTGCAAGCATGTAAAGAGCAACGCCATAATACTCGCGAGGGACGGCCGCACCATAGGCATAGGCGCCGGCCAGATGTCGAGGATAGATTCAACGAGGATAGCGGTCATCAAGGCGCGGGACGCAGGGCTCGATGTAAAGGGTACGGCGCTCGCTTCCGACGCCTTCTTCCCGTTCCGGGACAACGTGGACATGGCCGCGGAGCATGGGATCACGGCCATTATACAGCCGGGCGGGTCGATAAAGGACGAAGAGGTTATAAAGGCCGCCGACGAGCACGGGATGGCCATGGTCTTTACCGGCATAAGGCATTTCAGACACTAGGGTCACGGTAGTATCACCATACTTGAAATTATCAGAATTTAAAAACGGCAGGTAGTTGATGAAAGTCCTCGTAATAGGCGCCGGCGGCAGAGAACACGCGCTGGCTTGGAAGTTAAGGCAAAGCCCGCTCGTAGAGGCGGTGTACATAGCGCCGGGGAACCCCGGGACCGCGCTCGTCGGAAGGAACGTCCCCATTCCGGCTGAAGATATCGAAGGGCTCAAGGAGTTCGCCAAACGGGAAGGTGTCGATTTCACCGTCGTCGGCCCGGAACTCCCGCTTACGCTCGGCATAGTGGACTTATTCGAGGCCGCGGGGCTTAAAATCTTCGGCCCCTCAAAGGCGGCTTCCGAGCTCGAAGGCTCCAAGGTCTTCAGCAAGGACCTGATGATAAGGCACGGGATACCGACGGCCCACCACAAGAAGTTCGATAACGCCGACTTTGCCCGCGCCTACGTCGAGACGCACGCCCCGCCCTTTGTCGTCAAGGCCGACGGGCTCGCGGCCGGCAAAGGTGTCGTCATCTGCATGACCAGGGATGAGGCGTTAAAGGCCATAGACCTCATCATGAAGGACAAGGCCTTTGGCGCGGCGGGCAGGCGGATAATAATAGAAGAGTTCCTCGAAGGCGAAGAGGCCTCCTTCCTCGCCGTAACCGACGGCAGGACGGTCGTGCCGCTCGCCCCGGCGCAGGACCACAAGGCGGTCTTCGACAAAGACCTGGGGCCTAATACCGGCGGCATGGGCGCGTATTCGCCGGCGCCTGTCATCACCCTTGCCATTGAGGCCGAGGTGATGAATACCGTGATGGTCCCGACCGTAAAGGCGATGGAGGTCGAGGGCAGGCCTTATAAGGGCGTCTTGTACGCCGGGCTCATGATAAAGGACGGACACGCGAAGGTGCTGGAATTCAACTGCAGGCTCGGCGACCCGGAGACTCAGCCGATACTCGCGCGGCTTGAGAGCGATCTGGCAGACGCGCTCCTTAAGGCCGTCGAAGGCAGGCTGTCGGAAGTCAGGCTTAAGTGGTCGAAAAAGACCGCCGTATGCGTCGTAATGACGGCTAAGGGGTATCCCGGCGAGTACCTGAAAGGCTCGGAGATAAAGGGGTTGGATGAGGCGGCGCGCTTGAGAGACGTCGTCGTATTCCACGCGGGGACCACAATAAAGGACGGGAAGGTAGTCACCTCCGGCGGCAGGGTCCTCGGAGTGACCGCGCTCGGCGACGGCGTTAAAGACGCGCGGGACAAGGCCTACGAGGCCGTCAATAAGATCGCATGGGAAGGCGCGCATTACAGGAAAGACATAGGCAACAAGGCGTTTGGAAGGTGAGCGCAAAAAAAATTCCACCTTTTGTTTTTCATCCCCCTTTCTAAAGGGGGATGGAGGGGGATCATGGATTGCGCTGTTTTGAAATAGTCTCCCCTCACCCCTCTTTATGAAAGAGGGGTCTCCAAAATTTCAGGTTAACGCAGGAGGTCTTTAAATATGGCTACCAAACCACTTGTCGGCATACTCATGGGGAGCGATTCAGACCTCTCCGTAATGGAAGAGGCGGCGAAGATGCTCCGGGAGTTCAACATACCTTACGAGATAACGGTATCGTCAGCACACCGGACCCCGAAGAGGACCTCGGATTACGCTAAGGGCGCCGAGAGGCGCGGGATAAGGGTGATAATAGCCGGGGCCGGGGCCGCGGCGCACCTGGCCGGCTTCATAGCGGCAGAGACGACGCTCCCTGTAATTGGCGTGCCCATAGACTCAAGCCCTTTGAACGGGCTGGACGCGCTTCTTTCTACCGTCCAGATGCCCGGAGGCGTGCCTGTCGCCTCGATGGCCATAGGCAAGGCAGGGGCGAAGAACGCCGGGATATTCGCGGCTGAGATATTGTCTGTCGCGGACGAACGCCTGAGAGATGCCCTCAAAAGGCACCGGAAGGAGATGGCGAAGCAGGTGGAGGAGAAGGCCAGGAAGCTCAAGGCCTGAACTTGACAGACAGACCCGTCATCTTAAGGCCAACAGACGCCTTTAATGAAGCGAAGAAGGCGTTCTATTCCGGAGGCGTCATCGCCTTCCCGACAGAGACCTTCTACGGCCTCTCAGTCGACCCGTTCAATCCAAAAGCGATAGAGCGGCTCTTCAGTCTCAAGGGCAGGGCTGAAACCAATCCGGTCTCTGTCATCATAGCGGATAAAGGGATGCTCTCCAGGGTCGCAGTCGATATCCCGGCTACTGCAAATAAGCTCATCGACAGATTCTGGCCCGGCCCGCTTACGATAGTCCTTAATGCGCACCCCGATATCCCGCCTCCCCTCATCGCGAACACGGGTAAAATCGGCGTTCGAGTGCCGGGTAGCGAGATAGCGCGCAAACTCTCGGAATTCCTTTCTTCCCCCATAACCGCGACAAGCGCGAACCCCTCGGGAAAAAAGCCGCCTGTCAAGGCCAACGAGGTGCTCGCCTATTTCAACGGGGGAATAGACGTGCTGATAGACGGAGGCTCTCTCCCCGGAAGGCTCGGCTCTACGGTCGTGGACCTGACTGTTGGGAAGGTCCGCATAATAAGAGAGGGCGAGATACCTTCCGCGGAGGTCGAAATGGCGCTCCACGGGTAGAAGAGTTTTAAACCCCTTTGAATGATCTCCCCTCGCCCCTCTTTAGAAAAAAGGGGGACCTTGCTGATTTAAGGCTGCCTCTAAAAATTAGGAATTTTTTCTGAGGTCAAGGAAGGGCGGAAATAAAAAGCGCAGCATATATGTGAATATGTGAGCATTTTTATTTCCGACCAGACACAGAGATCAGGAAAAATAACAATTTTTAGAAGTAGCCTTAAAGAATTACCGCAAGAAGCATTATTATCGCCCCTAACGCCAGATTAAGTCTTACGAGATTGACGGACAATCTTTGAAGGGTTGTTTTTTTGGCCGGGGCTTCGGTTCGGGCTATTCTGGGGCCAAGAAACAACCCCCTGTAGAAGTGTACGGCGATCATCCCAAAGCCAAGGATGACTTTCGCGGATAAAATCAGCGAACGGTTCCCCTCAACAGGCACAGCCCCTGAAAAATATCCTTCCAAGACCAACGCCGCCCCCGTAATTGCCAATACAAGTATGCTGTAGTTGGCCAAAGGCGTGAACCTCTTTGAGACGGCGCCCATCAGCTTGCCGGCGTCCTGGCCGAGCGTCTGTCTTGAGGATGGCGTCGCCACAAAGATTATGAAGAATACCCCGCCGACCCAGACGACAACAGACGACAAGTGAAGCCAGACAAATACCGCTGTAACAAAATCCCCCATCTTATCCTCCGCGCATATCGTTTTGACCGAGGGGCGGCTGACGTTCTCTCAGCCGCCCCGGAAACCCTGCTCAACTCATTTCGACTTGACCGGCGGGACACAGCCGCACCCGCAGGCGGCTTTTGTCTCTTTTTCAGCGTCAGGCTTCTGAGATGGCCTTTCACCGGTCCCCTTTTCATCGTCTGGCATCTGTTTCACCTCCTTTTTATATAAGTCTATGCGTATCTACTTATAATAACCTTAAAAAAAATGCTCAGCACTTTCCAGGCTTGTTCGCCGGGTTGCCCTGACATCCGCAGGTGCATATCCTGTTAAGCCTCTGCCGGCACTTTTCAAGGGCCTCTTTGTTTAAAGAGTAATATATCCAGTACCCATGCCGCTCGTCCTTCACAAGGTCGGCGGACTTCAAGACCCGGAGATGCTGGGATACGGCGGACTGGGTTACGCCGAGGGCTTCCGCTATCGCGTTTACGCTCATGGGCTCTTTTTTGAGCAACTCGATTATCTCGATCCTCTTATCGACAGAGAGTATTTTAAAGAGTTCTGCTGTCTGTTTCATAAGGATATGCATAGATACTAATATGATTGATACTGATTGTCAAGTCTAATCCGGATCGGGAAATAAAAAAACTCTAAAGTCTTAAACAAGACCCGCCGATAAATAAAAAAGGAGGTTTCCATGATTTCATCATCCTTGTCAGGCATAAGGGCGGCTGTCACCATGATAGAGACCTCCGCCGGGAACACCGCCAACGCGAACACCAACGGGTACAGGAAAAAGACCGTCGAGCTGAAAGAGGGCGACAAGGGCGGGGTAACAGCCTCTGTCAAGACGAGCCCTTCGCCGGGCATAAGCTACGCCGACACCTACGGAAATGTCTTTGAGGCCTCGACCGTCGATTATGCCGAAGAGGCTGTAAACCAGATGACCGCGAAGCACATGCTCTCCGCCAACATCGCGGCGCTCTCTACCGTTGACGAGATGGAAAAATCGGTTATAGACATACTCGCTTAAGGAGGCCCGCCTTGGACACCTTCCCTCTGCCGTTTAACCGCCGCATATTAATGAAGGTAGCGAGCCCCTGAACGCGGATCTCCCCTACCTTTCCTTTATAAGCGCCGCCCCGAAGAACCCGTCGAGTCCGTCCCTATGCGGGTATGTCCTTAAGAAACCGTCCTTATCGATTAGTTTTGCGCAGGTATCGGACAGACCCTCTCTTGCGTCCTCAAGCCTGAACCCCTTGAATCTATCGAGAAAGCCTTTTATAATGACGTCCGTCTCCTCGGGTTCGAAGGTGCATGTCGAGTAGATGAGCCTGCCGCCCTTTTTAAGATACTTTGATAAATTCCCGAGGAGCGCCTCCTGCCTTTTGGAGAGGTCCTTTATATCCTTTTCCTTCCTCCTCATCTTCATATCCGGCGCCCGCCTTAAAACGCCGAGCCCCGAGCAGGGCGCGTCAGCCAGTATCGCGTCAAAGTATTCCTCCTTGAACGGCAACGGTTTTTCCGAGTCCGCCTCTATGGTCCTGATTATCGAGACGCCGAGCCGAAGAGCCGCCTTATCCACGGTATTGAGCCTCCCGGCGTATCTGTCGAGCGCGAGGATTAACCCCTTGTTTCCCATTATCTCCGCCATATGCGTCGTCTTGCCGCCGGGAGCGGCGCAGGCGTCGAGGACCGTCATGCCGGGCCTCGGCCTTAAAAGAAACGGGACGAGCTGAGAGGCCTCGTCCTGGATGTAATACCGCCTGTCCTGCGCATCCACCCTGGACTCTACCCTAAGGCATGACGGCGAATAGGCGCACGGTTCTCCCCCAAGCTCATTTATAAGCGTATCTTTTGAGGTAACGATGGTATTCACCCTCACCGTCTTCGGAGGCCTCTCGTTATTCGCCATTAAAAGCGCCTCTGCCTCGTCGATACCGAACCTCTCTACCCACCTCTTTACCAGCCACTCCGGATGGGAGTAAAAGACCGAGAGAAACCTAATTGGGTCCTTTTCCCTCTCCGGGTATGCGACCCTGCCCCTGCCGGCGTCTATGGCCCTCAAAACCGCGTTCACGAACCCGGCCTTCCTCTCGCCTCCCGGTTTCACAAGGTTGACGGACTCGTTTATCGCCGCCCTCGCAGGGACCCTGTCGAGAAAAAGGAGCTGGTATACCCCGAGCCTGAGCGCGTTCAAGACCCTTCTTTCGAGCTTTGCGGTCTTAATAGTTGAGAAGGAATCTATAATACAGTCAAGCCTCCCCATCCACCTCAAAACCCCGTAGACGAGCTCGGTGGCGAGCCCAGCGTCGGCCTCGCCCAGGCCTGAGAGCAGAGCGTCAAGCGCGATATCGGCGTAGGCCCCGGCCTCTATCCGCTCAAGGACCTTAAGCGCACTGAAACGCGCGTTTTCAGGCTTTTTTCCCTTGCCCACCGCCTCTCCCACCTTCAACCTCTGCTTAAAAAATCCATGTGCGTTTCAATATTTGCGCGGCTGTCAAGAAATAATTAAAGAAACTTTACATTTCACCCTAAAGTTGCCATTTATGCGTCCGATAATAACATATACGGAATTCTTCATTAACCTAATTTTTATACTGGAGGGCGTTTATGCGATTCCTCAGACACTTAAGCATCAAGAGCTTTCTTATGGGGGCGGTCGGCCTGCTTGTGGCGGGCCTGACCGTACTCTCGGCGAATGATCTCCTCAATACCTACCGGGAAAACCGGGAGATCTCAAGGGTCGACACGGCGAACGAGCTCTCGGACGCGATCATCGACGCTACGGGCATGGAGGCCAAGGAACGCGGCATAACTTCCATTGCGCTCTCCTCCGACGCCCCCGCGGACGCCGATACCGTCAAAAAGATACAGGACGCGAGGTCAAAGGGCGACGAGGCCGTTACAAGGGCGCTCGAGCACGCGAAGACGCTCATCGAGCAGGACAGCGGAAACACCCTCCTTAAGGCGTCCTTATCAAGGGTCGAATCCGCCCGCTCTGAGATTGAGTCCGTCAGAAGGACCGTTGACCGCGAAATCCAGAACTCTGCCAAGGGGTACCCTTCAAAAGACTGGGTCAACTTCATAACCTCGGTCATAGACACCAACGCCGAACTCAGGCTTGCCGCGTTCACCTCTAACGCCTCGAAGAACACCCTTCAGGACGCCCTCCGGATGAACATCGAGCTCAAACAGGCGATATGGCTCGTAAGCGAATACGCGGGCAGGGAGCGCGCCACACTCGGCAGGTTCATAAGCGCCAGAAAGCCCGTCGACCCCGATGCGATGCAAAAGCTCAACACCTTCAGGGCCGTCGTCGACATAAACCTTAAGCCCATATTGAGGTTGAAGGAGACCGCCGGCATCGAAGCCGAAGTCCTCGAAACGCTTAGAGTGCTCGAAGACGCCTTCCTCGGCAGGTTCGAGGGCGTGCGCAAATCGGTCTACGCATCAGCCGAGACCGGCGAGTACCCGGTCTCGGGCAAGGAATGGATAGTCGAGAGCAGCGCAGGTATTGACTCCATACTCGCGCTCTCCGCGTCCGTCGGCAAGACCGTAGACAACAAGGTCCTGAAGGACCTCAAGGCCTCCAAATGGTCGATGGCGCTCTCCGCCGTGATACTCGCGGCCATACTCGCGCTCGGCGCCGTAAGCATCTGGGTCATAAGATCGAAGGTCGTCTCGCCGATGCTCTACCTGAACGAAGCTATGAAGAAGGTCGAGGGCACGAACGACCTCACTCTCAAGGTAGATATCGATTCCAGGGACGAAAGCGGCCAGATGGCCGGCTCGTTCAACGGCATGATAGGCAAGTTCCACGACATCATCGCGGACATTCACACATCTATCGCGCACCTCGCCTCGGCCTCCGAGGAGCTCTCCGCGTCGGCCGTTCAGATAGCGGGCGGCACGCAGTCCCAGGGCGCGAGGGCGTCGCAGGTCTCTACCGCGGCCCAGGAGATGTCGGCGACGATAGTCGAAGTCGCGAAAAACGTCTCCAGCGCCTCTGACGCGGCAAAAGAGGCGAGCGGGGTCGCCGTAAAGGGCGGTGACATAGTCGAAAAAACGATAGACTCCATGAACGGCATCTCGGAAACGGCGAAGGAGTCGAGCAGGATAATATCGACGCTCGGCGGCCGCTCGCTGGAGATAGGCAACATCATCGGGGTCATAAACGACATAGCCGACCAGACGAACCTCCTGGCGCTGAACGCCGCGATAGAAGCGGCCCGCGCCGGAGAGCAGGGCCGGGGCTTCGCCGTCGTCGCCGACGAAGTGCGGAAACTCGCGGAGAAGACGATGAAAGCGACAAGAGAGATCGGCGAGATGATAAAGACCATGCAGGACGAGACCAAAAAGGCGATATCTTCAATGGACGCCGAGGTAAAGGCGGTCGAGGACGGCGTGAAGCTCGCGAAAACCGCCGGGGGCGCGCTCCGGGAGATAGTCTCCAAGGTAGACGTCGTGACCTCGATGGTCCACCAGATAACGGTCGCTACCGAACAGCAGTCCGCCGCGACCGAGCAGATCTCCGGCGACATAGAGTCCGTCGCCGACGTTATAAACGAGACTACGGCGAGCGCCCAGCATATAGCGAGGGCGGCTGAAGAGATGGCCCAGCTCGCGGCCTCGCTAAAGCAGACTGTCGAGGTCTTCAGGATCAGCGAGAAGACACACGCCACGCATCACGCCGCGGCCAATTCATCGGAACTGCCGGACAACGTCATGGCGCTCCACAGGCGCGCCGTTTAGCCCTGTCGCTGTCATGAGGCCGGGCCCCGCGGGGCCCGGCCTTTTTTATTTTCCGCTCGGC
The DNA here is from genome assembly GCA_001797465.1 of Deltaproteobacteria bacterium GWB2_55_19. GTDB lineage: Bacteria > Desulfobacterota > GWC2-55-46 > GWC2-55-46 > GWC2-55-46 > GWB2-55-19. The sequence goes on along the minus strand of MGPQ01000010.1, from coordinate 450,541 downwards.
GCAAGGCCAATGTCCTTCGGAGGCTATTAAGATTAGGATAAACGAATCATCTCGATATGAACTTTGCCAGTCCGGCGGTACTCGGCGTACGGCCAGATTCAAATCGGGTTGCTCCAGGCTCCCGAACTCAAAGCAGTACGATACGGATTTGCCCGTCCGGCAAGGGTACTCGGCGTACGGCCAGATTCAAATCGGGTTGCTCCAGGCTCCCGGACTCAAAGCAGTACGATACGGATTTGCCCGTCCGGCGGTACTCGGCGTACGGCCAGATTCAAATCGGGTTGCTCCAGGCTCCCGGACTCAAAGCAGTCTGATACGGATTTGCCCGTCCGGCAGTACTCGGCGTACGGCCAGATTCAAATCGGGTTGCTCCAGGCTCCCGAACTCAAAGCAGTACGATACGGATTTGCCCGTCCGGCAAGGACCCTTTCCTTGAAATGGCACCCGGTCTTTGATACTATGTAAACATGGAAGAGCACGGGCTGGTAGTTCAGATAAAGGGCAAAAACGCGGTGATAAAAACGCAGAGGACCTCGGCGTGCGACAATTGCTCCTCGAAAAAGTCCTGCGGCACGGGCGGAGCGGGCTCCGACGTGCTCATCGAGCTTGAGAACTCCATCGGCGCCAGGGTAAGCGACCGCGTTACGTTCAGCGTCGGCTCCGCCTCCATCCTTAAGGCCGGGCTCATCATCTACCTCGTCCCCGTCTTAAGCTTCATCGCCGGGGTCGTCATCGGGCAGGTCGTATCGGGATATATCCCTGGCGCGAACCCCGACCTCGTGTCAGGGCTACTCGGCGCGGCCTTCCTCGTTGCCGCCTTCATCGGCCTTAAAATCTACAACGCCTTCCTCGACCGGAATTCGTCCTTCCGCGCGAAGATCCTCAGGGTGGATTAGCCCTTGTCAAACGAGCCGGTCTGCCAAAACAGGAAAGCGTACCACGATTATTTTATCGAAGAGACCCTCGAGGCCGGGCTCATCCTTACCGGCACTGAGGTCAAATCGCTCCGCCTCGGGCGCGCTAACCTGAACGACAGCTACGCCCGGATAAAGGGCGAAGAGGTCTTCCTCATAAACGCCCACGTAAGCCCCTACACCCAAGCCGACGGGTTCGACAAACCCGACCCCGAAAGGACGCGCAAACTCCTCCTCCACAGAAAAGAGATATTAAGGCTAATCGGCAAGACCCGCGAAAAGGGGTTTACCCTCATACCGACGAAGATATATTTCAAGGGGGGGCGCGCGAAGGTCGAGCTCGCGCTTGCCAGGGGCAAGACGCTGTACGACAAGAGGGCGACGCTAAAAAAGAAGGAAGCCGCCAGAGAGCTCTCCAGGGCCTTCAAGGGAAAGAAGGAACAGGAAAAGAAATAGGTCAAAACACGGTCATTCCGGATGGAGCGACAAAACTTCCCCTTTGCGGGCCCGTTGCCCGGACCGCGTGTCGACAAATTCGCCCTCCCCCGTAACGATAAAGGCCTTAACACAGGCTCAACAGCGCGAAAGCACCGCTCACCCCCGTCCCGCGAGTTCTCTGATATACTCTCCCTATACCGATTCAATCCGTATAAATCAAAAATGTCCCCTAACTAAAAACGGAGGAAGAGATGAAAAGGACTTTTGCAGTCGCGGTGATAGTTGCCTTCACGGCCGTAGGCGCGTATGCGGCGGAGAAGGGCATAAAAGGGATGTCTCAGGAAGACATGATAAAGACCGCGCGCTCAGCCGCGCCCGCGCACATATCTTCGAGCGCCTCCGTCATGCTCCCCGGCCCTGACGGGAAGCTCACGGAGGCCGTAAAAGGCACTAACGGGTTCACCTGCGTGCCGGACATAGACGGGCAGGAAAGGCCTGACCCGATATGCGGGGACAAGGCCGCGATGGAGTGGCTGAACTCGGCCATGAACAAGGCGGAGCGCCCGTCGAACACCGTGCCGGGGATAGCATACATGGGGCAGGGCGGCTGGCACTGGGAAGTGGACGGGAAGATCGTAATGGACCCGGCCACACCTGGCGCAAAACGCCTGAAGGAGCCGCCGCACTGGATGATATTGTGGCCCATAAGCTCAGCTGAGACGATGATACCGGAGAGGCATAGCAACTTCGGCACATATGTCATGTTTGAGGGTACCCCGTACTCGCACCTGATGATATACCAGGACCCGAACGACCTGCCTGAAAAGCATTAGCGCAAAGTGGAGGTGCCCCTCCACTTTGCCGGCGCCGGTCAGGCCCCGTTATCCAACAACAAGGACGCGCGGGCCTGGCCATGCCTTTTTTGCTGATATTCTAACGGCTTCCGCCTCCCTTGCCGCCAGAATTCCCTTGACTTTTTCCTATGTACACAGTATACAATAAACATAAAGCCTTAAACTCTACCGGCCCTTTCGCCGCCTTATTAAAGAAGACTTCCGCAAAGATATGGACAAAGTCCGCGTGCTCGACTACCCGGTTGAAAAACCCTTGACCCTGCGGGAACGCATAGTCGACTTCATAAAAGATTCCATTGTGACCGGGAGGTTGAAGCCCGGCGAGCGCGTCCCGGAGCAGGACATAGCGGCTTCTTTCGGCATAAGCAGGACGCCGATCCGCGAGGCCTTCCGCCAGCTCGAATCCGAAGGCTTCATTACCGTCGTGCCGAGAAAGGGCGCGGTAGTCAGCCCCATTACGGACAAGGACGTAAGGGAGTTCTACGAGATCAAGAGCCTGCTTGAGGGGTGCGCGGCGAGGACCGCGTGCGAAAAACTCGCCCAGAGGGACTTGAAGAAGCTCGAGAACCTCAACTCCCAGATGGAGAAGGCGGCGGAGAAGGACGACGTCAAGGCCTTCTTCAAGCTCGACAACCAGTTCCACGACACGTTCCTTACCGCCTGCGGGAATGAAAAGCTCGGGGCCCTTGTCCACCACCTCGTCCAGCAGTTCGGGCGGTTCAGGATAACGGCGCTCTCCCTCCCGGGCAGGATGCGCGACTCGGTAAGACAGCACAACGAGATAATAGAGGCCTTCAAGTCCAGGGACACGGCGCGCGTCGAGACCCTTGTCCGCGCCAACGCAGAAAGAGGAAGGGATGTCCTCGTCGAGGAGATCCTGAAGGAAAAGACGAGACATGGCTCTTATTAAGTCATCTGAAGCCGCTTTCAGGCTCGCCAGGACGATCATCTCGGACATAGCCCTCTACAACAGGGATAAGATATTGAACGGCATAAAGAACGACAATATCTTCGACCTCCTTGAAAGGGACCTCGCCGAGGGGCTCGCGCTCTACAAGAGCAGGATAGACCCGGCCATCGACAGGAAGAACAGCCTGTATAACAAGGCGATCGTTGACATACTCATCAAGAGGAACGGGGACATAAAGTCGGAGATATGGTAGACTCCCCTCTCCCCGCCTTTTCCAGCACCCTTAACCCGATTGTCCCCTCTAATGGCTGAAACCCGCACATTCCTTGTAGCAGAAGAAGACGCCCCTAAAAGGCTCGACCTGTTCCTCACCGACTCGCTCAAGGCCCTTACGCGCTCTGCCGTAAAGGGGCTTATTGAGGAAGGGCGCGCTCTCGTAAACGGGAAAAAGACCAAGGCCGGGCTCCGGCTGAAGGGTGGGGAGGAGGTCTCAGTAGACCTGCCGGACCCGAGGCCCCAGATACTTAAGGCCGAAGACATCCCCCTCGACATCATCTACGAGGACAACGACATCATCGTCGTAAACAAACAGGCGGGACTCGCGGTCCATCCCGGCGCGGGGAGGCCCTCCGGCACGCTCGTGAACGCGCTCCTCGCGCACACCCAGGACCTCTCCGACGTCGGCGGCCCGCTCCGGCTCGGCATCGTCCACAGGATCGACAGGGACACGACCGGCTCCCTTGTTATAGCAAAGAACAACTTGAGCCACCTCGCCTTAGCGAGGCAGTTTAAGGAGCATACGACAGGCAGAAGATATCTCGCGCTCGTCTGGGGGGCGTTTAAGGAAGACGTCGGCACGATTGACTTGAACATAGGCAGGGACTCGTCGGAGCGGAAGAAGATATCCACGCGCACGCGCAGATCAAGGAAGGCCGTCACGCACTGGCGCGTGATCGGGCGCTATACATTCATGACGCTCCTCGATCTCACGCTTGAGACTGGCAGAACCCACCAGATAAGGGTCCATCTCTCGGCGATAAACCACCCGGTAGTCTGCGACCAGGTATATGGAAAGCGCGTAGCGCCAGCCTCGATGGACAAGGCGGTGGCTGACAAGTTGAAGGGCATAAAACGACAGCTCCTGCACGCCAGGACGCTCGTCATCGCGCATCCCGCTACGGGCGAAGAAATGAAGTTCAACGCGCCTCTGCCGCCTGATATGGCGGAGGTACTGGAGTTGCTGGATTCGCTTCAGGGGACGTGATCTAAAACCCCTCCCCTTAACAAGGGGAGGTTGGGTGGGGTGGTTTGAAAGCAAAGGCGACCTCCCCTAACCCCTCCCTGGCAAGGAGGGGAATTTTTGAATGAACCTCAAATGCAAAACACCAACGGCATAAAATACATATCATCCAACCTCCTTGAACGGACGGGCGTCGTGCACGCCTTCCTGTCCCGCGTAGGCGGCGCAAGCAGTACGCCGTTCGATACGCTCAACTTCGACGGCCGCGACACGGATAAAAAAGAGAACATCGCGGAGAACAACCTCCGCCTCGCCAGGGCCTTCGGGATTACCGCGCCTGTGGCTACCGTGAACCAGGTCCACGGAAACTCAGTCTTCCTCCTCGACCCCTCGACCGTCGATGCAAAGGCAGAGGCTGACGCGATAATAACGAGCATGAAGGGTGCGGCAGTCGGGGTGCTGACCGCGGACTGCGTCCCCATACTCGTACTTGACCCGGTGCAAAAGGCCGTGGCCGCGATACATGCGGGCTGGAAGGGGACGGTAAGGCTTATCGCCAAAGAGACGGTCGAGGCCATGAGGGCGAACTTCAACTCGGACGCCAAAGACCTCGTCGCGGCTATCGGCCCCCACATAGGCCCATGCTGTTACTCGGTCGGCACCGAGGTAGCGGACGAGTTCAGGCGCTCATTCGGTGAAAACCCCGCTTGCCTGAAACCGACAGGGGAAGGCGCGAGTGCCGACCTCGGGGAGGCGAACGTAAGCGCGCTCCTCTCCGCAGGGCTTAAAAAGGAGAACATCTCCTTTGAGCCCGTCTGCACCTCCTGCAACAACGGGCTCTTTTTTTCGTACAGGAAGGAGAACGGCAGGACAGGCAGGCAATTGAGCTTCATAGCGCTCAGATGAGCTAACTAACCTCCCCCTCCCCAGCCCTCCCCCGTCAAGGGGGAGGGGGTCAAGTAGCCGGCGCATTGGCATCAAAGAGAATAAACGGAGCCAAATATAATATGATCGTAGGCCTCACAGGCGGCATAGCCTCCGGCAAGACATTAGTATCGAATGAATTAAGGAAGCTTGGCGCGCACATAATCGACGCGGACGTTATCGCCAGAGAGATAGTCGAGCCGGGTAGCCCTGCCCTCGCGGAGATAGTCAAGGAGTTCGGCGCGGGCATACTCAAGACCGACGGCACGCTCGACAGGAAGGCGCTCGCCAAGATCGTATTCTCGGATAAAGAAAAGCTCCTGATACTTAACCGCATAACGCACCCAAAAATCATCGAGAGGACAAAGGCGCTCATAGGAGAGATAAGGTCCGCGCACAAAGACCCGCTCATTATCATTGACGCCGCTGTCCTCATTGAGGCAGGCATTCACGCCTCGGTCGACGAGGTCGTCGTAGTCCACATAAGCGAGGATGAGCAGATGAAGAGGCTTATAGCGCGCGACAACCTGACCGACGACGAGGCGCGAAAGAGGGTCGCCTCCCAGCTCCCCCTGAAGGAAAAAACCGTCCACGCCGATTATGTGATAGACAACAGCGGCTCGCCTGAGGCGACCTTGGAGCGCGTCCAGGGGCTCTTTCTCTCTCTTACAAAAAAGCAAAAAGTGGTTGACAGCAACAAATAACCGTGCTATGTTTGGGATACCTATCAATTGTTCCATATGCGCCCATACCTCTAAAGATACAATCCGACGATTTAAGCCCAGAGGAAATAACCCGATAGACGAAAAATCTCTCAACTGAAAAACCCTCTAAATTTTAGGCCCATATTCGGCCTGTTTTCCCGTCCGGACCGCCGGGCGAGTTCTTGATTCGCGCCTTAACGCCGCTTGCGGAAGCCGCTTGAAAGCATACCTCCGCCAAAACTGTCCCTCTATTCCGTAATCGCGCGGCCCAGGAACCTTAATATCAAACCCCTTTGAAGGGGGCCGGATAAAACTATCAAGGCCCGGCCCCTGTCCGTCAATCATAAAAAAGCCCCAAAAACCATGCAGGAGAAAGTATGAATCTTAAGGAACTGAAAGAGAAAAAAATAAACGAGCTTACCAACCTCGCGAAGAAGTACAATATCGAGAGCGCCACGTCGATGAGAAAACAGGACCTCATCTTCGCGCTCCTTCAATCCCAGAGCGAACAGAACGGGATGATATACGGCGAAGGGGTCTTGGAGACGCTCCCTGACGGCTTCGGCTTCTTAAGGGCCCCGGACTACAACTACCTGCCCGGCCCCGACGACATATACGTCTCGCCCTCGCAGATAAGGCGCTTCAACCTCCGGACAGGCGACATCGTAAGCGGGCAGATAAGGCCCCCGAAGGAGGGCGAGAGGTACTTCGCGCTCCTTAAGGTCGAGAAGGTCAACTACGAAGACCCCGAGGTAGCCCGCGAAAAGATACTCTTCGACAACCTGACGCCTCTGTACCCGCAGGAGAAGCTGAACCTGGAGCTCGCCCCGAACAGCGACATAGGGATGAGAGTCATGGACCTCTTCACCCCCATCGGCAAAGGGCAGAGGGGTCTCATCGTCTCGCCGCCGAGGGCGGGTAAAACGATACTCCTGCAGAAGATCGCGAACTCCATTACCGTCAACCACCCCGAGGTAGTCCTCCTCGTCCTTTTGATCGACGAGCGTCCTGAAGAGGTCACCGACATGCAGAGGTCGGTAAAGGGCGAGGTCATAAGTTCGACGTTCGACGAGCCGGCGGCGAGGCACGTTCAGGTCTCCGAAATGGTCATCGAAAAAGCCAAGAGGCTTGTAGAGCACCAGAAGGACGTCGTCATCCTGCTGGACTCCATCACGAGACTCGCGCGCGCGTACAACGCGGTAGTGCCGCCCTCGGGCAAGGTCCTCTCAGGCGGCGTCGATTCCAACGCGCTCCATAAGCCCAAGAGGTTTTTCGGGGCCGCGAGGAACATCGAAGAAGGCGGGTCTTTGACGATCATCGCAACGGCCCTTATCGACACCGGGAGCAGAATGGACGAGGTCATCTTCGAAGAGTTCAAGGGCACGGGCAACATGGAAATCGTCCTCGACAGGAAGCTCTCGGAGAGAAGGATCTTCCCGGCGATAGACTTGAACAAGTCCGGCACGAGGAAGGAAGACCTCCTCCTTTCAAAGGAGACGCTGAACAGGATCTGGATACTCCGGAAGGTCCTCCAGCCGCTTAACCCGATAGAGTCGATGGAGTTCCTGCTGGATAAAATCCAACACACGCCGTCTAATAAGACGTTCCTTGAGTCGATGAGCAGGTAGGGGCGACAGGGATATTGTTACTAAAAAAGGGCGGGACTGGAAAGTCCCGCCCTTTTTTGCATATAGAAATGTTGGGCTATTTTTTTAGCCCAACGGTAAGCGGAACATGAATCGTTGGGCTTCGCTTGTGATCAGCCCACCGTACAAAAGCCTAACAACTATCCAAAAAACCCATAAATTCAACCCCTTATCCCTAAGCCCCCGAAATCCCGCCTGTTTTTGCGTGATTTTTTCCTTGCACTCATTGTACTGACTTGTTAATATTAACTATTACGGTCCCGGCCGGGCGTTTGCGTAAGAAGGACTGCCTGGGCTACACCCATACAGACATCAACGGAGGAAAAGATAGATGAAAGAAAACATCCACCCCAAGTACGAAGCCGCTAAGGTCCACTGCGTCTGCGGCAACATCGTCGAGACACGCTCGACGCAGAAGGCGCTCTCGGTAGACGTCTGCTCGAGCTGTCACCCCTTCTTCACCGGCGAGCAGAAGTTCATGGACATCGCCGGCAAGATCGAAAAATTCAATAAAAAGTACCGGAGCAACAAGGGGGCCTGAAGGACCGCGGAGGGGGAATGTTAAAGGTACAGCTCCTGAGTTTCACCCCCGACCCCGAGAAGACGGTCTGTATGGCCGCGAGGCTCTGCTATTCGGCGTCCACCATAGCCGGGCTCGCTGAGAAGGTCAACGCCGCCTCTACGGAGAAGTTCCTCGGCAGGATCCTCAAGATGGGGCACCTCTCGGTGCTTGAGCACGCCTCCTTCACCTTCGGAATAGAAGGGATATCGAGGGCGACCTCGCACCAGCTCGTCCGCCACCGCCTCGCCTCATACTCCCAGCAAAGCCAGCGGTACGTGACCGCGAAAGAGCCCGAGTTCGTCGTCCCGCCCTCCATTGGAAAGGACGCGGCCCGAAAAAAAAGGTTCGTTACCGCCGTCGCGCGCGCCTACAAGCTCTACTCCGCGCTCGTCGCCGAAGGCGTGGCCGCCGAGGACGCCCGCTATCTCCTCCCCAACGCCGCCTGCACCAAGATAATCGTCACCATGAACGCGCGCGAGCTCCTGCACTTCTTCACGCTCCGCTGTTGCGAGAGGGCGCAGTGGGAGATAAGGGATATGGCGACAGAGATGCTCAAGGCCGCTAAGGCCGAGGCGCCGTTCATATTCAGGGACTCTGGCCCGTCGTGCGTAAGGGGCAAGTGCCGGGAAGGCGAGATGACCTGCGGAAAGCCCAAGGAGATAAGGGAGAAATTCAAGGGGCTTTAACCCTCCCCTATCTCCTGAAGAGGGGTCAAGGGAGATTATTAATAATTCGACCTTATAATCCCCGTCCGTCCCCCTTTAAAAAAGGGAAGGAATTAATAACGCCCTGCTTGCTCTTGCAACCCACTAAATTTTTTAAATAAAAAACGGCCAAACCCCTATGATTCAGAGACGCCTCGAAGAAGTAGAAAAGCGATACATGGAGATCACCGACGAGCTCGCCAGGCCCGAGGTCGTCTCCAACCAGGAGGTCTACCAGAGGTACGCGAAGGAGCATTCGTCGCTCGGCTCGATCGTCGAGGTCTACAGGGATTTAAAAAAGACCGACGCTGAGCTCTCCGACAACAAGCTCATCCTCGAAGGCAAGGACGAGGAGCTCCGTGAGCTCGCCAAGGAGGAGCTCCCCGGCCTCCAGAAGAGAAAGGAAGACCTCCTCGCGAAACTGAAACTCATGCTCCTGCCCAAGGACCCTAACGACGACAAGTCCGTCATAATCGAGATAAGGGCCGGGGCGGGCGGCGACGAGTCCGCCCTCTTCGCGGCCGAGCTCTTCAGGATGTATTCGAGATACGCCGAGTTGAAAGGCTGGAAGGTAGAGGTCATGTCCTCGTCCCCTACGGGCCTTAACGGCATCAAGGAGATCATCGCGGCTATCGAGGGCAAGGGCGCGTACTCGCGCCTCAAGTTCGAAAGCGGCGTCCACAGGGTCCAGAGGGTCCCGGAGACAGAGGCCTCAGGGAGGCGCCACACCTCGACCGTAACGGTAGCCGTCATGCCGGAGGCCGAGGAGGTCGAGGTAGACGTCCGCATGGAAGACATCCGCGTCGACACATACCGCTCGGGCGGCCACGGCGGCCAGAACGTGAACAAGGTGGAGACCGCCGTCCGCATGACGCACATACCCACCGGCGTCGTCGTAGCCTGCCAGGAAGACAAGAGCCAGCACAAGAACAGGGCGAAGGCGTTCAAGGTCCTCATGGCGCGCATACTGGACATGAAGATACAGGAACAGCAGAAGAAGATAGCGGCGGACCGGAGGACGCAGGTAGGCACCGGCGACAGGTCCGAGAAGATACGGACGTACAACTTCCCGCAGAACCGCTTAACCGACCACAGGATAGGGCTGACGCTCCACAGGTTGAGCGAGGTCATGGAAGGCGACCTCACCGAGCTTACCGATAACATTATAGCGTACTACCAGACCGAGGTGCTGAAGAACTCCGAGAAGAACTCCTCGCGCGAGGCCGTGGCAAAGGCGCAGTAAACGGCGGAAACGCCGGTCTCAAAAAAAACTCGCAGTAGACTGCGGAGTATCATCTGATACCTCCCCACCCTCCCTCCGCCGGTCAAGGGGTGGGGATATTAGATACTAAAAAAGGCAACCTGCTATGGACAAGATAGTCATCGAAGGTGGAAACAGGCTCGTGGGCGAGGTCGCTGTAAGCGGCGCGAAGAACGCGGTATTGCCACTTATGGCCGCCGCCCTCCTCACCTCCGACTGGACCACCATCACCAACGTCCCGAAACTCAGGGACATAGACACCTTCAAAAAACTCCTCGTGCATCTCGGCGCCGAGATCGCGCCCGACACCCCGGACGGCACGCTCAAAATCCGCACCAGGGACGTAGCGGCCCCTGAGGCCCCGTACGACATGGTCAAGACCATGAGGGCGTCCGTCCTCGTCCTCGGCCCGCTCGTCTCAAGATTTAAGCGCGCGCGCGTGTCTCTGCCCGGCGGGTGCGCCATAGGCGCGCGCCCCATAGACCTCCACATAAAAGGGCTCCGGCAGATGGGCGCCGAAATAACGATTGAGAGCGGGTATGTCGAAGTGCGCGCCGAGAGGCTCAAGGGCGCGAAAATCTACATGGATACGGCGACCGTCACGGGGACCGAGAACCTCATGCTCGCGGCGGTCCACGCCGACGGCACGACCATACTTGAAAATTCAGCGCTCGAGCCCGAGGTCGTCTGCCTCGCCGATACGCTTAACAGGATGGGCGCGCATATAGTCGGCGCCGGGACAGATACCATCAGGATAGAGGGCGTTGCGGAGCTCAAACCCGTCGAGGTCCGCGTCATCCCGGACAGGATAGAGGCCGGGACGTTCATGGTGGCCTCAGCCATGACCAGAGGAAACGTCTTCATAAAAGACTGCCCCTACCACTATCTCGACGCGCTGAACACCAAGCTCAAGGAAACAGGGACTGAGGTCATAGAGGAAGAGGGCGGGGTCCGCGTCATCGGCGACTGGCCGATAAGGAGCGTGGACGTAAAGACCATCCCATACCCCGGTTTCCCGACCGACATGCAGGCGCAGATAATGGCGATGATGGCGATAGGGAGCGGCCTGTCCGTCATAACGGAGACGGTCTTCGAAAACAGGTTCATGCACGTAAGCGAGCTTCAAAGGATGGGCGCGAACATAACGGTTGACGGAAGGTGCGCGGTCGTACGGGGCGTAAAACGCCTCTCCGGCGCGCCATTGATGGCTACGGACTTAAGGGCGAGCGCCTCTCTCATTCTCGCCGGGCTCGTCGCAGAGGGAAAGACCGAGGTATCGAGGATATATCATCTGGACCGCGGGTACGAGCGTATTGAGACGAAACTCAAGGCGCTCGGAGCGAAGATCGAGAGGGTCAAGGAATGAAAAAGAGCCTTAACGACACACTCACCATCGCGCTCCCAAAGGGGCGCATCCTCAAGGAGGCGGCGACCTTATTCAGGGCCGCTGGCGTGGACTTCAGCGAGATACTCCAGGACGAGCGAAAGCTCATCTTCGAAAACATTGCGGAGGGCCTGCGCTTCATGGTAATAAGGAGCCAGGACGTCCCGACCTACGTCGAGTACGGCGCGGCGGACATGGGCATAGCCGGAAAAGACGTCCTCATGGAACAGCAGAAGGACCTGTACGAACCCCTGGATTTAAAGATAGGCGCGTGCAGGATGATGGTCGCCGAACCAAAGGAGCTCGTACAGAAGGACAACCCCAGGCACTGGACCCACATAAGGGTCGCAACGAAGTACCCGAACATCACGCTCAAATATTTTCTCGATAAAGGCATACAGGTCGAGATAATAAAACTCTACGGCTCAATAGAGCTCGCGCCGCTTTTGGGGCTTTCGGAACGGATAGTCGACCTCGTCCAGACAGGCGAGACGCTCCGGAAGAACGGCCTCGTCGAGGTCGAGACCATAACCGAGATATCCTCCAAGCTCGTCTGCAACAGGGCGAGCCTGAAGACCAAGCCGAGGAGAGTAAAAGACCTCGTCGAGAGGCTTACCAAAGCCGTAGCGGCCTCGGGCAAGTAGATTCCGACATGCGCGTTATAAATACAAATGACAAGGCCTTTGAAGGGGTCCTCGCAGGCATACTCGGCAGGGGCGAGGCGGACACCTCCGCCGTCGAGGAGGCGGTAAAGAGGATCCTCTCGGACGTAAAGAGAGACGGGGACTCTGCCGTCGTCGAGTATACCAGACGCTTCGACGGCGCGGACGTCGAAGGCGCTCTCCTTGTAACCGAAAAAGAGATAAATTCAGCCTTAAGGAAGATTCCCAAAAGCGACCTCTCCATAATAGAGCTCTCAGCCTCCCGCATCGAAGCATTCCACAAAAGGCAAATTCAGCAGTCCTGGTTCACGACCGAAGAAGACGGGACGATCTTAGGCTCGCGGGTCACGCCGATTGAGCGCGCGGGCATCTATGTCCCCGGAGGCAAGGCCACATACCCTTCGACCGTCCTCATGAACGCGATACCGGCGAAAGTCGCCGGAGTATCCGAGGTCATAATGGTCACGCCGCCCGGCAAGGACGGCATAAGCCCTTACGTCCTTGCCGCGGCAAAGGTCGCCGGGGTCGACAAGGTATTCCGTATCGGAGGAGCGCACTCCATCGGCGCGCTCGCCTTCGGCACCGCGACGGTCCCTAAGGTAGACAAGATAACAGGGCCGGGGAACATCTATGTCGCAACGGCCAAAAGGCTCGTTTTCGGCACGGTCGATATCGACATGATAGCCGGTCCGAGCGAGATACTCATCATAAACGACGGCACGGGCTCTGCCGAATGGATGGCCTTGGACCTCCTTTCGCAGGCCGAGCACGACGAGCTGGCATCTTCTATACTCATCACGACATCGAAAAAGACGGCATCTAAGGTGGCCGTAGAGGTAAAGAGGCTTGTAAAAAAACTCAAGCGCCGCGCCATAGCCGAAAAGTCGATTGAGAGATACGGCGCGATAATCGTAGCCAGGGACTTGGTTGAAGCCGCCGAAATATCGAACAGGATTGCGCCCGAGCACCTCGAATTATTCGTCGAAGACCCGTTCGGCCTCATGGGTCTTATAAAGAACGCAGGAGCTATATTCCTGGGTCATAACACCCCTGAGGCGGCCGGGGACTACCTCGCGGGGCCGAACCACACGCTCCCGACCGGAGGCACGGCGCGGTTCTCGTCCCCCCTTGGAGTCTCCGACTTCATAAAGAGGACGAGCGTAATCAGCCTGTCCCCTTCGGCGATAAGGACGCTCGGCCCGTCCGTAAAGAGGTTCGCCGAACTCGAAGGGCTTGAGGCCCACGGCCTAAGCGCCGGAGTGCGGCTTTCCAAAAGAGGGCGTTGATATGGGCATGGATGACAAGGCTACTTCTAATTACGAAGCCGCTAAATTATTGTTGGAAAAATCTTTTTTCGATTCGTCGGCTTCCAGGGCGTATTATGCGGCGTACTTAAAGGCCTGTCATTATTTAGACATCATCGGTATTTCACCGCCTATTGACGGAATTGGTCGAGTTCGCAATTGGAAGCATTATGATTTTGCTACAAAATTGCGTTATAACCATGACGTTATAACTTCTTTTCAAATGAGAGAATGGGAGCGTCTTTACTCAAAAAGAGTGCGAGCAGATTATTATCCGGATGGAATTAAAGAGGAAGAAGCGAGAAATTCGGTTATAATTGCTTTAGAATTTTTAGAATACTTTACAAACAAGGAAAAAAGTATTGATGAGACACGAGATTAAAAAAGAAATAATAAACCTTATTGAGCAGCAGACCGGCTTTAAATATCCGATCAGATGGGTTGATGAAAAAACGACCCGTGGGGATTTCGACGGCCGCGAGTCTTCTATCGATGTTTTTTATATCCCTTTTTCCGAAGAAGATGAATTTCTGACATTAATCGAGCCTATCAGGAACAGGATCCGTGAATTGATCGGGAACAGAGGTCTCTTTATCTTCCATTCACCCGAAGCGACTGACAAATATTACTCGCACCTTTTCCCTATCACAAAAGGAATCATAGTTGAAAATGGTTTTATTAAGTTTCCTGAAATTAGTGAAACAGAGGGCAGTACCGAAATCATCGGGGCTCGAATAAATATCAAATACTGGAAAGCGGCATGAAACGCGCCATTCTTGGGTCCAATACATTTGAGGATTGCGGGAATATCATAATTGTTTTCGGCACCCCATTGTTTTCCTATACAATTGATGGGCAGGTCAAATTGAGCTTTAAAGTTTTATCTCCACCCGCAAACACCCCGATACATATCGAGAACAATGACAAAATAGCGGGGAATGTTACAGTAAAAGCCGATGACAAATCAGCATCCATTTCTCTCAATCTGCCTGAATCAAAGGCCGCGAATAAATTGATTGATTTATCCATTGACAACGGAACGGCGCACATCAATCTGGATTTGCGCCCTCTTGGCCTTAACATCTATTCTGATAAAAACGCGTTTCATGTCGGAGGCTCTCAACTCTCCGGAAATGTATTCAAAAACTGCGCCAATGGGATTGCCATAGGAGACTAAATGGCCCGCAAGGCAAAGGTCGTAAGAAAGACCCGCGAGACCGAGATCACAATTGAGGTAAACCTCGACGGGAGCGGCGCGGCGGACGTAAAGACGCCTATCCCCTTCTTCGACCACATGATCGAAAATTTCGCAAGGCACGGCCTCTTTGACTTGAAAGTCAGGGCAAAGGGAGACGTCCATGTAGACCTCCACCACACGGTGGAGGACGTGGGCATCACCCTCGGAGAGGCCGTTAAAAAGGCGCTCGCCGGGGCCTCGGGCATAAAGAGGTGCGCGTCCGTTGACGTGCCCATGATGGACTCTCTCGCTACCGTCGTGCTCGACGTCAGCAACAGGCCGTACTTCAAGTTCACGACGACAAAGGACTCCTTCGCCGTATCGAAGAAGGTAATCTCGTCCATGATAGAGGGGCGCGTGACCGACACCTTCGACATGGGGCTCTTGCAGGAATTCATGAAAGCCTTCTCAAACAGCGCGGGCGTTGACCTCCACATAACCCTCCACTATGGGACCGACATACACCACGCGATAGAGTCCATTTTCAAGGCGTTCGGCAGGGCTCTATCCGCCGCAGTCGCAAAAGATGCGCGCATAAAAGGCGTGCTTTCCACGAAGGGCAAGCTCTAACCTCCATGATCGCCATAATCGACTACGACATGGGAAATCTTCGGAGCGTTGCCAAGGCCTTTGAGAAGGTCGGGGCGGCCGCTACGGTCACGCGCGACCCGAAGGTCATGGCAAACGCGAGCCACATCGTCCTCCCGGGGGTCGGCGCGTTCAAGGACTGCATGAGGAACCTGGAGGCCTACGGTCTGATAGAGCCTATTGCAAGGGCCGTCGCCTCCGGGAAACCATTCCTCGGCATCTGCCTCGGGCTCCAGCTCCTCTTTGACGAATCGAACGAGTTCGGCCTCCACAAGGGGCTCGGCCTCATCCCGGGCAAGGTCGTCCGCTTCCCGTCCTCAAAGGACAAAGGCAGCATGGAGCTTAAGGTCCCGCACATGGGTTGGAACGAGGTTGAAAAGGCGAAAGATTCGCCGCTCCTCGAAGGCGTCGCTGACGGGGCTTACTTCTACTTCGTCCACTCGTACTACGCCGTGCCAAAAGACGCGTCCGTCACGCTCACAAGGACCGGCTACGGGGTCTCTTTCACGAGCAGTATCGCAAAAGACAACGTATTCGCCTGCCAGTTCCATCCTGAAAAAAGCCAGAAGGCGGGGCTGAGGGTTCTCAAGAACTTCAGCTCCATGAGGTAAGGACAAGAAATGATAATTTTCCCGGCCATAGACATCAAAAACAAAAGGTGCGTGAGGCTCGCTCAGGGGCGTATGGACGCAGAGACCGTCTACTCCGAAGACCCGGTCGAGGTCGCCCGCAGATGGGAGGCCGAAGGGGCGGAAATCATCCACCTCGTCGACCTGGACGGCGCAATCGAGGGCAACGCCAGAAACTACGAGGTCTTTAAGTCCATTACCTCCGCGATAAACATCCCTGTGCAGATAGGCGGCGGCATAAGGGACGAAAAGACGGCCGAGCTCTACCTGAACACAAGGGGCATAAAGAGGATAATCATCGGCACAGCCGCATACGAGAACCCCGCGTTCGTTAAGGCACTCGCCAAAAAATACCCCGGCAGGGTCGCAGTCGGCATAGACGCCAGGGACGGGCTTGTGGCGATAAAGGGCTGGGTCACGGTCACAAACGAAAAGGCCGTTGACCTCGCCAAAAGGCTCGAAGGCATGGGTGTAGCCTGCATAATATACACGGACATTTCGAGGGACGGGATGCTCACCGGCCCTAATATCGAGGCCACGCGCGCTCTCGCCGAATCCATCTCCATCCCTGTCGTCGCCTCCGGCGGCATTTCATCGAAAAAGGATATAGAATCATACAGGGGCGTAAATATAGAGGGCATCATCATCGGCAAGGCGCTCTACGCGGGGAAGGTGACGCTAAATGAGGCGATCGGGGCGGCGTCGTAATGTTAACAAAGAGGATAATACCGTGCCTTGACGTCAAGGACGGCAGGGTCGTCAAGGGCGTGAGCTTCGTCGAGCTCCGGGACGCCGGGGACCCGGTGGAATCGGCCTCCGCATACGAGGAGCAGGGTGCCGACGAGCTCGTCTTCCTCGACATCACGGCATCGCACGAGGCGAGGAAGACAATACTCGATGTCGTCGAAAAGACCGCCTCGAACGTCTTCATGCCCCTGACCGTTGGCGGCGGCATAAGGACCCTCGACGACATAAAGGAATTGCTCCGCGCCGGAACCGACAAGGTATCGATAAACACGACCGCCGTTGAGGACCCGGAGTTCGTCCGGCGCGCCTCTGAGCGGTTCGGGAGCCAGTGCATAGTCGTCGCCATAGACGCTAAAAGGAAAGAAGGCCGCGGCTGGGAGGTCTACACGCACGGCGGCAGGAAACCCCGAGGGCTTGACGCCGTCGAGTGGGCGAGGAAGATGGAAGCGTACGGCGCGGGAGAGATACTCTTAACCAGCATGGACAGGGACGGCAGGAAAGACGGCTACGATCTGGAGCTGACGAGGGCCGTCTCCGGGAAGACGACGATCCCGGTCATAGCCTCGGGCGGCGCGGGAACGCTCGAGCACATCGTCGAGGCGTTTACAATCGGGCGCGCCGACGCGGCGCTCGCGGCCTCGATATTCCACTTCGGGGTGTTCACCATACCTGAAACAAAGGCGTACCTAATGGAGCGCGGCATAAGGGTGCGGCCTCCGGGAAAGTAATGGCTAAAAATTGTTCTTTTTTGAGATGGCATATCCTCCCTCTCCTTAAACACGCCCTCCAAAAAAACCTTGCTTAAATCCCCCGGAAATAGTATAAATCCTCTTTACTCAAGACCATGCCATGGGGGCATAACGGGTTTTGCTTCCTAAAGGAAGCCCGGCAACCATAAAATCCTTGCGCCTTTCCAGGCGCGAACCCGCGACAGCGGGGAACCATAAGGAGGGACTGTGAACAAGTACGAGACGGTCTGCATCGTCAGGTCCGATGCGGGGGACGAGCTTATAAAGGCGTTCATCCAGAAGGCAACCGGCTCACTCGAGTCGGGAGGCGGAACGCTTACAAAGCTGGACGAATGGGGCAGGCGCAGGCTCGCCTATCCGATCCAGAAGAAGAACGAGGGGTACTACTTCGTGATGGAGTACCAGAGCGCCCCGGAGGTCTCCAAGGAGATCGAGCGGCTCATGAAGCTGAACGAGAACATCCTCCGCTACCAGACAGTGAGGATCATAAGCAGGAAGCCTCCGAAGCTTTCGAAGAAGGCGAAGGAGAAGGCCGCAAAGGCCCTGGCCGCGGCAGAGGCCGCAAAGACCGCGCCGGCGCCCGTAATCGCTGAAGGAGGTAACGCAAATGGCTAACGAGAGACCCCAGCGCGAGGGCGGACGCCCCGATAGGGGCGAGAGAAGGCCCTACCAGAAGAAAAAGGCCTGCAGGTTCTGCAAGAACAAGGAACTTACAATAGACTATAAGGACGCCAAGGCGCTGCGCCCCTACATAACAGAGAGGGGCAGGATAGTCCCCCGGAGGATCTCCGGGACCTGCGCCAAGCACCAGAGGGTAGTATGCGAGGCGATAAAGCGCGCCCGCAACCTCGCAATAATCCCGTTCACCGCAACGAGCATATAAGGAGCCTTTAGCCATGAGATTGATACTCAAGAAGGAAGTCGAGAACCTCGGCCGGTTCGGCGATCAGGTTAAGGTGGCCGACGGTTATGCGAGGAACTACCTCATCCCCAAGGGGTTCGCCGTCGAGGCGAGCGCCGGCAACTTAAAGCAGTTCGAGGCCGAAAGGGAAGCGTATCTCAAAAAGGCCGCCGTAACGAAGGCCACAGCCGAGAAGCTCAAGGCCTCAATCGATGCCGTCTCCTTAAGCTTCTCGAGAAAATCGGGCGAGGACGAGAGGCTCTTCGGCTCGGTCACGGCCCACGATATCGAGGAGGCCCTTAAGGCAAAGGGCTTTGCCGTCGAGAAGAAAGACATACGTCTCGACGAGCCGATAAAGACCCTCGGGCTCCACACCGTAGCAATAAAGCTCTTAACCGACGTCTCGGCGTCAATACAGGTAACGGTCTCAAAAGAAGAGTAACTGAGAGCCTCCGCCTGAGCTGAAACCAGATACTTCAAACCAGGGGCCGCGGGTTTTGGACGCCTCACTCTTTAGTGATGCGCATTTAAAAGACGCGGCCCCTTTTCATTCCCCCTATGGCAATACGCACTCAGAATCAGAAAGAGATCTCCCACAAGGTCCCGCCGCACAACATCGAGGCCGAGCAGTCCGTATTAGGCGGCATACTCCTTGAGAAGGACGCGATCCTCAAGGTGATGGAGGTCCTCGCCCCGGACGGGACCGACTTCTACCACAACGCGCACACGCGGCTCTTCTCCGGCATGATCACGCTATTCGAGAGGAACGTCCCCATAGACGTCGTCACGCTCTCGGACCTCTTCAAGGACTCTGACGCCCTCGCATCCGTCGGCGGCATATCGTACATAGGCGAGATGGTGGAAGCCACCCCCACGGCCGCGAACATACTGTATTATGCGCGGATCGTGAGGGAAAAGGCGTTGCTCCGCCGCGTCATCGCGGCATCGACCGAGATAGTCACGCGCGGCTACGAAGGGGTGGACTCCGCCGACGACTTCATCGACCAGGCCGAGCAGAAGATATTCCAGGTCTCGCAGGACAGGGCAAAAAAATCCTTCTACGCGTTGAAGGACATCATCAAGGACACCTTCGAGACGATTGAAAAGCTCTATGAGCGCAAATCCCACGTTACCGGCGTTCCGACCGGGTACAAGGAGCTCGACAAGATCACAGCCGGGCTCCAGGACTCGGACCTCATCATCATCGCGGGCCGCCCCAGCATGGGGAAGACCTCCTTTTGCCTGAACATCGCCGAGAACGCGGCGATAGAGCACAACAGCCCCGTGGCCGTCTTCTCGCTTGAGATGTCCAAGGAACAGCTCGTCCAGAGGATGCTCGCCTCGCGCGCGCGGGTCGACCTCCAGAAACTCCGTAGCGGCTTTTTAAAGGAGGAGGACTGGGGGAAGCTCACCAACGCCGTCGGCTCGCTTTACGACGCCAACATATTCATAGACGACACCCCGGCGCAGTCGGTACTCGAGATGCGCGCCAAGGCGCGCAGGTGGAAGAACGAACTGGGGTTGAAGCTCGTAGTCATAGACTACCTCCAGCTCATGCGCGGCAGGCGCAATACCGACAACCGCGAGCAGGAGATATCCGAGATATCGAGGTCCTTGAAGGCGATGGCAAAGGAACTGCAACTGCCGGTCATCGCCCTCTCCCAGCTCTCCCGCATGGCCGAGCGGCGGGAAGGCAACAGGCCGCAGTTGTCTGACTTAAGGGAGTCCGGCGCAATCGAGCAGGACGCGGACGTCGTCATGTTCGTATACAGGGAGTCGGTATACAAGCCCTGCGACTGCCCGAGGGATCTCTGCACCTGCGGCATGAGGCGGAGCGCCGAGATAATCGTCGCAAAGCAGAGGAACGGCCCGACAGACACGGCGAAGCTCACGTTCCTCCACGAGTTCACCCGGTTCGAGGACCAGGCCCCGGCCGACCTCGACGTGCAGAGCGAGTGGGTGGAGTAGAAAAAGACGGGTTCAGGTTTGCAACCTGAACCCTTTTAGTTCGTGACCCAAATAGCGCCTGAATCGGCTATTCGAACCTTTCGCCAAAGCACTTTTGCGCGCTCCGCGCGCTTTTGGCGATGGCTCCGAGCGCTTTCTTCCACCCCCGCCCGCTCGCTCGCCCCTTCCTCCCTGAGGCGCTCTCCGCCATGCGCCCGTGTGTTTGTGAAACAGAACAAAAAAATTTTGCGGATTAAGGTCTCCTCCCCTTTTTACAAGGGGAGGCTGGGAGGGGTCGTAGTAAAAGCATTACATTTGGAAACCACGCCCTGAATCCATCCCTCAGAATACCCCTTTCAAACTCCCCCCTTTTCTAATAAAATCTTCTGAGCACAAACGCAGGAAAGAGGCCCCTTGAAACGTCCGTTCGCAGAGGTAGCAATCGAGCTCCCGTTGGAGGGCTCGTTCACCTATTCCATCCCGGCCGCACTCGTTGGCGCGGTCAGGACGGGCGCGCGCGTCCTCGTACCGTTCGGCAAGAGGACCGTCACCGGATATGTCCTCTCCACAAGGGATGCGCCCCCCGAAGGCGTCAAGGGGATAAGGCCTTTGATCGACGCGCTCGACGAGAGGCCGATATTTGATGAAGCACGCCTCAAGTTCTTCAGGTGGCTCGCCTCATACTACTTCTCCACGCTCGGAGAGGCGCTCTCGCTCATCCCGCCCGGAGGCGCGAACATAAGGAGCCAGCGGCACATCAACATAACCGACGCGGGCATAAGCGCGCTTCCAGGAAAAACAGGGTTGGAAAAGGATATCCTGGAAGCCGCCGTAAAAAGCCCCTCGATCGCGGCCGTCCAGAAAAAGCACAGGGACATGCCGGTCCTCTCCGCGATCGATCGGCTGAGGAAAGAAGGTCTGATCGAAGAAGAAACGCTCCTTAAAGGAGGCGGGTCCGCGAAGACGGAGAGGTTCGCAAGGGCCGTTGGAGGCGCTGACGAAGGTGCGCTCAGGAGGTCGCCGATTCAGGCAAAAGCGTATTCCTATCTGCTGGAGAACGGGGAGACGGCCGTCTCCGCGCTCAAGTCCGCGCTCGGCCCGATCGACGACGGACTCCGGAGGCTCGCTGATAAGGGGTTCGTGGAGATTTTCGAGCGTGAGGTAGGGCGCGCGCCGCTCGACGCAATCACCCCGAGGGACGCAAACCATGCGCCTAACGAGGAACAGCAGAAGGCGATAACGAGGATAAAGGAGGCCCTTGGGTCAGGGGGCTTCTCCCCATTTCTCCTCTACGGCGTAACCGGGAGCGGCAAGACGCTCGTGTATCTCAAGGCCCTCGAAGAGGCGCTCCGGCTGAAAAAGCGGGCTATCATACTCGCGCCCGAGATAGCGCTCACGCCCTGGCCGGCGGCCTACCTCGCTTCCCT
Source organism: Deltaproteobacteria bacterium GWB2_55_19 (assembly GCA_001797465.1). Taxonomy (GTDB): domain Bacteria; phylum Desulfobacterota; class GWC2-55-46; order GWC2-55-46; family GWC2-55-46; genus GWB2-55-19. The sequence continues at coordinate 428,809 of MGPQ01000010.1, read as the reverse complement.
CTTCCCCGGAAGGGTCGCGCTCGCGCACAGCGGTTTGTCGCCCGGAGAGCGGCTTGATGAATGGCGCCGCGTCTTAAGGGGTGAAGTAGACATAGTCGTCGGGGCGCGCTCCGCGCTCTTTTCCCCGATAGACGGCCTCGGGCTCATAATAGTCGATGAGGAGCACGAGACGTCGTACAAGCAGGAGGACGGGGTCAGGTACAACGCGCGGGACTCGGCCCTCATGCTCGGCAAATACCTCGGGGCTACCGTCATCCTCGGGTCGGCAACGCCGTCGGTCGAGACCTTCTACAACGCAAACAGCGGCAAGCTCGAACTCCTCACCATGAAAAACAGGGTCGGGGAAACCTCTTTGCCGCATGTAGAGACCCTGGACATGAAAGGGAAGAAGGAGAGCCTGTCTCCGAGGCTTAAGGCCCTCATGGAGGAGAACTCGTCAAAGAACAGCCAGACGCTCCTTTTTCTAAACAGGCGCGGCTTTTCCAATTCGCTCATCTGCAAGGACTGCGGCCAGGTATTCAGGTGCCTTAACTGCTCGGTCTCCCTTACCATGCACAAACGGTCCCGTGCGCTTAAGTGCCACTACTGCGACTTCACCATACCCATCCCTTCCATATGCCCGGATTGCTCAGGCATAAACCTCTCGACGACCGGCTCAGGCACAGAGAGGCTCGAAGAGGACGTGCGCGCCCTCTTCCCGAAGCTCACGATCGGCAGGATGGACAGCGACACGACCCGGCGGAAGGGCTCGGCGAAACGGATACTGGAGGCTATGGAGGACAAGAGCATAGACGTCCTCATTGGGACGCAGATGGTCTCAAAGGGGCACCACTTCCCCGGGATAACCCTCGCCGGGATAGTGGACGCCGACACGTCGTTGAACATCCCGGACTTCAGGTCCTCAGAGAGGACCTTCCAGCTCATAACACAGGCGGCGGGCAGGGCAGGGCGCGGGGATGAGGCCGGGACTGTCGTTATCCAGACCCTGAACCCGGGGCACTACGCCTTTTTGAGCGCATTGAAACACGATTACAACGCGTTTTACGCCGAGGAAATAGAGCTTCGTAGAGAGGCCCTCTACCCGCCGTTCGTCAGGCTTTGCAACCTGAGGTTCGAAGGGGCGAAAGAGGCGTCCGTAATAGAGGCGGCAAACGACATGAAGCGGACGGCGGAGGCGCTCCTTAAGGTAAAAAACGCAGGGGTCGCGGTCCTCGGCCCTGCGCCGGCGCCCCTGGAAAAACTCAAGGGCAGATACAGGTGGCAGATGCTTATCAAATGCGCGGACGCGAAAAAACTCCACGCAATTGCGCTGACGCTCAGGGGATCGTTCAGGGCAAAGAAGAGGCCGGGCGTCTGCCTCACGATAGACATGGACCCGCTGAATACGCTCTGAGGCAAGGCGTAGCTTTAGCTATGCCTTGCCTAAATCGATATGAGCGCCTCGGACAACCTCGCCTGTTGACGCGCTTTTCCAAAAAGGCCCTTTTGCGCGCCCAGCGCGCATTTCGCGCAGGGGCTCCTAACGCCTCCTTCCTCCCCTACCCGCTCGCGCGCCCCTTCCCCCCTTATGCGTTATCCGCCCTGCGCCTGTGTATTGGTAAAACAGAACCAAAACCGTTTTGTTTCTCAAAAACCCCAGGCATAGGTTAAGCGACCTTAAGGGAGGGAAGGACGGAGGGAGAACCCTATGCCGAAAAAACCCAGGCAGGCGCTAAAGACCTTGGCTGAAAAAAAACGGGCGCGGAATCTTCCGCGCCCGTTCTGATTTCAAACCATATAAATCTTAGATCCTCGTCGACTCCTCGCTCTGCTCCCTCAAAAACACTATGGGCTCCATGACCTCAAGCCCGTTGAGGTCAGACTCCAGGGTTTGCAAGAGGCCGTACTGCGGCACTGCCTCTTCGGGAGCAACAGACGCCCTCCTTCCCCTCACCCTCTTGGCGACAAGGAAGTTTATGAATATGCCGAGGAGGACCATGTTGTTGACGAAGAGGATGAGGAGTTGCCAGCCCTTGGCCTCGCGGAGCACCACCGCCGAGACAGAGAAGGCTAAAGTCAAGAGGCAAAGGACGAATACCGCTTTCCTGCTCCTTACCCCCACCCTTGTCAGTATATGGTGTATGTGGGTCTTATCGGGGTAGAAAGGGCTCTTGCCCTTTCTCATCCTTCCGACCATAACGCGGACGGTGTCGAATATGGGGAGCGAGAGTATCACGACCGGGATCATCGGCTCTGAAGGGAGCTTTGTCCTGAAGAGGGCTATGGCGCTTATGGCGAGCGCGAACCCGAGGAGGTTCGAGCCCGAGTCCCCCATGAATATCGAGCCCTTCGGGTAATTGAAGACGAGGAATCCGGCGAGCGACCCTATGAGCGCGACGGCGATGTAGACAAAGGCAACAGAGCCGCTCAGATACGCGAAGAAGGCGATGGCCCCGAGCATAATGACGGAAAGCCCGCCGGCGAGGCCGTTCAGTCCGTCTATCATGTTAAGGGCGTTCACGACCCCTATGACGCAGAAGAAGGTAAACGGCACCGAAAGTACGCCGAGCCTTACGGGCCCGGCGCCGAAGAGGTCTCCGAGGTTGTCAAGGACTATCCCGCCGTAGAAGACGGTAATGGAAGTGGCGGCGACGGTCCCCGCCATCTTGTACTTCCAGTTGATGTTCTTAAGGTCGTCGATGAGCCCGACAACGAATATTATGACCGCGCCGGCGAAGAGGCTCACAACCTCCCTGCCCGGGCCCATGAAGAGTATCGCCGCGGCGAACCCGGCGAGTATGCCGAGGCCGCCGAGCCTCGGCACAGGAGTGCGGTGCACCTTCCTCCTGTCAGGGAAGTCGAGTCCTATCGGCCTCTTCCTGCAATAGGTCAAGACCAGCTTTATGGCCACTATGGAGAGGCACGACGAGATAAGCGCTAAACCCAGGACGTTTGCAAACATCTGCGGTCACTCCATTCTTAAGGTGAGACAACCAGGGCGCTTGAGACTCAAAGGCACGCCCCTGCGAACGCGCTCCAGGAGGCTCTTCTTTTGGCGAGCCTTTTTGAGCTGGGGACAATAAGGGCGCTTGAGGAGGTCGTGAAAGGACGGATATTCAGCTCTGACGGATACTGGTCGGGACTGTAATCTGATCGAGCGGTTAAACAAGTTTGAACACGCATCTTTCCTGAGTATAGTACGCTCTGCACTAATATCTATGCAGTATTGTGCATATTTTAGTGTATATAATATAAAAGAACCGACACGCTTTGTCAAATCCAAAGATTCCTTATTTTCAATTTTTAATTAACTGTGCGCAGGGTTGCCTTTACCTTGCTGTTATTTCTGTAACCCCCTTACTTCCGTATGGTTTCCTATATGTTCTTTCGGCTGAAATCGCCACTGACTTTAAAGAAAATTGATAGCGGCATGGACGACCTGCATCTTTATTGGGCGCAGGCGCCCCACATTCGCACAATTTATAGGTCATGTGGTTGCACATTTTATTTGTTATTCGGGCAGATACGGGGTCTCTGGAATTGACAACCGGTTTTCACGAGGCAACGCTAAAATAGTTACTGTTCATGTGAATAGCCGGTAGACAAAGGGGGGAGTAGCATGCGGTCGTATATGGCGCGCTCAGGGGGGGGCTCTGCCCCCACGGAAGAAAGGCCGCTTAGCCTGGCCCTTGGCCCAAAAACAAAGACCGGGGAGGGTGGACCCTCCCCGGTCTTTCAGTCTCCTGTAAGACCGGAACATCCCTTTAAAAACCCACCCCTGAAATAGTATCATGCACTTTTAAAGATTTGGCTTAAACTGGGGACCTGTTTACGGTATAATTAATAGAGTGGCTATGCAGAGACGGTCCATCCTGCATGGGTGAGAGCGTGGCGATGATGCCGTCATTCCAGCGAACACCCTTGGGGCGCATCGCTCCCTGCGACCATGTCAATGACAACAAAAACCAGAGCCGGTTTGTCAGATGCTTCTTGATATATTGAAATACCCGGACCCGTTCCTCAAGACGAGGGCCGAGAAGGTCGCCCGTATCGACGACGCGGTAAAGTCCCTTATCAACAACATGGTCGAGACTATGTACCATGCAAAGGGCATAGGGCTGGCCGCTACCCAGGTGGGGGTCGCGAAGAGGGTAGCCATCCTCGACGTGCCGACTGATGAGGAAAGGAAGGAGCGCGGCAAGCACCTCCTGCCCCTAATAAACCCGGAAATAATACTATCCGAAGGGACCGTAGTCTACGAGGAGGGCTGCCTCTCTATCCCCGGCTTCACAGCCGACGTCACAAGGGCCTCGATGGTCGTCATAAGAACGCTCGACCTCGAAGGACAGGTGCGGGAGATAACGGCCGAGGGGCTCTTCGCCATAGCCTTACAGCACGAGATCGACCACCTCGACGGCATACTCTTCATCGACAGGCTCTCGCGCTTGAAGCGCGAGATGATGAAGAGGAAGATACGTAAATCCATCGAGGCCGAAGACAAGGCCCTCTAAGCCGTTGACACTATTTCAACGCTGTCTTTCGGGGCGTGGCGTAAGGCGCGGATCCCCACGGCCGCGCCCCCGTTTTTCCTTGAAGACATGCCGGGACATATCACCTGAATGAGAAAGGCCGCAAAACTCGTCTTCATGGGGACCCCGCGCTTCGCCGTCCCTTCGCTAGAAGCGCTCATAAAGGCGGGCTATGAGGTTTCGGCCGTGGTGACGAGACAGGACAAGCCCCAAGGCCGCGGCCTCGTTGTCGTGGAGTCGCCCGTAAAGGAAGCGGCCCTCAGGAACAACATAGCCGTCATCGAGCCGCTCTCCATGCGCGATGAGGCGTTCAAGGAGGCCCTCCTGTCAATAAGCCCCGACATCATAGCGGTCGTGGCGTACGGCAAGATCCTCCCGCCGTCCATACTTGTGCTCCCGCCGAAGGGTTGCATAAACCTCCACGCCTCTCTTCTGCCCAAGTACCGCGGGGCCGCGCCGATAAACTGGGCGATAATAAACGGCGAGAGGACGACGGGTGTCTCGACCATGCTCATGGACAAGGGCATGGATACCGGGCCGATGTTGCTTAAGGAAGAGACGGCGATAGGCGAGGACGAAACGGCCGACGGCCTCGGCAAGAGGCTCTCGGATATGGGCTCCAGCCTCCTCGCGGAAACCATTCGGAGGGTGCTCGAAGGGTCCGTGACTCCGGCCCCGCAAGACGAGAGGGATGCGACCTACGCGCCGATACTGAAAAAAGGAGACGGCAGGATCGACTGGAAAAAGGACGCACGCCTCGTAAAATGCCTTATGATGGGGGTCGCCCCGTGGCCCGGCGCGCACACACTCTGGCGGGACGCGCTCCTGAAAATTCACTCGGGGCTCGCAACCGAAGCGGACGCCGGGGCCGCCCCCGGGACTATAACAGGGCTTTCAAGGGACGGGATAGAGGTCGCGTGCGGCAAAGGGACTTTTATAATAACCGTGCTTCAGCCCGAGAACCGCAAAAAGATGACAGCCGCCGAGTTCACACAGGGATACAGGATAACGAAGGGAGAGCGTTTTTGTTAGACGGTTCCCAAAAATGGCAGGGCAGTCCCGAATCGATCGTTTACAAGCCGGGGAGATTCGTATACCTCGCGCTCCTGGGCGTATCCACGCTCGCGGTCTCCGCGCTCGCCTTCTTCTTCTGGTACATACCGACGGTGGGCTTAAGGAACATACACCCGGCGCTCCCGTATATCCTCGGCGCGGCGCTGATCTTCGGGTCGGTCTTCATCCTCGGCGGCACGGCTTTCATAACGAACGCCGCAATAAAGGGGCGGCTCCCCTTTTATTCGCACACATTAAGGTGGCTCCTTGTGAAGTTCTACCTCCCCTTAATGGTAATGGCCGGCGGGGTGCTCAAGATTCCGAAGATAAAGATAGAGAGGGCGTTCATAGACCTTAATAACCAGATGGTCAAGATGATGGGCAAAAAGGTGCGGCCTGAAAAACTCCTGATACTCATGCCCCACTGCATACAGTTCGACAACTGCAGGATAAAGGTGACGCGGAACGTAAAAAACTGCGCCGGGTGCGGCAAATGCGAGATAGGCGGGCTCCTCTCGTTAAGCGACGAGTGCGGGGTGAGCCTCTTCATCTCCACCGGCGGGACTGTCGCGAG
>MGPQ01000010.1:0-422651 GCA_001797465.1 Deltaproteobacteria bacterium GWB2_55_19 | reverse complement strand
CCGACGCCGTAATAGCCGTCGCCTGCGAGAGGGACTTAACAAGCGGCCTCCAGGACTCGTACCCGCTCCCGGTCCTCGCCATAGTGAACAAGAGGCCGCGGGGCTACTGCATGGAGACCGGGGTCGCGCTCGAGGAGATAAGGCAGGCGATAAGGGACCTTGTGGGTTGACACCAAGGGCCGCCCGGCCTATATTTAAAACTGCCGCGGCCTTGCCATAATGGAATTGACAGGACGCGGCCTGTGAAAAAAGCAGTAACCGCTTACATTCAAACGAACCATCTTAGCCGGAGGATATGAAATGAACTACTTTAAGACAGCCGTGCTCCTTGCGGTACTGACCGCTTTCCTGCTCTTCGTCGGCGGCGCGCTCGGCGGCAGGCAGGGGGCCGTAATGGCGCTCGTACTCGCCGGCGTAATGAACTTCGGCACATACTGGTTCAGCGATAAAATAGTGCTCGCCATGTACAGGGCTAAGCCTGTGGAAGAAGGCGACGCCCCGGGGCTCTTTGCCGTGGTCCGGGACCTTGCGATGAAGGCGAACATGCCCATGCCGAAGGTCTACATGATGGAAAACGAGACCCCGAACGCATTCGCGACAGGCAGGAACCCGTCTCACGCGGCCGTGGCCGTGACCACAGGCATAATGAAGCTTTTGAACAAGGAAGAGCTCCAGGGCGTAATGGCCCATGAGCTCTCCCACATAAGGAACAGGGACATACTCATCGGGACGATAGCCGCTACTATCGCGGGCGCCATCGGCTACCTCTCCCACTTCGCCTACTACGCGGCGATGTTCGGGGGCTCCCGGCGCGACGACGGCGAAGGCGGCAACCCCATCGCGGGCATTGTGATGATGATAGTCGCCCCTATCGCCGCGATGGTAATCCAGATGGCGATATCGCGCTCGCGGGAGTACGGGGCTGACCACTCCGGCGCCGAGATATCCGGGAACCCCTTGTATCTCGCGAACGCGCTCAGGAAGCTCGAACACTACAACAAGAGGATCCCGATGCACGTGCCGAGCGAGGCGACCGCCCATATGTTCATAGTAAGCCCCTTGTCAGGCGGCTCGCTCTTGAAACTCTTCAGCACGCACCCGCCGATAGAGGAGAGGGTAAAGAGACTCGAAGCAATGGTGGGGAAGGTGGGGCTGTAACCCGTTTAAGGGTTGGCGGCTGGATATATATAGAACAGCGTATGTGACAGGCGGGGTTTTCCAACCCCGCCTGTTTTTTTTGCGGGTTCAGGTTTGCAAACCTGAACCCTTTGATTCGTGATTAAAAGTGGGCTTGTACGGGTATTTGAATCTTGCACCGGAGGCCTTTTTGCGCGCCGAGCGCAAGCGTCTAATCTCCTCGGCGCGCTCGCCTCTTCCTCCCTGATGCTCTCTCCGCCATGCGCCCGTGTGTTTGTAAAGACAGAACAAGAACAAAATTCTTTTTTTGTTTTTCAAAAACTCCCAGGCATGGGGTGAGCGACCTTAAGGGAGGCGGCCATATGAGCGAGCCGAGGAAGTAAAAAGGCGCGACAGCGCCCTAAGGGGCGAGCGAATGGGAGGGGGAGGGCGGAGGGAGCGAAGCCCCATGCCGAAAAAAAGCCCGGCAGGGCGCAAAAGCTTTTTGCAAAAGGCTTAAATAAAAAATCTGAACCCGAAAACTTCGGTATAGGCTACGCGAACTGTAGTGTTCAGGTTACAAACCTGAACCCGCATTTTTTTACTCTCCCATCAAGGGAAGAGAAAACCGCCCTACCCAAAAAAAAAGGGGGCCTTAAAGGCCCCCTCTCGTCGGTTATATTGAAAAAACTATTTATGCCCCCGGGTCAGGCTGTGGCGGCATGTTCTGGCACCTTATGAGGTAGCTCTCCATCGCCTTCTTGTCCTCATCCCTCATGTCGAGGAAGATTATCCCGTAGCGGTACATCTTCTGGACCTTTACCCTGGGCTTGCTCTTGCGCTCGTCCTCGTCGTCCTTCTCTCCGCGGACGACCTCGCCTATCACGTTCACCGGGATGGTGAAACCAGGCATGCAGAAGGAATATTTGAGGAGCGAGCCCATCGGTATGAGGGAGCCCGTCTCCACGAGCGCCCCGGAGAGGCTCACGTTTAACGTGTTGCAGATGTATGAATCCCCCTTGCCGTCGCTCGACTCAAGGGTTATGCGCCCGAGGACCTGGACATCGTATCTTTCGGCCCTGGTCAGCTTTTTGTAGCGCTTCTCCACCTGTACACCCCGCTTGAGGTCTATTCTTATCACATCCTGCATGAAAGGTCAAAGCCTCCTATCCGCCGGGATCCAACTCCCTGTTTATGGCCTTGATCTGTTCGAGCGCCTCGGCGTTCTTTGGATTCATTTCGGCGACAAGCCTGAAAACCTTTAGGGCCTGTTTGAGGCGGAAGTTGGAGCGTCCGTATGTCCTGCCGAGCGCCATGTAGAACGCCTCCCTCTTTGCCGCCTCCACCTCTACCGGCGGGATGACGTCTTCGGCAACGGCAAGGAGCTCCTCGACGTTCTTGACCCCGACGAGCGGGTCCATGTAGAGGAGCTTCGGGAGGCTGAATTCCAGTATCGGGCGCTCGTCCGAATTTACCGGCTGGTCCCCTATGTAGCTCCGCAGGTCCTCATCCCCTATAAGGAACAGGTCGAGTACGTCGTAACTGTCCCTCATATCTATACTCTCAAGCCCCTGCCTTACCGCAGGCAGGGCGAGACGCGTTTTAAGCCTTTCGAGGTCGAACCGGTGCGGCGCCTTTGAGCCTACGACGATGAGGTCGAGGGTGTCCGTGTAATGAAACCATATCGAGACATGGGGGAAGACCCTGGCAAAAGTGCCGAGCGCGATTTTAAGCTCCTTAGGGGTTATCCTGTAGTTCTGGAACCAGAGGCCTACGACGCCGTCGTCCTCAAGCTTCGCGTCGAGCTCCTTGAAGTATTCATAGGTGAAGAGGTTCGAGACCCCGGTTATCCACGGGTCGGATACGCCGGAAACTATAACGTCATACTTTTTATCCGAGAGCGCGAGGAAGCTCCTGCCGTCGGTCACATGGAGAGAGACCCTCGCGTCGTCAAGCGCGTTGTTGTTGGCCTCGGAAAAGAACCGGGCCGCCTCGACGACCGCGGGTTCGAGCTCCACGACGTCGAAGGCCTCAAGCGGATAGAGGGCCATCGCGCCGAGCGTTATGCCCGAGCCCAAACCCACGACGAGCGCGTTCCTGGGCTCGCCCGGATGGAGGAGTATGGGCACGTGGCCGAGGAGCGACCACGCCTCCGAGGGACGGCCTGCGACAGATCGTGCCTCCTGCTTGCCGTTAGCCTGGTACGAGATTATGCTGTTCCCGGCCCCCTCGCCCCGGACGGTCACTATCGCGTTTATCCCCTCTTTGTAATAGAGTAGCTCCTCGCCGGGAGCCCCGCCTTTGATCTCGGATACCTTGCTCTCCTTTACAGGGTTCGCGTACAGGCCGAGCGTCATGACCATCTTCTCCCAGGGCGGGAGCGCAAAATAGGAGACGGCAAAGGTCGCAACAAGCACGACCGAACAGGCGAGCCTTGAGGCGGCCTTCAGTTCCGAGTTGGTGAATAACGCGATGGCGAGCAGGATATTCAGCGCGGCGGTCAATATAACGCCGTTCTGCACCCCGGCGTACGGTATGAGGACGAAGCCGCCTATGAAGGCCCCGAATATGGAGCCGGCGGTATTGAAAAAATATATGTCGCCGATGGATTTACCGACGCTTTTCAAGTCCCTCGCGCAGAGCCTGCCCACGAGCGGGAATATCGCCCCCATGCAGAGCGTCGGGATTATCATGATAGCGGCTGTAATGAGGAACTGGATGAACATGAAGAGCCAGAACTCTGAGGCGAACGACCCCTTGAGCGAGTAGAAGACGAACGGGAGCTCCCTGTATACGAAGATGGAAACAAGGCTCGCGACCCCGATGACCGCCTCGAGGAGCGCGAACCACGCGATTAAATTCTTCCTCCTGTCTATGAAGGGCGCGAAGGCGATCGACCCCAGGCCGATGCCGACGAGGAAGGTCGCGAGCATCAGTGTGAAGGCGTAGACAGAAGAGCCGAGGACGAGGGACAGGAGCCTCGACCAGAGGACCTCGTAGTTTAAGGAGGCGAACCCCGAGAGCGCGAACGAGGCTATTATGAGGAGCCTCTTCCCGCTCTCCGCCTTTGCGCCTTGCGGGGCGACTGCCGCTCGGGGCCCGACAGGCGCGGAAGACGCCCTTCCATACAGCGCGTATACGAGTACGCCTACTATGATGTCTATAACGCCTGCGGTGTAGACGGTCGTCTTGACACCGAGGAAGTAGAGGGAGAAAAACCCGGTAAGGAGGCAACCTGCGACCGCGCCGAGCGTGTTTATGGAGTACGGGACGGCCGTGTGGAAGCCGATCCTCCCTGAGCCGGAGGCGAGGTATTTGACAAGCACCGGGAGGGTGCCGCCCATGAGCGTCGTAGGTATTATGAGCGCGAGGAAGGAGAGCGCGAACTGCGGGGCCTCGAACGTCGCGGACACCCCTCCTGAGACGGCCGCGGAGTGTCCGCCGAGGGCGAGGTAAGCCCCCTTTATCGCCGAGAATATCGCGGGCGAGAGGACGCAGTAGACCCCGAGGGCGACTTCGATTGCGGCGTACAATTTAAGGGGCGACGAGGTCTTATCCGCAATCCTGCCGAATATCAGGGAGCCTAAGGCGAGCCCCGCCATGAAGACGACGAGGACGGTCGTAACCGCGAACTGCGTAGAGCCGAAGGCGAGGATAAGGAGCCTTATCCATACGAGCTCATAGGCCAGGCCCGTGAGTCCAGTAAGGAAGAAGAAGGCGAGGATGAGGTAATTTGCTGAAGGTCTTCCGGACATTCGGATCAGTTGCGCCTTATCTCAAAGGGCGGTTTCCTTTCGTGTGTCTCGAAAGAGTACCACGAAGGCTTGAAATCCAGAAGCTTTTTTTGATTTGCCACCGTGAAACGCCCTTGCATTTCAGCGGCGGTTTTGGTAGGCTGAACCGGATTATAGATATCCAATCTGGCTTCACTACAAGGAGGATTATGGATACAAGAGGCTTACTTAAAATGGTCCCGGGCGCGGCGCTCTGCGCCCTTGTCGCGGTCTCCGTGCTTCTCCCTTACGGGTGCTCCAAGGAAAAGAAAGACGCGGCAGAGGTCGGCCAGGCTCAACCCGCCGCGGACCTCGGCAAGGAGCACTTCGAAAAAGGGGTCCAGGCCTCGATGAAAGGGCAGTTCGACGAGGCGATAAAAGAATACGAAATGGTCCTCCAGTTCAACCCCAAGTCGCCTGAGACGTACAACAACCTCGGCTTCGCCTACTTCGACAAGGGCGACGTCGAGAAGGCCATAGAGAGCCAGAAGAAGGCGGTCGAGTTGAACCCGAACCTCGCCAACGGCTACTATGGCCTCGCGCTCGCGCTGGAAAAGAAGGGCGAGAAGGCCGGCTCCATCGAGAACTGGAAAAAGTTCGCCGAGCTCTCCCAGCCCCACAGCAAGTGGTGGATGAAGGCCCAGGAGCACATACAGTCGCTCGAAGGCAAGAAGGCCGCGCCCGCGCAGGCGAAAAAGAAGTAGAACGGTTTTTGATAAATTCAAAAAGGGGCGGGGCGAAAACCCCGCCTTTTTTTTTATTTCAATCGCTCTTTGCGGGCTCAGGTTTGTAACCTGCACCCTTTAATTCGTAACCAGATATACGCTTGATTGGCAACCCCAAATTTTTGCTAAAAGCCTTTTGCGCCCTGCCGGGCTTTTTTCGGCATAGGGATTTGCTCCCTCCGCCCTCCCCCTCCCCCGCTCGGCGCGGGGCCAATTTCAAATCGGGTCACTTAAGTCTACCTGAAGCACAGTTGTCCGATACGGATTTGCCAGTCCGGCGAGGACCGCTCGCCCCTTAGGGCGCTTCGCGTCAATCAACCCCGGCTCGCTCGTCACTTCCTCTCTTAAGGTCGCTCACCCTATGCCTGGGTGTTTTGAAAAGCAAAAAAAATGTTTTTTTGTTCTGTTTCACCAATACACAGACGCAGGGCGGAGAACGCATAAGGGAGGCGGAGGCGAGCGCGCCGAGGAGATTAGACGCGTGCGCTCTAAGGGGCGCGCGAGCAGGTGGAGGAGGAAGAAAGCGTTAGGAGCCCCTGCGGATAAGCGCGCGGAGCGAGCAAAAAGGTCTTTAGGAAAAACACGCCTATCGCAGGCTTATCGTATCAATGAAAAAAGGGCGTCGCTTTCGCTCCGCCCTTTCCGTATAAAAACCTGAATTACCCCGCATACCTCTACTTAAACGGGTTTTTTATGATGATAGAGTCCTTCCGGTTAGCCCCGACTGAGATCATGATCGCCTCTACCCCGGTTATCTCTTCTATCCTCCGTATGTACGCCTGCGCCTTCTTAGGGAGCTTGTCAAAACTCTTAACGCCGTGGGTCGGCGACTTCCACCCGTCCATCGTCTCGTAGACAGGCTCGCACTTGGACAGGATAGAGGCCTCTGTCGGGAACTCGTCAATGACATCGCCGTTATACTTGTACCCGGTGCAGATATTCACCTTATCCTGGTTGTCGAGGACGTCGAGCTTTGTGACGACAAGTCCGTCGAGGCCGTTTATCCTTGAGGCGTACTGGAGCGCCACGGCGTCGAACCAGCCGCACCTCCGGGGCCTGCCGGTCGTGGCCCCGTACTCGCCGCCCTGCTCCCTGAGCTTATCCGCCTCTTCGCCATGCAGCTCGGACGGAAAGGGCCCCTCGCCCACCCTCGTGCAGTAGGCCTTGGTGATGCCTATGACGGTGTCTATCCTCGAAGGCCCTATGCCGCTGCCTGTGGCCGCCTCTCCGGCGACGGTGTTCGACGAGGTCACGAACGGGTACGTCCCGTGGTCGACGTCCAGGAGCGTGCCCTGCGCGCCCTCAAAGAGGATGTTCCTCTTGAACTCTATCGCCTTCGCAAGGAACTTCGAGGTGTTCTTTATGAGCGGCCCGATGGACTGGGCCATCGTCATATATTTATGGTATATCTCGTGTATCTCGAACCCTTCCTCGTGGAGCACGGTCTTGAAGTAGTGGTTCTTCTCCATGAGGTTGGCCTTGAGCTTCAGCCTGAAGTCCTCCTCGTTAAGGAGGTCTCCGCACTTTATCCCGCACCTCGAGACCTTGTCCTCGTACGCGGGGCCTATACCCCTGCCCGTCGTCCCTATCTTGTTCGTGCCGCGGAGCCTCTCGCGGGCGATGTCGAGCTTTTTGTGATAGGGCATTATGAGGTGCGCGTTCTTGCTTATGAGGAGGTCCTCTGGCCTGAAGATATTCTTCTTCTTCAAGACCTCGATCTCGTTCAAGAGCACCTCGGGGTCGACGACGACGCCGTCCCCTATGACGCAGGTCTTGCCCGGATGGAGTATCCCCGAAGGCAGGAGGTGGAAGACGTACTTCTCCTCGCCTACGATGACCGTGTGCCCGGCGTTGTTGCCGCCCTGGAACCTGACGACGACGTCCGCGTTCTCGGTGAATATGTCTACTACCTTGCCCTTGCCCTCGTCGCCCCACTGGGCGCCGACTATGACTACGTTCCTTGCCATTTATGTATTTCTCTCCAGAGCTGATACTATGTTCTCGACGTCAAACGCGAATCCGGTCGCCGCGGCCGGGTATCCGTATCTCTCAAATAAGCTGTCGTACCTGCCGCCGCTCAAGATCGGTTTGCCGAGACCCGACGCGAAACCCTCGAAGATGATGCCCGTGTAATAATCGAAGCCCCGCACCTCTCCCAGGTCTATGGTGACGAAGTCCTTCAATCCCTTTTCGGTTATTATGTCCACGACCCTCTGGAGGTTCGAGAGCGCCTTTAAAGACGCGGGGTCTTTTGATGAGAGACGCGCCCTCTCGATCACCTCTTCTTCGCCGTAGAAGGTCGTGAGGTTAAGGAGGAGCTCTCTCTCCTCGCCGCTGACCTTGGGCCCGAGCTGGTCGAGGATGAATTCGAGGCCTGAGGCGTCCTTTATGGCTATCGCGTCCTTTATGAGCTTCCTCTCGCCGTCCGTTACATTCAGGCGCCCGAAGACCGCGCGCAGAAAACCGACGTCCCCGATGTCTATCTTGAAGGACTTAAGCCCCATCTCATTGAGGGCCTCAATGGCTATCATTATTATCTCGGCGTCCGCTTCCGCGGACGCCGACGCCGAGATGTACTCCGCGCCCATCTGCAGGACCTCCCTGCTCTTGCCGTCGGTCGGCTCCTGATACCGGAGTACGCTCTCGTTGTAACAGAGCTTCAGGGGAAGCGGGTAGTCGCGCATCCGGGTCGCTACGACCCTCGCTATCTGCGGGGTGATGTCGGGCCTTATGGCGACGACCCTGCCGGTCGCGGGGTCGATGAACTTCAACACGCGGTCCTTCAAGTTCTCGCCCATACCGAGCGACAATACCTCGACGTACTCCAGGAGCGGGGTTATCACCTTCCTGAACCCGTAACGGCCGAACACCTTGAGGATAGCGGTCTCGACCGACGCGATCCTCTCGGACTCCTCCGGGAGTATGTCACGCACCCCCTGCGGGAGCGATATGGTTTTTTGTATTATCATAGTCATTAAAAAACCGCGAGCACAATGTCCTTATATACCACGAACACAGCCCACGGTCACTAAGTTTTTAGATATGAGACAGGGGGCCTGTCGGCCCCCTGTCTCATATCGCGGATTCCTTCTACAACTCTATCACGTTAGCCGAGATCATATGCGGTAGCTTCAAGATCTTTTCGATGAGGCCCTTTGCCAGAGGCGTGTCTATGGACCAGACCGAGACCGCCTCTCCCCCGACAGACTGCCTGCCGAGGTGGAGCCTCGCGATGTTGATGTTGTTCGCGGCGAGCAAAGTGCCGACGTTGCCGATGACGCCCGGCTTGTCCTCATTCTGAAGGAGGAGGAGGTAGCCTTCGGGGACCGCGTCGAGGAAGAACTTGTCGATACGGACTATCCTCGGCTCCTTCTTGCCGAAGAGCGCGCCTTCGACGACAGACTCGGTCTCCTTGGTCTTCACCTTTATGGTGATGGAGCTCGCGAAGTCGGTGGCGCGCGAGCTCTTCATCTCGATGACCTTTATCCCCCGCTCCTTTGCGACGAACGGGGCGTTTACGAAGTTGACGTATGTGTCCAGCACCTGGTCGAGAAGCCCCTTGATGCAGGCTATCGTAATGGGGGCGACGTCATAGTTGACGACCTCTCCGCTGTACTCGACGGTTATCTCCTCGATCCCGCCCTTAAGTATCTGCCCCTGGAACGACCCGAGCTTCTCTCCGAGCGCGATGTATGCGCCTAATGACGCAAGGAGGTCGGCAGGGACGGACGGGACGTTGACGGCGTTCCTGATGGTGCCGGTCGTCAAGTAATCGGCTATCTGCTCGGCGATGGCTATCGCCACGTTCTCCTGCGCCTCAAAGGTAGACGCGCCGAGGTGCGGGGTGAGTATTACCTCCTCCATCTGGAGGAGCGGGTTATCCGCCGGGGTCGGCTCCTTTTCGAATACGTCGAGCGCCGCTCCTGAGACTATCTTCGCCTTTATGGCCTCGGCAAGGTCGTGTTCATTTACGATGCCGCCTCTCGCGCAGTTGATGAGCTTTACGCCCTTCTTCATCTTCTTGAACGCCTCGGCGTTGACGATGTTCTTCGTCTCTGCCGTAAGCGGCACGTGGATGGAGATGAAGTCGCTCTTCTTGAAGAGATCGTCGATGGAGACGAGCGAGATGCCGAGCTTGTCGGCGGCCTCTACCGAGATGAACGGGTCGTAGGAGATTACGTTCATGCGCAGGCCCTGGGCGCGCGCGGCGACGACGCTTCCGATGTTGCCGACGCCGAGTATGCCGAGGGTCTTGCCGGTTATCTCTGTGCCTTCGAACTTCTTCTTCTCCCACTCACCCCTCTTCATCGAGGCTGTGGCCTGGGGTATCTTCCTCGCAAGCGCCATCATCATGGATACCGCGTGCTCGGCGGTCGTGACGGTGTTGCCGCCTGGGGTGTTCATGACGACGACGCCTTTTTTGGTGGCCGCAGGCATGTCGACGTTGTCGACGCCTGTGCCGGCGCGCCCTATGACCTTAAGGTTCTCGGCGGCTTCCAGTATCTCGGCCGTGACCTTTGTGGCGGACCTCACCACGAGGCCGTGGTAGTCCTTTATCTTCGCCTTGAGCTCTTCGGGCTTCAGACCGGTTATTACGTCTACGTCGAGGCCAGGGGTGTTTTTCAGCACCTCTACGGCCTTTGCGGACATGCTGTCGCTGATCAGTATCTTCATTATTTGTATCCCTCGACGAGTATTTCCTGGGCCGCGGCGACACCCTTGCCGAACTGGACCTTGTGGCCGGCCTTGGCGAGCGCCATCTCTATGGCGGAGATAGATATGATGATATCGAAGGTGTCGACATAACCGAGGTGGGCTATCCTCAAGATCTTGCCCTTAAGGTGGTCCTGGCCTCCGGCCATGGTCACGCCTACTTCGTCTCTCAGATATTTAACGAGCTTCCCGCCGTCCACGCCCTCGGGTACGAACACGCCGGTAGCCGCGTTAGACGGGGCGTCCGGGGCAAGGGCCTTGAGCCCGAGCGCCGTGCAGGCCGCCCTTGTCGCGCGGGCAAGTCTGTCGTGCCTGCCGAATACGTTATATAACCCCTCTTCTTTTATGAATTTCAAGCACTCTCTTAAGCCAATGATGAGCGAGACTGCGGGGGTGTAGGCCGTGGTGTTGTCCTTGAGGTTCTTCCTCTCCTTCTTATAATCAAAGTAGAACCGCGGGCACTTGGCCGTCTCCTGGAACTTCCAGGCCTTTTCGCTTAAGGCGACAAAGGCGAGGCCCGGGGGCAACATGAAGGCCTTCTGCGAGCCGGAGACGAGCACGTCTATGCCCCACTCGTCCATCGGCAGATCGAATACGCCGACACCTGTTATACCGTCTACTATAAGGAGGCAGTCTCTCTCCTTAGTGATGGCCGCAAGCTCCTTTATGGGGTGCGCGGCCGTAGTCGAGGTCTCGGAGGCCTGCACGAGGACGCCCTTTGCCTTCGGGTTCTCATCCAAAGTCTTCTTCACTACGGCCGGGTCTACGGCCTTGCCCCACTCGACGGTTATCCAGTGGACCTTAAGCCCGTAGGCCTCTGAAATTTTACCCCACCTCTCCCCGAACTTCCCGCCGTTTATGACGACTACCTCGTCTCCGGGGGAGTACAGGTTTACAATCGACCCCTCCATCGCGCCGGTCCCTGAGGCGGCGAGAATGAGGACGTCCTGCTTTGTCTGGAATACGTACTTAAGGAGCTCTTCGGTCTCCCTGAAGACCTCGGAGAACTGCGGAGTCCTGTGATGGATGATGGGTGCGGCCATCGCGAGCAGAGCCTGATCAGGCACCGGGGTTGGACCCGGGGCCAGAAGATACCTCTTTTTCATGATAAAAACCCCTCCTTAAATTAAGTAATCCGTATTTTTATTGTTTTAAGAACCTTAAAGCTAACAGACTCCAAAAGCGCAAGTCAAGGAGAAAGCTTTAGAGTCAGGCCGGTCTTCCAACCCATTGAAATACAAAATAAAAAACCGCCTGGACGCCTTGCGAGGCATTCCCCTGCCACGCTCTGCCCAGACGGTCGACAAACAAACGAACCCTTCGCTCCCCGGTGGTCGCCCACCTTAATTCCGTCAGTTGCGAAGGGCCTTTTTAATTGTGAATAACGGCTTCAAATAATACCCCTGGAAAGGGTTTTTGTCAAGGGGGAAGTTGTGGGGATGTGATTTCAGCGAATAGCTGAGTTAAAAATTTTATAAATCAGCGCACTTCGCATTCTTAATTTTGTGCCAAGGCCATTTTGCGCGCTCCGCGCGCTTTTTGGCGATGGCTCCGAGCGCTTTCCACCTCCCCCATCCGGCTCGCGCGCCCCTTAGAGCGCTCCGCGTCTAATCTCCTCGGCGCGCTCGCCCCTTCCTCCCTAAGGCGCTCTCCGCCATGCGCCCATGTGTTTGTAAAAACAGAACAAAAACAAATCTCTTTTCTTTTTTCAAAAACTCCCAGGCATGGGGTGAGCGACCTTAAGGGAGGCAGTGACGCGCGAGCCGGAGGGAGGATAGACGCGCGAAGCGCGCTCAGGGGAGGCTCGCGCGTGGGCGGGGGAGGATGAAGGGAGCGAAGCCCCATGCCGAAAAAAAGCCCGGCAGGGCAAAAATGAAAACGGTATAATACACCCAAAAAGGCGCATGTGTATGCGGAGCGCGAAAATGCTTTTGGCAGAGGGTTCGAATAAGCCAGCCGGGCGTATATCAAGTTACGAATCAATGGGTTCAGTTTACAAAACTGAACCCGCTTAAGCCCTTTTTGTTCATCCTAATTCCAATAGTGCGGGACTTTCCAGTCCCGCCTTCACTTCAACCCCTTTATATACTCCACAAGCGCGTTCAACTCCTCCTCCTTCAATACCCCCTTCTGAGGGGGCATGATCGGCGGAAAACCGACGACGACATCCGTTGCCGGGTCGAGCTCCGAGCGTCTCAGATACTCCTCGTCTATCTCCACCTCCCGCTCTTTGCCAGCGGTTGAAACCCGCACCTTTTTACCGAATATGGCCTTGAGCGTGGGGCCGACAAGGGGCCTGCCGTCCGTTGTGTGGCAGGCGGAACAACCCTTTGCTTTGAATAGATCCGCTCCCGATGGCCTCTCTTCCGCGCCGGGCGAGGGCCTGTTGGCCGCCGCCGTACCGGCGAGCCACGCGGTAAACTCCGCCTCTTTCATCACGACCGCCTTTGAGAGCATCTGCGAATGCCCGGTGCCGCAGTACTCGGTGCAGAAGAGGTCGTATTCGCCGGTTTTGTCCGCCGTGAACCAGACCATCCTCTCAAGGCCGGGGACCGCGTCCTGCTTTATCCTGAAGGCCGGGACGTAGAGCGAGTGGATAATGTCGCTCGAGCTTAAGACTACCCTCACTGGTCTGCCCACGGGCACGACGAGCCTGTCGCTCATCACAGCGCCATCGTACTCGAACGACCACGCCCACATCTGCCCGTTTGCCTTTACGGTGAGCGCGCCTTCCGGGGCCTTCCTTCTGGCGTCGTAACCGAGCCAGCCGTAGTAGAACATATAAAGGACTATGAATATGGGGAGTATCGTCCAGGCGGTCTCAAGGAGCGCGTTGCCGTGGATGTCTTCGGGGACCTCACCCTTCGACCTCCTGTAACGTAAAACGAAATACGCGGTAAGCCCGATGATAAGGAGGAAAAGGATTACGCATATCCCGGCTATCACAAGGAATGCGTTGTCCGTGCCGTGCCCGAGTCCTGTTACCGCCCGCCTCATATTAGCCTCACCTGTAAGCGACGTCCGAGAATACGAGCGCCCCGGAAACAAGGAATGCGATGAGCCCGATAAGGATGACCCACCTTACAAGCCCCCTCTCTGACCTAAGGTGCATGAAAACGGCGAGGACGAAGACGGCCTTTATCGACGCTATGGCGAGCGGAGCGGCGATCCTGAGCGCCCCGGATTCCAACCCCGAGACCGTCACCGAGAGCCAGGTAAGCCCCATGAGCCCGAGCCAGACGAGCGCGTATGTGGCGTAGCCTGTCCTCTCCCTGCCCCCTTCCTTTTCATCCATATTTTTCACCTCAGGAAATCAGATAGAAGAACGGGAAGAGGAATATCCATATGACGTCGACGAGGTGCCAGTACAGGGCCGCGTTCTCGAGCTTCACGAAGTCCCGCTTGTTCACTGTCCCCGTAGCCGTAAATGCCGCGGCAATTGCGAGCGCGAGCATCCCGGCTATTACATGTAGCCCGTGGAGGCCGGTGGCGAAGAAATAGAGCCCGTAGAAGACCGCCTCGCCTGGGGGGAGCGCGGCGAAGGCCTCGCCCCCGGGATATATGCCGTGCGCGATCTTCCCCATCCACTCGAAGTACTTGTTTACGAGGAATATGCCGCCTAACGCAACGGTCACGAAGATAAAGATGAGCGTCAGCTCTCCTTTACCCCGCCTTATCGAGGCGACGGAGAGCGCCGCGGTCAGACTGCTCGTAAGGAGTATGAGTGTGTTAATGAGCCCGATATTCTTATCCAGGCCCATTGCGGCGGCGTGGAAGGCCTCCGGGTGCCTGATCGCGTGCATGACGTAAAGGAGGAGCGGGCCGAAAAACAGGCCGAGCTCGGTCAAGAGAAACAGCCACATCCCGAGTTTTGCCCCGGCGTAGTCCCTGTGGTACGTTATCTTTTCAACGGTCTCGTTCATCTTAACCCTCTGAAATCATACGGGCCTTTGGTCACTTCCAGGATTTTTTCGAAGTTCTCTTTTCCAGGCGGCGACGGGAGGCGCCACTCAAGGGTCGCCCCTCCCCAGGGGTTATGAACAGCGCGTGGCCCCCTGAGCGAGCCCTTCAAAAGATTTGCAAACATCACGATGAGCCCGGCGACGAGGACCCACGAGCCGGCTATCGAGACTGTCTGCAGGGTCGAATACTGCGGCAGGTAGTCGAAGTACCTCCTCGGCATACCCTCTATCCCAAGGATGAGCATGGGGAAGAAGAGGAGGTTGAAACCGAGGAATGATATGAGGCACGACCAGTTCGCTACTTTGGCATTGTACATCCTCCCGGTCATCTTCGGGAGCCAGTAGTGGAGCCCCGCGAAGAAGGCGAAGCCCGCTCCGCCGAACTTTATGTAGTGGAAGTGGCTTACGACAAAATAGGTATCATGCAGGTGTACGTTGACCGAGAGCGCGCCGAGTATGAGGCCGGTGAGCCCGCCTATGGAGAAGAGGAATATGAAGGCGAGCGCGAAGATGAAGGGTGTGGCGAGCACGATCGACCCCTTGTACAGGGTCGCGACCCAGTTAAAGACCTTTATGGCGCTCGGGATGGCTACAAGGAACGTAAAGAACGAGAATATCACGCCCGCTGTGTACGAAGACCCGCTTACGAACATATGGTGTCCCCAGACGAGCGACCCGACGCCCGCGATGCCCAATGACGAGTAGGCTATGGCCCTGTACCCGAATATGACCTTCCTCGCGAAGACCGGTATTATCTCCGATATTATCCCCATGCCCGGGAGTATCATGATGTAGACAGCCGGGTGCGAGTAGATCCAGAAGAGGTGCTGATACAATATCGGGTCGCCGCCTCTGGCGGGGTCGAATACGCCTATACCGAAGACCCTCTCGGCTATCACAAGGAGGAGGTTCACGCCGAGTATCGGGGTCGCCACTATCTGTATCCAGGCGGTCGCGTATAGGGCCCAGACAAAGAGCGGGAGCCGAAAGAAGCCCATGCCCGGCGCGCGGAGCCTGTGGACTGTCACTACGAAGTTGATGCCGGTCAGAATGGACGATAACCCGAGGACGAATACCGCGAATACCGCGAGCGATACGTATGTCCCGGTCCGGAGGCTGTACGGCGCGTAAAACGTCCAGCCGGTGTCGGCAGGGCCGAGCGCGAGTGTGGCGAGCGCGAGAGCGGCCCCGGCCATGTAGAACCACCAGGAGAGGAGGTTGAGCCTGGGAAACGATACGTCGTTAGCGCCTATCATGATCGGGAGGAAGAAGTTGCCGAATACAGAAGGTGTCGCCGGGATGATGAAGAGGAAGAGCATGACGACGCCGTGGAGGGTGAAGAACGCGTTGTAGGTCGAGGCCTCCATTATCGTAGGTCCGTGCGAGATGAGCTCGAGGCGCATGAGGAACCCCAACGATACGCCGACGACGAAAAAGGAGAGGATCGAAACGAGATAGAGTATGCCTATCCTCTTATGGTCAGTCGAGAATATCCATGAGAAGAGGCCGTTGGGCCTGCCGCCGCCCCCGAGGTATCCGGCCCCGTCACTCGCCATCGCGTCTCCCCTTCCTGCCCGAGTAGTTGAGGTATATGAAGAGGAGCGCCGAGCCGAAGAGGACGCCGAGCCCGGATACCTTCAGCGCGTCGAGCACATAACCTCTGCTCCCGGGATCGTACCTGTAACAGAGTTTCAAGAGCCTCGGCACTGTCGGCGCGGGCTTATTGTCGGCCGCCTCCGCAACCGCCATCCTGATTTCAGCGGTAAGGAACCGCTCTCCCCGGATGTACCTGACGATCCTGCCTGTCTTTGAGAGTATGACAAGCGCGGCCGGGTGGTCGAAGCCGTCAGAGGACCTCCTGAAACTTATCCCGAGCGAGGAGGCGAGGCCCGCGATGTTTTCCTTGTCGCCTACAAGGAACCTCCAGCCGTCCTCGGGTATCGCCGCGCCTGACGCCGAAAGATAGTCTCTCTTCTTTCCAAGCGCGTCAGCGGGTGTGTCTCTCTCATCCATGGAAACGGTAATTATCCTGTAATCGCCCTTCGGAGGGTATTGAGCGGCTATGGCGGCGAGGGACCCGGATACGGCCCTACAAAGGTCAACGCACCTGTAATACGAAAGGTAGAGTACCGCCGGCCTGTCCATGAGGGAATTCAAAGAGACCTTTTCGCCGGATTCGCTCGTAAAACCGAGGCCTGCGGGCAGAACGGCCCCGAGCCTCTCCTGAACGCCAACGTCAGGCCCTGTTTCAAGGGTTTTTCCGGTTATCGCACGCGCTTCAAGGGAAATAAGAAAGGAAAGGAGGATGGAACAGATCGGGATGCCATATCTGTACTTCGTTATTTTCATGGACCGGGGTCATTCTTTGCGCCTTTTCTCAAAGGATATCAGGTTATTTCCCTACGTCAAGGGATGACGGCAGGTGGGAGTTATACCGGAGAGGTCTTCTTGGGCTCTACGGCAGAGACCGGGCCTTTAAAACCCCGCCTCTCTGATAGAATGCGCGCCTGTCTTATGTTAATATAAAGGGGTGAAGTCCTGCTTCCACTGCAGAAAGCCCGTAGAGGCTCTACCAAGGCCCGGAAGGGGGGACACGTGCTCGCACTGCGGCTCGGACCTCAAGGTCTGCCTGAACTGCGCGTTCCATGAGGCATCCTCGTACAACGAGTGCAGGGAGACGTCAGCTGAGAGGGTGAAGGACAAAGACAAGGCGAACTTCTGCGAGTTTTTCGAGTTCAGGGACCCGGAGGCCAATCGGAAAGCGGACGACCCGTTCAAAGGCCTCAAGGACCTATTCAAGTGATCAGGAGCTCAACACGCCCGCAACCGCCTTTCTTATCTCCCGTACCGACGCTGGCTTGCTCAAGAACTTGAGCCCGTTATTTTGCAGAAACTCGCCCCGCCCGGCGTCGAGCCCGCCTGTGAAAAAAATGAACCTCTCGCCTATGCCCGGGTACTTCGCCACAGCGGCCTTGTAGAGCTCCATGCCGTTCATAACCGGCATGTCCCAGTCAGAGAGTATCACCGAGTAATACCTCCCCGCTATCTTATCCAGCCCCTCTCTGCCGTTGCCGGCTGTGTCGACCAGCCCATCGCTTACGAGGACCTCCTTCAAGAGCCCCCTTATGTCCTCGTCGTCCTCTACGACGAGGATGCTGTCTTCCCATACCCTCGGCAGGCCCTTAATCCTCTCAAGCAGGCCCTTAAGCTCTTCTCTGCCCTCGATGAAGTCCTCCAGGCGCCTCTTGTGGTGCTGGATATAAACGGCGGCCTGGACAAACTCGCTGGACTGGGGTTTAAGCCTGTTTATCACATACAGGAAGATGTCATTCCACTCAGAGAATTCGGCGAATACGACGCACTCGAAGAAGGCGATGCTATCGACCGGCTCTTCCGCCATAAGCCTTTCGCATCTTGCGAAGTGCCCCGCCACCTCATCCCTTGCGGCCTCGTCCACGGTAATGGGCATGACGATGTCCATACCCCTTATGAGACCTGCGGCCTTCTCGATTACGGCCCTGTGAGAGGCCTCCTCAACGGAAAGGCCCTTGAAAAAATCCGAAAGTTCCTTGTCTCCGGAAAACGCGGCAGAGGCCTTTGTGTAGACCTTCTCCGCCCTCTCCTCCATCTCTATAAGCCATCGGATAAGCTCTTTCATGCGGATATTATACACCATTTCAGGGCCTGCCTCATTTGATTTTTCGCGATAACCGACAGACGCGACGCTCCAACATCCCTTACAACCTGCGGATTTGACTTATCCCCGCTTATCTAATAACATATCCCTAAGGGGCTCTCATGATAGATTCCATCACCTTACTCGGGCTCGTGGGCGGGACGCTCACGACCGTATCTTTCGTCCCTCAGGTCTACAAGACCTGGAGGTCGCGCTCGGCCAAGGACGTCTCCCTCTGGATGTTCCTCATCCTCTCCCTCGGCATCGTCATCTGGATAATCTACGGCTTCCTCATAGACTCCATTCCGGTGATAGCGGCAAATATCGTATCCTTTATCCTTGTCTTTGCCATCCTGATACTCAAGATCGTCTTCAGGTGACGACAAAGCGCCCTCCATGCGGGACGAGGCGCAGGCGCGGACAAGACCCTTATTTTATGGTAGAATTAAGAAGGATTACGCTGAGTTGCGTTTATAGCTGGGTGCCTTCCTGGAGGTGATGGAATGAAGACTGCGAAAGCCCTCTTTGCCGCCGGGTGTTTCTGGGGGGTGGAAGAGGCCTTCAGAAAAATAAAAGGGGTCGTCTCGACAAGGGTCGGCTACACGGGCGGGGATACCGAGGCCCCATCTTACGAGGAGGTCTGCACCGGACTTACCGGACACGCCGAAGCCGTGCTCGTGGAGTTCGACCCGGCAACAGTCTCATACGAGACCCTAATCGAGGTCTTCTGGTCCATACATGACCCGACGACGCTCAACAAGCAGGGGCCCGACACAGGCAACCAGTACAGGTCCGCCATTTTTTATTTTGACAAGAGAGAGGAGCGGATCGCCCGCGCGTCGAAAAAGAGGCTCGAGGCGATAGATTTCCTGAAAAGGCCTGTTGTTACGGAGATAGTCGAGGCCGGCCCGTTCTATGAGGCCGAGGAATACCACCAGAGGTACCTGGAAAAAAAGGGGCTTTCGTATCGCTGATAAGAGGGGGTTTTAGGCGCGCGATATCATGATTGCTGCTGAGCTGGGCTCATCATTGTCCGCACATCTCCCGCGAAGTCCCCTTCCAAAACCGCAGGCAAAGAGGCCGTGAGGATAAACCGATTCAATTATCGGCGCTTAGCGCGCCCTTTACCGCGTCTTTGAGACTCGCCATGCTGAATGGCTTCGCCATCACGCCCTTAAGCCCGTATCTCCCGTAATCAGCCATTATAGGGTCGTTCGAGTACCCGCTCGATACTATCGCTCTCACCCTTGGGTCTATCTCCTGGAGCCTCTTCAATGCCTCCCTGCCGCCGGTCCCGCCGGGGACGGTCAAATCGAGGATGACGAGGTCAAAGGGTCTGCCCGCCTCTTTTGCCTCTGAATACAAGAGGACGGCCTCATCCCCGTCCCTGGAGACCTCGACCGCGTAGCCGAGCATGGGGAGCATCTCCTTGACGAGGTCCCTTATCATCTCCTCATCGTCCATGACGAGGACCCTTTTGCCGGAAAGGCCGGAGACCACCCAGGCATTTTCTTCGTCTCCAGCCTTCAAGGCCGCGGGCAGGTACATATGGAATACGCTCCCTCTGCCGTGTACAGACCTTACGGTCAGATGCCCTTCGTGCCTCTTTACTATCGAATACGCGGCAGATAACCCGAGACCGCTCCCCTTCTCCTTTGTAGTATAGAACGGGTCGAATATCCTCTGCAGGTCCTCTTCCTTTATGCCGCGCCCTTCGTCCTTGATGGAGATTGCCACATACCCGCCCTTCCTTGCCGGGAGTCCGTGGTTCTCCGCGTCATCGTTCCATGCCGCCACCCTCACGACACCGGACCCGTCCATCGACTCTATCGCGTTCACGAAGATGTTCCGCAGGGCTTGGGCTATCTGCCCCTCGTCAATAGCCGCGTCCCGGAGGTCTTCCCGGATATCGCACGCGCACCGTGCCTCTGAGCCGCTCGCAGCAAGCGAGCACCACTCGGGTATGAGCCCCTTTATGGAGACGGCCCTCTTAACCGGGGCCCCTCCCTTTGAGAACGTGAGGAGCTGTTTGGTGAGGTTCCCGGCCCTTAAGGAGGCGGCCTCGGCGCGCGAGACCGCCTCATAGGGTTTGCCTGTCGGGCTGAGCAGCATCTTGGCAAGGGAGATGTTCCCGTATATGCCGGTAAGTATGTTGTTGAATTCGTGGGCGATGCCGCCGGCGAGGAGGCCGACCGACTCGAGCTTCTGGGCCTTGAGTATCTCCGCCTCGAGCCTCCTGGTCTCTGTCAGGTCCCTGAATATGCCCAATATGAGCCTTTTTTCACCGAGTACGAGCACTTCCGCACTTACGTGGACCGGGACCACGGTCTTGTCCTTCCTCTCGACCTCGCCTTCAAAATCCGCAAGCTTGCCCTTGTCCACGTGTCGCGCGAACCTGCCGCGATATTCGTCTTCCCTGCCCGCCGGGTGGATGCGGGACTGGTGCATGCCTATGATCTCGCCGCGGGTCCTGCCGAGGAGCTCCTCGCCTTTTTTATTGGTGTCGAGTATGATGCCGGTTGCGGTATCGGCGAGGAACGCCGCGTCGTTCAGGTGCTCGAAGAGGTGCCTGTACTTCTCCTCAGACTCCTTGAGCCTCTCCTGCGCTTCCTTCAGCTCCGTAAGGTCGCGCGAGTTGACGACGACGTTCGATACCACCCCGCCTTCGCCGGTAAGCGGGTAGTATACGACGTTCATGTACCTCCTGCCGATGGCGGAGAAGTCGATCCAGTCAAAGAAGTTTACGGTCTCGCCGCTGAAGGCCCTGTCCAGGGAGGGCTTGATACGCGAGAACGTCTCCTCTCCGAGCAGGTCTGCCACCGTTCCCCCGACTATCTCGGCGCGCGCTCTGCCATGCGCCGTAAGATAGGCGTCGTTCACCACAAGGTAACGATAATCCCTGCCGACAATGGAGATGTGGTCCGGTGCTCCGGCTATGAAATGCCGGAACCTCAAGACCGTCTCGTCGCTTACGATGTCGCTCATGAATTCCCTTGACCTCGGCTTTCCGCCCCTGGTCCCGCGGCGAACTGCGTGTTAACGATAATATATCGGGTTTTGCGGATCCATGCATTTTGGCTGATGGACCTCGCTCCGGAAGACTGCCGGGTATCTCTCTAAACTTCCCCTCCACTTATCTTAAATATCGGGAGGGGATAGAGGGGAGGGTGAGTCAGTCCCCTTCAACGCAAGGGCGCCGCAAGCCAAAAAACAGGGCTTAAGTACCGTCAGGTCCGGGCGTTAAGCCCCGTTAAAAAATCCGACGGCTGAGCGGCCATTCCATTGCAAAGCACCCCCTACGGCATGAAAATCCCGCCGTTCACATGTATATAGTGCCCGGTTATGAACCCTGCCATGTCGGAGGCGAGGAACGAAACCGCCCCGGCGACGTCGTCGGGCGCGCCCACGCGCTTTAAAGGTGTCGCGCCGGCGATGAAGTCGAACATCTCCTTGGGCATATGGGCGGTTGCGTCGGTCGGTATGAGCCCGGGGCCTATGACGTTCACGGTGATGCCCAGGGGGCCGAGCTCCTTTGCCATGACCCTCGCCCCGCTGTCCATGGCGGCCTTTGCCGCGGCGTGCGTATAGAACCCCTCGGAAGGGTACCTGGAGAGCCCGCTCGATATGTGGATTATCCTCCCGTACCTCCTTTTCATCATGTCCCTTACAGCGGCCTGGGTCGTAAAGAATACCCCCTTCATCTCGCCGGTCATCTTCGCCTCGACCTCCTCCCATGAATGGTCGATAAAGGGCTTCAGCGGGAACCCTATGGCCGCGTTGTTGACGAGTATGTCTATTTTGCCGTACCGCTTTATCGTCTCGGCTACCATCGCCTCCACATCTTCCTTTCTCGTGACGTCGGCCTGGATCGCGAACGCCGTGCCCCCCGCGCCCCTTATCTCGCCCGCGACCGCCTCTGCCTTATCCGCTGACCGGAGATAATTGACGGCCACCGTTGCCCCGGCCCTGCCGAGCGCCTTCGCGATAGCGGCTCCTATGCCCCTGCTCGCCCCCGTGACTATCGCCGACCTGCCCTTCAGACCTGGTTCCATAAGCACCTCTCAAAATGGGATAGATTCGCTCCAAATATAGCCTAAAACCTGCAAAACCTCAACCGGGGAGGCCTCTGAAAACCGGCCATATAAGCCTATCCCCATCGCCAAGACAGAAAAGAGGATTGCATTTGGTATGAAGCAACATGCCCTGATTTCAGCGCCTGAGGACCAAAGCAGACCTCATCGGGGCCGGTATCCAGGTCCAAACAAAAAGGGGCTACGGCGAATGCCGTAGCCCCTTGATATTCCTGGAGGGCCGCGCCGGGACAGAACCGGCGGCCCGCCGGTTTATTATCCCTTGACCTTTGGTTCCACATGTTTTACGACGCTCATGGCCGTTGCGATAATGGAGGACATATCTCCAAAATTAGAAGGCAGTATCAGCGTGTTTGTCGCCTTGGCAAGATGTCCGAATTGTTCCACTGTTTTTTCCGCAACACGTAATTGAACGGCTTCCATCCCGCCGTTAGCCGTGATTGCTTCAGCTACTTTTTTAAGCCCTTCCGCCGTAGCGGTCGCAATCTCGGTAATTGCCCTGGCCTGCCCTTCCGCCTCATTGATTTGCTTGATCTTGTAAGCCTCGGATTCCAGCTCAACCTTCTTTTTTTGCCCTTCCGCGACATTTATCGCGGAAAGCCTTGCGCCTTCCGACTCCAGGACGATGGCCCTTTTTTCTCTTTCAGCCTGCATCTGTTTTTCCATCGCAACCAGGACGGATTTGGGCGGCACAATATTTTTTATCTCATACCGCAATACCTTAACGCCCCATAATTTGGCGGCCTCATCAATTGAACCGACAATCGACGCGTTTATGGTCGTCCTTTCCTCAAATGTCTTGTCGAGGTCTATCTTACCCATTTCGCTCCGCATCGTCGTCTGGGCAAGCTGGGTTATGGCGAAGAAGTAGTTTTGGATCCCATACGAGGCCATCTTTGCGTCTATTACCTGAATAAATACGACGCCGTCGACCCCCACCTGAACGTTATCCTTGGTGATACAAATCTGCTCGGGGATATCAATAGCCTGTTCCTTCAAGCTATGCTGATAAGCGACTCTGTCGACAAAGGGGAATATGTAGCTGATACCGGCATGCAATGTGGCATAATATTTACCCAGGCGCTCAATGACGTACGCGCTTTGCTGCGGCACGATCCTGACGCCTTTAAAAATAACGATGACAACAACAAGAACAACGCCAATCAAAACATATTCCATCCATTCCTCCACTGACATGCTACGATATTTTTCTTACCTTGACCCTTATGCCTTCCGTACCGATTATCTCCGCCATACCGCCCGCGGGGATTACTTCATTTGAATCGCTAAACGCAATCCATTCAGACCCTCTATAGGAAACAGCGCCTTCGCTATTGACCGATATCGCCTTAGTAACCTTTACTTTTTGTCCAATGAATTCCTGTGATATGTCAGACTTCCTGAAAAACTGCTTTTTTGCGAAGGTCCTGAATATCAGCAACATGCCTGAAGAGGAGACCGAAAAAACAAGCAGTTGGCTTGTAAAATCAGGAATAACACCAAGCCATGTCAAAAACGCAGTCAAAAGAGCCCCTAAACCGAAAAAAACCAGGACAAATGCCATCGTCATTAATTCAGCGACAATCAAGATAATGCCGAGGATAGCCCATATAATGCTGTGCGATAAAACGCCAATTGACGGAATATCCATTGGTATATTCTCCCAAAAACCTTCTTTGTTTTAATCTTATTTATTACGAAGGTGGCGCCAGTCCGATTTTAAATAATATCATAGGCCGGAAGCTTATAGTAGCTCAATTCTATTATCTTCCGAAAGCCCTGCCGGGGTATGAATGGTAATAGCCAGCCTGCAAGCTCTAAACCAGTTCTGCCCTGCCGCCTTTTTGAGCCACGAAAATCAACTGGACAGTGAAATGAAAAAAGGGGCTACGGCAGTACCGTAGCCCCTTGATATTCTTGGTGGGCCGCGCTGGGATCGAACCAGCGACCCGCTGATTAAGAGTCAGCTGCTCTACCAACTGAGCTAGCGGCCCAAGAAAGACGATTTTCTACCTGCCGGTAAGCGGATGCGCGCACCTTACATCGCGATTCAGCTTGCCTTCCGCCCCAACACCCCGGCTGAACCGCCCCGACAAACCCTCCCCTCCGGCAAATGGCGCGCCTGAGAGGATTCGAACCTCCGACCCTCGGCTTCGGAGGCCGATGCTCTATCCACTGAGCTACAGGCGCAAAAACCGAATCTATTAAAGTTACAGAAAAAGGGGATGGTTGTCAAGAAAAAATGGGGGCCGGCCAAGAGAAGCCGGGACATTGGCAAATCCCCTATGCCAGGGCTTCTGACTGACTGCTTCCTGGTCATGCCGGCACATCACGGGGGCGGCGCAGATGGGCAAGAACGCGCCGCCCCCGCTATCGTACTTGCGTCTTACCGTATTAAAAGACCATAACCTGCCCGCCCTCGTTCACCCATCGGGCGAGATCGAGCGTCTTGCCGATGGCCACGCCTTCGACAAAGTCCTCCTGCGTGAGCCCGCGCGCCGAGGTGCAGGTAAGGCACGAGCGGACCTCAACACCCTTATCCACCAGACCCTTTACCATATCCCCGATATTGTAATACCCCTTCGGCGGGTTCTGCCCCTTCTTGGCGGACGAGACGCTGTCTCCGTACAGAAATATCCTCACCTGGCTCCCGACCGAGAGAAGCGCCTGCGAGAGGCGTAGAGCGTTCCAGACCTTTTCGTTCCCGTAAGGGGCGTCCTGAAGGACTATCGTCACCATGCCCATATAAAGCTCCTTTCGACTTTTGATAGTTATATAATTGCGAAATTATGCAACCTTGTCAATGGAATTCTCGCGGACCGCGGCCCTTTACAAACATGGCGGGGTACTGATAGAATGTGGCCTTTCAAGGAGGAAGAGATGCCATCGAAGAAAAAATACGGCGAACGCGCCCTCGAGAAGGCCCGCCTCGTCGCTTGGGATAACTCCAACCCGGAGAGAGACTACGAGATAGAGATATCCTACCCGGAGTTCACCTGCCTCTGCCCGCGCTCCGGGTACCCGGACTTCGCAACAATCAGGCTCGTCTACACGCCGGACAAAAAGGTCGTGGAGCTTAAATCCCTCAAGTTATATCTTAACTCCTTCAGGGACAGGGCCGTCTCGCACGAAGCAGTCACTAACCTCATATTCAACGACCTCGATAAACTACTCAAGCCCCGTAGCATGGCGGTCACAGGCGACTTCAACGTGCGGGGGAACGTGAAGACAGTGATAAGGGTGGCGAAGTAGGGGGTTCGGGCGCGCTCTGATTGGATAACCCGATCTGTGCTTTTTTGCTTTGCGCCTTTCCTGATTTTTTCTGCATAAGGCCATCTTGCACGCTCCGCGCGCTTATCCGCAGGGGCTCCTAACGCTCCCTTCCTCCCCGGCGCGCTCGTCTTTTCCTCCCTTATGCGTTCTCCGCCCTGCGCCTGTGTATTGATAAAGACTGAACAAAAATCAAAATCTCCCCTTCCCATTTTTTGCGGGTCCCAGTTGCAAACCTGAACCCGCAAAAAGACTGCTCTTTGTGACGCGCATTATAGCAGTATATCTAATACAGAGCGTCAGAGCAAAGCAGACCAAGGCGCGACAAAGGCGAGGAGTCGAGGCATCGAGGAGCGAGGCGTACTTTAGTATGTACGCCGCAGTGACGAGCCGAGGAGCAACGCAGGTATGCGAAGATATGACGCTCTGAGATACAAAGGCCCGGGTCTTTCGACCCGGGCCTTTAAGGGCGCCGTGCGATAGGCAGGCTTGGGGACAGCCTTTTAAGGGGCCGTCCTGAGGTATTGCATTATTGAGGACTTCATAAGAAGAGTTCCTTTTATGATGAACGGCACTTGCAAGCGCCCGGCGCCCTCCAAAATGGATTGCAGGAACCCCGGATGCGGCGTTCAACCCGCCCCGGGCCTTTTGAAATTCTGGGGATGAAATTAATCTCAGGATACTCCCTAAATCCGGACAATGGAAGAGAAAAAGCAGGGAGTGACGATAGTTCTATTATAGCAGTCTTTTCGCGGCCTTGGAGGGTGCGACAGCCTTTGCGGCCTTCTCTCCGAATATGGCTGAAAGCTCCCTTAAAAGGGCGGCATTATCCACCCTCTTTTTAAGAGAGAGGCGGAAAAAGGCCTTTCCGAGCCCCGGGAAATCCTCGAGGTCCCTTATGAGCAGGCCTTTTTTAATAAGCCTTTTCTTAAGCCCTACGGCGTCAAGCGCGCCACCCTCGATAAGCGCCATGATAAAGTTCGCGCTTGAGGGGAATACCCGGAGGCCCCGGAGCCTCCCCAATGACAAAGAGAGGAACTCCCGCTCCGCGACCGCCCACTTCGACGTCCTTTCAATATAGCGCGCATCCGTTAGAGACTCTCGCGCAAAAACCGACGCAAGCGTATTGACCGACCACGGCGGAAGGTGTTTCCTCATCTTCTCAATGACCGGGACGCTCGCGACGGCGAACCCGAGCCTCAAGCCCGCCATCGAATAAAACTTGGTCATGGAGCGGAGCACAATGACGTTTGTACGGGACGGCGCGTCTTTTATGATGGAGACGTCCTCCGCGAAGTCGGCGAACGCCTCGTCTACTACAAGGATAGCCCCTTTTTTTCTGCAAATGGCGGCGATCGACAAGACATCTTCCCTTGAAAGGGCAGTCCCGGCGGGGTTCGAGGGGTTCCCGATAAAGACCATGTCAGAACCTTCCACGCGCCTCGCGAGCCTCTTTTCATCGAGCCTGAAAGCGTCCCTCCAGTCGAGCACGAACCCTGATATCTTCGTCCCGGATAATTTGAGCGCGCGACCATACTCTGAAAAGGCAGGCCCGACGATAAGCGCCTTCTTCGGCCTGAGTACTCCGGGTATAAGATGAATGAGCTCTGTCGAGCCGTTCGCCGGGAGTATCGAAGACTCGGGTATTGAATGATGCGCAGAGAGAGAGCGTTTGAGCTCTTGCGCGTCCGGGTCCGGGTAAGGCGGGATGAGGCTTAAGGAGCTTCTTAGGGCCTTGAGCGCCTTTCTTGACGGCCCGAAAGGGTTTATCGAGGCGCTGAAATCCGCTATCCTGAGGGGGTCGATCCCGAGGCGTTTCGCCGCCTCCCATATGTTGCCGCCGTGGGTCATCAGGATTATTTCAGGACCGCCCTCGCGTCCACGGCCATGACCCCGCGCTCATAAACGAGCAACGGGTTTATCTCCAGCTCCTTCAACGCGCCGACCTCTTCCATTATATGCGAGACCATCAGTATGATCTCGGCTACGGCCTCGATGTCCTTGAAGGTCTCCCCCCTGTATCCGGTAAGGAGCGCAAAGCCCTTCACCTCGGTCATCATGCCTATCGCCTCTTTTTTTGAGAGCGGCCCGAGCCTGAACGAGACGTCCTTCATGAGCTCCACGGCCACTCCGCCTGTCCCGAACATGATAAGCGGCCCGAACTGCTCGTCCCTGACCGCGCCGATTATCACCTCAGCGCCTTTGGGCGCCATCTCCTCGACGAGGAAACCCTCTATCATCGAGGTCGCGGACTCGTCCGCCACGTTAAGGACCATCTCCGCCCACTTCTCCTCGAGCTCTTTCGCGTTCCTTATGCCGAGAGCCACGCCGCCGACGTCGCTCTTATGCGGGATATCAGGAGAGACGACCTTCAATACCAGCGGGTAACCGATCTTCCTGGCGATTTCCACCGCGCCGCTTAAGTCCTTGGCCACGAACGACCTCGGCACCGGGACGCCGGAGAGCCTCAATATCTCCTTCGCGTCCGGCTCGGGCAGGGTCTTCCTCCCGAGGCTCTGCGCCTCGATAACGAGCCTGTCTATCGCCTGAGCGTCCATAGCTAACCTTTGCGCCGCGGAGCGCGCCTTGCGAGTATAGAGGCCGCCTTCACGGCCGCCTCCGGGGTCTGGAATACCGGGAAACCGCATTTTATGAAGAGCTCTGCCTTTGACCTCGTGAACGCGCCCCCCGGAGAACAGACAAGGACAGGTTTTTTTATGCCTTGCGCCCTCTCTGAAAGGAGCGCGGGCAATTCGTCCGTAAGCCCAGGAGGGCCCCAGAGCGCGGCGACGATAGCGATATCGAAGGAGTCGTCGGAGAGGGTCTTATCCAATGCGTCGGCATACATCTCATCCGTTACGCTCCCGGTCAAGTCTATGGGGTTATTGATGGAAAAGTAAGAAGGCAGGCCTTCGCGCACCATCTCCTTCAAGTCTTCCGGCAAAGGCGGCACCTCGAGCCCGGCCTCGACGCAGGCGTCGGCGATACTCACGCCCATGCCGCCGCCGTCCGTTATGATAACTACGCGAGGGCCTTTTGCCTCGGCCGCGGAGCCGAAGGCCTTGCACGCGGCGATGAACTCATCGTATCCGTCGAGCTCCATGACGCCGGACTTCCTGAAGGCCGCGCGATAGGCCTCGTAATTGCCCGCTATCGCGCCGGTGTGCGAAAGCGCGGCCGCGGAGCCCGCGCCGCGCCTCCCGACCTTTATCGCGAAGACTGGTTTTTTGGACGCGCAGGCTGTCGCCGCCTCGATAAAGGACCGGCCGTCCTCTATCGCCTCAATGTAGACCGCGACGGCCTTCGTGTGGGGGTCTTCGGAGAGAAAACGGAGGCAGTCCGTCTCGCTCACGTCCGTCTTGTTGCCGTAACTGACGACGCGGGCCACCCCGACGCCGGCGGAAGCGAGCTCGTCCATCGCCGTTATGGCGAACGACCCGCTCTGAGATATGATGGAAAGCGAGCCTCTACGCGGCCTCGCTATCCTCGTGCGCGGTATGAAGAACGTATCGAGCCCTGAGACGGCGTCGAATATGCCCATGCAGTTCGGACCTATCACCCGGATGCCAGTCTCCCTAACAATGTCTTTTATTTCCCGCTCGAGTCCCTTGCCCGCGTCGCCTGCCTCGCCGAAGCCGCCGCTTACGATTATCGCGCCTTTGATCTTGCTCTCCGCGTCCCTCAACGCCCGTAGCGTAAGCGAAGCGGGGAGCGCGTAGACGGCGATATCGACACCATTCTCTATTTCAGAGACCGAGGGGAAACACTTAAGCCCCTTAACGGACGAATACTTCGGGTTTACCGGGATTACCTTGCCGGTGAAGCCGGACGAAAGGAGGCTATCCATTATCACGGCAGAGAGCTTACCAGGCGCCTCGGAGGCACCGACTACGGCGACGCTCCTGGGTTCGAAAAAAAATTCTATGCTCTTTTTTAACATTAACGGATTACCGGACCCCGGGGATTCAATCTACCTTGAAGGCCACCTTGACGACCGCCTGAAACTCCGTTACCTTGCCGTCCATAATCTTGCCGTGATGTTCGGTCACCTCGAACCAGGCAAGGCCGTGTACGGTCTTCGTAGCCTTCTCTATCGCGTTCCTTATCGCGTCCTCAAAACTTTTATCGGATACCCCGACGAGCTCCAGTTTCTTGTATACCCTGTCCATCTTCCCCTCCTTTAAAAACTCTAAGGTTGTCCAGGCCTCAAATAAGCTCCATACGCGAGGCGCGGATGAGACAGAAAAACGAGGAGTCAAGGGGCGAGGCGCACTTTGTCCGTACGCCGCAACCCCGTTTTAAGCTCGTAAGCGGATGGATTTTTTTCAGCGGCCCGTTAGAGCCTGAGATTTCTGGAGATGAAGAAAATGACGGTTACGCCGCCCGCCATGATGGCCAGGTTTATGGCCGCGCTCTCGGCGTGTACCTTCTTGAAACTCGCCCTCATCTCCTCTTTTTTCACCGGGTCCTGGATGTTTCTTATCTCCGCCGACATCGTCTTCGCCTTCGCGCCTACGACGAGGCCGGAGTAGAAGGTAAGGGCCGTCATTAGCGCGACGAGCGATAAGACCGCCGTCGGGAAGGACTTTTCAATGAGCGAGATGGCTATGATGGAAAGGAGCGAAAGGGCGCCGGCCGCATAGCCTACCATCCAATACTTGGGGAATATAACTCCGACGAGTTCTCCTGCGAGCTCCCTCGGGAGCACCTTGAATATACTTGGCGTAATGAAGAAAGTAAAGAATATAAGCATGCCGACCCATACCGCCATGCTTATGAGGAGCAGAAACCTGAAAGTGTTCAACATAGGCCGCCTTGTGATGAACTTGAGGTCAGAATATTATCGTCGCCGCCCTTGACGCGAACGCGAGCGTCGCCATCATAAGAGCGCTCGCCTCCATAAGCCTTATTGCGCGCAGGACCGCGGACTCATCCGGCGCGCTCGAAGCGTCCCCTATCGACGGCTTGGGGATGAAGACCTCTCCGTAATAAGACCCGCCGCCGAGTTTGAGCCCGAGCGCGCCCGCTACCGCGGCCTCGGGCCTCCCGGAGTTCGGGGACGGATGATTTCCTCCGTCCCGGAGGAATATCCTGAGAGACCTTCTCCAATTATACCCTAAAATAAAGGAGGCCGAGACGACGAGGAGTCCGGTAAGCCTCGCCGGGATGTAATTCGCAACGTCGTCGAGCCTCGCGCCGAACATCCCGAGGTCTCTGTATCTATCGTTTTTGTACCCTATCATCGAGTCCGCCGTGTTCAAGGCCTTGTACGCGAGCATTAGCGCGGGGCCGCCTATGGCGAGGTAAAAAAGCGGCGCGACTACGCCGTCGGAGGTGTTCTCGGCGACCGTCTCGATCGTCGCCCGCATGACCCCGTCCTTTGAAAGCCCTGCCGTATCCCTCCCCACTATCCGCGAGAGCGACGCGCGCGCGCCTTCGACGCCGCTTGCGTTGAAGGCGTTGACGACCTTGCAAGCCTCGGTCTTAAGGGATTTGATAGATAGGCACCACCATACGATTGCGAGCGATACGATATGGGAGAGTATCGGCGAGGCGCTGTATGAGGCGTGGAGAACTGCAAGCGCGAGGGCGTATGTGAGGCCGACGACGATAATTACGAGCGCGCCCCCGCCAAGCCTTAACGCGCCGGGGGTGCGGGCGAGCCGCCTTACCACACCTTCGAGCGCGGTTATCGCCGCGCCTATCCACCTGACCGGGTGGGGGAACCTTTCCGGGTCGCCTATAATGATGTCGAGGAGGTACGCAAGGATGAGGACAAAAGGCGAAAAGGGCGGCGAAAGAAGGCTTATGTCAGGCATTCAGGCCAAGACCCATTATCTTCATTATAGCGTCGATATCGACGCTTGCGTCCACGAGCGCGCCCCACTTGGTTAAAGCATCTTCCCTCTTTGCCGCGAACGAGGTCTCGGCCCTTGCTGAAAGCCCCTTCTTACCATGAAGCATATCGAGGAACGAGAGCCTGAAGGCGTCGTTGTCGAATATGCCGTGGATGTATGTGCCAAAGACGGCGCCTTCGACGCCGCCGTCAAGGACCTCCACGCCCTCTCCGTTCCGCTCACTTATCCTGGAGAAGGGTTTGAGCCTCCCTTTTGTTTCGCCCATGTGTATCTCGTAGCCCGAGGCATCAAATCTTTTCCCGTCAAAGTCAAGCGACGCCCGCACATTGAATGTCTTTTTGTGTTCGAGTATCGTCGTCGCGCAGTCGAGAAAAGCGAGCCCGGCCTCGGACGCCTTCGATGACTCTATGTGGAAGGGGTCGTTCACCTCTCTCCCCAGCATCTGGAAGCCGCCGCATACGCCGAATATCACACAGCCCCTTTCCCTAAAGGAGCGGAGCGCCTCTCCGAAGCCCCTGTCCTTCAGCCACTTCAGATCAGAGATAGTATTTTTTGTGCCGGGTATGATGACCGCGTCCGCGCCTTCGATTTCCGCCGGGGATTCGATATATCTTAAATTTACCCCCTCGGCCCTGAACGGGTCGAAGTCGGTGAAGTTCGATATCCTCGGCAACCTTATAACCGCTATTGTCACGGCGTATACGCCAGCCGGTTCATTTGAATCGAGAGCGACCCCGTCCTCGTCAGGCAGGAGCATCTCCTTGAAATACGGGACTACGCCGAGGACGGACTTTTTAGTCCGCGCCTCCAGGAACTCAAGCCCCGGCTTAAGGAGACCGATATCCCCCCTGAACTTGTTTATGATGAAGCCCTTTACGCGCTCCCTTTCCGCCTGGGACAATAGTTCGAGCGTGCCGACGAGGTGGGCGAAGACGCCGCCCCTGTCGATGTCCCCGGCAAGTATGACGGGGGCGTCAAACATCTCGGCGACACCCATGTTGGCGATGTCGTTCTCCCGAAGATTCACCTCGGCCGGGCTGCCCGCGCCCTCGATGACGATTACCTCGTACTCGGCAGACAACCTCTCGTAGCTCTCGACGACGAACCTTTTAGCCTCTTTTTTGAACGAGTGGTACTCCCTTGCGGACATGGACCCGAATACCTTGCCGTGGATTATGACTTGAGAGACGGCATCCCCCGTGGGCTTCAAGAGTATGGGGTTCATGTCAAAGGTGGCCTCTATCCCCGCCGCCTCTGCCTGGAAGGCCTGGGCCCGGCCTATCTCGTGGCCGGAGCGCGTGACAGCCGAGTTAAGGGCCATGTTCTGCGCCTTGAAGGGCGCGGCGCGAAAGCCCCGGTCCCTTAGTAACCTCAAGAGCGCGGCGGTGAGCACGGATTTGCCCGCGTGCGAGCACGTCGACTGGATCATTATGGGACGGCATTTTTTCATTGATTATCGAGCCCTGTAATATAGAATCCGCGTGGATGGCTGTCATTCTTCCCGGCCCCTCTGCGAGCGCGCCTCTGATGGCGGGACCGCGTCAATTATAGCCCATACGGCCCCCCGTGTCATTTCAAATCCAAATTCCCCTGCATTTCGCCCAAAAAAGTGCTATCTTTGGCCAGGGCTAAGATAAATTATCGTGCAATGGTTCTGCTTTTGCTTCCCCTCCCTTGACGGGAGGGGATTGAGGGGATGGTGAAGAAGGTCTTCACCTCATTCGGCTCCGCAGTAGACTTTTCAATTGCGTCTCATCAAATCTTACGCGCTGACTTTAAAACGCCGGATTCCCGCTTGGAAACACGCGGAAATTACAGCTCTGAGGGTCTCATGTCCTTTGGCAGGATCATATTGAACGGTGCAAGGGTAGGAGGAGAGCTCGCCCTTCAAAACGACGCCTTCCGCGCCCTCTTGAGCTGGGACCCGCGCATGAAGGAGGCGGTGACCGTTGTCTCGAATGACGCGCTTTTCCGCGCGCGCATAGAGTCGCTCGGGGAATACAGCGCGCGCCTCAAGGTCTTCGAGGAGATAGGGCCTGTCGGGAGAGAGGTTGAGATAACGCTCCTCCAGGCGCTTCCCGAAAAGGAGCGGATGGAGATCATCATACAGAAGACGACCGAGCTCGGGGTCTCGACGATCGTCCCTTTCAAATCTGAAAAATCGATTTCGATAGACGAGAGGGACTCGGTCCAGAAAAAGTCCCACAGGTGGCAGGCGGTTGCTCTGAAGGCCGCGAAACAGTCGCGGAGGCCCGACATCCCGTCTGTCGGGCCGTTTTGTTCTTTTGAAGACGCGCTCCGGACGGACGCTGGCCTTAAAATCATGCTATGGGAAAAAGGCGGACTGCCTTCTCTTAAAACCGTCCTTAGGGGTTACAACGGGCTTGGCCCGGTGGCAGTCCTCTCCGGCCCAGAGGGCGGGTTTACGGATGAGGAGGCAGAGGCGGCGAGAAAGGCCGGATTCGTCCCGGTCTCATTGGGGAACAGGATTTTGAGGACAGAGACTTCTGCGATTGCGGCAATGGGGATAATAGCGTATGAGGTGACGTTGTAGCCTTTTGAAAATGTTGGGTTACGCTACGCTAACCCAACCTACCCCGCTGAAAACCCGAATTTATTCAGGTTGCTCAAAAAGCTCCAGATGCGAGGCGGCGAGGAACGAGGAATGAGGCGTACTTTAGTATGTACGCCGCAATTACGAGCGACGAAGACAACAAAGCAGATGGACTTTTTGAGCGGCCTGCCTATATCATCATCTCCGGCTCCAGATCCCCCGTGAGCTGGCTCTCGATGAAGGTCTTGAGACCCATCTTCACCTCGGGCGGCATATTCACGAACTTAACCCCCATCCCCGGCTCAGAGAACCTTTCCCTATTCAGGTTTACCTGATAGATTACCTCGCCATCAAGGACGAGCGGCTTCGCGCTCGGCAGATCGAGCGAGAGCTTTACCTGCGTCCCGGGCTCAAACGGGTTCATGGTCCGTATGAAGATGCCGCGCTCGGATATCATCGTCGCGTAAGCCGTCCGGGCCGTGTGCCCAGCGGTGACGGTCGCCCTGAATATCACGCGGAGCCTCGGGGCCTCCCTCGGCTGTGTCTCGGTAAGGGCCTGTATCTTACGGTATAGGTCGGTGGGGCCGAAGGGCCTGACCAAAAAATCGTTGGCGCCTTTCTTAAGGCTCTCTTTTAAGAGCGGTTCATCGGCGGCATCAGCGGTTGTAATAACCTTTACGGGGTCGAGCCCGCGCTCGGAGCGTATCGCCTCGAGGCAGGTCCTGTTCTCCATAAAAGGCATACGGAGGTCGAGGAGGACGAGGTTCGGCATGGCGTAGTCGGCGATGCGAAGCAACTCCGCGCTCCCGGAGGCGACGAAGACGTTATACTCGAAGCGCTTAAGTATTATCGCGGCGCGGAGAGCGAGCCTCTGGTCCGGGTCGGCGACGAGCATGCTCTTGGCAAAGGAGGGCATCGCGGGTTCCTTTGAAGGATAGGGGTTGCCTGATTATATAGGATAGTCCGCATACCGTCAAAGGAGATTTCCCTTGAGGAGGTCCGCCAAAGACCTTAAAATCAGATAAGGGCACTGACATGGACGACGGGCTCATCTGCATAAAATGCGGCTTCGCGGTATTCCTCGACCCCAAGAAGGATATCTGCTACAAGAGCGGTCAATCTTTGTTCTGTCTTTACAAACACACGGGCGCATGGCGAAGAGCGCATAAGGGAGGAAGAGGCGAGCGCGCCGGGGCTTCTTGTCCCTTCTCCCCTCCTTACCAAGGAGGGGCTTATGGGAGGTCGTTCTTGCGCTCAAATCACCCCTCCCTACCTCCCCTTGTAAAAAGGGGAGGAGCTTTTGTCCATGCGTAAGAAAGCGCGCTGAGCGCGCAAAAAAGCCTTTGCCAAAAGATATTTTTTTGGGTTACGCTTCGCTAACCCAACCTACACCTGACATTTTTTTCAGCTGGCTGTAAAGGCCCCAATGTACTGGCTCCCCTTCGCCCTCATAACCGCTGTCGCCTTATCGACCGCCGACGCGCTAAGCAAGCGCGCGCTCAAAGACACCGACGAACTCGCGATAGTCTGGGTCCGCGAGGGGTATGCGCTGCCCTTCCTTGCCGTCGCCCTGTACTTTGTCCCTGCCCCGTATTTGGACTCTGCCTTCTGGGCCGCCACAGGCGCGCTCATACCGCTTGAGGTCCTCTCGCTCATACTCTATGTGAAGGCGATAAAGCTCTCTCCATTGTCCCTCACCATACCCTTCATGGCCTTGAGCCCGATATTCATCATGTTCATCGCCTTCGTCATGCTCGGGGAAGTGCCGTCAAGGGGCGGGGTCACGGGGGTCGTCCTCATAACCATTGGCGCGTACTTGCTGAACTCGAGCGCCTCGAAGACCGGGCCCCTCGGCCCAATAAGGGCCATAGCCAAAGAAAAGGGCTCGCTTCTGATGATAGCCGTCGCCCTCATATACAGTATCACCTCAACGCTCGGAAAGGTCGCGGTCCAGCACTCGGACCCCGTCTTTTTCGGCGCGTTCTATCCCTTTACGCTTACCGCCGTACTCACGGTCTACACGATATCGAAGGGCAAGTTCTCGCTTGTCTTCAAAAAACCGGCTACTTTTCTCCCCATTGGCCTTTGCACCGCGGTGATGATACTCTCCCACTTCATCGCCATAAGCATGACTCAGGTCGCCTACATGATCTCGGTCAAGCGGACGTCGCTCATCTTCAGCGTCCTCTACGGCAAGCTCCTCTTCCACGAGATAAACATCAGGGAGCGCCTCCTCGGGTCCATCATAATGCTCTCCGGCGTCGTCCTCATCGTGCTCTTCTGAAAAAGCGCGCCGCAAGACTGTCAAGGGATACCTCGGTTAAAACGGTGGAGGAAGCGGGAGAAGGGGTTATTCTTATTCTGCCAGTACGGCCTTCAAGGCCCTGCCGAACTCGCCCACCCTGTATGGTTTGGTGATTACGCCTGAGAAGCCGTGCTTCCGGTAATCGGACATGACAGGGGCCTTGGAGTAGCCGCTCGATACTATCGCCTTTACCCGCGGGTCGATCTTCAGCAGTTCGTGGAGCGTATCCAGCCCGCCCATTCCGTTCGGCACCGTAAGGTCGAGTATCACGGCCTCGAAGGGGGCACTGTCCCTGATAGCCTCTTTATACAATTCGACGGCGCGCGCGCCGTCCTCCGCGAAAGCGGCGTCATAGCCGAGGAGTTCGAGCATTGAAGCGGTCGTGTCCCTTACAAGCTCCTCGTCGTCCATGACGAGTATCCTGCCGCTACCCCTGACTATCGTATCCGATACAGGCCTGGCCTCCGCCTTTTTAGCGGCTGCAGGGAGGTATACGCTGAACGTCGCTCCGTCCTTCGAGGACTCAGCGATTATGGCGCCGCCGTGCTTTTTAACTATCGAATAAGATATTGCGAGCCCTAAACCGCTCGCCCTTTCCTTTGTCGTAAAGAACGGGTCGAAAACCCTGCCTAATACCTTTTTCGGTATGCCGGGGCCGTGGTCAATTATCGAGACCAACACGTAATCCCCCTCTTTCAACGGGAGAGGCCCGTTGGCCCCGACCGCCACATTCCCGGCCTTGACCTCCATGCGGCCGCTGTTCCCCATCGCCTGCGCGGCGTTCAATACTATGTTGTTCATGACCTGCGAGAGCTGGCCCGGGTCTGCCTCGGCCTCCTTGAGCCCCTGCTGGAATGAAAATGAACACTGGACCCCCGTCTCCCGCAGGACAAGCCTCGCCGAGTCCTCGACGAGCTGGGCGATATCGACCCTCTCCCTTATGGGCTCGCCTCCCCTGGAAAAGGTAAGGAGCTGTTTTGTAAGGTCCTTTGACCTTAAGGCCGCTTTTTCGATCTCCCCTAAAAGAGAATGGACCTTCCCGTCCGCTCCGGTGAGCGCCTTTGCAACCGAGACGTTGCCGATAATGCCCGAGAGGAGGTTGTTGAAGTCGTGCGCGATCCCTCCGGCCAGCACCCCGATGGACTCGAGCTTCTTGGCCTTCAAGAGCTCCCTATCGATCATCTTCCTCTCGGTTATGTCCGTCGCTATGCCGCAGACCGAGCCGGGTATCGATGGTATCGTGAACTTCACGGTAAGGTACGTGTGTGGTGTCCCGTCAGCGTGGAGAATATCCTCCTCGAAGACAAGCGGCGAGCTGGACTCGCGGACCTTCCTGTCGCTCTCCTGGATGGCGTCGGCTATCTCTTTCGGGAATATCTCGTGATTGGTCCTGTTGAGCGCCGTCCCTCCGGGCAGACGGAAGACTTCCTCGAAACTCCTGTTCACATGGATGTGCCTGCCGTCGCCGTCTTTAAGGAATATGACGGCCATCGTATTGTCGACTATGGCCCTGAGGAGGTCCGTACTCTTCCTCTTTTCGTCCAGAGCGGCCCTTTTCCTCCCGGTTATGTCGCGCTTTATGCCGAGGACGAGGTCTCCCCTCTTCGTCTTCAAGGGCTTTACCGTAAGCTCCACCCATACCTCAGACCCGTCCTTCCGCCTCATCCTCGACTCCGGGACGAAGGCGCCCTCTCTCCAGCTCTTTTTGCCGCGCTCAAAGGCGCGCTCCACATCCTCGGGGAATAGGAGTAGGCGGATGTCTCCGGCGATGAGCTCCTCTTTCGAATAGCCGAACATCGCGCACCCGGCCGAGTTCACGTCTATATACCTGCCCTCAAGGTCGATTATGAAGATGCCGTCGAGGGCTGAATCGAATATTGCTTTAAGAAGCTCGTTTTCCATCTGCCGGATACCTTTTCCTATTGCCTGTCAAGCGTCCTGTACTGTATCGCCTCCGATATATGCTGGGTCCGGATGCCTTCTTCGCCTTCGATATCGGCTATGGTCCTCGCCACCTTCAATATCCTCGTGTACGCGCGCGCCGAGAGGCCGAGCCTTTCCACCGCCGTCTCGACAAGGCGTGCCGCGTCAGGGGGCAACTCGCAATGCCTCTTTACGAGCCTCGTGCTCATCCTGCTGTTCGAGGCGACGCTACCCTTGAACCTCGATGCCTGGGTCTTTCGCGCCTTGTCCACGCGCTCCTTTACGGCCCCGGATGTCTCGCCCTTGCCCGCTGCCGCCATCTCCCTGTACCTGACGGCCGGGACCTCGCAGT
This sequence comes from Deltaproteobacteria bacterium GWB2_55_19, assembly GCA_001797465.1. GTDB lineage: Bacteria > Desulfobacterota > GWC2-55-46 > GWC2-55-46 > GWC2-55-46 > GWB2-55-19. The sequence goes on along the minus strand of MGPQ01000010.1, from coordinate 384,333 downwards.
GTATGTCTATCCTGTCGAGGAGCGGCCCGGAGATGCGCCCCCGGTATTGCCTCACCTGCAAGGGCGTGCAGACGCATTCCTTTTGAGAGTCCCCTAAAAAGCCGCAGGGGCAGGGGTTCATGGCGGCAACGAGCATGAACTCAGACGGGTAAGCAATGGAGACAAGCGCCCTTGATATCGAGACCTTGCCGTCTTCGAGCGGCTGTCTCATCGCCTCAAGGACGTTCCTCCTGAACTCGGGTAGCTCGTCTAAAAAGAGCACCCCGTTGTGCGCGAGAGATACCTCTCCGGGCCTCGGGACCCTGCCGCCGCCTATGAGGCCTGCGTCCGATATCGTATGGTGCGGGGACCTGAAGGGCCTCTCGACGACGAGCGCCGCGCCTGAGTCCAACACCCCGGCGACGCTATGCACCTTTGTCGTCTCTATCGCCTCGGAGAGCGTCATATCCGGGAGTATGCCGGGGAGCCTCATGGCGAGCATGGTCTTGCCAGACCCGGGCGGGCCGATCATCAGCATGTTGTGTCCGCCCGCGGCCGCGACCTCAAGCGCCCTCTTGACATGCGCCTGCCCCAGCACGTCCGAGAGGTCGGCAAGGTGCCCGGCGCCACTCCCCGCGCCTCCGGCCCTGACTGCCGTAACGGGCTCTATGGCCCTCCCGCCGTTCAGGAACTCGACGACCTCAGAGAGGCTCTCTACGCCGTAGACCTCGGCACCCTCGACTATCGCGGCCTCTCTGCCGTTAGCCGAAGGGACGAGGAGCTTCTTGCCCAGGTCCCGCGCAAGTACCGCAACGGACAACACGCCCCTTGCCGGCTTTATAGAGCCGTCGAGAGAGAGCTCTCCCAGGATGATGAAATCCTTGGCGACGCCCCCGTCCACCACGCCCTCGGCTATGAGGACGCCGACGGCGACCGGAAGGTCGAAGGTAGTGCCTTCTTTTTTTATGTGGGCCGGTGCGAGGTTTACGGTAATGCGGCGGGCTGGGAATTCGTATCCGGAGTTCTTTATCGCGGCCTTTACCCTGTCCTTGCTCTCCTTTACCGCGTTGTCCGGGAGGCCGACGGTCGCGAAATATGGAAGCCCCCGCGAGATGTCTATCTCCGCCTCTATGAGATAAGCGTCTATCCCGAGGGTCGCGCTGGTTAATACCTTTGAGAGCATCAGACTCCGCGAAGTTCAGTCACAAGCAATAGATTAATTTATCAGGAAAGGCCTTTTCAGGCAAGCGAAACCGTCCGAATGGAAATAGGGGCTTTCAATTGAGAAACTAAAGATTTAAAACGCCTCGGGGCTATCCGTGGCTTCCCTGCAGAGACCGGCAAAACCCGCGGCAAATGCCGGGTTCGAGGCGAAGTGGATGTGGATGTAAGTGGCGAGCGTATTTTTGTAGACGAAACCTTCTTGATGGACCTTCGCGCCTATACCGTATCTGAAGACGCTTTTCATGCCTGGATAAAGGCGCGTCATCTCCGAGTAATGGTACTCGTGGCCCCGGAGCTTTGTACCCTGGGCAAGCCACGGATGACCGGGAATTACCTCGACCTCCCTGTACCCGAGCGCCTTTCTTTTTTTAAGGAGCCTTGTCGTCCACGGGAAGACGGAGACTCCAGGGTATGCCTTGCCGTTAAGGTCTTCAATGAAACTCCCGAGGTACATAAGCCCGCCGCACTCGGCGAAGACCGGCAGGCCCGCGTCAGCCGCCTCTTTTATCCCGGCCCTCATCCGTGAGTTCTTACCAAGCTCTTTTGCGTGTAGCTCGGGGTAGCCCCCGCCGAAATATAGGCCAGAGAGTCCCTTGGGCAGGGACTTATCCCTAATGGGGCTGAAGTATACAATTTCGGCCCCGAGGGATTCGAGGATGTCGAGGTTCTCCCTGTAATAAAAAGAGAAGGCGCTGTCCAGCGCGACACCTATCCTGAATACGCCTTTTTTATTAACTGGGCGGGCCGATACTTTTTTTCTTGAATGAGAAAGTGTCTTGATTATTGCGTCGATGTCGGCATGGGCCTCAAGGAGCGAGGCGGATTTTCTTACGGCCTTCCGCCATTCGGCGCGCGCGGTATCGCCATGCGTAAAGAGCCCCAGGTGGCGCTCCGGGAGAGTGAGTGTCTCCTCCCTCGGCAGATACCCGATGACCGTAACGCCAAGGGACGCGGGAACGGACTTTTTAAGCATGTCGTAGTGGCGCGCTGAGCCGACCCGGTTGAATAAGACCCATCTCAAATCGACCTTTTTGTCGAACTCGGCAAAGCCCTTGACTATCGCACCGGCTGAGCGGGACATGCGGGAGGCGTCGACGACGAGCAATACCGGAAGGCCCAAAACTTTCGAGAGATGCGCGGTCGAGCCCTCGTCATCCCCGTCCTTGCCGTCAAAGAGCCCCATGACCCCCTCGACGATTCCGATCTCGGCGCGCCTCATGCCTGCGTCAAACGTCGCCCTCGCGCCGTCTACCCCCATCATCCATGTGTCGAGGTTATAAGACGGCCTTTTAAGTAGCGCGGAGTGGTGCCCCGGGTCTATGTAGTCAGGCCCTGCCTTGAAAGGCTGGACTATAAGGCCGCGCTTGCGAAGCGCCTCCATGAGGCCGAGCGTAATTGTGGTCTTGCCGGAGCCGCTCGCAACGGACGCTATTATAAGACCCTTTGCCATACCCATCCTTTTAGTACAGCTCCGTCGGCCTGAACTCCTGATTCGGCCCGCCGTTAAGGAGTTTCACTACCTTTATTCCGTCATCGAACCAGTCGATGAGGTTAAGCGCGCCGTAGTCCTGCTCTATCCTGAAGAAGTTCTCGAGCGGGAGCCCCATCGCCTCGCCAAGTATGACCCTGTTAACGCCCCCGTGCGCTACTATGCATACGGCCTCCCCCTTGTGCCTCTCGACGATCGACGAGAGCGCCGGGATGACTCGGCCCTTAAGCTCGACAAGGCTCTCCCCCTCTTTTACCTTCGAGGTCGCAAGCTCCTTGAAGCTGAAGTGCGAGTCCTCGGGGTACTTAAATACCGCTTCTTCCCTTGTCAGCCCCTCCCATCTGCCGAGGTGGAGTTCTCTAAGCTCCTTCACGGATTCAGGCGTAAGGGCGAGCCTCTTGCCGATTATCTCAGCGCCCTTCCTCGCCCTCTGAAGGTCGCTCGAATATACCGCCGATATGGAATGGCCGAGGAGGAACTCCGAGAGCCTCGCCATCTGCTCAACACCGATATCCGTTATGTCAACGTCAAAGTGGCCGTTGTATCTGTACTCGTGGTGGTTTACGACCTGGCCGTGCCTTATTAGGTATACCCTTGTAGCCTTCATGTGTCTCCCTTCAGCCAACTCTAAAAATTGTTCTTTTTCCTGACTACTCGGCGAGGGCGAGGATGTTCATGAACGCGATGGCGAGCGCGAGGAACGAGACTTCGGCGACCTCTGACTGGAAGCCGAATACGTCGCCCGTGACGCCTCCGAGCCTTTTCTTAAAAAAGCGCGTGAATGCGTAGACTATACATCCGAGGGCGATTATTATAACGAGAGAGAGGGCGCCGAGCACGAGGACCGAGAGTGTCGCCATGATGAGCGTCGATATTACAAGCGCCTTCCGCGAGTTCGACGAGAACGCCGCGCCAAGCCCTTCGGCGCGCGCAGAGGGCGCCAGGCTCGCCATCAATACCATCGCCCACCTTCCGGCCCCGGGGAAGAGGAATATGGCGCGCGTGCGTGCCTCTGCCGGCAGTTCCTCAAGGGCGAGGAACTTAAGGAGGATAACGAAGAAGAGGAAGGACGCTCCTATCGGCCCCACGGCCTTGTCCCGCATGATGCGTAGCCTCTCTTCCGGGGTCTTGCCTCCGGCTATCCCGTCGACGGTGTCTGCGAAGCCGTCAAGGTGGAGGCCGCCGTTCGTAAGCGCGAGTATGAGGATGAGAGCGCCCGTTGTAAGGGATTCCGGCAGAAGCCCCGTGCCCGCAAGCAGATAATCAGCGAGCGCGAGTATTACGCCCTGGAGCGCGCCCACGAGCGGAAAGTACGCCATTGACGAGGCGAGAGAATCCTTCGTAACTTCCAGGTCCTTCTTTACCCTGAAGAGCGTCAGGAACTGGAGCGCTGTCAGAAAACCCTTCATCCGTTGACCCTTAAGACGACCGTTCAGAGACGCCCGCGTCCCCGAAGGTCGCCATCTCGTTGTATATGCGCTCTGCCGCCTCAATAAGCATTATGCCTATCGCAGAACCCGTGCCTTCTCCGAGCCGGAGGTCGAGGTCGAGCAAGGGCTTCAACCTCATCCTCTCAAGCATGGCCTTGTGGCCGCGCTCGACGGATAAGTGAGAGGCAATCATGTAGTCGCGCACAGCGGGCTTAAGCTCATAAGCGACAAGCGCGCCCGCGGTGGATATGAAGCCGTCGATAACGACCGGTATCTTCAAGGACGCCGCGCCGAGGATTAGCCCGGCGATACCGGCTATCTCCGCTCCACCCAACTTGGAGAGCACGTCGATCGGGTCGGATGCGTCAGGGGCGTTCACCTTGAGCGCCTCCTCTATCACCGCGACCTTGTGCCGGAACGCTTTGTCATCTACTCCGGTGCCTTTGCCAGTGACCTCCTCGACCGGCAACCCCGTGAAGGCGGAGACTATCGCGCTCGAAGGCGTCGTGTTCGCTATCCCCATCTCCCCTGTCCCGAATACCGCGCCCTTCGCGGCATACTCCCTGGCGAGCGAGATACCCGCTTCAATGCACCTTATGGTCTCTTCCCTCGTCATCGCGGGGCCGACACGCAAATTTTTGGTCCCGCTTACGACCTTTCTCTTGACGAGCCCCGGGGCATCGTCGAACTCGAAGTCCACGCCAATGTCGACGACGACCACCTCTGCCCCGGCCTGCCTTGAGAGCACGTTTATCCCGGCCCCGCCACGGAGAAAATTGAAGACCATCTGGCGCGTCACCTCTTTAGGGAAGGCCGAGACGCCCTCGTCGGCGACCCCGTGGTCGCCGGCAAAGGTGAATATGGTCTTTTTAAGGACCCTGAACGACAAGTCGCCTGTTATTCCGACGAGCCTCTTTGCGAGCTCTTCGAGCCTGCCGAGGCTGTCCTTGGGTTTGGTGAGGCTGTCGAGCCGCTTTTGCGCCTTATCGAGGAGGGCCGGGTCTACGGGTTCTATCTTTTCAAGCGTTGCTTCGAGCGTTGACATACTGGCTCCTTAAAGTGAACTGGCTTGTCTTTATCCCGCCTTCGCCGCCGCCCCGCCCCTGTTCGCAAAGGCGTTTCCGGCAACGCCGCCGAGGGCGATGAGCGCGAGGAAGACGGCGAGATAGGGGAACCTCTCGGCGCCTTCGGACCTTACGAGGAAAAATATCGAGACCGGCCCGGCGATTATAAGCGCCCATACGGGGCCTGCGTACCACTGTCTCCCGCGCATTATCGCGCCTACGATGCACCCCATCAGGAAACCGACGGCGGGCATGACGAAGAGGTCGGAGAACCTGACGGCCTGTGGCAGGAGCGCATCGAACAATGCCCGGTTCGCCTCTATCGCCGCCTGCGCCTCCTCCGGCTTCCTGCCCTTGAAGAACGTCGCTACGAACCTGCCGTAAGGCGATATCTCGTATCTTGTCAACAACCAGAGGACGAGCGAGGAGAGGAAGAAGAAAAATATGTTGCCGGCGAAAAACGCCGCGAATATCCGTAGCCTTTTCGATACCATTTTTACCTCACTTCATTTTAAGCGGTATGCCCGCCGCTACAAACCAGACGTCGCTCGCGCGCTCCGCCATTATCCTGTTCGTTACGCCGGATAAGTCCCGGAACCTCCTGGCGATGGGGTTCTCCGGCACTATGCCGAGCCCGACCTCGTTCGATACCGCTATCACCCGCGCGCCCGCTGACATTGAGGCGACGGCGAGAGAATCCGCCGTCTTTATTATCTCCCTGTCGTCAAGACCAGCGAACAGGAGGTTCGATATCCAGAGCGTGAGACAGTCTATGAGGAGAACGCCTTCGGCCTTGTTGACCTCGGCGACTATCGCCTGCGGCTCTTCTATCGTCTCCCAACGGTCCCCGCGCTCTTCCCTGTGACGAGCTATCCGGAAGGCCATCTCAGCGTCCCCTGCCTGGCCTGTGGCGAGATAGACCCTTGGCCCGGCTATGGCCTCGCCGAGCTTCAACGCGAACGCGCTTTTGCCTGAGCGCGCGCCCCCGAGGACGAATGTAAGGCCGTTGCCCATTTAGTACTCTATCCCCTTCCTCGCCTTTACTCCCGCGTCGAAAGGGTGCTTAATCTTGAGCATCTCGGTGACATAGTCGGAGACCTGCTGTAATTCAACCGGCGCGTCGCGGCCTGTCAGGACCACCTCAAGGCCAGCGGGCCTCTCCTTGAGAAAAGAAAAAAGGTCTTCCATATCAATCCACCCGCCGTTCACAACGGACATGACTTCATCGAGGACGAGGAGATCGTAGGCTGGGGCCTTCTCCCTGGCCTTTTCGAAAGTCCCGGTTATATCGTCCTTTATCTTTTTCTCATCCACATCCTTCATGAATATCGGGTGCCTGCAGTTAGACCTTATGAGCTCGACCCCGAGCTTCCTTAAAACTTCCTTTTCCCCGGAGGACGCCGAGTCCTCCTTGAAGAACTGGACAAAGAGCACCCTTAAGCCCTGCCCGACGGCGCGGATGGCAAGCCCGACAGAGGCCGTCGTCTTGCCCTTTCCGTCGCCGGTATAGATGTGTACGAGCCCCTTTTTTTCCATAACCCCTTATACCCCTCAAAACAAAAAACCCATCCATTAGGGATGGGTGGCATCGAACTCCCGGCGGAAAGACTCGCGCCCGAGCCCCCTCCCTCGAGGGGCTCTGATAAATCGCTCAGGGCAGGTCTCCTGGCTTACGGGTCGTCCTACTCTCTTATCCTTCCCGGCTTTCAGCCAGTGGCAAGCTAAGATTTCGTCGCCGATTACAGTTGCGGGGCAGCTCCCGTATCTAACGGGATTCCCTATCGCCCTTAAAAGGGCAACCCTGAACACGATAAAGAGGATTATAGGCTAACAGGTTCTGAAACCCATCGTCAAGCTTTTTGTGGACGGCTGAGTGGCAGATGTATCCGGGGCCAGAGTAATATAAGGACTCAACTGCCGTTGGTTATGAGCTTTGCCTGCCCGGCGAGGGCCGACCTTCGAGGAACCTTGTTATAGCCTCTACGCCGCGCTCTATCGCCCCTTCCCCGTGGGGTTCTATGGTGTAGACCGGGTCAGGGGCGTGTTTTTCGATAAGGGTAATGAGCCTGTCAAAATCTATCGACCCCTCGCCTATGGGTAGGTGCTCGTCGGCATTCCCGGTGTTGTCGTGGAGATGGACCTCGGCCAAATACGGGCCGAGCGCGGAGACCCACTCGTCCATATTACCCCTGGCGAATGCGCTTAAATGGCCGGAGTCCAGGCAGAGCCTTAAACGGGGAGAGTCGATCGTCTCGACGAGGGTCGTAAGTGTCTCCGGGCTCCTCTCGAATATGTTCTCAACGGCTATCGTGACGCCGAGCCTTTCGGCCTCAGAGACGAACTCGGGCCACGTCTTCATCGATTGGGCGAGCCAGAGGGACTTGTCTCTTTTGTATATCCCAGGATGGTACCCGGCGTGGAGGACGATGTTTATGGGTTTGAGGTACGAGGCGGCCTTGAATACCTTCCTGTACTGGGCGACGGTCTTAATCCGTACATCTTCGTCGGCGGCCCCGGGGTTTATCTCAAGATAGGGCCCGTGAATGGTAATGAAGAGGCCTTTCGCGCCGAAGCTTTCCCTTATGCGCGATAAGTCGTATGGGGTGGCGAGGTCGAGAGAGTCCCCGTCGAGGAGGATCTCGGGGTTTATGTTTTTTCCGAGGAGCTCGTCGAACCTCTCCAATAACATGCCGTAGGGCACATGGACCTGCACCGTCTTTTTAGCCATCGTTTTCCCCTTACAGTAATTAAATCTTAAAAGAAGGCCCTGTTCAAGGGAAAATACGGGTCTGCTGGGGCCGGAGGGGGGAAATAACAGCAAGCTTATACTTCCTCTCCCTTGATGGGAAGGGGATTAAGGGGAGGGTGAACTATGGCTGGTTCAGGTTTGCAACCTGAATTCTTTTGATTCGTGACCCGATATGCGCTTGTCTGGCTTATTCGAATCATTTACCTGAAGCCATTTTGCGCGCTCCGCGCGCTTTTGGCGATGGCTCCGAGCGCTTTCCACCTCCCCCACCCGTTCGCGCACCCCTTAGAGCGCTTCGCGTCTAATCTGCCCCGGCGCGCTCGCCTCCGCCTCCCTTAGGCGCTCTCCGCCATGCGCCTGTGTATCGGGTAAAACAGTACAAAAACTCGTTTTCAAACTTCCCCTCCCTCGACGGGAGGGGATTAAGGGGAGGGTGAACTTGATATGACGCTGAGCCATCGGTGTCAGGCAAGTGAAAATATTCGTCTTTTAAAGATTCTGTCTTTTGTGTTATAATATGTAAAGTGGCTCTTTGACATAACTCCATAATCATAAAATGAAGAATGGGGGCGACCGGCTTCGACGGGACGAACTGATGCCGAGGGAAGCATACCGAGGTCCTGCCGCCTCGTAAAAAAGGCAGAAACTAATAGTCGACAACGACTATAACTACGCCCTGGCTGCCTAAAAGTCAGCCAGCGTCTGTCCTGCCTACTCCTGCGGGGCTTGACGGACGTCACTTAGCGGGATAGCTTTCGGGGCTCTGTCCGAAGGACCTGAAAGCGATACTCAACCGGACTGGTCCTCCTTGCCTGCCGCCTGTAATGGGCATGAGGGCGAGACTCTAATTACAGGCTAAGTATGTAGATGCCCCGGATAAGCGTTTCCGGACGTGGGTTCGATTCCCACCGCCTCCACCAGTTTAAAAAAACACGGGGATGGTGTCCTTGCCATCCCCGTGTTTTTTTAAATTCTTGAAGTGTTGGAATCGAACGGCTTTTGAGCGCCGAGCAAGGCGAGGAAGAGGCGGCAGGAAGCCGCCGGAAGCGAAAAAGACCGGGGCTGAGCGAGAAGACAGGAAGTCGCCGAGCGGAGCCCGATTCCCACCGCCTCCACCATATAGAAAAAAGGGTTGGCATACGCCAACCCTTTTTTTGTACCATGAGGAAACTGAACGAACGCACCAGTCCTGGATGGTGCCATATTGCATTATTTTATATTTGCGTTGGGTTACGCTTCGCTAACCCAACCTACCCTCTACCTCGAACTTTGCAAAGAGGCTAAAAAGACACCCCGGAAATCTTATAAGGGGAGTTTTAACGTACGCGTTTCCCCTGAGGTGCATGGAAAAGCCATAACAAAGGCAAAACAATTGGGCATATCCTTAAACAAGCTCGTTCAATCCGCTATCGAGCATGAAGTTGATGACAGGCATTGCCATATAATCCCGGACAAGAAGCGTGCAAGCGGGTAGGCGCAGTTATCTGGATAAAAAAACAGAGATGGCGCAACCCGCAAAAATCATCTTCAATGGTGCGCTCGGCGCACCCTACACGGCTGACCCCATGTTGTTTAGGAGCACTTGAAAAATATGCATTACATTTGAAATTTGGCCTATACGGGCTTAATTCTTTTACCTTAACGCAATTGACAAATTCATTAACTCTCCCTTGACTTTCAGCCACCGCAAGTGATGTAATCGCCCAAGACAAACAATATGGAGAATATTTGTGCGAGGCAACTTACGATTAGTGGTGATCCTTCAATTACTATTTGCAGTCTTATTCACATTAGCCATGCTCTATCCCAATCTCTTTTCAAAATGGGGTCTGATAGACGATCATGAAATAATAATCAACCTCGGGGCAGATAATGAAATGTCTCTTGCCGAATTCCCCTCCAAGCTTTTGCAGACCGAAGTGGGTTTTGCCAAGGAGGGAAGGTCCAGGTACCGCCCTGCTTATTGGACAGCCCATCTACTTGAGACTGTCGCTTGGGGTGGTCAGCCCCTAAGATGGTATACATTCAGATTATTCATGATCGCAATTTCAATCTTCATAGCATGGTATTTGCTCTCAAAATATCTCGGGCACATCTTTAGCGGAATAACATGTTTGTTCTTGTTCACACAATCTTACTGGGCGGACATATGGACACGACTTGGCCCCGCAGAGCTTTATGCCATGTTCGGCCTTGCCGTTTACTCTCTGGCCTTTTATAAAATCTGGACCGGCAAACGCAATGTCTGGTGGGTTTTACTGGCCTTAGGGGCTTTTCTGGCTTACGGCTCAAAGGAAAACTTTCTTTTTCTTCTTCCGGTTACTGCCGGACTCGTTTTTAAAGGCTGGAAAAATAAAACACTTTCTGCTGTCCCAATCACGTGCGCCCTATTCATTTTTCTAAGTGGATTTGCTATAACCGGAATAATCGTTTATTTGCTCAGCAAAACAGGGGCTGATATTTACGGTAATTCAGTAAACCCTATGAATCGCTTCTTTTATAGATTACTTGAGTATCAGAATGTAAATGCGTTTGTGCCGCTTTTCGTGAGCGCCATTTTGTACACGGCGTCCAAGCGCGCCCCTGAAAACCAATGCCCGGGATTCTCACCTTCTTCATCTTTAAAATATAAAAACCTCCTGCTGATACAGCTATTACTTTTTGCCGTATGGACTACCCAGTTTTTCTTTTATTACGGGGAACTACCCTTAAATACAAGGTACGATTTCCCTGGGATTTTCATTTACAACCTTTCAATGTTCTTTCTGCTTTACGTCCCTTTTAAGATAATCGGGACAAACAGGGTTCTAAGAGGGATCGTCCTGACGGGATTTGCAGCTTACATCTTTCATATTTATGCATTAAAGGGCTTCATCTTTATTCAGGGCACATCCGTAGACAATCTGAAAAAAACGAGCCAGTTCACACAAAACGCGGTCAGAGTAATCACCGCTTTAAAGGAAAACCCCGCAGTCCCTGTTATTTTTGATAGCCATACCTACTCTGACGCGGAACCCATGGTCTCGTTTTCTAGATACCTTTTCACATATGGGGTATCAAATCCCGCCGCAATCTTTTTTGACGAGCGGGCTAAAACTCACCGTTCAGACAATCTGAGCCGTATCCTCACAAAACAGCTTTTGAGGATCAGCCAAAACGGAGACGATAGTACTGCCGAAGACAGACTGAGATTTCATTCATACAGCTCAATACCGCAGGGCAATTGTTTTGTCGTAAGCTTTTCTGGTGACTCAACCCTTGACTGCTTCAATCTGGGAAAGGTCTGGTGATAACGAGTCTTGTGGTCTCGTAGGTTGGGTTAGCGTAGCGTAACCCAACAAATCCGCTTTTATTCAAGCCCCACGCTCTCCTCAAATACTATTTCGCGCTGCGCGCCCCAGTCCCTTTGTCATATATGCCCAGTCTACCTATCGGCGAACGCTTGAGCAAGGCCGCTTTTTCGGTGACTTGCGGTATCACATATCTTATGTTTGCGTTGGGTTACGCTTCGCTAACCCAACCTACCCTCTTCCGCCCATCTACCCCCAATATGAATATTATGATATAACAGCGCCATGAAATACGACGTTGTCATAATCGGCGGAGGTCCGGCAGGGATGATCGCCGCCGGAAGGGCTGGCGAGTGCGGCGCTCGCGTGCTTCTGCTCGAAAAGAACAACAGGCTCGGGGTCAAGCTTCTCATAACCGGGCACGGGCGGTGCAACATCACCAACAAGACCGGCTCACCGCGCGAGATGGCGGAAAAGTTCGGCAGGAACGGCAAGTTTCTTATCTCCGCGTTCTCAAGGTTCGGGGTCAAAGAGGTCATAGGCTTTTTCGAATCCCGCGGCGTAAAGACAAAGGTCGAGAAGAACAACAGGGTCATAACCGAAAGCGACAGGGCGGAGGATGTGCTGGACGCCCTCATCGATTACATGGAGAAATCAAAAGTCGAAGTAAGATCAAGCGCGGAAGTAAGGTCGATAGAGAGATCAGGCGAAAGGATCGAGAAGGTCGTGCTCTCTACCGACGAAGAGGTCCTTGCCGACAGGTTCGTCATATGTACCGGCGGCAAATCGTATCCGGCAACCGGCTCCACCGGCGACGGATTCGATTGGGCAAGGGCCCTGGGGCATAAAGTCATACGCCCCTCGCCGTCGCTTACGCCTGTTATCCTAAAGGACGCGTTCGTAAAAGAGCTTGAAGGGTTGAGCTTGAGGGACGTCCGAATCGCCGCGTATAAGGACAATAAAAAGTTCGATTCCAACGTCGGCGACGCCATATTTACGGCCAAAGGGATAAGCGGGCCGTTGATCATCAACATGAGCAAGAGGATCGGCAAGGAACTTCCCGGGGAAGTCGCGCTGAAGATCGACCTTGTGCCTGCCCTTGATTTTACGGAACTCGACGCGAGGATCCGGAAGGATTTTGAGGAATGCCCAAATAAGCATATCAAAAACTGCCTTGACATGCTTTTGCCGCAGAAACTCGTCCCTGTCATCACAAAGATCGCAGGCATCGATCCCGAGAAAAAAGCCCATTGCGTCACAAAGGAAGAAAGAAAGACGCTGGTGCGCCTTATGAAGGAATTCGGGGTCCATGTGGCCGGGCTTCCGGGTTTTGAAAAGGCTGTCATTACGGCGGGCGGCATAGAACTAAGCGAAGTCGACTCGAAGACCATGAGGTCAAAGCTGATCGATAACCTGTATTTCGCGGGCGAGGTCCTGGACCTCGACGGTCCTACCGGCGGGTATAATTTGCAGGTTTGCTGGAGTACCGGTTATTGCGCCGGAGAAGCAACGGCCGTGTAGATACAGTCCCTACGCCCCCTCGGGCATGGCCTTCTTGAGCGCCTCCCCCTCCACCCTGTTCTTCCCCATCTCTTTGGCCCTGTAGAGCGCCTCGTCGGCCCTTTTCACAAGGGAATCGTCGGTGTCGTCGTGCCTGAACACGGCTATGCCGAAACTCACGGTCACGCGCCCTATCCCTTCAAAGTCATGTACCTCTATCTCCTTCCTTATCCGCTCGGCCTGAACGGTGGCCCCGTCAAGGCCGACCTCTGGCAGGAGTATCACGAACTCCTCGCCGCCCCAGCGGAAGAGGTAGCTCGACTCCCTGACCATGCTTTTGACTATCTTCGTAAGCTCTACAAGAACGTTGTCTCCTACGGCGTGGCCAAAGGTGTCGTTTACCCTCTTGAAGTCGTCTATGTCGAAGATGGAGAGCGAAAGGGGCCTCCTGTACCTCCTGGCCCTGTTCAGCTCGATCGTCATTACCTCGTCGAACTTAAGCCTGTTGAATGCGCCGGTGAGCCTGTCGGTCATGGCGGACCTACGGAGCTCCTCCTCGAGCCTCTTGCGCTCGGTCATGTCCCTGAAAAGGCCGATGAGGAACTGCCTGCCGGCTATCGTCACCGGGGCGGAGCTTATGGTCACCGGCACGACCCTGCCGTCCTTCCTTACGACCTCCATGTCATCGATATTCCCCCGCGGGATCTCTTTATACTCCCGGAAGACCCTCCTGTACTCCATGGACTTGCCTTCGGGGTGGAGGCCGCTCTGGTGCATGCCGATTATTTCTTCGCGCGTCCTCATGAGGAGCGCTTCGGCGCTCCTGTTGGCGTCCGTTATCCTGCCGGTCTCGGCGTCGGCGAGGAAGGCCGCGTCGTTCATGTCCTCCCAGAGGCACCTGTACCTCTTCTCCGAATCGCGCAGGTCCCCCTCTATCTTCACCCTCTCTTCCATCTCTTTTTTCAGGGAATCGTTAGCCCACGCGAGCTCGGAGGTCCTTATCGCCACGCGCGCCTCAAGTTCCTCGTTCGCCTGCTGGAGCTCGTCTTCCGCCTCGCTAAGGCTCCTTATGACGCTTATCATCGGGCGAAAGAGAAAGAGATAGAGCACAGGGAATACGAGCATGGTAAGGAGGAGCGCGTCTATTGTGCCTTCGTATACCGGGGATATCCCCCTTATGAAAGGCAGGGCCATCATCACCAACGCCTCGGCGATGAAGATGGAGGCGGCTGTGATGAGGACAAGCAAAAAAGGATGGGCTATCTTCTTATGTTTCAGGGACACCTTGACCTGCCTTCGATTCTGCCTGACGCGGAAACAATCTATACAATTCCGGGAAACGCTGTCAATACAATAACTCAAGGCACACTGCCCCCTTGCCATGCCATTCATATCGGGCATTAAGGCCCAAAGCTTAAGAAAGCCCTAATAAACCAATGCTTTCAAGCACGGACTTAGAGAGGACGCGAGTAAAAAGAGGGCCGTCTACGGCAGGTCTTCAAGACGGCTTAAAAAAACCTTTGAAATACTAAAAAAAATTCTATAAAATCAGAACATCACCTCTTTCGGCCTTGACAATTTTAAAAACTTATCTTCTTTCAAGCGTGCTTGAATTGACATATAGGTTTTAATCTTGTTGCGCGCATCAGCCGCCTTGTCGGCAGGGGCTTGCCGCCCCGTCTCAACCTGTTTTCTTTCTCCATGCTCGCTCCACGCACCGACAATAAGACGCAGAGAAACGCGCCCTTCCACCCGGGACAGGCTCGTCCTCTCTCAATCCCGGTCGAAAAATGTGAAGGAGGCTTCCTCATGGAATCGATCTTCCAGCGTTTTTTCAAATCAGGGGCAACGCCGGATACGGGCCGAGACCTCCCGTATCTCGTCGACCAGCCCGGAGAGACCTACTCAGGGACCAGGATAGAACCGATAAAGTTCGGGCTCCCGAAGGAGATAGACTCCATCTGCCCGGAGTGCATGGAGATAATAAAGGCGACTCTCTACGAGGACGGAGGCAAGGTCTGGATATCCAAGACCTGCAGGGACCACGGGGACTTCAAGGACATCTTCTACGGCGACGTGAACCTCTACAACAGGTGCGAGGAGCTCTGGTTCGGCGACGGCAAGGGGATCGAAGACCCGGCGATAAAAAAGGCGACGGTCTGCCCCAAGCAGTGCGGCCTCTGCAACATGCACATGAGCCACAGCGCCCTGCCCATCATTGACCTCACCAACAGGTGCAACATGACCTGCCCAGTCTGCTTCGCCAACGCCAACGCCTCAGGCTACCTCTACGAGCCGTCCTTTGAGGACGTCATGCGGATGCTCGACATGCTCGCCAGCCAGAAGCCTGTCCGAGCCAACCGCGTCCAGTTTTCAGGCGGGGAGCCGACGGTCAGGCCCGACTTCCTCGAGATAGTAAGGAGAGCCCGGCAGAAGGAGTTCGACTACATCCAGGTCAACACCAACGGCATAAAGATGGCGGAGTTTGCGTTTGCCGAGGCCGCGCAAGAGGCCGGGGTCGACAACCTCTACCTCCAGTTCGACGGCCTTACCGACGACGTCTACAAAAAGACGCGCGCGAGGGCCCTGGTCGACGTCAAGATGGCCGCCATCGAGAACTGCAGGAAATTGAAGATAGGCATAGTGCTCGTAGCCACCCTCGTAAAGGGCTTCAACGACCACCAGGTCGGCGACATCGTAAGGTTCGCGGCGAAAAACAACGACGTCATAAGCGGCATCGCCTTTCAGCCTGTCTCATTCGTCGGCAGGTTCAGCCAGAGCCACAGGCTGGAGAGGAGATATACGCTCGCCGACCTCGCGCACGACATCGAGAATCAGACCGGCTACATAGACGTCATGCGGGACTGGTTCCCCATAGGCGTCACCTCGGCGATATCGAAACTCGCGGCGTCCCTGAGCGGCAAGCCGGCCTTCACCCTCTCGCTCCATCCGCACTGCTCGCAGGGGACCTACTTCTACATAGGCGAGGACGGCTCCGTAAAACCCATAAGCGAATTCCTCGACATGCTCCCGTTCCTGAAGGACTTGATCGAGCTCTCCAGGACAGTGAAGCCGTCGAGGTTCGACCTCCTCTCGAAGGTAAAGATACTCTACAAACTCAAAAAGCACTTCAACGAGGAGAAGGCCCCAAAGGGGCTGACCTTCGAAAAGTTTTTGAAAAGCCTCGAAGGCTACCAGGACAGGAGCTTGAGAAAGACCCAGTCGAGCGGCGCCGCGTCAAAGGACCGTTTCCATTCGAACTTCTTCATAGCCGGGATGCACTTCATGGACGGATACAATTTCAGCGTGGAGCGCGTCATGAGGTGCGTCATCCACTACCCGGACCCCAAGGGCCGCCTTTATCCGTTCTGCGCCTACAACGGGACTTTTTACAGAAAACAGGTCGAGAGCAGGTTCAAGCACTCTCCCGAGGAGTTGAGGGATAAGATCATAGCCGAGGGAAGGCCCAAAGAGCTTGAGATAATAGCGAAGAAGATGGGGTTATAAGTACGGAGCGTCATAACTTCGCATACCTGCGTTGCTCCTCGGCTCGTCACTGCGGCGTACAACGGCGTACGCCTCCCTCCTCGCCTTTGTCGCGCCTTGGTCTGCTTTGTTCTGACGCTCCGTATATCAACGCTGTGTCTTACGCGGGTTCAGGTTGCAAACCTGAACCCGCGTAACGGGATATCAGACCTAAAAAAAATTCCCTAACACTCCGCACCCTCCCACAAGGGGAGAGGGGGCTATAAACAGACAAAGGGCCGGTCTCGTACGAGACCGGCCCTTTGTCTTAAAATCAGGCTGGCGCCATAGGAGGCGGCCTTACTTTGTCTTCATTACAAAGACGCCGTCCCAGTAGTCCGGGAGTTCGGAGTCTCTCAACACCTTTATCCTCGAAAGATAGACCTTGGATGGCCCGTCCTCGGGCCTCAGCTCAAGGACATGCCCGAAATACTCTTCAGCCATGGCCCATGCCTTGGCCCTGTAAGCCTTAAGCCCTGTTTCAAAGAGGTCTATTAACTCCTTAAGCTCCACGGCGGCCTTCTTGTCCCCCATGAGCTCGTAAATCTTTATCGGGAGGTCCTTGCCCTTGACCTTTACGATGTCGAGCTCCCTGAAGGCAAACTCTTCCTGGGCCGCAAGATAGGTGTATTTGGGGACTATTATGTTCGTCCCATACTCCTTGTTCAGCCCTTCGAGGCGCGAACCGAGGTTGACGGCGTCGCCTATGACTGTATAGTCGAAGCGCGTGGAAGACCCCATGTTGCCGACGACCGCCTTTCCGGTGGACAGGCCTATGCCGGAGACGAGCCTCGGTATGCCGGGCTTGTCCCAGGTCTTCTGCGTCTCCGTGAGGGTCCGCTCCATCTCGAGCGCCGTCCTGCACGCCCTTACGGCGTGGTCCGCCTGCGGCAGAGGCGCCCCCCAGAAGGCCATTATGGCGTCCCCCATGTATTTGTCCACGGTGCCGCAGTTCCTTAAGATCACGTCGGTCATGGGGGTCAGGTAGTCGTTCATGAGCTTTACGAGGACATTGGGCTTGAGCTTTTCCGTGATGTTCGTGAAGCCCCGGATGTCGGAGAAGAGCACGGTCAATGTCTTTTCCTCGCCCCCGAGGCTTAAGAGCCCCGGGTTCTTTATTATCTCGTTTACGACCGAGCGGTCGACGTAGCGCGAGAATGCCTCCCTTATCTCCTTTTTCTTCCGCTCCTCAGAGACGAACTGGAATATCGTGGTGGATGACGCGACGAAGACTATGGTAAAGACCGGATATATGTCCGTCAGCCAGAGTTTCAGGTGCGTGAAGACGTAGTGGTTGGCGAAGATGTAGGCGGCCACCATCACCATGGCGAAGAGCGCCGTAAAAAGCGCGGAGACCCTCGGTATTACGGTTGCGAGCAGGGCGCCGGGTATTATTATCGAGAGGAGGTCGAAGATGAGTATCCAGTCCGGCCTGTAAATGAAGTCCCCGCTTATGACTGTATCGATGGCGTTGGCGAGGACCTCGACCCCCGGGAAGGTCCCGGCGAAAGGCGTGACCCTCATGTCGTAGATGCCCGTGGCGGTCGCGCCGATTATGATGATCTTCCCCTCTATCGCCTCAGCCGGCACGCCGCCAGCCATGATATCGGCGGCGGAGTAGTGCGGGAACGTGAACGGGCCGCCGCGGTAGTTGATGAGGAGGCGCCCGTTCTCGTCGGTCGGGACTATCACGCCCCCAATGTTAATAGAGTCCACCCCGTATTCGGCGACGTTCAGGAGGAGGGGCGGGGAGTCCGCGTAACGCCTTATCGCCTCTATGGATATATGCGGATAGAACTCCTCTCCGTACCTTATGACGAGGTTCGCCCACCTGACGGTCCCGTCCTTGTCCGGGACTATGTTGAAGTAACCGAAGTTCTCCGCGGACCCGGCGATGACCGGGATGTTTTCAGTCACGCCGCTTGCGCCGAGCACCTGGAACCTCGGCTCCTCCGCGCCTATCTGCCTGATGGACGCGAAGCGGGACGGTATCAGGTATGCCTTGTCTTTTTGAACCGGCCCGGAGACCTCGTCCCCTGTAAAGAAGAAGTAACCGAGGACCGCCGGAGTGCCTTCAAGGGCGGAGGCGAGCGCCCTGTCGTTGTCAGCGTCTGCCTCGGCCTTTTTAAGGATAGAGGCGAGGCGCGGGTCGGCCCCGCTCAAATCCCGGCGGAGCTTCCTGAATACCGCGGCCCCGGAGCTCTCGTCAGGCTCCGAGAAGACGACGTCAAAGGCTATGACCGCGGGGGACATGGCATTCAGCTTCCTTACGAGTTCGGCCATCCTGGTCCTCGGCCAGGGCCACCTGCCGAACGCGTCCAGACTCTTCTCGTCGATGGCGACGATAGCGACCTCTCCGGTCGGCTCGACCCTGCCCCTGGATTTGAAGTGAAAGTCAAAGGCCTTGAGGTCTATTTCCTGAAAGAACGGCACCTGGATGATGTATATGAGGACGGAGACGGCTGTGGCGAGGAGGCCGACCTTAAGGCCGGTTATCGTGTAGAAGATGGTTTTCAGGCGGTTCATAGGACCTTGAGGGCGGGGCCTTTAAGAAAGGGCTCCCCGAAGGCAGGGAGGCCGCCGGGGCCGCCCGCCTTAAAGAAGCGCGCTTATTATTATCAGTAGGCCGCCCCGGCCCCGGTGCCGGAGAACGTTCCCCCGGAGTAGGTCCCGGCCGCGGCGCCTACCATGTTGACCGAGGAGCCGTTGAGCGTGCCGGTCCCGGAGTAAGTCCCGGCGCCGGATACCGACGAGAGCCAGGTGTTAGTTGACCACTGTTTCACATTGAAGCTCGACGAAAGCCCGTTGCCGGATAGGGCCACAGAGGCGCCGGCGAGCGGGTCGGTCACATAAGAGCCCGAGATGTTATTCGTAGCCCATATCTTTGCGGCCGCGCCGCTCGAATAGGCGAAGAAGGTGACGTCGTTCATGTTGACCGTGAGGTTCCCGTCGGTGCCTGTGAGGTTTGCCCTTCCAACCTCGGCGTACGGGATGTCAAGGGCCTGCAAAGAGGCCTGCCCCGCGGCTGTCTGCGTCATGGCGATAAAGAGGCTCGTCTCTATCCACGCGCCCGTCTGTATCGACTGCCAGGTATAAGACGCGGGCGAGAACGTCCCGAGGAAACTGCCCGCGCTTATCCACGAGGCGGCGGAATCCTGCCCGGCCCCATAGCCGACGAAGCCCCCGGTGATGGTGTTGCCCACGCCGACAGTGAGGTCTCCCCTCGCCCCGGCTATCATCGTCGAAGAATTAAAGCCGTCGTTGTAGAAGTCCAGCGTCAGGGCCCCTGAAACCGGGGCTGAGCTTGTATAAGTCCCGTTGCCGATCGATTCCAGTATGCCCCAGTCCTGCCCGGCTATGGAGCTCGTGGAGATGTCCCAGGACGAACTACCGGTGAAGCTGGACGCGGCGCCGTATATCGCCGGATACGCAGGGGCAACCGAGCTCTGATAACTCGCGCTGGAGATGTTGCTCAAGAGGTTTGACGCGGTGTAAGGGATAAAGGCGTCCGCCCTTATCAGCGCCGGGAATACGGACCCTTCCATCTTCATCATGCCGCTCTCGTAATGGAACAAGCCGGAGAGACTGCCCACAGCTACGCCTGCATTCCCGGACGGGTCTATATACAGGGCGTAAAGGCTGGAGTTCGCGGACCCCTCGGCGGCGAGCATCCCCGAGTACCCGAAGAACGCCCCTCCGTCGTAGGTCGTGTAAGTGCTGTTGCCGAAGTTAAGGCTGAAGGCGTTCTGGTTCAGCCAGAGCCTCGGCGTTATGCCGCCCAAGTATCTGCCTATCATGACCATGTAGGCCGGTGAAGACCGGCTTGTACCCCAGATGGAAGAGGTCCCTCCCATGAAACCGCTCAAAAGCCCCGGGCTGTATAAGACGGTGACGAACGCAAGGTCGTCCTCGGTCGCCGTACCTGCGGCAGAGCCGCTGAACGAGCCCGTCGAATCATAAGTACCGTTCACCGTCCCATCACCCGAAATGAACGATGTCCCCGTCAGGTAATAGAAAGCGCCGGCCCCGGACATTATGCCGTTGGAGTAACTCCCGTCCATGAAGGATATCCAATAGCCTGTCGTTGTGCTTGACGATGAGTCGGCCTGCCCCGAGCCGCCCATCGTGATCGTCCCATTGTCAGGCGGGGAGCCGGCCCAGCCGGCGATATCGTAGTACCACTCCCCGGCGGTCTCGCCGGAACTGAACGCTACGGCCCCCTGAACGTCAAGATCGGCATCAGGGCTCCTAATGAAACCACCGAGGCTCGAAGATAAGACAGTAACCGTTGGCGCCTCGGTGGTCTCGAGCGCCACTTCGCTCGTCTCGCTTATGGGTTGCAAGTCAGTGTATTCAGTAGCGTCGTCAATCGTCCCCCCGGTTTCTGTCAGGGCCGAGAGAGAGCGGGAGGAGGATGAGTCGAACTCGCCCTCGTCGTCATCGAAGGACTCAGACCCGGTCTCGTCGAGCGACGCTATGCCGTTATCGTCCGCCTCGCCTTCGCCGGAGTCCGCCTCAGCGGTCACAACCGTCCCCTCATCGCCGGAGGCGGGCTCTTCCCCGCCTTCAGTCTCACCGTTTGTGCCGTTCTCACCGCCGTTCTCAATCGCGGTGTCGGAGGAATGTTTCAGGAACTCGATATTGAGCGAGCGCTTCGGGGGCAGTGGCGGGGCCTCGGGATGGAGGATAAAGGTCGACTGCCCGGCCCTTATGTCCACCACCTGACCGGGGAGCCTCGGGTTATACACGAAACCGAGCCCGTCGTTGAACACGACACCCGTAGTCCCCCTCAGGTAAAATACGAAGAGGTCGGTGCCGCGGACGCCGGCGATAGCCGTTGGCGTCTGAATGTTGAAGGTCGATTCGCTTATGGAGACCGGTATGACCTTCTTCTTGAAGGTGGAGACGACCCCGCGGACCTTGCCCCTGAAGAGGTATAAAGACGCCTTCTTCCTGCCGCCTTCGGGGTTGAAGAGGTACTCGTCCACCTTTATTCTGGTCTCCGGCGCGAGCCTTACTACCGTCTTATCGTTAAAGGTCAGCTCGGCCTTGGACCCGGGCTTTGTGCGGACGACGTCCCCTACAAAGACCTTGTCGCCCTGGCGCGCCGGGACGGCTTGTGCCGACCCGGCCCTCGTTATATCCGCCTTGCCCTCTATCTTCGAGATATAACCTACATCCGCCGGACCCGCCTCCGCGGCGAGCGCGGCGTGAGTGAGGGCCGAACACAGCATAAAAAGGAATACGGCCCCGATGACGGCGGCCAGCCCGTATGCCTTTCTGAACGAACCAGTAAAAGTCTTTTTCATAAACATGGCGGGACCTCTTTATTAAAAGACCTTAGAACCTGAAATCCACCCCGACCCCGTAGACGTTCTTCGAATAATCGTATATCGAGATGTTTGAATCCCCCCGGATGTAGAGGTACTGGGCCTTCAGGTCCAGGCTGTCGTAGAGGGGGTACGTGAGGAGCGTATAAAAGGTGAGTGTCGTGTCCTCCCGTTCAACGCCGAAGACCGTGTGCGTATCCGTGAAGGACTGGAGGTACTCCTCCACGCTGACGTTCAGCCCGAGCTTTTCGGTGACGGGATAATAGACGCTAGCCCCGAACCTGTTGCCATAGTACGCCCAGTTGGCGCCGTCTGTCGCCTCATAGTTGAAGTCGTAGCGTCCGTTAACGAACCCCTTGCCGCCCAATAGCAGATAGAACCAGGACGCACCCGCGCCGTAGTCCCATGAATCCCTGTCCTCGTCCGCGCCTACGCCAGCCGTGTAATCGAGGTAGTCCTTCACCTGCCACCTGACGGACGCCTGGGCGAACTGCCTTTCGTTTATCGGGAAGGTGTAGGCCGGGGACAGTGTGAGGGCTTGGAGGTACTTGTCCCCGTCGACAAGGGTGTATGTGTACCCGGCGTAGAGGTTCGCCTGGCCGCTCCTGAAGCTCATCCCCGGGGTCGCTGAAAACGAATGGCTCTGGATGTCGTGCGTCTCCAATGAGGCGTGGGTGTTGGCGTAGAACGAGTACCCGGCCTTAAGGCTGTACGGGAGCTGGAGCTTGAAGTCATAGTCGGCGCTGAAAGACGCGACAAAGACGCTGTCGGACTCGTTTGTTATGTCCCCGGCGACCGACGCGTCCGCGGGCTTAAGGAGGACGTTGTCGTCGAACTGGTACTCGACACCAGCCCTGAGCTTCAACGGCCGCTCATCCTTCTGCCTCTTCGAGATCGCGTTTATGTACTCCCGGGCGGACTCGGCGACGTCGGCGTTCGGGTCCTTTGCGGCGAGGTCCTTGAACATCTCCTTCGCCTCCCCGAGCCTCCCGGCCTGCACGGAGGCTATCGCCGTCTGGTAGTCGGCAGAGCTTGCAAGCGACCCGTCGAGCGACTTCGCCTTCCTGAATGCCTCTATCGCCTCATCGGGCCTTTTTAACTTTATAAGGGTGAGCCCTTTAAGGAACGACGCGCGGGCAGACTCGATCCCCTCGCTCTCGGCGACACCTATCACCGAGAGCGCCTCGCCATGCTCGCCGAGCTGGTATAAGACCTCCGCAAACTCAAATACCGCCTCTCTGACGCGCGGCGAAAGGGTTATAGCGTCCTTAAGGTGCGGCTTCGCCGACAGATAGTCCTCGCCCTTCACATAAGCGAGGCCGAGGTAGTAGGCGGCCAGAGACGATTCCGGGTCTTTCTCCCTTATTGACTTGAAGAACTCCGTAGCCTCCTCGTAATTGCCATCCTTGAGGTCAACGATCCCGGGCGTGAGGTCCAAAGGATTTTTCTGGACGGCAACGGAAGGGGCAGCGAGGACGAACAACAGCATTACGAAAAGACCTGTAAATAGCAAATGTATTCTCTTCATTTGGCCGGCCTTCCGTAAAACGGCTGATTTATTTTTAAGGGGTTGTCTGACGATGACATTCTATCCCCAAAGACCGTTCAATGCAACTAAATTTAACCTGCCCGAGCGCTCATGCCTTGCAAAACGGCTTGTTTTTAAAGGATATTGGTATTACAATGTACGGATGTCTCCTTCAGCGGATATAGCCGAGGGTTTCTTGAGCCCTACAAAGGGCCCCGTGAGTTTCGACGAGATGTTCTCGTCGATCATACGTTACATCGGCGAATCCCCCGGGCAAGCGTACAACCTCATCATCGGCACAGACTCTTTCCTCAATACAGACACCCTCTTCGTAAGCGCGATAATCGTCCATAAGGTAGGCCACGGCGGCAGGTACTTCTACAAGAAGCTTAAACGGAGGAAGATGGACAACCTCCGCCAGCGGATATTCTACGAGACGACCATGTCCATAGAGCTCGCCTCGGTCATAAGAGAGCGCCTGAACGAGAACGGATATAAAAAACTCGGGGTCGAGATACACCTCGACGTCGGCATGAACGGCGATACCCGGGAGATAGTCAAGGAGGTCGTCGGCATGGTCACCGGCTCTGGATACGCGGCCGTCACCAAGCCGGACTCCTACGGCGCGTCAAAGGTCGCCGACAGGCACTCCAAGTGACCCTTTGCTTATAAGACCCGTTCCCCCGCGTAATTGGGTTGACTGGACCGGCGCCTCGATATAAAATCTACCCGTCTTAAGGCCTCTCGTTTATCAACCTGACCAGACCTCATTCAAAGACAGGGAAATGACCGACAAACCATCTTCCAGACGCCCGAAGCTGCGTTACGCTTCGCTCCTCTCTGCCATCGTTCTAATCGCATCCGGCGCCCTTGCCTTTTCCGCGCCTCCGGGCAACGGCCTCCTCCTCATAGACGATTTTTCCGCCGAGACGCCTGAGGCCCCGCCCGCTGGCTGGAATAAGCTCCTGTTGCCGAGGAAGAAAAAAGAAACCCGCTATACGGTCGTAAAGGACGGCGAGAACAAAATACTTAAGGCCGAGAGCTCTTCGTCCGCCTCCGCGGTATATAAGGAGTTCAAGGGCGACGAGATAAGGGACTTCGAGATACTCTCGTGGAGGTGGAAGGTCGAAGGGATACTGAAGAAAGGCGACGAGACGCGGAAAGACGGCGACGACTACTCCGCGCGCATATATGTGACATTCGAGTACGAGCCGGAAAAGACATCCTCTTTCGATAAATTCAAGTTCAAGCTCCTGGACGCGTTCTATGGGATAAAGGCCCCGGGTAACGCCGTAAATTACATCTGGGCTAACAAGCTTAAAAAAGGCGAGGCGGTTAAAAACCCCTTCACCGACCGCGTGGTCATGGTCGCCGTTGAGAGCGGAGCGGAGCTTACCGGGCAATGGCTGAACGAAGAGCGGAACATATACGAGGACTATAAAAAATTCTTCAAAGACACGCCGCCGAGGATAACAGGCGTCGTCATCATGACCGACACCGACAACACGAACGAGAACGCGACCGGGTATTACGACGACATAGCCCTTAAAAAGAAGCCTTAAGGAGCCGCCCATGACGGTAAGACACGAGATATCATCCGCCGAGAACAGGATACTGAACGGCGTATTCGTCATAAGCACGCGGCTCGGGGATAAAATAAACGCAATGACCGCCGCATGGGTCCAGCGGGCCTCCTTCGACCCGCCCTTGATAACAGTCGCCGTGGGGAAGTCGAGATTCACGCACGACATGATACTGGAGTCCGGCGTCTTCGCCGTAAATGTCCTCGGCGAGGACGGAAAGGCGGCAGGCAAGCACTTCGGCCTTAAGACCGGGCGGAAGACGGACAAGTTCGAAGGGGTAGAGTACGACGTCAAGGCAACGGGCTCTCCGATATTGAAAGACTGCATCGCGTGGATGGACTGCCGTGTCCGCTCCCACCATGACGCCGGAGACCATACGCTTATCATAGGTGAGGTCGTGGACGGGGATGTATCAAGACCCGAGGCAAGGCCGCTTATATATGATAAGGAAGGATTTTATAAATAAACGGAGGCCGATATGACCGACAAAGCAAAAGAGGTATGGGAGACCCTGAAGGCCCTGAACCGGGCATGGACAGAGGGCAGGCCACAGGACCTCTTAAATTATTTTCACGAGGACATGGTGGCGATAACCGCGACCGAAAAGAAGCGGCTCGAAGGCAGGGACGCCTGTATAACATCATGGGCGGCCTTTGCCAACTCGGTCAAGATAACGAGATGGAAGGAGATTGACCCGAGGATAGACATGTACGGAGAGACCGCCGTGGTCACATATTATTTCGACATAGCCTTTGAATCAAACGGCCGTACCATGGATATGGGCGGACGGGACATGTTCGTCTTTGTAAAAGAGGCCGGCAGGTGGTGGGCCGTCGCCGACCAGTTCTCGCCGTATCCGGGGTAAAACAACAGGTCAGGGTTTTTCTGTCATTGCGAGGAGCGCGTCCTCGCCGGACCGGCAAATCCGTATCAAGCGCCTCAGCCCTAAAAAGTTTACACGCGCCCGATTCGGCTTTGGCCGCGCTCCGAGCGCAAGCGACGAAGCAATCTCTATGCAATCGTTCGGTAAATGATGAGAAGATTGCTGTTGTCCAAGCCGCGACCTATCGATTAGGGTTTAAAAAAAACCGCCTTCTTATAAACCGATAGGCGGGGCTAACGAGCCCAGCACTCATTTACCCTTTCTACTTCCCCACCAGCCCCTTAAACTCCTCCTCATCTATTATCTTAAGCCCCATCTTTTTTGCCTTTTCGAGCTTCGACCCCGGCTCAACTCCAGCGACGACATAATCGACCTTCTTGTTTACGGTTGTTGCCGCCTCGCCGCCTTCGGCCTCTACAATGTCCTTTGCCCCGTCCCTCGTAAACGATTTGAGCCCCCCGGTGAACAGGAAGACCTTGCCCTCACACCTCCCGCCCTTTTTCTTTTCCATTTTTGGAAAGGCGACCCCGGCGCGCTCTAACTTCCTGAGGACGTCCATGTTGTGCCTTTCAGCGAAGAAGTCGACAATGGACGCCGCCGTCTCAGGCCCTATTTCACGGGTCTCTTCAAGCTCTTCTTTCGTCGCTTTGGCGAGCGCGAGTATGTCCCCGAATTTTTCGGCCAATACCCGCGCCGTGCGCTCGCCTACCTGCCTTATACCGAGCGCGTATATGAGCCTCTCAAGCGTCGGGTTTTTAGACCTCTCTATCGCGTTTATCAGGTTCTCGGCGGACTTATCCCCCCATCGCTCAAGAGAGAGGAGGCCTTCCTTCGTAAGCATGAAGAGGTCGGCCACATCCTTTACAAACCCGCTCTCCACGAACTGGTCGACGTGCATCGCCCCGAGCCCTTCTATGTCGAGGGCGCGCTTCGACGCGAAGTGCCTTATCGACTCCTTCAACTGGGCCGGGCAGAGGAGCCCGCCCGTACAATAGTGTATCGCGCCGACGCGCTCTATCGCGCTACCGCACTCCGGGCATTTATCCGGCATCCTGAACTCTGGGAGCCCTTCTGCCGGGCGTCTGTCCAACAAGACCACGGCGACCTCGGGTATGACGTCCCCTGCCCTCTGGACTATTACAAAGTCGCCGGCACGGACGTCCTTTCTCTTCACCTCGTCCTCGTTATGGAGGGTCGCCCGCTCTATCGTAACGCCGCCGACGGATACCGGCTCTAAAAAGGCGACAGGCGTCAAGGCCCCGGTCCTGCCGACGCCGACGAAAATCTCTTTCACCCTGGTCATCTCCTGCTTCGGGGCGAACTTATAGGCGAGCGCCCACCTTGGGGAGCGCGTTATAACCCCGAGCCTCTCCTGCAAATCCAGCCTGTTCACCTTGAGCACCACGCCGTCTATCTCGTAGTTCAAGGAACCCCGCTTCTCTTCCATTTCATCGTGATACTTAAGCGCCTCGTCAATCCCCTCCACTACCTTTACGAGGGGGTTTACCTTGAGCCCCGTCTTTTTTATGAATTCAAGGGTCTCAAAGTGCGTCGAAAACAGAGGCCCCTCAATGGCCCCGAGGCCGTAGCAGAATATGTCGAGCGGACGCGAGGCGGTTATGCGGGGGTCGAGCTGTCTTAGAGACCCTGCCGCGGCGTTCCTCGGGTTGGCGAAAGGCGCTTCCCCCTTCGCCTCCTTCTCCGCATTCAGCCGCTTGAAACTCTTAATGGGCAGGAAGACCTCGCCGCGCACCTCCATGTACTTCGGCAACCTTATCGAGTCGTGCCTGAGCCTGAGCGGTATGGAACGCACGGTCCTCAGGTTCTGCGTCACATCCTCGCCCACGGACCCGTCGCCCCTTGTCGAGCCCTTTATAAAGACCCCGTCCTCAAAGACGAGCTCCACGGCGAGGCCGTCCATCTTCGGCTCTGCCGCGTATTCAATCCTTGCCGACCCGTCGAGTTCAAGGTTCCTCTTTATCCGGGAGTCGAACTCAAGGGCCTCCTCTTCCGTAAACGCGTTATTGAGGGAGAGCATCGGGACAGTGTGGGTGATGGTGCCGAACGCGGCAAGCGGCCTCGCGCCTACGCGCCGGGTGGGGGAGTCCGGCGTCACAAGGCGCGGGAAGTCCTTTTCGAGCCCTTCAAGACGCCGCATCAATCTATCGTACTCGGCATCGGTTACAACGGGGTTGTCGAGTATGTAGTAGCAATAGTTGTGGTAGTCGATCTCCTTGCGGAGCCTTTCGACCTCTGCCCTTGCTTCATTCTCATCCATGGAGAGATATGTAGCATAGGTATCAAAGGAGGTCAAATATACACAGGACATAGTAGCTTATGTTCCTAATCCGTTTACAAAAACTGTTTCAGGCTTGTCAACTTACCCCTGTACTTCCGTACAGGTATATTTTCTCAATGATTAATTAAGGAAATGTTGACTTTTTTTAATACTGGCACTATAATGGGGGCGAAATTAACCTTAAGACTGAGGGCGGTATTAAGGTTTTGGAAGGCGTTGATCGCCGAAAGGCGTCCGAAAGGACGGCCTCTTCGGCATTTTTTTTGTAAAATACCTCTGGGGATTTAATATGCGTGGAATTATACAGATCATGAAGCGGAC
Source organism: Deltaproteobacteria bacterium GWB2_55_19 (assembly GCA_001797465.1). GTDB lineage: Bacteria > Desulfobacterota > GWC2-55-46 > GWC2-55-46 > GWC2-55-46 > GWB2-55-19. Next base: position 356,139 of record MGPQ01000010.1, on the reverse strand, counting down.
CCTGCCTTTTCTCACAATAGCGCTCCTCGCCTCCCCGGCCTTTGCGGCAGGCGTAAACGACTACCCGGCTGGTGTCGCGGCGAGCGGGATAGCCGGGTCCAGGCACAACATGGGCTCCATGGGTAAAGTCTTAAGAACGACCGCCACGACCGAGATCTGCGTATTCTGCCATACGCCTCATCATACGAACACGACTAACGGCCTTAAACCCATGTGGAACAGGGGCACTTCCGCCCCGACCTCGTACACCGCCTACGGCGCGACCATAGGCGGCTCTACGGTCAACAACACAGACATCGGCTCGACCTCGCTCGCGTGCTTAAGCTGTCACGACGGCGTAATGACCTTCGACAACATAGTGAACGCGCCGGGCAAAGGCGGGGTAGTAAACGGCGGCTCTGACAGGGGCTGGACCTTCGCCATGCCTCTCGTCAGCGAATTCGTCCCCATGGGCACCTATTTACATAAATTCGATACAGGCGCATTTACGTGCAACCTCTGCCACTACCTTGACAACCCCGCGGCGAGGCTCTCGCTCGGGATGAACCTCTCGGACGATCACCCGGTATCGGTCGCTTACAGCGCGGACAGGGCGGGCCTCCGGCCCACGAATACGACCATCAACGCGATCGACTTGACGAGCGAGCTCGCCTCGTCCGCAACAGCCTACGCCTCCGGCAATATCGCCCAGAACCGCTGGGCCGTTAAGGGCTTCATATCCGACACGGCGACGATAGCCGACCTCCTCCGGGACGGCAGGGTCGAGTGCTCGTCGTGCCACGACCCGCACTTCAAGAACCTTAGCTGGGACGAAGTCGAAGGGACCTACACCATGTACGTCGAGCAGGGGGTACCGTGGACCTGGTGCTCGGGCGAGAACTGCTCTGACGGTCAGTTCCTGCGCAGGGTCGGCGGCAACACCGGCTCAGGCGTCTGCCGGACATGCCACCAGAAATAACCCGCCTCCCCTTGCCCGGAGATATCCTCCCAGAAATACCTTGACAAACTCCAGAAAATCATTTATTTTTGTATATTCAAAATAAAGACGGGGACTTAAGAGATGAAGACATTTATACCGAAAACAGACGTGCATTCAAAAAAGTGGTTCTTAGTGGACGCAAACGGCAAGACCCTCGGGAGGATGGCCTCCAGCATCGCCGCGATACTGCGCGGCAAGCACAAGCCGATCTTCACCCCCCACATCGACACCGGCGACTTCGTCGTCGTAGTCAACGCGGAAAAAGTAGGGTTTACCGGGAACAAATCCACTGACAAGATATACTACCACCACACCATGTACCCGAACGGGCTCAAGGCCAAATCGCTCGGAAAGGTCCTCGAGGAAAAGCCGGAAGACGCCCTCAAAAAGGCTGTCTGGGGCATGCTCCCCAAGGGCAGGCTCGGCAGGGACATGTACAAGAAGCTCAAGGTCTACTCCGGCGCCGCGCACCCGCACCAGGCGCAGTCACCCGAATCGCTCTCACTATAATCCGATTTCACGAACATTACCGGGGGTATCATAGAAATGGCAGACGTATTCAGCGCAGTAGGCAGACGCAAGACATCGGTCGCGAGGGTGAGGCTTCTGCCCGGCGCGGGCGAGATAACCGTTAACGACAAGGCTTACGCGGCCTTCTTCAGCCGCGAGACCTTGAGGGGCATAGTAAGACAGCCTCTCGAACTCACCAACAACGTCGGCAAGTTCAACGTCGTGGCGAACGTCGACGGCGGCGGAGAATCCGGCCAGGCAGGCGCGGTAAGGCACGGGATCGCCAGAGCCCTCCTCGTCTCTGACGCCTCCTTGAGGGCGGTCCTTAAGAAGGCCGGCCTGCTGACAAGGGACCCGAGGATGAAGGAAAGAAAGAAGTACGGACAGAAGGGCGCAAGGAAGAGGTTCCAGTTCTCCAAGAGATAATCTCCCGCCGGCGGCGGTCAGGCTGGGGGCTACACTATTGCAGGGGTTGGTTGAACGCTTGGGGGCAGGATATCCGACTGCCCGATTGGCTGAGTGTGCGCGGGCCGGATGCGTAACAGGATCTCCAGGCCGTACGAAAAATAGAAAAACCAGGGGGAGACCGCGAGGTCTCCCCCTTTTTATTTACCCGCCTTCGCGCCAGGCCACTGTCTGGCGCGAAGGCTTGCAACCGAAGAGACTTCCGAACTTCTTCGGCGGAGATTCACTTTTCTCCCCCTTTTAAGGAGGGCTCAAAATGCTTAAAGTCGCCATAGTGGGCGGGAGCGGCTACACCGGGTTCGAGCTCCTCCGGATACTCGCTCTGCACCCGAACGCGCAGGTAACTGAAGCCACCTCGCGCCAGTACAAGGGAAAGGCCGTAGCAGAGGTCTTCCCGTCGCTTTCGGGCTTCTACGACAGGCTCAGGTTCAGCGAGCCTGAGGACTTGAAGGGCCTCGGAGCCGACATCGCCTTCAGCGCGCTCCCCCACGGCGTTTCCCAGGGGGCCGTGACAGAGCTCCTCAAATCGTCCCGCGTAATAGACTTGAGCGCGGACTTCCGCATCCGCGACCTCTCCGTTTACAGGGCATGGTACGGAGACCACGCGAGCGCGGAGCTCTTAAAAGAGGCCGTCTACGGACTGCCGGAGCTAAAAAGAAAAGAGATTAAGGGCGCGCGGCTCGTAGCCAACCCAGGGTGTTATCCCACCTCCGCCATACTCGCGCTCGTCCCGCTCCTTAAAGAGAAGCTCGCGGACGCCTCATCCATAATCGTGGACTCCAAAAGCGGCGTATCCGGCGCGGGGAGGTCTGCGGCGCTTGATACCTCGTTCGTAGAGGTATCCCATGGGTTCAAGGCCTACAAGATAGGCTCCCACAGGCACACGCCTGAAATAGAGCAGGAGCTCGGCGCGATAGCCGGGGCGGAAGTATCCATCACCTTCACCCCTCACCTCCTGCCAGTCTCAAGGGGCATACTCTCAACGGTCTACGTAGACCTCGCAAAGGGCGTATCGATGAAAGAGGTACTTTCTCTGTACCGGGCCTTTTATGAAAAAGAGCCCTTTGTACGCGTGATGGACGAGGGGAGGTTCCCGGACATAAGCCAAGTACGGGCCTCGAACTTCTGCGACCTCGGCGTATTCGTCGATGAAAAGAAGGGAAAGGCGATAATAGTATCCGCCATCGACAACCTTGTAAAAGGCGCCTCTGGCCAGGCCGTACAGAACATGAACATAATGGCAGGCTTCCCGGAGACGACAGGGCTCATCGCCCCGCCCGTCTCTATCTGATCGCGAAAAGACCGCAATCATTGGCGCGGCCCCTTGGGGCCGCGCCGTTTTTTTTGACGGCCTTAGCCCTCTTCCCGCGCCTCAACGCCATACGCCGGCCTCCGCAAAAAAAAGGCCCCGCTTTTAGAGCGGGGCCTTTTACAAACTATAAATTCTCGGTAGTACTATCCTTTTAAAATCCTCAGAACTTGACCCTTATGAGGTCGACCTGCTCGATTTCCTCGTACCTGTTAGCTATCTCGTCGTATACCTTTTCCTTCTTTATCGTCGGCATATTGAAGGTAATCTTGCCGTCCTCGACCTCGGCGGCTGAAGATGTGATCATCATGCCTGATGTCGCTACCCCGTAGGCTACGCCAGCGAGTACGCCTACGCCCGCCCCGGTCGGGATGTAGCCCAGGTGATCGTCCGGATTGTCGGTAAGAAGGAGCACCGCCGCGCCGACAAGGGCCCCGACTACGCCGCCGTAGATCGCGTCCCTCATCGTCTGTTGCATAACGTCCTCGGCCCTGACCACAGAGAAGGTAAGGAGGGTGAATATCAGGGCAAGCGCTGAGATCCTCTTGATTTTTTGCATTTCCCGGCCCCCTTCTTTATGGCGCTCGTCGTGTACGCCCTGTAATTATAAGATAAGACGGATTAAGAAAAGGTTAGATTGACCCTCTATCAGACCCGGCCAGCTTACAGCCAAGCCCAATTGCGACCGCACAACAATTGTAACCGAAGTACATGAGAAATGTCAACTGAAAAAGTTGAGAAGATTGGTGGGTTTTTATCATCAAGGCGGCTAAAATCAAAAAACCTTTCAATTATATCCCTTGAAATTCCGAAGTATAGGCATATACTTATTCAGGGCGGAGGGACAGCGGGCCGGTCCCTTTTAACCAGGTGGATTTAAAATATTTTCAGACGCGGCCTGTCTTTACGAGCCTTGACAGACACACATAACAAGCTATACTCAAATGGAGGGAAGATGACATTTACCGCGGACTTGTCCGACATTGCGATCCTTATAATCGCGCTTGCCTTTCTCATATTCGTGCTTGCGGCAGTGCCGGCGCTCTTACAGCTTAAGAGGACCTTCCAGGCCCTCGAGGAGCTTACGGCCGAGGGCAGGAGGACGATAGAATCGGTCAACGTGATAGTGCAAAAGGCCGGAGACCAACTTTCCGACGTCGAAGAGCTCGTAACAAAGGTAAAGGACGTTGGGCTGAAGGTCACCGGGCTCGCTGAGATGGTCGTCGATAACGTACGGAGCCCGCTCATCGGAATAATCAGTTTCTTTTTCGGGGCCGAAGAGGGGTTCAAACGGTTTTTCAAGAGAGGTAAAAAAGGAGGTGGCGACGATGGGGACCAATAAAGGGAGCTCTCTCTTAGCGTTTTTGCTTGGCGGGGCCGTCGGTGCCGGCATAGCCCTTCTATACGCGCCTGCGTCAGGGGCTGACACCAGGAAGCGGATAAGGGAAGGCGCGGAGTGCACCGGGGACTGGGCAAAGGACAGGTATCAGGACGCCAGAGACAAGGTAACGGATTCCACCGGCAAGGTCAGGCAGATGGTCAACGACAGGAAGGAAGACCTCCAGGCGGCGCTTGACGCCGGCAAGGAGGCCTATTACAAGGGCAAGGAGCGGCTTACAAGAGAGACCGGGGCGTAAGCCTTTTCGCTTCAATACCCGACGGGTGCGGCTTTAAACATTCAAGCCGCACTTTTGCTATCCTGGGCCGGCCGTAAGCAATTCAGGCGTCCCGCCCAAACCCTTTCGAAGAGAATATTCCCGTATCAGACAGATGTATCCAAGTCTTTGCGTTTTGCGCACCCGCGCATGACCCCACCTGAGAACCCTCTGGTCCGGGCGGCAAGGAGACCTCCATGATTGCAGGCCCATCAAAACTGACATTAAGCGTATTCACCGCGGACATAGGCGGGTTCGTCGGACACATAAGCTCGCACCCGGGCGTGCTGGATACGGCGAAGGAGCGTCTCTACACCTCGCGGGAAAAGGGGCGCATAGAGGACTTTCACGTGCTCCGGTGCGGCGACGACGTCGAATTAATCGTAACGCACAGGAACGGCGTAAACGACAGGGGGACGCACGAACTCGTCTGGAACACGCTTGCGGACTGCAGGGAGGAGTCAGCGGGCTTGAAGCTCCACGCCTCGGAGCAAGGGCTCTCAAGGGAGGCATTCACGGGGTCTTTGCGGGGCATGGGCCCGGGTGTCGCGGAGATGGAGTTCATCGAGCGGACGAGCGAGCCGGTAGTCGTCCTCATGTCGAACAAGGCCGCCACAGGCTCTTGGAACCTGCCTCTTTACAAAATATTCGCCGACCCGTTCAACACCTCCGGGCTCGTACTCGACCCCTCTATGCTCGAAGGCTTCTCCTTCAAGGTACGCTCACGCTCCGAAGGGAGTACGATAACGCTCTCTGCCCCGAAGGAAGCCCACTACCTCCTTGCCCTCATAGGCCTGACCGGCAAGTACGTCGTAACCTCGGTATGCAGGAACACGGACGGCGATACCGCGGCCGTCGTCTCATCTCCAAAGCTCAGGATAAACGGCGGGAGCGCGAGGGAGGAGGCTACCCCTGCCGCGATATTCAGGTGCCAGGCCGGTTTCCCGGCTACCGGGGAGGTGATGGAGGCGCTCTCGTTCCCGCACCTCGTCGAGGGCTGGATGAGGAACTCGCATAACGGGCCGCTCATGCCTGTGCCTTTCTACGAGGCGAACCCGACCCGTTTCGACGGCCCCCCGAGGGTCATAGCCGCTGGTTTCCAGATAACTAACGGCAGGCTCATAGGCCCGCACGACATGTTCGACGACCCGGCCTTTGACGGCGCGAGAAGGCTCGCGGGGGAGGTGACGGAATACTTGAGAAGGCACGGCCCGTTCCAGCCGCACTTGAGCTCCACGCCGGATTATTCCGCCGTCCCGTTCATCATGGACAAACTAAAGGAGAGGTTCAAAAAGATATGACAAAAAAGGCGCTCAAATTAAAGGCCGGGACCGAAAAAACGAAGGCGGCAGGCGGACGTATCGGGATGAGAAAGAGGATAAACACGGCGACCGACCCCTACCTCTTGAAAGAGGCGTACCCGGACCCATCTGAGTGCAAAAAATGCCGGGCGGTCTTCCACAAAAAGAAGTGGATACACGCCGATAACGCCCCGAAGGGAGCGGAGGCGCTCGAAAAAAAGAAGGTCCTCTGCCCCGCGTGCCTTAAGATAAAGGAAAAGTACGCCGAAGGGTTCGTGACCCTCCAGGGCGAATTCCTCGTTGAACACAAGGACGAGATAATAAGCCTCATCCGGAACAAGGAAGACATCGCCTCCCGCTTGAACCCGCTTGAGAGGGTCATAGACATAAAGACTAAAAAAGGGACTATTGAGATAACCACGACTACCGAGAAGCTCGCCGAGCGCATAGGCCAGATACTGAATAAAGCGTATCGCGGTTCTGTCGACTACAAATGGAGCTCTGACACGAAGCTCGCAAGGGTCGTATGGGCGCGTTGATTAGTTTTCCGACGGGCAATGACCGGGAAGGAAAGGGCGGCGCATGAAGGAAGCGCGGCTCTACAAGACCTCCGCATCCGGGCACATCGACTGCTTCCTCTGCGAGTTCAGGTGCCGCATAGCCGACGGCAAGCGCGGGGTCTGCGGGGTGCGCGAGAACATGGGCGGCACCCTCTTTACGCTCGTATACGGAAGGCTCATAGCCGAGCACGCAGACCCCATCGAAAAAAAACCGCTCTTCCACTTCCAGCCCGGCTCAAGCTCTTATTCCATAGCGACCGTAGGCTGCAACTTCAGGTGCCTCCATTGCCAGAACTCCGAGATATCCCAGATGCCCCGCGACCAGAAACGCATACTCGGAGAGGAGGTCTCGGCGGAGGATGTCGTCTCCGAGGCGGTTGAGACCGGGTGCTCTTCCATCTCCTACACCTACACCGAGCCGACGATATTCTTCGAGTTCGCATATGACACGGCCCTGCTCGCGCGCGAAAAGGGGCTTAAAAACGTCTTCGTCACCAACGGGTACATGACGCCCGAGTGCCTCGACGAGATGCGGGGGTTGCTCGACGCGGCGAACGTGGACATAAAATCGTTCTCGGAGACGTTCTACAAGAAGGTCTGCGGCGCGACACTCGCGCCGGTCCTTAAGTCCGTCGAGCGGATGCGCTCGCTCGGCATATGGGTCGAGATAACGACGCTCGTCATACCCGGCATGAACGACAAGGATGATGAGCTTAAGGCAATAGCAAAGTGGATAGCCGCAACAGACAGGGCGATGCCCTGGCACATAAGCGCCTTCCACCCCGCGTACAAGCTCCATGACGTGCCGCCGACCCCGAGGGAGACAATCGAGCGCGCGAGGGAAATCGGCCTTGCCGAGGGCTTAAGATACGTCTATACCGGCAACATCCCGGGTGAGAAAGGGGAGTCGACCTTCTGCTATAAATGCGGGAAGCTCCTCATCGAGAGATACGGGTTTGCCGTAAAAAAGAACGACATAAGGGATTCCGCCTGTCCTTACTGCGCCTCTTTTATAGACGGCGTCGACCTTTAGAAGAAAGGCGTCCGAAAACTCGAAAGTGTTTCGAAAAGGCCCGGCAAAAAAATAAAGAACTGACACCTGACGCAATGAAATACCCCCTGAGACTGCATCGCCGCATAAGCCAGCCCCTCGCAATAGCAAACAAGGCGCCGCTTAAGGCGACCTCCCCCTGTCCCCTCCTTGGCAGGGAGGGGAGAAAGACGCAAAAACTCCTCTCATTGACAGGTGAAGGCTGGAAGGACCATGTCCTTTACCCGATCCTATTGACTCAGCCTTCCTAAAAAGGCACACTCAATACATGGATGCCATATTTGATAATTTTATCCCCTTTTCCCTCGCATTTCTCCCGCTCTTTGTGGCGATGGAGCCGATAGGGGTCTTCCCCATCTATCTCTCGATGACGAGGAGGATGGAGGCGAAGGAAAAAAGGGTCGTCCTCTTCTACTCGATGCTGACGGCTACGGCTATAACCGTCGCGTTCCTCGCGGCCGGCAGACTCCTCTTCCTCGTCCTCGGCATAACCGTCGCCGACTTCCAGATAGCGGGCGGGCTCATACTCCTCTCAATCGCCATAACCGACGTCGTCGTGGCCGCGCGCGTGGTCCCGGAGGTAAAACACACCGCTGGCGTGGGCATCGTCCCCTTGGGCACCCCTCTCATCGCGGGCCCGGCCGCGCTTACGACACTCCTCATGTTAAGCGACCTCTACGGGTTCGCCGTGACCTTCTCGGCGCTCATCGCGAACCTCTTCATCGTCTGGTTCGCGTTCCAGTCTTCGGACAGGATAATCAATTCGATAGGGGAGCGCGGCGCGCTCGGCATATCAAAGGTCATCTCGCTCCTCCTTGCCGCCATAGCCGTCATGATGATAAGGCGAGGCATCCAGAGCTTCATCATGTGACGGCCCAGGCCCGTCAGCGTGCCCGCGGGTTCCCTCTTTTAAAAAGACGCGAATTGTCATATAATCCGTGTGCTCAAGCATGATTTAGGTCATATTTGGGCGATAGCCCCCTGCGGTATAATACGTCTATTGGGCGGGAAAGCCCGTTAAAGGAGGTAATTGATGCTTTTAAAGGCCGCGCTATTTCTGCACATCATTTCAGCCATATTCTGGATAGGGGGGATGCTCTTCCTCGTCGCCGTCGTCGCGCCGTACCTCAAAACCCTCACGGACCCGAAGGAAAAATCAAAGATATTCCAGATCGTCGGGACCCAGTTCAGGAAGTGGGGGTGGGTAGCGATAATAACGCTCCTCGTAACCGGCCCTGTCATCCTCTATACGCTCTACGGACTGCCGCCCTCGGCCATAGCCGACCCCGCGCTCCACTCATCTCCCTGGGGAACCACGCTCGTTATAAAGCTCGCGCTCGTCGTCATAATCGTAATAAGCGCCCTTGTCCATGACTTCTGGATCGGCCCGCAGGCGAGGAACTCGCCTGGTTTTTCAAAGATCGCGAGGCTCTTCGGCAGGGTGAACCTCTTAATCGCGCTCCTTATCGTGATTTTCGCCGTCCTATTGAGGGCCGGGGGGATATGACATGCACAAGTACAGCCCTGAGAAGATCGAAAGGCTCCTCCGGCCCGCCCGCGTACGCGAGATAAAGCCGTTTGCGGTCCTCAAGGACGCCGGGCTTAAAAAGGGCGACTCCATCGCCGACGCCGGCTCAGGCCCGGGGTTCTTCTCTGTCCCGGCTTCCCGCATAGTCGGCAAGGACGGTATTGTCTACGCCATAGACACGCAGAAGGAGATGCTCGAAGGGCTTAAAAAACTCTCCCCTCCCCCCAATATCATCCCAATCCTCTCAGGCGAGAACTCGATACCGCTTGAGGGGTCTACCGTCGATTTCGCGCTCTCGGCCTATGTACTCCACGAAACCGATAACAAGGCGCGGTTCCTTAAAGAGATAAAGCGGATAATGAAGCCCGGGGCGCGCCTCCTCGTCATCGACTGGAAGAAGAAAAAAGAAGGACACGGCCCTCCTTGCGAAGAACGTCTCTCCATAAAAACGGTCGAGGGACTTTTGAGAAAAGCGGGCTTCGTATCCCTCAAGGCCTCTGCGCTTAACGACTCCCACTACAGGGTCAAAGGACTGAAACCCTCAAGGTAAGCGCGGACGTTCAGTCTGAGGTATAATCCAACAAGAGGTCCCGCATGGAAGCGAAGGTCAACGACTCCACAATCTCGCTCATAAGGGGCGACATCACGCTTGAGGCGACGGACGCCATCGTGAACGCGGCCAACTCGCGTCTAATTGGGGGCGGCGGCGTGGACGGCGCCATCCACAGGGCAGGCGGGACCGAGATAATGGCCGAGTGCAGGAAGATAGGGGGATGCCCCACCGGCGGCGCCGTAATAACTACCGCCGGAAGGCTAAAGGCCCGGAAGGTCATACACACGGTCGGCCCCATCTATAAGGACGGAAGACATCAAGAGGCGGAACTGCTCGCCTCCTCCTACTCGTCGTGCCTCAATCTCGCCCTGGAACACGGCCTTAAAAGCCTCTCGTTTCCGTCCATCAGCACAGGGGCGTACGGGTATCCGGTGGAGGAGGCCGCTGAAGCGGCCTTAAGGACGATAATCTCATTCCTGTCAGCCAATAAGGGCATAGACCTTGTAAGGTTCGTTTTGTTTTCGGACGCGGACCTCAAGACTTACGCGGAGGCCTTAAGAAAACTCACGAGCTGACACACGCGGTCATAATGCCGGAGGCGGGCTATGGGACTGGAATACAGAGGTGAAGACTACAGGTGGTATAAGGACAGGGCCGTAAGGCCCATGGAGGACTTTAACAGGGATAACGAGGTGGGCATATTCGCGGGAAGGCTCGAATCCATGTACGCGGCTATCTCAAGAGAAGATATAAAGGCCCTCATCGACCGGGGAGAGCGCATCACGCTCTTAGGCGTTCTGCCGCCCGACGAGTTCGAGAAAGAACACATCCGCGGCTCTATTAATATCCCGCTCCCGGCGATAGAGCGAGACTCGATAAGGCTCCTCGGCAAGGAAGACCTGATCATCATATATGACAGGGACTCAAGGTCCCTGGCGAGCGCGGTCGCGGTGGATAAGCTCTATACCCTCGCGTACAGGAAGACGCTCAGATACCAGGGCGGGCTCGAAGACTGGAAAAAGGCCGGGTACTGCGTCGAGGGCAGGTCCATCCCGAAGGAGGCGCAGGCGGGGCAAGGGTAAAGAAAATATTCACCCTCCCGTCAAGGGATTGGAGGGACGAAGTCCAGCGTCTCTGAGCGCGGTTTATTCCCCAACCTTTGCGAGCAGACCCTTCCTTTTGACCACCTTGAAGTTCCACCAGAAAAATATTATCGAAACCGTGATGTAGGCGCAATTAAGCGACGCGGCCCAGACGATATTCGATATCGGCACGCCGCCCCCTCCGGCGACCACCTCCCTCATCCCCTCAAACACATGGGAGGACGGCACGAAGAGGGCTATCGACCGCACCCATCCCGGGAGTACCTCGACCGGGTAGAAGACCGCGGAGACGGGCTGAAAAAGGAGCGCTATGCCCCAGGCCAGCACCTCGGCCTCCTGCCCGTACCTCATGATGAGCGCGGTCGTGATTATGCCTATGGACCAGCCCATGACGATGAGGTTCACTACGAGCGGTATGAGCGCGAACCCGAGGATGAAGATGTTGAAGGAATAGAGTAGCCACGCGAGCGTGACCATGACCGCGGAGGTCAAGAGGAGTTTTACGATGGAGAGGAAGAGGAGCGACGTTATGTACTCTGCCGGGGATAGAGGGCTTACGAAGATGTTCAGGAGGTTCCTCGACCAGACGTCTTCGAGGAACGATACCGATATACCCTGCTGGGATCTAAAGAGTATGTCCCAGAGTATAAGCGCGCCCAAAAAGAAAGTAATGAAGTCCGGGAGAGAGCCCTCCTGTCTTGAGAGATAGATGGAGACGAAACCCCAGACAACGAGATCGAGTATTGGCCAGTAGAAGACCTCCATGAGGCGCGGGAGGCTCCTCTTGTAGAGGTAGAGGTGGCGCACCGTGTAGGCTAATATGCGCGCTCCCTTTGACGCCATCATGATCTGGCGAGCATGATGAAGACGTCTTCCAGGTCCGCTCCCCCGTACTTCCTTTTTATCTCATCCGGGCTCCCCGTCTCTATGACCCTGCCCTTGTCCATGAAAATCACCCTGTCGCACATCTCTTCCATCTCCTTCATGTTGTGGGAGGTATACAGGATGGAGATGGACTGCTCGTCCTTTATCTTTTTAAGGAGCTTACGGGTCTTATCCGCTATGTCCGGGTCGAGCGAGGCCGTAGGCTCGTCCAGAAAGAGCACCTCAGGCGCGTTCAGCAACGCCTTACACAAGCAGACCCTCGTAACCTGCCCCGAGGAGAGCCTTCTGACGGGCGTGTCTTTGAGCGCGCCTATCTCGAATATTGCGAGTAGCTCCTCTATCCTTTTTTTCGGCGCCGCGACACCGTAGAGGCGAGCGAAGACCATGAGGTTCTCCCGGACGGTCAAGGAGAAGGGGAGCGAAATGTAGGAAGAGGAAAAGTTTACCCTTGAGAGTATCTGCTGCCTGTGCGCGTCCATGTCGAGGCCGAATATCCTTATCACTCCGGAGGTGGGGGTCGTAAGCCCGAGGAGCATCTGCAGTGTCGTCGTCTTTCCGGCCCCGTTCGGGCCGATGAGGCCGAGTATCTCCCCCTTGCGGCAGTCGAAGGATATGTCTTCGACAGCCCTGAAGCCGTTGAAGAGCTTCGTGAGCCCCCTCACCTCGACTATCGCATCCATCTCCTCGGATAACCTGTTCAAGCTCTGTATATACCTTTGCGGCGTTTGCCGGGAACTACTCGTTGTGCATCGAATAACCGGCGTACTTCGGGAGCCTTACGGCCTCGGGTCACACCCCATGCGCGGCGTTAAAGAGGAAAAAGATAAATCAGACAGGTTAATAGTAGCAGGGGGCGGGGCGATAATCAAGTAACCGGGCCAGAATGGGTTCATGCGGGTATTCTGATAAAACTCCGGGATTCAATCGATTACGAGGCTTTGATGGATTGTCCAGCCCCTCGGAATGGGCCTGCCTGAACGAGGCCTAAAAAGCCCCTTTCAATATCTCAGCTATTATTATATGATTTATGCCTTTTAAAGCCTTTCAGGAGCCTATGAACAACTTGATTAAAGAATCTTTCGAAGTGCTCAAGAGGAGGCGGAACCTCGTCGTCTTCTTCGCGGCGGCGCACATAGTCTTTCTCGTCTTCGGGCAGTGGGCGGTCTCGGAAAAGATACCGTTCGTACTCGACCTCCGGGCCCAGCAGTTGAAGGAGATACAGAACCTCTCGTACCTGAAACCCCTCACCGGACTCCTCGCCGAGAGTCTCTTGGCAAAGATATTCTATACCTTCTTCTTCAACCTGTTGCTCGGCGCGTTCTTCTCGACCACCTTAACCGGGGCCGTCTTCTTCATCCCGTACATCATCGCGGTATTCAGGGGCTTTATTATCGGTATCCTCATATTCGGCATGGACTCCGGGGTTGAAACGCTCGTTGTCTTCTACGGCACCTTTTTGTTGGAGTTCGGGGCTTATAGCATCTCTTCAGCCGCGGGCATGGATATAGGCCTTTCGCTCCTCTGGCCGATGAGGAAGAAGACGGGTTTGAGGAAAGAAGCGGTGCGTATCGCCGCACAGGACGCCTTGAAACTATATGTACTTGTAATCATTATACTTTTTCTGGCGGCTGTCTGGGAGATGTCGTGGATACATTACCTCGGGCCGATTAAACTCCCCACCCCTGGCCAATGACGCGCCGTTATTGTGCCTCCTTTTTAATCAACATGCACTGAAAAGTCGTAAATCCTTGAAAATTTTGCTTGGAGCATGGCCCCACTTGTGCTATAAATTGAAACAATGGGTGGATTTGAAACCCCTTTTGCGTGTTAATTCCCCTTATTTTATGGGCACTTGTCCTGTTCCATCCGCCTCGCGAGGCGGTTTAAAAAACTTCTGGCGGTCCTCGAATGACTGGGACAATATCAGAGAATCTGGCAGGCGTTCTTGAAAGGATCGGAAAGGCGGCGAGGAAGGTCGGGCGCGACCCAGCTGAGATCACGCTCCTCGCCGTTACGAAGACGGTCGAGATAAAAAGGGTGAAAGAGGCCGTCTCGATCGGCGCAAAGACCCTCGGCGAGAACTATGTGCAGGAGGCCGGGGAGAAGATGGAAAAGATAAAGGACAAGGCCGTCAGATGGCACTTTATCGGCCACCTCCAGAAGAACAAGGTCAAGCTCGCGGTCGAGATGTTCGACTGCATAGAGACGGTAGACTCCATCGAGCTCGCGCAGGAGATAAACAAGAGGGCGAAGGAGCCGATCGACTGCTTCATAGAGGTAAACATCGCACGGGAGAAGACAAAGACCGGGGTCGACGCGGAGGGTGCGGTAAAGCTCGCAAGGGCGGCCTCGACGCTCCCGAATATAAGGCTTAAGGGACTCCTGACCATACCCCCGCAATGCGACTCCCCCGAGTTCTCAAGGCCCTACTTCGTAGCGCTCAGAAGGCTCGCCGAACGGATCAACAAGGAGCGGATCCCGGGCGTCTTCTTAAAGGAGCTATCCATGGGGATGTCTGGCGACTTTGAGATGGCGGTCGAGGAGGGCGCTACTATCGTCCGGGTTGGGACCGCGATATTCGGGCCCCGGCCCGAGAAAAAGGGGTCGAAGGCGCTTTAGCCAACAGACCCCCGCCTTTCGGCAGACAGAAAAATGCTCACAAAAAAAACCATAGGCTTTTTAGGCGCCGGCAACCTCGCAGAGGCGCTCATAAAGGGGTTGCTCGCCTCCAGGAGCGTCGGCGCAAACCAGATAATCGCAAGCGACAGGGCATCCTCCCGCCTCGTACACCTCGCCGAGACCTACGAGATAAAGGTCTACAACAAAAACCATGAAGTCATTAGAAATGCTGATATAATATTCCTTACGGTAAAGCCGCAGGACGCGCGGGAAGCGCTCGCCGAAATTGCCCCGGACCTCCTCGGCGCGAAGCTCATCATCTCGGCCGTAGCCGGGCTCACCACTACCGCGATCCTCGAGACACTAAAGCACGGCGGGGTAAAGGCCTTCATCCCGGTCGTCAGGGCTATGCCCAACACCCCGGCCATTGTAAGGGAAGGCATGACCGGGCTTGTAGCCGGCATGGGGGCCGGTAAAAACGACTTGAAACTCGCCAGAGCCGTATTCGAGTCGGTCGGCAAAGTCATCGTAGTCGAAGACGAACACCTGCTCGACGCAGTAACGGGCCTCTCCGGCAGCGGCCCTGCGTATGTATTCTATTTCATGGAGGCGCTCGTAGAGGCGGGCAGGGAGCTCGGTCTAACAGAAGCCGATTCCAGGCTCCTCGCCATGCAGACGACACTCGGCGCGGCCTTACTGGCCATAGAGAGCGACAAGGACCTCCCGGAATTAAGGAAGATGGTCACCTCCCCCGGCGGCACCACCATGCAGGGGATAGCCAAGCTCGAAGAGGCGGGATTCAAAGACGCCGTAGTTAAGGCCGTAAAGGCGGCCACAAAAAGGGCGAAGGAGCTCTCAATGGGGAAGTAGGCGCCACCCATCCCCCAAAGTTACGGGGGATTTTGCGATTTACCTCCCCTCCTTAACAAGGGGAGGTTGGGAGGGGGGGTTAAAGTAAAGACGACCTCCCCTTTCCCCTCCTTGATAAGGAGGGGATCATTCACTGACCGATGTCACAGACCGTTCTGACGGAATTGAGATAAAAGGAGACAGTAAAGGGATGTTCGCTCTTGCAAACCTTATTAACGCACTCGCCCAGATACTCGACATAGCGCTCAGCGCATACCTTTGGATAATAATAGCAAGGGCGATCATATCATGGGTAAACCCGGACCCGTATAACCCGATAGTCCGCTTCCTTTACCAGGTTACAGAGCCGGTCCTTTACAGGGTACGGCGCGTGATCCCGTTCCTCGGGGGGATAGACCTCTCGCCGATGATAGTCATACTCGCCATCTATTTCATAAAGAAGTTCGCGGTTGTCTCACTGATAGAACTCGCGGTAAGGCTTAAGGCCGGGGGAGGAACGATATGAAAATAACTCCGCTTGAAGTAAGGGGGAACCAGCTCAAAAAGTCGCTCCGCGGCTATGACGCGAGGGAGGTCGACGACCTTAGAGAGCAGGCGGCTGACGCCCTCGAAGAGTCCGCGAAGGAGATAATCACGCTCACTGAGCGCCTTAGAGACGCGCACGAGAGATTGAACGAGCATATCTCGAATGAGCGAGTCCTTAAAGAGACGCTCACGACCGCGCAGAGGATGGTAGAGGACCTCAAATTCAACGCCCGGAAGGAGTCCGAGCTCCTTATAGCCGAAGCAAGGATGCAGGCCGAGGATATCGTAAGACAGGCGCAGGGAAGGGCCCAGGAGATAAGGGACGAGATATTCAGGTTGAGACAACAGAGGCTTGAGATAGAGTCCTCCATAAAGGCCGTCATCAGCTACCACTCAAGCAAGCTCGTCATGGAAGAGGACGAGTCCCGCAGGGCCGACAGTGAATCGGAAAAGCTCAAGTTCTTCCCAAAATAATCCCCTGCCTTTTATCGAGGAGACCCCGAAGGGGGTCTTTATCCGCGTAAGGCTGCAACCCCGCTCGTCAAAAAACGCCGTCGAGGGCGTACAGGAAAACTCCCTTAAGATCAAACTCACAGCCCCGCCAGTAGAGGGCGAGGCAAACCGCGCGCTGATCGAATTTCTCTCCGATATTTTAGGCATCCGGAAGACCGCCTTGTCGATAGACTCAGGGACAAAGTCGAGGGAGAAGAGGGTAAAGGTCGAAGGCCTCGGGGTTAAGGATATCGCTCAGAGACTGTCTGTGGCTCTTAACTTGGATTGACTTTACTCTTTCGGAAAGTCCGTTTTGTGCGCTCTGCGCGCTTTCGCGCAGGGGCTCCTAACGCTTCCTTCCTCCCCGTCCACGGCTTTCATTTCCCAGTTGTTTGCGCCCCGAGCGCAAGCGTCTAATCCACCCCGGCGCGCTCGCCTCTTCCTCCCTTATGCGCTCTCCGCCATGCGCCCGTATGTTTGTAAAGACAGAACGAAAACTCGCTCTATTAACTTCCCCTCCCTTGAGGGGAGGGTGCCCCCCCTCACCCCGACCCTCTCCCACAAGGGGAGAGGGAGAACTTCTTGCGGCTTTTTTGTTTTTCAAAAATCCCAGGCATGGGGTGAACGACCTTAAGGGAGGAAGCCTTATCGCGAAGCGTGAGCGTCCGGGAAAGTAAAAAAGCGCGGCAGCACCCTAAGGGGTGCGCTAGCGGGACGGGGAGGATGAAAGCGCTCGGAGCCATGCGAATGAACGCGCGGAGCGCGCAAAACGGACTTTCCGAAAAAAACTCTTCGCCTGTTCAGGTTGCAAACCTGAACAGGCATCACTACGCCCCCTCCACCCTGTTCCTCCCCTCATCCTTGGCCCTGTAAAGGGCCTGGTCAGCGGCCTCGATGAGCTTAAGCATATCGTCGCCATCTTTCAGGGTGGCGACACCTATCGAGACCGTAAGCCTGTTGTTAGGCTGTGTCTCCTCGTTCAAGACAGGCTCCTCCTCGACCTTCTTCCTTATGCGCTCGGCGGCGATAAGCGCGCCTTCCACAGGCGTCTCCGGGAGTATCACCACGAACTCCTCCCCTCCGTACCTCGCGGCCATGTCCACCTCGCGCACGCTCTTCATGAATACGGAGGCGACGGCCTTCAGCGCCACGTCGCCCTGCGCGTGCCCGTTCCTGTCGTTGTAGTGCTTGAAGTAATCGATATCCGCGATAATGAGCGAGAGCGGGCGCGAGAACCTCTGTGCCGCTTTGACGTGCCTGTCAAGCTCGGATTTAAAATACCTGTGGTTATAGAGGCCCGTCAGGCCGTCGGTTATGGCCAGGGCATTCAACGCCTCGTCCCTCCTCTTTACCGCATCGACCATGATGTTGAAAGAGTCCGAGAGCTGGCCTATCTCGTCATCCCGCTTCACGTCCACCTTGGGCATCTCTCCTCCGGCGACCCTCTTCGTCGCCCCGGCAAGCTCCCTTATCGGCTTCGTCACGTAGTTGCCGACCGCGTAGGCGAGGACAATTATGAAGAGGACGGTAGAGGCGAGCACTATCGCGTTGTACTTTAGTATCGCGAGCTCGACGTAGACCCTCTCGCTCGGGATGACGTAGGCGAGCGACCAGATGTTTTCGTTCCTGCCCTTTTGGTAAGAGATGTTTATGGGCCTGAAGATCATGTAATAGCTCTCGCCGCCTTCCGCGAACTCCTCTATGCCGCTCTCGGCGTTCATCATCCTCCTGTATATGGATTCGAGCGCGGGCGGCACCCCAGGGGTTATCGCGGCGGGAAACGGGTCTTTCTCGCTTATATCAAGGCGTGTGTGCGCCATGAACGCGCCCTCGTCGTTAAGTATGAAGCCGTAGCCGCGGTCGGGGTTTATGAGGCTTTTGAGGAGGCGCTGGAAGTAGGTCATCGTGACCTCGAAGTGGAGGATCGCGGCCTTTTTCCCGTTCGCCACGATGGGTGTCGCGTTCGGGAGGACCCACCTCTTCGTGTCCTCGGATATCATGGGGCGGCCCTGGAAGACCTCTCCCTTTTCAAGGAGGAACGCTCCCTTGAAGAACTCCGAGCGGCCCTCCTCCGAGGAAAGCTCGTGCTCGTGGGCGAGCTCGTCAAAGACTATCCTTGAGACCTCCTGTCCTGCCGCGTCTATGAAACAGGCCTCGTCGAGGACGTCCGGATAGACGGTACGGAGGTACTTTAGCGTGTTCTGCTGTTCCTTTACCCACTTCATTCTGTTCGCGGGGTCCAGGAAGTACATGTTGAACGCGGTGTTCTGGGAGGCTATAAGGAGGTCCTTGCCGGTATCCGAAAAGTGGGACTCGACGACGTGGGATATCTCGTCGGCGTTCCACTTGAGCTCCTTGAAGACATTCTTAAAGAGCGCGTCCTTGGCGGTGTAATAGAAGAATATCGATGTGGCGGCAAGAGGGACCATCCCGACCACGAAGAGTATCAGGGTGAACTTCGCCCTGAGGCTTTTTTTAAAAGATATCATCTTTCCGCCCCTTCAATCGTCTCCGGCGTTAATTTCGCCCGCGGTTCCAACGGACGCCCATCGCTATACGGGATAATGGATTCCAATAACCATTCTATCTTAAAACAAAAAAAAGGGACACCTTATGCCCCAAGGTGTCCCTTTCCCGATGTATATCTGATTGTCGAACCCTGACTTGCGTCTCTTTGCGGCGTCTGACGGCCCGCATCAGACAGACCCCGAAACACGCCCTTAGCCCTCGCTGAAGCCCTTAAGGAGCTTGGCCCTTGTAGGGTGCCTGAGCCTCCTTATGGCCTTCGCCTCTATCTGCCTAACCCTCTCCCTGGTGACGCCGAGGACCTTGCCGACCTCTTCGAGCGTGTAGTCCTGCTTCTCGCCTATGCCGAAACGCATCCGGAGGACCTTTTCCTCGCGCGGCGTGAGGGACTCAAGCACAAGGTTCGTCTGGTCGGACAAGTCCTTCTCTATGGCCGCGTCCGCCGGGGACGGGGATTTCTCGTCCTCTATGAAGTCCCCGAGCGAGCTCTCCTCGTCGTCGCCGATGGGGGTCTCCAGGCTCAAGGTCTGCTTCATCAGCCGGAGGATCCGCCTTACCTTGGCGATAGGGATATCCATCCTCTCGGCGATCTCTTCGGGGTAAGGCTCCCTGCCGAGCTCCTTAAGGAGCTGACGAGAGGTCTGGAGGAGACGGTTTATCGTCTCTATCATGTGGACGGGTATCCTGATCGTCCTGCCGTGGTCGGCTATGGAGCGCGTTATTGCCTGCCTTATCCACCAGGTGGCGTATGTCGAGAACTTGTACCCCTTCTTGTAGTCGAACTTGTCTACGGCCTTCATGAGGCCGATGTTGCCTTCCTGGATGAGGTCCGAGAACTTGAGCCCGAGGTTCACGTACCTCTTCGCTATGGAGACGACGAGCCTTAAGTTCGCTTCGATGAGCCTCTGCTTCGCCTCCCACATGTTGAAGTCGTGCACCTTTACGGTCCTGGAGAGCTCTTTAAGGTCCGACCTCTTCATCTCGAGGCGCTTCATTATCCTTCTTATGCGGAGCTTCGCCCTTTCGGCCTTGCGCGGGCCCTTCTTCGACTCCTCGCGCTCGATCAGGTGTTCGAGCCGGACGATCCGCTTTACTACCCTGCGGATGAGGCTGTTGCTCAGGTTCGTGTCCTTGAGGACCTTGTACGCGCCCTCGGGCTTGCGCCTCTTGAGCTTCTCGAGCTTGTCGAGCGCCTCGTCCGAATATGTATCGTCGAACTGTATCGTCTCCTCCGCCTCCTCAATAAGGTCGCGGAGCGACGCGTGACCGGCCCTTACCCTGTCGACAAGGCGCAGGACCTCGCGGAGCGCGAAGGGGCTCGAAAGCGTGAGGCGCCGGAGCTCGGCCCTCGACTCCTCAATCTTCCTCGCGTATACTATCTCCTCTTCCCTCTTTAAGAGCGGGACCGCGCCCATCTCGCGCATGTAGATGCGGACGGGGTCCTCGACGCGCTCTACGTCTATCGCCTCTTCCTTGGCCTCCGCGGCCTCCTGGGGCTCGCCTTTTTCGGCGGTGTCGACTACATCGATGCCGAGGTCGCCAAGGGTCTCAAGAAGGGTGTCCATCTCCTCGACGGAGAAGTTGTCCTGCGGGAAGGCGTCGTTTATCTCATCATAAGTAAGGAACCCTTTGTCCTTACCTATGTCGATCAGGCTCGATATGTCGTTGCCCTGCGCGGCGTGGGTGGTAGTAGTATGGTTGCTATTGCTTTTCTTGGTCATGGCCCGCCTCGGGGAATAGGATTGGCTTATCAAGGACAGTAAAGCATTATAGCCTAACATAACTCTACATCAAAAGTCAAGCACCGTCAAATGCCGGTTTAATAACGGCTTCTTCGGGCAAAGGGGCCTCGAAGGGCAGACGCCGATTTAAACCTTTTAATCAGAATATATTTGATATATAATTACCGCTCTGTAATCTTAGTCACCTTGCTGAATTCCTTGAGGAAATACGCTGGAGGAGGGACGATAATAAAGAGCCCGTCGGTGCCTTTGGGAGGGGTCTTACTTGGTATCTTCCTGGTCCTTTTTTCAGGCGGTTGTACGCCCAACGACCCGTACAGGGCCTCAGAGGCGGGCGCTAACACGTTTTATTCCACTTTTTTTGAGCCTCCCAAGCACCTCGACCCGGCGCGCGCGTACTCCTCCGAAGAATACGACTTCCTCGCTCAGATCTACGAACCCCCTCTGCAATACCATTACCTCAAGCGCCCCTACGAGCTCATCCCCACGACCATCGAGGAGGTCCCCTCGCCTATTTACTACGACAAAAACGGCAAAAGGCTCACCCCTGACTCTGCGCCGGGGAAAGTCGCCAAGGCCGTATACGAAATAAAGGTCAGGAAGGGCGTCCTTTACCAGGACCACCCGGCCTTTGCCAAAGGGCCGGATGGCTCTCCGCTCTACATGAACCTCACGCCAACGGACCTTAAAGGCATTGATGGAGTGAACGGCTTCAAGGTCAAGGGGACTCGGGAGCTTAAGTCCGACGACTACATACTTGAAATAATGCGCCTTGCCGACCCGGAGATAGAAAGCCCGGTCCTGCCGATATTCGAAAAGTACATACTCGGCCTCAGGGAATATTCGGAGGCATTGAGAGGCGATCTCGATGGGATAAGAAAGGAGCGGAGGGCAAAGGCCGGGGTCTCCTACAACCAGGAGGCGGACGAAAAAGAAAACCCTATCATACTCGACTATCAAAAGCACACTCTACCCGGGGTCGAGCGCGTCGACGATCACACCTTCAGGATCATACTGAAGACAAAATACCCGCAGTTCGTCTACTGGCTCGCCATGCCGTTCTTCTCTCCTGTGCCCGAGGAGGCCCGCCTATTCTACAAACAGGGCCTGCTTGCGAAAAAGAATATCACTATCGACCGTTTCCCGGTGGGGACCGGCCCCTACATGATGGAGACCTTCAACCCGAACATGGAGATAATCCTCTCCCGGAACCCCAACTTCCATTACGAGGAGTACCCAAAGGCGGGCGAGGACGGCGACGCGGATAAGGGGCTCCTCAAAGACGGCGGAGGCCGCCTGCCCTTTGCGGAGAAACTCGTATTCAAGCTCGAACAGGAGGTAATCCCGCGCTGGAACAAGTTCCTTCAGGGCTATTACGACAACTCCGGGATAACATCCGACAGCTTCGACCAGGCGGTATCCTTCTCCTCAGCCGGGGAGGCCGAGCTAACGGACGCCATGAAGGAAAGAGGCATAACGCTCCAGACATCCGTCAGGCCCTCCATATATTACACCGGCTTCAACATGGACGACGACGCGATCGGCGGGTACTCGCCTGAAAGGCAGAAACTCAGGCAAGCGGTCTCCATAGCCCTTGATTTCGAGGAGTACATAGAGATATTCAATAACGGCAGGGGCGTCCCCGCGATGTCGCCGATACCGCCCGGCATATTCGGCCACTCAGAGGGCAGGGACGGGATAAACCCCTATGTCTACGACTGGGACTCTTCCAAAAACAGGCCCGTTAGAAAGTCCCTCGAGTACGCGCGGAAACTCATGGCAGAGGCCGGGTACCCGAACGGGAGAGATAAAAACGGACGCCCGCTCGTCGTCACCTTCGACAACCCGTGGACAGGCGCGGACTCCACACCCATGATAAACTGGTACATCAAGCGCATGAGGCTCTTAGGCATACAGCTCGAGAACAGGACGACCGACTACAACAGGTTCCAGGAGAAGATGCTCAAGGGGAACTTCCAGATATTCTCCTGGGGCTGGAACGCCGACTACCCGGACCCCGAGAACTTCCTCTTTCTCCTCATCGGCTCGAACAGCAAGGTGAGGCACCAGGGCGAGAACGTCTCGAACTACTCGAACCCGGAGTTCGACAGGCTCTTTAAGGTCATGGAGAACATGGACAGCTCTCCGGCGAGAGAGAAAGTCATAAACGAGATGCTCGCAATCGCCCAAAAGGACTCCCCCTGGGTATGGGGCCACCACCCCGTCGCCTTCGGGCTCTACCACAGATGGATGTCGAACGTAAAGCCGAACTCGATGGCGAACAATACGATCAAGTACGTTAGAATCGATCCGGAAATCAGAAGAAAACTCCGTGGCGAGTGGAACTCGCCTAATCTGTGGCCTCTGGCCATAATAGCCGCGCTCCTCATCCTCGGCTCCATACCGGCCGTCATAAGCGTCCGGAAAAAACTCGGGCGCGCCAAGAGATAATAATATGCTCACTTACATAATAAGGCGCATACTCTACGCCATACCGATAGTCATAGGCGTGAACCTCCTGACCGCCGTGCTCTTCTTCTACGTGAACACGCCCGACGACATGGCGAGGAAGATACTCGGCGAGAAGAACGTCACCGCGACGCAGGTCGAGAACTGGAAACGGGACCACGGATACAACCTCCCCGTATTCTTTAACGGCGCCGAAGAAGGCGCGGCAAAGATATCGGAGACGATCTTCTTCAGGAAGTCGCTGCCGCTCCTCTGGTTGGATTTCGGCAGGTCCGACAGGAACAACATCGACATAGGGGGAGAGATTAAAACGCGCATGTTCCCCTCGCTCGCCATAAGCCTCCCGATCTTCACCTGCGCTCTCGTACTCGACCTCTTCCTCGCGATGATGCTCGCGTACTACAGGGGCACGTACCTCGACATCTGGGGCGTGGTGCTCGCCGTCGTCCTTATGTCGGTCTCCACGCTCTTCTACATCATAGGCGGGCAGTACCTCCTCGGAAAGGTCCTGAAGCTCTTTCCCATCTCCGGCTTCGATACCGGGATAGACTCGATAAAATTTCTCGTCCTCCCGGTCGTCATCGGCGTCTTGAGCTCTTTGGGCGTCGGCGTCCGCTTCTACCGGACCGTCTTCCTTGAGGAGATAAACAGGGACTACGTGCGGACCGCCCGCGCAAAGGGCCTCGGCGAAGGCGCGGTCCTCTTCAAACACGCGCTTAAGAACGCGATGATACCGATACTCACGAACGTCGTCGTCTCGATACCGTTCCTCTTCTACGGCTCGCTAATAATGGAGAGGTTCTTCGCCATACCCGGCCTCGGGAGCTTCACGATAGACGCGATACAGGCCCAGGACTTCGCCATAGTAAGGTCGATGGTATACCTGGGGTCGATACTCTACATAATCGGACTGATACTGACGGACATCAGCTACACGCTCGTGGACCCAAGGGTAAGGTTTGAGTAGGCGTTTTTAAAAAATTCCACGGCATAGGGTGAAGCGACCTTAATGGAGGAAGTCCTATGAGCGAGCCCCGGAAGGTACGAACAAGACAAAACAATGCCCGTAATTCTTGCAACTGACCTCATAATCTTTTTCCTCGTCGGGGCGATAGTTTATTTCATAATCGCCTCACAGAAGGACGGCTCCTTACAAGCCGTAAGGCGGGAGCTCGTCAAGAACAGGCTCGCCATGGTCTGCATGGCGTTCCTCGCATTCTACGTGGCCGTCGCCCTCCTTGACAGCGTCCGTTACAGGGACGCCGTCGTTGGCGACGACGGAAAAGAGGCGCTCTCCGAGGGCGGCTCCGTCATATACAGCCCCGAGGCGTTGAGCCTCCTTGACAGGGCTTTATCCGGCATAAGGACCCGTACAGAAAAGACCTATTCCGCGCCTTTTGCCTCTCATTCATACGCGAAGGAATCGATGGAGGGGGCCTCCGGGGGGATCGTCCGCGGCTACCCGCCCCTTAAATACCCGCGTACCCACTGGCTCGGGACCGACAGGGTGGGTAACGACGTCCTGTTTATCGCGTTGAAAGGAGTCCGGACAGGCGTCGTCATCGGCGCCGGCACGACACTCGTCATCATCCCATTCGCCATATTCTTCGGCGTCATAGCCGGGTTCTACGGCGGGGCGATCGACGATATCGTCCAGTACATATATACGACTCTATCGTCCATCCCCGGCGTATTGCTCATCGTAGCCTTCATGTTGCTCTTCGGTTCGAGCGGCTACCAGGGCGGGCTCGTCTCAGAGGTCCACGTCGTCTGGCGGGCCTTTGTCTTGAACGATAGATTATTCTGGCTCTGCCTCATACTCGGCATAACGTCGTGGACAGACCTCTGCAGGCTCATCAGGGGCGAGACGCTAAAACTGAGAGAACTTGAGTACGTGCAGGCCTCAAAGGCCTTCGGGGCAGGGAAACTCGGCATCATATACAGGCACATCGTGCCGAACGTCATGCATCTCGTCCTTATAACGTTCGTCCTGCAGTTCAGCGGGCTTGTGCTGGCGGAGGCGATATTGAGCTACATAGGCATAGGCGTCGGCCCGGAGACGGGTAGCTGGGGGAACATGATAAACACGGCCCGGCTTGAGTTGTCCAGGGAGCCCGTCGTCTGGTGGAACCTTTTGGCCGCCTTTGCCGCCATGTTCGCGCTTGTCCTCCCGGCGAATATTTTCGGCGACGCTGTTCGGGACGCGCTCGACCCGAGGCTCAGGTATAAATAGTCATCTCCCTTCTTTTACAGGGCAAAGAGAGAATATTTGTCATTCCCGATGTCTTTAAGCGGGAATGACAGCCCTCGCCGGCAGGGATTAAAGACGCGACAAGCCGCGAATTATCAGACCCTAAGAGAGAATAAATTGACCCCAGTCCTTGAAATAAAAGACCTGAAGACCTACTTCAAGACCCCGCGCGGGGTCGCAAAGGCCGTTGACGGGGTCTCTTTCTCCATCCCCAAAGGCGGGACCTTCGCGCTTGTAGGAGAGTCCGGGTGCGGAAAATCCATGACAGCGCTCTCCGTCATCCAGCTCGTGCCTGAGCCCGCCGGCTACATCGCCGGCGGAAGAGTGCTCCTTAACGGGCGTGACATAACGGGCCTTACGGAGCGCGAAAAGAGGGGGATACGCGGCAACAATATCTCGATGATATTCCAGGAGCCGATGACCTCTTTAAACCCGGTCCTGACGATTGGCGAGCAGATAATAGAGGCTATAACGCTCCATCAGGGCAAGACGCGAAAAGAGGCGAGAGAGGCCGCAATCGAGATGCTCGGAAGGGTAAGGCTCCCTGACCCGGCCGCCCTCCTTTTTGCATACCCGCACTCGTTGTCCGGCGGCATGAGGCAGAGGGTGATGATAGCCATAGCCCTGTCATGCAGGCCGGATCTCTTGATCGCGGACGAGCCTACGACCGCGCTCGACGTCACTATTCAGGCGCAGATAATAGACCTTATCGACGAGCTAAAACGCGAGACGTCTACGGCGGTCCTGCTCATTACCCACAACATGGCGCTCGTCTACACCCACGCCGAGACCGTAGGCGTCATGTACGCGGGTAAGATCGTCGAGCTCGCACCCGCGAAGACGCTCTTTAGAAATCCCATGCACCCGTACACGGTTAAGTTGCTCCGCTCCATACCGGGGCAGGAAAAAAGAGGGCTTAAGCTCGACACCATCCCCGGCGTTGTGCCTTCGGCGACCTCTTACCCCGTTGGTTGCCGTTTTTCAGGGAGATGCCCGCGGGAGATGGAAGGGTGCGCTGTAATTGAGCCGCCTCTCGTCGAACGGGTGGGCGGTCATTCTGTCGCCTGCCACCTCCATGACGCGGAGTTCATGTCAGGGCCGTATTCAAGGCCTCTAAGACATGAGCCTGACGCATTGCCGCCTCTGATCGTCCCTCATGGGGAGAGGGAGGCGCTCCTTGAGGTAAAGGGCCTCAAGACCCATTACCCGATAAGGAAGGGGTTGTTTAAGAGGGTCGCGGGCCATCTCAAGGCCGTGGACGGCATAGACCTTACCGTTAAAAAGGGCTCGACACTCGCCCTCGTCGGCGAGTCCGGGTGCGGCAAGACGACGGCGGGCAAATCCATCATCCAGCTCATAAGGCCGACAGAGGGGCGTATTATATTCAAGGGCGCCGACCTGACAACACTCTCGGAAAAGGGACTCAAGCCCTTCAGGTCCCGGATGCAGATAATATTCCAGGACCCGTACTCCTCCCTCAACCCGAGGCTTACGGTAAAAGAGACCATAGAGGAAGGGATAAAGGCCTTGAACCCTGGGCTCGCTAAAAAGGCGCGTGAAGAAAAGATAGCCCGGACGCTCGATAGAGTAGGCTTGGGCCCTGAGGCGATGTTACGATACCCTCACGAGTTCTCGGGCGGGCAGAGACAGAGGGTAGGGATAGCGCGGGCGCTTGCCGTGGACCCGGAGTTCATCGTATGCGACGAGGCCGTGAGCGCCCTCGACGTATCCGTTCAAGCGCAGATACTTAACCTCCTGAAATCCATACAGAGGGACTTCGGCCTATCTTTCCTCTTCATAACGCACGACCTTGGCGTCGTCGAGTACATAGCGGACGAGGTCGCGGTCATGTACGAGGGGCGTATCGTCGAGCAAGGGCCGACCGAGGAGATCTTCTCGAACCCGAAAGACGCATACACCAAGCGCCTGCTTGAGGCAGTGCCGAAGATAGACGCCTCGCTTCTTTCGGCCTGGAGACTGCCCGGCGATCACTGAGGGGAAGAAAGCATCTCCTTTACAGCCTCCACGTCTATCTTAAGCTCGCCCAGATCCCGCTCAACCGCCTCAACGACGACAATGCGAGCGGCCTTCAACTCCTCGGCCCTCTCAGGGACCGGGATGGTCTTGGACCATACGACGTCGATGCGCTCGAACGCCCCCTGCATGAACTTCAAGGGCAGGTACATGAACGAGTCCGCGAAGAATATCGCGCGCGGGACAAGGACCGCCTCGGGCGGAGCGTCCTCAACCGTTATCTTCAAGGGCACCCAGCCCGCGTATTTGAGCGGCGGCATTTTTTCGACCCTTGTCCCGTACGGGTAGCCGTCGATCTTGAGCTCCTGCAATGTCTCTGTGAGCCTCGTCATCGTCATGTCGGATAAGTCTCCGCCTGTGTAGACGACAACCCCGTCGACTATCCGTGGCGGGAACAACACCAGCCCAGGGGCTATCCTTTTGAGCGTCTCGTCGGAGACAAGCTTCGAGCCGTTGTACGACCAGTGGGAGTCGTTCTTCTTGTAGACCTGGCGCGACTTTTTGGCGTCAAGCAGGAGCTCGTCCGCCATTATCTGATTCCTGAGCGGAAACTCCCTGAAGGCCTCTTTGAGGAGGTCGAGCCGGGATTTGCCGCACGTCGGGAAGGGCTCAACCCCAGCGTACTCGGGGTATATCGTCATCTTGTTCGGGGCTACGAAAAAGAGGAAGCGCCTCCCAGAGGCCTCGACAACGTCTTCCAGGGCTCTGAGGTCTTGCGCGAGCCTCGTCATAGCCTCTTTGTCCGCGCAGGAGTTTTTCATAAAGTCCACGAGGTCTTTTTTAAGATACAGCCAGCCGTCTTTCCCTATATGCAGTGAAGGGGCCGGGGATACACCGAGGACGCGGAAGTCGATAATCGCCTTGGCCTTTATGAGCGCGGCGCGGACAGGGAAGTGGTCGTTGAAATAGCCTTCGTAAAGGGAAAAGAACGACCTGTCTTCAAGCCCCTCTATCGAGAGAGCGGGGCGTGAGGCGAGCGAGCGCCTGTCAGTCGATTTCATCTCATACCCGAAGACGAACGCTACGAGCGGCGCGGCTACTAAAAACAGAAAGACCGCTATGAATGCCTTTCTTCTCATCATCAGAACCTGAAGTAGATGAACGGGTTAAAAGACCCTCCGGCGATGAACGAGAACGAATAGAGCGCGAGTATGAAGAGCCCCACGGTAAGCGCAAGAGAAACGGCAGGTCTTCTCTCGTCGAAGATCCTGTAACCGGACCACTCTCTCGGCAAAAAGAGGACGATAGACGAGAGCGCGAGTAAGACGACGTTCCGCGCGTTCAGGGCGAGCGAGACCTCGATGGGCACGGGCAGGTTAGAGGGCACGAACATCGCCCTTATGAACAGCGCCGCCTCCCCGATCGACCCGGAGCGGAAAAGTGCCCAGCCGATAAGGACGAGGACGAATGTCGCGGCCCTCCTTACTGCCTCACCCCTCCCCGGCTCGACCCTCCTTATGCCTGCCACCCTCTCGAATATGAGTAGCCCACCGTGATATAACCCCCACGCGAGAAAGGTCCAGTTCGCTCCGTGCCAGAGGCCGCAGAGGGTGAAGACTACGAGGAGGTTGAAGTACGCCCTCTGTGTACCCGCCTTATTCCCGCCGAGCGGAATATATAAGTAGTCGCGGAAGAAGTTCGAGAGCGTTATGTGCCACCTCCTCCAGAAGTCCGTAATGGAGAGGGCCGAATAAGGCCGCCTGAAGTTCTCCGGGAGTTTAAACC
This sequence comes from Deltaproteobacteria bacterium GWB2_55_19, assembly GCA_001797465.1. GTDB lineage: Bacteria > Desulfobacterota > GWC2-55-46 > GWC2-55-46 > GWC2-55-46 > GWB2-55-19. Next base: position 326,987 of record MGPQ01000010.1, on the reverse strand, counting down.
CGAACATGAGCCCGAGCCCGACGGCCATGTCCGCGTACGCCGAGAAGTCGAAGTAAATCTGCATGGCGTAGGAGAATACCCCGAGCCACGCGGACTTGGTGTCGAGGTGCATGGGAGAGAGCGCGAATACCGCGTCGGCGATCTCCCCGCAGGCGTCCGCTATAAGGACCTTTTTAACGAGCCCCCATAGGAACCGCACCACGCCGGTGTAGAAGTCCCCGGTATTCTCCCTTCTCCCGGTTATCTGATCGGCTATCTCGTGGAAGCGGACGATGGGGCCTGCTATGAGCTGTGGGAAAAAGGCGATGTATAAGGCGAAGTCGACGAAGGACCTGAAGGCCTTTTTCGTCCCCCTGTATATGTCAACGATGTAGGTTATCTTGTGGAAGGTGAAGAAGGATATGCCGGTCGGCAGGAGCACCTCTGCCCAGGGAAGCGGCCCCCCCCCGAATAAAGATAATACGCCGGAGAGCTCTCCGACAAAGAAGTTCGCGTACTTGAAATACGCGAGGAAGGCGAGGTTCACAATGATGGAAAACGCCGCCCACCTTTTAGCGCCGCGCCTGTCCTTTGCCCCGTCGATCTCAAGTCCTATGAGGTAGTCGGTGAGGGTGGAGACGATGAGTATGCCGAGGACCTCGGCCGACCCCCAGAAGTAGAAGGCCCAGCTGAAGGCGAGTAATACGGCGTTCCTGAGCCTACGCCCCGCCGCGTAATAGCAGACAAGCGCCATGGGGAGGAACAGGAACAGGAAGATCAGACTTGAGAAGACCATTTATCCGAGGCGCGGCTCTCGATTTGGGAAGCGGCTGGTAGCGGGCAAAAAAAATCCGCCCCGCGAGGGGCGGATTTACGCATAGGACCTACTCGGAGAGGTCGCCCTTTTTCTTTACGGTATCCGCAACGGTTATGAACCCGGCCGCGACCTCTCTAAGCGCGGTAACGACCGACTTGTTCTCGGTCTTGATTATCGAGGGCGCGCCCTTTATGAGCGTCCTCGCCCTCTGGGAGGCGAGGTGTACGAGCGTAAAACGGCTCGGCACCTTCTTAAGGCAGTCCTCTACGGTTATCCTTGCCATGTATATTCTCCTCTTTATTAAGCCTGTCTTATTTTTCGGTTGCGGCCCCGAATATGCCGGAGACAGCCTCTAACATCCTCGGGGTCCGCGCCTTTTCCGCGGCGACGACTGACTTGAAGCGTTCAAAGGCCGCCTCGAGGTCGTCGTTTATGATGATGTAATCGTAAAGGGGCGCCCTCTTTACCTCTTCAAGGGCGATGTTCAGCCTCTTCTCTATCTCTTCCGTGGAGTCCTTGCCGCGTTGCCTTAGCCTCACCCTGCACGCCTCAATGGAAGGCGGCAGTATGAATACGCCTACTGCGCCGGGAATTTTCTCCCTTATCTGGTCCGCACCCTGGATGTCGATCTCGAGTATGACACTCAAGCCTTCGGAGAGGAGGTGGTCGAGGTCTTTTTTCGAGGTCCCGTACCTCTTGCCGTAGACCCCTGCGTACTCAAGGAACTCGCCCCTCGCTATCATCTCGTCGAAGACCCGGTCCTCAATGAACCAGTAGTCCACGCCGTTCACCTCGCCGGCCCTGGGCAGGCGCGTGGTGTACGAGATAGAATGCCTCAGATCCGGAAAAAAATCAACCGCCTTCTTACAAAGGGTGGTCTTTCCCGCGCCGGAAGGGGCCGATACTATGAATGGTATGCCGCCCATGTATTTCGGTTATCGTAATGGATTTATCAAACCTGAAAGCCCCTGCCCTGCGCCGCCCCGCTACTCTATGTTCTGCACCTGCTCCCTTATCTTTTCCGCCTCGCCCTTCATCTCGACCACTATCTGGGTAATAAGAACGTCGCTCGGTTTCGACCCGATGGTGTTTATCTCGCGGCCGATCTCCTGGCAGAGGAAGTCGAGCCTTTTGCCGACCGGCTCGTCCACCACCCCCAGGTACTCCCTGAACATATCGAGGTGGCTTTTGAGCCTCACTATCTCCTCGCTTACGGCCGTCCTGTCCGCGAATACTGCCGCTTCAAGGAGTATGCGGGACTCGTCCACCCTGTCCTTCAGGAACTTCTCCATCTCATCCTTGAGCCTCTGCCTGTACGCCTCAAGCACCTGCGGGGCCCGCGCCTCGATCCTGGAGAGGAGCCCAACGAGCGTGTCTATCATCGCGAAGAGGTCGGTCTTTAAAGCCCTGCCTTCGGCGACCCTCCACGCCGAGAGCTTATCAAAGGCCTCGTCGAAACCCTTCTGCACGCTCTCCCAGTCTTTTTCAGCGACAGCATCCTTCTTCTCGACCGTGAATATGTCCTTCAGCCTGAAGAGCGTCTCGATATCGAGCGCGCCCTTGAGATTGAATTCCTTCTTCACGTCCTCCGCGGCGTCCATATAGGCCCTCGCGAGCGGCAGGTTGAGCTTCAAAGCCGGGGCCTCGGCAGAGACCGCGTTTACAAATATCGAGAACGCGCCCCTTGAGAACCTCTTTTTTACCTCGTCCCTTATCTTTCCCTCGAACTGGTAGAACCTCTCGGGCATGCGGAGGCTTAAGTCGATGAACCTGTGGTTCAGCGACTTCGCCTCGACGGCAAAGGCGTCCGCGCCTATAAGGATATCCCCCCGGCCATAGCCGGTCATTGATTTAGCCATCTATTGAATACCCCCTGGAAGAGAAGCGCTTCCGCCGCGAAACGGATATTACGGGCTTTACGGCATCGAGCTCGCTCGCGCAATCATCTCGACTTCCTGAGCCCGGCCTCTATCGCCATGACGAGCTCGTCAGGCGCGACCGTCGCGGTGCCGACCTTGCCGACGACGACCCCGGCCGCGAAGTTCGCTATGACCGAGGCCTCCTTATAGGACGCCCCTGAGGCGAGCGCGAGGCCGAGCGCCCCTATGACGGTATCCCCGGCGCCGCTTACGTCAAAGACCTCCTGCGCGACCGTAGGTATGTGGGTCTCGGAGTCGGGCTCAAAGAGGCTCATCCCGTTCTCGCCGCGCGTTATGAGGAGCGCTTCGCACCCGATCTTGTTGAAGAGGACCTCTCCTGCCCTGTGGAGCGAGGCGTCGTCAATTATCTCAACGCCTGAGGCGAGAGAGGCCTCAAGGTTATTCGGCGTCACGATGGAAACGCCCCTGTAATAATCGAAGTGCTCGACCTTCGGGTCTACTGCCACGGGCCTGCCGAGCTTCCTTGCCGCCTCGACCGTATCCTCTACGAGGGACTCGGTTATGAGCCCCTTGGCGTAGTCCGATATTATAACGAGGTCGGAGTTTCTCATCGCCTTTTTTACGTAATTGAAGACCTTGGCGGTGGATTCCGGCTCTATCCTGTCCTTCTTCTCCCTGTCGAAGCGGACGACCTGCTGGTTGTGGGCTATGACCCTCGTCTTTATGGTCGTCGGCCTCTTTGAGTCGGCTATGATGCCCTCGGTCGGTATCCCCTTGTCCTTGAGCGCGGCGATCAACTTCCTGCCGTCGTCGTCCCTGCCGACGACGCCCGTTACAAGGGATTTCCCGCCGAGCGAGTGTATGTTGTTGACGACGTTGGCAGAGCCGCCGAGCATGAGGGATTCGGATGTGACCTCGACAACCGGGACCGGGGCCTCCGGGGAAATCCGGCGCACCTTGCCCCAGATAAAGTGGTCCATTATGAGGTCGCCGATGACGAGGAGGCGCGCCTCCCGGAACCTCTCGATTATCGTTCTCGCCCTCTTAAGACTTAACAGGTGTCTCATCTCGCGTCCTTAAGCCCCTCGATAAGGTCCAGGAATTCTCCGACGGTCCTCTCCATCGGGTGTTTTAGAGCCTCGGCCCTCGCGAGCCTCCCGGCTGTAAGCCTTGAGGACTTGTCGAGGAAGGGCTCAATCTTGGCGGCGACCTCTTCGTGATTATCCGGGTCTTCGACTATGCCGCCGCTTTCTCCGTCAATAAGTATCTCGGACGCCCCGTTAGCGCGCGTGGTGACTACCGGGAGCCCCGCGGCCATGGCCTCCAGGCACGCGTTGCTGAATGGCTCGTAGATCGTCGGGAGGACGAATATATCCCCTGCCAGGCAGTAACGGGAGGCCCCCTCTACCGGCCCCATGAACACCACCCTGTCCGAGACCCCGAGTTTTTTGGCCTCTTCCAGATAAGGGGAGACCGACCCCTTTCCTATGACGACGAGCCTTCTGTCCCCCTTGTCCTTAAGGAGGGCGAGCGCCCTTATGGCCGCAGAGAGACCCTTCCGCTCGAAACCAGAGCCTGTGAAGAGGCAGACGACCGTCTCCTCGTCGGCCCCGAATGACTTGCGCAGACGCACCCTCTCGGCATCATCCGGCTCAAAGGAGGCGACGTCTATCCCGTTGTATATAACACATATCTTTTCGGCAGGCAAACCATAATGCCTTATAATCTCGTCCTTTACCCGGTTCGAATTGGCAACGACGGCTTTAAGCCCAGGGCTTTTAAAAAGCCTCTCTTCGAGGGCGAGCAGGACCTTGTGCTTGGGGCTGAATGCGAGCGACGCCCTCTTCAACGCTCCGGAGCGCCTCCCCCTCTGTATGAGCCACTCCCTGTGGCAACCGTCGCCGGCGCGGTATATCTCCTGCGAGAACGTCCGCTCGAGGCTCAAAGTGATATCCGGCCTCACCCTTCCGACCTCTCTCGCGACGTTCGTAGCGAACCTCAATGGACGGAGGAACGAGGGCCCGCCGGCGTCGATCTTATGGACCGTAACGCCCTTTTCCTCCTCCCATGACGACGAAAAAACGTCTATCTTATGCCCGCGATCGAGGAGCTTCGAGATGAACCTCTTCAAGAAGACCTCTGCCCCGCCAAAGGGCGTGTATCTCATCCTGACGAGACCGATCCTCACTTCGATCCCCCTTTTTGCCCCGCGCCTGACAAGAGCGACATGAGGGCGGAGAAGGCCTCTTCCGCGGTGACGTCGCTTGCCTTCAGCGAACCCTTCTGGAGTATGCGGTGGCGAACGCCCCAGGGCGCCCACTTTGCCGGGTCGGTCGAGCCCCAGACCGCGACGATGGGCTTTCCGAGCGCCGCGGCCATGTGCATAGCGCCCCCGTCCGGGGTGACGGCTACGGCCCCGAAGCTCATGACCGCAACAAGTTCCGAGAGGCTCTCTGTCCTGTATGGATAAGGCCTCGTCTTCATGTTGGAGATGAGCCACTCGGCCGCCTCGTCGTCTCCGGGATGAAACTTATTTCTGGAATCGCCCGGCGACCAGAGGAGTATGACCGGGAGTTTGAGGCGGTCGTCAATAAGGACTGCGAGCTCTTTATACCTCTCGACGGGCCACCTGTTCTCGGGCTTCCTCGAGCTTATCTGGAATATCACGGCGTCTTCGGGGTTCTTAAGCCCTGTCCGCTTTAGATAAAGGAGCGCCTTCTCCCTTTCGGACGGGAGGGGGTTCAATACCATCTTCGGCGGAGTGGACTTGACCCCGAAAGGGGCAAGGAGCCCGATTATCCCCTCGACCTCGTGCAGGCCGTCCGGCGGGGCCGGGAGCGGGCGATTGAGGAATATCCTGGCTGAGGCGTCCTTTGCCGTAGCGTAGCCGACCCTGAGGCGCGCGCCGGAGAGGAAGGCGAGCCTCGCCGCCCTCTGCGAATAGTCATAGCTACAAGCGAAGGCCACATCGAACCTCTCTCTCCGGAGGCGCATGAAGAGCGCGAGGTTCTTCAAGTGCGAGGATAGCGCCGCGCCCGAGTGCTTCGCCTTCTCATAGACGAATACCTTGTCCACGTCAGGGTTGTTGGCGACGACCTCGGCGTTGTAGGAGTTTACGAGGACAGAGACGCCGCACTCAGGGTGGGCGACCTTAAAAGCCCTTATCGCCGGGGTAGTGCATACGAGGTCCCCGATATTGTCCCTCCTTATGAAGAGCGCCTTTTTCATCTCCGGCCAGTCCAAAGAAAGACACCGGCGCGCCTTATGGAAGGAAGAGCGGGGCCGCAGAATATCGCTATCAGGGCGCCCCTGGTCAATCGGAGCGCCTTGTCCGGCTGGCGGCCGCAAGAAGCCCCATGGCGAGGGTAAAGAATATCGCGTGTTCGTGATGGAGCGTGGTGTTCGTCAGCCCGGCCACGATGACGATAACGTAGACGCCGAGCGCGCCGTACCAGACTGTCCTGCCGTAGAGGGGGTCGGCGCACCTTAAGCCCCGGGCCTTCCATAGGAGCGTTGCGGCGCCCGCGAGCACGGCGGCAAGCGCCGCGGCGCCGATTACGCCGTTCTGGACGAGGGTGTTGACATAGAGGTTATGGGCATGGCTTAAGGTCATCTCGCTGCCGGAAAGATAAAAGTTGTTGAGCCCTATCCCTGAGAGAGGGTGGGCCTCGAAGGACCTCATCGAAATCCGCCAGATCTTAAACCGCTCGCTGTCATAGGCGCCGCTTTTAACGTTGAGCGGCGAATAAAAGTACCCTATCGTGCAGATGACGAGCACGGCAAGGAGCGCCGCGGCCTTGACCTTCGAGCACGAGTACCTGAAGGCGAGTATGGCTATGGCCGCGGCCATAAAGGCGAGGAAGGCCCCGCGCGACGCCGTAAAGAGGAGGATTATCATGAAGAAGGCCGTGGCAAACGCAAAGAGGGCACGCTCGGAGCGGCCCCTGCCGAAGAGGAAGAGGCAGAGGGAGACCGCCGCGGCCATAGAGACGAATATGCCGGTGTGATTGGAATGGCCGAGCGAGAGTATCTCAAGCGGTTTCCCGGCCGACTGCATAACCGCCGCGCCCCAGAGTCCGCCAATGGCAAGGGAGGCGAGAAGCCCCCATATGACCGCCCTCCCCTCGCCCTCGGTGATAACGGAGTTCGCGGCCACGAGGAAGACCATGCCGTACCTGAAGACGTCCCAGAGCCCCTTCACGCTCGCCCTCTGGTCGAGGGCCGTTATGGTGGAGAGGGCGCCGGAGAGAAATAGCGCGAGGAGTCCGAACCCGAAGGCGGTGATGATAAGCCCCCTCTTCCTCCGGAATGACAGTAGGAAGCCGAGCACGGCTACGGCGAAACCGATGTTCTTGGCGCCTTCGGAGAGCGGGAGCGCAACGGCCATTATGAATAGCCCGGCGAGGTCGAGCCTCTCCGCAAACGACGTCATATCGTATTTGAGTATGTTGTCAGTTCCCTTCATCTCAGCCCTCTGCGGCCTTTTTCCCGCGCGCCGGATACGCCCCCCGGATGTGCGCATCGATTACGTTCTATTTATCGCCGTTGGCGGCCGTTTTGGTGGAGGATATGGTATACCATCTTATATCCCCTGCCCTGAACATGGCTCTGGCCTTCTTCTCAGCCATCTTATCGAGGAGCTTAAGCAACCATATCTGCGGGAACGTTATCCTCTTGAAGACGCGCTCAGAACATGTGAGCGTGGAGAGCCTCTCCGACTTGCTCCTTGTATCGCTGGTCGCCGCCCTGAAGGCCAGGTAACGCTCCCCGTAAAGGGACTTAAGCTGCATGTCCGAAAGGTTATCCCTTGTCCGTCTCCTGAAATAATCCCCATACGTGTTTGGAGGGACCTGCCAGGCTACGGCCCCATCCACCTTAAGCGTATTTTTTGGCCCTACAACCATGCTTAGATACGCGTCCTCGCCGATTATCCCGACAGGGACGCTTTCCACCGCCCCCCTCCTGATAGCGTAAAGCGGGCCGTTTATGTAGGGCGCGGGCTTTCTTGCGAACTCTTTCATTTTGATGGCCGTTCTCCTGTAAAGCGCGTTGCCGACCCCCGGCGGGGCGAAGACCACCGCGCCAGCCGCAAGGGCCCCGGGGTTTTCCTCAAGCGCCTTCAAGAGAAGCGCAAAGGCATTTCTTTCGATAAGCACGTCGGCGTCGGCGAATATGAGTATCTCACCATTTGCCCTGTCCTTAAGCTCGTTCCACGCGTTCGGCTTCCCGGGCTTTTTGGTGTCAAAGACCGTGACGAAACCGTCGGCCTTTGCGGGCGCTGGCCCCTCGATGGCATGTAGCCTGAAACCCAGTCCGCGCCCTGTGGCCCAGAGGCGCACGCGCTCGATTGTTTGGTCAATACAGGCGTTGGCGCAAATAATAATCTCTCCGGAGCGCGCCTCTGTCACCTTCAAGGCATCAAGGACGGAGTCCAGGGTCCTTGTTATGCAATTTTCCTCGTTATGCGCGGGTATGCATACGCTGAAAGACGAGCTTTTCCGCATGGCTTAAGACCTTTTCAGGCGAGATCGCGGTCATGCACCTGACCTCTGGATAGATGCACTGTTTTTTCCTGCACGGCGCGCACGGGAGCAATTCCCTCACAACGTTGCTGTTGCCGTTCAAGGGGCCAGTAAGCCTGGGGTCGTCGGGGCCGAAGAGCGCAATCGTTGGGACGCCAAGCGCCTGCGCCATGTGCATCGGTCCGCTGTCGGTAGAGAGGACAAAGGCCGCCCTGGCCATGAGCGCGGCCGCGCCGCGCAGCGTAAGCTTCCCCGCCGTCGATATGCCGTTGCACTTCTCTGCCGCCTTTTCGGCGAGAGAGGCCGTCGAGGCGTCTCCTATTATCACCGGGGTGAGGTCAAACCTCCCGGCAAGGAGCCCGGAAAACCTTTCGACCTTATCCAGGGGCCACCACTTCACTTCCTTGCTCCCGAAGGGGTGGATAACGGCAAAAGGCCTTTTTCTTTTTTCGATCTCCTTTAATACCGCTTCCGCCTCAAGTTCATCCTCCCTTGAGAGGAACATCTCAAGGGACCTTTCTTTAGACCTTACCCCGAGCCTCTCCAGGTGCTTAAGCTTTATATCGACCCCGTGCTCAATGGCCGTGGTCGGCACAGCCATCGTGAAGAGAAAAGAAAACCTGCTTTCCGTCCAGCCCAGCCTCCACGGGGCGCCCGTAAGATACGCGAGCGGCCCGGCGTCGGGGTCTTTCGCGTGAAGGACTATCACAAGATCGAAGGCCCGTCTTTTAAGGCTTTTGACGAGCCCGGGAAGCCTCAGGATGTTTCCCATGTTAAGCTTCCCCGGATGCATTATGAACTCGTCTATCCTCGGGCTCCCCTTTAAGACCTGGAACGCGCTTTTGCTCACGAGCGCGGATATGCGGGCATCCGGAAACCCGCTTCGCACCGCCCGTATCGCCGGAGTTGACAGTAGGGTATCCCCTATGGCGGTGGTATTCACAAGGAGGATGCCTTTGACCTTGCCGGGAGAAAACGCCGGCGGAACGGCATCGTTCCTGCTTATCGCCCTGAAGATGAGTTCCAGCGCCTTATGATGAAATTTTGCCATTACACCCAACAGAGGATATTAAGAAAAACCGTTGACCGGGGGGCTGATTATCGGATACAGGGTCTTTTTGACGGCAAGCTCAACGCGTACCGCGAAACGGTATTACCTTAGCCCCCCTGTACGCCGGTACTTTAAGCCTTTCGATGATGACGGCTCTCACCTCTTCGGCCGTCAAGTCCGCGAGGCAGTCGCTTTTGCCGGAGGCCTTGCACCCCTTTTTCCCGCACGGGACGCACTCCCAGCCCCTCTGTATGATCGTATGCGCGCCCGAGGTCTGCACGCCCCTTAACTCCGTATAAGGCGACTGGATCGAGGCCTCCCCGTCGCCGCCGAAGCCCTTGCCCGGCCTTGAGTTCTCCGAGTTGTCCCACGGCCCCCAGTCAAAGGCGCCGCTCGGCCCGAAGAGCGCGACTACCGGGGTGCCGACCGCCGCGGCTATGTGCATGGGCGCGGTGTCCACCCCGAAAAAAAGAACAGCGCGCCTGGAGAGGACAGCCAGGTGCTTTAACCCCAGCCTCCCGGAGAGGTCGACTGGCCTCGTCTTCATGCGGCTTAAGATGGAGGCGACCATATCAAGCTCCCTTTGGGCGGGGCCTGAGGTGACGACAGCCCTCAAACCCGCGCCCTCAATCGCGTCCATTACCTGAGCCATGCCTTCGTCCGTCCAGCACTTGTAGAACTCAGAGGCCGTGGGGTGGACGTGGACGAACCGGGAATTCGAGCAGACCGCCTCCTTGAGGAGCCTCTCCATAAAGGCCTCATCCGAAGGCGAGGTGTAAATATCTATCGAGAGGCCCTTCCTGCCTATGCCGAAGGCCTCCAGGAGCGTCAAATCGCGTAAGACCACGTGCTTGAGCCTCGGCCTCTTCGCCAGATGCGTATAGAGGTATTTCTTCCCGGCAAAGCCCTTGCCTGCCGGGTCGAAGCCGAGCCTGTACCTCGCGCCTGTCATAAAACCGAGGAGCGCGGGCCTGTCTCCGCTCGTAAGATCGACGGTCATGTCAAAGCCGCGCCTGCGGAGCTCCTTTACGAGCCGGAGTTCCCCTTTTACCCTCTTGGCGAGCGCGGCCTTTTTAAGCCCCCTCTCAAAGACGATTATCTCGTCGATTAGAGGGTTCTCTGTGAGCATCTCCTCGGTGCCGGAGTTTACGAGCACGGATATGCGCGCCCCCGGGAACGCCCCCTTCAGGGCCTTTATGACAGGGACCGTGAGGAGCACGTCTCCGATGAGCCGGAGCTTCAGTATAAGTATCTTGTTTACGCCCTTGAATTCCACGCGCGCGCCTCTCCGATTGACCTCTGAACGATACGCCTGAGGCCGAATATCCGATCCGGGATATTGTACTCTGTCAAAGGCCTAAAAGCAAGAGAAGCGCCTTAAGCGCAAGGCGCCGTAGCCGGCCCCCTTGCCAGCGGATTTCATAGTTAAATCAAAGCGTTAGGGCCGGGGTAGCCTCTCTTCAAGACGCGGCCTTTCCCCTTTTCATTTCCCAGAGTTTGGAGTACTTTGCCAGCGTGTAGTAGGCGTTAAGGAGGGATAGGATAAAACCGAGCGTCCCGTCAAGGAAACCCCGTTTCATTACGTACATCTTCAAAAAGGCGGCCTGGGGCCTCAAAACAAGGTCCGCGACCGCGGCCTCCCGCCCCTCCTCAAGCATATCCTTTGCGGCAAGGGTGGAATACTTCTGAAGCCGCTCCATGTAATCCGTAATGTCCCTGTATGAGAGGTGGACTAGAGGATTTTTGAGGCGTCCGCCGGGCCCCTTGACAACTACCGAGGCATGGCATTTATTCGTGTAAGCGCCTCTCTCCTTCCTGTAAAGGCGGAGCGTATAGTCCGGATACCAGCAGTGTCTTATCCAGACCTTTCCGAGATAATTCTTCCTCGGAATATGATATCCGTCCTTGTCCGGCCCCTCCAGGACATCTCTAATCTCGGACTTAAGCTCCGGCGTCACCCTCTCGTCGGCGTCGAGGTTAAGTATCCATCCATGGGCGGCCCTCCCGGCGCATAGGTTTTTCTGCCCCCCGAAGCCCAGCCACTTGTCCGAGAAGACCTTCGCCCCGTGGGAACGGCATATCTCGACCGTCCTGTCGGTCGAGCCGGAGTCCGAGACGATGATCTCGTCGGCCCAGGAGACGCTCTCGAGGCAGTCGCCGATGTAGTCCTCCTCGTTCAGGGCGACTATGGTTACGGTGACCTTCTCCATGCGAGCCTACTTCAGGGGGGCCGCCTCGTCGATGAGCATTATGGGGATGTCGTCCTTGATCGGGTAGACGAGTCTGCATTTTTCGCAGATGAGCCCGTCCTTCTTGTCACTCAGCCTTATCTTGCCCTTGCACTTGGGGCATGCAAGGATATCGAGGAGCTCCTTGTCTATCGGCATTGGGGAATTTACCTCCGTAGAAATTCTAAGAACTTGGAATATAACACAAAAAAACGGGTCGCAAAAGGCTTTAACTGTCCAGCGGCTCCTTGCCGAACGCCGCTTTTTTCCCGCCCATCCTCACGTACTCGATGCCGCCGGCGATGGACACCAGCGCCTGGATGACGAACCACATGAGCGAGAGCGTAAGCGCCTGCTCCGTGGTAGCTCCTACGCGCGTAAAGAGGAACACGAACGCGCCCTCCCTTATGCCGAGGCCGGATAGCGATATGGGGAGCATCGATACCGCCGTCGTCAGGGGGATAAAGAGGAAGAAGTACGTTATCGGCACGTCCATGCCGAGGCCGCGCCCCAGAAAGTAATACCCGACCATGACGCCGACCTGGACAAAGACCGAGCAGACGAATATCTTCCAGAGTATGTCCTTGTGGCTCTTGTACCCCATGAGCACCCTGTAAAAGGTGTCTATCTTCTTGTTTATGCCGTAGAAATGGACCCTGGCGAGTATGTCCATCGCCCACTTGTGAAGGGGCCCCACCCAGATGATGAGAGACATAAGGGTGAACCCGCCTATGAGGAGCGCGAAAAAGAACGGGAGCCCGGTGCCTGCGATCAGCGGGTATCCGAAGATGAGCGCGATGGAGGTTATCACCATGAGGGCGGAAAAACCCGAGTACCTGTCCATGAATATGGAGGCGAGCGAGACGTCGCCCTTCTTCGTGTGCTTGTAGAGGTAGTAGCCCTTCACGAGGTCCCCGCCGACCATCGTCGGGAGGAAGTTGTTGAAGAACATCCCGACGAAGTAGATGGAGAGGAGCTTAAAATACGATATGTCCATGTCCTTCCTGAGTATTATCGACCAGCGGAAGGCAGAGGTCGCCTGAGAGGCTATGAAGAGGAGGGCGACGAAGACGACCGCATAGGGGTTGACGGCGAGGACGGTCCTTAAAAACGCCTCCAGGTCGATGTTCCTGAAGAGGAAATACAGGATGGCGATGGAGACGCCTATCTTTACTATGACCGAAATGACGTTCTTCATCTGCCTAACACCTTTTTGACCGTATATATGGGCTTGCCCTGGGACTCGTGGTATATCCTCGCGAGCATCTCGCCGAGCAACCCCATTATGACGAGCTGGACCCCTAAGATTATGAGGAGTACGGCGAGTATGAGGAGGGGCCTCCCGCCTATGGCCTTGCCCATGAAGAGCTTTTCAAAACTCAGGTAGAGCGCGATGAAAAACCCGATCGCGCCCATGGCGAGCCCTCCGGGGCCGAAGGCGTGTATGGGCCGCGTTGAGAAAGATTGCAGGAACTTTACCGTTATGAGGTCGAGTATGACCCTTATGGTCCTCGATATCCCGTACTTGGATTTCCCGAACTTCCTCGCGTGGTGGGTTGTCTCGACCTCTGTGATGGTCGCACCCACCCAGCTCGCTATCGCCGGTATGAACCTGTGCATCTCACCGTAGAGACGGACGTTCTTTATGACCTCTTTACGGTAGGCCTTCAACGTGCAACCGTAATCATGGAGCGCGACCCCGGTGACCTTCGATATGAGCCCGTTGGCCATCATCGAGGGGAGCCTTCTCGATAAGAACTTGTCCTGCCTGTTCTTCCTCCAGCCGCTGACGACGTCGCAGTCCTTTATCTTTTCGAGGAGCTTCGGTATGTCGTCCGGGTCGTTCTGGAGGTCGGCGTCCATCGTGACGATGATGTCGCCTGAGGCATACTCGAACCCGGCGGCCATGGCCGCGGTCTGGCCGAAGTTGCGCCTGAAGGATACGACGACGACCGAGGGGTCCTTCTTCTGGATGGATTCGAGTATCCTGAAGGTCCCGTCCTTTGAGCCGTCGTCCACGAAGACTATCTCGCACTTCCTCTTGAGCTTTTCCGTGACTGCTTTTATAGCCTTGTAGAGGTGGGGCAGGCTCTCTTCTTCCTCAAAAACCGGTATGACTATGGAAACCGACTCTTCCAAACGTACCCTCCGTCGTGTGTCAGTATGTCTCGTACTCATTGGGCCTTTCCATGCCCTTGAAGCCGTAACAGCGGAAGACGGTGAAGTCCTTTAGAGGCTCCCCCCCCCAGTGGAGAGTTACAGCCTCTTTCCCGCACCTTTCGAACGCCACCATGAACTCTCCCCCGGCATCCGCATTGCCGCCCTTCACGTAGAGCGCGTTATAGCCTTTCAAATCGAAGTACCCTGGCCAGAGGTCGTACTGGTTCATGCGTCTCCCGCCAGTGACTACGTTGTATACGACGGGGTTGCCCTTCGTATAAAGCGCGAGCTCGCTCGTTATCTGATAGGTGTCGCTCGCTATGAAAAAAGGGCCTTCTTTCGCCATCTCGACACTTCGGCGCGAGACGTTCTCGCCGAGCTCGGCCCAGCCCGTAACCCTGTTATACGGGGGGCGTCTTAGGAGGCTCGCCCCGAATGCACCGAGCGTCCACGGAAAGTATGCTATTAAAGTGGCGGCGACCGCCATGACGATAGTAGCCGCCTTCAAGGCCCTGACCCGGCCCTTGCTGAACCCCTCGATCGCCCATAGAGCCGCGGGGAACGCCGCGGCGTACGCGGCGACGGCCCAGTTCGCCTGGACCTTGGCGTGGAGGGACTTTATCGCGAAAAATAAAAAAAGAGGCGCGCCTGCGAAGAAGACGAGGAGGAGGCCGCTTTTTGCCTCTCTCCAGCCCTTAACCGCGCACCTCGCAAGCCCGTATATAAGCCCGATGAATATGAGCGGGGTCGCAAGCGCCGCCTGAGAACCGAAAAAATCTCCGAGCGAGGAGAGAGCAAGGCCACCGCTACCCAGATGGGCCTGCCCAATTGTGTGCCTGATTGTAACCTGTCCGTGGGAAATATTCCAGTATATAACGGGGGTTACGGCTATGAGGCTTATGAGCCCCATGATGTACGGCTCGGGCCTTAAAAACCACCTCCTCTCCTGCTTCGAGGAGACGAGGATGAGGAAGAGCGAGAAATACATGAAGACCATCGTGTACTTGGAGAGGAAGCCGAGCCCTATGACGAGGCCGGACAAGTACCACCAATAGGTTCGTCCGTTAAGGGCCCTTGCGAGGCAGTAGACGGCGAGGACCCAGAAGAAGATAAAGAGGACGTCGGTCGTCATGAGTATCGCGCCTATGGAGAATATGGGCGTAACATTCACGAGTAGCGCGCCCCAGGACCCGGCTGGCTCGCTCTTAAAAACATCCCTGCCGATGAGGTATATGAGGTATGTAGTAAGGGACGAGAATACCACGGCCCCGAGCCGAATGCCCAACTCCGTCGGGCCGAGGATGGAGGTGAAGAAGGCTATGACGTAGGCGACACCCGGCCCTTTGCTGTAATACGAGAGGTCGAGCCTCCTCGACCACTCCCAGTAGTGCGCCTCGTCAGGCGAGACGTCAAAGGGGCCGTAGACGATGTAGAGGACCCTTGAGACCGCGAGGACCGCGATGAGGCAGAGGGTAAGGTTCCTATGCCTCAAACCGGCCCCTCTCCTTGTCTTCGTCCCTGGGGGCCTCAAGCGGCTTGAACTTCCCTGTGATGAACCTATTCTCCGCGATCGTGAACCCATAGGCCATGAGGGAGCCGAGGAGCGCGCCGGAAAACACATCAAAGGGATAATGGACCCCGACGTAGACCCTTGAATACGATACCACCACCGCCATAACGAGGAAGGCAGGGGCGAATTTTTTGTACCTCAATGTCAGAAAGACCATCGCGGAGAATATGTTGGTGGCATGCCCGGAAGGGAGCGAGTACGAGCCTCCGCACCCGACAAGGAGGCGCACCCCCTCTATCGCGTCGCACGGCCGCACCCTCATGAAGGCATGCTTCAAGAGGTTCGAGGCGAGGTCGCTCAAAAGCACGAGGACTACGAGGAGGATGAGGCCGACCCTGTCTTTTCTCTTCCCGAGGACGAGTATCAATATGGCCGCGACGATAATCGCACCCAGAAAATTGAACTTATCGGTCACATAGACCATGACCGAGTCAAGGGCGCCTGATGTGAACCCGTGGTTTACAAGGAGAAAGACCTCCCTGTCAATATTTGAAAAAAATTCCATATCGCCCTATTTAAGGATTTTAAGCGCCCCTTCGAGCGCCTCGTCTACCGTTATCCCGGTCATGCACTTGGGGTCATTGCAAGCCCGCTTGAAACACGGACTGCACTCTATCCCCTTTCTTATGACGACGTGACCGGCCCCGAAGGGGCCGGTCCGCCACGGGGCCGTTGGGCCGAACAGGGCGACTACCTTCGCCCCGGAGGCGGAGGCGAGGTGCATGGGGCCTGAGTCCACCGTGACGACACCCTTGGAGAGCCTGAAGAGCGCGGCGAGCTCCTTTAAGTCCGTCGCTCCGGCGAGGCTTGCCGCTTTTTCCCCTATGGCCCCGGCCATATCTCCGAGGCTCTTTTTATCCACGGCGCCGCCGGCTATCACAACCGAGAGGCCGGTCTTTTCAATAAGCCTCTTCGAGAGCTCTATGAACCTGTCGTCCTTCCATAGTTTGGTCTCCCACCTGGCGCGGGGGACGATGACGAAGAACGGGCCTTTTATCCCCGACTTTTCGACCTTTCTTTTTACAACGGCCTTTTCTCGCTCCACGTCGAGCGGAAAGACCGCCTCCCCTTTTTCCCCGCCGAGATAACGGGCGAGGTCAAGGTACCTGTCGACCGCGTGCCTCTCTATGTCAAACGGCGGGAGCTTTTCGTTCAGGAACAGGCGGCTCAACTCCCTCCCGTTCCTGAAGCCGACCTTTCGCCTGCCGCCGGAGAGCATTACCCATACGCCGCTCTTAAGGAGCCCCTGAAAATCGACGACTATGTCGTAGCCCTCTTTTTTGATGCGTCTTGCGGCCTTGAGGTTCTCCCTGAAATTCCTGAGCCAGCCCCGCTTTACCACAATGAGGTTGTCGAGGAGCGGGTTGTCCTTAAGTACCGAGCTTGCCGCCTCCTCCACAAGCCAGTCTACACGCGCCTTCGCCCCCTTGGACCCGAGCCCTTTTCTCAAGGAATAAAGCGCCGGAAGCGTCTGGACGCAGTCGCCGATAGATGAGAGCTTTATGATAAGGACCTTCATATTCAAGGCTCATCCGGAGTTCGGCAAGGACGCGCCCCGCCTTTTAAGGTCGTCGAGTATCCAGAGGACCGCGCCCGTAAGGTCTTCGGCTACGAACCCGGCGGGGCGTTTAAGCTTCTGCAATTCGCCCTTCCCCTTGCCGGTAAGGACGAGGACGCCTTTTGCCCCGGCGTTAAACGCAAGCTCGATATCAGACCCCTTGTCGCCTACGACATACGAAAAATTAAGATCGATCCCGTGCTCTGCTGAGGCCTTCATAATCATCCCGGGCGATGGCTTCCTGCATTCGCAGTCCTCGTCCGGGTGGTGGTTGCAGTAGTAGATGGCGTCTACCTTTGCGCCATCGGCCTTGATAACGTCAATGAGCCTTTTGTTTACCGCCTCTACGTCCGAATCGGTAAAAAACCCCCTGCCCACGCCCGACTGGTTGCTGACGACTACGACCATTACAGAGGCCGCGTTAAGCCTCCTTATCGCCTCTGCCGCGCCATTTATAATAACGAGCTCTTCCGGCTCATGGAGATACCCGGTGTCCTCGTTTATCGTGCCGTCCCTGTCGAGGAATACGGCTATATTACTTCCTGCCTTTACCCGCACCCTCTTTTTCCTTCAAAAGCGCCTCTGCCGCCCTCGCTACCTCTTTGGGCTCTACTTCAAGGCACCTGTAGTGTTTAAATTTGCACGTCCGCTCGAAACAGGGCGAACAATCTATCTCCCTTTTGATGACCTTCGCAAAAGGCCCGAGCGGCCCGGTAAGTGTGGCGTCCGTCGAGCCGAATATCGCAACCGTCGATGTGGACAAGGCCGAGCCTACGTGCATGGGCCCCGAATCGTTCGTGATAAAGAGGTTAAGCCTCGCGACAAGGGCCATGAACTGCCTGAGATAGACCTTGCCGGAGAGGTCGAGGTGCCTCATCTTGAGCATCTTCGAGACCTCTCTGCACGCCTCCTTGTCCTCTGGGCCTCCGAATATGAGCGGGAAGCCGTTCCGACCCTCGCATAAAATCGTGAGCGCCTCGGCGAACTTCTCCGGCGGCCACCTCTTTGCCGGGCCGTAGCTCGCACCAGGCGCCGCTCCTATGAGAAAGGCGCGCTTGAGGCCGTTGTCAGAGACGAACTCCTCGACCCAGGACCTCTCGGCTGGAGATATGTATATCCTCGGCAGGGGCCTTGGAGGGACCTCCCCGCCGAGCGTCTTTACGATATTGAGGTAATAGAATGCCTGGTGGACCTTCTTTATCTCATCCGTCACCGGGATGGCGTTGGTCAAGAGCCTGGACCTGAAGTCCCGCGCGTATCCTATGCGCTTCGGTATCCCGGAGATGAACGACAGGAAGGCCGCGTCAAAGGCGTTCTGGAAGAGCACGGCTGTGTCGAACCCGCGCCGCTTTATTTCTCCGCCGAGCTTTAGCCTCCCGGAGATGCCGCTATGCCTCCTCTTGTCGTCGTACTCTATTATCTCGCTTATGTGCGGGTTGTTCTGGAATACAGGCACGGTCCTGCCCTTCGCGAGAACGGTTATATCGGCCTTCCTGTACAGGGCCTTCAATGCCTCGAGCGCTGGCAGGGCCATTACGGCGTCGCCTATCCAGTTAGGGGCCCTGACAAGTATCTTTTTTGCGTCTTTTCCCGCCATATTCCCTTGAGTTAAGATAGGCTCGATATGAGGCCCGGCCCGAAAACGCGCAAACCTCAATAGGATATTATAGTATAATTAACGCGGGGATTGTCAAATTAAATGGATTTTAACGGCGCTTTAAATTAAAAAGCCTTTTGGTATAATCATCACCGGAGGAAACCGCAATGGAATGGTACCAGCAAAAGACCGAAGAGGTATTAAAGGAATTAAACGCCTCTTTAGACGGGCTCTCGGAGGCCGAGGCGCGCGGAAGGCTTGAAAAATGGGGGGCGAACAGGCTGACCGAAGCCGAGAGGGAGTCTCGCCTCAAAAAATTCGCCAAGCAGTTCACTGAATTTATAATACTCGTCCTCATTGGCTCCGCCGTCATCGCCGGGGTGCTCGGCGAGTGGGTAGATTCCCTCGCCATCATGTCGATAGTCGTACTTAACGGCGTCATAGGGTTCATTCAGGAAGAAAAGGCCGAGAAGGTAATGGAAGCGCTCAAAAAGCTCTCCGCGCCTTCGGCAAAGGTCTTGAGGGATGGCTCGCTCTCAACCGTCCCGGCCTCAGACCTCGTCGCCGGCGACATTATAGCGCTTGAGAGCGGCGACCACATCCCGGCGGACGTAAGGATAATCGAGTCCCAGTTTTTGAAGGTCCAGGAGGCGGCGCTTACTGGCGAGTCCCAGGCCATAGAAAAATCGATTGACGAGCTTGATAACACCGTGCCTCTCGCCGACAGGACGAACATGGCATACCTCGGCACGACCGTCGTTTACGGCAGGGGCAGGGCCGTGGTCGTCGCGACGGGCATGGCGACCGAGATGGGCAAGATCGCACGGATGTTGCAAGAGGTGAAAGCCGAGCCGACGCCTCTGCAGAAGAGACTCGCCGAGTTCGGCCGCCTCCTCGTCTACGCGGCAGGGGTCGTCTGCGCGCTCATATTCGCCATAGGTGTATTCAGGGGCGAGGCGGTACTCGACATGTTCCTTGTAGCCGTAAGCCTCGCGGTCGCGGCCATACCCGAGGGGCTCCCGGCGGTCGTAACAATCGTCCTCGCGCTCGGCGTTCAGAGGATGGTCAAGAGGCACGCGCTAATAAGAAAGCTCCCGTCTGTCGAGACGCTCGGCTCCGCCACCATCATCGCATCGGACAAGACCGGCACGCTGACGCAGAACCAGATGACGGTAAAGAGGATACACCTTGGGAATGGTGAGTCCCTTGGCGTCACGGGCACGGGTTACGCGCCGGTGGGAAGGTTCGTAAAAGGCAAGGACGAGATCGACCCCTTGAAGGACGCCGTCCTTAACGAGGCGCTCGTTGCGGGCCTCCTCTGCAACAGCGCGGAGCTTAAGAGGGACGACAAGGGGGTCTACTCGGTCATTGGAGACCCGACAGAGGGCGCGTTCCTGACGCTCGGAGAGAAGGCGGGGCTCAGGAAAACGGAGTTGCTAAAAAGATATAAGTTCCTTGGCGAGGTGCCGTTCGACGCCGAGCGAAAGATGATGACTACGGTATTTACCGACGGCGAATATCACTACGCGTTCGTAAAAGGCGCGCCTGACAGGATGTTGCCGCTATACACCGGCGTTCTCAAAGATTCAGGGGCCGCGCCTGTAACCGAGGCCGACCGCGCATCCATCGCGCACGCGAACGACGAGTTTTCGAACTCCGCGCTACGCGTCCTCGCAATAGCCTTCAGGAAACAGAAGGAGCCCTTCAACCTACACAGGGTACACGAGCTCGAAAAAGATCTCACCTTCATCGCGCTCGTCGGCATGATAGACCCGCCGAGAGAAGAGGTCTTTAAAGCCGTCGAGAAGGCGCGGACAGCCGGCATCACACCCATCATGATAACCGGCGACCACAGGGCAACGGCCGTTGCCATTGCGCGGGAGCTCGGCATATTCCACGAAGGCGACAGGGCGGTCACGGGCGAGGAGCTCGACGCCATGTCCGCCGACGAGTTCGGCAGGGAATTACCGAGGATAAAGGTCTACGCGAGGGTAAACCCGGAGCACAAGCTTAAAGTAGTAAAGGCATGGAGGGCGCGCGGGGAGATCATCGCCATGACAGGGGACGGCGTAAACGACGCGCCCGCCCTTAAAGAGGCCGATATAGGTATAGCGATGGGCATCACAGGGACGGACGTCACGAAAGAGGCCGCGGACATGGTCTTGACCGACGACAACTTCGCCTCCATCGTCTCCGCCGTCGAGGAGGGGCGCGGCATATTCGATAACATCCGTAGGGTCGTCCACTTTTTGCTATCTTGCAACATCGGGGAGATATTCGTGCTCCTCATAGCGTCCTTGACCGGAATGCCTCTGCCGCTCCTTCCGGTGCAGATACTCTGGACGAACCTTGTAACGGACGGGTTGCCCGCGCTCGGGCTCGCGATGGAGCCGGTCGACTCCGGGGTGATGGAAAGAAAGCCCAGGGCAAAGACCGAGGGCATAGTCACGAACGCGCTCATCTGGATAATGCTCGTGCAGGGCGTATTCATCGCGATCTGCACGCTCGGGGTATATACGCTCGAGCTTTATTACTTCGAGTCGTCCACCATAAAGGCGCAGACAATGGCCTTTACGGTACTCGTATTCTGCCAGAAGTTCCATGTATTCAACTGTCGTAGCGCGTGGGAGTCGGTCTTCAAGATCGGCGTATTCTCGAACAAGATGCTGAACTTATCGGTCCTCGTGATACTCTCGACCCAGCTCCTCCTCATCTACATCCCGGCGCTCGAAGGGATATTCAAGGTCGTGCCGCTCTCGGCCTTTGACTGGGTGATAGTGGTAGCGGCGTCCATTCAGCCGCTGGTGCTGATGGAGGTGGTGAAGTTTGTGAGAAGTGCGTCGAAAAAGGGATGAACAGGCTGGTTCAGATTTGCAACCTGAACCCTTAATTTGTGACTCGATATAGGCTTGATGGGCAATCCCAATTTTCTGCTAAAAGCCTTTAGCGCCCTGCCGGGCTTTTTTCGGCATAGGGATTCGCTCCCTCCGCCCTCCCCGGCCCACGCGCTCGCCTCCCCTGAGCGCGCTTCGCGTCTATCCTCCCTCCGGCTCGCGCGTCACTTCCTCCCTTAAGGTCGCTCACCCCATGCCTGGGGGGTTTTGAAAAACAAAAAAGAATTTCTTGTCTTGTTCTGTCTTTACAAACACACTGGCGCATGGCGGAGAGCGCCTAAGGGAGGGAGAGGCGAGCGCACCGGGGTGGATTAGACGCGAAGCGCTCTAAGGGGTGCGCGAGCGGGCGGGGGGAGGAAGAAAGCGCTTGGAGCCCATGCGAATAAGCGCGCGGAGCGCGCAAAAGGGCTTCAGGCTGAAGGTCCGGATAAATCAGGCGAGTCTATGTAAGTTACGAATTAAGGATTTAGATTACAAGTCTGAATTGTAAGAAAAAAACCTGCCCTGCCCAATCCTCCTCAGAAATCCCTCGGCACCTTCAGCATCCTGTCAAGCGTAGCCTTGGCCTTTGCGCGGACGTCCTCCGGAACCGTCACGATATTCTTCATCTCCTTTAAGGCTTCAAGAACGTCCTCAAGCGCCGTGAGCTTCATGTTCGGGCAGATGAGGGACTTGGACGGCATTATAAAATTCTTATCCGGGTTCTCCTTGCGGAGTTTGTAGAGTATCCCCACTTCAGTCCCGACGATTATCGTCCTTGCGTTCGTCTTCTGCGCGTACTTGTACATCCCGGAGGTCGAGCATACGTGGTCCGCGAGTTTGACGACCTCGGGGTTGCACTCCGGGTGGCAAACGAAGACCGCGCCGGGGTTTTTTTCCTTCGCCTTTATGACTTCAGAGGGCTTTAGCCTCTCGTGCGTGGGGCAAAATCCGTTCCACCACTCCATCTTCTTCTTCGCGGTGAGCGACACATAGTGGGAGAGGTTCTTATCCGGTATCATGTAGACGCGCTCTTCCGGAAGAGAGTTCACGACGCTCACCGCGTTCGCCGAGGTACAGCAGATGTCGCTCAAGGCCTTTACGGCCGCGCTCGTGTTCACATACGCGACGACAGGAACTCCGGGCCGCTTCGCCTTTTCCTTTACGAGGTCTTCCGGCGTTATCATCTCCGCCATGGGGCAACCCGCGTCCATCCTCGGGAGTATCACGGTCTTTTGAGGGGAGAGTATCGCCGCGCTTTCAGCCATGAAATGCACGCCGCAGAAGACTATCACCTTTTTAGGGGACTCCGCCGCGGTCTGGCTAAGAGCGAGTGAATCGCCGGTAACGTCGGCTATCTCCTGAATCTCGTCCCTCTGGTAGTTGTGGGCGAGCATGATCGCGTCGCGCTCTTTCAGAAGCGCCCGTATCTCATTTTTAAGACCTTCTCTGTCTTTCATCAGTTTCCCTTGGGCGTTTGCTTTGATCGAATATTATATGATAATATCAGGAAAAATAAGACCCAGGCAAGAAATGAAATGCTGACCGACGCAGAAAAAAAGACCCTCCTTGAGCTTGCGCGCTCGACGATTGAGGCCCGTGTAATGGGCACGTCGAAGCCGTCGTTCGACGGCAACCACGGCGCTCTCTCCGTTGATAGCGGAGCGTTCGTCACCATACACAATGCGGACGGCAGCCTCCGGGGCTGTATAGGCACCTTCGCCTCACCGAACCCTCTCTTCAAGACGATCACGGACATGGCAGTGGCCGCGGCCTTCAATGACCCGCGATTCGTCCGGCTTGATAAGACAGAGCTCAACGGGGTATGGATTGAGATATCGGTATTGTCGCCGTTAAAAGAAATATCGGACGTTGCCGATATAGAGGTCGGCAGGCACGGGCTCTACATCATAAAGGGGCAGAGCCGTGGAGTCTTGCTCCCGCAGGTCGCAACGGAATGCGGGTTCGATCGAGTTGAGTTTCTCAGGAATACATGCTTGAAAGCGGGGTTAAGACCCGACGCCTGGAAGGAAGGGGCGACGATCTTCACCTTCGAGGCGGAGATATTCAGAGAAGAGAGATAATAGGCGCGGCTTGAAGAAGTAATCAATGGTGCGCGGGGCGCACCCTACGAGACTACGAGACTATAAAGGGAGGGTGTGATGAGAAATATATTCATTTTTTTGGTTGCGCTTGTGAGTCTGGTTGGTTGCATGACAATTGAACCGATTAATAAAAGTTCCCTTACCCCGGATAAAGAGGTAACTGCCGGGATAGGCGACATCTTCTTTCACCATGTCGAGGGATCTGTTGTTAAAGACCCTATCTTAGGTGACACTCCTCGCTCCGATTCCATCCGGTTCGACCTTACCATCACAGAGCTGTCCGATTCAAAGATAGGGTTGCAGTATGATGAATACTTTTACAACCTAAGCACAAGTGCCTATGCCCGTTCCGGTTGGGCTATCAAGCCGGGGTTTACTAAAAAGTTTGAATACCCTCTCGGCAAAAAAATAACCTTCAAGGATTATGAGTTTGAGATAGTTTCCATCGAGGATGGACGGATAAGGTATAGGAGGGTAAAGTAAGGGTGCGCGGTGCGCACCGTTCTATATTTTTGAAGGCCTGAGATTGCTTTGTCGCTTGCGCTCCTCGCAATGACAAAAACGGTCAGAGAGCAGGTTCGGCCATGCGCACAAAACCACCCCTCCCCAACCTCCCCTTGTAAAGAGGGGAGGAGTATTGTAGGTTGGGTTAGCGAAGTGTAACCCAACGCTGTCTTGCATGGTCTAAAATATTAAATTGTTGGGCTTCGCTGCGCTCAGCCCAACCTACGTTTTTTTCGTTTTTGTTTTTTAAACACACGGGCGCATGGCGGAGAGCGCCTCAGGGCGGCCGGGGTGAGCGAGCCGAGGGAGGATAGACGCGAAGCGCTCAGGGGGCGAGCGAACGAGGAAGGGGAGGAAGGAAGCGCTTGGAGCCATCGCCAAAGCGCGCGGAGCGCGCAAAAAGGTTTTTGGTAAAGACATCAAAATAATTAAATGGTGGGCGGAGCCCACCCTACCAGCTACATCGTATTCAAAAATAAAAAAGGCGGGGCCATTGGCTCCGCCTTAAATATATTTCACCCTCCCCTCAATCCCCTCCCATCGAGGGAGGGGAGGGGCTTACTACTTGCCTACTTAAGCCCCTCTATCGCCTGCTTTATCCTCTCCACACCCTTCACAATGTTCTGCATCGAGGTTGCGTAGGAGAGCCTTATGAACGAGTCGTCGCCAAAGGGCTCGCCGGGCACTACCGCCACGCCCACGCCGTCCAAAAGAAAGTTCGCCAGATCTGCCGAGCCCTTTACGGTCTTCTCACCGGCCCTCTTGCCGAGCGTGCCGCCGATATTGGCGAAGACATAAAACGCGCCCTCGGGTCTCCGCGCGCCTACGCCCTTTATGGCATTAAGCCCGTCGACCATCGCGTCCCTTCTCTTTTCGAACTCCTTTACCATCGCATCCAGTATCCCCTGCGGGCCGTTCAACGCCTCGACCGCCGCCCACTGGCTGATGGAGGTCGGGTTCGAGGTCGACTGGCTCTGTATGTTCGTCATGCCCTGTATTATCGCCTTGGGGCCGGCGGCATACCCTATCCTCCAGCCTGTCATCGAATAGGTCTTCGATACGCCGTTCAATACAACGGTGTTCTTCTTTACATCATCGGAGATGGAGGCGATGGATGACGAACGGAACCCGTCGTATGTGAGCTTCTCGTAAATCTCGTCGGATATGATGAGGAGGTCTTTCTCAAGCGCGACCTTCGCAATCTCTTCAAGCTCCTTAGCCGTGTACGCCGCGCCTGTCGGGTTCGAAGGGCTGTTTATGACGACCGCCTTTGTCTTATCCGTTATCGCGGCCCTGAAGGCCTCGGGCGACATCTTGAAACCATCTTTTTCCGTGGTATTCACTATCTTTGCCGTGCCGCCCCCGAGATAGACCATGACCGGGTAAGAGACCCAGAAGGGCGCGGGGACGATGACCTCGTCGCCGGGGTTCAATATCGCCTGGAAGAGGTTGTATATCGAGTGCTTGCCACCGCAGGATACGAGTATCTCGTCCCTGCCGTAGGCGAGGTCGTTATCACGCTTGAATTTTGCGATCACAGCATCCTTGAGCTCGTTAATGCCGCCGACGGCCGTGTACTTGGTCTGGCCGTCCCTTATCGCCTTTATCGCCGCCTCTTTTATATTCTCGGGCGTGTCAAAGTCCGGCTCGCCAGCGCCGAAGCCTATTATGTCCTTGCCCGAGGCCTTAAGCGCCTTGGCCTTGGCGGTAATGGCGAGCGTGACGGATTCCTCGCACCCTGAAAGCCTCTCAGAAAGCCTGATCATTTAAGAGCTCCTTTTTGCCTCTTTTTTGAGAGGCCAAACTTTTCCCTCAATCTCTTTGCGACATTCGGCGTTACAAAGGCGTTGAGGTCGCCGCCGAGCCTCGCTATCTCTTTAATGAAGCGCGAGCTCAACGGCGCATAGCTCTCACTGGTCATCATGAAGACCGTTTCAATCGACGGGTCGAGCTTCCTGTTTATGAGCGCCATCTGGAACTCGTACTCAAAGTCCGATATGACCCGGAGGCCCCGGAGGACCGTCGTCGCCTTCTTCTGCCGCACGTAGTCGATGAGGAGGCAGTCGAAGGACTCGACCTTTATGTTTTTGTAGCGTTTAAGCTCCCCTTTTAATATTTCGAGCCTCTCCTCTGTATCGAAGAGCGGGGCCTTTGACTGGCTCTCGGCGACCGCGACGATGAGGAGGTCGAAAAGCCTTAAGCCCCTCTCTATGATATCGAGGTGGCCCCTTGTAATAGGGTCGAATGTGCCGGGGTATACGCCTATGTGCTTTATGGCCATTCAATTCCTCTTGAGGCCACCGCTAAAAATTGTTATTTTTCCTAATCTCTGCGTCAAGGCGTAAATAAAAGTGCTCACATATTAACATATATGCTCCGCTTTTTATTTCCGCCCTTCCTTGACCTCAGAAAAAATTCCTAATTTTTAGAGGTGGCCTTAAAAAAATATACGAGAGTATCCCCGTACCTTCTCTCGTCGTACAAGACGAGTCCGGGGACTTCCGCCTTCCACGGGGCGCGTTTCGAGGTCTCGGCGACGAGCGCGCCTTCGGCGCGAAGCAGGCCGAGCCTCCCTATCTCATTCAAGCTCTCTTCGAATAACGCGGTATTATACGGCGGGTCGACGAATATCAGGTCAAACTCCTCACCCCAACGGGAAAGGGCGTTAAGCTCCCTTAACGCGTCGCCCTTCAAGACCCGCGCCCCCTCTTTTATGCCGCAGGCACCGAGGTTCTTCCTTATGACATTGACAGAACCGGCGTCCGCGTCAACGAACGTGACAGCGTCGCCCCCGCGGCTCATCGCCTCTATGCCCATCGCGCCGGTCCCGGCGAAGAGGTCGAGTACCCTTCTGAAAGGAAACTCCCTCGGGAGGATGTTGAATATCGCCTCTCTTACCTTGTCGGAGGTCGGCCTTATCGGAGCGCCCTTTATGGAGGCGAGCCTCCTGCCCTTGAGGCTCCCCCCGACGACCCTCATCTACGGGTTCGTTCCGGGCTCTGCGGCGCCGAAGACCTTTATGGAGATGAGCCTTGAGCGCGGCCCGTCGAACTCGGAGAAGTATATCGCCTGCCACTGGCCGAGGGCGAGCCTCCCCTTGGTAACCGGGACGGTGACGCTATTTCCGACGAGCACGGACTTCAAGTGCGCGTCGGCGTTCCTGCCGTAATCGCCCTTGTTGTGCCTGAAGTCCGGCTTATTCGGGACGATCTCCTTCAAGAGGTTGTGAAAGTCCTCTTCGAGGTCGCGGTCCGCGTTGGAGAGGTGTATGCTTGCCGTCGTATGCCCCGTGAATACCAGCGCCATGCCCTCGTAGACGTTGCTCTCAAGGATTACCGCCTCGACCTGGTTGGTGATATTAACCTCTGCTGTCTTGGCGCTCGATTTGATCCTTATGGCGGTGGTGAAGACCTTCATCTGTCCTCCTCGGGTCCTTCGATTTTAGGCAGGCTGCTGAAAAAGTCCATCTGCTTCGCTGTCTTCGTCGCTCGTCACTGCGACGTACATACTACAGTACGCCTCATGCCTCGTTCCTCGACGCCTCGCATCGGGAGCTTTTTGAGCAACCTGAACAAATGCTGTATTTTTTAACAACCACAGGCCCTCTCCGGGGCCTTGATATTATACTTATTTGAAGAAGCAAATTCCACAACTACGAAATGCGGTAATATTTCTATCGGCACATCCCTCTTCTCGCTTGAATTTCCGCAAACGGCACACAGCAATCACCAGATAGAGCCGTGTATCTCAAGGACGTTTCCGGCTTCCGGCGAGCGAATGGGGGCCGTCTACGTTCCGGGTGACGAGCGTGAAGGCTGGATTTGCTCCCACAAGGGGAGAGGGGGCTGTCCTGCCATAGGGAATTTTATGATTTAATACGGCGCGCGCGAGGCGTCCTCAGGTAAAACTGCGGTATCCGGCGAGAGCCCTGGCTTGTCAGGCCCTGAACTTGCCCTCTCTCGATATGACCCCGCTCCTTATGGCGTCGATTATGATCTTCCTCGCGTTCTCGATCTTTTCCGACTCGACCGAGATTCGCTTTTCCTGATAATTGGAGGTGTCCGTCGAGAAGCGGATGGGGCCGAGCGTCCTTATGGAACAGCTTATGCTGTAGTCCTCCAGAAGCGTCTCGATGACGGATGCGTCGAGCTCGTTAAAGAAGGAGTATAGGTCTACAAAGTTGATTCGCGAGGCCATAGATCAAAATTATAAGCCAGATATGGCTGTTTGTCAACGATTACAAGGCCTTTCGAAGCGGGACGCGGCCTTTATCCCTTGACTTTTCGCCCTTCTGCCTGATAATAATAGGAGTATTGTGCTCTCCATTTAACACTGACTCTTGACAATGACTTAATACGCGGAGGTTTCCTGATGAGGAGAGTCCTTAAGATCGCCCCCCTTCTTTTTTTCTGGGTACTGCTGGTGGCTATGGCAAAGCCGCCGGGGCCGGAGGTGCCGACGCCGGATATAGACTTCAAGGCCACGGTCAGGGACGACCAGGACGTCGCGACCAAGGTCTCGCACGCGAGCTGGGAGGGGAACGTCTTTTTTACCGGGGTCAGAGGCAAGGGGCTGGTCACCATCTCCTTCGAGAAGGTGAAGAAGCTCTCCTCCATGAACAGCGGCAACGGCAACAGGTCGGACTTTCAGGTAACGCTCAAGAACGGCGACGTCGTCGCCGTGAGCCTGGAGAGCGACGAGAGGCTCCTCGGGGTCACGAGCTTCGGTACTTACAGGATAGCGGCGAAGAACATAAAGGAGATAGTGTTCGAGTAGGGTTTGCTTTCGCCTTTAAAAACAAACCGCCCGCCGGATAGAAGCCGGCGGGCTTTTTTTTGCGGTCATAGGTTGGGCTGAGCGCAGAGAAACCCAACGATGCCCCGCCAAAAAGACCAGATCGGCAAAAGCTGTTGCTCAAAAGCCTTTAGCGCCCTGCCGGGCTTTTTTTCGGCATGGGGCTTCGCTCCCTCCGCCCTCCCCCTCCCATTCGCTCGCCCCTTAGGGCGCTGTCGCGCCTTTTTACTTCCCCGGCTCGCTCATATGGCTTCCTCCCTTAAGGTCGCTCACCCCATGCCTGGGGTGTTTTGAAAAACAAAAAAGCCGCAAGAAGTTCCCCCTCTCCCCTTGTGGGAGAGGGCCGGGGTGAAGGGGGGAGTTTTTCACCCTCCCCTCAATCCCCTCCCATCTGTTATATGGGGCGGGAAAGTAAAAGACTAGCTTTTGTTCTGTCTTTACAAACACACAGGCGCAGGGCGGAGAACGCATAAGGGAGGAAGAGGCGAGCGCGCCGAGGGAAATTAGACGCGTAGCGCTCTAAGGGGCGCGCGAGCGGGAAGGGGAGGAAGGAAGCGTTAGGAGCCCCTGCGCGAAAGCGTGCGGAGCGCGCAAAAGGGCTTTGGCAGAGAATTTAAATAGGCCAGCAAGCATTATTCGGGGCACGAATCAAAGGGTTCAGGGTACAAACCTGAACCAGCAAGGCGCCATATAAGGTGCGCACAACGCGCACCCTACCCCCTGCCCTCCTCCTACCCCAACCCCGCCAATATATTTTTAAAGTGTATGGCCACAGCCGTGTCCCCGCTTATTTCCAACTTTCTTGAGAAGAAGACCGTGTCCGGGTCTTCCTTGCCTGTCAGCACATCGACCAGCACCTTTACCTCCCCCCGCATTTCAACGTCCGGCGTTCTAAGCATATGCGGGACGACCTTTACTTCCCTGTCCTTTATATGGAGGAAGAACTTTTTCCCAATGTCCATCGCCTCGAACATAAAGACCTTGTCATCTATCTCTCCGAGGCGTTCCTTGAAATTCGGGTGCGCATCCACAATCTGCGCGATGAAAACGCCGACGCCTATCGCCTCCATCCAGAGCGGGATCGCCTTCAAGGGCGCTCTCATGGATTTAACGAACTTCTCCCTTATCTTCTCTTTGAGCTCTTCCCTTTCCATCCTACACCTTCACTCCTATGTGGACCGCGGCGATGCCGTTAAAGAGGTTGTAGTACCTGACCTTAAAGAGCCCGACACCCTCCATTATCTTCTTCAACTCCTCCTGCGGGGGGAACTTCCTGATGGATTCCGGCAAATACTCGTACGCGGACCTGTTACCGGTAATAAACTCGCCCACGGCTGGCAGAAAAGAAAATGAATACATGTCGTAGAGCTTGCCGAAGAGCTTGCTCTCCGGGTGAGAGAACTCGAGGCAAATCACCTTGCCGCCGGGTTTGACGACGCGGGCCATCTCGGCAAAGGCCCTGTCGAGGTGCGTCACGTTCCTTATGCCGAAGCCGACGGTCGCGCAGTGGAAGGTATTGTCCTCGAAGGCTATCTCCTCGGCGTTTCCCTGGACGAACCTGATGTTCTTGAGATACCCCCGGTCGATGCACTTCTCTTGTCCGACTTTTAGCATCTCGTGGTTTATGTCGAAGACGACGATAGACCCGGCCTCCCCGACCCTCTCGGCCATCAGGAGAGAGATATCCGCCGTGCCGCCTGCGACGTCTATGGCGCACTCTCCGGGCTTCAACCCGGTCTCCTCAGCAACGAGCCTCTTCCAGATCCTGTGCGTCCCCATGGACATGAGGTCGTTCATGAGGTCGTACTTGGACGCGACGGAATCAAAGACCTCCCTTACGAGCTCTTCTTTTTTCTCCTCAGGGACTGTTCTGTTCCCGAAATGGGTCATCTTCTCGGACATATCCGCCTCCAGCCCCGAAAGGGCGACGAGCCTAACTTCTTGATTTTGCTTAACTTCTATCCTATGTAATTATTTCAAGCCGCCGGGTCCCCGGTTTAATAATCCTCTAATATCGACTGAGTATAATGGAACCATAAGATGCAACACAAACCAAAAACAAAAGGAGAGAACAAAATGACCAGAATATTCGAAACCGTTGCCAGCCTTGCCGTAATAGTCACCCTCGTAGCAGTAAGCGCGTCGAACTTGGTGATGTAGGTTTCAGGGGCCGGGTCCCCGGTCTAATAATCCTCTAATACTCGTTCAAGTATAATAGCTACATAAGACGCAACACAAACCAAAAAAAAGGAGAAAACAAAATGACCAGAATCTTCGAGACCGTTGCAAGCCTTGCCGTAATAGTGACCCTCGTAGCCGTAAGCGCTGTAAACTTCGTAATGTAGGCAACCTTAAACCGAAAGGGGCAAAAAGATGAAAAAAACGATATTCGAAACCGTTGCCAGCCTCGCCGTGATAGTGACCGTCGTAGCCGTAAGCGCCCTTAACCTCGTAATCTAACAGTCAAAGCCCAGGAGAGGAACGATGAAAAAGAAGACCGTATTCGAGATAGCCGCAAGTGTTGCCGTAATAGCCGTAATCGTAGCCGTAAGCGCCCTTAACCTCCTCGCGTAGGCGCCCTGCCCTTATAAAAGGGCGCCTTACTCATCCCAATCAAAAGGCTCGTAGAGGCCTTCTTCCCTACGCCTTGTGGCGGTCTTCGACTTGTAACTACCCTTCTTGACCTTAAGCCCCTTCCTCTTCAATATCTTTTCTATGTAATCTATGTGCGGGCACGGGGGATAATGGCCGTTGTCGGTCACTATGCATGAAGCCAGGTGTATCACTATCTCGTCTTTTTCCACCTCAGCCTTTTTCTGCGCCCTCTTTATGAGGTTCGCGGCTACCCGGCTTATGCGCCTGCCGGGGCACCCGCCGCAGTTGAAGGGGACGAGCATTATCTTGTCGTTGTCCTTATACCTCGCGAATGCGTCTATCCTCTGGGTGAACGAGTTCATGCACCCGAAGCCGCTGCACCTCTCGCGGGCGAAGTCGCACTGTATGACGCCGATTATCCTTATCTTCCCGTTTTCCATCTTACCTTTCCGAAAATAGCCTGTAACCGAATATTACGGCGAGCACGAAGCCTATGTCGCTCAAGACCGGCAGGCCGAGAAGGCGCACAGCCTCAGGCCCGGAATATACCGCGACCATCGAGGCCCCGATGACGAGCGAGGCGACGATGATGCCCCCGCCTATCCTCTTACCGGCGTTTTTTAGCTCCTCGGTTACGTTCTCGAGCCTGTGGTGGACGAAACCTATCCGCAACTCCTCGCGTAGCGCCCTCTTTAAGAGCGCGTGAGCCTGGATGGGCAACTCCAGCGCCGCTCCGGCAAGCTCCTCGATCCCTTCCCTCCCCCTCTCCAATATCTGCTTCGGGGAGAACTTCTCCTTAGCCATCCACTTGTAGATGAGGGGTCTGGCGACCTCCCACATATTCACATCCGGGTATAATTGTCTGCCCACGCCCTCTATGATGACCATCGATTTCTGGAGGAGGAGGAGGTTCGGCTGTAAAGTCATGTTGAATTGACGCGCCGTCTGTATGAGCTTCATAAGGAGCCCGGGGATGTCGATATCCTCAAGGGATTTGCCGAATATCGGCTCGGATATGTCCCGGAGCGCGTCCTCGAACTCTGCGAGGCTCACATCATCCCCGATGAGCCCCATCTCCCTGTGGACCGCGGCCATCCTCATGTAATCGCCGCGGACAAGGTAATAGAGCATGGAGGCAAGGTACTTTCTCAAGTCCCGGTCGAGCCTGCCTATGATGCCGAAGTCCAGATATATGATCACCCCGTCGTCGCGGACGAAGATATTGCCGGGGTGAAGGTCGGCGTGGAATACGCCGAACTCGAAGACCTGCTTGAAGAATAACTCTATGCCGCGGATGGCTATCGGCTTTACGTCCAACCCCTTTGCCCTTAACTTTTCAACCTCGTCTATCGGGGTGCCGTAAACGCGCTCCATCGTAAGGACTTCCTGGGCCGTATAGTCCCAGTAGACCAACGGTATCTGTATCGTCGGGTCGCCCTTGAAGAGGTTGTAGAAGCGGTTGATGTTGACGCCCTCGATGGAAAGGTCCTGCTCTTTTTTTATGACCCTCTCGAACTCGGCTACTACCTCCCTGGTGCGGTACCTCCGGGAGGCCGGGACATACTTGTCCAGCAGACCCGCGACCGTATTCATGACCGACATGTCGGACTCGATTATGCGGTCTATGCCGGGGCGCTTCACCTTGACGGCGACCTTCGTGCCGTCCTGAAGCTCCGCGTAATGGACCTGCGCGATAGAGGCCGAGGCGACCGGCTCTGGGTTAAAGGAGCTGAACTTGGTTGAGAGGGGCGCTTTAAGGGATGATTCAATCACCGCCTTCACGTCCTCGAAAGGGATGGGCGTGACCATGTCCTGGAGCTTCTTGAACTCATCGACCCAGTCGGGCGGGAGGAGGTCGGCCCTTGTCGAGGCGATCTGCCCGAGCTTTATGTAGGTCGGGCCGAGCTCCTCAAGGACCATCCGTATCCGCTCGGGTACCGAGAGCCCTTCGGTCTTTTTTTTGGATACGAATATGCGCTCTATCCGCGCGAGCGCGCGGGGAAACAGGTGGAGCTCGGAGACGAGCCCGCCGAAGCCGTACCTGATGAGAGTTACCGCTATCTCGTTGATGCGGCGGATGTTCTTGAAGGCGTTGTTGGCCATTTTAAGACGCGGGGGTTACTTCGCGAGCCTCGCTTCCAGCTCCTCTACCCTTTTCTCCAGCTTGTCTACCTTCTCCCTCGCGGTCCTCGCCATTTCTTTTATTATGTCGATATCGTCCTGAGAGGCGACGTGGAGCTTCTCGAAGACCTTGCCGGATGACGAAGAGACCTCTTTTTCGAGCTTCTCCTTGCCGGCCTTTACGAAGGCGAGGAACTCTTTCAATACGGCAACGCCGTCTTCCACGAGCTTGTTCTCTACCGCCTGCCTCGGGGGGAGCCCCTCGGAAGAAGGCGCGCCTGTCTCTTCCGCCTTTACGCCCGCGCGCTCATCCGTCCCCTGCTTGCCGGCCCGCTGGAGCTCTTCGAGCATCTCTCTCGCCTTCTTCTCAAGGCCCATTCCGATTAAAATTGCCTTGTCAAAGATGTCAGCCATGGTAGCCTCCTTTAGAGTGTCTTGCTCAATTCCCTCGCCCTCTCTATATAGTCCTTGCCCGCCGACCCCGAGTACCAGCCGTTGCAGAAACGATCGCCGAGCGCCTTCAGTTTCTCAAGCCCTTCATCCGGGCCGAGGCGCCCCTCTATCCTTTTTCTAAACACCTCGGTTATCGCCCTCGTCCCTTCCTTCTGGGGCGAGACGCGTAGCGCCCTCACGCCTATCTCGTTCAAGTCCTCGACGAACTCCACGAGCGTGTATACGTCCGCGCTCAAAAGGGAGGTCCCGTTTATTGTGAAGACCGGCCCATTGTCAACTGTCTTAAGCTCCATGCCGTCCGGGTATTTGGCGCAGTGGTGCCTGCACTCGGTTTTAGATAAACCATGTGCCCTCGACGTATAGCACCGCCAGGAAAAGGCGAGAGGGACCTTGCCGTGGGCGAAGGCCTCGCCGAATACTCCCGTCTCCCTTATCGCAGAGGCCATCGACTCCCTTGATAGCTCAACCGGGAAAGTGACGCGCGCCACACCGATGGATTTCAGGAACTCTATCGACGGCGCGTTGTAGGACGTGATATGCGGGCCCGCGAATACCTCTTTAACGGAGGCGTCAGCGATATTAAGGACCGACATATCGTTCGCCTCAATCGACCCGTGGAGACCGGCGAGCCGACGGGTGAAGGCGAGCTCGTCCTCGTTAGAGACGACGGCGAGGGATGAGAGCGTCACCTTCTTGCCTGCGGATTCGAGCTTTTTTATGATGGCCGCAACGTCATCGAGATTGAGCCCGAGCTTTTTAACGCAGACGACCTCGCCGACGTAGACGCGGTCGACTGGAAGGTCCGCAACCTCGTCGTAGAACCTCAATACCTCGCCGCGCCCCCAGTCGAACAATATGGGGCCGAGCGTCAGCTCCATCCTCTCCATGCGACTTTCCTGGTTGAAATAAAGGGTTTTTCAGGCTTTTTGCAAGTATAAAGTATGCTATATGGGGAGGCGAAAAACAAGTGTATTTTTATTCCTGAAGCGGAGGGAATAGGCGTTAATACTCAATCTTCTTGAGGAATAGTCCCTGCGAAGGGGCGGTCATGGGCGCGGCCGTCCTGTCTTTGGCCGCGATTATGCGCGCGACCGCCTCCGGCGCTATCTTCCCCTTGCCGACGGCTACGAGAGTGCCGGCCATAATCCTCACCATGTGCCTCAGGAAGGCCGTCCCCTTTACCTCTATCTCGATGAGGCCGTCGCCCTTTTCCTCTATCTCGACGGCGGTCACCTCTCTTTTATAGTGGAGCGCGTCCGAATCAGCGGCCATGAAGGACGAGAAGTCCTTTTCGCCGAGCATATGGAAGGAGGCCCGCCTCATCTGCACGACGTCGAGCGGCTTGAATACGAACCAGGAGAAGTCCCTCATGATGGCGGAAGGGTACTTGCGGTTTATGATCCTGTAGATATATGTCTTGGACTTCGAGCGCCTCCGGGGGTCGAAAGAGGCGTCGGCGTCCTCGGATTCCTTGATCACGATGTCTTTGGGGAGAAAGGAGTTGAGCCCCTGAAGGATGCCGTACGGGGTTATCCGGGACTCCGTATTGAAGCACGCGACCTGCGCCCAGGCGTGAACGCCCGCGTCTGTACGGGACGCGCCCCGGACCTCCGCGTCCTCTCCTGTCAGGGCCTTTACGGCCTTCATGAGCTCGCCTTGGATCGTCGGTAGCCCGGCCTGCGCCTGCCACCCGGAGTAGTTCGTGCCTTCGTACTCTATTAAGAGCCTTATGTTCCGCATAAAATGGCCATCTCGAAAATTTTCTCCTTCCCATCCGATAAGCGGGAGGGGAGTGATGGGAGGGGATCGGTTTTTCACCCCCTCCCCCATCAAGGGGGAGGGGGCATTAGGAACCTCTTAAACAAAAAATCCCCTCCCCAAAGGGAGGGGATTCAAAAATACTGAAGCGATTAAATGTAGTCCTTTATAAGGACCTCGGCTATCTGCACCGCGTTAAGGGCCGCGCCCTTCCGGAGGTTATCGGAGACTATCCACATATTCAGCCCGTTCTCGATGGACTCGTCCTTCCTTATGCGCCCGACGAATACGTCGTCCTGGTTCGCGGCGTCTACCGGCATGGGGTATATCCCCTTCTGCGGGTCGTCCATTAACGTTACGCCAGGGGCCTTGGAAAGGAGCTTTTTCGCCGCCTCCGGGGTACATGGCTTTTCCGTCTCGATGTTCACGGATTCCGAGTGGCTTACGAAAACAGGCACGCGGACGGTCGTCGCCGTCACCATGACCGAATCGTCGCCGAATATCTTCCTCGTCTCGTTCACCATCTTCATCTCTTCCTTGGTGTAGCCGTTATCGAGGAAGGAGTCTATCTGCGGGAGGCAGTTGAAGGCGATCCTGTGCGGGAAGACCTTTGACTCGGGCTCCTGCATGTTGAAGAGCTTTCTTACCTGCTCGGAGAGCTCTTCCATCGCCTCCTTGCCCGCGCCTGAGACCGACTGGTAGGTCGATACCACTATCCTCTTTATCCTGTACTTGTCATGCAGGGGCTTTAACGCCACGACCATCTGAATGGTGGAGCAGTTCGGGTTGGCGATGATGTTCTTCTTTTTATACCCGGCGATCGCCCCTGGGTTGACCTCCGGGACGACGAGCGGGACGTCCGGGTCCATGCGGAACTGGCTCGTGTTGTCTACGACTATGCAGCCTGCCTTTGCGGCCTTGGGCGCGTATACGGCGCTCACACTCGCGCCGGGCGAGAATAAGGCGATGTCGACGCCCTCGAACGTCTCTTCATCAAGCAGACGGACGGGCTCGTAGACGCCCTTGAACTCGATCCTGGACCCCGCGCTCCTTTCGGAGGCGAGCAGTCTCAACTCGCCTACCGGGAACTTCCTCTCTTCGAGGATTTTGATGAACTCCTTGCCGACGACCCCGGTGGCCCCGACTATCGCTACGTTGTACGCCTTCTTCTTCACTGTCGTGTCCCTTTTCTGGAAATATTGTTCAGCCGCTTCAGTACTTTTTATATTAATGCAAAAGGCGAAGGCAAGTCAATCGGTCTTTGCGATGGTCGCCTGGGGCGGGGCCGTGATGGACTCGGCGGGCCCGTTAAGCGACGAGAGGCGGTCGCCGAACCGCTCGGCGCGTCTCGCGGCCTCGTCGTACTTGGACTTGGAATTCGTGATGTGTCTGCCGAGCGTGTCGAACTCTGCCGTAAACCTCTCGAAATCCCCCTTCAACCCCTCTATCTGGGAGACGAGCGCGAGCGCCTCTTTTGTCGTCTCCATTCCGCGGAGGCCCAGGAGGACAGTCTGGAGATAGGCATAGAAGCTGTTCGGGGACACCGGGATGACCCTTTTCGAGAACGCGTAGCCGAGGAGGCGGTTATCCTCTCCGGGCTCGTCCCTGATTATCGTCTCGTAATAGACGTTCTCGGCGGGGATGTACATGAGGGCAAAGGAGAGCGTGCCTTCATCCGGCAGTATATAGGAGGAGGCTATCGCGTCTATGTGCCTCTTGCAGTCGGTCGTAAACCTCTTTTTGGCCGACGCCCTCGCCTCCTCGGTCCCTTCAAGCGTCTTCCTGAAGTTCTCGAGCGGGAACTTGGCGTCAATGGGCACGAGCCCGTCCTTGAGCTTTACGATCGCGTCGACGCGCGCCCCTGTCTTGAACGAATACTGGAGTTCGTAATAGCTTCCGGGGATGCACTGGCTCAAGATATCGCCCAGGAAGAGCTCGCCGAGGACGCCGCGGAGCTTCGGGGCCCTCAATATCTCCTGGAGGCTCGAAATGTCGCGGCCGACGTCGAATATCCGCTCCGCCGTCTTCGACAGCTCGCCGAGCCCCTGCCTTACATCGCTTACGGCGCGGGCCGCGTTGTCCATGCGCGCCGACATCTGCCCGGTGGAGGCGTCAAGCTGGCTTGATACTCGTGAGAGCTGGTCGTTGACCTGCGTAGTTACAGCGTTCAACTGGCCTGTGACGAGCCTGGTGGTAGACTGGAGGGAGCTCTGCAACTCCGCCCTGAGCGCGTCCTGCTGTCCGAGTAATACCTGAAGGTCGCTGGTATTGCCGCTTTTACGCAACACAGCCCACAACGCAACGACAAGCCCCGCAAAGGCAAGAAGGATGAGGACGAAAACGGCTGTCAGGGGCAGTTGCATTTTTCAGCAGAGGGACAGTAGGGAACGGGAGTTAAAATATTATGGTCCTTTATATAAAGGACCTTTCAAGCCCGCTTCGTGGTTTTTAGTTCCGCGAAGGCCCCCGGAGGTTTCAATTGGGGGCCTTCGCGGAAGAACTGAAAATTTTTGGAGAAGGTTTGGGGTCCTCGACGGACGGGCAAAATCGGAATTTTCGACTCAGGACTGTTTTGCCTCAATGGCCCCGATTGATACCGGCCGTGCGCCGAGCACACTTTTTATAAAAAGGTCCTCCCAATATCCTTTATGACTTTCTCTGCATGAATTCGCGGGCCTGGTGGACGAACGCCTCCATGCGGGTCATGGAGTTGGAGTCTTCTATCCCCTCGTAGACCATGTTGAGATAGGGGATGTTCCTGTTCTCCTCGCGGAGCCTCTTTAATACGGCGTTGACTATGGTGCCTGGCATGCAGGTGAATGGCATGGCGTTCACGAGGCCGTGGGCCCCTTTGCCGATGTAATCGAGCGCCTTGCCGACGCTGAGTACGGCCTCGCCCTCAAAGGAGTCGTGTATGTAACCCTCGGCCTTTTTGATGATCTCCTCGACGCGGGGCTCGTGTCCGCTCCTGAGGTCGCCGTTAAGGATGTTCTCCATCTTCTTCTCGTCCTTGTGCTGGAAGAAGTCGCTGGTGAGGGTGCGGAAGTAGTCGCCGTAGCTCCTCCTGTCCCAGTTCTTCCTCTTGGCGCAGAAGTTGGTGTAGTAGATCCACTCCGAGATCGTCGGCATGCGGACTTCGGCGCCCAATGCCTCGAGCTTTCCGACGAGGTTCTCGTTGGTGAAGCGGTTTGAACGGACATATATCTCGCCGACTACGCCTATGACGGGCCTGCCGGTCGGTGCGTTCACCGGGACGCGCTTGAACGCCGCCTTGGCGGCCTTGAGCTCCTTTTCCGGGAACCTCTTGTTCTTTACGGCGTCGCAGACGGCCCAGACGCTCTCCCAGTAGACCTTGTCGGACTCGCCGGTGTTCTTCTCGTAGGGGCGGGTCTCAAGGAGCCGCTTGTACAAGAGGTCGATGGCGAGGATGCCCCACCACGCGAGCCTGTCGAAGTTGCCTCCGACGGCGCCGAGCTCCTTGTAGAAGTTCCCGTCCTGGTCCGGTGCGAATACCGGGACGTCCTTGAAGTCAAGCTCGTCGAGTATGAGCCTCTGGTAGCGGTTATACTGGCCGAACCTGCATGGGCCGTTGCCCGAGGGCATGAAGAAGGCGGACCCCTCGCGGTCGAAGTCCTTGTCCTTTATCTTCTTGACCATGTCGCCGGTCGTTATGATGCAGGGGTAGCACTCGCGCCCCGATGTGTAGCGCCTCCCCCACTTGAGGGACTCCTCGTCCGGCATGTCCATGACCTCGGCGTCTATGCCCGCGGACTGGAAGGCCGCGGCTATGGCGTACGCGCCGTCGGCCATGTACGGGAGGTATATCTTCTTCTTGATATTAGTCCTCTTGAGTATACCCTTGTCCCTGGCGTCTATCTTTATCTTCCCCTTGATGTTCTTTATGCTGTCAAGGAAGGCCTCGCACCGGGTTATGGCCCCGGCGTCCGCCGAGTGCTCATCTATTTCGAGCTGGAGGAAGGGTTTCCCCGCCGCGGCTTCCTTATAAAAATGCGTGATGAGGGAGTCAGGGCCGCAACCGAAGTTCGTGATGTAGACGGAGAAGAGGCGGTCGTCGTTCCTTATGAGCTTGGCGACCGCGAGTATCCTCTGCCCGCTCTTCCAGTACATGTCTTCGGCGAGCGCTTCGTCTATGGCGTCATCGACCGGGAGCATGTCGTAGGGTATCGCGACGGTGCCCATATCGCGGAGCTTCTGCGGGAGCTCAAGGTTTATGCCGGAATCCGTCGTGTTGTAGGCCCTGCCGACTATAACGAGGGCCGTGTCCTCTTTTTTAAGGCCGTCTATGACCTCTTTGCCGCGCTCGCGGAGCTTCCTTCCGAACTCGTCCCACGCCTCCATCGCGGCTTTAAGCGCCTTCTCTACACTCGCCTTGTCCCTGCCCAGGAGCCTGCCTATCTCGTGGAATTCCTTCTTAAGGCCGGCGTCCTTCTGGTTGAAGTGAACTATGGGAGAGAGGACCTCGACGCCGAGCGCCTTGTAGTCGAAGGCCGACCTTGTAAGGTACGGGATCGACTGCACGTAGGGGCAAAGGACAGTGAAGTTCTGCCCCTGCTTCGTGGGTCTCAAATTTATTATAGAGGGAAGGAATATCCTCTTTACGCCCTTCGCGATAAGCTCATTCAGATGGCCGTGGGCGACCTTTACCGGGAAGCAGGTCTCGGTGACGACCTTCTCAAGGCCGTTCTTGATGATGTCCTTGTTCGTCGGCGAGGAGAGCTGGAGCCTGAAGCCCAGTTGATCGAAGAACGCCTTCCAGAACGGGAACATCTCGTGGACGAAGAGCATCCTCGGCATGCCTATGACCGGCGCGTCCTTTCCGGCGACCTTGCCGGTGTAGGTGCCGTAGAGTATCTTCTCTCTGTCCTTGAAGAGGTCCGGGAGATGGCCGTGCTTGTTGTCTTCCCTCTTTACGTCATATTTTTCGCACCTGCCGCCGTAATAGAGCGGGGCCTCGCCCTCCATTACGACCTTGCGGACCTCGCAGACGTTCGAGCAGTCCCTGCACTCGAAGGACTGGAGCTCGTACTTCTTCTTGCTTAAGTCAAAGCCCTTGAAACGCGTCTTCGAGCCGGGGGCCATCTCGCGGAACGCGAGTATCGCCGCGCCTATGGCGCCGGTGACGTCGTGGTGCTCAGGGACGGTTATCGGTTTTCCGGTGACCTGCTCGAAGGCCGCGACGACGCCGAGGTTCGCCGCGGTCCCGCCCTGGAAGAATATCCTGTTGCCGATGCGCCTGTCGCCGACGACCCTGTTAAGGTAGTTCTGGACTATCGAGTATGAGAGGCC
Source organism: Deltaproteobacteria bacterium GWB2_55_19 (assembly GCA_001797465.1). GTDB lineage: Bacteria > Desulfobacterota > GWC2-55-46 > GWC2-55-46 > GWC2-55-46 > GWB2-55-19. The sequence goes on along the minus strand of MGPQ01000010.1, from coordinate 286,115 downwards.
GGCGACAAGCCCGTCTTTTTCTACGCCCCTCTGCTGGAAGTGCACCATGTCGGACTCGATGAAAACGGTGCACCTCTCGCCCATCGGCGGCGGCGAAGAGCATCCGAGCGCAAGCTCGCTGAACTCCCCCTTTATGCTTATGCCGAGCCTTTCCGCCTGCTCTTCGAGGAACGAGCCCGTGCCCGCCGCGCAGACCTTGTTCATCTCAAAATCCACGACGACGCCGTCCTTCAACGCGATGTACTTGGAGTCCTGCCCGCCTATCTCGAAGATGGTGTCGACCCCGGGGTCTATGACGGCGGCGGCTACGGCCTGCGCGGTTATCTCGTTCCTTACGATGTCGGCGCCGACGAAGTCGCCCGAGAGGTACCTGCCGGAGCCGGTGGTGCCGACGCCGAGTACCGTGACCGCGTCTCCGCACTCTTCGGCCACCTCGCTCAAGCCCTTCCTTACGGCCTCAAGCGGGCGTCCGGCGGTCGCGAGGTAGCGTTTGGTTATGAGCTTAAGGTCCTTATCAATGAGGATGACGTTCGTGGAGGTGGAGCCGACGTCTATACCCAGATAGCACTCTACCTTTTTCTCCTTGTCGAGGGCGTAGCCGACGGCTGACCTTCTCTGGGACGGGTGGTTTTCCGGACGGGTGAGTTTTTCAAGGGACCTGTCGTTCTTCCTGCCGGAGTTTATATAGGCGTGGAGCTCTTCGACCCCTTTGAACTTGCCGATGCCCTTCCCGAGCTCGAGACAGGTGTATATGGCGCCTATGGCGCCCATTGACGCGAAGTGCGCGGGGATGATGTAGTCCTTTTCGTCAAGCTCGAGCACGTCCTTGAATGCCTTTCTGACGCCGAGGTTCGCGGCTACCCCGCCCTGGAAGGCGACTGGCGCGATGAACTCCTTGCCCTTGCCTATCGTGGCCTTAAAGTTCCTCGCGACGGCGTAGCAGAGGCCCGCGACTATGTCGTAGTCGGGGGTGGCTATCTGCTGGAGGTGTATCATGTCGCTCTTGGCGAAGACCGAGCACCTGCCCGCGACGCGTGGCGGGTGCTCGCTCTTCAAGGCCAGATGGCCAAACTCTTCGATAGTGAGCCCCAGCCTGTACGCCTGCTGGTCGAGGAACGAGCCGGTGCCCGCGGCGCAGACAGAGTTCATCTGGAAGTCGGCGATCCTGAGCTTTTCAGAGTCGCCGTCGGGTGCGAGGAAGATGAGTTTCGCGTCCTGGCCGCCCATCTCGATTACGGTCCGCGCCTCTGGGTGATAGACCTCGGTCGCCCTGGCCTGGGCTATGACCTCATTCGTAAAACCCGCGCCTATCAACGGCGCGATAAGCTTTCCGCCGGAGCCGGTCGCCGCCACGAGCCCGATGGAGCCTTGGCCGTAGCGCATTATTATCTCGCTCAAGACCGCGTAAGAGGTTTCAAGTGGCTCCCCCTTTGTGCGGGTATAATGCTCTTCTAGGAGATTCTTATTTTCATCGAGCACCACGGTATTGGCGCTCACGGAGCCGATATCTATGCCTACGAAAATCTTTCTTCCAGACAACTTGCACCTCCGGGATTGAACATGGACTGAAAAATTAAAAAGCAATAACGCTCGCATTGCCGGGCCCTCATCGGATCCGGCGCGCGGGCAGAACAACAACAGATGGATCAAAAGAATCTTTAGAAAGGGGGCCTGAAAAGGGTATCGAAAAAACGGATGTTATTATCGTCTATTTCGCTTGCTTTGTCAATAATGTCATTGGGGGCGGGGCGGAAAAAAGCGCATTTTTGGCCTGTTTTTTAGCATTTTTGTAACCTGCGGCCTGGTTAGCGCAACCCTTAAAACAGGCCGGACGGACGGCAGGCCCTCTTAAAACAAGAAAGGCCCGGAATCTCTTCCGGGCCTTTCTCTGAATAATAATTGTGCCTTGAGGCTTTAATTACTTCTTCGCGCCAAGGGACTTGAGGTGCGTGATGACGGCGCTTAAGTCGTCGCCGGCGAGGGTCTGCTTCGGCATGCCGATGGCGAAGTTCTTGTACTTCTTCGCGGCGCCGTCGCGGCCGGTGGTGATGACTGCGGAGATGTCGGCGTCCTTGCTGTCCTTTATGAACGCATTGCCCTGGAAGGCAGGCGCCATAGCGGTGCCCTGGCCGTCGGCGCCGTGGCAGGCCGCGCACTTCGCCTTGAAGATAGCCGCGCCGTCAGCGGCAAGAGCGGAGCCCGAGAAAGCCACGCCTAAAGCAAGTATACCCATCCCTATCAATTTCTTCATTTGTCAATTCCTCCTTTTTAGTAAAAGAATTTGAACTCAGAGATTACAATCAAAAAACCACCTTGTCAAGTTTTTTTAAAACAAACCTTGTAAGACATAATTTCCCTTAAAAAACAAACGGTTTCAAGGCCACATCCGCTATCACGGCCGTAAACAGCACCCCGAGGTACATCATGGATATCTTGAAGTTCTTCCATGCGATATCCTTCGAAGGGTCCCGGATTAGCCTTACATTCCAGAGGAGGAAGTACGCGCCGACCGACGCCGCGGCCACGAGATATATCCAGCCGTTGTAGCCCATAAAGAACGGTATTAAGGAAGACGCGACAAGGAGTACGGTGTTTATGAGTATGTATAACGCGGTCCTCCCGTCGCCTATGACTACCGGGAGCATCGGCACGCCGGCCTTTTCATACTCCTCCTTGTGATATATCGCGAAGGACCAGAAGTGCGACGGCGTCCAGAAGAACATGATGATGGCAAGGAGGACCGGCGGCAGACAGAAACCCGGGTTGACCGATGCCCCGCCGGCGAGTACCGCGAAGGACCCCGCGAGCCCGCCTATGATGATGTTCACCCAGGAGCGCCGCTTGAGCCATACCGTATATATTATAGCATAAACAAACGCGCCGAGCGCGAGGTGGAGGGCTACCATCGCGTTCAGGGTACTGAATGTCACAAAAAGGGATAAGAGGAAGAGCGCGGCGGCAAGGAGGAGTACCGTCCTCCCCGATATGACCGCTCCGGAGGGGAGCGGGCGCTTCGAAGTCCTCTTCATGACCGCGTCTATGTCGCTGTCAAAGTAGTGGTTGAAGGCCGAGGCGGACGCCGAGGCGAGCATAGTCGCTATTATGAGAAAGCCCATCTTCCCTACGGAAAACGACTCCGCGGCTATGAGCCCCACTATGGCGCTGAACGTGATGAGACTGCAGATCCGGAGCTTGAAAAGAGGCAGGTAGCTTTTTATCCACATACTTGGTCCTCACCTCTGCGTTTATGTAATAGATGCAGGCGGCATCCCGCCGCAATCATCAGAGAAACGGTGCGTTGTAAAGAGTATAGCTTGAATATTGCCCTCAGGCAACGGGCTCAGTGCCCCCGCTACTGACAACGGCCCTCTCTTTGCCTAAGAGCGTAAAGAGCGCGTTCCATACAAACGCAATCCCTCCCGCTATGGCGACCAGCCCGCCGACGCCCATAATCGACATCCCGAGGAGCTTCCAGGCGTTATTGAGGTTCTGCTCGCTCCCGTAGGTCTTTCTCGCGACCCCGTGCGCCCCGGCCATGTAGAGGCCGATGGCGAAGAGGACGATCCCCGCGGAATACAGGTACGGCTGGATAGTAGCGAGCCTCCTGCTGTAAATCGCGCGCCCGAGCCTCGGCATGAGCTCATAGAAGAGCCCCATAAAGGCTATGGTGACAGCCCCGATGACGCAGTGGTAGTGGGCCGGTATCTTGGTATTCACCCCGCTAATGTCAAGGGCGATGAGACCGCCGAGGAAAAATATCGCGATGGACAAGACGAGGGACGAGAACCCGGGCTCCTTCCAGGGCCTCTTGCCCGTTGAGAAGACCGAGAGGACCGCGAGCGTGAAAATCGTCGTCGAGGGCCCGAGCCCCCACCTCATGAGGGTCGTAAAGCTGTCCTTATAGGCCTGAGAGGACGTATCGTACATGAAGAATATGAACGGCGCCGGTATTATGAAGACGAGGTAAAAGGCGTAGAGGAGCTTGGCGAACCCCTTGCCTATCGGCTCGTTCCTGAACGTAAGGGAGGCGAGATAGAGCCATACCGTGACCATCGAAATGGTGTTGGCGAACTGGAGTATGTGGCCGCCCCCCCAGAAGAGACGCTCAAAATCGAGGAATATCTTCCCGGTATATAACTGGAAGTAAGCCGATAAGGCGAAGCATACGAACGCCATGAATACGGCGGCCCCGGCCGAGAGCATGCCGACTGTGAGGACAGGGAGCGCGACCCCGTCCTTCCGCGCCGAAAGGGCGGTAAGGAACGTGTTTATGAGGTTAAGGGCGATACCCGCGGCAAAGAGTATGAGCCCCGCGTAGAATACGGGGGATAAAAGGACCGGGACATAGTTGGCGAGCTCGGCGGTGCCGAGGCCGAAGAGAGAGGCCGCGACAATGAGCGCCATGCCGGTCCCAGCAAAGGCGAGCGAGGCCCAGCCGAGCCCGACGCTCGCCACACCCCTGCCGAGCCTGATTGTAGTAGTATACATCCAGAGGAAGCCCTCGAAGGCGAGGAACCAGATGACGACGGCGAGTACCACGTGCCCCACGAGCGCGACATATATATAGTCGCGTCCCAGAGGCAACATATCCTCTATCACCGGCGTCCGGGCGAGCGCCACCATAAGCGCGAATATCCCCGCGAATACGAGCGAGAATACCGAGAGTATCAGCCAGCCGTATATGAGTCTGGAGGTCCCTTTGTCCATTGTCATGCTTAAATTCATTTTTTGTGGAACCTGCGGGAAAAGGCGGCCTTTCACAGGCCCCCGGGCACGCCACCCCTTTTTCTATCCGGTGTGGTACATGAATAACCCAAACCCCGCCCTTATAACATGACGGAAATCATTTATTATCGCTTGAAAGGACTTTATACTCATTATATAATATATTGTTCTTAATATATTATGGAGGAAATCTAAAATGCTTAGGGAAAGAATAGAAGAGGCCTTGAACGGCATCAGGCCAGCGCTCCAGGCTGACGGCGGAGACGTGGAACTCGTCGATATCGACGAAGCCGAAGGCATCGTCAGGGTCCAGCTCCAGGGCGCTTGCTCGGGCTGTCCCTCTGCCCAGATAACGCTCGCGATGGGTGTAGAGAGGGCCATAAAGGAAAGGGTGCCTGAGGTAAAGCAGGTCCTTTCGATATAAAGGCCGTCGTCAATCTGCTCTTTACGGGGTGGCAAGTCCTCCCTGAACGATAGAAGTCTGTCCTTTGCAAGGCGGATAAAGCGCATACGGGATTATCTCATGTCTTATCACATCCTTGATGAGTGCATATCCTGCGGCGTCTGTATGCCGGAATGCCCGGAGGGGGCGATAACCGAGGGAAACCCCTTCAAGATAGACCCGAGGCTCTGCACCGAGTGCGGGGCGTGCGCGGAGGTATGCCCTGTGGACGCGTGCCAGCCCGCGCCTGCCAAGGCGGAGGCGTAACTAAAATACTATACCCTCCCTTGTCGAGGGGGAGGGCTAAATGGCGTGGTCAATATATACGGAGGGTAAAACCGGTCCGCAAGATAAAGCCGCCCCTCATTTAAACCTAAAAGGACTTGAAACCCCTTCCCTTGAGAAAAAATAACCGGAGGAACTTTTAATGAGCACTATTACAGTCTGGTTTATCAGATGCGCGATGATTTACTTCCTGCTCGCGGTACTCCTCGGGCTTCAGATGAGTGTAGCCGGCCCCGTCTACCCCTGGATGCCGATACACGTCCACTTCAACCTTTTGGGCTGGATGTCGATGATGATCTACGGGGTCGGCTACCACATACTCCCGAGGTTCAGCGGCAAGCCCCTCTGGAGCGACAAGCTCTCTTACTGGCAGTTGTGGCTCGCTAACATCGGCCTAATAGGCATGGCTGTCGGCTGGTGGGTGCGCACCTCGACCGGCGAATCAATCGTGCTCCTCGCGTTTTCAATAGTCGAGGGGGTCGCGGTCTCCTTTTTCTTCCTCAACATGATGCTCACCATAAAACCGGCCCCGCCGCCGGCCCCGGCGAAGAAATAAGCCGATGGACGGCCCGATCGACAAGGACATGATCATCGGCGAGGTCATCGGCAAGTACCCGTCGACCGAGCCGGTCTTCAAAAAGCACTTCGGCAAGGGCTGTTTCACATGCCCGGGCTCGAACAACGAAGACATCGCCTTTGGCGCGATGATGCACAACGCCGACGTCGAGGCAGTCGTAAGGGAGCTGAACGAGGCCGTAAACAGGAAAAAGACGAGAGGATAATGAAATGGCGATATCAAAAGAGATGGTGGTAAACGACTGCATAAAGGCGTATCCGAAGACGATCGGCGTATTCACGCAGTTCAAGATAGACTCATGTTGCGGAGGCGCGGTATCCATAGAGGCCGCGGCAACACGCGACGGCGCGCCCATTGACGAGCTCATGGCCGCGCTCGATAGGGCGGCCGGGCAGTAACACGCGACGCTGGGTCGCGCCTTCCGGCGGAATGCCTCAATGCCTTTGCCGGGGCCCTCTAAACCCATTCAAGAAAACCCTTCCCAAAGGAGGTCAAAGTTGGCCAAGACAACAATGATAACGGTGGAGCAGGTCCTGGACGCGCTCAAGGCCGTAATGGACCCTGAGCTCGGCAAGGACCTCGTCACCCTCAACATGATAAGGGACGTAAAAATAGAAGGCACGGTCGTAAAGTTCAGCCTGATGCTCACGACCATGGCCTGCCCTTTAAAAAAAGAGCTCGAAGCGAATTCCATAAACGCCGTAAAGGCCATACCCGGCGTTACAGACGTCGTCCTCACGACAGGCGCGGACGTCCCTCATGCGAAGAAGCTCCCTGACAAGGCGCCTATCCCGGGCGTCAGGAACACCATAGCCGTCGCGAGCGGCAAGGGCGGGGTCGGAAAATCAACAGTAGCCGTGAACCTCGCACTCGCGCTCGCAAAGTCCGGGGCGAAGGTCGGCTTACTCGACACCGACATCTACGGGCCGTCCATCCCGACGATGCTCGGCATACACGAGCCGCTCCTGGCGACCCCTGACGAAAAGCTCGTGCCCCTTGAAAAGTACGGGGTGAAGCTCGTATCCGTCGGTTTCATGCTCGACGAGGAGACGCCGCTCATATGGAGGGGGCCTCTTATCATGCAGTTGGTGAAGCAGTTCCTCATGGGTGTCGAGTGGGGAGAGCTCGACTACCTTGTCATAGACCTTCCTCCCGGGACCGGGGACGTACAATTAACGCTCGTGCAGACGATCCCTTTGACCGGGGCCGTAATCGTCACGACCCCGCAGGACGTGGCGCTGATAGACGCCAGGCGCGCGATAAAGATGTTCCACGAGGTCAAGGTCCCTGTGCTCGGCATAATCGAGAACATGAGCTTCTTCGTCTGCCCGCACTGCAACGAGACTACCGAGATATTCAGCCACGGCGGGGGCGAGAAGACGAGCGAGAGGTACCAGGTGCCGTTCCTCGGCAAGATCCCGATAGACATCGCTATAAGGGAAGGCGGAGACGCGGGAAGGCCCATAGTGGAGGCTGACCCCGGCTCAGTCCACTCCGTATCGTTTGTGAAAATAGCCGAGTCGGTCGCAAGCAGGATAAGCGTACTCGACCTCTGCTAAACTATGATTCGAGAAAAAAGACCACTGAAGTACAAAAAAGGCCGGAGGAAAAACCCTCCGGCCTTTTTTTTGCTTAATCTCTTTTGTCTTCCCTGTTCAAAAATTCCTCTCTCTCGCGGTCATACTCTTCGTAACTCTTGTGCGCGGGGTCGCAATCCGTAGTGCCTTCGCGGTCTATGCATTGTTTTTGATACGCCGCACCGTAAGCCCCTCGCTTGAGTTGCGCAACCGTGCATCCGCTCAAGGCGATAAAGGATACGAGACAAATAGCTACGCCTTTCCATTTCATGCTCACCTCCGCGAACGGACGCTCTCTTAACCCGCCTCGGCCTACCCTGTCGTTAAAGAACCGACGAGGTCCTTGACCGTAGTCCCGTGCCTCTCCACATACTCGGCTATCCCGCTAACGACCTTCACTGAGATGTCCGGGTCTACGAAGTTGGCTGTGCCTACCTGTACGGCAGAGGCCCCGGCTATGATGAATTCGAGCGCGTCCTTTGCGCTCATTATGCCGCCCATGCCGATGATCGGCACGCGCACAGCCTGGCTTACCTGCCAGACCATGCGGACGGCTATCGGCCTTATCGCGGGGCCTGAGAGCCCGCCTGTGGATGTGGCAAGCACCGGGCGCCTCTTTTCTATATCGATGACCATGCCGGTTATCGTGTTTATAAGAGAGACGGCGTCGGTCCCTGCGTCCTCGACGGCCTTTGCCATTACCCTTATATCCGTTACGTTCGGCGAGAGCTTAGTTATGACCGGGAGCCTCGTCGCCTTCTTAACGGCGGAGACGACCCGCGCCGCTTCAAACGGGTCTGTGCCGAAGACAATGCCCCCCTTCTTCACATTGGGGCACGATATGTTTATCTCAAGGGCAGAGACCCCTTCTGTGTCGTCGAGCCTCTTTGCGACCTCGATGTATTCGTCGACCGTCTCGCCGAATATATTCGCGACAACGGCGGTATCGACCCCTTTGAGCTTCGGGAGCTTGTCCGTTATAAAGGCTTCGACACCGACGTTCTGAAGCCCTATGGCGTTCAGCATCCCGCATGGCGTCTCAACTATCCGGGGCGACGGGTTACCCTGCCTGGGCTTTAGAGAGAGGCCCTTTACGACTATGCCGCCGAGCTTCGAGAGATCGGTATACGGCATGAACTCGCTCCCGTAGCCGAAGGTGCCGGAGGCGGTCATGACAGGGTTTTTTAGCCTTATGCCCGCGACGACTATGGCGAGCGGGTTTTCTTTTGTCTTCTTCATCAGATGCGGTCCCAGTCTATGAGGGCGCTCTCGAACACAGGCCCGTCGGAACAGACCATTACATAGTTTTTGTTTTCTCTTTCATTGTGCGCAGACGCCTTTACCGCACACCCGAGGCAGACCCCTATGCCGCATGCCATCGCCCGCTCAAGCGAGACATAACACTGCGCGCCCTCTTTCGCGCATATCTCCGCGGCCTTCTTGAGCATCGGCGCCGGGCCGCAGGCGTAGACGATTGTTCCAGGGGTTATGGCTCCGCTCAAGAGGTCGGTAACATAGCCCTTGTGGCCGAGGGACCCGTCCTCGGTCGCGAACCTTACCTTGAGGCCCAAGGCCTTGAAGTCCTTTGCGACAAGCGTCTGCGCCTTTCCTCTCGCTCCGAAAAGGAGGGAACCTCTTTTTATGGTGGACGCGAAGAGGTAGAGCGGCACGATGCCCATGCCTCCGGCTATCATCACAATATCCTGCGAAGGATGAGGCACGGGGAAGCCGTTTCCGAGCGGGCCTAATACCGAGAGTACTTCGCCGGGTGTCTTGCCGGAGAGTATCCCGGTGCCCTTGCCGACGACCTGATAGATGAGCTCGATGCCGTCGCCCTTGAGCTTATCCCTGCCTTTTGCGTTCAGGACCTTGTAGACCCCGAAGGGCCTCCGGAGGAGCGGGTCGAGGCCGTCGGAGACGCGGAGCATCACGAAGTGGCCGGGGACTATTACAGAGGTCTTCCACTTAAGACCAAGCCTGAAGTACCTCGACGAGACGGGCTCGTTATAGAGTATTTCGACTCTCTGTTCCTGCATTCAATAAGCCTTTTGGAAAATATTGGTGACGGTCAATTCTTAGCCCTATAAGGATATCTCTAAAAATTAGAAGATTTTTCTGAGGTCAAGGAAGGGTGGAAATAAAAAGCGGAGCATATATGAATACATTCTTATTTCCGCCCTGACGCAGTCCTAGCCGGACTGGCAAATCCGTATCGGAACGGCTGGGAATTGATTCATCCCAAAGACTCCATAGAGGCTTTGGCCCTGCGCCGAGCAATCAGGAGAAATAACAATTTTTAGAACACCAGCGTCATCACTATCGCGTCCTCGTCCCCGTAGTAGTTCTTCCTCTCGTAGGCCTCCCTGAAGCCGAAGCGCCTGTAAAGGGCGCGCGCGGCGGCGTTCGACTTCCTGACCTCAAGGAACACCTCAAATACGAGGGTCCGTCTCATGCGCGCCAGCGACTCTCGCAGGAGAAAGGCGGCGATCCCCCTTCTCCTGAGGAGCGGGTTCACCGCGATGTTCAGTATATGCGCCTCCCCGTGCACCGTCCAGTAGATTATATAGCCGGCGAGGACCTCGCTCCCCTCGAAGGGCGCACTTGCGACAAGCGCGTTTGATACGGGGTTCTTAAGCTCGCTTTCGAACTGGCCGTAAGACCACGGGTTCGGGAAAGAGGCCTTCTCAATTTTGAGCGCCTCTTCGAGGTCGCCGATGGCCATGGGCCGCATATCAAGGCCGGGGAGGATTTCTTTTTCGGGGTGCAATCGTGGCCTTCAGGGGTTCTGCCGCCGCGAGGGGCTTACGCGCCGGGCAGTCTACTTTTCGTTCGTGGCAAAGAGAATATGCCAGAAATCGAGCTTTTTCAGCGTGTACTTCCTTTTTACATGCAGACCAGAGCGGTGGATGAACTCGTTAAGGCAGAGGTCCGACCTCCAGCCGATCTTCTTGCAGACCGGGTTTATGATCTTCTCTACCGTCTCGATGAGCTTGTTCTTGGACTTGAAGTGGTTGACTATGACGACCTGGCCGCCCTTTTTGCAGACCCTTCTCACCTCGCTCATGAGCTTGTACGGGTCGGGGACGACGCTAACGACGTGGGAGATGAAGACCTTGTCAAAGGAGTCGTCCTTGAAGGCCGTCTTCATCGCGTCCATGCTCAAGACCCTAATGTTCTCGAGCCTGTGCTCCCTGATCTTCTCCCTGGCCAGTTTGAGCATCTCCGGGGAGAGGTCGATGCCGACGACCTTGCAGTGGCGCGGGTACTCGCGGAGCGAAAGCCCGGTGCCGACGCCGACGTCGAGTATCCTGTCGCCGGGCCTTATGTCCATGTACTTTACGGCGTACTGTATCCTCGGGTAGAAAAACCTCTTGAAAAGGGCGTCATAGACGCTCGAGTACCCGGCATATATCTTCCTTATGCTCTCCAGCTCCAATTGATGCCCTCTCTTTTTCTTAATATCTTTTGACGTATGTGATAAGGTCATCACCCGGCTTGTAAAAGTCCTTTATCCTTGACTCAACGGTGAAGCCGCGCTTAAGGTAAAACTCCCTCGCCGCCTCGTAGGCCGGAAGGCCTGAGGTCTCGGCGACGAGGAGGCGCGCGCCCTCTTTGCCTATGAGCGCCTCCACATTCTCAAGGAGGAGGCTCCCGATCCCCTGCCCCCGGACGCCGCCGTCAACGAGGACCCAGTAGAGGTCGTAGACGGCGTCCGTAAGCGGCGTCTTCCCGTAACACGCGTATCCGGCGGGCATGCCGGAATTTGCAACTGCGGCGATGAAAAAATAGTCCTTTTGCAGTGGATTGCCCAAGTATATATCAAGTAGCTCCAGGGCGCAATCCTTCTCCTCCCTCGTGAGGTTCCCGGTCCCTTCGATGATGCGGACAAGGCCGCCCCTGTCGGAGGTTGTCGCCTCCCTTACCGCCATTTTTTCTCTTAAAGTGATTGCGCTCAACCCGCTTCCTTTGCCGTGAAGCCCGCGACCCCGTAGCGCGTAGCGGCGCTCCCGACGATATTGTGGATAAGCCCGGCGTAGTCGAGCCCGACGGCGCTGGCGGCCCTGGCGAGCCCGGCGTCCGACGATATGTCCGGGTTTGGGTTGACCTCGAGGACCTTCAAATTCCCGTCCTCTCCGAGCCTCATGTCTACTCTCGCGTAGTCCCTGCACCCCATCGCCCCGTAGGCCTTCAAGGCCACGGCCTGGAGCTCGTCCTTAAGGCTCTCCGGCACGTTCGCCGGGCACGACGGTACGGTCTTTTTATAAAGCGGGCTCTGCGTCACCCACTTCGCCTCGTAACAGCATATCTTCGGGATGCCCTCAGGGAAGTCTATGAACTCTATCTCCGAGGGGGGGAGCGCCCTCAGCGACCCGTTGTTCCCGATAACCGCTATGTTGAACTCCCTGCCCTCGACGTACTCCTCCACTATCGCCGGCTGAATGAACTTCGTTATGATGTACTCGACCCTCTTTTTGAGATCCTTCATGGTGTTGACCACCGCGCCAGAATCTATGCCTAAGGAGGCGTCCTCTTTCAAGGGCTTCACTATCAAGGGGAACTTAAGCCCCCTCTTTAGCCTCGACGGCGGCTCGTTCATGACGCAGTACCCGGGGGTCGGGATGTCCCTGCTGTGGAGTATGTCCTTGGTGAGCCCCTTGTCCAGCGAAAGCCCGAGCGTCAGGGGGCCGCTCCCCGTGTACTTCACCCCGTAGAGGTCGAGGAGGGCGGCTATGTGCATCTCGAAGGAGCTCTTGCCGAAGGCGCCCTCGCAGAGGTTGAAGACTATCGCGTCATCGGAAGCAACCCTGTTGATGAACTCGTCTATCTTCCCGCGCTGGGAGGATTTGAGCGGGATGCACTCCGTTGAAAACCCGCCGGATGAGAGCGCCGCTACGACCTCCTCGGCGGTCCCGGAGACGTTCTCGAGCTTTATCTCCTTGCCGTCGAAAAGGTACTTGTCCGACCCGTCGTCGTTGAAGATGACCTTGACCTTCCTCATGCTCATATGCCGTACCTCTCGCGGGCGGCGTCTATGACCGAATTGACGAGATCGCCAAAACTCATCCCGGCCGCCCTCGCGGCCTTCGGAAAGCACGAGTTGCAGTCCGGGTCCATGAGTATCCCCGGCAGGGGGTTAAGCTCGATTATGTGCGGCACGCCGGAGCCGTCGAGCCTTATGTCTATCCTGCACCAGTCCCTGACGTCGAGGGCGCGGAAGGCGTCAATCGCGACGTTGTCTATCGCCTTCTTGAGGCGCGCCGTGAGCTCCGCCGGGCAGTTGAATATGTCGAGCGGGGCCTCTGGCCTGTCGAGTATCCACTTGGCCTCATACGAGTAGATGTGGTTCACGCCTTCAGGGAGCGACGCATAATTTATCTCGACTATCGGGAGGGTCTTGAGCTTCTCGCCGTTCCCGATGAGCGCGACCGTGAACTCGCGCCCTGAGAGGAACTCCTCGACGAGCGCGGGTTGTTTGTATTCATCAAGCACCGACGAGACCTTTTTCTTGAGCCCTTCCGGGTCGTGGACTATGGAATCGTTCTTTATGCCCTTGCTTGAGCCCTCGAGGAGCGGCTTTACTATCATGGGGAAGTTGAGGAATTTGCCGATATCGGTCTCGGCGTCGGTTGCGACGACGAACCGCGCGGTGGGTATGCCGTAGTGGGAGAGTATCTCTTTGGCGCGGGCCTTGTTCAAACACAGGGCGAGCGAGAGAGGGCCTGAGCCAGTGTAGGGGATGCGGAGCATCTCCATGATCGCCGGCATGTGGGACTCGCGTGAATCCCCCCAAACGCCCTCGGCCATGTTGAAGACGAGCTCGGGCCTCTCCTTCCGGAGCCTCTCGTAGGCGTCCTCGTCGGCCTCGATCATGACGACCTCCCCGTGCCTCTCAAGGATGGCGTCCCTGACGGCCTCGATGGTATCGAGGTCGTCGCACTCGGCGTAGAAGTCCTCGGGAAGACCTTCGTCCCCCTTCATCTCTCTCTTAAGGTTGTATGTAAGGCCGACTCTCATAGGTGAAAGGGGGCCTGGGGGGAACTTATTATAAAAAGTCCCCCCCAGAGTCCGTTAAAGGATAAGGACCGCCGCGGCGACGACGGTCGTGAATTTGCCGTCGCCCTTGACAATCGCCGACTGCGTGACATTGGTAGTCTTTACTATCTTGTCGCTTATGCGGTATATCTCCTTTTTCTCGTCCCACCCGAGGTTCTCGTCGAGCTCTATGCCGAGTGTGGAGGCGAGCATGGCGGCGGCGAGGTCTTCGGAGTAGTCTCCGGCGAGCGCGTCGGTCTGGCCGTAGGCGTGGTGTTCGCTAAGATAGCCGTAGAGCTTTCTGTCGGTCGGTATGGCGCAGCCTACTGAGGCGGCCATGAGCCTTCTCGGCTCGTTGCTCGAGAGCTTGCTCATCACGCAGAATACGACCTGGCCGGGCGAGAGCTTCTTTATGCCCACGGACTTGGGGACCACCTTTGCCGCGGGAGGGAATATGCTTGATACCTGTACGAGGTTGAACTTCTCTATGCCGGCGTCTCGGAGCGCGAGCTCGAAGGAAGTAAGCTCTTCTTTATGAGTGCCGACGCCTTTGGTGAAGAATACCCTTTTAGGAACGAACATTTCAATTACCCCCGATTTCGAATTATGGATGGAAGCCTTGAGACGATCCCGTTGCCAAAGGCGGCTAAAGCTTGAGCCCCAGTAGGTACAGGCGCCTCCTCCTTATACCCATCTCGTCATGCGCCTTCCGTTCATGCCGCGCATGTCCCTGGAAGCGGGCTCCGCGGTGAGCGGGACGCCGGGCGGCCTTTACGCCGCTCATTCCCATATCCTCTTCGCGATCTTGTTCGAGGATTTGAGGTCCAAGTCCGGGAGCGCGCGCTTGCGGCCCTTCATGCGCGTGGCGAGCGCGGTCACTATCATGGGGAGAGCGATCGTCGCGTCCGAGTTCACGGTCGTGTGGCTCGACTTCTTGGCTATCTTTCCCCAGGACTGCGCCTCTTCGAAGGTGCATCCGGAAAGGCCTCCCCAGTGCGGGGCGTCGGCTGTCACCTGTATCGCGTACTTATGCCCCTCCACATTTTTGCACTGGAGAGTAGCCGTGACCTCGGTCTGCTGTATGAAGTTTTTCGGCGTGCCGCCGCCGACGTATACGACGCCTGTCGCCTTTGCGCGCGCGGCGATCTCGGCGGTCTCCTTGACGTCGCCGATGAGGTCGAAGATGAAGTGGTCGGGGCCGTTCTTGAGGGCAAGGGAAATGCCGATGGACGAGTCGGCGACAGCCGGGCAATAAACAGGCACTCCGGCCTTGTACGCGGCGGTGACTATCCCTTCGGCCTTGCCCCTCTTGGACAAGTCCTTGCCCATCAGGGAGAAGAACTCGCGCGTGGTGTAGGGGCGGTTCTCAAGGCCTTCGGAGAACTCGTAGATGTACCTGTCCGCGATATTGAACTCCTCTTCGACGGCGAAGACGTCGTAGATGCGGTCGATTCCGGCGTCTTTAAGGTCCGTGTCGCACATCTGGTGGCTACCCTGCCAGTGGTGCCTGCCTAATGTCTCGTGTATGTCGTGGAAGAGGTTCGCGCCGGTGGATACGAGGCAGTCGATATACCTGTTCTTGAGGAGGAATACGAGTACCTCCCTCATGCCCGCCGGGACCATCGCGCCGGCGAGGCCGAAGAATATCGTGGTGCGGGTTTTGAGCATCTCCTCCCAGATATCTACGGCCGTAGAGAGGTTCCGGCCCTGGAAGGCGGTCTCACCCATACGCCTTACGAGGTCTTCAACACCCGCGCCTGCCTTTATCTCGACCGGCTTTACTGCTTTTTTTAGGTACTTTTTCCTGTCTGCCATCTTTTAGTAGTATTCCGCCCTTTCCTTGAAATCATTGTAGTTGTGCAAGACCCTTCCGACGAACTCCTGCCCCCAGCCTTCGTCGAGCTTCATACGGGAGGTTACTATGCCTGGGCCTACGTTGTAGGCCGCAAGCGTCACTTCCTTGTCGTCGTCGTACCTCTCCATGAGGTTCGAGAAGTAATGGACTCCCATCTTGACGTTCAGGTACGGGTTCAAGAGCGTCGCCTCGCCCTTCCACTTAAGGTCGAGCTCTTCGGCGAGCGCTTCACCCGTGGACGGCCTTATCTGCATGAGACCCACGGCCCCGTTATCGGACCTCGACCAGTTATAGAAGGTAGACTCGGTCTTTATGAGCGCGAGGACGAAGAGCGGGTCGATCCTGTGGGAGACGGACTCGAAGAGGATGACCTCGGCGAGCTTGAACTCTTCGAGCGAGCCGAGACCCGTCCTGCTCTCCTTAAGGACGTCGCGGACATAGGTGAGGGTCTTTTCCGGCCTCGCATACCATAAGTCCACGTCCCTGAGGGACGGATAGACGAAGGCCTCCGCGGCAAAGGCCGCTACGAGCGCGACGAGCGCCTTCCTGAAACCCGTCCTTGTAAATTTTCCCAGCAACATCAAGAGGATACTCCTGAATTCCGCAACGTGTTAATATATTTTCTTTTGAAGCTCATGTCAAGAATTTTACACACTCGGCCGCACGTCCTTGACGCGGAGCTTAAGGTTCCTTGTCCCCTGCCACTCGTCCATGTAAGGCGAGAAGGCTATGCCGAAGCCTGTGCCCTTCATGGGGTGCAGGGGCGCGAGCCCGAAGCCTATGGCGCTTAACGCGGAGAGCCCCTTCCGGGAGACCTTTAACCTCAAGTGCCGGCTACCGACTACCTCTGTCGCCAGTATCTCCGCGTCGGCGACGGCCAGAAGCGGCTCGCGGTTCGATGCCCCGAACGGCGCGAGCCTCTCGATTTCGGAAATGAACCTTGGGTCGAGATCGTCGAGCCTTACTACGGCGTCGAGGACTATCTCAGGGGTGAGGTCGTCCTCGTTCAGCCTCTCGCTGATGTGCGCCTGGAACTCATCCCGGAAGCTGTCAATATTCTCTCTGGCGATGGTAAGGCCCGCCGCGGCCTTGTGCCCGCCGTATTTATGGAGGAGCAGAGAGCAGGCTTTAAGCCCTTCGAGCATGTTAAAGGACTTAACGCCCCTTGCCGAGCCCTTGCCGGTCTCTCCTTCGAGGGCTATCATGACCGTCGGTTGCCCGAACCTGTCGGCGAGCCTGGAGGCTACTATCCCGATGACCCCTGGGTTCCAGCCCTCTTTAGCGAGCACTATGCCCAGGCCGGATTCGACCTTCATAAGCTCTAAAGCCTCAAGGAGCGTCTCCTCCTCTATCCGTTGCCTGAGGGAGTTCTCCCTGTTGAGCTCTCCGGCGAGAGAGGCCGCCTCCTTCGCGTCGTCGGTGATGAGGAGCCTTAGAGCGGTCATGGCGCTG
This sequence comes from Deltaproteobacteria bacterium GWB2_55_19, assembly GCA_001797465.1. Lineage (GTDB taxonomy): Bacteria > Desulfobacterota > GWC2-55-46 > GWC2-55-46 > GWC2-55-46 > GWB2-55-19. The sequence goes on along the minus strand of MGPQ01000010.1, from coordinate 269,169 downwards.
CCGAGCCTTCCGGCGGCGTTTATCCTCGGCGCGAGCTGGAATGCCACCGAGTCGGCGTCAAGCCTTCCGGGCTTGACCCCTGAGGCCTCGACAAGGGCCTTTAAACCCAGCCTTGCCCCTCCTGAGAGCTCCTTAAGGCCGTGGCTTACGAGTATCCTGTTCTCGTCCACGAGGGGGACGAGGTCCGCTATCGTGCCGACGGCTACGAGGTCGAGGTAGCGCCTGAGGTTCGGCTCCTCCCTCTTCACAAACCAGCCTGTCTCCCGGAGACGCGCCCGAAGGGCGATAGCGAGGTTGAAGGCGACGCCTACGCCCGCCAGGGACTTGAAAGGGAACGCGCACCCGTTCTGCTTTGGGTTAAGGACTGCAAGGGCCCCTTCGGGCGCGCCCATTTCGAGCTCGTGGTGGTCTGATACTATGCAGTCGAGCCCTATGGAGCGCGCGTATGCGAGCTCCTCGTGGTTGGATACCCCGCAGTCGACGGTTATGACGAGGGAGACGCCGGCGTCTTTGAGCTTTTTCAGGGCCGCGGAATTCAGGCCGTAGCCTTCGGTCCGCCTGCATGGTATGTAGCACTCGGACACGCCTCCGATCTCCTTGAAAAAGAGGTGGAGGAGGGCGGTCGAGGTCGTGCCGTCCACATCGTAGTCGCCGTAGACGGCTATCTTTTCTCCCCCCTCGAGCGCCTTCAATATGCGGTCGACGGCCTTGCCCATGTCCTTCATGAGGAATGGCTCGTGGAGGTCCTTCAACTCCGGCCTCAAAAAAGAAGAGGCCTTGTCAGGTTCGACAAGGCCCCTGTTTATCAACAGCTGCGCGGTAAGGGGCAGTATGTCAAGCTCCCTACCGAGGACCTCCTGTAACTCTATGTTGGCCGGGCTTATCTTCCAACGCTTCTTCATTATCCGTCCAGCCCCGCGCCTCCGAATACCCTGCCCTGGGGAAAAGGCCGTTTTCCGAGGCGCTTTTCGCGTGCAAAAGAATATCAGCAAGGCTTATTCAAGGTGTGAATATTATAAAGTCAAACAAAAAAGAGGTCAAGCATTCATTTTCCCCATGAACGCATGGCCTCTTTTCATAAGACCGTAAAAAGCAACGAAAAACTGACGGCTTGCCTTGTCCCGCACCGCCGCCCCCCCGCCCGCGCGCGCGATGACATGAGGGCTTCCCGCTAATGCGGGAAGCCCTCGAGTATCCTGGAGAGGGTCACCGGGTCGAGGTGCTCGTGCATCAAAGGCACTATCGTCGGGTTCTCGACCTCTGACAAGACCTCTTTCCTTATTACCGAGATGAAGGGACGGACCACCTCCGGGTCGAACTGCCTGTTGTAGTGGTCCTTGACCTCGTCTATCGCCTCCCTGAAGGAGAGGCGCGGCCTGTATGGCCTGTCGGTCGTCATTGCGTCGAAGGCGTCGACAAGCGCCATTATCCTCGCCCCCATCGGGATGTCGTGTTTCTTGAGCCTGTCCGGGTAGCCGGACCCATCGACCTTCTCGTGGTGGTTCCTCGTCATCATCGGTATGCCCTTCCAGGGGAACTTTATCCTGGAGAGTATCTCGTAGCCGATGACCGGGTGGGAGTTAAGCTCCTTGCACTCGTTCGACGTCAGGGGGGAGGCCTTGTTTATGATGGATTTATCTACCGCGATCTTCCCGATGTCGTGGAGGAGCCCGGAGATCCTTATGCCCTCTATATCGTCTGCCGACCAGCCCATTTCTCTCGCCACGGCCGCCGAGTAGGAAGAAACCCTGTGCGAGTGCCCCTTGGTGTATGCGTCCTTGGCGTCTATCGCCGCGGCGAATGCGTGGATGGTGTCGTAGTATATGCGCCTTAAATTCTCATATAACCCCTTGTTCTCGTTGTACCTGTACATGAGCCTCATAAGGAGCGTGTGGCTGTGGAGGCTGAAAGAGATGTGCTGGCCCATGACTGAGAGGAGCTGGTAGTCATACAGGGTATAGTCCTCGCCTGAAAACTTGTCGCTGATGGCGATCAAGCCCAGGAGCTCGTCCTTTACTATGAGGAACGCCAAGACCCTCGCACCGAGCCGCTCCAGGAACTCTCTACCCGGGCCGAGAAGGGCGATTATGGGGTCCGCTGACTTAAGGTCTACCGGCTTATTGTTCCTTATTATCGCGCTTGCCGCGTCCTTGCCGATCTTCAACCCGGCGCCCCTGACGTCCGTGAGACCTTTTGAGGCTATCTGCGTAAAAAGGCCGTCGCCCTGGTCGTACTGGAAGACTATCCCTTTTGACGCCGAGAACGTCCCCATTACCATATAGAGCGAGGACTTTACGACCCTCGTAAAGTCCTTCGGCGACGTTATCTCCTCGCCGAGCTCGGCGAGGGTGTTGAGATTGAAAAGAAGCCTCTCGAGGCTTAAGTCTACTCCTGACATCCAGACTCCTCCGTAAGATCGTCAAACCGCGGGACCAGGCTATAAAGACGCCCCGTCGCATGATGCGCTGCCTTTCAGCGCGTCTTCCTCGTTATTAAAGACCCGTATGTGCCTCGTGAGCCCCACTATGTGGAATATCTGGAAGTTTACGTCCTTCAGCCCGGAAAAGACGACCGCGCCCTTGCCCTTTATCTTCTCTATTATGCCTATGAGGATGGATACGCCTATGGAGTTGACGAGGTCCGTCCCGGAAAAGTCTATCACTATCTTCTTGAATCCCTTTGCGAGGAAGGCGTCGCACATCTCCTCGAGCTTCTCGCCTTCTATGTCGTTTATGTAGTTGTCCGCGTAAACCACAACGCTTGTGCCGGTCTCCCTGTGCCTATGCCTCCCTGCCACCTGTCTCTCCTTTTTTGATGAGATATTTTACGAGGACTATCCTGGCCCCTCCGCTGATGCGCTCCAGCCTGACCTCGTCCATGAGCCCCTTCATAAGCTCGAAACCCCAGCCGCGCTTCCTCGGGAGGGCCTCGGTCTCAGCCGTGGCAACGAGGCCAGCTGGGCTGTCGAAGTCCACTCCGCCGTTCTGGACGTGGATGGTCAATCTGTCGCCTCCGGCGACGAACCGGAGGAAGACCTTGCCGGCCTTCACCTTGCTGTGCTCAAAGGCGTTTATGCAGGCCTCCACGAGAGCGGCCTTTATCTGGCCTATGGCGTTGTCGCCGAAACCCATCTCGGTGCCTATCTCCTCGACCGCCTTGACCGCCACGAGCTCCGCCTTTGTAGAGGCGGGAAGTATCACCTCGAACTCCTTTAACGGCAGTGCGTTGTCCTCGCGTTTGAGCCTCTCGGAGACTGAGGCGTCCTCGAGGGAATCCCTTATAAGGTTCAGCTGTACGGTATCGCTCGAAAAGGCCCCTTCTCCATCGAGCCTTTTCTGCGCCTCGGCTGTAAAGCCGTCCCTGCCGACGAACCAGCGGACTATCCTCGTTGTCCTGAAGTTCTCCTTGAGAATCTGGGATCTCCGCAGGAAGTTTTCGACGTCCCCGATGTTCACCGGAGACGGAGTGTCCTTGACCGCCGTAATCCAGACGACCTCGTTGCCGGCGTCGTATCTGCCGTTGGCGAACCCGTGGGCGATTATTATGGGAGGGCCTGTCTCGCCCTTCTCCCACCTGGTGCTCTCGAATGAGCCTATCGTCTCCGGGACGACGACCTCCTCGGAGTCCTTCCTCTCGCCGGGCCTTGTGGCGCCGCCCCTGTTCATGGATGAGAACGCCTGGTTCCTGAATAGTATCTTCACGAGCTTCTGGCCGTTGAAGGATTTGAGCGCCGACGCCGCGTCCTCCCTCAACCGCCCCTGAACCCGCGCCCCCCGGGCAATGAAGCCCTCCTTCAGCGCCTCCCTCGCGAACGCGGTCCTCGCCTCGTCCGCGGACCTCCCCTTTATCCTCGTCTCAAACATGTATGAGACGAAGTCGGCCGTTACCGCGTCGCCCGCCCACTTGACGGACCCCAATGCGTACTCCGCGAGACCTTCCGCGAATAGCGACGAGGCCGTCTTCGAGAACTCGCTCTCAGAGAGCCTGAACCTCTCACGGAGCTCCTCTCCCGGGATCGCGCCTCCACCGGGCGCGCCCATGAGCGCGCAGAGCATACGGAGCTCGGAGGGGTTTTTGAGCCTCAGCGAGGATTGGAGCGCGAAGGCGATGTTGCCCTCGAAGACCTCGCCGGAGTAGAGTTCCACGAAGGACTTAAGGTCCTTAAGGTCCCTCCCCTCCCTGTGCGCGGCCCAGACTATCGACTTCATGTACATGGGGTTGCCGCCGAGCTTCATCGCGGCAAGCGAGAGCATCTCGGTATCAAACCCTATATCGTGGGACCGGCAGAGCTCCGCCATCATCGCAACCGACGTATCCGGGTCGAGCCCGCCGAGCGTCATCTGCTCGACCGAGGAGCTTAAAAACCCGCCCTCGAGAAAGGCCCTTGTCGAGCTCGCCGCGATAAACGGGAACGAGCCGGCATTCAGCGAGGCGGCGAGCTCCCTTTCGACCGTGTGCGAAGGGGAGCCTATATCGTCGAGCATGAGGTAGACGGGGGTCCCCGTGCGCCTCGTCATGAGCTCCATGGCCCCGAGCGCGTTCCTTAAGACAGCGGTCTTGTCCCCGCTCCTCTTCGCCTCCCTGTGTATGAGTGTGAAATCCAGCAGGCCGAACGCGTCCTCGTCGAAGAGGAGCTTCTCAAGCCTCTCAAGCGAGGTCTCGTTCCTTACGAGGTCAGGCTCCCTTTTCCTGAAGGCGAGGTATTGCTTGATGAACTCCTTAAGGTAGTCCTCGGCAAAGGCCTCCGCGTCAACGGCCCCCTTGAACTGGTAATAGACCGGCACGACGCGCGCCTGGGACCAGAAGAGCTCCCTGTGGACGCGCCTCAAGACCTCTGTCTTGCCCGTCCAGCGCTTGCCGGCGAGGAATACGTTGGGGATGCGCCTGAGGCCCTTGGCCCTCTCGAGGATTGCCCCTATCTCCCGCGTCCTTCCGAAGAACTCGGCGTCGGGGCATACGGAGAAGAGCGTCCTATTTTTCATACACCACTACCCTGTTCTTTCCCATCCTCTTGGCGCCGTACATGGCGGAGTCCGCCCTGTGTATGAGCTCGTCTATGTGGCTCGCGTCGGTCGGGAACTCGGCGACCCCGAGGCTTATGGTCGGGGTCTTGCCGAAGGTCCCGGGAAGCCTCAGCTCCTCGACACCCTTCCTTATCCTCTCGGCTATGACGTAGGAGTCCTTTTTGTTAGTATGCGGCAGTATCACCGCGAATTCCTCGCCCCCGTACCTCGCGACAACGTCCATTGAGCGGACCGCGTCCCTTATGGCGCGGGCGACCCCCTTAAGGACCTCGTCCCCCATGATGTGGCCGTACGTGTCGTTATACGTCTTGAAATCGTCTATGTCTATCATAAAGGAGGAGAAGCACTCGCTGTGCCTTTTGACCCTCTCTACCTCCTCGAAGAGCCGCTCCCTGAAGTACCTCCTGTTGAAAAGGGAGGTAAGCGGGTCGGTCATGGAGAGCATCTTAAGCTCTTCGCTCATCGAGTAATAGGCGCCGCGCTCGAGCGCGATCGAGGCGTAGTTGGCAAACGACAAAAGGAGCTGGAGGTCGTCATCTGAGAAGACTTCCCCGGATATCTTGTCTGAGACGTTTATTACTCCGATGACGCGCGTGTCGAGCTTCAACGGGATGGAGATGAAAGACTTGGTCTTGTATACCGGCCTGTTTCGCCAGGACGGGACTTCGGACTCTATGTTCCTCACGACCACAGGGAGCCCCTTGGCCGCTATCGCCCCGGAGATCCCCTCACCGAGCCTGATCCGGAGGTTGTCGACTATCCTCCTGTCTATGCCCTTCGAGGCCTTGACGGAAAGGACCCTGCTCTTGCTGTCGAGTATCATGAGCGAGCCCCTCTCGGCCCTGACAAGCTCGGAGGACTTGGAAAGTATCATCTCGTAGAGCTCTTCGCGGTCGAGGACCGGGGCAAGGGATTTATAGACCTCTTCGAGGGCTTTAAAACCTTTAACGGCTAGCGCGGGCCTTGAATCCTCCGCCTCTGCGGCCCCGCTCGAGGCTAGGCACTTCAAAAACGACCCGGCGAGGTTCTCGATGATGGCCGGGACCGTGAATACGGACTTTGCCGGGATGGTGACGAGGGCGGACCTGAGGGACTCAAGCGAGTTGTCGCTGAACCCGTACGGGGCTATCGCCTCATAGAAGTCTCTTAGCTCCCTGCCCTCGATGTAGGCCCTGCCGCCGACGACGACGACGGGCCTCCCCTTGTCGAGGCGGGCGGGGACGGCGAATATGTACTGGTTCATGTGGCACTTGTATATATAGGGCTTCTTTTTCTCAAGCACCTGCCTTGCGGCGTTCACGTATGTCTCCCGGCAGAGCACTCCGCCTTTCTGGGTGCATTTTACGGAGGAACAGACCTGATTTTCGCTGGAAGGCGGCACGAGCGGTTCCCCGTCGCCGTCGTACAGTGAGAAAGAGAGGCCGAGGAGCGACGAGAGCCCTTCCTGGAACTCGCGCCAGGGCGAAAGGTCCAGGGACTCAGGGGAAACCACTGAGGGTCTCAACGGTTCGATACTATTTTCCATGGCCGGTGCTATCACATCCAACCTTCGAAATTACAAAAAAAATGCCGCCGATACCGAATTAAGGTACAGGGGCACCTTTGCCCTTCGAGACCCGCCATGAGTCCAGATAGTCCAGATTCCAGAGGATTGGGCCTTCTACGGGCCTTTAAAAAAAAGCGTAGAAAAATTGAAGTCTTTGGAGAAAAAAGTCGCTGATTGTACCTTTTTAAATAGCACAAACAGACAAAAAAAACAATACCTAATTTAAAGAAAAGATGAACTGGGGAGGGTGTGCGGAGGGAAAAACCTTATAAAACAGCAGGTTAGCTAAAGAGCTGTCCCGGGGGCCTTTGCCTCGGCAACGGGCCTCGCCTTGCTCCCCTTCCAGAAAAGGAGTATAGGGGATGCGATAAATATCGACGAATAGGTGCCGACGAGCACCCCCACGAGGAGGGCGAGCGAGAAGTCGTGTATGACCTCGCCGCCGAAGAAAAAGAGCGCAACAAGGGCAAGAAAGGTCGTAAGGGAAGTGACTATGGTCCTGCGGAGGACCTCGTTTATCGACCTGTTTATGAGGGGGATGACCGCCTCCTTCGTCCTCTTCCGGAGGTTCTCCCTTATCCTATCGAATACGACGACGGTGTCGGTCAGGGAGTACCCGGCGAGCGTAAGGAGCGCGGTCACGATAAGGAGCGAAAACTCCTTGTTCAAAATCCACATGAAGCCCATGACAAAGAGGACATCGTGGAAGGTCGCTATGACCGCCGCGACCCCGAACCTGAACTCGAACCTCCACGCCACGTAGATGAGTATGCCAACGAGCGATATGAGGATCGCCCAGAGGGCGTCCTTCTGGAGCTTCCTGCCGACGGCAGGGCCGACTTCCGAGGTGGAGTCGATCGTGAACGGGTTCTCCGGAATGCCCTTGGCGATGACGTCTCCCAACGCTTTCGATGCCCCGGCGAGGTCCCCCTCGGTCCTCTTGAGCTTTACGAGGAGTTTATTAGGCTCCGAGAACTCCTGGAGGTTCGCGTCCTTGAAGCCGTTGCCCGCGAGGATATTCCTCACGTTGTCTATCTCGAGCGGCTTTTCAAACCTGAACTGGATGGCGACGCCGCCCTCGAAATCGGTGCTTAAGTTCGCTTTTCCGAGCGGGATCGCTACTATCGCTATAAGACCTATTACGGCGAAGATGCCGGATATTATGAAGAGTATCCAGCGCTTGCCTAAAAAGTCGATCTTTGTTTCACCCCAGATGTCCATCAATCCTCCAAAGCCTTGAACCTATATGCTCAACTTCTGCAGTCTGAACTTCTCGCTCTGTATGTCGAAGAAGACCTTTGTGCCTACGAGCGAGGTAAAGAGGTTTATGAGTATGCCGAGGCTCAAGGAGACGGCGAAGCCCTTTATCGGCCCAGAGCCGAACTGGAAGAGCACGGCGGCGGTTATGAGCGTCGTTACGTGCGAGTCGATGACCGTGTACCAGGCGTGGTCGTACCCGGCGCTTATGGCCGAACGCGGGGTCCTTCCGGACCGGAGCTCCTCCTTGACCCTCTCGAATATGAGGACGTTGGAGTCGACCCCCATGCCTATGGTGAGTATTATGCCGGCGATGCCCGGGAGCGTGAGCGTGGAATTCAGCCACGCCATCGCTCCAAGCAACATGACGATGTTAAGTAATATCGCGAAGTCCGCGGCAAGCCCCGAGACCTTGTAATAGATCGCCATGAAGACAAGGACGAAGAGCGCGCCGAGCACCGCCGCGCGCACGCCCGCCTTAATGGAATCCCCGCCGAGGGTAGGGCCGACGGTTACGTTCTGGATGATGCTGACAGGCGCGGGTAGGGCGCCTGCGCGGAGCACAATGGCGAGGTCCGTCGCCTCTTCGTAGGCGAAGCCGCCGGTTATCTGCGCCTTGCCCCCGGCTATGGCTTCGCGTATCTGCGGGGCGGAGTGGACGTTACCGTCGAGGACGATCGCGAGCCTTTTGCCGACGCTCTCGCTCGTAACGCGCTCGAAGATGCGCGCTCCGTTGGAGTCGAATGTGATCGACACGTATGGCTCGTTGTACTGGCTGTCGATGGCGACCCTCGCGTCAGAGAGGGAATCGCCGGAGAGGAGGACCTCTTTCTTGATCAGATAAGGCGTCTTCTGGAGAGCGCCGGTCTGTTTGTCGCGGGTCAGCTGGTAGAGTATCTCGGAACCGGGGGGCGCCCCTGTTGTCAATGCCTTCTGCGCCTCCATCGATTCATCAACGAGCCTGAACTCGAGGACCGCGGTCTTTCCTATGAGCTGGATCGCCCTCTCCGGGTCTTTAAGCCCCGGCAACTGTATGACGACCTCGCTCTCGCCCTGTTTCTGTATGACAGGCTCGGCAACGCCGAACTTGTCTATCCTGTTCCTTATCGTCTCGAGCGCCTGCGAACGCGCCCAGTCCCTTATCCTCTCGGCCTCCTGGTCGATGAGCTTGAAGACGAGCTTTCCGTCGGCTTGCGCGGGCGTGCTGAATACCCCGAACTCGTCGGCGACGGTCTTCGTTATGGCCTCTTTGGACTTCTCGTCGGGATAGGTGACGCCGATGGAGGTCGCCCCCTCCCTGGAGACCGTCCCGTAGGCTACGTTCTTTCTCTTGAACTCGTCCTCGAGGGAGCCGGAGAGCCTATGAACATGGTTCTCGACGGCCTTCTCCTGGTCGACGTTCAAGACGAGGTGCATGCCGCCCTGGAGGTCGAGCCCGAGGACTATCTTCGGGATGTTATCGCCCCAGAGCCTCGGCAGGTGCCTCACCGCCGGGGTGGAAGGCAGGAAGAGCACTACCGCGATAAGCGTGAATGCCGCCAGAAGGAAGATGCGCCAGAAAATACTTCTCATCAGTTGGTCTGTCGACTCCTTGTCAAATAACGACCGCGCCGAAAGGGCGCGTAAAAATGCGATGCGCTCAAAACGAAAAAGCCTCGCCGCCCTTTCTTAACTCTGGGGCTTCCTTATGGCTATCGCCTCCTTGGCGACCTTTACCTTTACGTTCTCGGCTATCTCAACGGTCAAGGTCTCGTCCTGTACGGAGATGACCCTGCCGTATATGCCGCTGTTGGTGACGACGTTATCCCCTTTCTGCACCTCCGAGAGCATCTGCTTGTGCTCCTTGGCCTTCTTCTGCTGGGGCCTTATGAGGAGGAAGTAGAATATGACGAAGAGTATGACGAGCGGGGCTATGGACATGAGACTGCCGAAAGGACCGCCCGATGACTGGGCCGGGGCGTCTTCGGCAAAAGCAAGGGCAACGGGTAAGAGTATCACTTCAAAACCTCCTTGGTATGTAAAAAGACGGCACCGCTTTTGCGGCCCGTCCGTGAATCCGGCGATATGCGGCCTTCCTCAGGCCGCGGCAAGTCCCCTCATCGCGTAAAACCCCTTCCTCCACTCCTCGAACCCGCCGGAGGCTATCGCCTCCCTCATCTCCCCCATGAGAAAGGCGTAGTAGTGGAGGTTGTGTACCGTATTAAGCCGGGACGAGAGTATCTCTCCCATCATGTAGATGTGTCTTAAGTAGGCCCGCGAAAAATTCCTGCAGGTATAACAGGCGCACTCCTCGTCAACAGGGGCCGGGTCCCGCTCGTATTGCGCATTCTTTATAACCAATTTCCCGTGTCTTGTAAAGAGAGTTCCGTTCCGGGCGTTCCGGGTCGGCATCACGCAGTCGAACATGTCGATGCCCTGGGAGACCCCGAAAACGAGGTCCTCGGGCGTGCCTACGCCCATAAGATACCTCGGCCTCTCAATCGGCAGGAGCGGCGCGGTCTCGGCTATCATCTCCTGCATGAGGGGTTTTTCTTCGCCTACGGAGAGGCCTCCGAGGGCGTATCCGTCGAAGCCTATCTCCATGATGGATTCGGCGCTTATGCGCCGCAAGTCCTTATACATCCCGCCCTGGACGATGCCGAAGAGCGCCTGATTCTCGCTCTTCTTCGCCTCCTTGCAACGGAGCGCCCACCTGTGGGTGAGGTGCATGGATTTCTCGGTGTACTCGCGGGTAGCCGGGTGCGGCGTGCACTCGTCAAGCGTCATCATGATGTCCGAGCCGAGCGCCTCCTGTATCTCTACCGCGCCTTCGGGGGTAAGGAGGTGGCGCGAGCCGTCGAGGTGGGAGCTGAAACGCACCCCCTCCTCGTCAATTTTCCGGAGCTTGCAGAGGCTGAACACCTGGAACCCGCCGCTGTCCGTGAGTATCGGGCCGTCCCAGTTCATGAACCTGTGGAGCCCGCCGAGCGACCTTATCAACTCGTGGCCGGGCCTTAGGTACAGGTGGTACGTGTTGGAGAGTATTATCTCCGCGCCGAGGCCCCGGAGCTCCTCGGGCGTCACCCCCTTTACCGCGCCCTTTGTGCCGACCGGCATGAAGGCCGGGGTCGAGAACGCGCCGTGGGGTGTGACCGCCTTCCCGAGCCTCGCACCCGCGTCTGTTTTAATGAGCTCAAACCCTAATGACATCTCTATTCGCGTCCGATAAAAATTATAGTGAGTAATTATAGCAGTGATTTTTACAATATCAGCATCGCGTCGCCGTAGCTGAAAAACCTGTACCCGCGTTCAACCGCCTCTTGGTAGGCGGCAAGCACCCGGTCCCTGCCCGCGAAGGCGGCGACTAACATTATGAGCGTTGATCCGGGGAGATGAAAGTTCGTGAGCAACCCGTCTATCACCCTGAACCGGAACCCCGGATAGATGAAGATGTCGGTCGTGCCTGTAAGCTCAGGTTCATCAAAGTCCCTGAAGGCCGCCTCAAGCGCCCTCGTTGACGTCGTGCCGACGGCTATGACGCGCCTGCCCTCTGCCTTAGCCTTTTTTATCGCATCAAAGGTCGCCTGATCTATCGCGTACCTCTCGCCGTGCATCTTGTGTTCCCTCACATCCGTTACCCTTACGGGCATGAATGTGCCGGGGCCGGTGTGGAGGGTTATGAACCGGGTCTCTACACCTTTTTCCCTGAGTTCGTTCAGGAGCTTATCGGTAAAGTGCAACCCTGCGGTCGGCGCGGCCACAGCCCCCTCAACGCCCGCGAATACCGTCTGATAGCGTATCCTATCACTCTCCTCGGGCTCTCTCCTTATATAAGGGGGGAGAGGGATCTTCCCAGTCTCCTCATAACGGGGCCCATCCTTGAAGGACACCCTCCAAAGCCCGGCCTTCCTGTCAAACCCTTGCACCTCGGCCTCGGTTTCAAAAAAGAGGCGGCTCCCTTCTTTCAAACCCTTGGAGTTTTTTATAAGGCAGGCCCACTCCTCTCTCCCGTCGTCTGTTTTAAGAAGCCTCTCTATGAGGAGTACTTCGACCTTGCCGCCCGAGGACTTTTTGCCGATGAGCCTCGCGGGCAGGACCTTCGTGTCGTTGAGTATCAGGAGGTCGCCTTTTCTTAAGAAGTCCGGCAGGTCCCTGAACGAGGCGTGGCTGAACTCTCCGGTCGACCTTGAAAGCGTCATCAGGCGGGATGAGTCCCTTTCAGGGAGCGGGTACTGGGCTATGAGCCCTTCCGGGAGGTCGAATTCGAAGTCTTTTATGTCCACTGGATTCTTTAAAATTTAGCCGGGTAGGGTGCGCCGTGCGCACCATTTGATTTACTCTGCCCCTATGCCCTCGAACCCGACAACATCTCCGCCCCAATCCGCAGGGTAAAGACCTTCATCAACAAATCTATGAAACGACGAATGTTTCCACTCCCCGGGCGAACGGACCAGCCCGTGTTTTACCGGGTTATAATGTATATATTCCACATGGCTACGGAAATCAGGTCCATCCCTGACCTGATGCTCCCAGAAACGCCTTTGCCAGACCCCGGCCTCCCTTCTTTTTATCCGCGACCTGCTGAGTGCCGCTGTCTCCTGGCGCCCTTTGAATCTTTTTGTAAAACCTTTTTTGATCAAGGACCATCTGGTCGAATAATCCGAATCACCTTCCGGAAGCTCCCATATCGCATGCAGGTGGTCCGGCAGTATTACCCAGGCCTTGATTTCAAAAGGCCTGTCTTGCTGAACCTCAAGGATAGCCTCTGCCAGCGCACTTATCGAATCATCCAGACATAAGACCGGCTGACGCATGTATGTCACAACGGTAAAAAAGTAAACCCGTCCATCACGAGACCTTATGTAATCAGACATATGGATGCCGTAATTGTTATTAAATGGTGCGCTTGGCGCACCCTACGCAACTACGCAACTACGCAACTTTGAGACATAATCATGAAAATTTATTTTTAATGGTGCGCACGGCGCACCCTACCCGGCTAACTTCGCTCAGGCTTCAAATAAGCTCCAGATGCGAGACGTACTCTTTTGTACGCCTGAGTTTCGCGTTTTGAAGACAACAAAGCAGATGGATTTTTTGAGCAGCCTGTTAATACGCCTTCACGAGGTCTGTTCCCGGATAGTAGTGCTTGAGTATCTCCCTGTAAGAGGACCCGCTCTCTGCCATGCCCTTTGCGCCCCACTGAGAGAGGCCGACGCCGTGTCCCGAGCCCCTGCCCTTGAATACGAAGAGGTCCCCGGACTTCGAGACCTCGAAGATGGTGGATTTAAGGCCGCTGTATCCGACGGCCTTTCTCAAGTCCTCTCCGGAAATTTTAATGAAGCCCCCTTCCGAGTCCCTTATTACAGCCGACTTCACCCTCCCGGCCAGGGTGCGCTCTATTATATCGACCTCAACCGGAGCGCCTATCTGGTGCCCGGCCTTTCGCAAGTAGGCGGCAAACACCCCTGCGTGGATGGGAAGCTCCCAGTAATACTGGGGCGCCTCCTCGTCAAAAGGGCTCTTTACGGAGCGTAAGTAAGGGTAGTCGTTCGCCCAGACCTCGCTCGACGCTTCCGTCGTGCCCCCCGCGTTCGAATGATAGACGGTAAGCGCTGTCTCTCCTCCGAAGGTGAGAATCTCCCCGGCGGTATCCATGACGGCCTTCTTGGCCGCGGGGTCCTCGGAGGCGGCCCCTCCGTAGACCTGCCCCATCACGGTCCCCTCGACATGGTACTTGTTTTTGGCGCGCTTCTCCCTGTTGAAAACGGCGTAGGTCCTGGCCACGACCGCCTGCGTCTTTATGACGTCAGCCGGCCACTTTGACGATATCTCGTTGTTGATAATGCCTGTGACGTAGGATTCGAGGTTGAGCTCGTTTATTACCATGAGCCCGGCCCTGCCTTCGGCTATCTCTATGGAGCCCCTGTAAGGCCTGTCATCAACATAGATGAACTCTCCCTTAGGGTAGACCTTGACCGGCAGTTCCTTAAGGCGGCCGTTCAGCTTTATCATATCCGGCCCCTCCCTCTTTACCGTAAACGACCCCCTGTCCGACGACTTGATCGAAAGCGTAGTCGGGCCGTTAAGGACGAGGATGCGGATCTTATCGCCCCCCCTCGCCTCGCCCGGGATAATCCGTAGACACCCGGAGATGCAGACGACTATGAACAGTATCAGGAGCCAGCGGCGGTTTTTCATGGGGTCCGGATGATAGATTAATAACGATAAAAATTATGGATAAAAACCCCTCGCCCTGCGTATAGCAGAGCGCAGGAAAAATAACAATTTTTAGATGGAGCGTACCGCGAATAGGAGTGCTATCCCCACCGCCATTATGACCAGGCCCATTATGCGGAGCGTCCTCTCGTCGATCTCCTGAAGGACCAGCGCCCACCTCTTTACCGCCTTTGGGAAGCCGAAGTAAGGGATGCCTTCGAGCACCAGGAGCGCGCCCAGGACGCTAAGTATCAAGCCCGCTTTGCCGAAGATACTTTCCATCAGACCGCTTCTTTAAAAGGACGCCCTGCCGGCCAAGCCACTTTCCCTTGCATTTGCAGAGCTTGCGGAGAAGCCCCTTGAGTTCGGATATCTCGGACCTGGAGAGCGTCTTCCCGAAGGGCGGCATGAGGCTCGACTTGCTCGTAGCCGTCCCGCCGTCGGTAATCGAGTTTATGATGTCCTCGTCTGTTAGCTTCTCCATCTCTTTAGCGCTCGTGTGGTCGCGCGGGGAAACCGGCTGGTTCTCGGTCGCGTTAGGGCCGTCGCCCCTGCCCTCAAGCCCGTGGCACTGCGCGCAGTAGAACCTGTAGTTCTCCTCGGCTGTGGCGGCTAAAGCGCTTGTCGTTCCAGCCCCGGCAAAGAACGTCAACACAGCAACAACGGCCAACAGGGCTTTCTTACCCATGATATCCCTCGTCAATCAAGGCCCCCTACATAGGCGGAGAGGTCCTTCATCTCCGCGTCGCTTATATAACCCGTGTAGTCAGGCATGTCCTTGACGGGCTTGAATATCTTCGGTTTTGTCATGTACGCGTATATCCAGTCGGGGTTAAGCCTCTTTGAAGCCCCTGTGAGCGCCGGGCCCGATAGGCCTCCGGCCTTGTTGCCGCGGACAGTCACCTCGTGGCAACCGTAGCAGGACTGCTTCTTTATGAATATCGCCCTGCCCTTGGGGTTGTCGCGGGGCACTACGGCGCCGTCCAGCACATCAACCGACTTAAGGGTCATTAGATACGCGGCCATGTCGACGGCCTCGGCAACGGCGAGCTTCGGGTGGTTGGCCGGGTTTTTTTTCGTAAGGGAATTGTATTCGAGGGGCCTTATGGGTCTCGGGTCAGAGAGCCACCTTTCCAGAAATTCCTTTTTGAACTTCGACCCGGCGTACCAGAGCTCAGGCCCTTTTTTGGCGAGCTGGTCTTTTATCGTCTTTTCCCTCGCAGGCCCTTCGGACTGGTGGCACTGGCCGCACTTTTTGGCCTCAAAGGCCTTTCTGCCATCTCCTGGACCGGCAAGGACCGGGATGGAGGAGGCGGAGAGAAAAAACGCGGAGAGCGCGAGCGACGCGATTACTTTGGATACCCTCATGGACGCACCTTCAGGAAAGAAAAACAGGGATATGATAATTTAGGGGGGAGCCTGTTGTCAAGCCATTTCGACGCGAAAACCCGTTGAAAAACATGGGGAAAAGCACGTTCAGGCGATCTCGTACCTCTCCTGGTGAAACCTCTCGACCGGCTTTATGACGACCGTTTTCCCGGTCCTCCTCTCAAGCTCCTCGATGACCTGGGCCTGAGCGGAGAGGAGCTCCTCTCCGACCGACGGGGAGACGTAGAGGAGCACCTTCTTCTTCCTCGAAGGGAGCTCCTTTAATAGCTCCCTGTATATGTCCATTATTATAGTGTCGCGGGCCTTCACTATCCCGTTGCCGTCGCAGTAGGGGCAGGGCTCGCAGAGAGACTGCGCGAGCGACTCACGCGTCCTTTTTCTCGTCATCTCGACTATGCCGAGCTCGGAGATCTTAAGGATGTTCGTCCTTGCCTTGTCCTCCTTGAGCGCTTCCTTAAGGGCGTTGTAGACCTTTTCCCGGTCCGCGGCCTTGGCCATGTCGATAAAGTCTATGACGATTATGCCGCCGATGTTGCGGAGCCGGAGCTGGTAGACGACCTCCTTTACGGCCTCGAGGTTGGTTTTCAGTATCGTATCGTCCGAGGACTTTTTCCCGACGTACTTGCCGGTGTTCACGTCTATGGCGGTCAGGGCCTCCATCTGGTCGAGGACTATGTGGCCGCCGGAGCGGAGCCAGACCTTCCGTTCGATGGCGTCGGCGAGCTCTATCTCTATGCCGTGGGCGTCGAAGATGTCCTCCGCGCCCTCGTAGAGCTCGACCCTGCCGCTCAGGTGGGGCATGAACTCCTCGATAAATCTGGAGGCGCGGTCGAACTCTTCGCGCGACGCTATGACGAGCCTCTCTATGTCTGAGGTGAAGGAGTCCCTGATGGTGCGCAAGGTGAGGTCGAGCTCCTCATATATGAGCGCCGGGGTCTTTGTCACGGCCTTTCTCTTTACTATCGAGTCCCAGAGCTTTTCCAGGAAGTACATGTCCGCCTGTATCTCATCCTTGCCCATGCCGTCGCAGACGGTCCTTATGATGTAGCCGTAGCCGTCCTTCCGGACTGCGGAGACGATGTCGCGGAGACGCCTTCTTTCCTTGTCGCTCGATATCCTTCTCGAAATAGCGACCTTGTCGTAGGTGGGCATGAAGACGAGGTAGCGGCCGGGGAGAGATATGTACGAGGTCACGCGCGCGCCCTTGGTGCCGATAGGCTCCTTGGCGGCCTGGACCATGACCTCCTGGCCTTCCTTAATGACGTCCTGTATCTTCGAAAGCTTTCTGTCGCGTTCCTTCTCTTTTTCCTCTTCGTCTTCGTCGAGCTCGTCGAACGGGCCCTTTATGTCGGATACATGGAGGAAGGAGGTCCTCTGCAGGCCGATCTCCACAAAGGCCGACTGCATGCCCGGCAACACCCTTACGACCTTGCCCTTGTAGATGTTCCCGGTTATGCCCCGGTCCTTGTTCCTTTCGACGTAGAACTCGACGAGCCGCCCCTGCTCTACGAGGGCGATCCTCCTCTCGAAAGGGTTAGCGTCGATGATGATCTCGGTTTTATTGCTCTTCAAAGGCGGTTCCTGGTCGGATTTTTTATGCACGGACGCGCTCAAACTACGCCCTGGTCTTGACGACGGGGATGAGGGACGCGTCCTGCCGGGGTATGCCGAAGAGGGTTGCAAGGATGTCGTGGGGCCGGGCGGTTGCGCCCTCGGCCTTTTTAAGGACGAGCTTCAAAGTGGACTCACCATGAAACGAGAGCGCTTCGACCGCAGTCCTTATGTCTATCTCCTTCGCCGCCTTCTCCTCCCCCTTGTCGACGCGTATCTTTAGAGAGTCCTTGCTGAGGAAGTCCCTTACAATCCCTTCAATCCGTTCAGAATCTATATTCAAGCCCAGGGGGCAATCCTTCAAATCTATGAAATACTCTGTCAATATAGCAGAGGGGAGGGAAACTTTCAAGGAAAAGGCCTCCACGCCCAATACTTTAAGCCCGTCCGGGAGGACTGCGTTAAGACGCTCTGCCGCCTCCTCGGCTCCGACGGACCCGCTTTTTAAAAGCTCTACATCCATATACTCGTCCAGCGACTCTATCCCGACAGGGAGGGTCGATGAGAAGGAGACCTTCGGCAGAGGATGGAAACCCTGCGAGTACTTAAAGAGCAGGCCCGCCCTCTTTATAGCCCGGACAAGCGTGTTTACAAGCTCAAGGTGGCTTAAGTACCGGAGTTCCCCGGTCTTCGAGAACCTGAACCTCAGGCGGAGCGTCTCTGGCTCCGCAACAGAGACCGGCCTGACTTTCTCAAGGGTGCCGTCGTCGTCGATAGTCACGTTCTTTATTACCTTATGGTCGCAGACCCCGCAGTTCGAACACCTGTCGACCTTGCAGTCCGGGGTGCGCGCAAGGTCAAGCGCGGCCTTCATCTCCTTTAAAAGGAACCCCTTCGTCACCCCGGGGTTCAGGTGGTCCCAGGGGAATACCTCGTCTAAGGGCCTCTGCCTCGAAGTATAAAAACCGATATCGACGCCCTCCTCTATAAAGGCGGCCTTCCAGGCGTCGAATGAAAACCTCTCGGACCAGCCGTCGAAACGGCAACCCTTTTTGTAGGCGTTCAGTATCGCCTTTGCCAGACGCCTGTCGCCCCGCGCGAATACCCCTTCGAGTATCGACATCTTCGGGTCGTGCCACTTGAAACCGAGGTTCAGGGACCCGAGCTTAGAGCGCAACAACCCCTGCTTTCTCGCGCACTCTTCCAGCGTTATCTGCGGCTCCCACTGGAAGGGCGTGTAGGGCTTGGGGATAAAGGAGGCGACGCTTACGTTTATCTGCGGGGATTTGCCCGAGGCCCTTTTGCCTATGGCGCGGACGCACTCGGCGATCCGTGCGATCTCAAGGATATCTTCGTCCGTCTCGGTCGGCAGACCTATCATGAAGTAGAGCTTCATCAGCTTCCATCCGAGGGAAAAGACGTCGTGCGCCGCGGCGTGGAGGTCTTCTTCCTTTATGCCCTTGTTTATGAGCTGGCGGAGGCGCTCGCTCCCCGCCTCAGGCGCGAGCGTGAAGCCTGTTTTTCTCACCTTCTTTATCTCGTTGGCGAGCCTCAGGGAAAGCGTGCCGACGCGTAGCGACGGTAGAGAAACGGCCACGCGGTCGCGCTCAACGCGGGACATGAGCCCGGTTATAAGCTCCTCTATAAGGGTATAGTCGCCGGTGCTGAGGGAAAGCAGGGAGACCTCGTCATAGCCGGTGTTCTTTAGCGCCGTTTCGACTATCTTTAAGATATTCGCCGGGGTCCTCTCCCTTACCGGCCTGTATATCGAACCCGCCTGGCAGAACCTGCACCCGCGCGTGCACCCGCGCGCGATCTCGACACTTACCCTGTCGTGTATCGTCTCCATGTACGGGACGACGGGACGGGACGGAAGCGGGAGCGCGTTTATGTCAGGCACCGTCCTCTTCGTCACCTTGTCGTAGCCGGGTCTCAACGGCCTTACTTCCCTTATCGTCCCGTCTTCATTATATAGCGGCTCGAAGAACGCGGGCACATAGACGCCTGGTATCGAGGCGAGTCTTTCGAGCACCTCCCGCCTCTTCCAACCCTTTTCCTTGCCTTCGATGACCGCGTCGGCGATTTCAAGGACCGCTTCTTCTCCGTCTCCGAGGAGCAGAAAATCGAAGAACTCCGAGACAGGCTCGGGGTTAAAGGCCGATGGGCCGCCTCCAACGACGAACGGGTCCCCTTCTTTCCTGTCCTTTGAGAAGAACGGGACGCCGCCCAAGTCCATCATCTGGAGGATGTTCGTGTAAGAGAGCTCGTACTGGAGAGAAAATCCGAGTATGTCGAGGTCGGATAGCGGTATCGAGGACTCGAGGGTGGAGAGCCTCATGCCCTTGTCCCTGAGGAGCCCTTCCATATCTATCCACGGCGCGTAGACGCGCTCGCAGGCGATATCCTCGCGCGCGTTCAAAATCTGGTAGAGTATCTGAAGGCCCAGATGGCTCATCCCGACCTCGTAGGCGTCCGGGAAGGCGAGGGCGAAGGTGAGCCGCACCTTCGAGAGGTCTTTTTTTATCGAGTTGACCTCCCCGCCTATGTACCTCGAAGGCTTTCTTACGAGCGGGAGAAAATCTTTTATATTGCCCTGCATCGGTTTCCTTTTAATATTATAGTCCACTCTCTTATGGGAGGGGAGGTTAACGAATGCAGGATTCGAAAACTCCGCCTGTCGTTTTATTATTAGCTCCCTCTAAAAATTAGGAATTTTTTCCAAGGTCAAGGAAGGACGGAAATAAAAAGCGCAGCATATATGGGCAATATGTGAGCATTTTTATTTCAGGCCTGACACAGTCCTAGCCGGACGGGCAAATCCGTATCGAACGGCTGGTGAACTGGTCTGACCAGAGACTCCCTACCAACTTTGGCCCTGCGCCTAGCAGTCGGGAAAAATAACAATTTTTAGAGGGAGCCTTCTTTTTCAAAATATTCCGGCAGACAGACCCCGCACCTGAAACATTCGCCGACCTCGCATGGCGGCGTCGTACGGGCTTCGAGCGCCTTGCCGTACTCCTTCCATAGATAACTCTTTCTGACGCCGTGGTCGATAATGTCCCACGGGAGTATCGCGTCCTTTGGACGCTCCATGCTGACGGACTCCATGATAAAGGCCTCATGCGCCTTCATTACCCGCGCCCAGCCTGTAAGAGAGGCCTCGACGATGAGGCTCCCCGCGCGCCTGTCCGAGCGCGATACATACGCCTGTATAAGCGCCTCTTTTGCGGACATCGTATTCACGCTCACCCCATTTTCCCTATGCAACCCCTTTGAGATCGACTTAAGCCTCCTGTCGATTACAGAGGGGTCCTCGAACTCCATCCACTGGAACGGCGTGAAGGGCTTGGGGATAAAGGGGTTTATGCTTAGAGATATCTGCCCCCTCGCCATCATTGCTTTTATCCTCTTCGTAAGCGCGACTATGGCCTCCGCGTCCTCGTCGGTCTCAGTGGGCAGGCCCACGAGATAGTAGAGCTTGAGCTTTAAAAACCCCGCCTCCCTTATGAGCGCGACGGCGTCCATTATCTCGTCGTCAGTTATCCCCTTGTTAATGACAGAGCGCATCCTTTCGGTAGCGGCCTCCGGGGCGAGCGTTATCGTCTTATAGCCGCTCTTCTTAAGGAGGGCGAGGAGGTCCGCGTCTATCATGTCGAGCCTCAGGGACGAGAGCGTCACGCCCCCTTCCTTTTCCACGCCGAAACCTATGATCTCATTTATATCGGGGTGCTCGGAGACGGCGGTCCCTATGAGCCCTGCCTTTCCAGCGCGCTTGAGGCCTTCCGAGAGCGCCTCTTTAACATCCTCGGTCTTTCTCCAGCGCGGCGGCAAATATAGAAAACCGGCGGCACAGAACCTGCAACCCCTCCCGCACCCGCGCTCGACCTCTATCAGATATGTGTCCCGGAACTCGGAATCAGGCGTTGTAATGAACGACTGCGGTATCGGGAAGTTGCCGAGGTCGAAGGCCTTTTTGCCTGTGACCTTCTCCTTTGCCCCTGCCTTCCTCTTTACATCTTTTATGGCGGGGCCGTCGTATGAATACTCATAAAACGACGGAATATAAGTCCAGGGGAGTTCGTCGAGGCCGGAAAGTAACGCCACCGCAGGCCCGTCCTTCAGGGCCCTGAACCTTTCGATGAACGAAGGGAGCGAGCCCTCGCCCTCGCCGGCTATGAACGCATCAATAATGTCAGCGAGCGGCTCGGGGTTAAGGGAGACGGCTACGCCGCCGGCGATAACGAGCGGCCTTAAGTTCCGCTCCGCCGAAAATACCGGGATATTGGCGAGGCCGAGGACCCTGGCGATATTTACATAGTCGTCCTCAAAGGGGAGCGAAAAGGCGACGATGTCGAACTCACGGAGCGGCGTCTGCGATTCATATGAAAAGAGCTCCGTCGAAGTCCGCCTGAACTCGTCGATATCTCCCTTATCCGGGAGGAAGACGCGCTCGCAGACAGCGTTATCAAGGCTGTTTATCAGGTGATAGGCGGTCTGGAAACCGAGGTTAGCCATGCCGAGCGAATAGGCGTTCGGCCAGACAAGGCAGACCCTTACCCTGCCGCCGTGCTCCTTATGGACGGCGCCCGTCTCTTTTGAGAGCGTCTCCCTTACTTTTTTTTTGAGATTCCAGGAAATAGACCGGCCCTCACGGGGCTTTCAGCCCCGTTTCCTCAAGAATGGCAGGGGGTGGCCGCGCGCGTCCAAGACGCCGCCCCCGTCAGGTGAAATTATCACATATATCCGACAGGTTTACAAGGAGGTGTCCTTGCCGGACGGGCAAATCCGTATCAGACTGCTTTGAGTCCGGAAGGCCTGGAGCAACCGAATTTGAATCTGGCCGTACGCCGAGTACCCTTGCCGGACGGGCAAATCCGTATCAGACTGCTTTGAGTCCGGAAGGCCTGGAGCAACCGAATTTGAATCTGGCCGTACGCCGAGTACCCTCGCCGGACGGGCAAAGCTATATCGAGACGACTTGATTGCTCTTGCCCCGGTAACTTCCGAAGAACTCTGGCGTCAAAGCTGGTACATTAAAATACCTGCCTTAGCCCCGAGGAACAGGGATACCTCTCCTTCGGGGCCTTACGCGCCGGAATGGCACGCCCCCGGGGTCGGGTCTACTCTTCTTGAGGCTACCTAATCTAATCCGCCTGTTTCCTCAAAAAGGTCGGCGTGTCATACATGTCCTCGTCGTCCGCGTTGTGCCCGCCGAGTCTGGTAAGCCTCCGGTACTCGTGGCTACGGAGCTCAAAGCCCTTTTCCCTCCTGATGACGGTCGGGACGTCGAGGTCTTCTATGATGTCGGCCTGGGGTATTATCTCCTTCCCCATCTGCATCGGCATCTGCATCGGGGTCCGCGCCTCATGCACCTTTCCAAAACCTGTGGCGATTACCGTTACCCTGACCTCATCGCCCATCGATTCATCGATAACCGCGCCGAAGATGATGTGCGCGTCGTCGTGCGCCTCCTCGTGGATTAAGGATGAGGCCTCGTGGACGTCGTGTATGGTGAGGTCCGAGGAACCTGTGATGTTTATAAGCACGCCTCTGGCGCCGCTAATGGAGATGTCTTCGAGGAGCGGCGACGATATCGCCTTCCTCGCGGCCTCGACTGCCCTGTTCTCTCCTGTGGCGACGCCGCTACCCATGAGCGCCTGGCCCATCTCGGACATGATAGTGCGCACGTCCGCGAAGTCCACGTTCACGAGCCCGGATACTGTGATGACGTCGGAGATACCCTTGACGGCCTGGAGGAGAACCTCGTCCCCCCTCTTGAACGCGTCCTTAAGCGAGGTGTTCTTGCTGGCGACGGAGAGGAGCCTCTGGTTCGGTATGGTGATGACCGTGTCGACGACGTCCTTGAGCCTTTTAAGCCCGTCATCGGCCTGCTTCATCTTTTTCGACCCCTCGAATGCAAAGGGCTTGGTGACTACGGCCACCACGAGCGCGCCAGCGGCCTTCGCGGCCTCGGCTACAACGGGGCCCGCGCCGGTGCCGGTTCCGCCGCCCATGCCCGCGGTTATGAAGACCATGTCGGCGCCCTTCAACGCCTCGATGAGCGCGTCTTTGGATTCCATCGCAGCGTTCCGCCCGATCTCGGGGTTAGCCCCGGCGCCGAGCCCCTTGGTGAGAGAGCCGCCCAGCTGGATCTTCGTGTGCGCGAGCGATTTCTCAAGCGCCTGGCTGTCCGTGTTCGCGGCCAGGAACTCCACGCCCTCGAGGCCGCACTCGATCATCGTATTCACCGCGTTGCCGCCGCACCCGCCTACCCCGATGACTTTGAGCCTCGCACCCCGGTTGAAATTCTCATCCATCTCGATAACCATCGTCCCACCTCCTTGGTTTGTCACCCGCCGTAATCAGTTAATGGAGCCCTTTTTTAGAAGAACTCCTTCATCCACTCCTTCATCCTTGACGTCAGCTTGTTGAAGATCTTGTTCTCGCTCCCCCTCTGGAACTGCGTGCCGGCGAGGTGCTTGCCGCCGTACTGGACGAGCCCAACGCCAGTCGAGTACATCGGGGATTTCACCACGTCCACGAGCCCGGTTATGCCCATCGGGAGGCCCCTCCTGACCGGGAGGTTGAATACCTGCTCGGCGAGCTCGGTTATGCCTTCCATCGCCGCGGTCCCGCCTGTCAGGACTATGCCGGAAGAGACCAGGTTGTCGTACCCGGACTTCATTATCTCCCTTTTTACCAGCTGGAATATCTCCTCGACCCTGGGCTCTATTATCTCGCAGAGCATGTACCTGGAGACAGTCCTGGACTTGCCGCCGCCGACGGACTGGACCTCTACCATGTCGTCTTTTGAGACGAGCGCGGTCATGGCGTTGCCGAACTGCTTCTTGATCTTTTCCGCCTCGCTCGCGGTCGTGCGGAGCCCGACCGAGATGTCTCCGGTTACCTGGTTGCCTCCGAGGGATATTACGGTCGTGTACTTTATCGTGCCCGCGTGGTAGAGGGCGATGTCCGTCGTGCCGCCGCCGATGTCGACGAGGACGACGCCTATCTCCCTCTCATCCGGGTTCAGGACCGCTTCGCTCGACGCTATCTGTTGAAGGACTATGTCGGCGACGTCGAGCCCGGCCTTGTTCGCGCACTTGACGATGTTCTGCGCCGAGGTGACCGCCGCGGTCACGATGTGGACCTTTACCTCGAGCCTGATGCCTATCATGCCGAGCGGCTCCTGTATCCCCTCCTGGTCGTCTACTATGTACTCCTGGGGGATGACGTGGATAACCTCCCTGTCCGGCGGGATGACGACGGCCTGCGCGGCCTCTATGACCCTGTCTATGTCGGCCTGCGATATCTCGCGGTTCTTTATCGCTATGACGCCGTGGCTGTTGAAGGCGCGTATGTGGCCGCCGGCGATTCCGCAGTAGACGCGGTTAACCTCGCACCCGGCCATTAGCTCGGCCTCCTCGACCGCCTTTCTGATGGACTCGACGGTCGATTCAATATTGACGACGACGCCCTTTCTGAGCCCCTTCGAGGCGTGGACGCCTATGCCGATTATCTCGACCGAGTCCCTGGTCTTTTCGCCGACGATGGCGCATATCTTCGTGGTCCCGATATCGAGACCTACCACTATGTTATCCTTTTTGGCCATCCGTCCCACCGCCTTCCTGTACCACATTGGTGTTGAACCTTACTGTCACTGCCCGCGGATTATAGAGGTCGAACGCCTCGATGCCGCGCAAGACCCCGTTGCGCGTCCCTAAAACGCGCTCGAAGGCGGAGAGCTTCTCTTCGAACGAGTCCCTGCCGACGTCGAGCCTCACGCCTTCCTCCAGCGTGTATATAGAAAACCCGAATACCGGGTCGACGCTTATCTCCGATACCTTCGCGATGTTGAAGCCCGCTCGCGCCGAGAGGACGCCGATAAGGTCCATGAGCCCCTCGTCCGGCACTTTTGTCGAATCCATCAGCCCCGCCATCGTAAGCCCTGTTACGATCGGGAGGTCGAGGTCGTCGTCAGGGGCGTACTTCTTGAAGACGACCCCGCTGGAGTCCATCACATAGAGTACGTCGAGCTTGACGAGCGCGACCGGCGACCTCTCCCTGACCTCTATGTCGATGACGTCGGGGTACGACCTCTCGACCTTCGCATCCTCTATCCACGGGTTCGTCTTTATCGAGGCCTCCGCCTGCCCTGTCTCAAAGGAGAGTATGTTCTGCCCCTCCTTTATGCCTGAGAGCGCGGCTATCTCTTCCTTCGGTATCCTCTCCGAGCCGTTCACGTTAACCGCGATGACCGAGAGGTATTGCGTGGTAATGAGCGTGTTGTACCCCTTCCATGCGGCGAATGCGAGCGCCGGGAGCGCTCCGATGAGCGCGACGGCCTTTACGGTCTTAAGCCCGGTCCTCTTCGCGCGCACCCGAAAGGGCTCCCTCCAGCGCCTGTTCCTCTTTTTTGATTTGACTGGCTTCATCAGCGTGACTAAAGTTCCGTTCGTCCTTGAGTAAGTAAGACAAATCCCAAAGGGCTTTTCTATTCGAAAAAAAACCGGGGAGTATGCCTCTCTTTTTTTGACAGATCAAAACGGCAAAGGGCTTTTGAGGCCCTTAACTAAACCTTGTTGATGCCCGCGCCCTTGAGCATCTCCACGACAAGCGCCGGGTAGTCCATGCCTGCGGCGAACGCGGCCCTCGGGAACAGGCTTAATTCCGTCATCCCGGGGATGGTATTCACTTCAAGGACACAGGGGTTGCCGTTCGCCCCGAGCATGACATCCACCCTGGCGGCGCCGCTGCACCTTAAGGCCTCGTAGGCCTTAAGGGCCTCTTTCGAAACCTTTTTTTCGAGGGCCTTTGTCAAGGGGGCGGGGCAGAGAAAATCGGTTGCCCCTTTCGTGTACTTGGCCCTGTAATCGTAGAAGCCTTCCTTCGGCCTTATCTCTATTACCGGCAGGACGCGGCCGTTGAGTATCGAGACCGTAAGCTCTCTGCCCTCGATGTACTCTTCTATTACCGGCTCTCCCCCGTGCTTCTTCGCCTCGGCTATGGCGGAGGCGAGTTCAGCCTTTTTTCTGACGATCGTCACGCCTATCGCCGAACCCTGCGTCGAGGGCTTTACGACGACCGGGAGCTTGAGCCTCCCCGCCTTGCCCCCGGCGTATTCGAACGACCCTGGTGTCGAGACGCCGTGGTGGAGGAAGAGTTTTTTTGCCGCGGCCTTGTCCATGGCGATGGATGACGCCTGGACGCCGGAGCCGGTGTAAGGTATCCCCATCACCTCAAGGAGCCCCTGTATGCAGCCGTCCTCGCCGTATCTGCCGTGGAGCGCGATAAAGGCGACCTCGATCTTTTTCGAGACGAGCAATGACGCGATGTCTCTGCCAGCGTCGATGGCGACGGCGTTGTAGCCCTTCGCGAGGAGCGCCTTCAATACCGCTCCCCCGGTCTTGAGGGATATCTCCCTTTCTTCGGATGTCCCCCCCAAAAGGACGCCTATCTTCTTATTTTTCAAAGGTGCCTTCGCCAACTTACTGGTCCTCTCCTATGACCTTTATCTCAGGCTCGAGGACGACCCCTTTCTGGCTGTATACCCTGTCGCGGATGAGCGCCATGAGCGAGAGGACGTCCTTTGCCTTGGCGGCCCCGAGGTTCACGATGTAGTTGGCGTGGACTTCGGAAATCTGCGCGTCACCGGACCTCTCGCCCTTGAGCCCCGCCTCTTCTATAAGCCTTCCGGCTGACTTGTTCTCGGGGTTCCTGAATACGGAACCGGCGTTCGGAAATGTTATGTGGGCGGTCGTTTTTCTGCGCTCCTTCAAGTCCCTTATCTTTTCCTTCACGGCGTCGGGCGTCGATTTTTCAAACTTCATATGCGCCCTTGTGACGGCCGCGCCCTTCGGGACCTCCGCCTTCCTGTATGCGAATGCGAGGTCCTTTTTAGGGATAAAGTTTTTAACGCCCTTTTTGCCGATGACCTCAACGCCCTCGACGATGTCCTTCATCTCGCCGCCGTACGCTCCGGCGTTCATCATTACCGCGCCGCCTATGGTGCCGGGGATGCCTGAAGCGAACTCGAAACCGGTTAGCCCCCGCTCCCTGCACTGGAAGAGCAGCTCGGAGAGGCGCACTCCCGCGCCGACCGACGCGTTAGTCTCGTCCTCCCAGACTATGTCCTTGAACCCCTCGGACATGTTTATGACGATAGACCTGATGCCGCCGTCCCGGACGAGTAGGTTCGTGCCGCCGCCGAGTATGTAGAAAGGGAAACTCTTCGCTTCCGCAAAGGCGAGTATGTCCTTAAGATCGCCTTCGTCCTGCGGAAAGGCCATCACGTCGGCGGGCCCGCCGATTTTAATGGAAGTGTACTCGCTCATCGGCACGTTGAAGAGCACCTTGCCCTTGAAGCGCTGAATGAAGAACAACGAATACTGCACCGCCATATCCTCTCCTTTGGACTTGCGCATTAGGAAACCCTCTTCCTTAGGCTCTCAAGCAAAGCCATGCCGGTCTTCCAGATGTCTCCGGCCCCGAGGGTGATGACCATGTCGCCTGACTCTACACTCCCTTCGAGGTGCGGCAGGATCAACGGGCCCGGCATGTAGGATACGTCCTTGTGTCCGTAGGCCTTTATCCCCTGATACAGGGCCTCGCCCGAAGCGCCTTCTATCCTCTCTTCGCCAGCGGCGTAGACGTCGGTGATGACGAGCTTTTCCGCGTCGTTGAAGGCCGATAAGAACTCGTTGAAGAGGTCCTGCGTCCTCGAGTACCTGTGCGGCTGGAATACTACGACGAGGCGGGCGTCAAACCCCTTCTTCGCGGCCTTCAAGACCGCCTTTATCTCCTCCGGGTGGTGGCCGTAGTCGTCGACTACGGTGACCCCGGCAACGGCACCCCTTACGTGGAACCTCCGCTCGACCCCGGTGAAGCCCTCAAGCCCGGCCTTTATAGTCGCAAAGTCTATATCGAGCTCGCGAGAGACAGCCACGGCCGCAAGCGAGTTATACACGTTATGCTCTCCCGGGAGGTTCAGCGTTATTTCTCCGAGCTGTTTCTTCCCCCCCCAGACCTCGTAGATAGTCTGCATGCCTCTGTGCCTTATGTTTCTCGCGTGTATGTCGGCCTGGGCGGTGAAACCGTAGGAGATGAACCTCCTCGATATCTTCGGTATGAGGGATTGGATGGCCGGGTGGTCGAGGCAAATGACCGCGCACCCGTAGAACGGGACCTTGTTCATGAAGTTCAGGAACGAGGCCTTAACGTCCTCCATGTCCTCGTAGTGGTCCATGTGCTCCCTGTCTATGTTCGTCACTATGGCTATGGTCGGGGAAAGTTTCAGGAAACTGCCGTCGCTCTCGTCCGCTTCTGCTACGAGGAAGTCCCCGGTCCCGAGCCTGGCGTTCGCGCCGAGACTATTGAGCTTGCCGCCAGTGACTATCGTCGGGTCCATCTTGGCTGAGGCGAGTATCATCGAGATCATCGACGTCGTAGTAGTCTTGCCGTGGGTGCCGGCCACGGCTATCCCGTACTTCATCCTCATGAGCTCGGAGAGCATCTCGGCCCTCGGGATTATCGGTATCTGCCTTGAGAGCGCCTCCCTGACCTCGGGGTTGTCCTTTTTGACGGCTGATGAGTATACGACGCAGTGCGCGTCCAGGACGTTTTCCGCCCGGTGGCCGGTGAATATCGTCGCGCCGAGGTTTTTAAGCCTCCTCGTAACGTCGGTCTCCGAGAGGTCCGAGCCTGTTACGTTGTACCCCATGTTGATGAGCACCTCGGCTATGCCGTTCATGCCGGAGCCGCCTATGCCTATGAAGTGGATCTTCCTTATTTTTCCTCTATACATCTTCCCTATCCTTTTCCTATTATCTTCAAGAAATCGTCGGCTATCGTTTTTGCGGCCCCCGGCCTGCCGAGCGCCCGCGCCTTCTTCCTCATCGCTTCGGCGGCCTCGAAGTCCCCGTAGAGCCGCTTTATGGCTGAAGCGAGGGACGCGCCCGTTAGCTCGTCCTGCCTTATCATCACCGCGCCCCCGGCGTCGGATAAACACCTCGCGTTCGCGCTCTGGTGATCGTCTGCCGCGAACGGGTACGGGATCAGTATCGATGGTATCCCCAAGGCCGTTATCTCGGCGAGCGAGGTCGCCCCTGCCCTGCATACGACGAGATCCACGCCTTTGTAGGCCGTTGCCATGTCGTCTATGAATTTAAAGACCTCAGCCTTGAGGTTCTTTCTTTTGTAGCCTTCTTTCGCCTTCTCGTACCCGTCCTCGCCTGTCTGGTGCACGACCAACAGGTTCGGCCAGATGTCGGTCAGGTACTCGGTTGCGTCCAAGAAGGCCGCGTTTATGGCGACTGCCCCCTGCGAGCCGCCGAATACAAGTATCGAGAACCTCTCTCCCTTTGAGCGCGCCCTCTTGTCGGAGGCGCCCTTAAGTATCTCTTTCCTCACCGGGTTCCCGGCAAGGACCGTTTTGCCTCCCGGAAAGTGGCGCCGGGCCTCGTCGAACGAGACATAAACCCTGTCAACGACCTTTCCCAGGACCCTGTTCGTCAGCCCCGGGAGGGCGTTCTGCTCAAGTACCGCCGTCCGTATCCCTAAGAGCCGGGCCGCGAACACCACCGGGGCCGACGAGTAGCCGCCGCTCCCTATTACCCCGTCCGGGTTTAAATCCTTCAATATGCCGAGCGCCTTTATCGTCGATGAAAAGGCCAGGACGAGCGCCTTAATTTTTTTTAGCGTACCTCTCCTCTTTATCCCCTCTACGCTCAAGACCTTCAGAGGGTAGCCGTACTTCGGCACTATCCTCTCCTCGAGCCCGCCCTTCGCGCCAATGAAGGTGATGGAGGCGAGCGTGTCGCGTCCCCTGAACTCCTCGGCGAGGGCGAGGGCCGGGAAGAGGTGCCCCCCGGTGCCGCCCCCGGCCATTACGAATGTAAGGCTCAGGCCTCGTTCTCCCTTATGCAGATATTGAGTATTACGCCTACGGCTATCATATTGACGACGAGCGAGGTGCCGCCGTAGCTTATGAACGGCAGGGGCAGGCCCTTGGGCGGAAGGAGCCCCATTACGACCGCCATGTTTATCGCCGCCTGCAGGACGACCATGAATGTAAGGCCGAGCGCGAGGTACGTCCCGTGCAGGTCCTTTGCCTTAAGCGCTATCCTCGTGCCCGAATAAAGGAATATCGCGTAAAAGGCTATCACTACCGCGACCCCCAGGAACCCGAGCTCCTCGCCTATGACCGATAGTATGAAGTCGGTATGCGCCTCGGGGAGGAAAAAAAGCTTCTGCCTACCCTCTCCGAGCCCGACGCCGTCGATGCCTCCGGAGCCGAAGGCGAGGAACGACTGTATCATCTGAAAGCCCTTGCCCTCCGGGTCCTTCCACGGGTCGAGGAATATCTGCAACCTCGTTATCATGTACCTGAAGTTCGTCATAAGGAGGTAGAGGAACGGCAGGACCGCGAGCCCCAACGCCAGTAGGTGCCTTAACCGCGCGCCTGCCGCGAAGTTCATAAGTATTACGATGGCGGCGAGCGTAACAGCGGTCCCCAGGTCCGGCTCCATCACGATTAATAGTATGACTATCCCCGGGAACAGCATGTTCGGGAGGAATCCGGTCGAAAAATTCTTTATCCTCTCCGCCTTTCCGGCGAGCGAGTACGCGAGGAAGAAGATGACCGCGAGCTTCGCCGGCTCCGAGGGCTGGAAGGCGAGCGGGCCGAGCCTTATCCACCTCTTCGCCCCTCCGGCGGAAAACCCGATGCCTGGTATGTAGATGCAGATGAGGAATACCGCCG
Source organism: Deltaproteobacteria bacterium GWB2_55_19 (assembly GCA_001797465.1). Classification (GTDB taxonomy): domain Bacteria; phylum Desulfobacterota; class GWC2-55-46; order GWC2-55-46; family GWC2-55-46; genus GWB2-55-19. The sequence goes on along the minus strand of MGPQ01000010.1, from coordinate 238,445 downwards.
CAAGCGCGAGTATCGGGTACGCCATCTTCCTGTAAAATCCGTACGGCACGCGCGCCGCGAGCACGAAGAAGACGACGCCTGCGACGGCGAATGTCAGGTGCTTCCTTACGAAGAAGTACTGGTCCCCGAACCTCTTCAACGCCACGACGGAAGAGGTCGAATAGACCATCACTACCCCTATGGCGAGGAGTATCAGGGTGGATACGATCAATAACCTGTCGACGTCGCGGAACCTTATCAAAGCGCCCTCACAAATCCCTTGAACTTGTCCCCGCGTTCCTTGTAGTTCCTGAACATGTCGAAGCTTGAGCAGGCCGGGCAGAGTAGGACCGTATCCCCGGCCTTCGCGTTTTTTTCCGAGACCTCGACGGCCTCTTTTAAGGATTCCGCCATCACCGTCCCGGTAACAGCGCCGAGCGCCTCTTTAATCTTAAAACGCGCCTCTCCAATGAGGACCATGAGAGCGACCTTTTCCTTTACAAGAGAGGACAAAACACGGTAGTCGCCGCCCTTGTCGACCCCTCCGGCTATGAGTATCACCGGCCCCTTGAGCCCCCTGAGGGCCATCATCAATGACCCGATGTTCGTGCCCTTGGAATCGTCTATATATGCGACCCCGTTCCTCTCCATAACGAACTCCATCCTGTGGGGGAGCCCCTCGAACCTCTTAAGAGTCGCGAGTATCTCGTCCCTCCCGACGCCCAGGACGCGCGCCGCGGCTATGACGGCCATGACGTTCTCGATGTTATGGAGCCCCTTAAGCCTTATATCAGCTACCGGGTACCTCTCCTCTTTTTCCGAGCACCTGAAGATTATCTCGGCCCCGTTGCAGGAGAGGCCGTCCTTGAGTTCCCCCTCCACCGAGAACGGGATTATCCTGCCTTTACCGAGCCCCTTCTGTACGCGCGAGGCGATGACCGGGTCGTTAACGTTCACGACCGCGTAGTCGGAGGCGGTCTGGTTCCTGAACAGGCGGAACTTCGTCTCGGCGTAGTGTCCAAAATCCCTGTACCTGTCGAGGTGGTCCTCGGTGATATTAAGGAGCACCCCTACATGCGGGTTAAACCTCTCCGTCGTCTCGAGGTGGAAACTGCTTATCTCCAGCACGCAGTAATCGGCCTCCATTTCGCGCTCCACGAACTCAACGGCCGGGGTGCCGATATTGCCCCCTACAAAGGCCTTTTTCCCCGCGTCTTTCAGGACCTCGCCGAGGAGCGTCGTGGTCGTAGTCTTGCCGTTCGTACCGGCTATGGCTATTACGGGCGCGTCAATAAACCTGTATGCGAGCTCGACGTCGCTTATGACCTCGGCGCCGAGGTCCCGGAGGTCGCAGAGGAGCTTAAGGCCATGCGGCACTCCGGGGCTGACGATGACGAGGTCGAACCCGAGGTTCTCAAGCCCCTCGTGGCCGCCCGCCTTCACCTCGATGCCGAGGGCGTTTAACTCCCCTGCCGCAGGGATGTCTTTCAAAGGTTTCGAGTCCGTCGCCGTTACGACGGCCCCGCATTTTTTCAGGAACCTCGCGGCTGAAAGCCCGGTCGAGGCGAGGCCCACAACGAGAGCGCGCCTTCCCGAGAGCGCCTCTTTCGCCCTTTTGAGCCCTCCGCCGTTCCCGCGCGGCGCGATATTTTCAGCGGTCGTCGTCACCTGATCTTCAGCGTGCTTATGGCAAGGAGCGCCAGTATTATCGCTATTATCCAGAACCTGACTATTATCTTGGGCTCGGGCCAGCCCTTTATCTCGTAATGGTGGTGTATGGGGGCCATGGCGAAGACCCTCTTGCCGGTGAGCTTGTAGGACCCCACCTGGAATATCACCGAGAGCGCCTCTACTACGAATATGCCGCCTACGAGTATGAGGAGTATCTCGTGCTTTGTTATGACCGCGAGCGTCCCGAGCGCCCCTCCTAATGAGAGCGAACCGACGTCCCCCATGAATACCTGCGCCGGATAGGTGTTGAACCAGAGAAAGCCCAGGGAGGCCCCGACCATCGCGCCGGCGAAGACCGCGAGCTCTCCGGCCTTTGGCACGTACATGATATGGAGGTAGCTGGCTATCTTTACGTGCCCCACGAGATAGGCAAGCAGCATGTAGGTCGCCGCGGCTATTATCATGGGGCCGATGGCGAGGCCGTCGAGCCCGTCGGTAAGGTTGACCGCGTTCGAGGCCCCGACTATGACGAGGACCGTAAACGGTATGTAGAAGACCTTGAAGTCTATCTGCGCCTCCTTGAAAAACGGTATGGCCACGAGCGTCTCGATATTATTGAAGTAGAGCATGAGCGCGGCGGCGAGCGCGATACCGACCTGGGCTGAAAACTTTATCCTGCCGCGAAGCCCCTTCTTGTCCTTTTTTACGACCTTTATGTAATCGTCTATGAAGCCGATGAGCCCCATGCCGACGGTGACGAAGGTGAGGACCCAGACATTGATGTTGGTTATGTTCCCCCAGAGAAGAACCGAGACGGTGACGACGAGGAGTATTATCGCCCCGCCCATCGTGGGCGTACCGGCCTTGCTTAAGTGCGTGGCCGGCCCGTCGGTCCTCACGACCTCACCGAATTTGAGCACCTTGAGCTTGTTTATGAGGTACGGACCCAAAACGAAGCTCAAGAGGAGCGCGGTTATCGCCGCGTATATGGTCCTGAAGCTTATGTACTGGAACACGTTAAAGAACGTGTGGTGCTTTGCCAGAGGGTATAAAAAGTAATAGAGCATCCAGTTCCTTTCAAAGCCCTTTAAAGGGCGCTATTCAAAAAATCAGACAGCCTCTCTGAACGAGGCTTTGAGCCCTTCGACTATGTATTCAAGGCAGAGGCCCCTCGACGCCTTTACGAGGACCGCGTCCCCTGGCCTCGCTATTTTTTTCACCGCCGGAAGGGCGGCTCCCTTATCCCCGAAGGCCTCGACGCTTTTTACGCCTCCGGCGCTCGCGCCGTTCGCTACCTCGGCGGCCCATTCGCCTATGGCGACGACGACGTCTATGCCGAGCCTGCCGGAGAGCAGGCCTATCTCGTAATGCTCGATGGACGACGCCCCGCCGAGCTCGAGCATGTCGCCGATCACGGCGACCTTCCTGCCGGGGGCCTTCGCGAGCGTGCGGAGGGCCGAGGCCATAGACTCCGGGTTCGCGTTGTAGGTATCGTCTAAGACCGTAAAGCCGTCGACCTTCACTATCTCCATCCTGCCGTGGACAGACGAAAACGACGAGAGCCCTTCCTCGATATCCTTAAGCGACGGGCCGAGCGGGAGTGTAGCCGCAATCGCCGCCGCCCCGTTTATGATGTTCGTCGCGCCGGGGGCCGAGAACCGCACAGTCACGTCCTTGCCCGCCACCTCGTAGAGCGCAACAGCGCCGCCGAAGGAGTCTTCTAACGAGTACTCCCTTACGCGGACGTCGGCCTTCTCCTTTATAGAGAACGTGACCTGTTTTCCGCTCTTCCCGGCGAGCGCCCTTATGAGCGGGTCGTCGAGATTGACAGCCCTGTACTTGTCGGCTGAGAGCTTCGTAAAGAGCGGCCCCTTCGCCTTCGCCACACCCTCTATGGAGCCGAGCGTCAGAAGGTGCGCCCTGCCGATGTTCGTGAGGAGCGCGATATCCGGCGCGCATATATCGACGAGCCGCTCCATCTCAAAGAACTCGCTTATGCCGAGCTCGATGACGGCGGCCTTATGGGCCTTACCAAGACCGGACAAGGTGAGCGGAAGGCCTATGCGGTTGTTCAGGTTCCCCTCGGTCTTCAATACCTTCCTCGACTGCGAGAGAATCGAAGCCGTCATCTCCTTTGTAGTCGTCTTTCCCGCTGACCCGGAGATGGCGATGAGCGGTATATTATAGAGGCCCCTTATGTATCTGCCGAGCTCTCCGAGCGCAAAGAGCGTGTCCTTTACCCTGATAACTGAAGCGTTGGCGGGTATCTCTCCGGCGACCGGGCCATCGATGACCGCGGCAGACGCCCCCCTTTTGAGCGCGTCGGAGACGAACCTGTGGCCGTCGAAGCTGGGGCCCTTCAACGCGAAAAATACCGCGCCGCAGGACTCCTTTCTCGAATCCGTCGAGACGCCGTTTGCGCGGAGGACGCTACCCCCGTGTATCAGCTCGCCGCCAATGGCGTCGATTATCTCTTGAACGCTAATGTCCATTGGACCTCAGTGGCCCGGCCTTATCGTTGCCCTCTATCGCGGAGCGCAACACCTCGAAATCGCTAAAGCGGCCCTTCCTGCCTTTGACTATCTGATAGTCCTCGTGCCCCTTGCCGGCTACCAATATGGTGTCCCCGGAGGCAACCTCTGAAACGGCCTTCCATATCGCCTCTGTCCTGTCGGGTATGACCGCGTAGCAATGGCCGGAGAGCGGTTCGTCCGGCCTTTTTTTCGCAAGCCCCTCTATCCCCGCCTCTATTTCCTTTATTATTTCGATCGGGTCTTCGTCCCTCGGGTTGTCTGAGGTTATGATCGTCACGTCCGACAACCTCGCCGATATCCCGCCCATCTTAGGGCGCTTGGTCCTGTCCCTGTTGCCGCCGCACCCGAAGACGGTGATGACCCTCCCTTTTGATACGGGGCGGAGTGCGTTCAAGGCCCTCTCAAGCGCGTCGCTCGTATGCGCGTAATCGACATAGGCCCTGAAAGGGCGCGCGCCCCCTGCCTCGATCTTCTCAAGCCTGCCGGGGACCCTCGCGAGGTTAGAGATGCCTTCGGATATCCTCGCGCCCTCTATCCCGAGCGCGTATGCGGCGGCTATCGCCGCAAGTATGTTCTGAAGGTTATACTCGCCGACGAGGTGCGACGATATTGTCACATCCCCCGAGGGCGTCCTTACGGCCGCCTCTGTCATGCCGTCCTTAAGCGAGTACCTGGCCGGGTAGATGTCCGCGCCGTCCTTGAGGCTCACTGTAATCGATGCCGGGTACATCTCCTTCAATTTCCTGCCCCAGGCATCGTCGATGTTAACGATAGTCCTTCCCGAGTTATTCTTCACGAGCTCGAATAACATCGCCTTGGCGCTGAAGTACTCATCCATCGTCTTGTGGTAATCGAGGTGGTCGAGCGTGAGGTTCGTGAATATGCCCACTTTGAAGGCGCAATCCCCCGCCCTCTTCTGCTCAAGCGCGTGGGACGAGGCCTCCATAACGGCGTGGGTCACTCCCGCGTCCGCCATCTCTTTAAGGAGCCTCTGGAGGTCCGGGGCCTGCGGGGTCGTGTGCGGGGCATCGAAGGTCTTCCCGTTGTACCTGTAGTTGATCGTGCCTATGACGCCGGGGTTTAGATTCGCGGCCCTGAATACGGATTCGATCAAATAGGTCGTCGTCGTCTTGCCGTTCGTGCCTGTCACCCCGACGAGAGAGAGCCTCTTCGATGGTTCGCCGTAAAAAGCGGCCGAGACCTTCGAGAGCGCAGAGCGAATGTCTTTCACTATCACCTGGGTCGCGGCTATGCCTTCCGTCTCCCTTTCGGCGAGGACGCACGATGCCCCGGCCTCGGCCGCCCTGACTATGAACGTGTGTCCGTCCACATGCTCTCCGGGTATCGCCGCGAAGAGGAATCCCTTGGCAACGGCCCTTGAGTCATAGGCAATTCCGCATACCTCGACATCCCTCCTGCCTACGACCCTTGCGTCAAGCGCCCTTATGAGAGTGTCTAACACCATAGACCCCTGATATTAACAGAAGGAGAGGACTAAAATCTGTATCCTTAGTCTCATCACTGGAATTTAAAAATACCTTTAAAACCAAAGAGTTAGGAGGCCCGGACAATGCATTCCATAACTTATTATTTTCTCACGAAACAGGCAGTTTTTTCAAACCAATTCTCATTGGAACGAGACGGCGACCGCACCTTTTGCCGGTATCGACTGCCCCGGCGCCGGCCTCTGGGCGTAAGCCCTCCCTGAGCCGTTTATCTCGACATCGAACGCCTTGTCGCGGGCCATCTTCAGGACCGCCCTTACGGTCCTGCCGTTAAAATCCGGGACCGACATCGGGCGCTCTGTCATGCCTCCGGCCGTTTCCACTGCGTTGGTCTCGTCCGCGATATCAAGCGCAACGGCATGGGCAAAGGCTTCCTTTTCCGCCTTTACGGACTGCACGGCCGGCCCCTTCCTGTTCTCCGGGAAGACGCCCATGTATGAGAGGGACTGCTCGGCTATCTCCTTAAATACCGGCGCCGCGACCTGGCCTCCGTAATATATCTCGCCCCTGGGTTCGTCTATCGTAACAAGGATAGAGAGCCTCGGCGCGCGGGCCGGCGCAAAGCCGATGAACGACGCGAGGTACGCGCCCTTCATATAGCCGCCGTTCTTAAGGTCCGGCTTCTGCGCGGTGCCGGTCTTCCCGGCGGCCTCGAAGTCATCGATCGCCGCGTTGGTCCCGGTGCCGCCCTCTTCTGTGACGCCGACGAGCATGTCGGTAATCCTTTTGGCCGTGTCCTCGGAGATGACCTTCCTCATTATCACCGGGTTAGTCTCCGAGACTATCGCGCCGTTTGAGTCCTTCACCGACCTTACGACGTAGGGCTTCATTAGGAAGCCGCCGTTAGCGATCGTGGATAAGGCCGAGATGAGCTGAATGCCTGTGACAGAGACGCCCTGCCCGAAGGAGACGGTGTCTATTGTAACGCCTGACCAGGTCGAGTGGTGCCGGAGCGCCCCGACAGCCTCGCCGGGGAGGTCTATCCCGGTCTTGCCGCCGAAGCCGAAGGCCTTAAGGTACCTGTAGAGCTGGACCTTTCCGAGCCTCTCTCCTATCTTGGCGGAGCCTATGTTGCTCGATACCTTTATTATCTGAGGGACGGTCAGCCACCCGTGCTTCTCGTGGTCATGGAATACGCGGTCGGCGACGCGGTAGCTCCCGTTCTCGCAGTATATCGACTCCTTCGGCTTTACGGCGTTCTCCTCGAGCGCGGCGGATATGAGGAAGAGCTTGAAAGTCGAGCCCGGCTCGAAGGCGTCCGTGATGTTCCTGTTCCTCCAGTGCTTGGGCTCGAACCTCTTGATGTCGTTCGGGTCGAATGTGGGGAGCGACGCCATCGCGAGCATCTCTCCGGTCATGGGGTCCATGACGAGCGCCGTGCCGCCCTTTGCCCCGGCCTCCTCGACCGCCTTCTTCAACGCCTTCTCGGCGATGTACTGGATCGTCTTGTCTATCGTCAGCTCTACCTCCATGCCCTGAACGGGCAAGGTCTTGTCCAGGTCCTCGAAGAGGAGGAGGCGGCCCATCGCGTCCTTGTCGCCGACGAACTTCCGCGATGCCCCTTTGAGTGTGGCGTCGTAATAGCGCTCAACGCCCTCAAGCCCGTTGGAGTCAAGCCCGGTAAAGCCTATGATGTTCGAGGCGAGCTGGCGGTTGGGGTAGAAGCGCCGCGCCTCTTTCACCACCCCAACGCCCTCTATCTTCGACAAAAGTTTTCTGTCATCTTCCTTGAGGTCTACCTGCCTTTTGAGCCAGACGAAGTTGGGTTGCGACTTTATCTTCCTCTCTATCTCGGACGCGCTCACCGCGATAATCGGAGAGAGCGCCCTTGCCGCGGCCCTTGGGGAGACTATCTTCCCCGGCTGGGCGAAGACGGAATCGACCTCTATCGAGACCGCGAGTTCCTTCAGGTTCCTGTCGTAGATGTCGCCCCTCTTTGACTGGATGTTGATGGTCTTCCTGTGCTGTTTCTGGGCGAGGTGCTTGAGCCTTCCGCTGTCCAACACCTGGAGCTGAAAGGCCCTGCCGAATATGGCCGCGAAGAAGATGACGAAAAAGCCGAGGACGACATAGATGCGGAGCCTGAAATATCGTCCCGTGTCAGCCGGTCTCTTTCTCATCTGACGTTGACTATCTGTTCGCCCTTCGGGTGTATGAGCCCGAGCTCGGAGGAGGCTATCTTTTCTATCCTTTCCGGTGATTTGAGCTTCATGTACTCTACCCGGAGGCGCTTGTTCTGCTCTGTCAGGCTTCCGCGCGCGGAGTTGGCCTTGGATATCTCGTAGCCGAGGTTCACGACCATGAGCCTTGACCAGACGAACGCCGAGGCGACGGCTATGAGGGCGAAGGAGATGAGGATCGAGAGGTAGAGGAAGCTCATATCGCGGAGATCCCTCCTCACCTTTACGTCCTGCCCGGTAAGCACCCCCTGCATCGACATCTTTCTCGCTACCGCCGTTTCGGACATAAGCTCCTCCTTATATCTTCTCCACCACGCGGAGCCTCGCGCTCCTGGCCCTGGGGTTCAATCCTGTCTCTTCCTCGGACGGGGTGATGGACTTTCTCGTTACGAGCGTCGCCCTTGGCCTTTGTCCGCATACGCACTGCGGGAAGCGCGGCGGACAGACGCATCCCGTGGCGAGTCCCCTGAAAAAAACCTTGACGATCCTGTCTTCGAGCGAGTGGAAGGAGATTACGGCGAGCCTCCCGCCGCCTTTTAAGACATCAAATGAGCCTGAAAGTCCGTCTTTGAGCGACCCGAGCTCGTCGTTCACCGCTATGCGGAGCGCCTGGAAGACCCGTGTCGCCGGGTGTATCCCCTTTGACTGGAGCTTCCTGGGCACAGATAGCGAAATCAGGTTCGCGAGCTCAACCGTCGTCTCTATCGGCCTTCTCTCACGGGCGGCAAGCAAGGCCCTTGTTATCCTCCGGGCCTCTCTTTCCTCTCCGTACTCCCTGAATATCCGAGTGAGCTCATCAAAATCCGCCCCGTTCACGAGGTCGTAGGCGGATAACTTCTGGCTTCTATCCATCCTCATGTCGAGCCTGGCCTCGTTTCTAAAGCTGAACCCGCGATCTATCGCGTCGAACTGGAAGGACGATACACCGAGGTCGAGGATGACCCCGTCCACCCCTTTTATCCCCAGACCTTCAACGACCTTCCGTATCTCCCGGAAATTGGCCTTGACTAACGTTACCCTGTCCCCGAACCCTGAGAGAGCGCTGCGGGCGGCGTCAAGCGCGTCGTCGTCCCTATCTATCCCTACGAGCCTTCCGTCCGGAGAACTCGCCTCCAAAACCGCCTTCGCATGTCCGCCGCCGCCGACAGTCCCGTCCACGTAAACGGCGCCGCCCCCGCACCGGAGCGCCTCTATTACTTCCCGCTCCATCACGGGGAGATGCAGAAACTCCAACTAAAGCCCCAGCCGTTCGAGCGTGTTTACGATGTCCTCCTCGGCGGCCTGGGCCTCGGCCTTCTCCCAGAGCGGCTTGGACCAGATCTCGACGTGCCTGAACGTGCCTACGAGTATAACGTCCTTCTCAAGCTTCGCGTAATCGCGCAACGCCTGCGGGACGAGAATCCTGCCGAGCTTGTCTATGGCGCAGTCGGTCGCGCTCGAATAGAAAAACCTCAGGAACGCCTTGGTGTCTTTCTTGAACTCGGGAAGGGCCGAGACCTTTTCTTCGAGCACCTGCCATTCGAGAAGGGGGTACGCGATGAGACAGCTGTCGTATGTGGTGACGACAAGACGCGAGTCGTACCGCTCGTTAAGGGTCTCCCTGAACCTCGATGGTATCGAGAGCCTTCCCTTGGCGTCTATCGTGTGTTCGTACCTACCCCTGAACATCGCTCGTCCTTCTCTTATTTTGCCGTGATACGGGTTCGCAAAGGCAGGAAATCCCGCTGGAATCTCCCCGCCCCCGCGCCTCCACTTCATACCACTTTCAAAGGGTTCTATACCACTTTATACCACTTTATACCACACTCCCGGTAACTATATTCCTCGCGCCTTTTTTTGTCAAGGAAAATTTAAGGTTTTTTTGAGTCAAAAAAGATTGTGAAAATGGCGTATTTACAGGGGGATTCGAGGGGACAGGGGAGATTCATCCACAGGTGTGGATTAACCTGTGGATAAGGTGTGGCGAGCGGAGGTTTTTGTGTGAAATGGTGTGAATAAATAACCAGCGGCTCCGAAGGGGGCGGGGGTTGATGAAAATAACAAAAAAATGACAGGCGAGACTAACGAGCCCCGCCTAAAAAGAGCTGGATTCCCGCTTGAGGCGCGCGGGAATGACGGTGTACGTATTTTTTTTGCATGTCGTCCCCGAGGTTCTTATCGGGGATCCAGTCTCAAAACCGATGTCATTTACGCGGGTTCAGGTTTACAACCTGAACCCAACAGTTCGTAACTTCAAAAAAGCGCGCTCACCTATGGGATGTGATTTTTTAAAGACACAAAAAAACAGGCGCGGTTCGAAAACCGCGCCTGTCGAAAAAACTCACCCCTCAGAGCCTCCCCTTGAAAAAAGGGGAGGAGATTGAGGCAACTCCTATTATCGTCCTTTGCGTCCCGTTGCCTCGCCCCTGCGCCCCGCCGCCTCTTTGCCCTGCCTGAACGGGCGGCGCGAGGAGTTTCCGCCAAAGCCGTCTGGCCTACGGGGACGGTTATGATCGTGCCGCCCATCGGGTTGCCTGGTCGAAGGAGCGGACCCTGATGAAGCCTCAAACTTGAATCCCTGGACCTCTTCGACCGGGATATTGCGGCCGAGGAGCCTCTGGATATTAACAAGCAGGTCCTTCTCTTCAGACGAGACGAGCGAGAGCGCGATACCGTTCGCCCCGGCCCGGCCTGTCCTCCCAATACGGTGGACATAGTCCTCGGGGACATTCGGGAGGTCGTAGTTGACGACATGCGGGAGACTGTCGATGTCAAGGCCGCGCGCGGCGATGTCGGTGGCTACCAGTATCTTTACCGCGCCGCTCTTGAAATCCGCGAGCGCCTTTGTGCGCGCCGACTGGCTCTTGTTGCCGTGGATGGCCGTCGCGTTTATGCCGTCGGTCACAAGTTGCGTCGCAAGCCTGTTCGCGCCGTGCTTGGTGCGGGTAAATACGAGCGCCTGGCGCCAGTCCTTCTCTCTTATAAGGTGCGAGAGGAGTTCGCGTTTGCGCGTGTGCCCGACCGGGTGCACGACCTGAGAGACGTTCTCAGCCGCGGTGTTCCTCCGCGCTACCTCGACGAGAGCGGGGTTATGGAGGAGCCCGTCGGCGAGACGCTTGACCTCGTCATTGTACGTCGCGGAAAAGAGCAGGTTCTGCCTCTTGGACGGGAGGAGCTTCAATATCCTCTTGATGTCGTGGATGAAACCCATGTCCAGCATGCGGTCGGCCTCGTCCAAAACCAGTATCTCGACTTTGGAGAGGTTCACCGTACCCTGTCCGGCGTGGTCGAGGAGCCGCCCCGGCGTCGCTACGAGTATGTCCACCCCGCGCCTTAATGCGTCTATCTGCGGTTGTATGCCTACGCCGCCGAAAACGACGGTCGAGCTCTGGCGGAGGTTCCTGCCGTAGGTACGGATGCTTTCGTTGACCTGTGCCGCGAGCTCGCGCGTCGGCGCGAGCACAAGCGCCCTCGGGAAACGACCTTTTTCGCCCTGCCCGCTAAGGCTCAAGAGCTGTAACATCGGCAGGGTGAAGGCGGCCGTCTTGCCTGTGCCGGTCTGGGCCCCGGCAAGTACGTCGCGCCCCTCAAGTATCAAGGGGATGGTCTTGGACTGAATAGGCGTGGGGATAGTGTAGCCCTCCGTTGAGACAGCGGCGAGCAGTTCGGCGCGAAGGCCGAGTGAATCGAATGACATGAAATACTCCGGAAACTGCCTACTCAAATATGAGTCGGTCTAGGCGGGATCGTTAAAGGTTAATCTGGGAGAGGTTGAAGGCTATTTCTAAAAATCAGGTCAGTAGAAAGGACTATTTTTAGAGGTAGCCTGAAAAAAGGGGGGCCAACCAACGCACAGCCCGACGCCGACCGAATGGCGTCGAGTAAACGAAAACAATAAATCATAGCACAGGGATCCGGAAAAGGATAGTAAAAAATTACAGTTGGGTTTTAATCTCAGGCGGGGTTATGAATAAGGGTCCCGATCGCAGACTTGAACCCGCAAAAGATTTGGTGGACGGCGCCTACCCACATTATTTTGCTGTATTTTTACAAACACACGGGCGCATGGCGGAGAGCGCCTAAGGGCGGCTGGGGTGAGCGAGCCGAGGGTGGATAGACGCGAAGCGCTCAGGGGGCGAGCGAACGAGGAAGGGGAGGAAGGAAGCGCTCGGAGCCATCGACAAAAGCGCGCGGAGCGCGCAAAAAGGCCTTTCGAAAAAAGCCAATATCCCCGCTTACAGCGGCCTCTTCTCCTGCTTCTCCCTTATGTTCTTTAGCCTCTCCATGATCGCTTCCGCGCGGGAGCGGTAATCCGCCGCGGTCTTGTTTCCGGGGTCGAGGTCGAGCGCCGAGTCCCACTCCCGTATCGCAAATTCCATCTCCTCGGACTGGAAATACGATATCCCGCTCTTTATGAGCCTTTCCACGGCCCTGTCGCGCTCCTTCTTCGCCTTTACAAGGAGCTCCTCGGTGTTCATGTACACAGGGACGAGCTTCAAGACGTCCGAGAGCTCCTCGACGGCGCGCCCCCATTCCTTCGTTTCATAGTACATCTTCCCCTTCATGTAATGCAGGTTAGCCTGATACTCGGGCTCGTCGCGCTCGTCCTTCCTCTTCCTGTCCCGGACGACCCTCTTGTTGTCCGCGCCCCTGTTCTCATCGAGCGCCTCGGTTAGAGACCCTATCTTGCCCTTCGCAAGCGCGTTCGACGGGTTATAACGGAGCGCCAGCCTGTACTCCTCTATCGCAACCCCGTAGATGCCCGCCTTTTCAAGGTCGTCGGCGAGGTCCGCGTGCCTCCTCGATATCATCGTGTAAGCGGAGTTTATGTCGGTAATGAGCCTTCTGGCGTACTTATAGTCGGCGCTCTCCTTCGGTATCGAATCCGCTTTTTTGAGCGCCTCTTCAAGCCTGCCGTTCTCGTAGAGAAAGAGCGCCCGCTCGTACTCGGTCCCCTTCATGTACCTGGGGGACATCTGCACACAGCCGGCAACAACGAGAAGAAGCCCTATGAGTAAGACATATCTATATGACAAGGCCCTGCCTCTCAAGCTCGGGGATGGCGTCTTTTATTATCTCAATGACCTCTTCGGCGAACCTGCCTTTGAGCCCCGAAATATTATAAAGCGTGACCGGCGCATCCACGCCCTTTATGGAAACGCTCTCCATCTTCGTAGCCGTTACCTTATCCGCTAAAGACTTGTAGACATCCTCGCCTACGAGGATGTCCCCGCCCTTCGCGAGGTCTGTAAGGCGCGAGGCCATGTTCACGGCGTCCCCGACGGCGGTGTAGTCCATCCTCGTATGTGAGCCCATGTTGCCGACGATGACCGTGCCTGATGCGAGCCCTATGCCCATCTTGAAGGTGACGAGCCCGCGGCCCCCCCTTATCTTGTTCACCTCGTCTATGGCGAGCTGTATGGCCATCGCCGACGCGACACCCTGCTCCAGGTGCCCAGGCATGCTTATCGGCGCGCCAAAGACGCACATGACGGCGTCCCCGATGAACTTGTCTATCGTCCCCTCGAAACGGAATATTATCTCGGTGATGAGCGTAAAGTAGCTGTTCAAGACCTCTACCGTCTCCTCCGGGGACAACCTCTGCGTTATGGAGGTGAACCCCCGGATATCGGCGAAGAGGACGGTGACCTCTCTTCTGTCGCCGCCGAGCCTTATGCGCTCCGGCTCCTTCAATATCTCGTCGGCGACGTGCGCGCTCACGTACCTGTTGAAAACGCCCTTCAATATCTCCTTCTTCTTCAACTCCGAGCCCATCCTGTTGAATGAGCTCACGAGGTCGCCTATCTCGTCCTTGCCGCCCTCGGGGATACGGTAATCGAAGTTGCCCATCGCTATCTCTTTGGTCCCCCGCAAGAGCCGGAATATAGGCCTTAAAAGCGTCGAGGAAAGCGGGATGGAGAGGAGCGAGACGAGCACGACCGCGACAGAGCCGATTATAGCCACCCTCTTTATCGCGAGGAGCACCCTCTCCTTTATGAAGCTGTCCGAAAAAGCGACCGCCGTGTACCCGACTGTCGTCTGCTGGAATATGATGGGAGAGACGAAGGTAATAAGCCCGTCGCCCTCCTTTATGAGCCAGGGGGCAGGCCCCTCGGTCTTTGCTATGAGGTCCTTGCCCTCGTAGAAGAGCAGACCTATCTCCGGGATCTCCCTATGGGCCTCTATCTGGAAGTTGTAGTTGAGGATATAGGCGTCCTGTATGCCGGGATACTTCATGATAGTCTGGACGAGGAGGGACATGGCAAGGGTGTCCTTCTGCATGAGCGGGATCTTGGCGTCGCTCGCGAACTCGTGCGTGATAGTCCCGGCCATGGAGCGCATCTGCGCCTCAAGGGACGACCTCTGATGCGCGATGAGGATCGCGCCGATGGTAAAAGCAGTAAGGAAAAGAAGGCCCGAGAGCACGAGCGCAAGCTTTATTTTTATCCCTATCCGCAAGTCCTATCCTCTCCAGGAAACTACGGGCCTCGGCCCGTCCATAAATTGCAAAATATATACGAATTCGAGGCGATGTTAAGCTGTCCCGCAAAAAAATCCGGTGACGCCCGTCACCGAAAGCCATCAGCTAAAATAAGCGACTTAAGCTAAAACAATAACCTTATAAGACAGGGAAGTTAAACCTCGGAGAGTCAAGGATTAAAAAGCGTTAACTGACGAAACGACAGAGGGTTTTTCCTGCGGGAACACGGCTTTTTACCTGCTTACGGCCAGTTGACTCTCTCTTCTGTTGCCCTCTCCGTAAAGTCCCATCTCTCCTTGTGAGAGATGGGTGAGGGGATTAAGAGGAATACCTTGCAGACTGGTGATCTTCCAAAACTTCTAACTAAAGGTTATCTCTAAAGATTAGGTATTTTTTCTGAGGTCAAGGAAAGCGGAAATAAAAAGCGCAGCATATATGGGAATATGTGAGCTTTTTTATTTACGTCCTGACACAGTCCTGGCCGGACGGGCAAATCCGTATCGAACGGGAATGGACATTAATATGGTCAAAGGCTCCTTTCGAGACTTTGGCCCTGCGCCGGGCAGTCAGAAAAAATAACAATTTTCAGATAAAAATACCGGAGGGCGCCGTAAGCCGGATCCTGTAAGCCCGGTTTCCCGGGCCGGCGGCCATTCAACTGGGCCGCGCGTTGCCGCGCGGCTCAAGCGGCCAACCCGTTCCGCCATTCCCTCGCGGGAAACAAGTACGGGCCGCACTTATTGCGGAACCTATTTGGCCTTGCACCGGGAGGGGGTTGCCAATTGACGCCGGTCACCCGGCGCCCTGGCGGGCTCTTGCCCCGCCTTTTCACCCTTGCCCCGGAGAATAAATCCCCCGAGGCGGTCTCCTTTTCTGTGGCCCTTTCCCTGGGGTCGCCCCCGGTCGTCGTTAACGACCTCCCTGCCCTGCGGTGTCCGGACTTTCCTCTATCGTTCTCACGACAGCGGCCGCCCTGCACCCTCCGGTAAGCCTTATCTATGCTCGGCGGAGTCGATCGCCTCATTGGCGAGTTTGTCCGCGGCCGAGTTCTGTTCCCTGTATACGTGTCTTACCTTGTAAGACTTGAACCCTTTGAGGAGAGAGACCGCCTCTTCGTAGAGGGGCCGTAGGTCTTCGCTCTTTACCTTGTAGACGCCGTTTATCTGTTTTACGAGCAGTTCCGAGTCTGCGAGGACCTCTATTTCCCTGCAACCGAGGTCAGAGGCCCCCTTGAGTGCCACGAGAAGCGCGCTGTACTCTGCGACGTTGTTGGTCGCTTTGCCGAGGTATTTTTTCAGGGCCTTGAGGACGCGGCCTTCGACGTCTTTTATGAGCGCCCCGGCCCCGGCCTTTCCGGGGTTTCCGCGAGAGGCACCGTCGATGTTGACTACGCACCTCAGAGGCGCGCGGACGGAGGCGCTCGCTTCACGCCCCACGAATAAATCCATGACAACGCCGGACTTTTTTTTCTTCCTTAGGCCGAGCAGGAAAGTCCGCGCGTCTTCTTCAGTTAATCCGAGTTTGGTTATCGTCTTCCGGATGTCGAGTGTATCAGAGAGCTCCTCGAGGAACTTATCAACGGTTGAGAGGTCCGCGGGTTTGCCGGGCATTGCCTTATATCGCCTCGAGCTGGCCCTGGCTCTCTACGTAGAGTATGCGGTGGCAGTGAGGGCATGTCATGAGTTCGTCCGTCCCTCTTTTGAGCTGGATGTAGACCTGCGGGGGGATGTGGATATAACAGCCCTGACAAGTTTCGTTCTTTACGAGCGCCAGGCCCAGGCCGCCCCTTCTCGACCTGATCATCTCGTACTTCCTGAAGACCTCGGGCCTTACATTCGCCTTAAGCGACGTCTTTTCCGCCTCTTTCTTTCCGAGCGCCTCTTTCCATTCGGTGTTTTTGGCCTCGATTTCGGTCTTGAGAGACTCGGCCTCAACGGTCTTCCCGGCGACAAAGTCCTCTGCCGCCTTCAACGCCGCGTTCTTCTCGTCGAGCTTCTGGGCGTGAGCCGCCATTTCCATCTCGCAGAGTTTTTTAGTCTTGTTCGCGGCGTTTATCTCCTTGGTAAGGGCGCTCAGCTCCCTGTCGTTCTTTACCGCACCCATCTTTTTTTCGTCTTTGCCTGTCCGCTCGGCGCTCTCCCTTATCTTCTCTTCCGACCCCTTGATAAGCGCCCTTATGGCTTCGGCCTCCTGGCCGAGTGTTTCAGCGTTCTTCTTTGCCGCCTCTATTTCAGAGGCGAGATTTTCAAGCTTAAGCGCGTAGGACTTCCCCTCTTCGTCGAACCCCTTGATCTCCAGGTCTATCCTCTGGATCCTCTCAAGGTATTTCATGCTGTCGCGCAAAAAGACCTCCAGGTCCCGGCGCCGCGCTTGCGCGGGCCATAATGCAGGTTCTTTAAAAAAAATGGTGGGCCCACCTGGGCTCGAACCAGGGACCGACCGGTTATGAGCCGGTGGCTCTTCCAACTGAGCTATGGGCCCTTCGGCAGACAAAGCCGGTTTCCTGCCCCGGCCCGTTACGCAATCATATTCCAAAAGAGCGCGTCTTCCGTGAATCTTTTCATTTTATGAAAATAAGCCCTTATTTGTCAAGCCGTTTTACACGGTAGGGTGCAGAAATCGCGGAAAAATATCTCTGGCAAGCCATTTAATGGGGCTTGCGCCCTTAAGACCTTCGCGCGCGGACGTCCTCTGCACAAGGCGCCCTATCGCGTCAAACGCTTTACGCGGTCCTGGTCTCCGGGCTTGCCAGGGGTATCTTTCTCAATCCTCACCCCTTTATCGCCTCTTATATTTATACAACACAAGCGAGAGAATAGAGTTGAAATTAATCACAGTTCTGGTATTTTTATAAAACTTATGTCAAAGGACCTCCTGTTCGAGATAGGCACTGAAGAGATGCCGGCGGGTTTTGTGCCAAAGGCATTGGGCTCGCTCGAGGCCTTCCTAAAAAAATCCCTTGATTCAAGGAAGATATCCTACGAGGCGGTGCTCTCCGTCGGGACTCCCCGGAGACTCGCCCTCATGGCCACTGGTATGGCCGAAAGACAGCCGGACGCGAAGGTCGAGGTAAGGGGGCCGCAGGTCAAGTCCGCATTCGACGAAAAGGGCAACCCCTCGGGCGCGCTCATCGGCTTCGCGAAGGCCCAGGGGGTCGCGATAGAGGACCTACGGAGGGTCAAGACCGACAAGGGCGAGTACCTCTGTGCGACAAAGGAGATAAAGGGCGAAGATACGGAAAAGATACTCCCCGGCATACTGCTCGACGTCATCAACAGGGACTTTTTCGCAAAGGCGATGAGGTGGGGGGCTTACGACATCTCGTTCGCCAGACCCATACACTGGATACTCGCCGTATACGGCGGGCGCGTTGTCGACTTCTCATTCGGCCATATAAAGGCCGGCAACGTCACCTACGGCCACAGGTTCCTCTCTGACAGGACAAGACCGCTCGAGGTCGGCTCCGCTGACGCCTACATAAAGAAGCTCCGGGACGCGCATGTCATAGTCGATCCGGCTGAGAGGAGATCCATCATCGAACAGGGGCTCCTTCATGAGGCGGGAAAGGCCGACGGCAGGGTCCTCCCGGACGAGGGGCTTGTGGAAGAGGTGACCTATCTCGTCGAGTACCCGGTGGTGCTCCGGGGCTCTTTCAGCGAAGAGTTCCTGACTCTGCCGCGCGACGTCATCGTGAACGCGATGCGGGAGCACCAGAGGTACTTTTCCATCGTCAACAGGAGCGGCGCTCTCATGCCGTACTTCCTCACCGTCGCCAATACCAGGGCGACTGACATGGATGTGGTGAGGAAGGGGAACGAACGCGTGCTCCGCGCGCGCCTGAACGACGCTAAGTTCTACTACGAGCAGGACATAAAGAAGAGGCTCGTCGACAGGGTAGACGCGCTTAAGGGCGTCGTCTTCCAGGCGAAGCTCGGGACCTCTTACGAGAAGGTCGAGAGGTTCGCATCGCTCGCCATTTTTATAGGCGCGAAGCTCGGCTTCTCAAGGGCCGTTGATGTCGGAGAAAAACCGGCCGATTTCGCAACAGACGCACTCGACCCCGCCTCGCTCGATAGATCCAACGCAGACCCCGGCCTCTACGCCAAGTGCGTGCTCGGAAGGGCCGCCCTCCTCGCCAAGGCCGACCTTACCTCCGGCATGGTAGGGGAGTTCCCGAAGCTCCAGGGCGTCATGGGCGCCATATACGCGAGGAGGGAGGGAGAGGTCGAAGAGGTCGCAACCGCCATATACGAGCACTACCTTCCGTCCGCCTCCGGCGGGGCGCTCCCGGTGTCTGTACCCGGCGCGATAGTGTCGATTGCCGACAAGCTCGACACCATCACCGGGTGCTTCGGCGTCGGGCTCATACCGACAGGCGCGCAGGACCAGTACGCGCTCCGCAGACAGGCGCTCGGCATAATAGCCATAATACTCGACAAGGGCTTCAGGGCGCCTCTTGACGGGCTCGTCGACGCCGCGCTGGACTTCCTCGGCAAGAAGCTCCTTAAGGGGCGCGAGGAGACGAAAGAGGCCGTCCTCGAGTTCTTCAAGGAGAGGCTTAAGAACCAGCTCCTCTCCCAAGACCTCTCGTTCGACTCAATCGACGCGGTCCTCTCGGCGCCGTGGTTCGACGTAGTGGACGCGGTCAAGAGGGTAAAGGCCCTTGAAGGCTTCAAGAAGGACCCGGCATGCGCCTCGCTTGTCGTCGCCTTCAAGAGGGTCTCGAACATCTTGAAAGGGGCGACGATTACGACGGATAAGGTGGACGAATCCCTCTTCTCGCTCCCCGAGGAGGCGAGCCTATACAATACCGAAAAAGAGATAGCGCCGAAGATAGAGGGATACTGGCAAAAGGGCGACTACGAGGCTGTATTTTCGACCCTCGCATCCATTAAAGGAGACATAGACGCCTTCTTTGACAAGGTCATGGTCATGGCCGAGGACGAGGGGGTGAGGAATAACAGGCTCTCCCTTTTAAGCTCTCTCCGGGGCCTGTACTGGAGGATAGCTGACCTGTCCCGGCTTACTGTTTAGAAAGAGACCCCCCGTCTTATAAAGCTGTTCCAGGCCGCCTTTTTAAAGTTGCAGAGGGCGGCCTTTTTATGGTATATATAGTTTCAGAGTTTCGTAACTATGCATAAATATGCCCAACGAGGAGGCCCCATGCAGAAGAGATTGTCAGTAGCAATCGCGTCCGTTCTGGTCCTGTCTTTCGGGGCCGCGGCTGTTGCCGCTGAAACCGACGGACCCGCCTACGCAGAGGAGATAATTTCGATGAGGAGCTCGCTCGCAAAGACATTCGTCCTGCCCGGGGCGGAGGTCAACGAGGATACCTTCAAGAAGGTCTGCGGCGCGGCGAGCAAGAGGGTAAAGGAGATAAACGAGAAGGGGGACGTGAAGATAAGGCACGCGGCGACGAAGTACCGGAACCCCGTAAACGCCGCGACGCCAGAGGAAGCGGCCATAATGGAGAGGTTCATGAAGGAAGCGGACCTCAAGGAGGTCTCAGACTCATTCGAGAAGGACGGCAAGAGGTTCAGCAGGTACACGAGGCCGATATATGTCGAGTCCGCGTGCCTCGCCTGCCACGGCGAGAGGGATACAAGGCCCGCTTTCGTGCTTTCAAAGTACCCTGATGACAGGGCGTACGGCTTCAAGGCAGGGGACCTCCGTGGGATAATATCGGTCATCTCCCCGAAGGAATGAAATTAGCAAATGTCATATGACGAGCCGCTCGATTCTGCGATCATATAAGAAAATCAAAAGGAGGTTACTCGTGAAAAGGTTATTTTTCGCAATACTGGCTGTCGGTTTGCTCGCCTCAGAAGCGTCATTCGCCGAGGACGATCATTCCAAGATGCACGATATGATGATGAAGCAGGGCTCTGCTCAACCCGACGACAGGATAGAATTGAAGCTCCCTGCGACGATGAAGGCGATGCAGAAGAACATGATGAGGATGCACCTCGACACCATAAGCGAAATTACCGCGGCGCTCGCAACGAACGACCTTCAAAAGGCCGCGGCCGTCTCCAAGGACAAGCTCGGATGGTCGCCCGCTGAAGAGCAGAGGTGCGCAAAGGTCGGCGAGATGACCGGGGAAAAGGACTTTGTGTCATTAGGCAAGGCCGTGCACATGAAGGCGGACGAGTTGTCTGCGGCGGCAAAGGCGGGCAACCGCGACAAGGCGCTTGAGCACCTTGCCTCGCTCATAAAAAACTGCAACTCCTGCCACGCGAAGTTCAGGCACTAAATCTTTTTAAGGTTTTTACAAACAAGAGGGGCTCCTCCGAAGGAGGGGCCCCTCTTGTTTTGCCTTCCCTGTGGCGCGGTTTTCCAAGCCGCTCCGATCTTGCGAATACTCATTTTATGATAGGTGGCGACTGTCCGTTCTCCACTCCTTAGCTTTGTTCAGTTTTTACCAATACACAGGCGCAGGGCAAAGAACGCATAAGGGAGGCGGAGGCGAGCGCGCCGGGGCGGATTAGACGCTTGCGCTCTAAGGGGCGCGCGAGCGAAAGGGGGAGGAAGGAAGCGTTAGGAGCCCCTGCGGATAAGCGCGCGGAGCGAGCAAAAGGGATTTGGGCAAAAAATCAAATAGTCTGACGAGCCGCAGTCGGGTCACGAAATAATGGGCCCAGGTTACAAACCTGAACCCGCAGAGCGGGAAAAAATAACCTTTTCTACTTCACCGCCGCCCTCTGCGGCCTCTTCTTTAAAACCTCTTTCAAAAACTCGCCGGTGTACGACCCCTTTGTCCCCGCGACCTCTTCAGGCGCGCCCTCGGCGATTATCCTGCCGCCTGCGTCCCCGCCCTCTGGGCCAAGGTCGATGACATGGTCGGCGGACTTTATGACGTCAAGGTTGTGCTCGATTATTACTATCGTGTTGCCCGCGTCCCTTAAGCTTCTGAGCACGTCGAGCAGTTTCTGGATGTCCGCGAAGTGGAGGCCGGTCGTCGGCTCGTCGAGTATGTAGATGGTCCTGCCCGTAGCCCTCTTGGACAGTTCCCTTGAGAGCTTTATCCTCTGCGCCTCGCCGCCGGAGAGCGTCGTCGATGGCTGGCCGATCCTGATATATCCGAGCCCTACTTCGTTAAGGGTCTTGAGCTTCTCCCTTATCTGCGGCATGTGCTCGAAGAATTGGAGCCCTTCGGCTACCGATAAGTTCAGGCACTCGGAGATGTTCTTGCCCTTGTAGCGGACTTCCAGCGTGTCCCTGTTGTAACGCTCGCCCCTGCACGCGTCGCACGTCACGTAGACGTCAGGGAGGAAGTGCATCTCGACCTTTATGAGCCCGTCACCCTTGCAGGACTCGCACCTGCCGCCTTTCACATTGAAACTGAACCGCCCCGGGCCGTAGCCCCTCACCCGCGCCTCCGGGAGCTCGCTGAAAAGCTCCCTTATGGGGGTAAAGAGCCCGGTGTAGGTAGCGGGGTTCGAGCGCGGGGTCCTGCCTATCGGAGACTGGTCGATGTCGATTACCTTGTCTATGAACTCAAGGCCCGTAATCGACGCGAGGTCACCTGCCCTCACTTTGGAATCATAGAGCCTCTTTGCGAGGTTCTTATACAAGGTGTCGATTATGAGCGTCGATTTGCCTGAGCCGGAGACACCAGTCACGCACGTCATGAGCCCGACAGGAAACTTCACCGTAATGTTTTTAAGGTTATTCGCCTTTACGTCCTTTAGGACGATGTTCCTTCCGTCCGGCCTCTTCCTCTTCAATGGCACGGGTATTTCGAGTACGCCCGAGAGGTACTTGCCCGTAAGAGACGCCTGGTTCTTTATGATCTCTGAATAAGCCCCTTTTGCGACTATCTCCCCGCCGTGGACGCCCGCGCCAGGCCCCATGTCGATGATATAGTCGGCCTCCATCATCGTCTCCTCGTCGTGCTCCACGACGAGGACGGAGTTGCCCATGTCGCGGAGCCTCCGTAGCGCGGATAAGAGCCTCCGGTTGTCCCTCTGGTGGAGGCCTATGGAAGGCTCGTCGAGTATGTAGAGGACGCCGACGAGGCTTGAGCCTATCTGGGTGGCGAGCCTTATCCTCTGTCCCTCGCCGCCGGAGAGGGTAGAGGCCGCCCGTTCGAGCGCGATGTAATCGAGGCCTACGTTGGTAAGGAAGTTGAGCCTCTCGCCGACCTCTTTCAAAATTCTGCGCGCTATCTCCTGTTTCAAAGGCGGGAGTTTCAGCGCCTTGAAGAACCAGAGCGCTTCCTTTATGGACATCCTGACGATATCGCTTATGGATTTTCCATCGACCTTTATGAAAAGCGACTCCTTCTTAAGGCGCGCGCCCTCGCATACCGGGCACGGCTGGGAATCCATGTATTTTTCGAGGTCCTCCCTCACGTCATCGGAATCGGTCTCGCGGTAGCGCCTCTCCAGGTTCTGCAATACGCCCTCGAAGACCTGCGTGTAGGTATAGCGCGATTTGTCGCTTTGATACAGGAACTCAATCTCATCCTCGCCGGAGCCGTTCAGCATGATGCCTCGTATCCTCTCCGGGAGCTTTTTGAACGGCGTGTTGACGGAAAACCCGTAATGGCGCGAGAGCGCTTCCAGCATCGACAAGTACCAGAACGATGCCTGCTTGCCGGTCGACTTTGCCCAGGGAGCGATCACCCCTTCCTTAAGCGATAAGTTGTCGTCAGGGATGACGAGCGCGGCGTCGAAATAGAATTTTTCGCCGAGCCCCTTGCACTCAGTGCACGCGCCGTAAGGCGAGTTGAAGGAAAAGGTCGTGGGGTTTATCTCCGGGTAGCTTATGCCGCAGGCGACGCACGAGAGTTTTTCGTTAAATAAGAGCTCTTTCGCGCCGTTGACCTCGATCTTGACGAGCCCTTCTGCGAGGCGCGCGGCGACCTCTAAAGAGTCCGTAAGCCTCCGTAAAATCCCTTCCTTTATGATGAGCCTGTCGATGACGACGTCTATATTATGCTTCTTCCTCTTGTCGAGCGATGAGACCTCGGAGAGGTCGAGCATCGCCCCGTCTATCTTGACCTTTGTGTATCCGTCTTTCCTTAAGGAGTCGAGCTCTTTCCTGTACTCGCCCTTTCTCCCCCTGACTATCGGGGAGAGGAGGACTATCTTCGAGCCCTGCTGAAGCTCCATTATCCTGTCGGCCATCTGCTGGACGGTCTGCGATGTGATGAGTTTGCCGCAATTGTAGCAGTGCGGCTCTCCTATTCGGGCGAAGAGGAGCCTCAGGTAATCGTATACCTCGGTTACGGTCCCGACGGTGGAGCGGGGGTTTTTCGACGTGGTCTTCTGCTCGATGGAGATGGCCGGGGAGAGGCCTTCAATGGAATCCACGTCGGGCTTGTCCATCTGCTCGAGGAACTGGCGGGCGTAGGCGGACAGGCTCTCGACATAGCGCCTCTGCCCCTCGGCGTATATGGTGTCGAAGGCAAGCGAGGACTTTCCAGAGCCGGAGACGCCCGTTATGACGACGAGCTTGTCGCGCGGTATTTCGAGGTCTATGGACTTGAGGTTATGTACCCTCGCGCCTTTTATGGTTATTTTTTCCATTATTTCGAGATGTTTAAAGGAACGGATTCGGTGCTACGATAATCGCGAATAAAACGGTCTCTCCGGCGAATGAAGCCCCTTGAGATTGCTTCGCTTTGCTCGCAATGACAAAAACGACCCCACCCCGCCTCCCCTTGTTAAGGGGAGGGGTAATATACTATTTTCTCTTGTTCGCCATATCCGCGGCTATCTCTATCGCCGATACGAGGCTCTCCGGCGAGGCAACGCCCTTCCACGCTATATCGTACGCGGTCCCGTGGTCGACGGAAGTCCGTATTATGGGCAACCCGAGTGTCGCGTTTATCCCGTCCTCGAAGTGGAGGAGCTTTAATGGCCCGAGCCCCTGGTCATGGTACATGCATACCACGCAGTCGAACTCCTTCTTTTTGACGGCCCTGTAAAAAACCGTATCCGGCGGCAGAGGCCCAATGGCGTTTATGCCCAAGGCGCGCGCCTTTTTTATCGCAGGGGCTATCGTCTTTTTCTCCTCGTCCCCGAACATCCCGCCCTCCCCCGCGTGCGGGTTCAAGCCCGCGACGGCTATCCTCGGCCTTTTGAGGCCGAAGAACTCCTTGAAAGACTTATCCGTTATCTTGATTGTCTTAAGCACCGACTGCCTTGTCACAAGCCTGGGCACGTCCCGTATCGCTTCGTGTATGGTGACCAATATGACCTTGAGGTCTACGCCGCCGAGCATCATGGCGAAGTCTTTGGTGTTTGTAAGATGCGCGATGAACTCCGTGTGTCCCGGGAACTTGAACCCCGCCTTCTTTGCCGCCTCCTTGCTTATCGGGGCGGTGACAATAGCGTCCGCGCCCCAGTTCGAGGCCATCCGAACAGCTCCTTCTATATATGATATCATGGCGAGCCCGGAATCCCTTGTGGGTTTTCCGGGCTTCAACGTATTCAAATCAAGCGCCGAGACGTTTATGACCTCGTCCTCTGATAAGGGCTTCAGGCCGAGCTTACCGGCTATGTGGTTCAGGACGCCGGCGTCCCCGAAAACGACCGGGCTCGCGATTTTACGCACCCGTTTGTCGCGGAGCGCCTTCAATATTATTTCCGGGCCGACCCCGACGGGGTCGCCCATGGTGATCGCGATAATGGGTTTTTTCATGGTGTTTTTCCTGCCCTGAAATGAAAGCCCCCTCGCGCCGCAGGCGTCAAGGGGTTTTTTCCAAGTCCGTATATTTTGGCTGCGCTATAAGGCTTTTTACAGCCTGATCTCTATATGAGCGGATTTCTTGACCTCCTCCAGCCAGAAGTCGAACCGCTCGTCCATCGTCTTTTTGAAGAGCTTATCCTGTATCCTGCCCCTTACCTCTTCAAGCGGCATGGGCGCGGCAGGCTTCGTCTCAACGAGCTCGATGAAGTACGCGCCCTCTGAGTTGACCATGGGCCCGGCTATGGAACCTGCCTTGAGCTTCGACGCGGCGTCCTCCACGGATTTATCGAGCTCGCCCGCCTTCATCCACCCCATCTCCCCGCCTGAGGAGGCGCCGAAGCCTTCGGAATACGCTCTGGCGAGATCACCGAACGGCTCGCCTTTTTTTATCCCATCCTCCACGGCCTTGAGCTTCAATTTGTAGACGTCCTTGTCGGCGGAAGGTATGAATATCATGTTCAGCCTGTACGCGGAAGGGGAGATGAACTCGTCCTGGCGCTGGCGCCAGTACGCCTCGATGTCCTCAGGCAGGACCAGTATCTTCGAGCGTATCTCCTTGTTTACGAACTTCACCTGCCGTATCTGCTCCTTCAGCTGTTCCCTGTACTCCTTATAAGTAAGCCCGCCCTGGGCGAGCGCCAGGAGGAGGCTCTCCTGCGTAAGCCCGTTCTGCTTTTTAATGTCGTCGACCGCGAGGTCTATCTCCCGCTCGCTTATGTCTATACCCGCCTTGTCAGCCGCCTGTTTTACGAGCTTCTGCTCGATGAGCCCGTCGAGCATCTTTCCCCGGAGCTCCTCGGCCTTTTTCCCGTCCTTCTTGTCAGCGGGGCTGAGCCTCTCGGCAGCAAAAGCCGAGGCGGCGTTTAATTCGGACAGGGTAATGATGCTGTCGTTTATTACCGCGACTACCCTGTCGACGACCTCAGACCGGGCCTCCGCGCTGAACAAAACCACCATGAGGAGCGGCGCGAGCGCGATCTTGACCGCACGAAAAAACATCCTCAGAGGAGCTCCCGCCTTATCTCTATCTTTGAAATTTTTTTCTGTTCCCTTATCCATTCCGAAAACACCCTGTCGGCCTCATCGGCCTGTATATGTTCGATAATCTTCTTTTTTACGGAGGCGAAGTCCTCTTTGGCGGCCTTCCTCTTCCCCTCGACGAGGAAGATGTGGTAGCCGTAATCGGTCTTCACTACCGGGCTTATCTCGCCGGGCCCTAATCTGAAGACCACAGCCTCGAACTCTTTGGGCATCTCGCCCCTCGCGAAGAACCCGAGGTCGCCTCCGGCCTTGTTCTCGGGGCCGAGCGAGGCCTCTTCCGCGACTACCGCGAAGTTTGCCGGGGTGAGCCTCTTTCTTATCTTCCTCGCCTCGTTATACGAGCCGACGACTATCATCCTGGCCCGCACCTCCGGGGGCCTGTAATAGTCCCTTATATGCTCCTTATAATATTTGAGGGCCGCCTCGTCGGTGACCCTGCCGCCTGATGTGACCCTCTCCACCATCTTCTGGATGAGGAGCTTACGCCTGATCTCCTCTTTCCATTTATCAATGGAGCCGTACCTCTCGCTTATAGTCTCCCTGAATGTCTCGTCCCCGTAGTCTTTCCTCAAGACCTCTTCCTCGGCTGAGACCTCGGCCTCGGAGACCTTGAGTTGGAGCCTCCTGGCCTCGTAAAGGACGAGTTCCTCTTCGACGAGCTCGTTTACGAGGTCCTTCTTGAGCTCTGTTATCTCCTCAGGCGCGTAATTCCTGTCAGAGGGGATGAGTCTTTTGAGCGCGTCCCTGTACTGGGTGTAGGTGATGACGGCGTCGTTGACCTTGACGACGTATAACACATCGTTCTCAGTTGAGGCCATGCACCCAACGAGCATAAGCGCTAAGGCCCCCAGCTTTAAGCCCCGCACCATACGAGCAATATATTTCATCAATATATCTCCGTACTTGCAACGGCCACTCAAGCCCATTAAATATATCACCCCTTGAGAAACTCTTTCAACACATATCTCGCCTCTTCTATGGGCGAGGCTGTCTCTTTCATGTATACGATAAAGTGCCCGTCAGGGGTGAGCCTGTACCGCGTCGGCTCCTTTGAGGCCATGGAAAGCGCCTTCCCGACGATCGCCTTGCCGTGGTCCGACCCCGAGAGGTCCTGGAAGGCGAAGTAGAGCCTCGTCCCCTTCTGTATGAGCTCTTTGGCGCGGACCTTTTTAAGGGGGAGCTTCAAGGACATTATCTGCATGAGGTTAAGGATAAGCGCCGGGACCTCTCCGTAGCGGTCCGCCATCTCTTCTTCTATGGCCGTTATGTCGTACTCGGACTGGACTGAGGCGAGCCGTTTGTAGAAAGAGAGCCTCTGTCTCGCGTCCGGCATGTACTCCTCGGGGATGTACTGCGAGACCTTGAGGTTGATTTCCGGCTCGACCTCCTCTACTATCTCCTCGCCCTTCAGCTCCCTCACGGCCTCTTCAAGCAACTGCGTGTACATTTCAAACCCGACCTCGGCGATCTGCCCTGACTGGGCCGAGCCGAGGAGCTCGCCCGCGCCCCGTATTTCGAGGTCGTATGTGGCGATCTTAAAGCCGGAGCCCGGCTCGCAGAGCTCTTGAATGACCTCCATCCTTTTCCGCGCGTCGTCGGTAAGCTCGGCGATCGACGGGCATATGAAGTACGCGTAGGCCCTGTGCTTGGACCTGCCCACGCGCCCCCTTAACTGATAGAGCTCGGCAAGCCCAAACCTGTCCGCCCTGTTTATAATGATGGTGTTGGCTGACGGAATGTCGAGGCCGGATTCGATTATCGCGGTTGAGAGCAATATGTCGTACTCCCTGTTTATGAACCCGAGCATCTTCTTCTCGAGCTCGCCTTCCTTCATCTGGCCGTGGGCCACGGCGACCTTAGCCTCGGGCACGGCCTTCCTCAGGAACTCCTCTATCTTTCCTATGGACTGTATCCTGTTATGGACGAAGAAGACCTGGCCGCCTCGATTGAGCTCCCTCTCTATCGCCTCCCTTATCGCCTCCTCGTCGAACCTTACGACATTTGTCCTTATGGCGAGCCTGTCTTCCGGAGGCGTATTTATTATACTCAACTCCCTTATCGAAGCCAGTGACATATGTAGGGTCCGGGGGATCGGGGTGGCGGTAAGGGTCATGCAGTCGACCTTTTTCCGGATCGATTTAAGCCTTTCCTTGTGGGCGACCCCGAACCTGTGCTCCTCGTCAATGACTATCAGCCCCAGGTCCTTGAATTCTATGTCCTTTTGCAATAACCTGTGGGTGCCGATAAGGATGTCGACAGTCCCGTTTTTCATCCCCTCGACGACCTCTTTCTGCTCCTTTTTTGACCTGAACCGGCTGAGTACATCTACTGTTACCGGATATGGGGCCAGTCTCCTGGAAAAAGTCCTGAAGTGCTGTTGGGCAAGGACCGTAGTCGGCACGAGGACCGCGACCTGTTTCTTGTCGAGCACGGCCTTGAACGCGGCGCGGATCGCGACCTCGGTCTTGCCGTAGCCGACGTCCCCGCATATGAGCCTGTCCATGGGACGGGGCTCCTCCATGTCCTTCAAGGTCTCCTCTATGGCGCGGGCCTGGTCCGGGGTCTCGTCAAACTCAAAAGAGGCCTCGAACTCCTGAAATAACCTCTCCGGCGGAGAAAAGGCGAACCCGTCGGCGACCTGGCGCTCGGCGTAGAGCTTCAATAACTCGCCGGCGAGCCTCTCAACCGACGCCTTTACCTTCCTCTTGGCCTTTTCCCACCCGGGGCCGCCGAGCTTGTCGAGATCGGGGGATTTTCCCTCGACCCCGTGGTACTTCGATACGAGGTCCAGCCTCCCGACCGGGAGGTAGAGCTTGTCCCCGCCGCGGTATTCAAGGAGCAGGAAATCGCTCTCGATATTGTCGATTGCGAGCCTCTTCAACCCCCTGTATAGGCCTATGCCGTGCTGGGCGTGCACTATGAAGTCTCCGACGGATAAATCCTGAAGCTCGGTCAAAAATGCGTCGAGTTTCCTCGAAGGCGGCGCCCTCCTCCTGGCGCGCTCGCCAAAGACCTCTTCCTCGGAGATGACGGCGATTGAGTCGAGCGGGAGCCTGAAGCCGGTGCAAATAGCGCCAATGGCGATACAGAGGCCGCCGTCTTCGCGCGCGAGTATATCCGCGCCCTTTATGACAACGGGGCTTAAGTCATAGCCGGAAAGGAGGTCCCTTGTACGCTCGGCCTGCGCCTTGTTATGCGCCGAAATGTAGACCGACTTCCTTTCCATAAGCCACGCGCCGATCCTATCCGCAAGAGGCTTTAACAGCTCGTCAGTCCCCTTTTTCAGACCCATCTCCTGCCTGAGGTCGAGGTTCGATTCAACGGGGAATACCGTACCCGCGCCCCGGATCGATTCGATCTCAAGGAGCGCTCTATTTCCGAAAGAAGCGCGCGCCTCCTCGGGCGCGAGATACAGGTCGTGCGGAGGCACGAAGAACTGTCTTCCTGCTTTAAGCCGCTCTTCGGCGTTCTTAAGGTCGCGCTCGAACCTCTCGATTTCGGAGGAGACGAGGTCGGGCTCGACGAGAGCGACGAGCGTTTCGTCCTTGAGATAATCGAATACCGTCTCAAGCCGGGGGTAAAGGAGCGGAAGGAGCGTGTACAGGCCGCCAAGGTTAGAGCCCTCCCTTAATTTGTCCGAAATAGGCTCCCAGGCCTCGCGCTTGAGTTGCAGAGCGTCCGCCCTCTCCATGAGCCTTTCGCGAGCCTCGAACCTTCCGTCCCTCGGGAGCGCCGCCTCCTTTGCCGGGAGGATACGCGCTTCCTTTATCCCGTCGAGAGACCTCTGCGTCGAGATATCGAAGCCACGGATGGATTCGATCTCGTCCCCGAAGAATTCTACCCTCAAGGGAGAAGCGTACATGGGCGGGAAGATATCGAGTATGCCGCCCCTTACCGACATCTCGCCGCGCTCTTCGACGAGCGACATGCGGAGATACCCGAGCTCCTGAAGGTTCTGGACGAGGCCGTCCCTCTGGACCTCTTCCCCTTCCTTCAGGACGATTATCCTCTTTGAAAGCAGATCCCTCGGCATGACCCTCTGCATGAGGGTAGCGGCTGAAGCGACGCAGACCTTTGGCCCGCTTGAGAGCAGGTTGAAGAGGACCTCCATGCGTGAGGACAATATCTCCTGGTGCGCGGGCTGGGGCTCAAATGGGAGGACCTCGGGGGATGGATAGAAGATGACCGAAGACTCAGGGAGGAAGAACCTCAAATCCTCAGTAAACTCCTCGGCGGACTCCTCCCCTCCAGCGATAACGAAGACGGGCCTTCCGAGCCTCTTGAACGCAGACGCGATGAGAAGGGCCTTTGACGAGCCGTGGAGGCCGGTGAGCTTTAGCCTCCCGCCTCTCTTTAGCGTGCCGAGGACGCGGACGGCGTCATTCAGCGAATATTGCTTCTCAGGGACTTCAGACATGGTTTTGTTATAATGAAAACCTGTAAGTTTTAACGTAAAATCATAACACAGGCATTGCGGGGGTGGAAGGTAAAAAGGGGCGGGGGTTGCCTTGGAGGTTGGGGTGACGGGGCAAACAAGGGCCTTTTGAGGCCCTAATATCATAAAACCCTTGACTTGAATCGAGCGGAAATATTAATATACTGGTCTTTAATTCCCAGGTAGCTCAGCCGGCAGAGCGGGTGGCTGTTAACCACCATGTCGGGGGTTCGAATCCCTCCCTGGGAGCCAGACTGGACGCTCAGACTAACCCACGTCTGGGCTTGTTAACGCCTCACCGCTTGCGGTGGGGCGTTTTTTATTTCTATTTCTGAAGGAGGCGCGCCGCACACATGAGCTGTTCCAAAACAAAAAAGTGAGCGGCAAGCTCGTGCCATGACCAGCCATGTCTGACCGCAACGGTGCTACTCGCCTACGGCTCGCTGTCGATTCCCGGACTATGCGCCTTCCCCCAACAACTGCATTGACTTATATCCGGCCCTAAAGCAAAATATTTATTGTGGCACAAACACTTGATCACGAACATCGCGCATCCAAAAGGGGTGGGCTGGCCGCCGCGCTCGGCGCCGCCTTCTTCTTCGGGATAAGCGCCCCGTTCTCAAAGCTCCTCCTGGGATCCGTCACGCCGTTGATGCTCGCAGGGCTCTTGTATCTGGGGAGTTTCGCGGGCCTCACCCTTGTATCGATGCTCCGCCGGGGCTCTTCGTCCGCGAGCTCACGCGAAGCGTCCTTAAGGGGCAGGGATTATTTTTATCTCGCGGGCTCCATACTCGCCGGAGGGGTCGCCGCCCCGCTCTTTCTGCTCTTCGGACTTGACGCCACAGAGGCATCGGCGGCTTCGCTGCTCCTGAATATGGAAGGGGTCTTGACGGTTCTGCTCGCCGCCCTTATCTTCCGCGAGCATGTCGGGAGAAATATCTGGGCTTCCGCGGCGGTAATGCTCGCCGCCGGCTCCGTCCTCACCTACGCGCCCGGGTCAGGCGGTTGGCAGGTCAGGCACGGGTCGCTATTGGTCCTGGCCTCGGCCCTCATGTGGGCCATTGACAACAATCTCACCAGGGAATTGTCGCACAGGGACCCGTATGTGATATCGAGGCTCAAGGGGCTTGCCGCCGGGGTCGCCAACCTCGCCATAGCCTTTGCCGCTGGCGCTACGCTCCCCCCTCTCCCATCGCTTGCCGGTTCCCTGATATTGGGGGCGCTATCGTACGGGGCATCCCTTGTGCTTTTCATCTACGCCCTTAGAAACCTCGGGACATCGAGGACGAGCACATACTTCGGGGCCGCCCCGTTTATCGGGGTGGCGGTCTCGATAACGCTTCTCGGAGAGCGGATGACGCCGCAAATAATCGCGGCCTCGGTCCTGATGCTTACGGGGCTCTGGCTGATACTGAAGGAGCACCACGATCACGAACATACCCATGCCGGGCTCTGCCATGATCACGCCCACACCCATGACGCACACCACGGCCACGCCGGCGAAGGGGACTCAACCGGGCCTCACAGCCACATGCACACCCACGCCGAGCTCACGCACAGCCACGCCCATGTGCCGGACCTCCACCACTTTCACAGGCACTGAAGGTTTATATTTTTTACCTGGAGAGAATGACCATGGGGAGCTTCTCCGCAAGAGAAGAACGGCACATCGGAATGGACCGCTGTTCGAGCACCACCTGATAAGAAGGCCTTGCCAATCCGACGGCACCAGCCCCGGCAACGGATTTTAAATAATTGTTGACATACTTTCCAGTCTGCTGTATAGTAGTGAGAATAAGTGTTGCAGGTATCGTTCTGGAAAGCATTTGCAGATGGACCTCAAAGACTTATGAATTTGGAGAAAGGAGGTCATAAGCAAATGGCAAAGGGCACAGTAAAGTGGTTCAACGAATCCAAGGGTTTTGGGTTCATCGAGCGTGAGTCCGGTGACGATCTTTTCGTCCACTACTCTTCCATACAGGGCGATGGTTTCAAGACCCTGAGGGAAGGTCAGGCAGTCGAGTTCGAGGAAACAAAGGACGCGAAGGGTTCAAAGGCGATAAACGTGATCCCCCGGTAATACCGGAAAAGGATATACAAAAAAAGCCCCCGTGAAAACGGGGGCTTTTTTTATGTAAAACAAAGACGCGCCAGCCCCTCCCTCATGCGTTCTCCGCCCTGCGACTGTATATCGGCAAAGACCGAACTCAATTAAACGGCCCTTTCCTATGACGGCCCCCGCATTCACGGGGGCTTTTTTTTGTTGACGCCGCGCACCCCGCCCGATAAGCCTGCTTTACTCAAACCTTCACCTCCCCGTAACAGCCCGTTCACACAGGGGCGTCATAATCCTATCATCAAGACAAAGGAGAGAAGAGATGGACAAAAAGCGGATACTCATAGTGGAAGACGACATAGACCTCGTCTCGCTCCTCGACATAAACCTGACGAGGAAGGGGTTTCTGACCGAAGGCGCGCTCGACGGGGTCGAGGGCCTTAAAAAAGCGGCCTCTTTCGCCCCGGATCTCGTCATACTCGACCTGATGTTGCCCGGGATGAACGGCTGGGACCTCTGCAGGGAGCTGAAACAGATGAATCGCGGCCGTCCGGTACTGATGTTCAGCGCAAAATCCATGGACAGCGACATAAACTCCGGGTTTGAGGCCGGGGCCGACGACTATGTGTCAAAGCCCTTCGGGTTGAATGAGCTGTTCCGGAAGGTCCAGAGCCTTCTGGACAACGCAAAAGCGGCATAGCGCGGCCTGTGGAGGAGAAAAACAATGGAGAGATGGACCGACGCAGGAATCGAGTTCCTCGTACACGCAATCATAGGCGCCGCCATAGCCTTCGGCGTATTCGCGAGATAGCGCGGGGGCGGGCATGGACGCGGGCGCCCTTCCTTATCACCAAACCCATGCCTGCCGCGGCATTCGTTGAGGGGCATCAGGGCATCCTTCGCATTTACGGTTGACAATTCGTCATTTGGCGAATTATAATATTGGCTATGGAAGAGACTCTCCTTATAACCAAGGCCCTCTCGGACAGGATGAGGCTCCGGATAATATCGGCGCTCAAAGGTGGCGAGCTCTGCGTATGCCAGGTCGTGGAACTTTTGGGGCTCGCCCCTTCTACAGTATCCAAGCACCTCCATATCTTAAGCGCGTCCGGCCTTATCCGCTCGCGGAAAGACAACCGCTGGGTATACTATATGCTTGCCGGCAAGGGCTCGTCGAAAAAAGCGGCCTCGGCCCTCAAGTGGGCGCTCAACGCGCTCTCAGGGGACGCATCCATCATTGAGGACTCGCAGGCCCTTAAGAAAATAACGCGCGTTTCAAGGGAGGCCCTTTGCAGGACGCAGGAAAAAAGATAAAGGCGCTGTTCTTATGTACCGGCAACTCCTGCAGGAGCCAGATGGCTGAGGCGTGGGCAATGGTGCTGCTAGCGGATATCATTGAGCCGTACTCGGCCGGGACCGCCCCTAAGGGGCTCGACCCGCTGGCAATTGACGCGATGATTGAAGCCGGTGTGGACATCTCCTCTCAGCGGTCAAAGTCCGTCGACGATTTTAAGGGAATCCCCTTCGACCTCGTCGTCACCGTCTGCTCAACGGCTGATGAGAACTGCCCGGTCTTCCCGGGCGCTAAAAAGAGGATCCACGCACCCTTCGACGACCCGCCGCGCCTTGCTAAGGGCGCAAAAACGCACGAGGAGGCGCTTACCCAATACAGGAGGGTCCGGGACGAGATAAGGGAATTCATCGAAAGGCTCCCGGAGATAATCGGCACGAACAAATGAAGACGCAAAGCACCAAAAGGCTCTCTTTCCTCGACAGGTTCCTGACCCTCTGGATAATACTTGCGATGGCCGCGGGCGTCCTCATCGGCTGGGCCGCGCCGGATGTCGCCACAAACATAAACTCCTTAAACTCAGGGACCACGAACATACCGATAGCCGCGGGGCTCATAATAATGATGTACCCGCCGCTCGCGCGCGTGCGCTATGAGGAACTCGGCAGGGTATTCAGGGATTCAAGGGTCCTCGCCCTTTCGCTCGTCCAGAACTGGGTCATTGGGCCCGTGCTCATGTTCCTCCTCGCCATCGTGTTCCTGAAAGGCTACCCAGGCTACATGACCGGGCTCATACTCGTCGGCATCGCGCGGTGCATCGCGATGGTGATCGTATGGAACGGGCTCGCTCGCGGGGACGCCGAGTACGCGGCCGGGCTCGTAGCCTTCAACAGCGTCTTCCAGGTCCTCTTCTACAGTTTATACGCCTGGTTCTTCGTGACGATACTGCCGCCGATATTCGGGGCCGGGGGCGCTGTTGTAAGCGTCACCATCCTCGATATCGCCGGAAGCGTCCTCATCTATTTAGGGGTCCCGTTCTTCGGCGGGATGCTTACAAGGTTATTTCTAATAAGGGCGCGCGGGGCTGACTGGTATGAAAAGAGGTTCGTGCCGTCGATCGCCCCGCTCACGCTTGCCGCGCTCCTCTTTACCATCGCCGTCATGTTCAGCCTGAAGGGCGGGGAGATAATAGGGCTACCGCTTGACGCCGCGAGGGTCGCGGCCCCGCTCCTTGTTTATTTCATCGTCATGTTCTTCGTAAGCTTCTGGATGGCCAGACGCGCCGGAGCTGACTACGAAAAGACGGCATCCGTCGCCTTCACCGCCGCCTCCAACAACTTCGAGCTCGCCATAGCAGTGGCCATAGCCACATTCGGCATAGGCTCTGCCGAGGCCTTTGCCGCGGTCATCGGCCCGCTCGTGGAAGTACCCGTCCTCATGGCGCTTGTGAGCGCCTCGCTACGCCTCCGCAGGTCCTTCGGCCCGGTCAAGGCATAACCCCGATTCCCCGCGATAAATCATCCTCCCGTAACCTGGGGTTGACAAACTCCGGATAGAATCCCCTCATTGAAATTGTTTTTCTAAAAGGAGGTAGACATGTTCGGTCTGGAAAACGCCTGCCCTTACCTTCAGGGCACATGTGACGGCGCTCGTTGCAGGATAGAAGACGCATTTATCAGGGAGTCCTCGGGGGCCGACATACACGTATGCTTAAGCGACGGGTTCGAAGGATGCACGGTGCTCAGGTGTTACAACGAGGAGGCGGCGATCATATAGGCGGGCGCCGTAGACTAAAGGGCGTCTTCGGTATCCCTGAACCTGTATCCGTAACCCCGTATCGTCTCGACGAGGTCTCCGTGGGGTCCAAGCTTCTCCCTTATCCTCCTCACATGGGTGTCTATGGTCCTCTCCCCTGACGAACCCTCGTCCGCACCTATCCTCCTAAGGAGCGTCTCCCTTCCGAGGGGCCTGCCCTTTGACCGCACGAGCGAAAGGAGTATCCTGAACTCGGCGGCCGTCAACTCCGCCTCTTTCCCGTCCACGAAGACCCGGAACCTTTCGGTGTCAATCGAGACGGGTCCCGCCTTTATGACCTTTGTGTCTTCAAAGGAGCCGCCTTTCCTGAGGACCGCCTTTATCCGGAGCACAAGCTCTCTCGGGCTGAAGGGCTTTACGATATAGTCGTCGGCCCCGAGCTCGAGCCCTATGACCCTGTCTATCTCCTCGCCCCTGGCTGTGAGCATGATGACAGGTATCCGGCGCGTATCCGGGTCGGCCTTAAGCCTCCTTAAGACTTCGTTACCTTCCATGTTCGGCAACATGAGGTCGAGGAGTATCATGTCCGGCCGCAACCTACTGGCGAGTTCGAGCGCCTCAGGCCCGTCCTCGGCCGGGATGAACGCGAACCCCTCGTTCACGAGGTTGTACCTGAGGAGGTTGAGGATATCTACTTCGTCGTCTACGGCGAGTATCTTCTGCTTCATCTGTTTATGGGAATTCTACCGCAGTCCTGTTAAGGGAGTGTTACGGGGGTGTTAAGTCTGGATGGCTGTTTTGAAATTGAGGAAAAAATAAGGCCGCCCCGTGGAACGGGGCGGCCTTGATGAGGACCTTATGAACTACGGCCTCCTACTTCTTCCAGAGAGACGCGCCGTTGCAGGTAATGCCCCCAGTCCAGCTCTCCTCCATTAACTGATAGACGGACTTAGGTATAGGCACGTAGTCGAGTGACTTAGCCATCTCGGAGCCGTTCTCATAAGCCCAGTCGAAGAAATCGAGTACAGCCCTGGTGTTCTCGCAGTTCGTCGCGCTCCTGTGTACGAGTATGAAGGTCGCGCCGGCTATGGGCCAGGAATTTTTTCCCTGCTGGTCGGTAAGCACCACCGCGTATCCGGGGGTGTTCTTCCAGTCCGCGCCCGAGGCCGCGGACATGAAGGACTCGATCGACGGCTCTACAAAGGCCTTTTCCCTGTTCTGCATCTTCGCGTGCGCGAGCTTGTTCTGGAGCGCGTAGGCGTACTCGACGTAGCCGATGGTGTTCTTTATCCTCTTGACGTATGTGGCTACGCCCTCGTTCCCCTTGCCGCCGACACCCGCAGGCCAGTTTACGGCCGTGCCGAACCCGGCCTTGTCATGCCACTCCTTGCTGACCTTGTCGAGGTAGTTGGTGAATATCCAGGTCGTGCCGCTTCCGTCTGAGCGATGCACGACGGTGATCGAGTCTTCGGGGAGCTCGACGCCGGGGTTAAGTTCGGTAAGCCTCTTGTCGTTCCACTTCGTGATCTTGCCGAGATATATGTCCGCGAGGACTTCGGGCGTAAGCCTCATCTCTCCGGGTTTTACGCCCTGGAGGTTCACGACCGGCACCACGCCGCCTATCGCCGCAGGGAACTGCGCAAGGCCTGCTTCGTCCAGATCTTTAGTGAAAAGCGGCGCGTCCGAGGCCCCGAAGTCCACGGTCTTGGCCTTTATCTGCTTTATGCCGCCGCCGGACCCGATAGACTGGTAGTTCATCTTCATACCGGTCTTTTTAGCGTACTCGTAGGCCCACTTCGAATAGAGCGGGTACGGGAACGTCGCGCCCGCGCCGTTTATGAGCGTATCGGCGGAAGCGGCTCCTGCGGAGAACGCAAGTGTAGCGATAGAAAGGGCCAGAAGGGTCTTCCTCATTTCATCTCCTTTTTCTTTGCGAATCGTTTCAGGTTATAAGGCGGGGCGGGTGTTACCCCGCCCCGGCAGGATGAAGAACCCCGAGTTTTCTCGGGGTATTTACGGGGAGGTCAGCGGCTCCCCGTAAATCCGTAAATACTTCGGCTTGCCTGTTAGAAGTACATCTGCGCCTGGACCTGGTAAGTGTCCTTGGAGTCAGCTTCCGCAAGCGCGCCCTTTGCCGCGGAATCATAATCGGTATGGACCCAGTTGGCGCCTACCTTCAGGCTGTGTCCCTTGCCGTACCAGTTGGCCCCGAAGGTCGTGTTCCGCTCCTCCTTGTTCTCGGCCTCGGAGTTCTGGTCGTAGACCTCGTACCTCGCCACAGGCTCGATATTAAGTCCGTCTACCAGGTAACCCGCCTGCACATACCAGCCCCTCGGCTTCGAGGTCCCGATCGTCGGGTCGCTGGAGTCTACCTCCCACTCGTTGTACTCGGCCTGCGCCGTTATGTTGTTATAGTGGCCGGATACATCGAAGCCCCAGAGGGACCTGTCTTCCTCATACCCGTTCTCCGCGTACTCTATCGAAGACTGGTTGGCGAGGTTAA
Organism: Deltaproteobacteria bacterium GWB2_55_19; assembly: GCA_001797465.1. Lineage (GTDB taxonomy): Bacteria > Desulfobacterota > GWC2-55-46 > GWC2-55-46 > GWC2-55-46 > GWB2-55-19. Next base: position 200,337 of record MGPQ01000010.1, on the reverse strand, counting down.
GCCCCAGGGTCAGGTGCTGGCCCTTGCCGAGGTGCGCGTCGCTCTTCGACTTTTCCAGCCAGCCTGGCGGGGAGAGCTCTATTCGCGCCACATACAGGGGCGAGGAGGTGAAGACGGTCGTGTCGGTGTGAATAGTCTCTCCGTTCTGCCAGCCGTCCGCGACCGCGACCTCGTAGCCTAAAACGCCGTCGAGCGCCTTTCCGAATATTGCCGCCTTGGGCTGGTAGTACGCGTCAGTCTCGCCGAAGACCTTCTTAGCCGCCTCGGTCGAGGCGGGCCTCTCTATGAGGAGCTGTTTCGAGGACGAGGTGAGGGAGACCCTCGAGTACGGGAGCTTGTACTTGCCGACCTGGAACGAATATGCCTCGTCGGCGTCCCACTCGACATACCCGTAGAGGAGACTTACCTCGTCTGCGTGTCCGGTCTGCTCCCACTTGTCAGCCGAAAGGGTCAGGTTGTACTTTATCGTCTTCGTAAGGAGGTGCCCGCCCATTTCGAGGCGGACCCTCCGAAGATAAAGGTCTGACTCGCTCTCGTAAGACCTGCCGTCCTCTGATTTCACGAGGTCGCCGAAGTCGAACCTCGGTTGGAGCCTTATCCTGATGTTCAGATCTGATTCGTTGCTCGTAAGCGTTATACCCTTTGTCTCTTCGCCGAAGGCGAACTCGGCCTTTGCGGCGTTAGCGGTCAGGAGGCCTAAGGCGGCCGCCCCCATCATCATATACAGCTTTCTCTTCATCCCTGTTGCTCCTCCTTCTTTATTTTAAAGTCTATTTAGTGGCTGTAAGCCCGCTCGGCGCCTGAGCGCAGGACGTGCCCCAGGAGCATGGGACAGCGGTAGTGCTCCTCGGTCAAACAGTATTCCTCGGCCTCCTCCGCGGACGGAACAAGCGACGTGATTGACGCGGCGCACATCTCAGTCATTCCCTTTTCAAGATACGGACAGTTCATTCTCTTTTCTCCTCGATTTATTTGAACCCATTCTATGCGAGGATTGTTAAGGGAATGTGACAGGGATGTTATAATAGCGTCACCCCCGGATTTATTGCAGGCCCCGCTTTTTGCGTGTACATGCGGCATACGACAACCCCTGATATGAAGGGAAAACAGGTGTTTCAGGGTAAGGCCAACGTTCAATAATACAGTTTTTAAGTTTTAAAAAATACCGGGCAAGGATGCGCGAAGCATAAGGGAGGATGAGACGAGCGAGCCGGGGGTGATTCGACGCGAAGCGCGTCTTCGGGGCGAGCGAGTGGGCAGGGGCGACTGAAAGCGAGCGAGACCTGTGCCAAAAGCACGCGGCAAGCGTGCAAAAATTTGATTCCGCGCGGAATCTTTGTTGGCCAGGCTCATGTAAGACTAACGCGCGCGGCCTTTATCAGGCCGCGCGCGTTAGGTTCACGCCTCGGGCGTATGTCCATGGTCATGGCAACAGGTGTTTACAGCCAGCAGCATTATCTCAAAAAGGAGGTCCTTGCCCGCGAGCGGATGGTTCGCGTCCAGGCTTACCTTGTCGCCGGAGATCTGCAATATTTTTACGACAGTCGAGGTCCCGTCCTCCTGCTGAAGCTCGAGGTGCTCGCCTATCCTCGGCTCGAGGTCCGGCGGGAACTGCCCCTTGTCGAACTCTATCACAAGGTCCTGGAAGTACGGCCCGTAGCCCTCGTCAGCCGGTATCCTTATATTCCTCGTCTCGCCCTCGTCCATTCCCTCAACGGCCTGCTCGAAGCCGGGGAGCAGCATGCCGTCGCCCAGCGTGAATTCAATAGGCTCTCTGTTTGTGGAAGCATCGAACTCCGACCCGTCCTCGAGTGTGCCCTTGTAGTGCACCTTCACATGATCGCCTTTTTTAGCCTGTGCCATTAATACCCCTCCTGATTTTATATACGGGTGGGACGGATAACCGCTTACAGGCAGGCTATTTCCTGTCCGCATCCCGATTTATTTCCGCTTTTAAATGTAACCTGTCCCCTGATTAGTTGTCAAGCCCATGCGATACCGCGCGGAAGGCCGCCGGGTATCTGCCCTAAGAGAGAATGAACGCGGCACATAAAAAAAACTGGCGGCCCCTCCGGTGGAGGGGCCGCCAGTCTGATCATGATCTCACAACCAACCTATAAAATGGACCTCAATGGTTCGATAGCTCCCCCGCCTTTAGGAACGAGTCGATACAGACCTTTACAGCGGGGACATACCTCTCCGGGCCCCGGAGCACCTTAAGGAGCCTCCCGACGTATATAATCTCGTCGGGCGAGAGCATCATAAGGTCGTTTATGCTTGAAGGCAACCAGGCCTTGTCTACGCTGTCTACGGAATAGCGGCCGTCCGCCTCGCTCGCGTATGCGGGCCTCGAGAGCTCTGCTGAGTCTCCGGGCCTGGCAACCCCTGTAATAAGCCAGTCGATTGAGACGCTGTATGTCTCCGCGAACTTGAATACGAGGCTCGCAGGCAGCTCCCCCCTCTTCTTGTAATTCGAGACCGCCTGCGGGGATACGCCGAGGGCCTTTGCCAGCTGTGAGCCGTTTTTCAGCCTTCCGGCCTTGAGCATCCTCTCGAAAACCCTTAAATAATTAACGGCCATATCCCGCGATAAACCCCTTTCGTTATATTTTTTATCTTTTTTCCCGGTTGCGTATTGACTGAAAGACCGCTAAATGCTATAAATGAGAAATCCAAAAAATTGTATGTTTAATTGGAGACTGTACTTCTCAATCAGGGTATCGAGCCATTTTACGCTACTGCGTATAAATGTCAAGTGAAATTTTACGCTCAACTGTATTTTATGAACACACTCGGTGAAAGAATACGCTACGTCAGGCAGGATATCCTGAAGGTCAATCAGGCGGAATTTGCCAAGAGGCTTGATTTCAACAGGGTGGCCACTATTAGCGACTACGAAAAGGACAAGCGGAACCCGGATATCACGGCTCTGCGCAAGATATCCTTTATAGGCGGGGTAAAGCTCGACTGGCTCCTTACCGGCTCAGGGCCCATTTCGAGCTACGACATGATAAACGCGGAACACGCCTGCGAGCCGAGGTCCGCTTTCGGGGAGCACTTTGTCTGCGCGAAGGTCTATGACATGCTGTCCGCGGGCGGCCCGAGGGACTTTCCCGGCACCGACCACATCGATAGCATTATGGTCCTCAAGAAGGACTTCGTGAAAGGGTCTCTGGCATTGCGGGTCAGAGGCGAGGCGATGGCGCCGAATATACTCCATGACGCGACCGTCGGCATAGACGTCAATGACAAGAGGCTCGTGAGCGGCGACATCTACGCCGTGTGGCTTAACTTTGAGGGCGTGAGCATCAAGAGGGTATTCATCCACTCTGACAAGGTGGTCCTTAAGCCCGACAACCCGACATTTCCGCATACCGCCGTCTACGCCGGCGAATTGAACAGGGAGTTCGTGCTGGGCAAGGTCGTCTGGCTCTACCAGAGCTACTGAACTCCGGCGCATCGAAGGCCCCGGGCCCGCCAACATCGACCGGCCTTTTGCCCTCTCGTTTACGCAGGCATCCCATATCTCCCAATCGACCTGGCCGTGCAGGGTGTGTTGCGCGCGCCATTCAAAATAATTTTTGAGTCTCATAGGGTGGGCTTTGCCCACCATTATAAAATATGTTGGATTGACTGAAATAATCTGGTGGCGGTGCGTGGATTCGAACCACGGACCCGGGGCTTATGAGACCCCTGCTCTGCCATCTGAGCTACACCGCCGTTTTTGATTGGGTTGCTGGAGGGTTTAAAGAGCCATATTATATAGAAAGACGGAGAGAAAGTATATAACTTTTTGGCGTTCCGAAGAGCTTTTCAGTCCCCTCTACTACAAGGAGCACCACCTCAGGCGACCCGTCCTTGTCTAAATCCCCGACAAAAAAGTCCGAGACATACCCTCCGACCTCTTTTGTCCGCCAGTTCTCGGCTACAAGACTCATGGCCTTCTCGTCCCATGACAGGCTCACGACCTCGCCGCTCTTGTACGACGACGCCCTCTCGGCGCTCCTTCCGAGCCCGCCCGGCGTGTTCTTCTTTATGACGACCTCTGCCTTTCCATCGTTATTCAGGTCCGCGTGGAAGAACCTCCCCTCGATAGGAACCGGCTCCGCTTCAGCCACACCGGGCTGGTCGGACCCGAACCTTATATAATTAAGGGTGCCGCCATAGTAATCGACGGATTTGGCTGTCTCCTCCCATTTTTCATTCGCGCCCTTTTTGTAGATGTGGAGAAATCCCCTGTCGTCCAGAGTCAGGAGCTCGGCCACGCCGTCTCCCGTAAGGTCGACGGAATCGAACCTGTAAATGTCGGCCCTCCTCGGGAGCGCCACGGGAAAGGCGCCCTTCTCGACAACGGAATCGCCTTGTTTCTCAAGCGCAACGAGCGGGCCGTAGATGCCGTCGGACTTCCTGAACCTCTGACCTATCAATACAGGGCCCTTCTCCCCATCGACGGTCCTCATCATAAAGGGTATGTCTTTTGATACTACCCTGAAGTCGCCCTCCCTGAACTCGATTGAGAGCCCGGAGGCGCGCTCGTCCTCTATCCTTGAAATATAGAGTTCCTCTCTGCCGTCGTTGTCAGCGTCTATAATGGAGGCCGCGAAGAACTCCCCGTGTCCGTTCTCCTTCAATTCCTTTATGGATTTAAGGGCGTCCCCTTCCTTCCTCGCTATGATGATGGATTTCCCGGAAACGAGGACTATCTCCTTCACATTGTCGTTGTCGAGGTCAGCCGATACCGCGGCCTTGAACAACCCCTCTATCGGCGCGCTCTTCCAGAGGACCGGCCTTTTAGCGTCTTCCGTCGGCTTTACTATGTAGCTTTCAGCCTCCGGCCTGTGGGCCACGTCCTTCGCCTCGTTCTTTGCCTTAAGCGTTGCAGAGGCCTCTGCCTTCGGGAGCGGCAACGCGACAAGCTGTTTCAGACCAGTTGCAACAAGGACGTCTTCGGAGAGCTTGTCTATGAGGCCGACGACGGACGCGAGCCCCGAGGCATTCGAATAAAGGGGGGTCGAGGAGGCGGTTGCGACGTTAATGAGGGCCGCGTCCATGGACACGGCGGTCCCTATTACAGTAAGAGAGCCTGAGAGGACATAGTCGGCTTTGAGCTTTTTCCCGGCCTCTATGGCGGAAGCGTCGTTCAAGGCCTTCTTTTCGCCGAGCGCCTCTTTTACCGCCTCAGGACGGATGAGCTCAACGGAATCCTTTGAGCCGAGCCGGGACGAGAGCATGTCCGCGACCGCGTTCTTTACGAACTCCATGTCATCGGAAGAGTTTACCTTCCAGGGCATGACCGCTATCCTTACGGTCTTCGCGTACCCAGCCGAAGGCATGGCGAGGAGAATGAGGCAGATAAGGACCTTGATGTAAAAAGCTGTCTTCATGAGACCTTTCTTAAGAGAGAGTGCTTTTGATAATCGCCCCTCAGTCCCCCTTTAAAAAGGGGGAAGGTTTTTGATACCCATCCTTAACAAGGAGGGGCTTACGGGAGGTCGCCTTTTTCAAATCACCCCTCCCGGCCTCCCCTTGTAAAGGAGAGGGGTAAATCACGAAATCCCCCTCTTTCATAAAGAGGGGTGAGGGGAGATTATAAAACGCAGCACGCGCCTACTTCACCATCCTGTAGTGGAGGAGCCTTTCGACGACCTCCCCCTTTTTAACGTGCCTCTCGATTATATCGTCGAGGTCCGAGACAGCGACCTTCCTGTACCAGACGCCCTCGGGGTAGATGACGACCGCAGGCGAATACTCGCCCTCAATATCCGTCTCCTTGCAGACCTTCTGGCACCCGCTCTTCGAGACCTTAATGTCCTTTAACCCTTCCATTTTTATCCGGTCTTTGAGAGCCTCAAGGAGGTCCTCGGAGCCCCTTGAGGCGCACCTCTTGCCCTGGCAGACGAATATGTGGAGCCTGTAAGGTTTCATGCGGCCTCCTTTCTTAAGTACTAATATTCAGGCAAACGGCCTCCCAAATCAAGGGAAAACTTCACGCGCCCACGTGTGGCGTGTGCCGGTCTGCGCTCGGCCTTCAAAACCCTTTTATATCCACGCATTTTCCTATAAAATACCTGCATGGTAAAAAGGCTTGTTGAAAAAAATGCCGCTTGCGAACTCATATATCCGGGCAAGAATAAGGAATCCCGGATACTCTCCTCCAAAACGACCCCGCTCTCAGAGGTGAAGGCCTTTGGAAAGGGTGCGCCCGCGAACATGCTCATACACGGCGAGAACCTGCCTGCCTTAAAAGCCCTCCTTGAGATGAAGCGGGAAGGGCTGATAAAAAACTCGGACAATACGACGGGCCTCCGCCTCGTCTGCATCGACCCGCCCTTCTCGACGAACCTCTCGTTCAAATCCAAAAAAGACCTTCGCGCCTACGACGATAAGATTATCGGCGCCGGTTTTGTAGAGTTCCTCCGGGAAAGGCTCATAATCCTCCGCGAGCTACTCTCGGACGACGGTTCAATATTCGTCCACCTCGACTGGAAGAAGGCACATTACGTCAAGATAATCATGGACGAGGTATTCGGCGAGGAAAACTTCCTTAACGACATCGTCTGGAGCTACGGCGGCAGAGGCGCAAAGGCAAAAGCCTCTCAGTTCTCCAGGAACCACGATATAATACTCTGGTACGGCGGAAAGGGGCGCGTCTTCAACCAGCAGTTCACGCAAAAGAGGGTGAGGAAGGGCGAGGCCGGCTTCAGACAGGACTCATCCGGCAGGTGGTTCAAGACCTCTCCGCGCGGCGATTATACGGACGCATCCATTTCAGCCCTCAGAAAAGAAGGCAGGATCTACGAGACTAAGAACGGGAATATCAGGATCAAATACTTCCTTAAAGAGCAGGACAGTTGGCTTATTGAAGACAAGCTCGTCGGCGACGTCTGGGACGACATCCCGGACGCCATGCACTTAAGCAACGACGAAAAGACCGGGTACCCGACGCAGAAGCCCGAAGCACTCCTCGCGCGAATCATAAAGGCCGCCTCGAACGAGGGCGACCTCGTACTCGACTGCTTTGCCGGGGCGGGCACGACGCTTGCCGTAGCGGAAAAGCTCGGCAGACGCTGGATAGGGATAGACTCCGGCGAGCTGTCCATTCGCACGGTGGAGGAGCGTCTCCTCTCTATCGCGTCGTCTAAGTCTCTCGATAACCCGAAGAGACGCTACGGCAAGGGGGCGCGCCCGTTCTCGCTTTTCGAGGCGGAGGAAGCCGCTCATTGCCCAAAGCGAAAGGGCCCTAAGGTAAAGGCGCGGTATTCGATAGACGAGAAGACAGAGACCTGCGTCATCAAGATAGAAAAATTCGGGGAAAAGGGGCTTGAGTCGCTCTCATCCGTAATGATTGACGTCGCCTTTGACCGCGAGGTCTTCAGGCCCTCGGTCTTTCATTTTGCGGAGTCGCTTAAAACGAATAACTACGAAATACGCCTCCCCTTGAGCGACTGCCGCGGCGAGGTGATGATCGTCTACGCAGGAGCCTCGGGCGAGGAGGTCTGGCACATCGGGGATATCGTCTGAGAGGTCCTGGTTGGATTTATTGCGCACCCGTCCCATAACCCTTCACAAGGAGGCATTGATGGAGCTCAAGGACAGGAAAGAGTACCAGAAGATGATTGAGGACCAGGTCAGGGAGTGGGAAGCTACGATTCACGCGCTTGAGGCAAAGGCGGGGACAGCGGCAACAGAGGCTAAGAATGAATACGCGCGGCAAATAGCCTCGCTCAACAGGAAGAAGGACGAGGTATCCGGCAAGCTCAAGGAACTCAAGGGTTCGAGCGACGAGGCCTGGTCCGCGCTCAAGGGCGGGATAACGAGGGCCGTTGGAGAGCTGAAAGCCTCTATCGAGGAGGCGCGGACGAAGTTCAAGTAGCCCTCTTAAGCGGAGCCTTACGGGGGCCTCGAAAAAGGCCCCCGATTCTTTTAAAAATACGCCAAAAAAGGGGACCATGAACATTTCATTTGTAATCGCGATCGTCCTCGCTTTTATCGCCGTGATCTTCTCTCTCCAGAACTCTCAGGCGACGATAGTCTCTTTCCTCAGGTGGTCCTTCGAGGCCCCGCTCGTGCTCATACTCCTTGCGACGTTCGTCGTCGGGGTAGCTACGGCGCTCATAGCCTCGATACCGGGGAGGATAAAGCGTAAACGGGAGATCTCGGAGGCGCGAAAGGGCCAGGGGGAAGAAAACAGGTAAAACTCTGTCTGCACGCAAGGCCCATTCCTTCGCCGGTTTTTCAATCCATCATAGCGCCTGTCCGAACCGCGGCATTCGACTGCGCATGAAGATTATTAAAATTTATATCTACTTTTCAGTATTTTTTAATCTTTTCTTGAGATAATTACCACCGCGAACTATCTGCCGGATATTTTTGCTTAATTTTTCTGATTTTATGACGAAAAAGGATAGGATGAGGGTATAATCCCTTTAAATGCGCTACTATCCGATATTCCTCGACATAAAGGGAAGGCAGAGCCTCGTGATAGGCGCTGGCTTAGTCGCCCTGCGTAAGATCGAGGGCCTCCTCTCAGCCGGTTCAAAGGTCACGGTCGTAAGCCCGACCGTTGCAAAGGCCGTCAAGGGACTTGCGGACAAAGGAAGCATAACCCTCATCAAAAGGAAGTACCAGGAGGGCGACCTCAAAGGCGTCTTCCTTGTCATATCGGCATCGAACGACAGGGCCGTAAACGCGTCCGTTTATAATGAGGCCAAAAAGAGGGGGGTACTCATTAATGCCGCCGACGACCCTGATAAGTGCTCGTTCATAGTACCCTCCATAGTAGACCGGGACCCGCTCTTTTTCGCCGTCTCGACCTCAGGAAAGGCCCCGTTGCTCGCTAAAAAGATGCGGGAGCGGCTCGAAGAAGAGATAGGGGAGGAGTACGGGAAGTTTACCGAACTCATCGGCAAGGTCCGGAATAAGCTATTGAAAAGCAACATCGATCGTGTTAAAAAAGAAAGAGTAATCAAAGCCTTGGTGAATTCTCCGATACCCGTCTGGATAAGGGAGGGCTCACCCGGAAAGATAGACGCGTACCTTAAAGACCTACTCGGGAAGGGGTTTTCTCTCTCCGCTCTGGGGGTTGATTTAAAACTTGGGAAGAGGCAGGCTTAGAGATAGATAGTGAGTGACATAGTCTTTCATATAACGGCGATAGCATATCTCGTGGCCACCTTCGTCTACATAGGGTACCTCTTCGCGCGCAAAGACAGGCTCCTCGACGCGGCGCAGTACGTCCTCATGTTCGGGTTCGCGGCCCACACGATCACCATCGTCACCCGCTGGGTCGCGGCGGGCAGGACCCCGGCGACAAGCCTGCACGAGTCCCTTACGTTCTTCTCCTGGATAGTCATCGCGCTCTACATGTACCTCCTCTTCAAGTACAGGCAGAGGGTCCTTGGGGCCTTTGTATCCCCGTTCGCGCTCCTCCTGATCTTGAGCGCGTCGCTCCTGCCGCAGGAGATAATCCCCCTTGCGCCGGTCCTTGAGAGCTACTGGCTCCCGGTCCACGTGATACTCGCCTTCATGGGCAACGCCTTCTTCGCCCTCGCCTTCTTCTTAGGCATCATGTACATAATCCAGGAGAGATACCTTAAAAAGAGGAAACTCAAGGGGCTCTACTTCATACTGCCCTCGCTCGACGTGCTCGACGAGCTCAACTACAAGTGCCTCCAGTACGGTTTTCCGCTCCTTACGATAGCCATCATCACCGGCGCGGTCTGGTCGGAGTACGCCATCGGGAGCTACTGGGACTGGAAGCCCCGGCAGATATGGTCGCTCATCACATGGTTCTTATACGCCGCGCTCCTCCACGGCAGGCTCACCGCCGGGTGGAGGGGTAAGAAGGCGGCGATATTCTCAGGCGTCGCCTTCATGATACTCCTTGCTTCATTCGTCATCATAAACATGATCTCAGGCGGGGCCCACGGGCTCTCGCAATAGATAATCCGGGATCCAATGCTCCGCGGAATGGAAGATGAACCTCATAATAGTCGGACTAAACCATAAGACCTCGCCGATAGAGATAAGGGAGAAGCTCTCATTCCCTTCCCAGACGATCGGCGAACCCTTGAAGAAGCTCACGAACAACTTCGGGCTTAACGAGGGCGTGATCCTCTCCACCTGCAACCGGGTCGAGGTGCTGGCTATCACGAACGACATGGAAAAGGGTGTCTGGCAGATAAAGAGGTTTTTGTCCGACTTTCACTCGATCCCGCTTGAAAAGCTCGACGAACACCTGTATGTCCACCTCGGCGAGGACGCGGTAAAGCACCTCTTCAGGGTAGGCGCGGGGCTGGACTCCATGGTCATGGGCGAACCCCAGATACTGGGGCAGGTCAAGGACTCCTACGGTCACGCGGTCCAGTACAACACCGCCGGGGTCATCGTCAACAAGCTCTACCACAAGGCATTCCAGGTCGCCAAGAGGATCCGGAGCGAGACGAAGATAGGGGAATCCGCCGTATCCATCAGCTTCGCGGCGATAGAGCTCGCGAGAAAGATATTCGGGGACTTATCCGGCAAATCCTGCATGCTCATCGGCGCTGGAGAGATGGCCGAGCTCGCCGCCAAGCACCTCCTTACGAACGGCATAAGGGAGATACTCGTTGCCAACCGCACGTATGAGAAGGCCGTAGAGATGGTCAAGGGCTTCGGCGGCACTGCGATAATGTTCAGGGAGTTCCCCCATTATCTCAAAAACGTCGACATCGTCATCGCCTCGACCGGCGCGCCGAACTTCATCATAAGGCCCGACCAGATACACGAGGTCATGCGCGAGCGCAAACAAAAGCCGATGTTCTTCATCGACATCTCGGTCCCGAGGAACATCGACCCGCTTGTGAACAACATCGACAACTGCTACGTCTACGACGTAGACGACCTCCAGGGCGTGGTCGTGGCGAACCTCCAGGAACGCTCCAAGGAGGCGGAGGCGGCTGAAAAGATAGTCGATGAGGAGATAGAGAAGTTCTACCGCTGGATAAAGTCGCTCGACGTCGTCCCCACTATCATATCGCTACGCCAGACATGCGATCAAATTCGGAAGGCCGAGGTGCAAAAGGCGCTCACGTCCTTGAACCACCTCTCCGAAAAAGACCGGAAGGTTTTGGACGCCATGACCTCGGCGATAGTAAATAAGATACTCCACCACCCTGTCACGCACCTCAAGAAAGAGGCGAACAAGGTGGAAGGGGACCTTTACATCGACACCATAAGGAAGCTCTTCGACCTCACCATAGACGAAGAGGCCGTAAAAAAGGCGCAGAACAACGAAGATTAGAATTTTTCTCCTCCCCTTGACAAGGGGAGGTCGGGTGGGGTCGCAGTTAAGTCTCTCATCCACTTGTTAGAGAAGGAACTATACAAAAACAGGAAGGTAATAAGGCTTTGAAGAAAAAAGTAATCATCGGCACCCGCGGCAGCGCCCTCGCCCTCTGGCAGGCGAACTGGGTAAAATCAGAGCTTGAAAAGAAATACCCTGACATAGAAGTATCGCTCACCAAGATAAAGACGACGGGAGACAAGATCCTCGACGTCCCGCTCGCCAAGGTCGGCGGCAAGGGGCTCTTCGTAAAGGAGATAGAAGAGGCGCTGCTCGAAGGCCGGGTCCACCTCGCGGTGCACTCCATGAAGGACGTGCCGACATTCTTCCCCGACGGACTGCATCTGCGTTGCATAACCGAGCGTGAAGACCCGAGGGACGCGGTATTCAGCAGGAATAAAATAAAGCTCCTCGACCTCCCGAAAGGCGCGAAGATCGGCACTTCGAGCCTCCGCCGGCAGTCCCAGCTCCTTCACCTTAGGCCCGACTTCGAGATATTGCAACTTCGCGGCAACCTCGACACGCGCCTTAAAAAACTCGACGACGGCCACTTCGACGCGATAATACTCGCGGGCGCGGGTGTAAAAAGGCTCGGCTGGGCTGATAAGATTACCGAGCTCCTCTCGCCCGAAGTGAGCCTCCCGGCCATAGGCCAGGGCGCGCTCGGCATAGAGACGCCGACGAACGACGCGTACATTAACGACCTCGTCGCCTTCTTCGACCACCCCGAGACCTCATACGCTGTTCGGGCCGAAAGGGCGCTCCTCAAGAGACTTGAAGGCGGTTGTCAGGTGCCGATCGCGGCGTACGGGACGCTCTCCGGAGAGACGCTCACGCTAAAGGGCCTCGTCGCAAGCCCGGACGGAAAGACCCTCGTAAAAGACGCGCTCACAGGCCCGAAAGAAAACTGCGAAAAACTCGGGGTCGAACTCGCCGAAAGACTCCTCAAAAACGGCGCGTACGACATACTCAAAGACCTCTATCAGGTCCCCCCGCCGGGGTCTGCGTAGGATGGAAAAGAACGGGGGAAACTTTCTGAAGAGAGTTCCCCCCAAGATATTTTTAACAATTCCGGCTCCCTTCCTGAAAACTTTTAAATATAATCAGTTGTAGGGTGGGCTCCGTCCACCATTTTCTTTCGGAGTGATGATCTGGTGGGCGTAGCCCACCCTACAATCGAAACTATTATGATTGAAAGACTAAGACCCGCGCGCCTGATACTGCCCATAGTCTCCATCGCATTCGCCCTCATCTTAATGGGCTTCGGGAACCCTATCGCCAAAAAGACCATCCACTCCCCTTCGGGCAGGTTCGAGCTCACATTCACGCTTGTAAAAGAGGCGGCCCAGACAAAAAAAGCTAAGGTCGCCCCGGACATCCGCGCGCTCTGGAGGATAAGCTTCTTCGACGAAGAAGGACTCATCAAGACCGTCAACTTCAGGGACCCCGGCGGCAAAAAGACATTGACCGAGGCGGACATCTACAGAAGGCTCCATTTCAGCCCAAAGGACGACTTCGTCGTCATTCCTCCAGAGGCAATAAACGCGGCCCCGAGGGCCATCGCGTTGAATAAGACGCTTAAATGGAAAGAGACGCCGTTCGAGATAGAGGAATACACCTGGATGGACGATTTCAAAGCCGTGGGGGATAAAAAGGCGCACTGCTCCCACGGCGTCTACATCTTCGACGGGGAAAGGGGCGCACAAATCCCAATCAAAAAACCCGAGAGCCCCATAGGGTACGAGCTATTGTCCTTTGATGGGAAGACGGCGACGGTAAGGATGTTCCTCGATGAGTGCCGGATGCAGGACGTCCCGGCCAAATGCTTCAGCCACGACCTCGCGAACGACACCGAGACACCGGTACAGTGCCCGGGGAAGAAGGGGAAGAGGTAAAATTGAAGTATTGGATGGCCAATAAATTCAGCCGCGTAGGGTGGGCTCCGCCCACCTTTTAATTATTTTTAGAATCTTTGCCAAATGCCATTTTGCGCGCTCTGCGCGCTTTTGGCGATGGCTCCGAGCGCTTTCTTCCTCCTCTTCCTCGTTCGCTCGCCCCTAAAGTCGCTACGCTCCTCGCGCCCCGGCTCGCTCCCCCGGCCTCCCTTAGGCGCTATCCGCCATGCGCCCCTGTGTGTTTGAAAAACAAAAAAAATGTCGTGCTGAGCGCAGCGAAGCCCAACATTTCTTCCCTTTATTTTTGTTGGGCTATAAAGCCAACGGTAGGGTGCGCTATGCGCACCTTTTACAAATAATATTTAAGGACTCGCCACCCCCTTTACCATTGGGATAAGGCTGGAGGCATTATCAAGTCCGAGCCATATAGGGACAGTACTCAAATGGTGCGCTCAGCGCACCCTACGCAAGGCTGAACCCACAGCCCCCTCTACTCCTCCCCCTTTACCTTTCTCCTCATCTTTTTGGCGCCGCCCCTTGTTTTCTTCTCAACGACCCTCTTGTTTTTGGCCGATAGGGACGGCCTTGTCTTTATCCTTCTTTTGGGCCTCTCCGTCGCCTTCCTTATGAGGTCGAGGAGCTTTTCCAGCGCCTCGGCCCTGTTCATCTCCCTGCTCCTTGTCTCCTGAGCCGAGATTATGATGACGCCTTCTTCGGTGACCCGGTGTCCCCCGAGGCGTATGAGCCTCTCCTTGACCTCCTCGGGCAATTTCGAGGACCTGATATCAAAGCGGAGTTGGACGGCTGTCGAAACCTTGTTCACATGCTGGCCGCCGGGGCCCCTTGAGCGGACAAACTCCTCCTGTATCTCGCTCTCGTCTATATGAATTTTATCGGTTACGCGTATCATGCGGGGAGTTTACGATTTTATCGGGCTATTATTCAAGAAGAACCTGATTGCTTCGTCGTAGCAATGACAAAACCGACCCCTCCCAGCCTCCCCTTATAAAAAGGGGAGGAGATTTATAGCTCCCCTCCTTAACAAGGAGGGGCAAGGGGAGGTCGATTTTTCCACAAATACCGCCCCTTTCATTTGATAACCATCCCTTCATCTGTTATAATGGCAAGGCTTTACCGGGGCTTATGGGCCTTTGGTTTCCTTAAACGCTTTTAATCCTTACATTTCAATTCCGTTAATCTTCCCTTGATATAAAGGAATGGAGAAACCTTTTCATATATGACTACTGGCAAAGTTTTTCTGGTCGGGGCGGGGCCCGGGGATCCGGGCCTCATGACCGTCAAAGGCCTTGAGGTATTGAAAGAGGCCGACGCCGTCATCTACGACTTCCTCGCCAACGCACGCCTTCTTGAAAACGCCAGACCCGGCGCCAAGACCATCTACGTCGGGAAAAAGGGCGCTGAGAAGACGATGGAGCAGGGAGAGATAAACAGGCTCATTATCTCTCTCGCCCAAAAAGGCAAGACGGTCGTAAGGCTCAAGGGCGGGGACCCGTTCATCTTCGGCAGGGGCGGCGAAGAGGCCGAAGAGCTCGTCGCCGCAGGCATCCCATTCGAGATAGTCCCGGGCGTCACCTCAGCCACAGCCGCTCCGGCCTACGCTGGCATACCGCTGACGCATCGCGACCTCGCCTCCTCAGTCACATTCATAACAGGGCAGGAGAACCCCTTAAAGGAGAGGTCGAACATCGCCTGGGACAGGCTCTCGGTCGGCAGAGGCACGCTCGTCTTCCTCATGGGGTGGAAGAACCTCTCGCTCATAACCTCCAAGCTACTTGGGAACGGCTGGGCTTCATCAACCCCTGTGGCGCTTGTGCGCTGGGGGACGATGACCAAGCAGAAGTGCCTGTCCGGCACCCTCGGCACGATAGTCGCGCTCGCCGGCGAGCAGGAAATGAGGCCGCCGGTCATTATAGTCGTAGGGGACGTGGTATCTTTAAGGGAGAAGCTCAACTGGTTCGAGACAAAGCCGCTCTTCGGTAAACGCATCCTCGTAACAAGGGCCCTTGAGCAGGCAGGGGATTTCTCAAAGCTCCTTGAGAGGAACGGCGCGGAGCCGATAACATTCCCCACCATCAAGACCGTCGCCCCGCCTGACTGGAAGCCGCTTGATAAGGCCATCAAAAGGCTCTCGTCCTATGACTGGGCGATATTCACCTCCGTTAACGGCGTAAAGTACTTCTTCGAAAGGCTCTACAAGCTCGATAAAGATTTAAGGGAGCTTAAGGGCGTAAAGATCTGCGCCATAGGCCCCATGACCGAAAAGGCGATAAAGAAGCTCGGCATAAAGGTAGACTTGACGCCGAAAGAGTACAGGGCAGAGGCAATACTCGACGCGCTCGGCAAAAGGCGCATCAAGGGCAAAAAGTTCCTCCTCGCCAGGGCCATGCAGGCGAGGGAGATAATCCCCCAGGAGATTAAAAGGCTCGGCGGAAAGATAGACGTCGTCCCGTCATATAAGACGATACGACCAACTAAGGAGGCCGGGGAGCTAAAAAGGCTTTTAACCGAAGGCGGGGTAGATGTCATTACCTTTACCTCGTCTTCGACCGTCACCAACTTCGCCTCCATGTTTAAAAAGACGGAGTTGGCGGGTTTTCTTAAAGGCGTATGTATCGCCTGCATAGGCCCCATAACCGCCGATACCGCTAAAGAATATGGCATTCAGGTCGATATTATGCCGAAGGACTACACCATACCGGCGTTGACGGAAGCGATGGCAGAATACTTCAGAAAGAAAATAGGAGAATAGCATGAACTTTCCTTTTTATCGCCCCCGCAGGCTCCGCAAGACCGAAACCATCAGAAATATGGTCCGGGAGACTAACCTTACCCCCAACGACCTCATCCTCCCCCTCTTCGTCACCTTCGGGAAGAATGTGAGGAAACCAATAAGCTCCATGCCCGGCCAGTTCCAGCTCTCCGTCGATAACATCGTAAAAGAAGCAAAAGAGGTAAAGGGCCTCGGCATCCCGGCAATCATCCTCTTCGGCATCCCGGAGCACAAGGACGCGGAAGGCTCCTCGGCCTTCGACCCCAAGGGGCCGGTCCAGGAGGCGATAAAGGCCATAAAAAACAAGGTCCCGTCCCTTGCCGTCATTACGGACGTCTGCATGTGCGAATATACTTCGCACGGCCACTGTGGTATCATAAAGGGTAAGGACGTGGACAACGACGCCACCCTTGAGCTATTGAGCAACGAGGCCCTTTCCCACGCCGAGGCTGGCGCCGACATAGTCGCCCCTTCGGACATGATGGACGGGAGGGTCGCGGCGATAAGGGATATGCTTGACGAGAACAACTTCTCCCACATCCCGGTCATGAGCTACGCGGCAAAGTACGCATCCGCCTTTTACGGGCCTTTCAGGGAGGCGGCTGAGTCCACCCCGCAGTTCGGGGACAGGCGCTCGTACCAGATGGACCCGGGCAACACGGATGAAGCGATGAGAGAAGTGGCGCTGGATATCGAAGAAGGCGCTGACATCGTCATGGTAAAGCCCGCGCTCCCGTACCTCGACGTCATTAGAAGGATAAAGGAAGAGTTCGGATACCCGACCGCCGCGTACAACGTGAGCGGCGAGTACTCGATGATAAAGGCCGCGGCCGAGAAGGGCTGGCTCGACGGCGAGAGGGCTATGATGGAGTCGCTCACGTCCATCAAGCGCGCCGGGGCAGACATGATACTCACATATTTCGCCAAGGACGCGGCAAAGGTCCTCCAGAAGTAGCTGTGGTTAGAACCTCAATACATTAAAGGAGTATCCGTCATGCATATGCCGAAAGGCCATCCGCACGAGGTGCCTGGGATGGCGAAAGGACCGGACAAGAGCGGCGGCAGAAAATGGCTGCCGAAACTGATAGCGTGGGAGTTGACGAGGTCTTGCAACCTTGACTGCATACACTGCAGGGCGGCGGCGAGGTTCGGCCCGTACCCTAACGAGCTTGCCACAAAGGAATGCTACGACTTCTTAGACGACGTCGCATCTTTCTCAAGCCCGATAATAATCATGACCGGCGGGGAGCCGATGCTCCGCGACGACATCTGGGACATAGCCAAGTACGGGACCAAACTGGGTCTCCGCATGGTCATGGCCCCCTGCGGGTTCCTTGTGACGGTTGAAACCGCGCAAAAGATGATAGATTCCGGCATCCAGCGCGTCTCCTTCTCCATAGACGGCGCGACGGCCGAGAGCCACGACAACTTCAGGCGCGTCAACGGCGCGTTCGCCTCTGTCATGCAGGCGATAGAGAGTGTGAAAAAGGTCGGGCTCCCGTTCCAGGTCAATACCACCATCACCAAGCACAACCTCGCGGAGTTGCCTAAGATACTCGAACTCGTCATAAGCCTCGGCGCCGTAGCGCACCACCCGTTCCTACTCGTCCCCACGGGCAGGGGCGCGCAGTTGAAGGACCAGGAGATTTCCCCTGAGGAGTACGAGAAGTCACTTTCCTGGTTCCATGAGATGAGGGACAAGGTCCCGATCCAGTTCAAGCCGACCTGCGCCCCCCACTATTATAGAATTTTCAGGCAAAAAGAGAAGGCGAAGGGCATAACCGTCACGCCTGAGACCCACGGGCTGGACGCCATGAGCAAGGGTTGCATGGGAGGCCAGTCCTTCGCATTCGTCTCGAATACCGGCAAGGTGCAGATCTGCGGCTTCCTGGATGTAGAGTGCGGGGACATAAGGAAAGAGCCGTTCCATACGATATGGGACACCTCAAAGGTCTTCCAGGAGATGCGGAACTGGGACGACTACAACGGCAGGTGCGGGTACTGCGAGTTCAGGAAGGTCTGCGGAGGGTGCAGGGCAAGGGCCTTCGCCTTTACCGCCAACTACATGGACGAAGAGCCGTTTTGCACCTACCAGCCAACTGAGGCCGCGAAGAAGGCCCGGGACGATAAAAAGGCCGCGGAGGCCGCCGAAGGCGGGGAAAAGAAGGTGCATAGATAGCGTCTTTTTTCTGGTATAATCTGGCGGGGTGGCGAAAGCCCCCCGCCTTTGTTTTTTTAAGGGCTGGAATCCCCCCTCCCTTGATGGGATGACCAAAGGGAGGATAAAAAATCCCCCACCCCTTCGGCTGGGATCGACTGATTAAGGCTACCTCTAAAAATGCTTAATTACAAAGTCATAGAGCTGTCTACCGTAACGGACGAAGAGATGGAAAAGGCGATAAACGAACGGGTCAAAGAGGGATGGAACCTCGACGGCATCCACTTCGCCATGCGTGACTCGTCCAAACGCCCTGCTATGGCGTTCATACTCTTCACGCGGAATTCGGACTGAGGGGACAATGGCGGAAGAGACCCCGTTTAAAGCTCACGAGGGAAAAGAGACCGAAGGGCCTCTCATAAAGACCTATGTCCTGGAACGCTTCATCTCCAAGTTCATAGACATCCTCATCATGGGCGCGTTCTTCGCCTTCCCTACTGCCGTAGGGCCGCTCGCCGGGACAACGTACATACTCATCTCAGACGGCCTCCAGGGCGGGTCTATCGGCAAAAGGATAATCGGCCTTAAGGCCGTCTCTCTTGACGACCCGACGACGCAGTGCGACTTCAAGCAATCAATAATAAGGAACTCGGTCTTCGCGCTCCTCATCGTAATATATTACATCCTCGGCTGGATACCGTACCTCGGCAAGGTCATCGTATTTCTCTCCTGGGTCGCGGTCCTCGGCATGGAGATGGTGCTCATCTACACCGACGACCTCGGGGAGAGGTTCGGCGACAGGATCGCCGGGACGATAGTGATAAAGGGGCAGAAGGCAAGCGATACTGGATCATAGTTCTCAAAACCTGTTAATACCGTTCTGGAATATCCTCCTGCCAGCCCCTCTGTGAAATAAAAAAAGGGGCTGGCCATAAGCCCAGCCCCTTTGAAAAACGCACATAGAAGCCTACCCCGGAACCGCCTCTCCCTTGAGCAACGGGAACCCCATCTCTTCCCTTGTCTTCAGATACCCCTCGGCGCAGCCGCGCGCCAGCGCCCTGACTCGGCCGATAAAGCGCGTCCTCTCGGCGACACTTATCGCGCCTCTCGCATCGAGGAGGTTGAACGAGTGCGAGCACTTGAGGCAATAATCATAGGCAGGGAGATACAACCCCTTCTCCTGCAATCTCACGGATTCCTTCTCGTACATGTTGAAGAGGTCAAAAAGCATCTTTATGTCCGCCTCCTCGAAGTTGTAGCGCGAGTACTCGACCTCTCCCCTGTGATGCACAGCCCCGTACTTCATGTCCTTTGTCCACATAATGTCGTATACATTGTCCACGCCCTGAAGGTACATGGTGATCCGCTCAAGGCCGTAGGTTATCTCGCCTGATACGGGTTTAAGGTCAATGCCACCGGCCTGCTGGAAATAGGTGAACTGCGTTATCTCCATGCCGTCGAGCCAGACCTCCCACCCGAGGCCCCACGCGCCGAGTGTCGGGGACTCCCAGTCGTCCTCGACAAAGCGGATGTCGTGCGCGAGCGGGTCTATGCCGAGGGTCTTCAGGCTCTCGAGGTACAGGTCCTGTATGTCGTCGGGCGAGGGCTTCAGTATCACCTGGAACTGGTAGTAGTGCTGGAGCCTGTTCGGGTTCTCCCCGTACCTGCCGTCGGTCGGCCTCCTCGAAGGCTCGACGTAGGCCGCCTTCCACGGCTCGGGGCCGAGGACCCTCAAAAAAGTCGCCGGGTTGAACGTACCCGCGCCCTTTTCCATGTCATAAGGCTGGTGCAGGATACAACCGCGCTCGGCCCAGAACTTTTGCAGGGTTATGATCACGTCCTGAAAATACATACGGCCTCCTTTATCGCCGCTTCTTTATCACAATAAAACCGGCCTTATTTTACATTAAAACCCGCGCCGGGTCAAAAAAATACAAATCCAGGTTGCACAAAAAGCTCCAGATGCGAGGCGTCGAGGAGTGAGGAGCGAGGCGTACTTTAGTATGTACGCCGCAGCTACGAGCGACAAAGACAACGAAGCAGATGGATTTTTTGTGCGGCCTGCTAAACTCTTGCCTCCGCCTTCCTCATCTTCTCCAAGAACCTCTTGGTCTTCAATTCCTTCCCTATCTGGAACTTTATGAAGTCGTAGAGGAGCCTCTCGCCCTCATCCATGAAAGCGGCGTTGGGTTTGAGCCTCTCAAGCTTATCGAACTCGAGCTTCGCCGATATAGCGAGCATCCCGGCGGTAGCCGAAGAGACCGGGATAAGCCCCGCGGCCCCTGTCGAGCACGCCCTGCATACTACGCCGCCCCTCTCGGAGCTGAAGCGTTTCTGAGGCTCGACGTCCGTCTTCCTGCAGACGACGCACGCGTCGAGGTGCGGCAGATAACCGAGCATGGAGAGCAGCCTTATCTCAAAGAACCTCGTGTAGGCCCCGGGGTCCGCCCCCTCCTCTATCGCCTTCAGGAACCCGGCAAGGAGGTTGTAGACCTGCGGCAGACGCTGGCCTTCGCGCGTCATTTCGGACGTGAGCTCCAGGAGATAACACCCGACCGAGAGCGCGTCTATCCCGGCCTTCAGCCCCGGGTAGGCGTCCGCGAGCTTAGCCTCCTCGACGCGCACCAGCTCGGATTTATCGCTATGGAAGAATACGATGTCGAGGCGGCTCATGGGGTCGAGGTTGCCGACGAACCTTTTCTTCGAACGACGCGCGCCTTTGGCTATGCCGCGGAGCTTGCCGAAGTCGTGAGTGTAGAATGTGAGTATCCGGTCGGACTCCCCATAGTCGAAGGAGTTCAAGACTATCGCGCCGGTCTTGAAGAGCCCTCTCTTCACAGGAGCCCCGCCTTCATGAAGACGGTCGCGAGCCCCAGGAACGTGAAGAATCCGCCTATGTCGGTGCAGGTGGTGACGAATATCGAGGACGATATCGCCGGGTCGACATTGAACCGCTTGAGTACCAACGGTATGAGCGAGCCGGAGAGGCCGGCGATGACGAGGTTAAAGGTCATGGCGAGAAAGAGGATGAGCCCGACGATCGGCTGGACGCCGAAGGCGTAAGCTACGGCGCCCGCCGTCATCCCCGTCATGAGGCCGTTGGCGAGCCCCACTGTGGCTTCTTTGACTAATATCCATCTCGCGTTCTTGAGCGACAATTCCCCGAGCGCGAGCCCGCGGACGACGACCGTTATGGCCTGGGTCGCGGCGTTGCCCCCCATGCCGGCGACTATGGGCATGAGGACCGCCAATATCACGAAATGTTCGATAGTCCCCTGAAAGACCTTTACTACGGAGGCCGCGAGAAACGCTGTGCCGAGGTTGACGAATAGCCACGGCGCCCTCATCCATATCGAGCGCCTCGGCTGGTCCATGACGCGCTCCTCGATGTTCAGGCCCGCCATCTTGTAGAAGTCCTCGAAAATCTCCTCCTCGAGGACGTCGACGACGTCGTCGACGGTGATCCTGCCGACGAGCCTGCCTTCGTGGTCAACGACCGGCAGCGATATCAGGTCGTAGCGCTGGAAGACCTTCGCCACCTCTTCCTGGTCGAGGTCTGTCCCGACCATCCTCGGCTCCCTGTCCGCTATCTCTATTATCCGTGTCCTGGGGGAGGCGAGTATGAGCCTGTCCAGAGAGACGGTCCCGAGGAGCCTTCTGTCCCTGTCCACGACAAAGACGTTCGAGATGTGCTCGATGTCCCTGCTCTTTCTCCTGACCTCCTCTATCGTCTCCTCTACGGTCGCGTCCCCGGGGACCGAGACGAGCTCGGCCTGCATCTTTCCGCCGGCCGTGTCCTCGGGGTAGGCGAGGAGCTTCCGTACCTCGATCGACTCCTGCTTGTCAATCCCTTCAAGGACCTGGTTGGCGTCTTCGAGCGGGAGCTCTGAGATGACGTCGGCCGCGTCGTCGGTCTCCATCTCGTGGACGACGTCGATAAGCTCTTCGGACGATATCGACGAGATGAGGGTCTTCCTAAGGCGCTCGTCGACCTCTAAAAGGACCTCGGAGGCGGACTCCGCCTCAAGGAGCTTGAATACCCGGACCGCATCTTCCTCTCCGAGGGTGCTGAAGACGCGCCCGATGTCCGAGGCGTGGAGCCCTGAGAGCAATTCCTTAAGGGCCGGTTCGTTGCCGGCCTCAAGGAGGGGCTTGACCTCCTCGGTATGGTCTGTCCTCGCCTCGATGGTCATGGGTCCTTACCGGGTGGATCGATTAATCTGAATTTTCCTGCGAAGGAAGGGGTTTTGCCGGTACGCTCGGGCAACCTGGGCCGCCGAAAAGAAAAACGGCGGTCTTTTAAAAATTAGCACTGAGCATTTGATAAGTCAACAGATATGTGGCTGTTTTTCGAAGGTCTAAGGAAGAATATGAGGGAAAGAAAACATCCCGGGGCCGGCTTGGAAAAAGGGCGGTCCCTTCTGTTATCTTTCGAGGAAGAACGGGACTTCGACGTTCCTCATGACATGCTCGCTCGTGGAACCGAGCACCATCGCGACTATCCTTGAGTGGTGTGAGGCCCCCATGAAGACGATGTCGTGGCCGTTATCCTTGCAATAACGCTCGATGGCGATTGGCGCGTCGCCCTTGAGCGGCACGAAGCTCGCCCGGACCCCGTAGGGCTTAAGATAGTTCTCAGCGTCCTTTAGGAACGCGACATCCCCTTCGTTCTCAGCGGCAACGGAGACGACGGTAAGCGGGAGATCGAAGGCGCTCGCCCATTCGGCGGCCGAGTGCATGGCGCGCGACGCCGTGGGGGACCCGTCATAGGCGAGTAGCGGCCTCTTTGGCCCCGCGAACCGCTCAGGCACGACCATCACCGGCTTCGGGGACCTCCTCAATACGGCCTCGGTCGTCGAGCCGAGCAGACCGTACTCGAACCTTGCGTTAAGCCCCCTTCTGCCCAGGATGACGAGGTCGGCAAGCCGCGCCTTGTCGCATATCTCGCTCGCTACGACGCCGTAGCCTACGGAGGACTCGCAGGCGAGCCCCTCTTTCGCGCAGGCCGCTTCGAAGGCGCTGATGATGGTCTTGCCTCTGGCCTCCAGCGCCTCGCGCATCTTCGTAGAGAAGTTCAGGAACGGCTCAAACCCGAGCGAGCCAGAAAGGTCGTGCAGAAACGGGCCTTCAAGGGCGACGACATCGACTACATGGAGGCCTATGAGGCCGGCCTTGAACTTCCTGGCGAGCCACAAGCCGTATTCGAGGGCGGCCCCGGCGTTCTCGGAACCGTCCTGCGGTATGAGTATGTTCTTTATCATATGAGAGCCGGTTCTCCCGCCGAAGACGTGTCGACGACCACCTCGTCATCGACCGCGTCGATCCTGAAAAATTCCCCGTCCTTCCACTTGAGCGTCACCGGCACCTTCACCTTCTCATCCACGTGGCGCTTCAGGAACCTCGCCCCGTACTTCTGGTTATATCCCTTATCGACGAGCGCGTCAATCGCCTTCTCCGTAACGGATAAATGTTTGCCGTAGGTCTCCATATGGTCCCTGATCTTCTCGATGTAGAGGTTCGTGAGCGCCTTGACCTCGTCCCTCGTAAGCGGCGTAAAGACTATGATGTCGTCAATGCGGTTCAGGAACTCCGGGGAGAGCGTACCCTCGACGTCCTTCAGTATGTCCTTCTTGAAGGCGTTGGTGTTCTGCCCCTCCGGGAGGAAGCCGAGCGGCTTCACGTATTTCTTGAACATGTCAACGCCGAGGTTGCTTGTCATTATGATGACGGTATCGCTGAAGTAGACCCTTTTCCCGCGCCCGTCGGTGAGCCACCCTTCGTCAAAGACCTGGAGGAAGAGGTTCAATACGTACGGGTGCGCCTTCTCGATCTCGTCCAGGAGGACGACCGAGTACGGGTTCTCGCGGACAGGGTTCGAGAGCAGGCCCCCGCGCTCGGAGCCGACTATGCCTCTGGGCATGCCGATGAGCTTGTCGACCGCGACCGCCGAGTCCTTGTACTCGCTCATGTCCACCCGTATCATCTTCTTCTCGTCGCCGAAGAGGTACTCGGCGAGCGCCTTTGCAAGCTCTGTCTTGCCGACGCCGGTGGGGCCGAGGAAAAGGAGGACGCCGTCGGGCTTCGAGAAGTTCTCTTTCAGAGGCCCTTTGTTGAGGCGGAGCCTCTTGGACAGGGCGGTCACAGCCTCCTTCTGGCCTATGATCCGCCTGGAGAGTGTCTTTTCCATGTCCTTGAACCTGCCGACCGTGTCCCTGAAGATCATATCCCTCGGTATCTTTGTCTCCTGGGAGATGACCTCTATGACGTCGCTGGATTTGACCGGCTCAGCGGGCCTGTTTATCTCGACCTTTACGCACGAGGTGTCGAGCCAGCCGATGACCTTGTCGGGCATCTTCAGGGACCTCATGTACCTCTGGCTCATGTCGAGGGAAGTCTCTATGGCCTCGTCGGTGATCGTAACCGAGTAGCTCTTCTCGAGCCTGCCGCGTATGCCGTAGAGTATCTTCCTCGTCTCGTCGACCGTAGGTTCGGCGATGTTCACGAGGCGGAAGCGCCTGGCCAGCGCCTCGTCCTCGGCTATAAATTCCTTGTACTCGGAGAGGGTCGTGGCGCCGATTATCTGCACCTCGCCCCTGGCAAGGGTTGATTTAAAGATGTTGGCCGCGTCCGACGGCACGCCCATCGCCGACCCCGCGCCTATGAGCGTGTGCGCCTCGTCTATGAAGAAGATGATGTTCTTCTTCTCCTTTATCTCCTTTATTATCTTTTCTATCCTGTCCTCGAACATCCCCCTGAAGATCGTCCCGGCTACGACCGAGTTCATCTGGAGGTTCACTATCTGCTTGTCGCGGAGCCTCTTGGGGACCCTCTTGGGCTCAAGCTCTATCCTTCTTGCGAGCCCTTCTACGACGGCGGTCTTGCCGACGCCCGGCTCGCCTATCACCATGACGGAATTGGAGCGGTCGACGTGGCAGAGTATCTCCATCACCTGCTCGATCTCGGCGTCCCTGCCGATTATCATCGGCAGTTTGTCAAACCTCGCGAGCTTGTTGAGATTGACGGCGAAGTGCTTGAGGTTGGGGGGGAGTTCGTACTTCTTCTTGAGCTCCTCTTCCGTCTCCTCCTTGCTCCTTACCTTTACGGTTATCCTCCTCATCACATAGTCCGGGTCGAGCCCGAACGACCTGAATACCTTTGCTGGCAGGCTGTGGTTCTCCTGGAATATGGCGATGAAGAGGTCGGTGGAGTCGAGCTCCTCTCTACCCCACCTCTGGGCTTCTTCGCGGGCGAGCCTGAACACGTTGCGGGTCGCTGGGGGGATCTTAAGGCCTAATCCGATGTACTGGCGGGAGACGTTCAGGTGCTCGTTCAGAAAGTTTACGACATGGAAGACGTCGAGGTTCAAGTCCTCCATCACTTCCCTGAAGAAGTTCTCCTCGACCTTGGCGAAGGCCAGGAAGAGGTGTTCGACGCCGAGGTAGTAATGCTGCCGGGTCTTACTCTCCTCGATAGCCGCCTCGAGCACCTTCCTGGCGGCTGGCGTAAGCTTTTCTTTTATATCTTCCAGTTCAGTCATGGTAACCTCTTGAAGGCCGGGCCTGCTCTACGGCCTGTCTTTCCGGGGTGGTTAAACCCCCGGGGGTTAATGAGTTGATCTTAAACCGCGCGGGCGCGGTTTCCAACCGGAAGCGCTTTGCCTCCGCGTTCTGAACACGCAGGCAAACCTCTTATTCGTATATTCTACCATAAACCCTTCCGGGGGTCATAAGGATTTATTCGTGAAAATTCCTCAATAAGCTCTTTGCTCCTGTTGTCAGAGGCCTTTTGCGCGGCTATCTGGATGATGACGTACTCGTCCCCCCTGCCCCCGGCAACGTAGACGCCCTTGCCCTTTATCCGGAGCCTCTGTCCGCTCCTTATCCCCGGCGGGACCTTTATGGTGGTCATGCCGTCAATGGCCGGTACTTTTATATCGGCGCCCAACACCGCTTCCTTAATGGTTATCGGCACATCGACGTAAATATCGTTATCGACCCTCCTTAAATACCTGTGGGGCTGGACCTCTGTTATTATGTAGAGGTCGCCCAAACCGCCTTCGCCCGGCTCTCCCTTGCCCGGGACCCTTACCCTCCCGCCGCCCTTGACGCCCGGGGGTATTTTTACGGTAATGGTCTCAACGCCGCCGCGCTTCGGGACCGATATCCTCACCTCGGCCCCCTTTACCGCCTGCATGAAGTCGAGCGTTATCGAGTACTCGAGGTCTGAGCCCTTCCGCGGGCCGCGCCTTCCGCCCCTTCCGAATATCTCGCTGAATACGTCCTCGAAGCCTCCTATATTGCCGAAGCCGAAGTCCTCGAAGTGGACGGACCCGCCCGGCGGCGGATAACCCTTGCCCATGCCCGGCTCGTAGCTCGCGGACCCCGTGAGGTCGTAATCGGACCTCTTTTTGGGGTCGGAGAGGACGCCGTACGCCTCGTTTATCTCCTTGAACTTGGCCTCCATCTCCGCCTTTTTCTCCGGATGGAGGTCGGGATGGAACTTCCTGGCAAGGTTCCTGTACGCCTTTTTTAAGTCATCCTCGGTCGCGTTCCTCGCTACCCCGAGGGTCTCGTAATAGTCCTTGGCCATTTTATCGAAGTGTTCTTTAAAATACAGTTAAGGTGCGGAAAGATGAAAAACGCGGGCTTATGACGAGTCGCTGAAAAGGCACTCAATTGGCCTGAGGATATCGATATTGGGAGTGACGGCCTTTGCCGCCACTCCCAATCCCTTTATTTTACTGAAAGGCCCTGCTTACTGAAGGGCCCGGCGTTTTTTTACAGCGCAAGGCTTGAGCTCTATCCACGGGTACCGAAAGGGTGATTGTCCGGCCCCCCCATACCTGATAGACGCGGGATGAGAAGAGAGAACGCCCTGTCCCCCCTGTCCCCAAGCCCGAATTACTTATGCTCGTCGACGACCTCCGCGTCGACGACGTCGCCCTGCTTCGGCGCGCCTTCCTGGCCTCCTCCAGCGCCAGGCGTCTCCGGGGCGGCGGCGGTCTTATACATCGCCTCAGCTACCTTGTGGGAGGCCTTGGTCACCTTGGCTACCGCATCTTTTAACGGCTCTATCTCGTTCTGCTCGAGGGCCTTCTTCGCGTCCGCGACCGCTTCCTCCACGGCCTTGGCGTCCTCGTCCGAGACCTTCGCGCGGTTCTCGCTCAGGAGCTTCTCGGTCGAGTATACGAGGGAATCGAGCTGGTTCCTCGTCTCGACGACCTCTTTCCTCTTCTTATCCTCATCGGCGTGCCTTTCGCCTTCCTTTACCATATTATCGACCTCGTCCTTGTTGAGGCCCGAGGAGGCGGTGATGGTTATCTTCTGCTCCTTGTTCGTGGCGAGGTCCTTTGCCGAGACGTTCAATATGCCGTTCGCGTCGATGTCGAAGGCGACCTCAACCTGCGGCACGCCGCGCGGGGCCGACGGGATGCCTACCAAGTTGAACCTGCCGAGCGTCCTGTTGTCGCGGGCCATCTGTCTCTCGCCCTGGAGGACGTGTATCTCGACCTGGGTCTGGTTGTCGGCGGCGGTCGTGAATATCTCCTTTTTCTTCGTCGGTATCGTCGTGTTCCTCTGTATGAGCGCGGTCATTATGCCGCCGAGGGTCTCCACCCCGAGGGAAAGCGGGGTCACGTCGAGGAGGACGACGTCCTTGACCTCTCCGGAGAGCACCGCGCCCTGTATCGCCGCGCCTATGGCCACTACCTCGTCGGGGTTAACGCCCTTGTGGGGCTCCCTTCCGAAAAAGGTCTTTACGAACTGCTGTATCGCGGGCATCCTCGTCATGCCGCCGACGAGGACGACCTCGTTTATCTCAGAGGCCTTAAGCCCGGCGTCCCGCAGGGCCTGCTCGCAGGGCCTGTGGCTCCTCTCGACGAGGTCGGCGACGAGCTGTTCGAGCTTGGCCCTCGATATCCTCATGACGAGGTGCTTGGGGCCGGTAGCGTCGGCGGTTACGAACGGCAGGTTGATCTCTGTCTCCATCGTGGAGGAGAGCTCTATCTTGGCCTTCTCGGCCGCCTCTCTGAGCCTCTGGAGGGCCATCCTGTCCTTTGACAGGTCTATGCCCTGGTCCTTCTTGAACTCGCTTATGAGCCAGTCTATCACGCGCTGGTCGAAGTTGTCGCCGCCCAAGTGCGTGTCTCCGTTGGTGGACTTGACCTCGAAGACGCCATCCCCGACCTCGAGAATGGAAACATCGAAGGTGCCGCCGCCGAAGTCGTAGACGGCGATTATCTCGTCCTTCTTCTTGTCAAGACCGTAGGCGAGAGAGGACGCCGTCGGCTCGTTTATTATCCTCTTGACGTCGAGGCCGGCGATCCTGCCGGCGTCCTTCGTCGCCTGCCTCTGCGCATCGTTAAAATACGCGGGCACGGTTATGACCGCTTCCGTCACGGTCTCGCCGAGGTACGCCTCGGCCGACCTTTTGAGCTTCTGGAGTATCATCGCCGATATCTCCGGCGGGAGGAAGTCCTTGCCCATGTTCGAGGATTTCACGACGGCCCTGCCTGAAGAGTCCCTCTCCACCTTGTAGGGGACCATCTTCATCTCCTCGTTAACCTCTTCGAGCCCCCTGCCCATGAACCTCTTTATCGAGAATATGGTGTTCTCGTGGTTTGTGACCGCCTGCCTCTTTGCGACCTGGCCGACGAGTATCTCCTTGTCCTTGGTGAATGCGACGACCGAAGGCGTTATCCTGGACCCCTCCTCGTTCACTATCACCTTCGGCTCCCCGGCCTCCATCACCGCGACGACCGAGTTCGTGGTGCCGAGGTCTATGCCGATAATCTTTCCCATCTTGCTTCCTCCTTGAGATGTACTATATCTTTTTTATTTTGCCTGTCAATTTCGGCCCAAGCGCCCTTTGTCCAATGTTTACGCCTTTTTTTGCGGAAAAGGGTCTTTTGTTAATATAGGTACGCGCGCGCGCGGTGTCAAGGGGGGCGTCATTTTTTTTGAAGGCCCGTCGCCCGCGCTTGTGCCCCCTGCGGGATCGCCGGGCCTCGCCAGTAAAATCGTCTTTTTCGCCGAGGCCCGGCTTCTTCGCGAGCGCCGAAACCCAAGCAAAATATCCTTGACACGGGTATATGCGATTGATATATTAGGCGTCTATAAAAAATTTGAAAATTGC
Organism: Deltaproteobacteria bacterium GWB2_55_19; assembly: GCA_001797465.1. GTDB lineage: Bacteria > Desulfobacterota > GWC2-55-46 > GWC2-55-46 > GWC2-55-46 > GWB2-55-19. The sequence goes on along the minus strand of MGPQ01000010.1, from coordinate 171,037 downwards.
TTAAACCCGCGATTGTGGCTAAGCAAGGGAGGTAATTCAAGTCATGAGAAAGAGTTTAGTGTTTCTTCTTGGGGCGGCCGCGACCCTGATGGCTTCCCCGGCCTTCGCCGAGACTGCCGAGGCGGCCGCATCCGCCGGTACGACCGGGAACGCGAAGGTATGGTTTTTCATAAGCGTCGCCATAGCCTCCGCTTTTGGAATGGCGATAGCCGCGGCCGGCACCGGCCTCGCTCAGAGTAACGCGATAAGGGGCGCCGTAGACGGCATAGCCAGGAACCCCGGGGCCTCCGGCAAGATCCTCACGACCATGCTCATCGGTCTCGCGATGATCGAGTCCCTCGCGATATACGCGCTCGTCATAGCGCTCATACTGCTCTTCGCGAACCCGTTCATCTCGCTCCTCTAATATAGAGCGCGAATAGGCATTATCAGCAAGGCCGTCCGCCTTAAAAAGCGGACGGCCTTTTTGCGTTTTGGGCGGCGGTCATCGGTTAACACCCTCGCTCATCCCCGTCATGCCGAAGATAGCTCATCACAATCGATAATATTGGATGGGCTTGGCGCGGTCAACACCGGACCTTTCCAAACTGAATCCCCTTCATCCTCCGCCCTCTCCCACAAGGGGAAAGGAAACCAACGCTTCCTCATGGAATCTTCAGAATGAAACACCACCATGAGGATATCGCATTTAACTTCCCCTCCCCATATAGTAGATGGGAGGGGATTGAAGGTGTAAGCGTCTTCACACCGCCCCGCCAATCAAGGATATCTTTTCATAACTGCGCCTCTTACCATATCATGGTCATGCGGTCAGCCGGGGCATACGAAGGTCTTCCCTCAAAGGGGGGCGGGGTATAAACCGTAACCTGCCGCGCGCTTTGAAAAATAAAAAACCCGGGGCCAACCGGCCCCGGGCGCTTGTTCAGTTCACAATGGTGGTGTCTTCACACCTTTAGTGGTCCCCGTGCTTCTCCGCGTAGGTGGTGATGGTCACGTTGGGGAAGAGTTTGAGGAACGCAAAAAATGAGACGAGCATCGCTGAGAGCCCGCCGAGAATGAGCGCTATGCCAGTCCAGCTGAAGAACGTGTAGGCAGAGCCGTCGGAAAATACCGGCATGACCATGAGGTAGCGGTTTATCCAGACGCCGACGCATATGATGTAGGCGACGGCCGTAAGGGCGGTAAGCGAGAGCTTGACCTTCCTGTAAAGGAGTGCGATAAACGGGATTATGAAGAGGGCGAAGAGCATGATAAAGAACGCCCAGGAGTAGTTCCCGGTCATTGTCTTTACCACCGGAACGGTAAGGGCCGGGATGTCTCCGTACCAGAGGACGATGTGCTGGGACCAGAGCATGTATACCCAGAGGAGCGTGAACCCCATGAGCATCAGGCCCATGTAGTCGAGCGTCTCTTTTTCGTTCCGGAGATTGATCCTCACGTACTTTTTAAGCGCCCAGGCGCCGAATATAAAGAGGAAAGAGACGCCGGCGAAGACGTTGCCGACCCAATAGTAGGGTGGGAATATCGTCGACTCCCAGTGCTGTATTATCATCATGCCGAAGTCCCAGGCGGTGTTCGTGTTGGTCATCACATAGAAGAACATGACGATGCCGGCGAGGACGTTCAGCCTGGATTCGAGGTTTATCCCGGGGTGCCCCTTCTCTTCGACCCTCGCGTTGGAGAAGTACAGGTAACTGAAGAAATAGAAGAGGGCCATGGATATTATGGTCCTCCAGAGGAAGAGGTCCTTCGTGAGCCACGGGCTTATGTGGTGGGCCGCGCCCGTTGCCTCATGCCCCCCGTGGGCCGCATCAAGGGCCGGCTTCGCCCAGTAGAAGAGGTGCTCTGTGCCGCCGAGGTAAATGATGATGAAGGTCGCGAAGGCTACGGGTATGAAGGAGAGGGTGAGTATCTCGCCTATCCTCGAGAATAACTTGCCCCATTCGGACTTGGCTATCCTCATGAAGGCGGAAAATATTATCCCAGTCTGCGTTATGCCGAGGTAGAAGACGAAGGTAGTCGCCAGCATCGCCCAGAGGTTCGTCGTCTCGGGCGTCGTCGAGACCGTGTAGGCGAAGGATATTATTCCGTTTGCCAGGAGTGCGAGGAGTATCCAGACCATGTCAGACCTTCTTATGCGCGTTAATGGGGCGTCTTTTCAGCGAGCCGTCCGGCCTTTATCAATATCGTTTCAAGAGAACGTCCGCGGGTACCGTCCCCCGCCCCCCCGCCTACTTTGAGGCGGAGACGGGTGTGGCGGCCCTGGGCACGAGGTTGTTCTTTATGTAGTTGACGATGTGCCACCTGTCGGCCTCGGCGACCGAGTCGCCGTAGCTCGGCATGATGGCGAGCCCGCCGCTCGTGATCGTATAATAGATGTCGCCGTCAGGCTTCTTCTGGACGTACTCGGTCGTAAGGTCCGTCGGCGCGACGTACTTCTGCCCGACGAGCCCCTCGCCCTTGCCGGTGTCTCCGTGGCAGGGGGCGCAGTAGCGCTTGTACATCGCCTCGCCCCTCTCAAGCGACGCGGAGGTCGGCTCAACTGGGCTCTTCAGCCGGGCTGAATCAGCCCTGTCCTTCACATAGGTGTGCCCAGAGGCCGGGACAACCCCTTCGGGCCTCGCCGGGGGCAGGTCCTCCTGCGCCTTATACGAGGGCTGGGTGAACATGTCCCACGACCAGGGCATCGCGTTTGCCGCGCCCGGTAGCGCGAGCGCGGCCAGGAACGCTCCGAGCGCGAGCTTAGCTGTTATATTCGGTCTCTTCGACACGTTTGATCTCATTGGCGCCATGGTCCCTTAAAATCCTTTCGACCTCGTCGTACCTGCCCCTCAGGTTTCCGTCTATGAGGAGCCCGAAGTAGTCGACGTTTATCCGCGGATCGTATATCTTCTTTGAAAACGACGGGAGCTTGGAGAAAAAGAGGAAGCTCATGAGCGTGAACATTACCCCTATGAGGATCGTCGTCTCGTAGCTCATAAGGAGCGTCGGCGTTATGGACCATATCGGGCGTCCGCCCCTGGGGATCACGTACATCGCCGCGGTCCCGAGCGTCAGGAGCAACCCGAAGAAGAGCCCGGCCACCGACCCTATGAAGGTGAAGTACTTGATGTGGTTCTTCCTCGGGCCGAGCTTGTGCTCTATCTCGTGGCCTAATGGAATGGGCGAGAAGATGGTGATATCATATCCCGAGCCCTCAAGCTTCTTGGCCGCGTCCAGCAACTCGTCCGCGTATGTAAAAAGCCCCAATACCGCCTTATCCATATTAATGGTGCCCCCCCCCTTTCCTCATGGGGATGCCGATGTCCTCCTTGACCTCGTATATCGAAACACTCGGCCAAAGCTTTACGAAGAGGAGGAAGAGCATCGCGAAGAAGCAGAACGAACCGAGCGTCATCGATATCTCGACCCAGCTCGGGATGTAATCGTGCCACATGTACGGCAGGAACTTCCTCGGGAGCGACGTCGTGAGGATCAGGTACCTCTCAAGCCACATGCCGACGTTTATGCCCAATGAAACGACGAGGCAGGCGAGAATCGAGGTCCTGCACTTCTTGAATATGAAGAGGAGCGGGAGTAGCGTGTTGGTGACTATCATCAGCCAGAACATGTACGCGTACGGGGTCGTGAACATGCGGTAGACGAGCGTCTCGTTCTCCGCCGAGGTGTTGGCGTACCAGCCGGTGAAGACCTCTATGACGTTTATGTAGGACCAGAGGAGCGACATGACGAGGAGGAGCATCCCGAGCTTGTCGAAGTGGTTGAGCGTTATGTACTTCTCTATCTTCATCGCCTTCCTGAATATTATCATGAGGGTGACGATGCCGGCGGAGCCCGAGTATATGGCGCCGACGACGAAGTAAGGCGCGAAGATGGTCTTGGCGAGCCCCGGCACCTTCGAGAGCGCGAAGTCCCATGAGACGATCGAGTGGACGGAGACGGCGAGCGGTATTATGAAGACCGCGAAGAACGTGTACGCCTTAAAGAGCCAGTGCCACTCGGAGTCGGTGCCCCTCCAGCCGAGCGCGAGCGCCGAGTAGACCTGCTTCCTCCAGCCCGTGACCCTGTCGCGGACCGCGGCGAGGTCGGGTATCGACCCGAAGTAGAGGAATATCATGGATGAGGTCGCATAGGTGCTTATCGCGAAGACGTCGAACATGAGCGGCGACTGGAAGTTAAGCCACAACTGCCTCTGGTTCGGGTACGGCATGGTCCAGTAGAAGTTCCAGGGCCTGCCCATGTGGACGAATATGAAGACCGCGGCTGTCGCAACCGAAAAGAATGTCATCGCCTCGGCGCTACGATAGATGGAGCGCCGCCACGGGGTCTTGGTGATGAACAATATAGCTGAAAGGAGCGTCCCTGAGTGGCTTATGCCTATCCAGAAGACGAAGTTCGTCAGGTATATCCCCCAGAAGTCCGGGGTATTGAGCCCGGAGACGCCCTGCCCTTTATATATCTGGTACGCCCAGGGGAGTATCCAGAAGGCGAGGAAACCCGAGAACGCCCCGGCAAGCGCGATGTAGTACCACTTCCCGGTCTCCGTCATGGTCCTTACGACGTCGTCGTTGACCTCTTTGTAGGAGATCACGTCGCCGGTCTGGTTATCACTCATGTGATGAGGTGCCATCGCCCATTACCCTTTTTAGGTATATTACCGAAGGATCGGCATTGAGCTCCTCAAGGAGCCTGTACCTCCTCGGGCTCTTAGCCAGTTTAGCTACTACGCTCTCCGGGTCCTGAATGTCCCCGAAGTATATCGCGCCCGTGGGGCAGGACTGGGAGCAGGCGGGTTTTATGTCGCCGTCCTTTACGGGCCTCGACTCGTCCTTTGCCGTGTCCTTCGCGGACCTTATCCTCTGTATGCAGAAGGTGCACTTCTCCATGACGCCCATCTCTCTTACCGACACGTCGGGGTTCAACTGCGCCTCCAGCGGCTTTGGCCACTTGTAGGTGAACCAGTTGAAACGGCGCACGTCGTAGGTGCAGTATGTCGCGCATGTGAAGGTGCCCACGCACCTGTTATATACCTGGACGTTCAACCCGTCCTGGTTGTGGTACGTCGCGTATACGGGGCAACCTGTCTCACAGGGCGCCTTCATGCAGTGCTGGCACATGACCGGGATGAACTTCACCTTCACGTCCGGGTACTCGCCTTCGACGTATCTTTCTATGCGGAGCCAGCTGAAAGCCCTGGACTTTTCACACTCCTCCCTGCCGACTACCGGGAGGTTATTTTCCGCGTAACAGGCGACGACGCACGCCTCGCACCCGTTGCACTTATCCAGATCGATGACCATCGTCCACTTGTGGTCGAGTTTCGTATAGTATCCGGGCTCCCTGTAGGACCTGAGCTTCCCGGCTATCCTTTCCAATAATCCGCTCACCCTAGACTACCTCCTTCTTCATCCTCTTGAACTCAGAGGGAGAAACGGTCTGGACGATGCCTCTGCCAAACTCCTTTGTCGAGCCCTCCATCTTTACCAGCCGCTCGCCCGTTGCCCCGCGGGTTATGCGGACGCGCGTGGAATTGAGCGCGGCCTCCCCGGAAAGAGGGTCTTCCTTATAAGGGAGTATTTCTATGGGGTTCGCCCCCCTGCCCTTGGCGTACCTGCCGTAGTGGCTGTGCCCCTGCCCGATCGGCACGGCAACGGTATCGGGCCTTATGCCGGGATACAGGTAGACCGGCGCGCTGATCTTGCCAAAGGGGGATTCGATGTTCACCATGTCGCCTTCTTTGAGGCCGAGCGAGGCGGCGGTCTTCGGGTTTATCTCCACCCACGTGCCCCATACGACCGAGGTCATCGGGTCCGGGAGCTCCTGGAGCCAGGGCAGGTTCGCGCCCCTGCCGTCCATGTACGCGGTCTGCGCGTAGGGGATAAGATAAAAGGGGTACTGGGCCTCTTCGCCCTCAAATCTGGCCGGCGCGCCGGTCAGGTGTTCGCCTGCGCGGGCGGAAACTGTTGCTGTCATCTTCCTTGAAGGGCCCCACCAGCCGCCTCTCTGAAGCGCCTTGTTCCAGAAATCCTCAAAGCCGAGGGTCCCTGCGGCCATCTCGCGGTTCCGGGAATAGAGCCCTTTCCACGAGGCCTTCAGGTACTCGGCAAAGTTCGGCGCAGTTATCTTTCCGGCGACATTGCCGCCGACGGCTCTGGCGAGCTCTATGAATATGTCGCCTAATGACTTCGTTTCGAATACCGGGCTGACAACGGGCTGTATGATGGAGGCCACAGGCGCCGCGACGCCCGGGTCCGGGAAGTCGTCTCCCCAGTCCTCAAGTGAAGTGTGCGCGGGGAGTATGATGTCCGCGTGGGCGGTCGTCTCGTCCATGAAGCTTGAAAAAGACGCGATGAACGGGACCTTCGAGAGCGCCTCTTCGAGCCTGGCCGCCTTCGGGGTCGTGAATACCGGGTTCGCTCCGTATACGATGAGCGTCTTTATTTTGTCAGCGTTCGCGGCTGAGATAAGCGTGGATATCTTCCTGCCGAAGTCGATTTTCTTTCCGTTGCCGAGGTCGTCGCCGTTAGGCATTACGCCGCCGATGACGCCGATGTTCCCGGCGACCTGGTTCAATATGTTCACGGCTATGGCGCCGGATATGCCGTTTTCGTAAGAGGAGACGGAGTCGCCGGCTATCGCCAAGGACGGCCTCGTGCGGGCGAACTCAACGGCCATCGCCTCTATCCTTTCAACGGGTACGTCGCAGATGGACGCCATGTCCTTTGCCTTGTACCTGGAAAGAACCCCCCTCCACGCCGAAGCGTCCCTTGCAAGGCCCTTTTCCACAATCGTATTCGCGATTGCGAGCGCGAGGAGCGCTTCAGTCCCCGGCTTTGCCGGCACCCACTCATCCGCATTCGCCCCAGTGAGTGAGAGCCTCGGCTCCACCTGCACGAGCTTTCCCCTCTCGCCCGTGCCCTGGCGCATCTTGCCGTAGCCGTTCGAGTAGTTTACCGGGGATACCCAGGTGGAAGAAAAATCCGCCCCGAAGGAGAGGAGGTACTTTGTGTTCTCTATGTCGTAATGCGGGATGGAAGCCGTGCCCATCGTGGAGAGGTTGGCGAACGCGAGGTTCTTCCTCTGGAAGAGCCCGTAGTGCGAGTAGTTAGAAGAGCCGAAGGCGGAGACGAACTCTCCGGCGAGCCTGTCTATCGTGCCGCCCAGGGGCGAGGTGAGGAGGTGGAACTTTTCACTCTCATTCTTTGATTTAAGCTCGATAAGGTTCGCGGCGAGCGTCTTTAACGCCTCGTCCCAGGTTATCTCGGCGTATTCGCCGCTACCCCTCGGCCCCTTCCTCTTAAGAGGCTTCGTAATCCTGTCAGGGTTATATAAGGCCTGTACGCTCGACTGCCCCAGGGCGCAGAGCCCGCCCCTGTTGATCGGGTGGCCGGGGTTGCCCTCGACCTTCTTCGCGCGCCCCTCCATGACCCTGACGAGCGTGCCGCACCCCGCGCCGCAGAGCGTGCAGACGGATGCATACCAGGTCGCGACACCCGGAATGATGTCCTCGGGCGGGATCAGGTACGGGATGAGCTTCGCGCCCGGGGGCTTGGATACCTTCCCGAGGACGAACCCGGCCCCGGCCCCAACGCCGCCTATCCCGATAAATTTTAGAAAGTCTCTACGTTTCATAGCCCGATATCTTCCTATCGCTACTTATGGCAGGTCCAGCAGTCGTGCCCGTTTTTGACTTCTCTCTTCGTATGACAGCTAAGACACCAGCCCATCTGCAGGGACGACACCTTCTCAATCCTCGCCATGGAGGCGACGTCGCCGTGGCAGTTCTTGCAGTCTACCCCCGCCCTCACGTGCCTCTTGTGCGGGAAATAGACGTGGTCCGGGAGGTTATATACCTTCACCCACGGTATCGGCTCCTTCTTGTCCCAGTAGGAGGCGACCTTCTGTATCTCAGGGGAATCGGTCTTTATGATCTGATGACAGCCCATGCACCTCTTCACGTTCGGCACGCCCGAGACCCTCGACCTCTCGGCGTAGATGTGGCAGTACTGGCACGGTATCTGGTTGTCGCCGGCGTGTATCTTGTGGCTGAAGTTGATAGGCTGGACAGGGGCCCTGTCGGAGAAGAACTGGTCGTTGACGAAATAGCCGATTACAAAGGCGATGCCACCGACTACGGCGTATAAAATGAGCTTTTTCATTTAGGAGATAACGCCCTGCCCTTGTTTTTGTTATTTCTCAGGTGCGATTTTTTGTTGCAGGCGGCCCGACCCTTCCAAAGCGCTACACGGCCCGTAAAAGCCGCCTTCGCGCCCGCCCGTTTCTTAAGGAAAGACTCTTTCGCACGTCCCGCGCACCCGTCTTACATTCAACTGGCGGTTGCAGGCACCGGACCATGCCACAGGTGAAAACACACCTTGTTTTCACCGTTACTCTCTCAAAAGGACAGCGTAGAATGCCAGGGACTGGAATATGAATAATATAAAAATTGGAACTCGGTGGAGGGATATTATACCAGGAATATTCCTGTGTCAAGTTTTTTTTGCGCCAATCTACAAGCCCTGAAATCAGCCGGATCGGTCCCCTGTTTTTTTCGCTGAAACCGCTCTCCGGTGAGGCCGCGCGCTCTCTTTTTTTCCACGCGGAGGCCTCCCCTTGTATGCTATAATCCCTTACCGATGGGGCCGAAACTGCTTGAAAAAATAACGACAGAGTTGAATGTTGGATTGAAGGACGGCGTTGTATCCAGGATACACGAGCCGGACGAGAGGACTATCGTATTCAAGGTCTATACGAGGGGAAGGACCGAGGTCCTCGTCATCTCCGCGCACCCTCTTTTTTCAAGGATGCACATCTCTGCCCGCGAGTTCACAAACCCGGCGGCGCCCCCGAGGTTCGCGGCGTATTTAAGGAGCAGGATAACGAACGCCCGGATAGAGGCCTTTGAGCAGGCAAAGGGCGAGAGGATCGTCCGCATTAAGCTCATTAAAAAAATAGACGGGCAGTGGTCGGCCTTCGTTCTCGTAGCCGAGCTTACCGGCAAATCGAGCAACATCATCTTATGCGACGCCGAGAATGTCGTGCTGGACGCGCTCAGGCACTTCGGACCGGGCTCTTCGCGCGAGGTATGCCCCGGCAGGACCCTCTCGCCCCTCCCCACCGCTCCGCCCATGAAAGAAGAATATGCCGCAAAAAAAGAGGGAGAGACATGGAACGAAGCCGCGGACAGGCACTACTCGGCGCTTATCAACGAGGAAACGCTCGCGCTCGAAAAAAACCGATTGAGGCGCGTAATAGTCGAGGCTGAAAAAAAGGCGGGGCGCAAACTCAAAAACCTTAAAGGGGATGAGTCCCGCGCGGGCGTTGGGCTTCAATACGAGAGACTCGGCGAGATACTCTCATCCAACTACGGCAAGCTCAAGCGCGGGATGAGGGAGATAGAGGCGGACGACTATACGGTCTACCCGCCGGAAAAAATCACAATATCGCTCGACGAGAAACTCGGGCCAAAGGAGAACCTCGAAAAACTCTTCAAGCGGGCGAAGAGGGCGAAGACCGCCATTTCCCTCTTAAGGGATAGGATACCCGGGGTCGAAAAAGAGCTTGAGTACCTCGCCTCACTCATGTATGAATGGGAGTCTATTGAAACGAGAGAGGATGCCGTTGAGCTTAGAGACGAGCTTATGAAGGAAGGGTATATAAAGGAGCAGGTAGCCGCCGCTCCCAGGGAAGAAGAGCGGGCGACCCCTATTAGAAAATACGCCTCGACCGATGGCTTCGAGATACTCTGCGGCAAATCCGGCGCGGGCAACGACCTCATAGTAAAGGAGTACGCGAAAGACGAGGACATCTGGTTCCACGCGGCGAAGATCCCCGGCTCGCATGTACTTATAAAGACAGCGGGGCGGTCTAAGGAGCTTACCAAAAAGACTATCGAGGAGGCCGCCGCCATCTGCGCCTATCACTCAAAGGCGCGGGAAGCGGGCAAGGTCGAGGTGATATACACCGAAGCGCGAAACGTCAAAAAACCAAGAGGCGCGAAACCTGGAATGGTTACGGTCAGGGAGTATAAGTCGATAATGGTAAGGCCGAAGGCGGAGGTTTAGCAGGCCGGCGCGTCTGAAGCTTTTTGAACAGCCTTCAAAAATTCATAGCACTGCACAAAAAATAGAATGCTCATCGGGATACTGATCATAATCATCCTCGGCGCGGCCGCAGGTCTGCCGCCCCTCTTCCTCTACTTCGATACAAAGGTCAGGAGAGGCTCCATTGACCACCTATTTCTCCGCGGCCTCTTCGGGGGGCTCGTCCTCTGGCTCATAATAGCCTGCGCGCTTATCATCGACGGCAAGTTCGGTACGCTGGGGGTCCTCTCGGGCGACTTTGGCATCGTCTTTCTCATCCTCTTCCCGTTCTCCTTGATCGGCTTTCTCTCAAGCGGGGTATTCCTCGCCTGGCTGTACCGTGGGAGGAGAAAGCCGCTCCTCTTCAAAAAAGGGCTATGAAAAGAAACCTCCTTATAATGGCGGCGACATTCGTCCTCGCAGGCGCGGTCATCTACATAAAATCGATGATACACCCCCCGGTTAACGAGCCCGCGGTCACGCAGGGCGAAAGGCTCGTCTTCGAGTTCGTCGCGTCGCGGACCGACGACGGCATATTCATCGAGAGCGCCGTTAAGGAAGGGCTTGAAAAAGACAGCCTCCACGGAGACCGCTCGAGCGCGCAGTACAGAAAAAATGCCGGCAAGGCCCCTGAAGGCGCGGGTATCTTCCGGATAGACTACGATTATATCAAGGACTCGATCGAGAACGCGCCTGACAGAGGCTACACCGCGGCAGGCGGCTTCAGGCTCGTTGATTTCAAGACCGAAGGGTTCTATTACAACGTCGATAAAAAGTGCGGGGACGACCGTGTCACGGTAAAACTCGTCTCCGATGAAGCCTCAACCCTTCCGGAAGACTTCGTCATCATCAGGAAACCCTACCCGAAGTTGAACGGCTTCGAGACCCTGGTCTACGAAGAGAAGGGGATCGCCCCGGCCTTGAGGGAAAAGGCGGATACGTTCCTCAAAGAGCGGTTCGAAAGGCTCAGGGCCGAATCGCCCGGACCCGGGCGAAAACTCGATAATGCGGACGCGTACAAGGGGCCCCGGATCGCCTTATATGGGCCGAGGACAGGCACGGGCCCTCTATTTATAAACGCTCAATGGCCGGACGAAGGCAGAGAGGCCGCCTGCTGTGTCTCCGGCGTCTTTGTCGTAAAGGACGAGAGTCTTTCATTCGATGAGTTCCTGCCCCTCTCCATCGGGCCCGGCCGAGGCGCGCGCGAGATAACCACGTTCTTCAGGCTCTCAGGCCAGGAGTTCGTCTTCTTAACAGGACGGGACCAGGATGGGCCTGCGAACGGGATCTACGAATACAGGGACAGAGAACCAGGCAGGCTCTACCAGGAGTCGAGGCCCAGGGGCGGGTGCTGAGGCTGGCGCATATATAATGGATAAACCCTTTATTACACTCTCGGACTTCCTCAAAGACAGGTTCGGGGAGAAGGTCTTCAAGGTCTCTCTCGACGCCGGCTTCACCTGTCCCAACAGGGACGGGGCCAAGGGCGCGGGCGGATGCATCTACTGCAACTCAGAGTCCATCGTGCCCTTAAGCTACTCCGGGGAGGAGATAAAAGGCCAGCTCCTCTCGGGCATGGCAAAGGTCCGCAAACGCTACAACGCGAACAAGTTCATCGCCTACTTCCAGATAAACTCCAACACCTACGCATCCGTCGATCGCCTCAAAAATATCTATCGCGAGGCGCTCCACCCCGACGTCGTCGCTCTCGCCGTCTCCACAAGGCCCGACTGCGTCAATGACGAAGTCCTCGACCTCTTATCCGAAATAAAAAAAGAACGCCCCCTCTGGCTCGAACTCGGCCTGCAGACCGCGAACGACTCTACCCTTGCCTCTATCAACAGGGGGCACACCGCCTTTGAGTTCAGGGACGCGGTCGAGAGGGCGCGCCGGAGCGGTATCGACGTCTGCGCCCACGTCATCATAGGGTTGCCCGATGAAACGCGGGAAGACGTGCTTGCAACCGCCAGGTTCCTCAGGGACTCCCGCGTATGGGGCGTAAAATTCCATCAGCTCCAGGTGCTCAAAGACACGCCCCTCCTCAAACTGTATGAGGACGGCAAGGTCAAGACCCTCTCGCTTGATGAATACGCCGACTGCGTGGTAGAATTTTTGAGGATACTCCCGCCCTCGATTGTCATACACCGGCTCTCCGGCGACGCGCCCCTTAAATACCTCGTCGCCCCGAAGTGGGGCGCGAATAAGTTCATCGTCGCCGAGCATATAAATAAGCTCCTCAAACTCCGGATTGAGGTAAACCCCGAACGGGTGTAAAATCAACAAACGCGCGGAAGTTGCCTTACGATATTTTTCAGCGGCAACGGCCGCATTTAAAAACCCGGGGCGCGCGGTCAGTTTCAATCGGCGCCTTTGAGGCTTATCAAACCTTTAAGCAATCGATACAAAATTGCCCGTCCGGCGAGGACCAGGAGGTATCATGGCAGACCCGCGTGTAACAAAGCTTGCTTCGATCCTTGTGAACCATTCCATTTCCGTCAAGAAGGGGGACGCGGTAATGATAAGCTCGTCTTCCGAGCTGGCCAAGCCCCTTGTACTCGAGGTCTACAGAGAGGTATTGGAGGCCGGGGGCAACCCCTTTACGTCGATTGCGTTCGAGGAGACGACCAACCTCTTCTTCGATTACGCATCGAAAGACCAGATACGGAACTTCCCGAAGATAAGGATGTTCGAGGCAAAGAACGTCGACTGTTTCGTCACCATCCGCGCGTCCGCGAACAAAAAGGCTCTCTCGAACGCGGATTCCTCGAAGATCGCCGAAAGGTCGAAGGTGATAAGGCCGATAGGCGAGGAGATAGTCAACAATAAGAGGTGGATACTCACTAATTTCCCCACGAACGGGCTCGCACAGGAGGCGGACATGTCTCTTGCCGAGTACGAGGACTTCCTGTACGGGGCCACGAACATCGACTGGAACAAGGTAAGGCAGAAGGAGATGAAGTTGAAGGCCGCGCTCGACAAGGCGCGCGAGGTGAGGATAGTCGGCAAGGACACGGACCTGAAGATTTCCATAAAGGGCAGGAAGGCGATACCCTGTTACGGCGAGAGGAACATGCCGGACGGCGAGGTCTTCTTATCCCCTGTCGAGGACTCCGCCGAAGGGTACGTCTACTACGAGATGCCCGCCATTTACCAGGGCCGGGAGGTGACGGGGATCCGGCTCAAGTTCAGCAAGGGCAAGGTAGTCGAGGCCCGGGCTGATAAGAACCAGGACTTCCTCATAGCCATGCTTAATACCGACAAGGGGGCGCGGTTTTTGGGGGAGTTGGGCGTCGGCGTAAACTACGGGATACAGAAGTTCACGAAGGACATATTGTTTGACGAGAAGATCGGCGGCACCGTCCACCTCGCGGTCGGGAGGTCTTACGAAGAGGCCGGCGGCAAGAACTCCTCGGCGATCCACTGGGACATGATAAAGGACTTGCGGCAGGGCGGCGCGCTCTACCTGGACGGAAAGGCGATACAGAAGGACGGGAAGTTCCTCTAAAAATTGTTATTTTTCCTGATCTCTGCGTCAGGGCGTAAATAAAACTGCTCACATATTATTCATATATGCTCCGCTTTTTATTTCCGCCCTTCCTTGACCTCAGAAAAAATCCCTAATTTTTAGTAGCCGTAGATACTCTAAGCCGCTCGCCCGAGGGGCTCTTCTCCCCTCGGGCGTTTTTGTCTAAGCCCCCCTCCTTTGCTCCAAAAACCCTTGACACACTTTTCAGCAGAAGATATTATCGATTGCGGGTTTTAAAGGCCTCTTGGGAAACGCTCAACGCCTCAAAATAAAAGAAAAATCCCGAAGGGGTAACGAGGATGGAGATGGAAAAGATTGTAGAGAAATCCTTCAAGGACTCCGTGAAGGCTAAGGAGCGTTTCTTCACGAAAAAGAACATGGCGCTCGTCGTCGAGGCCTCAGAGGCGATAGTCTCGTCTTTCAAGTCGGGCGGAAAGCTCATGCTCATCGGCAACGGCGGCTCTGCCGCGGACTCCCAGCACATAGCCGCGGAGTTCGTCAACAGGTTCGAGATAGAGAGGCCGCCTTTGCCCGCGCTCGCGCTCACGACCGACACCTCTGACCTCACCTCCATAGGGAACGACTATTCATTCGACCAGGTCTTCTCAAAGCAGATACGGGCGCTCGGCAAAGAGAACGACGTACTCCTTGCGATATCAACGAGCGGGAACTCGGCGAATGTATTGAAGGGAATGGAAGCCGCGAAGGCCATGAAGATAAAGACTATCGGCTTGACCGGCAAGAACGGCGGGGCGATGGCGGACAAGGTCGACATACTCCTTAATGTGGACACCAAGACTACCGCGAGGATACAGGAGACTCACATCACGATCTGCCACATAATCTGCGAGCTTGTAGACCACATGCTCTTCCAGAAGGTTTAGCTCAAGAGATGCCATCCAGGAAAAAATTCAAGCCTATCTCGTCAAAGGGCCTCAAGACCTATTCGATAAGGGAAAGGAAGTCCAAGGTCTCGGTCGGCGACTTCGCCCGCGTCCCCGAAAGGGGGGCTTCCTTAAGCGAGTTCCTCGACGTCCTCCCGAATATACTCGCGGCCAAGGACTTAAAGGCGGTCGCCTCGGCGATTGTAAAGGCGAAGCGGGACGAGAAGACCGTCGCGCTCGGCATGGGCGCGCATGTAATAAAGGTAGGACTCGGGCCGCTTATCATAGACCTTATGGAGCGGGGCGTTGTAGACGCCGTAGCCATGAACGGCGCGTGCGTAGTCCACGACTTCGAAACCGCCTTTGCCGGCGTCACTTCAGAAGACGTCGACGCTGAGCTTGGCACCGGCTCCTTCGGCATGGCAGAAGAGACTGGTAGGCTCCTTAACAGGGCCATCAGGAAGGGCGCGAAAAAGGGGCTCGGGGCCGCCGTAGGCGAGATGATCTGGCGCTCGCGCTTCCCGCATAAGGACAAATCCATACTCGCAGCAGGCGCCCGTCTCAATGTGCCGGTGACCGTCCATGTCGCGCTCGGCACCGACATATTGCATATACACCCTGACATGGACGGCTCGGCCACAGGCCTCGCCTCGATGGTGGATTTTAAGATATTCTCATCCGTCGTCGCATCGCTCGCCGAAGGCGTTTATCTGAACATCGGCTCGGCCGTGATACTCCCGGAGGTCTTTTTAAAGGCGATAACGCTAACCCGGAACCTCGGCTACAAGGTCGAAAAGTTCACGACCGTGAACATGGACTTCATACAGCACTACAGGCCGCTCACGAACGTTGTGAGGAGGCCGACGATGGGCGGAGGCGCCGGTTACAGGCTCACAGGCCACCACGAGATAATGGTCCCGTTATTGTACGCGGCTATAATTGAAGGGCTGGATTAGGGCGTCCGCATTAAAAAATCCGTTTTCGGGAAAATCATACATGAAAGCAAAACCTTGGTCCGGAAGGTTCTCCTCTGTTACTGACAAGCTCGTTGACGAGTTCAACGCCTCTATCTCGTTCGATAAGCGTCTTTACAGGCACGACATCCGCGGGTCGATCGCACATGCCGAGGTATTGAAAAAAGCGGGGATACTCACCGACAAGGAGGCCCGGAGGGTCATAAAGGGCCTTAAAGAGGTAGAGGCTGAAATAGACACAGGCCAATTCTCCTTCGGCGCTGAGCTTGAGGACATCCACATGGCGGTGGAGAAGCGGCTGACCGACAAGATCGGCCCGCTCGGCGGAAAGCTCCACACCGGTAGGTCAAGGAACGACCAGGTCGCGCTGGATATCAGGTTGTACCTAAAGGACGAGACCTACGCGATAGTATCGCTCCTCCACGAGCTTAAAAGCGCTCTCGTCGAGATTGCGGAAAAGTCCGCTGACTGCATAATGCCGGGCTACACGCACCTGCAGAGGGCGCAACCCGTGTTGCTCGCGCACCACCTCCTTGCGTACTACGAGATGTTCAAGAGGGACACCGGGAGGCTCTTCGACTGCATAGAGCGGGCCGATGAACTGCCGCTCGGCTCAGGCGCGCTCGCCGGAAGCCCCTACGGACTGGACAGAGGCCTCGCCGCGCGCTTGCTCGGGTTTTCGCGCGTGACAGAGAACAGCATGGACGCGGTCTCAGACAGGGACTTCATCGTCGAGTTCCTCTCTGCCGCCTCTATTCTCATGATGCATATATCCAGGCTCTCCGAAGAGCTCATAATATGGTCGTCGCAGGAGTTCGGCTTCGTTGAGCTCTCGGACGCCTTCTCCACAGGCTCTTCCATCATGCCGCAGAAGAAGAACCCGGACGTCGCCGAGCTCTCACGCGGTAAGACGGGCAGGGTATACGGCAACCTCGTCTCCATACTTACGACTATGAAGGCGCTCCCGCTCGCCTATAACAAAGACATGCAGGAGGACAAAGAGCCCCTCTTCGATACCGTCGACACGCTGAAGATCATCCTTCAAGTCTGGCCCCCGATGCTCCGTACGATGAACATAAAAAAAGAAACCATGTTCAAGGCCACCTCAGCCGGGTTCCTGAACGCGACGGACGTCGCCGACTACCTCGCCAAAAAGGGTCTGCCTTTCAGGGAGGCGCACCACGCCGCCGGACAGGCTGTCGCGTACTGCATATCGAGGGGGCTCACGTTCGATGACCTCGACCTTAGCGAATGGCATGGCATCTCAAAGCTCTTCGACGCTGACATAAAAGACGCCGTCTCGATAGAGCGCTCCCTTAACACCCGGAAGGTCTACGGCGGCACGGCAATAGAGACCGTTAAAAAGAGGCTCAAGGCTGTAAAGGCCGAGGTCGAAAAGGGGTGCTGTTAATGAGAAAAGCGCTCCTTCTTTTGATATGCCTCTCTATCATCCTTCCGGCCTGCGGTAAAAAGGCGCCGCCGAAGCCCCCGGAGGCCGCGAAAGAGGCCCCGGCCGAGTCCGGTAAGTAAGAGGGGCAGGGCCTTCCTTTTTTTCGTTTTATACAATCGCCTTTGGTGTTAAAATATTTAATCCTGCCTGGGAAACGGCGGGGCCATGAATTTTGCGGTAATATTCTCAACCGGAGGGTTTCGCATCTATGCATTTTTTCGGTTATAAGGGCAAGAACTTCCACGCCGAGGGCGTGCCGTTCGAAAAGATAATCGCGAAGGTCGGGACCCCGGTCTATGTATACAGCCTGAAGACCCTTAAGAGGCACTACAAGGCGTATGACAAGGCCTTCGCCAAGGCCCCTCACCTCATCTGCTATTCCATCAAGGCCAACTCCAACATCTCGGTCTTGAAGGCCTTTGCCGACGAGGGGAGCGGCTTCGACATCGTCTCCGGCGGCGAGCTCTTCAGGGCGCTGAAGGCCGGGGCAAACCCGAAAAAGATAGTCTTCTCAGGCGTGGGAAAGCGCGCCGACGAGATAGAATTCGCTTTAAAGAAGAATATCCTCATGTTCAACGTGGAGTCCCCTGAGGAGCTCCTTGCCATAAACGCGATAGCCGGGCGGCTTAAGAAAAAGGCCTCTTTCGCGATAAGGGTCAACCCCAACGTCGACCCCAAGACACACCCGTATATCTCGACGGGACTCAAAAAGAACAAGTTCGGGATAGAGACGGCAGGGGCGTTAAAGGAATACATAAACGCGAAGAATAATCTCAAAAACGTAATCCCGATGGGCATCGACTGCCACATAGGCTCCCAGATAACGCAGATTGAGCCCTTCATGGACGCGCTCGCAAAGACCAAAGACCTCCTTAAGACCTTAAGGGGCGAGGGTCTCGATATAAAGTACATCGACATGGGCGGCGGCTTAGGCATCACCTATGACTCAGAGGCCCCTCCTCTACCATCCAAATACGGCGAGGCGGTGCTTGAGGCTACAAAGGGCCTCGGCGTAACGCTCATATTCGAGCCTGGCCGGTCGATTGTCGGCAACGCCGGGGTGCTCGCCACAAAGGTCATATACACGAAGAAAGGGTCCGAGAAGAACTTCGTCATTGTGGACGCCGCGATGAACGACCTGGCCAGACCCAGCCTCTACGGCTCGTACCACGCCATAAAGGCCGTGAAGGCGACCTCCAGGGAGATAACCGCCGACGTCGTGGGCCCGATATGCGAGTCCGGCGATTTTCTCGCAAAGGACAGGATAATCCCGGCGGTGGAGTCCGGCGACTTTCTCGCAATCATGAGCGCCGGGGCCTACGGGTTTTCCATGTCGTCTAACTACAACACGAGGCCGAGGGCGGCTGAGGTGATGGTCGACGGAAAAGACTTCTTTCTTATAAGGGATAGGGAGACGCTCGAAGGGCTCGTAAGAGGCGAGAGGCTCATGAAAGGCAAGAAGCGGATTTAAGTCACATACCGGGGCGGGCCTCCAGGCGCAAGCTGATAGCTGGGCTCCCGGATAATTAAATTTCCCAGGTGGAGTAGATGCGGATAGACTTTACCAAGATGCACGGGCTCGGCAACGACTTCATCGTCCTCGATTGGCGCGCAAAGGAGATGCCGGCGGCTTCCAGGCTCGTAAGAAAACTCTCTGACAGGCGCTTCGGCATAGGCTTCGACCAGGCGCTGATACTTAAAAAGTCGAAGAAGGCCGACTTCCGCATGGACATTTACAACAGCGACGGCGGCAGGGTCGAGATGTGCGGCAACGGCATAAGGTGCCTCGCGTCCTACATCTGGTCAAGGGGGCTCTCCAAAAAGCCGGTCCTCGAGATAGAGACGCTCGCAGGCATTATACGGCCCGCAAAGGAAGGCGCGCTCGTAAGGGTGGACATGGGCGAGCCGATACTCGACGGCAGGCAGATTCCCACGACGCTCGAAGGCAGGGTGATAGACTACCCCCTTGAGGTCGAAGGCAGGCCCTTTGACATTACATGCGTATCGATGGGCAACCCCCACTGCGTAATATTCGTAGACGACGTCGACGATTTTCCGGTCGGGAAGTACGGGCCCCATATCGAGACCCACTCCCTTTTCCCGAAGAAGACGAACGTCGAGTTCATAGAGGTTGTGACCCCCCGGAGGCTCAAGATGCGCGTCTGGGAGAGGGGCGCCGGAGAAACGCTCGCCTGCGGCACAGGGGCCTCGGCCTCGGCTGTGGCGGCGTCGCTTAAAGGGCTCGCCGGGAGAAAGGTCGCAATCGAGCTTAAAGGCGGCATACTAAAGATAGAGTGGGCGAGGGACAACCGCGTCTACATGACCGGCCCCGCTACCGAGGTCTTCAAGGGTACGGCCGAGGTCTAACGGATTTTAATAAACCAGGGACTTGTCCAGGTTGCTTAGGAGAAAAAGATGTTCAAGGGTTCCATAACCGCGCTCGTTACCCCATTCAGGGACGGAGAGGTAGACGAAGGCGCGCATAGAAGGACGATCGAGTTCCAGATCACGAACGGGACGAACGGGCTCGTGCCGTGCGGCACGACCGGCGAGTCCGCTACCCTCTCGTATGACGAGCACGACAGGGTAATAGAGCTCACCATAGAGGCCGCGGCAGGAAGGGTCCCGGTAATAGCGGGGACAGGGTCTAACTCGACCGCGGAGACGATACTCCTTACGAAGCACGCGAAAAAGGCCGGGGCCGACGCGGCGCTCCTCATAACCCCATACTACAACAAGCCGACCCAGCAGGGGTTATATGAGCACTACCGGAAGATAGCCGAAGAGGTCGACATCCCCGTGATCCTCTACAACGTGCCCGGGAGGACCTCGGTGAACATGCTCCCCGAGACCGTCGCGAGGCTTTCCGAAATCGGCAACATCGTAGGCATTAAAGAGGCTACCGGGAACCTCCAGCAGGTGAGCGACGTGATAGAGTTCTCAAGAAAGGGCTTCATAGTCCTTTCCGGCGACGACTTCACTACCTTGCCGCTCCTTGCCATCGGCGGACACGGTGTAATATCCGTCACCTCGAACGTCGCTCCGAAGGAGATGTCCCGCATGGCGAACTCGTTCCTTACCGGCGACGTGGATGAGGCGAAGGCGCTCCACTACAGACTCCAGGCCCTGCACAGGGCGATGTTCCTGGAGACGAACCCGATACCCGTAAAGACCGCGCTCGCGATAATGGGCCTTCTGCAGGAAGAGTTCAGGCTCCCGCTCACCAGGATGTCCGAAGGGGCAAGGGAGAAGCTCGTCAGCACCCTCAAGGCCTACGGCATCGGGAACCAGAGGAGCTCTATATGATAAGGATCGCCGTCACAGGCGCGGCCGGGAGGATGGGGGCCGCGATAATAGCCGCGATTATCCGGAACCCCGCAACAGAGCTCGCCGGCGCGCTCGAACGCGAAGACTCGCCGGCCCTCGGCAAAGACGCGGGGGAACTCGCGTGGATCGAGAAGACCGGGGTAAAGGTCACGAGCGACAAGGCCCGGGCCTTTAAAAAGGCCGACGCGATAATCGATTTTTCCACTCCTGAAGCCACCATGCAGACCGTCGAGGACGCAATCGCGTCAAAGAAGGCCCTCGTCATAGGCACGACCGGCTTTTCCCTCCACCAGCGGGAAGAGATAAAGGAGCTCGCGAAAAACGGGCGGATAGTCATGGCGCCGAACATGTCCATCGGCGTGAACCTGCTCCTTAAGCTCGTCGCCGACGCCGCGCGCGTCATCGGGCATGAGTACGATATAGAGATAATAGAGGCGCACCACAGGCTTAAAAAAGACGCACCCTCAGGGACAGCCTTGAGGATAGCCGAGGTCATCGCCTCGACGCTTGAAAGGGACCTCGAGAAGGTCGCGGTCTACGAGAGAAAGGGCATCATCGGCGAGCGGCGACCCGAGGAGATTGGCATACAGACAATACGGGCCGGGGACATCGTCGGCGACCACACGGTCATTTTCGGATGCACCGGAGAGAGGCTCGAGATCACGCACAAGGCGTCTTCAAGGGCGACCTTCGCCGAGGGCGCGGTAAAGGCCGCGATATGGGTCTCGTCCAGAGAGAACGGCCTCTATGACATGCAGGATGTGCTCGGGCTTAAGTGATTTTCAGGGCCCCAAGGCCTGTTTCAAGACCCCGTTGAGGGCAGATGGACACAAGACAGGAGACTAAATGACTATCAAGAGACTGGCGGCGCCTTTAGCACTTGCCTCAATGATGCTGATCGCTTCGGCGACGGTCGTCCCGGCCTTCCAGGGGCCGGGTTGCGGCGGCAAATGCACGGACTGCCACACGATAACAAAGGAAGAGGCGGGCAAGCTCCTTAAAACCGACAAGTTCAAGGCCCAGGTAAAAGACATAAGGACGAGCCCCGTAAAGGGGATATGGGAGGTCGAGATAGCGCAGGGGGACAAGACCTTCATCGTCTACATGGATTTTGCGAAGAAGCACCTCATAGAGGGGATGAAGTTCACGCCGCTGGAACAGCTCGGGGAATCGAAGCCGCTCTCAAAGGTCGACCTTAAAAAAATACCGCTTGAAGGCGCGGTCGTCGTCGGCAACCCCAAGGCCGAGAAAAAGGTCATAGTCTTCGACGACCCGGACTGCCCATACTGCGCCAGACTCCACGAGGAGATAAAGAAGATAACGGCTACGAGGAAGGACATCGCCTTTTTCATAAAGATGTTCCCGCTCGCCATACACCCCGGCGCCTATGAGAAGAGCAAGTCGATAGTCTGCTCGAAGTCCGCCAGGCTCCTCGACGACGCCTTTACCGGGAAAAAACTCCCCAAGGCCGAGTGCGAGACCAAAGAGATCGACAACAACATAAAACTCGCCGACGAGCTCGGCATAAGGGGCACCCCGGCGCTCATTATGCCGGACGGCAGGTTACTGCCGGGTTACGCGCCTGCGGACGCGCTCATCGGGCTCATAGATAACCCGCAGAATTAAATGGTCCCGGGGAGGGATTTAAACCGGGGATTTAGACCCTCTTGTAGAAATCCGTCTCCGGTTCATTTTTTCACGTTCTTGTACTTAAGGTTCTTGACTATTTTGGCGATGTAGTGATATCTGGATCGGGTATGCCCCCTGAAAAGAGGGGGTTGATGGTTTACAAAATTGGGATGGGCAGAGGAAAAGGGGCTGTTCAGGACGGGCCTATCTGAAAGTCTCCCCGCGCCCCACTTGCCCCCTTGAATCGATGGAGCCGGCGGGGGGAATCGAACCCCCGACCTACTGATTACGAATCAGTTGCTCTACCCCTGAGCTACGCCGGCCTGAAGCGGGTTAATAGTCTAAAATAAGACAAGGCCGGGGATTTGTCAAGGTTTTTGAGCTCGACACATGCGCCGGCGGGAACGAAAATGGGAACCGACTTAAGACAGAGGACGGACCAGGCGAACAAGGTCCTCATCATAGACGACGACCTTACCAACAAGGCCATACTCGAAGACATCCTCCACTCGAACGGGTACGAGACGAGGTACGCCTCAGACGGTACTGAGGGGCTCAAAACAATCGCCGTTTGGCAGCCTTCGGTCATCCTCCTCGACCTCGTCATGCCGGGCCTCGACGGCATCGGGGTGTTGAAGGAGCTCCGGTCCATGGACCTCCCGTCGAGGCCGTCGGTCATAGTCGTCTCGATGAAGAGCGACGAAAAATCCATCGTCAGCTCGCTCTCAAGCGGCGCCGACGACTTCATCGTTAAGCCTATAAGCGAACCCGAGCTCGTCGCGAGGATACGGGCCCAGCTCCGGATAAACGAGTTTTACAGGGAAATAGCGGAGGACAAGAGGAACCTCGAGACCATCCTCGCCATCACGGGCGCGATGTCGGCTACCCTCGACCCCTCCGAGGTGCTTAACATCATAGTCAGCAAGGTCGCGGGGGTAACAGAAGCGGTCCGGTGCTCGATAGTCCTCATAGTCAAGGACGACGAGGGGTACGTGCTCGCCACGCACGAGGACCCGGCCGTGCGGGAATTAAAGCTCGACCTCTCCAAGTACCCCGAGATAAAAGAGGTGATAAGCACCAAGGCCCCGCTCGCGCTCGACGACGTCATAAACCACCCGCTCATGGCCGGGGTCAAGAACAGGATAGCCGACCTTAAGGACATGTCCATACTCATCGTCCCGATCGTATTCAACGACGAGGTCCTCGGCACCCTGTTCCTCCGGACCCGCAAGAAGGAGAACGGTTTTTCCCGGAAGGAGATAGACTTCTGCCGGATAGTCGCGAACTCGTCCTTCCACGCGCTCCGGAACGCTAGGCTCTTCGAGAAGGTGACGAAGGAGAAGGAGTACCTGAGAGAGATCGCCTTAAAGGACCAGCTCACCTCGCTCTACAACCACAACTTCTTCTACTCGAGGCTCGAAGAGGAGTTCGAGAGGGCCGTCCGGTACGAAACGCCGCTATCCCTCATCATGCTCGACATCGACAACTTCAAGCAGGTAAACGATACATACGGCCACAGGGTCGGAGACGTAGTGCTCCGGGAGATAGCCGCGATGGTGAAGCGCGGCGTCAGGAAGACCGACATCGTCGCGCGTTACGGAGGCGAGGAGTTCGCGGTGATACTCCCGCACACGCTCCTTAAAGGCGCTGTCGACGAGGCCGAGAGGCTCCGGGAAATTGTCGAGTCCCACGCCTATGCCGGGCTGGTATCCAACAAGATAACCGTCTCCATCGGCGTCGCCGCATACCCGCAGAAGGGCGCGATGAACTCCGGGGACCTCGTCAACTACGCCGACGACGCGCTCTACAAGGCGAAGTGGAGCGGGAAGAACTGCGTGAGGGTGGCGGAGACGTAAACCGTTTTGGAAAAACGAAATCAGGTGGGGGCGAGATGAGCGTTCCTCACAGAGCGCAAACTAAACATACCTGAGTTACTCCTCGTCTCTGCGGCGTACAACAGATACGCCTCCCTCCTCGACTTCGTCGCGCTTATACGTGCTGTGTTCTGACGCTCCATATCGAATGAGGGGCGGCACGCGAGCCTTACGTGCCTTTGTCTTTTAAAAACAAAGCAGGGATAGGATGAGCGACCTTTGGGAAATGAGCGCGCAAGGGGCGAGCGCGTGGTCCTCGCCGAACAGGCAAAGTCCGCATCGAAGCGATTTATTAACCTTACCTCAATAGCTTCCGAAAAACTCTAGCGCCGCGCCGAGCGGGGAGGGGGAGGGCGTAGCGAGAACCCCTATCCCGAAAAAAGCCCGGCAGGGCGCAAAAAGCAAAAAACCTGAAACGCTCGTGCGGACACGCCGGCAAAGGCGGGACAAAAATGTCTCGCCTTTTTTAGTTTAGCCCTTTCCATGCCCGATATAAAACGACCGAGCGCAGAGCGACCTACTCGCAGGTTATCTTGATCGCGCAAAGCGACCCGCACATGGTGCAAACGTCGGCGTCCTCGGGCGGGGACGTCTCCCGAAGGGCCCTCGCCTTCTTCGGGTCTATCGAGAGCCTTATCTGCTCGTCCCAGTTAAGGGCCTTTCTCGCCTTGGCGAGCTTTATGTCTTGGGCGAGCGCGCCCTTCGCGCGCTTGGAGATGTCGCCTGCGTGGGCCGCGATGCGGGAAGCGATGACGCCCTCGCGGACGTCCTCGATCGTCGGTAATCTTAAGTGCTCGCTCGGCGTGACGTAGCAGAGAAAATCCGCGCCGGCAGAGGCCGCTATGGCCCCGCCTATGGCTGAGGTGATGTGGTCGTAACCCGGGGCTATGTCGGTGACAAGCGGCCCGAGGACATAGAACGGGGCGCCGTTGCATAGCCTTTTCTGGAGAAGGATATTCGCCTCTATCTGGTCCATCGGCATGTGGCCGGGCCCCTCTATCATCACCTGCACGCCCTCGTCAAAGGCCATTTTGGCGAGCTCTCCGAGCGTCACAAGCTCCTCTATCTGCCCCCTGTCTGTCGCGTCGGCCAGACACCCGGGGCGTAGCCCGTCGCCGAGGCTCAAGACCATGTCGTATTTTTTCGCAATTTTTATGAGCCTCGGGTAGTCCTCGAAAAGCGGGTTTTCTCTCCGGCGGAACTTCATCCACTCGGCTGTCAAGGCCCCTCCCCTGCTCACTATCCCCATGATGCGCCCTTCCCTCTTTATCCGCTCGACGGAATTCATAGTCACGCCACAGTGGACGGTGACGAAGTCGACGCCCTCCTCGGCCTGCTGTTCTATGACGTCGAATATCTCCTCGCCTTCGATCTCGACGAACGACTTCTTCTTTTTTTTGGCCTCCAACGCGGCCTGATAGATGGGGACGGTCCCGATGGGGACCGGGGACTCCTCCAGCACCGCCTTCCTTATGGCGTTTACGTCGCCTCCGGTCGATAGGTCCATGACGGCGTCAGCCCCGGCCTCGACCGCGGCGCGGAGTTTCTTGAGCTCTTCTTCTATATCCACGCGGTCCTGGGACGAGCCGATGTTCGCGTTGACCTTGGTCCTCAAACCCTTGCCGACGGCAAGCCCTTCGATAGTCCTGTGGAGCCTGTTTTTCGTGATTATTACGGTCCCCTCTTCTATCGAAGCCCGTATGTATTCGGGTTCCACTCCTTCGGAGAGGGCGGCCCTCTTCATCTCCTCTGTTATAACGCCCTTCCGGGCCTGATCAAGCTGGGTCATCTTTGCCCCCTCGTCTGAATGTTTGGTGGTCGAGCTCTGAAAGAAGGCCCTCTACACTTTTTTTAATATCGCCGCTTCCGAAGACCGCCGAGATGACGGCGACACCTGAGGCCCCGTTTGATACGGCCTCTACTACCCTTTTCGTCGTTATGCCCCCGAGCGCGAAGACGGGGATTGTTACGAGGGTTGCCGTCTCGCGGAGCTTTTCTATGCCGAGCGGCTCTCCGTACGCGGCCTTTAACCGGGTGAAATACACGGGGCCGAATGTGACGAAGTCCGCGCCTTCTTCTTCGGCCCTTCGGGCCTCGACGATAGAGTGCGTGGAGACGCCTATCAGGGCCGTATCCCCGAGTATTTTCCGGGCCTCAAAAGGCGCATATCCGTTGCCCGTTATATGTACGCCGTCAGCGCCTGCGGCCAACGCTATGTCGGCGCGGTCGTTTATAAGAAGGCGCGCACCGAATGTCTCGGCCTTTGCCTTAATAATCTTTGCGAGCTTGAGAAGGTCTTTTGCCGAGAGTGCTTTTTCCCTTAGCTGGATGAGCCTTGCCCCGCCGGCGAGAGCCGCGTCTATCTTCTCAAGAAAGCCGGATAAGTCCCTTTTGGCTGACCCGTCGGTGATGAGGTAAAGCCTCTCACCGACGCCTGGCATTCGCCCTCCGTTGCTCACCTTCCCAAAGCCGTTTGGTGAATATTATTATGAGCGCGACAGCCGCGATAGCGAGGCTGACTATCTGCGCGGCCTTTATCGGGCCTGCCATGAGGGAGTCGGCCCGGAAGTGCTCTACTACGAACCTCCCCATTGAATAGAGCGCGATGTAGGAGGCGAAGATGAAGCCGTCCTTACGCTCCTCTTTCTTCAAGTAAAGCCAGAGAAGGAGGAATATGCCGAAATTTATTACGAGCTCATAGAGCATCGTCGGGTGGAGCGGGATGCCCGGAAATTCAGACCCGGCGATGGATTCCGGCGGGAATACTATGCCCCAGGGCATGTCCGTGGGCCTGCCGTGCGCGTCCCCGTTCATGAAGTTACCGAACCTGCCGAAGGCCTGCCCTAAAATGAGCGCCGGGGCGACGCAATCGGCCATGCCCCAGAATGCGACGCCTTTTCTCTTAAGATAGAGCCAAGCCGCGAATATGCCGCCGATCATGCCGCCGTGTATGGCGAGCCCGCCGTGCCAGACCGCCGGTATCTCGACAAGGTTCGAGAGGTAGTAGTCGAGGTTGAATATTACATAATAGAAGCGCGCGCCGAGGACCCCCCCTACTACCGTCCAGATGATGAAGTTCATCACATCGTCGTCTGTGAGGGCTATCGACTTTCTCCTCACCTCTTTCCTTATAAGCCAGTTCGCAACGAGTATCGCGACGACGTACATGAGGCCGTAGAAGCGTATCTCTATGGGGCCGAACCTGAAAAGGATGGGGTGCAATTATTTCGCTCCTATTCTATGAGTCCCGTTGTCGGGCTTGAGGCGGTGGCGTAGAGCTTTTTAGGGATCCTGCCTGAGAGATACGCCAACCTTCCTGCGTCAGTAGCCAGCCGCATCGCCTTTGCCATGGAGACAGGGTCCTTTGCGCCGGCTATGCCCGTGTTCATGAGGAGACCGTGGCAACCAAGCTCCATTGCGATGGCCGCGTCAGAGGCCGTGCCGACACCGGCGTCCACGATGACCGGGACCTTTATAGTCTCAAGGATTATCCTTAAGTTGTGCGGGTTCCTTATGCCAAGCCCCGAACCAATGGGCGCGGCGAGCGGCATCACAGCCGCGCACCCGATGTCTTCGAGCTTCCTCGCCATTATCGGGTCGTCGTTCGTGTACGGGAGGATTGTGAAGCCTTCCTTTACGAGGACCTTCGCGGCTTCGAGCAAGGCCTCGTTATCCGGGAACAAAGTCTTCTCGTCGCCCAATACCTCAAGCTTCAGAAAATCGGTATCAAGCGCCTCACGCGCAAGGCGCGCGGTCCTTATGGCCTCCTCGGCCGTGTAGCAACCGGCGGTGTTCGGGAGGAGCGTGTATTTTTTGAGGTCTATGTGGTTGAGGAGGGATTCCTTGTTCCTGTCGAGGTTCACCCTCCGAACCGCGACCGTCACGACCTCGGCCCCGGAGGCATCGAGCGCCGCCTTCATTATCTCGTTCGACGGATATTTACCGGTCCCTACCATAAGACGGGAGCAAAAGGTCCTCTTTCCTATTCTCAAAACATCTTCCATGACCGCTCCTTGTAAGCCGCTGACTTTGGATAATTATGACGGCGCCTACCCCCCGCCGGTCATCCTCACTATTTCTATTACATCGCCATCTTTCAGGACCGCGTTCTCCCAGGTCCTTTTGGGGACTATCTCGCGGTTGACCTCGACGGCTATGGACTCGGGCCTGATGTTCAGTCCATCCAGCAGGGCCTTTAGCGTCGAGCCATTTTGAGCTTCCCTCTCTTCTCCGTTCACCCTTACTCTCATCAGAAGTAGATGTCCCTCTTGCCCTCTTCGATTTCTTTCAATCTGTCTTCCAGCGCCTTTTTTATCGAAGGGTCTTTTATCTCCCCGAGGCCGTCTTCTATTGTGTGTCCAAGCTCCTCACGAAGGCCGTTCTCCGCGTAGTCCTCTATGTATTCCTTGAGGGTAAGGAGCGCGTTCGCCTGGCAGAACTTTTCCATCTCTCCGGCGACGGTCTTTCTCGTGAACTCCGCGCCGGTCCTCCCCACCCGGTAGCAGGTGGTGCATAGGCTCGGGATAAAGCCCTCGGCGACGACGGATGACATCACCTCAGGCAAGGACCTCTGGTCGTTCGTCGAAAACTGCTCAAGGGACTTCCCCTGGGCGTAGCCTCCGGGGTTCGTTCTGGACGCGGCTGACAACTGGGTCGCGCCGATGTGGAGCAGTTCGCTCCTTAAGGCCGCCCCCTCCCTTGTGGATACCACGACACCCGCGCTCGGTATGGCGAGCCGGAAGACCGCGACGATCTTCTTAAGCTCAAGGTCGGAAACCGGGTGTGGCACATCCTTTAAGCCAGATTCAGCCGGGCGGAGCCTCGGGATCGAGACCGTGTGCGCGTGCGCGCCGAACCTTTCAAAAAGGTGCTTGGAATGCGCGATCGTTGCGAGGCAGTCGAACCTGTGGTCATAGAGTCCGAGGAGCGGGCCTATGCCCACGTCCTCGAACCCGGCCTCTATCGCCCTGTCCATGACCTTTATTCTAAAGTCGTAGTCCTTCTTGTTCCCGTGCGGGTGTACCTTTTCGTACGTCGGTCTGTGGTATGTCTCCTGGAAGGACTGGTAGACCCCGGCCCCGGCGTCCTTAAGGCGCCTCAAGGACGCAATATCCATCGGAGGCGCGTTCACATGGACTATCCTCATGCCGGTATTCGCGTATATGGCCTCTACGCAGGAGGCTATGTAATCGACGCCGTACCTCGGGTCCTCGCCTGTTACGAGGAGCACCCTTTTAAAACCCATCGCCTCAAGGGCCTTTGCGTCGATGACGGCCTCTTCCGGCGTAAGCGCCTTTCTCTCGACAGAGCGGTTGGCGCTACGAAAGCCGCAGTATACGCACCCGTTCGTGCAGAAGTTGGAGAGATAGAGCGGCGCGAAGAGGACTACCCTCTTGCCGAAGACCTTGTCCTTGACATCTCCGGCCTTCTTAAGGAGCGCCGAGAGCGCCTCCTCGTCCTTAATGGACAAAAGGGCGGCGGCGTCCTCAAGGGATGTCCCTTTCCCGAGGGCGGCCCTCTCTAATATCAGGGCGATATCCTCGCGCGAGGCCTTTGCGCCCCCTTCGAGGAGCTCCTCTATCTGTCGGGTATCTACTATTATATCGTTCATATCCATAAAAATAAAAGAGCCGCCCACAGGGGCGGCTCTGGCGCGAATGCCTCGCATTTAAAAAAAGACTTCCGCCGCTTCCCTACGCTGGCATTACCCAGATCAGGTCGTTAGGGTCTCTTCGTTATGAAGACTCTCAGTCCGTTCGGACTCCCCTCGCGTATAAGGTCCGTGGGTTTAATGCGCCCCCGGACTATTTTAAAATAACAGTACCGCTCTGATTAGTCAAGGGGAACGAAAAGGCGTGTGTGCGGGTAAAAAGTTGATATCGCCGAGCCACCTTAGGGGCCGGGGTCAGATGAGCTTGGAGGCGGTTATTATATTGTCCGCGATCTCGCGCATCTTCTTGTTCTCTTTCTGGGAGTGGGACTGCAGGAGCTTGAACGCCTCCTCCTCGGAGATATTGCACCTCTTCATGAGGATGCCTTTTGCGCGCTCGACGAGTTTTCTCGTCTCTATGGCGTCCTTTAGGTCGTCGACCTCAACCTTCAGGGACTTGAACTCACTGTACCTAGCCATCGCGAGCTTTATGGCCGGCTCAAGCTGTTTCTTGGTGACGGGTTTGACAAGATACGCGAAGACGCCGGCCTCTATGGCCTTTATCGCGATCTCGTCGGATGAGAGGCCTGTAATGAGGATGATCGGCACGGGCCCCCTTGCGGTTATCGCCCTTGCCGCGTCAATGCCGTCCATCTCCGGCATCTTGACGTCCATGATGACGAGGTTGGGGTTCAACTCTGCGACCTTATCTACCGCGGCCTGACCGTTGGAGACGGCGCAGATGACCTCATAACCCAGGAGCTCCAGCTGATTTTTGAGGAAAAGCCGAGTCTTGGGGTTGTCTTCTGCTATCAGGACCTTGTTGTTTTCCTTGGATGCTGGGGTAGCTTGTGCCTTCATGGCCTTATAGCCCTCACGACTATTTTGGTGCCAGTCTAATATAGTTAGGCAGGGTAAGTCAATAGCAATTTTATAACAATTGTAACAGTAGCGGGCGGGCTGTGATTATCCCCCTGGATGCCGGGGGCAGGGCAGGGCTTACCGCGTTAGAGGTCAAGATCACTCTCGGCGGTATCGGCGTGAAAATGGAGGTTATTCACGTAGATCGACTCGGCGGCGCCCCGGTAATAGCCTCCGAGGAGGTCGATCCCGTCCATCGACCAGCCGATGTAGGTCGATTGAAGGGTGACTTTGTCGTAAGGCATGCCGTTGAATGAGAGCGTCACCTCGTCGTCTTTCTTCTGGACGGAGATCTCCGCGCCTATCCAGGTCCTGGTGATGTTCTCCGGCGGGGCCGGGTAATGCAGGAGGAATACGCCTGTCGCGCCGGTGGAGGCGTCCTTGATCTCAAGTTTTACGGCGTTGCCCGGGGCGATCGATATGCGTGGATAGACGGACTCAGACCCGATAATACTTATGTCGGACTTTATATCACGGTTCTTGTCCCTCACTAAGAACCATTTTACGGTAAAGTCGTTCAGGTATTTGTCCGCGGCCCCGAAGTATGCGGCGTTCTCCGTAAAGACCGAGCCGTCGTATACGTGGGTCGCGGCGCCGAGGAACTTCGTAACCCTCCCCTTGAAGAGGTAGTCGAGCGCCATGTCCGAGCCCATTTCGAAACTGCCTTTGGTGTCAGGGGTGAAATCGATAAAGAGCCTCGCCCCGAGGTTCGTCGAGAGGAACCCCTTCACCTTCTGGTAATGCCCGTCGAGCGGCTCCATGGCGCCCGCGACCTGGTTATTGGCGTATAAAGAGTTCTGAGAGTTCCAGAAGAAGAATGCGAAGAGGATCGTCGTTATGACCGCCCTCCACCTGCCCGCCTGGTACTTGGGCCAAAGGAGCATGGCCGCGGCTATGACGAGCATGGCGTTCGGGAAGTACTGGTACCTCGATTGCGTTGGGACGTAAGCGAGCTCGTTAGTCACGAGCCTGCCGATCGATATTATGAAGATGTAGGATATCGCGACCGCGAGGAGCGTAAAGAACACGTACCTGTGCGTCCTGGCTATCCTCGAGAGAGACGTGAGAAAGAGCGCGAGGGAGAGCTTGACGATAGCCGCCGCGTCGGCGTAGAAGAGCTCCGGGAGCTTGACGTAGACGATATCCTTTATCTGGACGTATGGGGAGACCCCGATGTTTTTAACGAAAAAAGACTCCCAGACGTTCACTGCCATGACCTTCAGGGCATTCAGCGCCATAGTCGTGGTCGCCATTATGCCGAGGCTCATCTTGTGCCTCGGACTCGTGACCGAGAACCCCCACGCGGTAATCCCCAGGTAAAATGCGTATGTCGCGAGCACGAGGACGGCGATTATCGCAAGGTTCCTCCTGGGGAGCGCCTTTCCCCTTCCCGCGTAAAGCCCGACCGCTATAAAGAGGACCGAAGCAGGCGCGAGAAACGCGGGCTCATATAAGAGGACGGATATGAGGGCGAAGAGGACCGCAAGGAGCATGTAGGGCGTCCTCTCGGTCTCGACGTACCTGTATATGAGGAATATGGTGGACAACGCGAGCATGGTGCCGAGTATTATGTATATGTGGTAGGTCCAGGCAACGGTGTCGAACTGGCTCGGGAGCGTTATGAAGAGGAGCCCGAAGATGAATGGGAACTGCGTGTCCTTGAGGAACGCCTTCAGGACCAGGAATACGAGAAAGGCGGCCGAGACGTGGAGCGCGATGTTGAGGATATGGTAGAGAAGGATGTTGTTGCCGAACGCGAGGTATCTGACGAATATAAGGAGATGCGCGAGCGGCTGGAACCTTATGTGGCCGAACATCTCGAAGAACGAGATGTCCTTAAGCGTCTTTAGCGAAAACCCGTCTATGGAGTTGAAGAGCATGAGGATGAGCCAGTCGTCGCCCCTGAATATGCTGTTTGCGGTCGGATAGAAGACCGAGGCGGCCGCGGCCCCGTAGACGAGGGCTATGGCGAGGTGCTTACGGGCATCGGTCTTGAAGGCCCCTCTCCCGAGGAGCGAGTAAAGCCCGTGCGAGATGACGAGTATCACTACGAGGAGCGCCCACTGGAGCGGGTTTATCGAGGCGTAATTATTTAAAACGGTGTAGGCCAGGAACCCTGCTATAAGGGTGCAGACCAGGTATATACCGTGCTTTCTCATGGCTCCCCTTCTGACAAGGATGTATTGCACTTGAGCCATTTTACTTGCGCGTAGATTAAGCCTTTATTAAAGGAGGGCCAAAGGGACTGCCGGGTGGAGGCAAGGCGGGCAAAAGGCGATCGCTATTTTACGGCGCGTCGAAGGACCCCGGCCCTCTTGCCGAGGAGCCGGTCCGCGATGAGCACGAATGCGACGAAAAACCCTAACGACGGGAGATAAAGCCTGTGCTCGTAGATGACGTCTATAATCGGTATGAAGCTCGACGTCGGCGAGAGTATTATGAAGTTCCAGAGTGCGAAAAAACCGATGGCGCGCCAGAGTGAAGAAGGGTTCGACTGCGTCCTCCTGATGAGGTACAGGGCTATGCCGACTACGGCCGCGAGTATCACGAGCGACACAATCGGCGGGGGCATGGGGATGAGGAGTTTTGTACCGGGGTTCACCTGAGGCGCGGTAAAGAGCCCCTCTGCCCTCGGTATGTCATAGTCTAGGTTCTGATACATCGGGACCGCAAGGAGCGCCATATAGTAAAGGTGCACGTTGAACTGGGTGAAGAGATACTCCCTGGGCGTTATGTAAGTCACCTTGAACCCGGCAGATGCCTCCTTCGGGGTAACTATCGGCGCGGCCCCTTTGACCGCGCTCTCGCTCACCTCGTTGACGGCCGACTCAGAACTTAAGTCCCCGAAACCTCCGAGCGGCATAATCGTGTTCACGGCAAAGAAAATGAAGAGCGCGGCGAGCACGGCGTAGACCGGCCACCTCCCCAACATCCCCGATAACCTCCCCTTTGCGAGGAAACAGAAGTCATAGAGCAGGATCACCGCCGGGAGCGTGAAGGCCGACTCCTTGGAGTAGAAGCCCAGAATGAACGAGACGGCGACAAGCGTGTAGCTGACCCACCTTCCTCCAGATGTCGTGGCCTTCGCCCCCCTTATGAAAAAGATAAGGGCAAGCAGATAGAAAAGGGCGGAGAGAGCCTCCATCCTCTGGACTATGTATGTGACAGCCTGCGTCTGCACCGGGTGGAGCGCGAATATCATCGCCGAGAAGAAGCCTACCCTTCTGGACGCCGTCTCGCACCCCTTGACGAGGAGTATCGTCTGAAAGACAAAAAAGTATACGGCGATGGAGGCCAGTATATGTATGGCGGTGTTGACGACGTGGTAGCCGAAGACGTCCGTACCGCCGATGGCGTA
Organism: Deltaproteobacteria bacterium GWB2_55_19; assembly: GCA_001797465.1. Classification (GTDB taxonomy): domain Bacteria; phylum Desulfobacterota; class GWC2-55-46; order GWC2-55-46; family GWC2-55-46; genus GWB2-55-19. Next base: position 137,362 of record MGPQ01000010.1, on the reverse strand, counting down.
GTTTATCGCGAAGGTGGCCAGCGTTATGCCCCTCGGGCCCTTCAAAAGCGCCGGTATGTTTTTGAGGTCTTTAAGGGAGTCGTTATCGACTATCTGGGGGTTGTCGTCGTACTGAAAGGCGGCGTTGAACGAGTTCGAGTAGACGACAAGGATGGAGGCCGCGATGATGAGCGCGGCGATGAGATGGAACCTACGGAGCGAAAAGAACCTCGCGATCACTTCTTGACTTCTCCCCGCGCCTTTCCCGGCACGTCTATCCCCGCCTCCTTGAGGGCGTTCTTCATGAGCGCGAGCTCCTGCGCTATCGCCTTATTCTTCTCATGGAGGAGCGAGATGACGACGGAAAAGTGGAGCGTTATGAGGAGGACGAATATGAACGCGACGAGGAAGAGTAGCGACGGGGGATAAGCGATGCCGAGCCAACCCGCGATGGAATCAAGGAGCTCCTTTTTGACGGAGAGCGCCATTATGACGACGGCCGAGGCGAGCCATAGGACAGAGTACTTCTCTTTCAGGAGGCCCCTCCTGATAAAGTCTATGACTATCGCGAAGAGGGCAAGCGAACCGATTATCGAGAATATCTGAAGGTAGTACATCCGGGCATCCCCTCTTACACCCTTTTCAGGAGATCTACGAATATGGCGAGGAGGACCTTCACCATGTAATAGACGGACTTGACCGGCGTTATCGAAGACCGCCCCGAGGCCCTCTCCGACATGGTCACCGGGACCTCTATTATACTAAAACCCTTTTTGTGAAGCAACACGAGCGACTCCACCTCCGGGTAGTCGTCAGGGTACCTGGAGCTGAAAAAATCGATGCACCTTTTTCCGGCGGCCCTGAACCCCGAGGTGGTATCAGTGACCTTCACCTTTATGACCGCTGAGACGACCTTTGAGAATATCGCCATGCCCGTGGAGCGCGCAAGCGACGGCTTGTAGTCGCCTTCGCCCAGGAACCTCGACCCGACGACGAGATCCGCCCTGTTCTTCATAAGGGTACCCACGAGGAAGCGTATGGATTCCGCCGGGTGCTGGCCGTCGCCGTCGACCTGTACCGCGACGTCGTAGCCCGCCCTGCTCGCGTACTTGTATCCGGTCTGCATGGTGGCGCCGATGCCCATGTTGTAGAGGTGGTTAAGCACGGTCGCCCCGGCCCTCCCCGCGACGTCGGCGGTAGCGTCCGCTGAGCCGTCGTTAACGACGACTATATCGGCCTCGGGCGCATGCCTCCTCACAGAGGCGACGACCCCGCCAATGGCGGCCTCTTCGTTGAACGCCGGGATGATTACAAGGAGCCTGACTTTGAGTTCTTTCATACGGGAGACTTAAAAACCATTTAAAAGACCCCATTGAGGGGGAGCGTCAGGCAGATGGAAAGGATTTCCAACAAAAAAATGGTGCCGAAGGGGGGACTCGAGGTCTCTGCTCGATGCGCCCGCATCTTCGCCCGACCCGGGCGCCCTCGCTTCCGGCCCTGCTCCCGCAAGGCCTCATCCTCGCTTACTCGGCGCTCGGACCGCTGTTCGAGTCCTCTTCAATCTATAAAAGGGTCAAGGGTAACCATACCCTTTTTTATTTTGGTGCCGAAGGGGGGACTCGAACCCCCACAGGCTTTCACCCACTAGAACCTGAATCTAGCGCGTCTACCAATTCCGCCACTTCGGCAAGGAGACCCCTCGCGGGGGTTTGCCCCCGTGAAGGCCGTTTTTTAAACCTTGAAATTATGATTATTTCAGGCTATTATTCTGTATTAAAGGCCAGCCGGATAGACGACGTCTGAAAACCAACCTGAAATCGACGGCTTACGCCTGCAAACGAAAATATTCGCACAGGACAAAAATTTAGTCAAGGGGAGTTTTCCATGAAGTTCTTTATAGATACCGCGAACATAGACGAAATACGGACAGCGGACGAGTGGGGGCTCGTAGACGGCGTCACCACCAACCCCTCGCTTGTCGCAAGGGAAAAGAGGTCCTTTAAAGACCTTATAGCCGAGATATGTACCATCATAGACGGCCCCATAAGCGCCGAGGCGGTGAGTCTCGACGCCAAGGGCATGATAGGTGAGGCCCGGGAGCTCTCCAAAATCCACAAGAACATCGTCGTGAAGGTCCCCATGACGCTCGAAGGCTTGAAGGCCGTAAAGACCGTCTCGGCCGAAGGTATCAAGACAAACGTCACGCTCGTCTTCTCGCCGGTCCAGGCGCTCATGGCCGCCAAGGCCGGGGCGACCTACGTAAGCCCCTTTGTCGGCAGGCTCGACGACATCGCGCAACCCGGCATGGACAGCATAAGCCAGATACTCGACATATTTGACAACTACGGTTTTAAAACCGAGGTAATCGTCGCCTCGGTCAGGAACCCGGTACACGTCCTTGAGTCCGCGATAATGGGGGCGCACGTCGCGACGATCCCATTCAAGGTGCTAGAACAGCTCTCCAAGCACCCTCTGACCGACATCGGCATAGACAGGTTCCTGAAAGACTGGGAAAAGGTCCCCAAGTAAAGGGGCTTAGGATATTTTAAAAGGATACCCGTCACAGACTTCTCCAAAGCCTTCCGTAAACGCTCATCGGGCCCTTCAATGGCCCTTTCAGTCCCTTTTTACCCTAAAATCAAAGAATTGCGGGCCCCTCTTTCGGGCCCGCCGTGCTTTTTTCCCGCAAGGTTGGATATAATACAAAATGGAGAGGCGTATGATAACGCACGTAGTCCTTTTCAAGCTCAAGAACCCCTCGGATAGTAAAAAAGTCGCGGATATGCTCCGCGCCCTCAAAAAAACGGTCCCGGTAATCAGGTCTTTGGAGGCCGGAGAGGACATACTGCGCGCGCAGAGGTCCTATGACCTCGCCCTTACGGTAAAATTCGACAGCCTCGAAGACCTCGAAAAATATCAGGTCCATCCCGAGCACAAGTTGGTAGCCGACTACATCGCCGGCGTGAGGGAGTCGGTCATAACAGTCGACTACGAATCCTAAAAATGGAACCTATTGAAAAAAAGATAATCGATTACCTGGCAGAGGGCCCCCAGTCCTTTAAGGACCTCGTCCGCTCTTTCGAGATAGGGAAGGAAGACAGGGACAGGTTCAAGAAGGTCGTAAAGGTGATGGTCGCCGAGGGCGCGCTCATAAAGACGCGCGGCGGGAGGTTCGGCCTCCCCTCGAAGATGAACCTCACGACCGGGCGTCTCTCCTGCCACCCCGACGGTTTCGGGTTCGTGAAACCCGAAGAGGGCGGGGCGGACGTCTACGTAAACGCGCGCAGGCTCTCGGGCGCCATGCACGGGGACACCGTCGCCGCCCGCATAGAGGGCATAAAGAGCGGCGGCAGACGCGAAGGGTCGGTCCTCCGCATCATTAAACGCGCGCATAAGACCGTCGTCGGCAGGTTCGAGAAGGCCCGGGGCGTGGGGATACTGACGCCGTCGGACGAAAAACTTCTCTATCAGGTCATCATACCGAAAGAAGAGTTCGGAAACGCCGCTGACGGCCAGATCGTTATTGCCGAGATAACCCGGTGGCCGGCCAGGAACCTCGCGCCAATGGGCAGGGTCGTTGAAGTCATCGGAAACCCGGACGACCCGGACGTCGAGGCCGAGGTGATACTCAAAAAATACGGCCTCCCGCACCGCTTCCCCGCCGACGTCCTCCACGAAGTCCTCTCGGTCCCTTCGTCCGTCTCTCAGGCTGAGATAGCGGGCAGGACGGACTTAAGGACGCGGACCACCGTCACCATAGACGGCGAGACGGCAAAGGACTTCGACGACGCGGTCTCAATAGAGAGGACCACCCACGGGTACAGGCTCTGGGTCTCGATAGCGGACGTCAGCCACTACGTAAGGGAAGGGACCGCCATCGACTCCGAGGCATACGCGCGCGGCACGAGCGTATACTTCCCGGACAGGGCCATACCCATGCTCCCCGAGGCGCTCTCGAACGGGATATGCAGCCTGAACCCGCAGGTCGAGAGGCTCACAATGACAGCCGAGCTCGAGTTCGACGCAAAAGGCTCGGTCGTCGGAAAAAGTTTCTACGAGAGCGTCATTAAGAGCGCCGAGCGTATGACTTACACGAACGTAAAAAAGCTCATCCGCGGCGAGGACGCGGAAATTGAAAAAAGGTACTCGCGCATACTCCCGGACATAAAAATAATGGCCGAGCTTGCCAAAAAGCTCACTGAAAGGCGCATGGAGGCGGGCTCCATAGACTTCGACCTCCCTGAGCCTCAGATAATCATCGACCTCAAGGGCAACGTCGAGGACATCGTCCGCTCCGAGAGGAACGAGGCGCATAAATTAATCGAAGAGTTCATGCTCGCCGCCAACAAGGCCGTTGCCGGGGAGTTCTCCAGCAGGTCATACCCGTTCGTATACAGGGTCCACGAGGAGCCTGACGCCGACTCAATACACGATTTCGCGGAGTTCGCGTCGTCCTTCGGCCTCCACTTCAAGGACGGCCTGGGGCCGCTCGGCTTCCAGCAAGTCTTGAAGGCGGTAGAGGGAAGGCCCGAGGAGAAGCTCATAAACCAGGTGTTGCTCCGCTCGATGAAGCAGGCCGTATACTCGGAGGAGAACGTCGGCCACTTCGGCCTCGCCTTCAAGGACTACACCCACTTCACCTCCCCCATACGGAGATACCCGGACCTCGTCGTCCACAGGCTCTTAAAGCTCCTCATCCACGGCAAATATACGGCTGAGGCGCGGGAGCGGATGGAATCCGCCCTGCCGCCGGTCTGCGGACATACATCGGCGCGCGAGCGCAAGGCCATGGAGGCGGAGCGCGAGATAGCGGACCTTAAGAAGACGCAGTTCATGTCGGACAAGGTAGGAGAGGCCTTCGAAGGGCTCATCTCGGGGGTGACGAGCTTCGGCGTATTCGTCGAACTCAAAGACTACTTTGTCGAGGGGCTCGTCCATGTCTCCACGCTCCTCGACGACTACTACATATTCGACGAAAAAAGGCACTCGCTCATAGGGGAGCGGAAAAAGCGCGTCTTCCGCCTCGGCGACGCGGTCTCGGTAAAGGTCACGCGCGCTGACGTCGAACGCAGAAGAATAGACCTCGTCCTCGACGAGGCCTTCGCTGATAAGCCCCGTAAACAGGGCGGGCAGAGGCCTCGCGAAAGTGGCGGCAGAGGGTCCAAGAGAAAGAGATGACCCCCATGAGGTTCCACCTCGCGTACAGGAACATAAAGAGGCTCCGGACGATCGTGACCGTATTCGTAAGGCACGGTTTCCATCCCCTCATGGAGAGCCTGCGCCTCGGGGGGCTGGTGTCCCTGCCAGTGCGGGTCTTAAGGCGCAAACTCGCCCGCGAGGAAGCGGCGCTCTCCGCGCCTGCCAGGGCCCGACTTGCGCTCGAAGAGCTCGGCCCCACGTTCATAAAACTCGGCCAGATCCTCTCCACAAGGCCAGACATAGTCCCGCACGAATATATAATCGAGTTCCTGAAACTCCAGGACTCGGTCGCGCCGATTCCGTTCTCCCAGGTAAAGTCCGTAATAGAAGCCGAGTTCAAAAGGCCCCTGAGCGAGCTCTTCTCCGAGTTCGACGAGGAAGCGGTCGCCGCGGCTTCCATCGCCCAGGTCCACAGGGCGCGCACCCCCGAGGGCGTTGAAGTCATCGTAAAGGTCCAGAGGCCGGGGATCGAGGCGCTGATAGACCTGGATACGTCCATCCTCGCCTATATCGCCAAACTCGCGCTCAAGTACATACCCGAGAGCAGGCTCTACGACCCCGAGGGCATGGTCGAGGAGTTCTCGCGCGTGCTCAGGCGCGAGATGGACTTTACGCTCGAGGCGAGCTACACCGAGCGCTTCCGCGAAAACTTCTCCGGTGACGCGAGGGTCGTCATTCCCTCCGTATTCTGGGATATTACGGCCAGGCGCGTCCTCACGCTCGAAAAGATCGACGGCATAAAAATCGACAACGTCCAGAAACTCAGGGAAAAATCCATAGACACCGCCTCCGTCGCCATCCTCATCGCGGACGTCTTCTTCCGCCAGGTATTCGAGTTCGGCATATTCCACGGAGACCTCCACTCCGGCAATATCTTCGTAATATCCGAGGGCAAAATAGCCCTCGTCGACTTCGGCATAGTCGGCCGTATCGACAACGAGATGAAACAGCACCTCGCCGACATCCTCATAAGCTTCGCCTCCGAGGACTTCGAGCGCCTCACGAGGGTCTACCAGCGCATGGGGATACTCCCAGAGGACATAGACAGGGCTTCATTCGAGCGCGAGTATTATGATATAATGCTCCGCTACTTCGGACGGCCTTTCAAGCACGTCCGCATGGGCGAGCTCCTCCTCGACTACATAAGGCTGGCCGCCAGACACGACATAAGGCTCCCGAGGGACCTCCTCCTCTTCGACAAATGCATCATAGAGCTCGAAGGGCTCGGCAGGCTCCTACACCCGGATATAGACATTATAAAGGAGAGCCAGCCGTACGCCACCAGGCTCTATGTCGAAAGCATGAGCCCGGGGACGGTCATCAAGGACGCGGCGCGCGCCTTATCAGACTACCGCGACCTCGCTGAAAGGTTCCCGATAGAGGCCGCGCGGATACTCAAAAAGATAGACGAGGGGAAGATTGGCATAGAGTTCAAGCACCGGGGGCTCGAGGAGTTCATGGGCGAGATGGACCGCTCCTCGAACAGGCTCACTTTCGCCATCATCATAGCGGCCCTCATCGTAGGCTCGTCGCTCGTCATAGCCGCGGAGGCCGCCCCTATGATATTCGGGCTCCCGGCGCTCGGGGTCCTCGGCTTCATCATCGCGTCGATACTCGGACTCTGGCTCGCCTTCCAGATAATAAGGTCCGGGAAGTTTTGAGACTTGAACCTGGGGGGGACTTTTTATAAAAAGGTGCGCTCGGCGCACCGCCAGCGTCAAAAGGTTCCTTGTAGGACGATTTAAAATATAATCATTTGATACGGGTTTGCCCGTCCGGCGAGGACCCCCAAGAGGCTCTCTGATCCTCTAATACTCCGAATTTATATGAAAGTCGTAAGAGACTCCGATTTAAAAGAGATTAAAAACCCCATACTCACGCTTGGCAACTTTGACGGGTTGCATATCGGGCACAGGAGGGTGATAGAAAAGGTCGTCGCGCGCGCGAGGAGGTTCGGCGCGCCTTCGGTAGTCTATACCTTTGAGCCGCACCCGTTGAAGGTCGTCGCCCCGGAGAAGTCCCCGCCCCTTCTTATAGATATTGACGAGAAGATAAGGCTCATTAACGCGACCGGCGCGGACTGGCTCGTGCTCGCGGAGTTCACGAAGGCCTTTGCGGCGACCCACCCGAGGCAGTTCGTCGAGAGTGTGCTTGTGGACGCGCTTTCGGTCCGGGAGGTCTGGGTCGGCCACGATTTTTCGTTCGGCACAGGCAGGTCCGGGACCGTCGAGTACTTAAAAGAGCTCGGGAATGAATTCGGCTTCAAGGTCTTCCTGGTCCCCGCGTACAAACGGCGGAACGAGGTCGTAAGCAGTTCGCGGATACGCGCGTATGTGAAGGACGGCGAGGTTAAAAAGGCCGCCGGACTCCTCGGAAGGTTATACTCGATAAAGGGCAGGGTCGTAAGGGGCAAAGACATGGGGAAGGAGATAGGCTTCCCCACCGCGAACCTCGACGTCGAGAGCGAACTCGTCCCGAAAGACGGCGTATACGCGGCCTTCGCGCTCCTCGACGGCCGGGAGCGCGAGGCGGTGCTTAACATCGGGGTCGCCCCGACCTTCGGGGGAAAGGCCCGCGCGATAGAAGTGCACATACTTGACTTCATAAGCGACATCTATGGTAAAAAGGTCGAGGTGCGCTTCGCTGAGAGGCTCCGTGACGAGGCCGCCTTCATGTCAAGGGAGGCGCTCGTGAAGGCGATAAGAAAGGATGTCGGCAGGGCGAGGAAGATACTCGGCAGACGGAGGTCTTGATTGGAGATAAGCGGAAAGACAAAGCTCGTCGGCATATTCGGCGACCCCGTGGACCACACGATCTCGCCTGCCATGCATAACGCCGCCTTCGAGGCCCTGGGGCTCGATATGGCCTACGTCCCATTTCATGTCAGGAAGTCGCCGGCTACCGACCTCAAGACGGCGGTCAACGCCATCCGGGCGCTGAATCTCTGCGGCGTCAACGTCACCATCCCCCACAAGGAAAAGGTATTAAAGTACCTGGATGAGGTCGACCCGGACGCGAAAGCGGCAGGCGCGGTAAATACCATCGTCAACAGGAACGGAAAGCTCGTCGGCTACAACACCGACGGCCCCGGCTATCTCTTGAGCCTCAAGGAGGATATTGGCTTTACGGTCCGGGGAAAACGCATAGTCATACTCGGGGCCGGGGGCGCGGCCCGGGCGATTCTAAGGTCCGCGCTTGAAAAAAGACCTGCCTCGATAGTCGTCGCAAACAGGACCCTTAAGCGGGCGGAGGACCTTATAAGGGAGTTCGAGGCCTCCTATCCGGTTGTTATGAAGGCCGTAGGCCTCCTTGATAGCGCCATCGCTCAAGATTTAAACAACGCCTCCCTTGTCGTCAACACCACTTCCATCGGGATGAAAGGGACCGGGGCGCCCGACGTGCCGCTTGAGGCCCTGCCCAGGGGCTCAATAGTCTCGGACATCGTATACGTCCCGCTTGAGACGGCGTTTTTGAACGCGGCAAAGGCGCGCGGCCTGCGGGTCCACTACGGGCTCTCAATGCTCGTCAGACAGGGCGCGCTCACATTCGAGCTCTGGACCGGAAAGAAAGCGCCGGTCGAGGTAATGCAGCGCGCGGCTCTCGCCGCGCTGAACCTAAAATGAAGACCGTCTTTGTCGCCGACGCGCACCTTAAAGGCCTGGGAGACCCCAACCAGGCCGCGCTCGTCAAATTCCTATCAAATCTCAAGGCGGACAACCTCGTCATACTCGGGGACCTCTTCGACTTCTGGACCGGCGCAAACAAAGTCGTCGAAGAGAACTACTCCACGGTGCTCGACGAGCTCCTCAGGCTTAAACGGAGAGGCGCGCACATCTTCTACACCGAGGGCAACCACGACTTTTCAATGGGGCCTTTTTTTACTGCAAAGCTCAAGGCAAAGGTAATCCCTAACATGGGAGAGGCCTCGCTTGACGGAAAGGCGTTCCTCCTCCTCCACGGCGACACGGTATCGATGACATTCGGCTACATGCTCTGGCGCGCGTTTTTAAGGAGCCCGGCGTTCAGACTAATAGCGTGGGCCGCAACCCCCGGCTTCGTCTGGAAGTGCGCGATGGGGTTGTCCAGAAGAAGCCGCACGAAGAACACCGGGTACGACAAAGGGAAGCGGATCGACGAAGCGCTCCGCGCTTTCGCTGTGTCGAGGCTCGGAGCCGTTGACTGCGTGGTATTCGCGCACTCCCACGCGCCCGGCATATACCAGGAAAAAAACGGCGTTTTCGCAAACCCAGGGAGCTTCGCGGCCGACAGGAGCTATCTCGTCTTTGAGAAAGGCTCTTTCAGGATAGAGAAATTCAAGGGGTAGGGCTTTTCCTTCATCGAAAATATCTCCCACCCTGATTTCCTTTTGTCATTCCCGAGGCTTTTATCGGGAATCCAGTTTGTTTGTCTTAATCAAGTATGGCAAAGACACTGGATCCCCTTGAGCGCGAGGGAATGACAGATCCCTCCCTTGACGGGAGTGGACTAAGGGGAGGTGTGTTCCTTCGAAGCACTGATGAAGGGGAAAAATGAGATATACTCTCAGTAACACACTTTCGTGACCGACCGGAGGTATCCATGAAGGCTATAAGGGTGCACGAGTTCGGAGCGCCTGAGGTGATGAGGCTTGAGGATATAGGTCTGCGCGCGCCGGGGCCGGGCGAGGCGCTTATAGATATCAAGGCCGTCGGAGTGAACCCGGTCGACGTTTACATCCGTGCGGGGCTCTTTTACGCGAGGGAACTCCCGTTCACACCCGGCGCGGACGCCGGAGGCGTGGTCGAGGCGGTTGGCGACAATGTCACAAGGTTCAAGCCCGGCGACAGGGTATATACGGCGGGGACGATAACCGGCGCCTACGCGGAAAAGGCGCTCTGCAAGGAGACCCAGATCCACCTGCTACCCGGGAAGCTGTCATTTGCCCAGGGCGCGTGCGTGGGCGTGCCGTACGCGACCGCTTACAGGGCGCTTTTTCAAAAGGGCAGGGCCGTCGCGGGAGAGAGCGTCCTCGTCCACGGGGCGACCGGGGGCGTGGGCACTGCGGCGGTCCAGCTTGCGCGGGCCGCAGGGCTTACGGTAATAGGCACAGCAGGGACTGAAGACGGCAAGGCGCTCGCCTTGAAGGAAGGCGCTCACTTTGTCGTCAACCACAGGGATGAAGGGCATCTGAAGGCGGCGTCCGCCTTTGCGAAGAACGGCATAGACCTCGTTATCGAGTTCCTCGCAAACGCGAACCTCGGCGAGGACCTTAAATTTTTGGCGAGGCGCGGCAGGGTAGTTGTAGTAGGGTCGAGAGGGACCGTCGAAATAGACCCGAGGGACGCGATGTCGCGGGACTTAGACATCAGAGGCATGTCGCTCTTCAACGCGGATGACATGGACCTTGCCTCCATACACGCGGGGCTTATGGCTGGATTCGAGAACGGGTCGCTTTGTCCGGTCGTCGGACGGGAGTGGCCGCTTAAGGACGCTGGGAGGGCGCACCACGAGATAATGGAGAAGAGCGCGTACGGGAAGATAATACTCGTGCCGTGAGGGTTTATTTTTTTTCGGTAGGAGTTGAACCCCTCTTTTCTAAAGAGGGGTATGGGGAGATTATACAAAAGGCGCTCTTTTTTAGTCTCCCTCCCCCTTTTTAAAGGGGGAGGGAGACTTTTAAAACCTCAGAAACTCAATACTTCGAGACGTTCATCTCCTCCATCTTCCCCGTCGCCATGTAGACGACCCTCTCGGCGATGTTCGTGACCCTGTCGGCCATCCTCTCTATGTTGTGCGCGGCCCAGATGAGGTACGTCGCGTCCTTTATTATCTTCGGGTCCTGCACCATGAGGAGGACGAGCTCGTTGTAGATGGTGTCATAGAGTAAATCCACCTCGTCGTCCTCGTTGCATATCTTCTTCGCGGCCTCGGCGTCCCTCGCCACAAACGCGGCCATGCACCTCTGGAGCATGGAGAGCGCCTTCCCGGCCATTACCGGCATGTCGATAAGCGGTTTCACAAGGGGCTCGTCCCCGATGGAGACGCTGATCTTGGCGATCCCCTCGGCATGGTCGCCTATGCGCTCAAGATCGGTTATGACGTTTATGATTGAGGCCAGCACCCTCAGGTCCACGGCCATCGGCTGTTGGGTGGCGATCAAGCGGATGCACTTTTCCTCTATGTCGAAGCGCATCCTGTTTATCAGCATGTCGTTCTTGACTATCCGCCTGGACATTTCCAGGTCGCGGGATTTGAGCGCCTCCATCGATTCCTTTATGGCCGTGCCGACCATGGAGGACATCTTCAAAACCTCGTCCTGCAGTTCCTTAAGGGCCTTGTGATACGCCTCGCGCGTCATCTCTCCTCCTTGAGGCTACCTCTAAAAATTGTTATTTTTCCTGACTGCTCGGCGCAGGGCCAAATATCAAACGGAGCCCCTGGGGTATCATATGTTCAGCCGTTTGATACGAATTTGCCCGTCCGGCAAGGACTGCGTCAGGGCGGAAATAAAAGTGCTCACATATTACCATATATGCTGCGCTTTTTATTTCCGCCCTTCCTTGACCTCAGAAAAAATTCCTAATTTTTAGAGACAGCCTTGAAATAAAAAACTACCCGAACCTTCCGGTAATGTAGTCTTCAGTAAGCTTGTTGGCGGGGGCCGTAAATATCTTCCGGGTAAAGTCAAACTCGACGACCTCGCCGAGCATGAAAAACCCCGTGTACTCCGAGACCCTCGCGGCCTGTTGCATGTTGTGCGTGACGATAACGACCGTGTAGTACTTCTTGAGGTCCGTCATGAGGTCCTCTATCTTCGCGGTGGCCACGGGGTCGAGCGCCGAGCACGGCTCGTCCATCAAAATCACCTCGGGCTCCACGGCCACGGCCCTCGCTATGCAGAGCCTCTGTTGCTGGCCGCCCGAGAGCGAGAGGGCGGGCTCGTGCAACCTGTCCTTTATCTCGTCCCAGAGGGCGGAGTCCCTTAAGGCCTTCTCCACCCGCTCGGATATCTCCTTCTTTTTCCTTATGCCCATGAGTTTGACGCCGAAGGCGACGTTCTCGAACATGGACATCGGGAACGGCGTAGGCTTCTGGAAGACCATCCCGACCCTGGACCTTAATTTAATGAGGTCGAGCCCCTTTTCCAGTATGTTCTTCCCGTCTATTATTATCTCGCCCTCGTATCGGTTCCCCGGGTAGAGATCGTGCATCCTGTTAAGACACCTGAGGAACGTCGTCTTCCCGCACCCCGAGGGGCCGATGAGCGCCGTTATCTCCTTCTCCTTCACGGAGAGGTTTATGTTTTTCAACGCCTGCTTCGCGCCGTAATGGAAGTTCAGGTCTTTTATCTTTATCTTGTCCGTCAAGCGGCCTTTCTCCTCACTATGAGTCTTGAAAGAAGCGTTACGCAAAGCACTATCGCCGTTATGAGGAACGCCCCGCCCCACGCCTTCTGGTGCCAGTCCTCATAGGGCCCCATAGCGTAATTGAATATTGTGACTGTGAGCGTCGCCGTAGGCTCGCTCATGTCAAAATTCCAGAAGGAATTGTTGAACGACGTGAAAAGGAGCGGGGCCGTCTCTCCGGAGACCCTCGCGACGGCGAGCATCACACCCGTCGTTATGCCGCGGAGCGCCCCCCTGTATACGACGTGGACCGTCACCTTCCAGTGAGGGGCGCCGAGGGCGAGCGCCGCCTCGCGCGTGGCGTCCGGCACGAGTTTCAGCATCTCCTCCGACGTCCTTATGACGACAGGGAGCATGATGATGGATAATGCCACCGCGCCGGCTATCGCCGAGAACCCGCCGAAGGGCTTTACCAGCAAGGCGTAGACAAAGACGCCGACGACGATGGAAGGCGCGCTCACGAGTATGTCGGATACGAACCGGACGACCGAGGCGACCCTGCTCTTCCTGCCGTACTCGGAAAGATATGTCCCGGCGAGTATCCCGGAGGGCACGCCTATGGCGGTCGCTATGCCCGTAATGAGCATCGTCCCGAATATAGCGTTGGCGAGCCCGCCGCCCTCGGCCCCGGGGGGGGCCGGGAGCTCAGTAAAAAACGACCCGTTCAAGGCGGGCAGGCCGAATGATATCACGTCCTTGAGTATCCAGAAGAGGAAGAATATCCCGAACCCGGCCGAGATGACCGAGACGGAGAGCGCGAGCAGGTTATAGAATTTGCGCCGCATGTAATGGAAAGATTGAGCGTCCATCTAAAGATTCCCGCCCTTGTAAGAGAACCTGCCGATGAGGAGCTTCGCCAGGGCCAGCACTATGAACGTTATCACAAAGAGTATCAGCCCGAGCTCTACGAGGCTCGATAGGTACAGGTCCTCGACAGCCTCGGTGAACTCGTTGGCCAGGGTCGCGGATATGGACGTCGCCGGGTCAAGGAGCGCGATGCTTATCCTGTGCGAGTTCCCTATGAGGAAGGTGACGGCCATCGTCTCTCCGAGGGCCCTGCCGAGCCCGAGTATCACAGCCCCTATTATACCCGAGCGCGTGTACGGGAGCACTACTTTCCTTATGACCTCCCACCTGGTCGCGCCGACGCCGTAGCCGGATTCCTTGAGTATCGGCGGGACCATCTGGAAGATATCCCTCGATACAGACGAGATAAAGGGGATTATCATTATCGCGAGGATGAAGCCGGCCGGGAGCATGCCTATGCCCAGCGGCGCGCCGTTAAAGAACGGGATGAAGCCGAGATACTCTACCATGTACGGCTCTACATATTCGGAGAGGAGCGGGGCGAATATGAAGAGCCCCCACATCCCGTATATTATCGAAGGGATCGACGCGAGGAGCTCTATCGCCGTGCCTATCGGGCCTTTGAGGCTTTTCGGGGCCATCTCCGTCAGGAATATCGCGATGCCGAGAGAGACCGGCACGGCTATGACTATCGCGATTATCGACGATACGATCGTCCCCCATATAGCCGGCAGGGCCCCGAACTCCCCGGCTACCGGGTCCCAGACGGAAGTATAGATAAACTTGAAGCCGAAGGCCCTGATGGAGAGGAGCGACTCCTTGAAGAGGACGACGAAGATGAGCGCCATCAACACGATCACAAGGAGCGCGAAAAAATAGGAGACGCCCTTGAAGAGGGCGTCTCCGGCCTTGTCGGCCTTATGTCTGTCGATTACTGGCATCGGATTGTGCGCAGATTATAATATAAACCACTGAAACGGACAACCCCTAAGTCCCCGCTACTTCCAGAGGGGCTGGTTGTTGCAGGATATCTCTTTTTTCCAGGTCTCTTCCATGATGTCTGAGACGTTCTTCGGGATGGGGACGTAATCGAGGGCCTTGGCCATCTCGGCGCCGTTCTTGTAGGACCAGCCGAAGAAGGAGAGCACCGCCCCCGCGTTATCGCACTTCTCGGGCCTTTTTTGGACGAGGATGAAGGTCGCGCCTGCTATGGGCCAGGCGTTTTTTCCGGGCTGGTCGGTCAACACCACGGCGTATCCAGGGGTGCCTTTCCAGTTCGCGCCCGAGGCCGCGGCGGCGAAGGATTCCATCGAGGGCGTGACGAAGGCCTTTTCCCTGTTCTGGAGCTGTACGTGCACGAGCTTGTTCTGAAGGGCGTAGGCGTACTCGACGTAGCCGATCGTGTTCTTTATCCTCTTGACGTAGGTGGCTACCCCTTCGTTGCCCTTGCCGCCGACACCCGCGGGCCAGCTTACGGCGGTACCAAAACCGGCCGTGTCGTGCCAGGCCTTGCTGGCCTTATCGAGGTAGTTGGAGAATATCCATGTGGTGCCGCTACCGTCTGAGCGGTGGACGACGGTTATGTTGTCGTCGGGGAGGGAAACGCCGGGGTTTATTTCCGTTATCTTTTTGTCGTTCCACTTCGCGATCTTGCCGAGATATATTTCAGCGAGGACTTCGCCCGTGAGTTTCAGCCGGCCCGGGGCTATGCCCTTTATATTCACTACGGGCACGACGCCGCCTATGGCCATGGGGAACTGGACGAGATTTGCGGAGTTGAGCTCATTGGCGGCAAGCGGCGCATCAGAGGCCCCGAAGTCTACGGTCTTGGCCTTTATCTGCTTTATGCCGCCGCCGGACCCTATGGACTGGTAGTTTATGCGCGCGCCGGTCTTTTTCTGGTACTCGTACGCCCACTTGGAGTACAGGGGATACGGGAACGTCGCTCCCGCCCCTGTTATAAGGTCTTCGGCGTGCGCGGTCCCGAGGGCAAGGCAGAGCGCGAAGGCTGTAAAAGTCAGTATCTTTCTCATATCTTCTCCTCTTTTCTCCTTGATGTTATCTTTAATGAGTAACAGAGTATTGTTACAGCCATGTTACAGGGGTATTAAGTTCAAAATGACCAGATATGCCGTCTCATTAAATCATATCGCCTGAAACACTCTGCTCCGGGCCTTTGATAACCTCCTGAATCCCGTCAAATAAGGGATTGACACGACAGTGGCCCTTATGTAGGATATTGCAAAATCAGTCTTTCAAGGAGCATCCGTATGGGGACAAGTAAATCGGCTCAACTGCTCAAAAGGGCGGTAAAGATAATCCCGGGCGGCGTAAACAGCCCTGTGAGGGCCTTCAAGGCCGTCGGAGGCGGCCCGCTCTTTATCTCAAGGGCAAAGGGCTCGAAAATATACGACGCGGACGGGAACGAGTACATCGATTATATCGGCTCCTGGGGGCCGATGATACTTGGACACGCCCACCCCAAGGTCACTGCGGCATTAAAGAAGGCGCTTGATAAAGGCACGAGCTACGGCGCGCCGACAGAATTGGAAGTGACGCTCGCCGGACTCACCTTGAAGGCATTTCCGTCCATGGAGATGGTCAGGTTCGTAAGCTCCGGGACTGAAGCCACGATGAGCGCGATAAGGCTCGCCCGCGCATACACGAAGCGCGACGGGATATTGAAGTTCGAGGGTTGTTACCACGGCCACGCCGACAGCCTCCTTGTGAAGGCAGGCTCAGGCGCGGCTACCTTGGGCGTGCCGGACAGCCCAGGCGTGCCGCAGGACCTCGCCAGGCTTACCTACAACGCGACATTCAACGACCTCGACTCTGTAAGGGCCATATTCGAAAAGGCGCCTGCAAAAATCGCCTGCGTCATCGTCGAAGGCGCGCCCGGCAACATGGGGGTCGCGCTCCCCAAGGTCGGCTTCATGGAGGGACTCCGTGAGATAACGAAGAAGTACGGCGCGCTCCTCATAATGGATGAAGTGATGAGCGGCTTCAGGTTATGCTACGGCGGCGCGCAAAAGATCTACGGCATAGACCCGGACCTTACCTGCCTCGGCAAGGTGATAGGCGGGGGCCTGCCCGTAGGCGGCTTCGGAGGAAAGAGGGCTATAATGGAGCTGCTCTCCCCTTCGGGTCCGGTCTATCAGGCCGGGACGCTTTCGGGAAATCCAATCGCCATGACGGCAGGTATAGAGACTTTAAAGCTCCTTCAGGCAAAAGGGACCTATGACAGGCTCTTCAAGACGACAAACGCGCTCTGCGAAGGGATAGCGGAAATAGCGGCGAGGAGGGGCGTCCCGGTCCATGTGGCGATCGCCGGCTCGATGTTCACTGTCTTCTTCTCTGAGAGGCCTGTCGCCAACTGGCCTGACGCAAAGGCGTGCGATACGGCGCGGTTCGGGAGGTATTTTACGAAGATGCTCAAGAACGGGATTTATCTCCCGCCTTCGCAGTTCGAGGCTGTCTTTGTGGGCCTCGCGCATACACCAAAGGACATAGAGAGGACGCTTGAAGCGGCTGATAAGGGCTTAAAGGGGATATAAAAAAAGTTTTGTAAAACTTTAAAAGCCCGTCCTTTCGGACGGGCTTTTCTGTTTTAATGTAGGCGCTTTCTTTCCACATCTTTAATACCATTTTGCGCGCCTCCGCGCGCTTACGCAGGGGCTCCAAGCGCTTTCTTCCTCCCCCACCCGCTCGCGCGCCCCTTAGAGCGCTTCGCGTCTAATCCGCCCCGGCGCGCTCGCCTCCGCCTCCCTGAGGCGCTCTTCGCCCTGCGCCTGTGTGTGGTAAATACAGAACAAAAACAAAATTCTTTTTTGTTTTTCAAAACCCCCCAGGCATGGGGTGAGCGACCTTAAGGGAGGAAGTGACGCGCGAGCCGAGGGGGGGGGTAGACGCGCGAAGCGCGCTCAGGGGAGGCGAGCGCGTAGGAAGGGGAGGCGGAGGGAGCGAAGCCCCATGCCGAAAAAAAGCCCGACAGGGCGAAAAAGAAAAAGGCAAAATACACCGGACATAAGGCACATGTGTACGCTGAGCGCAAAAAGGTTTTTGGCAGAGAGTTCGAATAAGCCAGACGAGCGCAGTCGAGTTACGCATTTTCGGGTTCAGGTTGCAAACCTGAACCCGAAAAAAGTTCATAAGAAAGTAGATTGCATCTCAGCCCAGTAAGCCGCGCCGTACGCACCACTAATCCGCTATGAAATATCTTACTTCCAAAGTCGCCGACACCGTCGTTGTCCCGGGCTCGACAGGCGTTGTTGTATCGACCGCCCTTTCCATAAGACCGGACCTTACAACAGGCTCCTCCTGCCCATAGGCGCGGCAGCTGGGGGCGATATCCTTTACTGGACCGAGCCTTACCCCGAAGGCCTTTGCAGAGGCCTCTGAGAGCGCCTTTGCCTTGATCGCCGCCTTCTCTATGGCGATCGCGCATACCCTTGAATAATCGGATAGCTCGAACCGGAGGTCGCTTATGTTGTTCGCCCCGGACTTTAAGGCGATGTCGATGAACCTTCCGGCGTCGGCGACCGACCGCGTCTTCAAGGTTATGGAGTTTAAGGCCGCGTAGCCTTTAAGGACGTTCCTCCCGGACGCGGGGTGGTACTCGTGGACCGGCCTTACAGAAAACGAGGCGGTCTTCACCTCATCCCCTTCGCCTGCCGCTTTCTTAAGCTCAGAGAGGACTTTTTCCATCCTGCGGTTGTTTTCAGAAGTAGCGGCCTTTACCGTCTCCGCGGCAGTCTCTACGGCTATGCTGATGACGGCTGTGTCCGGCGCGGCGTCTTCCCTCGCCTCGGCAAATGTGGAGATAATCCGGTAGTCATGCGTCTCGCCCGCGCTGGAGAGCGCCGGGGAGAGTATCAGCGCAAGGATGATAAAAGGCCACTTTTTCATTCAAGCCCCCTTATCAGGATATGACGTTGTAGGCGTAGGCGAGGAGCGCGAGCCCGAGGAGCACCCTGTATATGACATAGGGCTTCATCGACGAGCGGGAGATGGTCTTCAAAAAATAATGTATCACAATATAGGCCGAGACGAACGCGACGAACGCGCCTACCAGGACCGCGGCCCAGGGGGTGTCCATCCCGGCCTTTACCATGTCGAGCCCCTCTTTCCCGCCAGCGAGCGCGCCGACCGCTATCGCGAGGAGAAAGGAAAACCTGGCGGACGCCGTGCGGGAGAGCCCCATCATGAGCGCGGCGGCCATGGTTATGCCTGACCTGCTCGTGCCCGGCACAAGCGCTATGGCCTGGGCGAGCCCGATCGCAATCGCCGCCTTCCAGCCCATCTCCTTTATTTCGAGCCTGCCCGGCTTTCTGTCGGCTATCCAGAGGACGACGCCCCAGACGATAGACGACCAGCCTATGACCTGGAGGTTACGGAGCTCGTGCGCGACAAGGTCGTGCGCGAGGAGGCCGCCCACGGCCACCGGTATCGTGCCGACTAGGACCATCCAGGCGAGCTCTCCGTCGTGGTTGCCCCTGAAGGTGCGCTCCTTTATCGTCCGGAAGAAGCCGCACGCGAGAGTGCAGATATCGCGCCTGAAGTAGATGACGACAGCGAGCCATGTGGCGGTATTGAGCGCGACGTCGTAGGCGAGCCCCTGGTCAGGCCAGCCGGTAAGGAGCGGGACGAGTATGAGATGTGCTGTTGAGGATATGGGCAGGAACTCGGTTATGCCCTGGATGAGCGCGAGTACGAAAGCCTGTGTAAGGTCCATTTATATCGAAATCCCCTGCCCGCCCTCAAGCGAGGTTCAAGGGGACTGTTCCTTTCTTCATGGCTTTCAAGACCTCTCTCGCGTAGCGGGTCTCGACTCCAAGCGAGAGCTCTTTGGCCCTCTCAAGCGCCGCCTCCGCGCCCTTTATCGCGCGCGCCCTGCTATTGCCGTAGGCGAGCTCGCTTAACGATATCCGGCAGTAGACGAGCCCGCGCTTGTCCTTCGTCTCTTTAAAGAGTTTTTGCGCGGTCTCGAACCCCGCGCGGGCGCGCTCATCCATCCCTAACATCTGGAAGGCGGTCCCCTCGCCCCAGAGCGTGTAGGCGTAGCTCACCTTGTCGCCTATCTTTTTGTAATTCGTCCGCGCCTTCTCGAAGGACTTCAAGGACCCTTTGAAGTCCCCCTGCATGCGTAGCGAGTTCGCTATGCCGCAGTAGGAGTACGCGATCCCGAAGGTATCCTTGAGCCCCCTGAAGACCCGGTTCGCCTCGGTATAGTACTTATGCGATTCCTTGTGCCTGCCCTCTACGCGGGAGGCTCCGCCGAGGCCGGTAAGGCAGTACCCGACGCCGCTACGGTCTTTAAGGCGTACAAACAGCGCCCTCGCCTCTTTGAAGCCCATCAAGGCCTTTTTGAGGTCCCCCTTTATCCTGAAGGCCCCGGCCCTCGCCCAGAGGGCGAACGCCTCTCCCGCCCTGTCATCGAGCCTTTTGTAGAACTTAAGGGCCCTCCCGAATATCTCTATCGCTTCTCTAAAGTCCCCTGTCGCGCGAAGCGACAAGCCGAGGCCCACGAGCGCGTCTACGGCGCGGGATTCGTCGTTCAAACCCAATACTATCCTGTGTCCCTCGATGTAGCATCTGCCGGACTTCGTAAACTCGCCGACCAGCCTGTACGCGTCGCCGAGCGAGAGGTAGCAGGCGGCCTTGAGCTCAGCGTCGCTGCCTGAGAGCCTCTTCGCCTCCATGTACAGCGGTATGGCGTCGAGGAATTTTGACGCGTTCCTTTTTGATTCGGCTTTTTCGAATATCGAGTAGGGGTTTGACATTGGCGGCCCTCGGGAATTTTCACAATTATATGCGTAAAGCCTCTCCGTGTAAAGGGCGGAGAAAGAAATGTCCGGCCCCTATAAAAACTTTACACGCCTTTTCCCTTCTGATAATCTCTAAACTTATGCGAAGCCTACGGATTGCGATGGCGCAGATGAACCCTACTGTCGGCTCGATTGCCGGAAACGCGAAGGCCATACTCGAATGGACCCTTAAGGCCCGCGCGCGCGGGTGCGACCTCGTCCTCTTCCCGGAGCTCTCACTTACCGGGTACCCGCCCGAAGACCTGCTCCTTAAACCCAAGTTCATAGGGGATAATCTTGAGGCCCTGGATCGTTTAAGCTCGAAGATAAAGGGGATAACCGCGGTCATCGGTTTCGTTGACAGGAAAGCGGACATCTACAACGCCGCGGCTATCATACACAACGGCAAGGTCGCCGGGGTCTACCACAAGATGTATCTCCCGAACTACGGCGTCTTCGACGAGCAGAGGTACTTTCAGGCGGGGACCGAAGCCCTGAACTTCGTCTTAAACGGCGTGACCATAGGCATCGAGATATGCGAGGACATCTGGTACCCGGAGGGGCCCGCGCGCGTTCAATCCCTGGGCGGGGCAGAGGTAATCGTTAACATAAACGCGTCCCCTTTTCATATGGGGAAATCGCTCGTCCGTGAAGAGATGCTCTCAACCCGCGCCCTCGATAACGCGGTGATAATCGCCTACAACAACACGGTCGGCGGCCAGGACGAGCTCGTCTTTGACGGGGGCGGGCTTATAATCGACCCATCGGGCGCGGTCATCGCGCGGGGCAGGGCCTTTGAGGAAGACCTCATCGTCGCGGACCTCGATATAGACGCGGTCTCAACCGTGCGCCTTAAGGACCCGAGGCGGCGGGAGGCGAAGCTTAAGACCCGCCTCGACGGGCTAAGGGAAATTGTCCTCTCGAAGACTAAGGGAAGAAAGGCCGCAAGACCTAAAATGAGGCCGTTGAAACAGGTCGCGAGGCCTCTCGGACCTGATAAAGAGGTATTCAAGGCGCTCGTCCTCGGCACAAGGGACTATGTCAAAAAAAACGGCTTTGCCCATGTAGTAATAGGTTTGAGCGGCGGCATAGATTCGTCGCTTGTAGCGGCCGTTGCAGTATCCGCTTTAGGCCCCGAGAACATCACGGGTGTGGCCATGCCGTCGCAGTTCACCTCAAAGGAGTCTTCAGAGGACGCGAAAGCCCTCGCTAAAAACCTCGGTATAAAGCTCCTTACCATACCCATTAAAGACACCTTCAGGGAGTATCTCCGTACGTTGAAAGGGGCCTTCAAGGGGAGGCCCGAGGACGCTACCGAAGAGAACATGCAGGCGCGTATCCGCGGCAACATACTCATGGCCCTATCGAACAAGTTCGGCTGGCTCGTCCTTACGACAGGAAATAAGAGCGAGATGTCCGTCGGTTACGCTACACTCTACGGCGACATGGCCGGAGGGTTCGCCGTAATAAAAGACGTGCCAAAGACCCTCGTATACAGGGTCGCCGAACGCGTGAATGAAGAAGCGGGCCGCGCTGTCATCCCGAAGCGGGTCTTAATAAAGGCCCCGACAGCGGAGCTTAAATTCAACCAGACCGACCAGGACACACTCCCGCCTTACGAAATACTCGATAAGATCCTTAAGGCCTACGTGGAGGAGGACAAGTCCGTGGATGAGATTGTCTCTATGGGGTTTAAAAGGCCCCTCGTGAGAAAGGTCGTCCGTATGGTCGACGCGAGCGAGTACAAGAGGAGACAGGCCCCACCCGGCATTAAGATTACCCCCCGCGCGCTCGGAAAGGACCGGAGGATGCCCATAACGAACGGCTACTCCAATGAGTAGCCGTTTGGATAAGGATGTGATGATGGCATAGTGGCGTGAATATAGTAGAGTCTTCTGACACTCGCTTGATACGAAGACATTATTTCAGGCTTTTGTAAAAACCTCAAAAAATGTTTTTTCGATCAAACAAAAGAGGCAGGGCTTTCACCCTGCCTCTTTTTCGTTTAATGCGATAAATATCTCACATCCCTGCCCTTAGGCCCTCTTCTCCATCCCCGCAGGCTGAGTGGTCGCCTGCGATACGACGAGGTTCCCCTTCGCCACTATCTTGTGCCAGACCCCCTTGGGCGCGAGCACGACGACGCCGGGCTTAAGGTCCGCCGTCTCTTCCTTGCCGTTATCGAGGAAGTAGGTCCCCTCGCCCTCGTGGACGAAAAATACCTGGTCCCCGCCCGGGTGCCTGTGATAGTCAAGGACCTGTCCGGGCTTGAAGTAATAGGTATCCTGCACGAGTTGCTCGGTCTTCAGATAAGTCACCTTGTTTACCGCCTCTTCCTTGAACTCTTTTGACGCCGAAACATTAGCCTGCTGCATTTTTAGCTTCCTCCCTGGATTTAAGATACCGGTTGAGCCTAACGTTACTTACGGGATTATACCCACCCGAGAGGCCCAACACAATATATTTGTGACCAATAAGGTCTACATTATCCTGATTATATCAGGTAAGCGAAATTTGGCAAGCGAACAGAGGGTGGAGCGCGGTATAAACAGGCCCGTCGTCTACTCATAGAGGATGCCTTCGAAATACCTGAAGGCCTCCTCCCCGGCGTAGTCCGTCTCACCGGTTATCCTGGACCTGACCCTTCCCTCCCGGTCTATTATGACCGAAACGGGTATGAGCATTACCCCGTAGGAGCGCATAACCGCCCCGTACTGGTCGATGAGGACCGGGAAGGCGGACCCGTGCCGTTCAACGAAGGGCGCTACGCGCTTTCGGCTGTCCTCAGAGACGGCGAGCACCACGAGGCCTTTGTCCTTAAGGGAGGTCTGGAGCCTCCCCAGGTCCGGGAACTCCCTCTTGCACGGCTCGCACCAGCTCGCCCAGAAGTGGAGGATGACCACCTTGCCCTTGTAATCGCCAGGGCCCTTATCAGCGCCGGAGAGGTCTTTCAGGGTGAACCCCGGCGCTTTCGCGCCCCTTTCCTCTTTGACCGTAAAACCCGGACCCCCGCCCCTTGCCGCCCAGGGGGCGGCAAGGGAGAAGAGGACGACAAAAATCAGGCTAAAAAGCCCAGGAGACCGACGCAAGGACCCTCCAGTCTACTACCTGCTGGTAGCCGTTAACGTCCTGGTAGACGGGTATCTGGTACTTGAGCTCAGCTGAGCCGCCGGTATCAGGGACCTTCGCCTGGACGAGCGGCGAAACAAATACCGAATCAAGCCCCGTGTACTCCGGGTTGTCTATCATCGAGGTCTCTGGGTCCGAGTACTTTCCCTCGTGGTCCGCGTCCTTTTCAGAGTGCACCCCGTTAAGCTCGACCCCGACATTTACATACTTCGAGGCCTGATACCGGGCGGAGAGATCGTAGGTGAACCTGTCGCCGAACTCGTAACCATTATACCCTTCGGTCGTCAGCTGATAGAGGAGGTTCGCCTGGAGGACGAGCGGGTAGTAGGCCCTCATGTAGTTAATCATTACAAGCGGGTCCCAGGAGCCTGAGCCCGGCTGCATCATCGCGTGTATGAGCGAGCCGGACGACGACCTCTCCGAGGTCGCTCCGGTGGGAAGCTTAACCCCGAGCCCGGCTGTCAGCCTCTCCATAGGGCGTATCGGCGCGTCCGTATAAAGGGTATAGAGCCCCATGACCGTCGCGTCCCCGAGCCCAGAGACCGTCTCCATCGACATGTCCATGGTCATACCCATTGCGGAACTCGACCTCATCTCCATGTCGTTTATGACATAAGGCAGAAACCCTAATACCTGGAACCTCCCGGTCACGGGGACGAAACCGACGAGCGAGACCTTCTGCATCGTCATCTCGGTAGGGACCTTATAGCCCTTCATCGCCTCCTGGTTCTCCGCTATCACCTCGTCTGGCGAGACCTCGTCAACGCCGTTCTTTATCGTCTTCATGTACGAATTCTCATATACGAGAGAGACGCCGAACCTCTCGGCAAGCGTGACGCCCGACGTAGCGGCCCCGGCAAGACAGCACGAGAGCCCGCATTCGCCGAGCGCGTAGGCGTTTTTGCCGCTCAAAAGCGCAAACAAAAGAAATAGCAGTATTGTAAAAGACTTCCTCATCTCGGAATCTCCTCTTCTAAGACGTTATTTGGTTGCTTACCGTCGTCCTGATATTCAGAAGAGAAAGGGAGAAGGGGGCCTGTCAATGGAGGCGGGATAAAAGGCGGCATACGGCGCGGCCTCCGGAAAGGCGTGCGGACCTGACATGAACAAGGCCTGCACAGAGATGAAAGGCGCGAGAAAGGGCATCTCGAGCGCATCCGAATAATTCGAAGGGTCGTCCTTGCCGCACTCAAGGAAGGCGTCGCAACCGCGGCCTTTGGACTCCTCACCATGTCCGTTGCCATGATGAGAGCCGGGTACAACGTCTGCGGCCTTGTGGTCTGTGTGGCCTGAGTGCTTGCGGTGCGGACACTTATCCCCGTGCCTGCACTCCTTTTCCCCTATCGAACAGATGTGCGGGGTCGCCCTCGCTGAAAGCGGCCTCAAAAGAGGCGCAATGAAGGCTGTTGCGATTATGAGTATGGCGAGTAGCTTCATCGTTGGCGGATGATAACAGGTCTATACTTTTTAAAACAATGATTTTTGTTAGCTCCGCCGCGTTTGACCATTCGGTCCGCATGTGATATTTTCTTTAATATCAAATAGTTCCAAAAAGGGGTCCGATGCCGAACGGCAGACAGAACAATAAAAGACACCCCTTCGAGCGCGTAAAGAGATGGTTGAAGCTCTGGCGCTACAAGATACTCCGGATCGACGACCCGCCGGAGCGCATCGCCAGGGGTGCGGCTATCGGAGTGCTCATGGGGGTACTCCCGACATTCGGGGTCGGCGGCTTCCTCGCGATAGGCATCGCCTTTGTCCTGAAGGCAAACAAGGCCGCCGCGGTCCTCGGCAGCTTCATAGTAAACCCGCTCACGTCCCCATTCTTCTGGACGCTATCCATAATCATCGGTTCCTTCATTACAGGCGAGGACAGCTCTACTATCCTGGCGAGGATGAAACACGACGGTGTACTCGCGAGCGCGGAGTCAGCCTGGCTCGTCTACATGGCGGGTAACATCGTCATCTCCGCCGTTTGCACGCCGTTTTCATACTACATGGTGAAGGCGGCTATTGTCCGGCACAGGATGCGAAAGAAGGAGAAGAGGCTTAGACGCCAAAACGGGGCCGGGTAATGTCAATCGATAGTCACGATTGCGAGGGCGTGGTATTTCGTATAGGCGATGGAGAGGAATATCTTTCTCGCGCCGAGGGCCTTGGCCGCCTCTCCGTGGAGCTTTAGGAGGGGCCTGCCCGACCCGGCGTTTACGACTTCCATCTCGGTCCATTTAAGGTTTCCGGGGCGATCGAGCGCCTTTATGCACGCCTCTTTCGCGGCAAACCTCCCGGCGAGGTGCTTCGAAGGCGGCTTCCTTTTCGCAGAGTAGGCTATCTCTCCGGCTGTAAATATCCTTTTGAGGAACCGCTCGCTCTTTGCGGCCCTTTCCACCCTTTTTATCTCGACCATGTCTATGCCGGATCCCATCAAATGCCTCAGTCTATGAGCGCGACGGATGAGGCGCTCAACCCGTATTTCCTGAACCAGCACGCTACCTCGGAGTTCGAGGCCTTTCTAAGCGCCTGCACCGCGCGCCTTTTTTTAAGAACGGACGGCAGACCGGAGGCCGCCGAGAGATATGATTTAAGGAGTATCGCGGCGAGCCGCGCCTTTGAGAAGTCCTCGGCGAACCTGCCGCCCGCCCCCTTGCCGGTTGCGACCCCATAGGCCTGAATGGCATATCTCCACGCCATGTAAAAGGGGAGCGTCGGGAGCATGGCGCACGGGAGGTTTTTGAGCGCGAGCCATATCTGGTTCCTCCCGACGAGGAAGGCCTTCCGGGGCGTGTACCTGCCCGTCGTCCCGGAGTAGTGGTGGTAGACGACGGCCTCCGGGACGCTCATTGTCTTGAAGCCCGCAAGACGCGCCCGGAGCCCCAGGTCCGTATCCTCGCAGTACGCGAAGAAGTCCTCGTCAAACGCGCCTATCGCGTCCAGCATCGACCTCCTGTAAAGCCCTGCGCAGGCCGACGGTATAAAGACCTCTTTCAAGGCGTCGTACTGGCCAATGTCTTTTTCCAGCCTCCCCCTCCCCTTTGCGAGCCCGTCCCTGTAAATGAGGAGCCCTCCGACAGAGTCTATGGTCTTTTTGTCGAACGCGAGTATCTTTACCGCCCACATCCCGGTCCCGGCGTCAGAGGCCCCGGCAACCGTCTCTAACCTCTCAAGGAAGCCTTTTTCAAGCGCCGTATCGTTATTGAGGGTGAGTATGTACCTGCCATTGGCTACGGAAATGCCGATGTTGTTGCCCTTCGCGAATCCGAGGTTTTTGCAGTTTTCGATGACCTTTACGGAAGGGAAGCCCTTTTTCACGTACTCGACGGACCCGTCCCTTGAGCCGTTATCTACCAAAACAACCTCGAAGGACGCGCCCTCCTGGCTGAAGATGGATCTGAGGCACTCGGGGAGGAACCTCATCCCGTCCCAGTTGACTATTACAATCGAGATGAGCGGCTTCATGCTACCTTGCAAGGGACCTCTCTATTATGGCGAGAGTATCCAGCGCCGTCTTCTTCCAGCTGAACTCGCGCGCGCGCGTAAGGCCTTTTGATGTAAGCCTCTCCCGTAACGCCTTATCATTGAGGACCGTGAGCATCCCGCCTGCGATGTCTTCGACGCTTAACGGGTCTATGTAAAAAGCCGCGTCCCCGGCGACCTCTGTGACCGGCTCTATCCTCGAGCAGACGACCGGGACGCCTGAGGCGAAGGCCTCAAGGACCGGGATGCCGAAGCCCTCGTGGAGCGACGGGAATACATAGAGCTCAGCCGCCGAATATATCATCGGCATATCCTCGAACGGGAGCCAGCCCAAAAAAACCACGTCGTCTTTGAGCCCGAGTGCGTCAATCCTATTGATAACCGCCTCCTGCCCGTAGTCCCTCGCGCCGGTGAGGACGAGCTTAATACCAGCGTCCCTGCCTTTGACTATCTTGAACGCCTCAAGGAGCCTCTGATAGTTCTTGTGGGGCAGAGACGACGCCGAATAGAGTATATAGCGCTCGGGGAGCCTGTACTTAGCGCGGACTGACGCTATCTCGGCTTTTGTGTGTTTTCTAAAGGAGTCCGTATCGCAGGCGAGACGTGCAACACCTACATCCTCTGCCCTTATCCCGTAGACGCCAACGATATCCTGCTTCGATTTTTCGGATAAGGTGATTACGCCTTTGGACCTCTTGGCGCTCATGTATATTATGGCCTTCAGGAAGAAGAGGTATAATTTGCCGAAGTTCTCGGGCTGGTTCACGTGCTGGAGGTCGTATATGACGACAAAGGACGGGACACTGGAGACGAAAGGCGCGGTCATGCCCGCGGACAGAAGGCAGTCGAGTTTCCGCCTCTTTACCTCTATCGGAAGGCGGGTCTGCTCCCAGAGGATGCGCTTAGGCCGGTTCCCGGCGTTGATGCCGCAATCGACTACCTCTACGCGCGATGACTCCTTGAATACGCCACTGGACTCGTTATTAACGAATACCGCGTAGCTGTTCCGGCCCTCTGCCAGAGGAAGCCACTTTACGAGGTTCCTTATGTACGTCTCGCTCCCGCCGACCTTTCCGGGAAGGAGGTATAACGCGTTTATCCCTATCCTCAAAGGCAAACTCCAGAACTCCTGCTATCCAGCAACCTTCCTGTAAAGGGCGAGCGTCTCTCTCGCGCACTTGCCCCACGAAAACATCGCGGCCCTCTCAAGCCCCTTTAGGCGCATCTCTTTTCTCAAGCCCTCGTCGACGAGGAGCGCGCTAAGCGCCTCCCCGAGCCCTCCTGTGTCCGTCGGGGTCACGAGGCGCGCGGCATCTCCGGCCACCTCCGGCATGGAAGATACGTTCGACGTGATGACCGGAGCGCCGCAGGACATCGCCTCGAGTATCGGGAGCCCGAAGCCCTCGTAGAGCGACGGGTACGCGAATACGGAGGCGCCGGAATAGACCGCGCTCATGTCATCCCTGCCGATGTACCCGGCAAAGCGGACCGCCCCATCCAGGCCGAGCCTCTTTATAACGCCGGGTATCGCGCTATTCAGCCAACCCCTGCCCCCGGCTATGACGAGCGGGAACTCATTTTTAATCCCTGCCGGGAGCAAGGCGTAGGCTTCAAGGAGCGTCTTTATGTTCTTCCTGGGTTCGTTGGACCCGACGAAGAGGACGTACCTTTCCGGGAGAGAATATTTGAGCCTCGCAGACTTCAGGACTTCGATGTCCTCAACCGGCCTTAAGTCGTCCCCTGCCGCGAGATGAGTGACGGTAATAAGCCCGGGCGGGGCGTCGAGATATTTTATAAGGTCCGCTTTTGTGGATTCCGATATAGCGACTATCGCGTCCGCGTACTTTATAGCGTCCTTTATGCCGTCGAGGCAGTGCCTGATGTTCGCCTTCCTGTGGCACTCGGGGTGGGTAAGGACGGTAAGGTCGTAGACCGTTACAATGAGCTTCTTTTTCCTGTCCCTGAACCTCGGCACACAGAATGTATTGCTGTGCACGACGTCAGCGTCAATGTCACCGAGCCCGTACTCCCTGAAGGACCGCGGCAGACCCGGCCCCTGCAAGTACCTGAAGAACTGGAAGGGCACCGGGATGCCCTTGAAGACCACCCTGAAGTTCCCCGCGTTCGGGAGATCCACTTTCCTGTCTTCGGGGTGCGTAAGACGCCTGAAGGCCGGAAAGAGTATATAGAGCGTGTAGCTGTTCTCAGAGTCTATCTTTGATAAGGCGCGGGCGAGGTTCCGCGAATACTGGCCTATTCCGCCGGCCTCGCCCGGCACAAGACTGCAATCAAAGGCTATTTTCATCTTCCTTAAGCGCCGTCTCTTTTAAGCAAAAATACCGAAGACGGGGCACTCCCCCGGCCCGTTAAACCTTCTCGGCCCTGACCGCGATGTTGACCATATACCTGCCGAGGAAACCCTCTCCTCGCTTATCCAGCGCGTCGATTATGGAATAGAGCGGAGAGACGACGAAAGGGAGCGCGTGGAAGCCGAACTGGCGCGTCACCTTAAGGCCGTTCCTCTCAAGCTCCGCTTTGAGCTCTCCCCAGCCGACCCAGTTCTCGTACCCCTCGTATGGGCGGAGCTTGAGCGCGTTCCCTATCGCCACAGCGAAGTGCCACGCCCTGTTCGGGACAGTCAAGGCGAGCACGCCTTTCTTTTTGAGCACCCGCGACATCTCCCTTATCGCCTTATTCGGGTCCGGCGTGTGCTCGATGACCTCGGTCGAGACTATGCAGTCGAAGGAGGCGTCCGGGAACTTGAGCATTGTCACGTCCCCGACTACGCGCGTCGTATCGCACTTCTTCCGCACCTCGTCAAGGAGCCTCTCGCCTACGTCGAGCGAGGTGACCTCGGCCCCGAGCTCCTTCGCGCGCCTTGAAAACCACCCGGTGCCTGAGCCCGCGTCGAGGAGCTTTTTCCCTTTGAGCTCGCCGTCGTTGAATAACCCGTTGAATACGACGCGGAGGCGTTTTTCCGTGTCGTACATATTCATCTTTTTGTCAAAATCAGAGGCGAACCCGTCGTAGAAAAGCCCCTTGTCCGACTTTTTCGTCTCCATCATCCGGCCCTGCCCCCTGCCCTCTCCTGCACTATGTAGAGCGGGCGGTTCTTGACCTGCCTGAATATCCGCGCTATGTACGCGCCGAGGACGCCTATGCCGATGAGCTGGACCCCTCCGAGAAAGAGCATGCCGACGAGCATGGAAGTCCACCCCTCGACAGCTATATCCAGGACGAGCCTCACGTATAACGCGTAGCAGGCGTACGCGAAGCTCAGAGTAGCTACGAAGAGCCCCATGTACCCTACGAACTTAAGGGGGAGCGTTGAGAAAGATGTAACGCCGTTCACCGCGAACTTGAGCATCTTCGCAACCGTGTACTTCGTCCTGCCCGAGTGCCTCGCCTCTGCCCTGTACGGGACCGAGGTCTGGGCAAACCCTATCCAGCTCGTAAGGCCGCGGACGAACCTGTCCTGCTCCCTTATCTTTTTAAACGCCTCGACGGACGCCCTGTCCATGAGCCTGAAGTCAGCCGCGTCCGCCAATATCGGCACCTCCGAATCGATGTTTATCAGCTTGTAAAAGGCCTTTGAGAAGAGTTTTTTTCCGAGCGGTATGCCCTCGGTCTCCTCCCTGCGCGTGTTCACGATGTTGTAGCCGTCCCTCCACGCCTTGACCATCCCCGGAATGAGCTCTGGCGGGTGCTGGAGGTCGCCGTCCATCACGATGACGGCGTCCCCGTAAGCCTCGTCGATCCCCGCGGTTATCGCGGCCTGGTGGCCGAAGTTCCTTGAGAACCTGAGCCCCCGGACCTCTTTCCTCGACTGCGCCCATTTGAGTATTTTCTTGAATGTCGAGTCCGTCGACCCGTCGTCGACAAAGACTATCTCAAAGGCGCCTCCGAGCGAGTCCATCACCTTGAGGGTCCGTTTAAGGAACTCGTCTATGTTCGGCTCCTCGTTGAAGACCGGGACGACCACGGAAAAGGTCAAATGGCCCAAGCGTCGGCTCCTCCGGTTGCGGGTGTAATGGTGCGATAAACGGCAAACTCGCCCTGCAAGGGTCCGCCAAGGCCTGTCTGCGCAACGCGCCGCTGGATTACTGGTACGGATTCCATCTCAATTGACCTCTTTGCGCCTTTCCTTATATCAGGCCGTGGGACCTCAGATGGTCGAGGATGAGGGCTGAGGCCTCCTCAGGCCCGACGTGATCGGTCTTTATGTGTAGCTCGGCCCTGTGCGGCTCCTCATAGGGTTCGTCCACCCCGGCGAGGTGCTTCAACTCGCCGCTACGCGCCTTTGTGTACGCGCCCTTTTCGTCCCTCCCGGAGCAGACGTCCACGGGACAATCGACGAACACCTCTACAAAGGACCCCTTGCCCCCTGTGTGCTCTATCATCCTCCTCACCTCGTCGCGGGCAAAGCGCGAGGCTGAGACTGAGGAGACGAGTGTGGGGACCATGTGTTTTGTAAGTATCTCGGCGACCCACCCGAGGCGCAGGACCCCTGTATCCGTGTCCTCCTTGGTGACCCCGAGCCCCTTAGAGAGGAAGGTCCTCGCGTCGTCGCCGTCGAGGACCTCGACGTTCGTGACGCCGAGCTCCTTGAGCTTCAAATGCACCCTGCTCGACAAGGTCTTCTTGCCTGAGCTCGACAGCCCCGTGAACCAGATCGTAAAACCCTTCTGCATGCGCGCCTCCATTGCAAAGACCGTGAAGAACCAGGGGATACTTATTATGGAAAAATTTCCAGGCTTCTCACATTACTCTATGCTACCTCTTACCGTATTGTATGTCGTAGTATTCGAGGTACTCCCCGGAGATTATCTTCTCCCACCAGCCCCTGTTCTTTATATACCAGCCGACGGTCTCCCGTATCCCGTTCTCGAACGAGCGCTTCGGCGTCCAGCCGAGCTCCCTTTCGATCTTCGCGCAGTCTATGGCGTACCTCCTGTCGTGGCCGGGCCTGTCCTTTACGAATGTTATGAGAGACGACCTCTTTCCAATGAACGGGTATTCTTTTTTAAGCCCTTCGTCCGCTGAGACCGCCTCATCCACCATAGCGCAGACGAGGTTCACTATGTCGATGTTCTTCCACTCGTTCCTGCCGCCGACGTTGTAGGTCTCGCCTAAACGGCCTTTTGAAAGTACGGCGTCTATCGCCGAGCAGTGGTCGATGACGAAGAGCCAGTCGCGGACGTTCCCGCCGTCGCCGTAAACCGGAAGAGGAGCGCCCTTGAGCGCGTTTATTATCATGAGCGGGATGAGCTTTTCCGGGAACTGGTACGGGCCGTAGTTATTCGAGCAGTTGGTGGTGAGCGCCGGGAGACCGTAGGTGTGGTGATAGGCCCGGACAAGATGGTCGCTCGACGCCTTCGACGCGGCGTAAGGCGAGTTCGGGCTGTATGGGGTCGTCTCGACGAAACAGCCGGTCTCTCCGAGAGACCCGTAGACCTCGTCGGTCGATACGTGGAGGAACCTCTTCCCCACCGGCGGCGTACCGTCCTTCAGCCAGTGCCTCCTCGCGGCCTCCAGTAGCGCGAATGTGCCGAGGACGTTCGTCTCTATGAAGGCCCTGGGCCCGAGTATCGAGCGGTCTACATGGGACTCGGCCGCGAAGTTGACGACAATGTCTATCGCCTCGCGAGCGAATAGCCTGTCGAGCAACCCTTCGTCCCCGATGTCGCCCTTTACGAAGATGTAGTTCGAGTCCCCCGAAAGGGTTTTCAGGTTCTCGATGTTCCCGGCATAGGTGAGCTTGTCGAGGACGATTATCCTGTCGCCGGGGTGGGCGCCCCTCATATAGAGCGTGAAGTTCGAGCCTATGAAGCCGGCGCCTCCGGTTATGAGTATGGTGCGCATCATGCCCCCTATTCAGGTTGCTCAAAAAATCACATCTGCTTTGTCGTCTCGGCGTTCATCTCTGCGGCGTACAACAGAGTACGCCTCGCGCCTCACTTTCTCGACTCCTCGCATCTGTAACTTTTTGAGCGACCTGACCTTATTGTTTTTCCTCAGCCTTTATTACTGCCCCGTCCGCCTCTTCGAGCATCTTTATGAGAGACGCCCTCCAGTGGGGAATCGTCACGCCGAAGGCCTTTTTTATCTTCTGCTTGTCCAGCACCGAGTACGCCGGCCTTTTGGCTGGCGTCGGGTACTCGGAAGTGAGTATAGGCTCGATCGTCCTGCATTTTAAGGAGGCGCCCATCCTCCTCGACTCATCGACCACCGCTTCGGCGAAGTCGTACCAGGACGCGACCCCCTCGTTCGAGTAGTTGTATATGCCGTAGTCGAGCGTCCCCGCCTCTATCGCGTCGACGACGGTCACGATAACCCCGGCGAGGTCCCTGGTCCAGGTAGGCGTGCCGGCCTGGTCGTAGACGACCCGTATCGTGTCGCGCTCCGTGGCGAGCCTTAAGATAGTCTTTACGAAGTTATTCCCCATCATTCCGTAGAGCCAGGAGGTGCGTATGATGAAGTGCGCCGGAAGGAGTTGAAGTATCTCTTCTTCCCCGGCGAGCTTTGAAGCGCCGTAGACGGACAAAGGCCCGGTCAATTCATCTTCGCCGTACGGAGTGGATTTTCTGCCGTCGAAGACGAAGTCGGTGGATACATGTATGAGCGGCGCGCCTATCGAGGCGGCGGCCCTGGCGAGGTTCCTCGCGCCGTCCCTGTTGACTGCGAAGGCCCGCTCCCTCTCCTTTTCGGCGAGGTCTACCTTTGTGTATGCCGCAGTGTTAATAATGCAACCGGGTTTTACGCGCGCGGCCTCATAACCGACCCGGTCCGGGTCGGTTATGTCGAGAGAGCTGGAATCGAATCCAATGACCGTGTGCCCGCTCCTTTCAAGGAGCGGGATGAGGTCGAGCGCGAGCTGGCCTTTGGCCCCTGTGACGAGTACCTTCATCAGTCTATCACATAGGGCGAGGCAACGTCGTTCTCATACCTGACCTCGTCGACCGGGTCTTTTTTGCCGCGCCCTTTAAAGAGCCGGTTCGGACAGTTGACGACGAGCCCGTCTGTGGACCCTATGTTCTTGTATGCGTGGACGACCTTTTTGGGGACTATAATAATCATCGGCGCGGATTCCCCGGCGAATACAGTCATCCGCCGCCCGTGCGTGGGAGACCCTGCCCTGTTGTCCCAGAGGTAGACCTTGAAGTCCGAAGGCCCCGCGAAGCAGAAGTAATCGGCCTGGTCCATGTGCTCGTGCGGCCCTCTGGCCACACCCGGCTTTGTGAGCGAGATATACGTCATGGCCGGGATGTACTCGGGGTCGAGCTCGTCCATGCGGAAGAGCTCCATCAGCCAGCCACGGCTATCCGAGTATTTGGAGAGGGGCCTGATCTCGATGCCTTCTATCACGCCGTCCTTGAACACCTCAGACCTCCACCACGGAGTCGTCGCCTATCATCAGGCGAAGGGCCTCGTGCTTGAAGTGACATTTGACGACCTTGGCGTTCCTACCGATGAGGCTGTCCTCGAGCCTGTCTATGTGGCTTATCTCGGCGCCGGCGAGTATGACGGAGTGCTCTATTATCGATTTTTTTATAATGGTACCCGCTCCGATCGAGGTGAACGGCCCTATGAAGCTCTCCTCGACGACCGCGCCCGCCCCTATGACCATGGGGCCGCGGAGCGTGGACCCCCTGACGGTCGCGCCCTTCTCGACGGTCACGCGCCCGGTTATCTGTGTGGAAGAGTCTACGTCCCCGTCTATCCTCCTCTTGAACCACTCGTCGAGTACTATGGTGTTCGCGGCGAGCAAATCGTCCTTCTTTCCGGTATCCAGCCACCAGGTGTCGAGTATGTGCGAGCGGACGGTCCTGCCGACGGTAATGAGCCTCTGTATGGCGTCCGTTATCTCAAGCTCGCCCCTCGCGGACGGCTTTATTTCAGAGATGGCCCTGTGTATCTCCACCGAAAATATGTATATGCCGACGAGCGCGAGGTTGGATTTCGGGTCCTTCGGTTTTTCCTCGAGGCTCAATATCCTGCCGGTAGAGTCGGTCTCGGCGACCCCGAAGGACTGCGGGTTCTCAACGGGTTTCAATAGTATGACGGCGTCCGCCCCGGTCGTCCTGAAGGTCTCTACGAATTTTTCTATCCCGCACCCTATGAGGTTGTCACCAAGGTACATGACAAAGGGAGAGTCGCCGAGAAATTCCTTTCCGACGAGGACCGCGTGCGCGAGCCCCTTAGGCTCTTCCTGGAGGATGTATTTGATGGAGACCCCCCACCTGGAGCCGTCGCCTATCGTCGACTTTATCTCGGCCCCTGTCTCGGGCGAGATGATGATCCCGACCTCCGTTATCCCCGCGTTTGCGATGTTTTCAAGGACATAGGAGAGTATGGGTCTGTTGGCGATAGGGACAAGCTGTTTCGCCCCGGTGTGCGTCAGGGGCCGGAGCCTCGTCCCCTTGCCCCCGCTCAATATGAGGGCCTTCATCCGCTTCTCTTCAGCCATCTATGCATCCCCTTGATGGAATTTTGAAAAAACTTGAATCCCCCGTTGCAAAGCCTGCCCTTTGAGCCTGTGCCGAATAATACGCCAAAGGCGCCCGGCCTTCCTGGCCGACGCATATGCCTGAAGAATAAGGTCTATACCCTACTGGACCGGATGCAACCCCTGCTCGATATTTTTAAGCCAGTCCGTTGAAATACTCAAGACCCTTTTTTCATCTACCCCGGCCCTTACGAGGAGCGTCTTAAGTCCTTCCCCTCCCTGAAAGGAGGTAATGACGACGATATCGTATTCGAGTACCCCTATGTCTGTGATAGGGTGGACTTCGAAGCCGAAGAACTTCTTTTTGCCTGACGCCTTGTCAAGTATCCCGGCAAGCTCGAGCCCCGCTTCCTTTAACGACAAATAGGCTATCTCCGTCACCTCGTCGACGCCGCAGAAGACGACCCGTCTTACCCTGGATTTCTTTACTGAATTAAAGAGGTTATGGAAGTCTCTCCGCGCCGTGCGGTACAGGTTCGTGAAGTTCTGGAGGTGCTGGTAGGTAAGCCTTGTCTTCTCAGCAAACCCGCTCGGCGTGAGGTAATAGGCGTACCTTTTCCGCGGTATGGTTGAAACGGTTATGTAGCCCTTTCCGGCGAGGTTTTTGATGTATGAGTTTATGAGGCCTAAAGCGACCCCGAGCTTCTTGGACAAGTCCCTCTGGGTGAGTTCGTGGTTCTTCGATATCTCGTCGAGGAGGAGGAAGGAGCGGTAGTCGTCGGCATTTGCGTCCTTATTGTTCATAAAATGAACAATAACACAGGCCCCGTTATTGCGTCAAGGGGTTCGTCTAATTCACGAACGCTTATGCTGAAATCCGGCTGGGTGTTGTCTTTTCAGGCGAGTGCTGGTAGAATCTTCCCTTAAGGAGACGCTCATGTCCAGAAAATTTACCGCTGTTATCACGAAAGAGGAGAAGTGGTATGTAGCCCATTGTGTCGAGCTCGGGGTGGTAAGCCAGGGCAAAAACATCGAAGAGGCTCAGGCTAACCTTAAGGAGGCGGTGGAACTTTATCTGGAGTCCTTCGGCACCGAAGACCTCCCTGAAAGCACCGGCGAGGTTGTGATCTATCCCCTTGAGGTCGCCTGATGCCAAGCCAAGGCTCCCGGTCCTTTCAGGTCAGGAGCTTATCGATATTCTTCAAAAGACAGGGTTCAGAGTAATTCGCCAAAAAGGCAGTCATGTGAGCCTTCAAAAAGAAAGCCTCAGAACGGTAGTCCCCCTGCATGGCGAACCCGCCAAAGGCACGCTTCTGGGAATACTTAAGCAGTGCGGTTTGTCAAAAGAAGACCTTGAAAACTTATTAAAAAGATAAGAAGGTTACGGAAAATTCCGTAACCTTCTTATTGTTATCATATCCAAGAATCTTCGAATCGATTAAAAGCCTCTCCTAAAGCCCCCCTGCAATCCCCGGCCTCAAGCCTTCGAGCCTGCCTTTTATAAACGACTTGGCGATATTGAGCTTCGCCTCGTCCGTAGCCTCGAACCTCAATACCAGCACAGGCTGGGTGTTCGAGGCGCGCACAAGCGCCCATCCGCCGTCGAAGTTTATGCGTAGCCCGTCTATCTTTATGATGTCCCTTACCTTGAAGTCCTTCGATCCGGCCCCAACGGCCTCGTTCAGCTTTTCTATCAACTCGAACTTCACGTCGTCGGCGCAGTCTATCCGTATCTCAGGCGTAACGATCGTCTCAGCGACACCTTCAAGGAGCTTCGAGAACGGATAAGCGGGGTCTGCCGCCCTCTTATTCGCCATTATCTCCAAAAGCCTGCAAGAGGAATAAACGGCGTCGTCAAAGCCGAACCACCTGTCCTCGAAAAATATGTGGCCGCTCATCTCGCCTGCCATCGCGGCCTTCAATTCCTTCATCTTCGCCTTTATGAGCGAATGTCCGGTCTTCCACATGACCGGCTTGCCCCCGGCCTTTGCTATCTCGTCGTACATGACCTGAGAGCACTTGACCTCTCCGACGATCGTCGCGCCAGGGGACTTCTCAAGTATGGACCTTGAGAATATGACCATGAGCTTGTCCCCCCAGATGATCCCGCCCTTCTCGTCGACGACACCAATTCTATCGGCGTCGCCGTCGTAGGCGACGCCGAAGTCCGCCTTTTCTTTTAGCACCGCGTCTATGAGGTGCTTCAAATTCTTCGGCACCGTGGGATCCGGGTGGTGGTTCGGGAACCTCCCGTCAGGGTCGCTGAATAGCTCCACTACCTCGCATCCGAGCCTTTTTATAAGCGGGACGGCAACGGGGCCTGCGGTTCCGTTGCCGGAATCCAGCACTACCTTAAGGGGCCTCTTGAGTTTGGGTAATTTTATATTGCCGCTCACGTAATCTATATACGGGGTTATGACATCCGCGTCTTTTATAGAGCCCTTCTGCGCCTGAGTCTTTTTCCCTATTACTTCTTCCCTGATGACCTTCTTTAACTTCTGTATCTCTTCGCCGTGTATCGTCTCTTTTCCGATGGACACTTTGAAGCCGTTGTACTCGGGCGGGTTGTGGCTTCCGGTTATCATCACGCCGCCGTCGCACTCTATCGTCTGCATCGAAAAATACTGGAGCGGTGTCGGGCACTCGCCTATATTTATAACGTCGATGCCGGACTCCGTCAGGCCCTTTGCAAGCCCTACGAATATCGCGTTCGAGCTCGTCCGGACGTCCCTGCCAACGGTGACCCTGAAGCCTTCTTTATAGAGCCCGTGCTTCTTTATAAAGGCCGCGTAGCCGCGTCCGATGAGCTCGGCCGTCTCAGGCGTCAGGTCCTCTCCGAAAGTGCCCCTTATGTCGTACTCCCTGAATATCCCGTCGGAAACTGAAGACATCGTCAAAACCCTCCATATGTAAATTTTAGAATAATTATATACGAAAAAACCGTTACCGGGGCCCCCCGGGTTTTTTCGCCCTCTTCTCGGCCCTTAAAGAAGAAAAAAAATCCTTTAGGAGCCTGCCTGCCTCTTCCCCCAGGACCCCGGAGGCCACCCCTACCCTGTGGTTGAGCCTCTTATCCTTCGAGATGTCGTATAAAGATCCGGCCGCCCCTGCCTTCGGGTCAAACGCCCCGAATACGAGCCTCTCTACCCTCGCGAGCACTATGGCCCCCATGCACATGAGGCACGGCTCGAGCGTCACATAGAGTGTTGCGCCGGTAAGCCTCCATGATTCGAGCCTCTTCGAGGCCTTTCTTATGGCGATGAGCTCCGCGTGGGCCGAGGGGTCGTGTTTAGTCTCTCTTTCGTTATGGCCGCGGCCAACGACCTTGCCGTCCACTACCAAGACAGCGCCTATGGGCACCTCGCCCTTTTTAAGCGCCTTTTTAGCCTCTTTCAGCGCCTCCCCCATAAAAAGGGTATCTCCCTGCGTCTCGTTCAAATCCCTGACCTTCAAAGCCCTTTGAGCATTTAAAATTACAGTAATTATGTACCCTTGTCAAGAAAGGGCGGGGTGTTGTAAAATAGCGTACGCTGCCCGTCCGGGCTGGCGTATCGAGGAAGGCCGGTATGTCGGAAGATATGAAAAATAAAAACGCAGACGAGGTATGGGCCCTTAAGGAGGCGCTCTCGGCAAAAGAGCGCGAGGTCCATGAGCTCAAGAGGTTCGAGGCTTTATTCTTGAACATCAACGACCTCGCCTACATCTGCGACACCGGGGGAAATCTCCTTTTCGTCAACCGGCAATTCGAGAGGTACTCCGGGCGCAAGGCCGTGGAGTTCATCGGAAAACCCTTTGGACCTCTCTTTGGCGGAGAGGACCTTGTAAAGGCTAGGGACGTCTACGCGAGGACGCTTCAGGGCGAGTCCCCGGAGTACGAGCTCCGCTTCAAGGAGACCGGGGTGCTCTGCGAGTACAAGAACGTCCCTTTCAGGAACGAGGAGGGGGAGATAACAGGCGTCATCGGCATCGCGAGAGACATAAGTTACAGGAGACAGGCCGAGGAAAATTTGCGCTCGGAGCGCGACAAGGCGCAGAGATATCTCGACCTCGCGGGCGTCATCTTCGTGGCCATAGGCGCGGACGAAAAGGTCACGATGATAAACAGGAAGGGCGCGGAGGTCCTCGGGTATGCCGAGGCCGGGATAATCGGAAAGAACTGGTTCGATGACTTTCTGGCCTCGAGAAGCAGGGAAGAGACTCGTTCAAGGTTTCAGGACCTGATAGCCGGAAAGGGCGTGACCGCCTATTGCGAAAACGTGGTCCTCACAAGGTCCGGCGAGGAAAGGACGATAGCGTGGCACAACACGGTCCTCAGGACGCCATCGGGAGAAATATACGCCTCCCTGAGCTCAGGGAGCGACATCACTGATTTCAAGCGCGCCGAGGCCGAATTGAACAAGTACCGCTCGAACCTCGAGGCGATATTCCGCTCGGTCAGGGACGCGATAATAACCATCGACCTCGATTTCACCATATTGGAGCTTAACTATTCCGCCTCCCGCATATGCGCCCTTTCACGAGGGGACATCGGCCACCACTTCAACTCGCTCATCATGGACTGCTCCAAAAAATGCTTCGAGACGCTCGCCGAGACCTTCAGGCTCATGGGGCCGGTCGAGGCGGGCCGCATAGAGTGCGGAAAGCCGGGTAGAGGCCAGACAGTCGGGATAAACGCCTACCCGCTCGTCGACTGCGACGGGGGCTTCTCAGGGGCGGTCCTGGTCATAAGGGACGAAACCCGGCTCGCCGTGCTTGAGCGCGATCTTAACGAGCGCAAGCAGTTGCATAACATCATCGGCGCGGCGCCCCGCATGCAGGAGATCTACTCGCTCATAGGCGACCTCGCCGACCTTACGACTACCGTCCTCATAACAGGCGAGACCGGCACCGGCAAGGAGCTCGTCGCGGAGGCTATCCATTACGGGGGCCTGCGCTCAAACGGCCCCCTTGTGAAGGTCAACTGCTCGGCGATACCCGAGCACCTCCTGGGGAGCGAGCTCTTCGGCCATGTGAGGGGCGCCTTCACCGGCGCTGTCCGCGACAGGATCGGGAGGTTCGAGCTCGCCGACAACGGGACTATCTTTTTGGACGAGATAGGCGACTTATCCGAGGAGACTCAATTGAAGTTGCTCCGCGTCCTCCAGCACAGGGAGTTCGAGAGGCTCGGGGACTCGACGACGATGAAGTCTGATGTGAGGATAATCGCGGCCACGAACCGCGACCTCCTCCAAAGGGTCAGGGAGGGGAGGTTCAGGGAGGACCTCTATTACAGGCTGAAGGTCGTGGAGATATCGCTCCCGCCTCTCAGGCAAAGGCTCGAGGATCTGCCGCTCCTCGTCGGCCACTTCATATCGAGGTTCAACAAGAAGTACTGCAAGAACATCTCCCTCATATCCCCAGAGGTCCAGAGGGCCTTCATGGGCTACGGATGGCCGGGTAACATCCGCGAGCTTGAGCACACGCTTGAACACGCCTTCATCGTATCGCGCTCCGAGACCATAGGCATGGAGGCGCTCCCCATGTATTTCAAGCTACCTGGAGACACGGGACAGGATACGCCCATAAGGCCGAGAAAGACCGACATCGGTTCGGTCTTGAGCGCCCTTGAAAGGTCCGCAGGCAATAAATCAAAGGCCGCCGGACTGTTAGGGATAAGCAGACAGACCCTATACAGGATGCTTTCTCAAAACCGTTCAACAGGCAGATAGGCCCATTCCCGTATTTAAAGCGTAACATGTCACATATGTGTAACATTACAGCTAAGTAATCATGGTACACTTTTTTACGCCAGCCTCACCACCCCGCCGAATTTCAAAAATTAAAGTAGTTGTTTTATCTCATAAAAAAACCCGTCCCATCCGTTTTTACAATTGGCACATATCTTGAATATCATTTACAGTTTTTAGTAAAACGGGCCTTTTGGTTCAAAACCCTCTAATCTCAACTATAAAACTCTGCCATGCTTAAAATGGAATGTCCAGGTTGCCAGGAGTGGATTCACCTCCCTTTCAAGACCAGGGCCGCGGAGATGGTCTGTCCGGGGTGCTCCGGGGTAATTCCCGTAAAAGACCTCTATGTCGCGGCCGGGCCCTTCCTCATCGCGAGAGACGTCCTTTTCAAGAGCGTGCCCAGGTACAGAAGGCTCATACTCGAGGCGGAAAAAGAGGCCGCAGGCCTTAAGAACTCCGAGAAGGTCGACAATATCTCATTAAGGTCCATGAAGATGTTCATTAATAACCTTAAGGAGCTCCTCGACGGTTGCAGGGACGAGGCAAGGCATACGCTCAATGACAACGGGGTTGAATACTCCATCAACCGCCTTATCTTCCAGGGCAACATCGTGAACTTGAGCGTATCCGGCGTCTGCATAGACGGCAAAAACGTATCATTGGACAGGCTCTGGAAGGAGATAACAGTCCATCTGAAGAGAGACGAAGGGGAGACTTGCGCCATCAGGGGGAGGGTCGTCTGGATAGGCGACGGCAACAAGATGGGCGTAAAGTTTTTGACGGATGACGAAAAGACGCGCGACGCCATAGAGGATTATATAAGGGAGAAGAGCCTTTTTGGAATGCGTCGCTGACAGGGCTTCCGGATCATGCAAGAGAAGAACGGCACATTAAAGGCCAAAAAGTGGCTCCGGGACCGGTTCAAGGCCTCGGGCATCGAAGGGTTCACGCCCTCTGAGGCGCTCGAGCTCCTCCTTTCGTATTCGGTGACGGAAAAGGGGCTTAAGGCCGCCTCAAAGGCGCTGTTCGAGAGGTTCAGGGACTTGAACTCCGTCCTTGCGGCAGACGAAAACGAACTCAAGTCGACAAAAGGCGTCCCGCGCAAGGCCGCTTCCCTCATATCCGCCATAAAAAAGATGAGGGAGGGCTACATAGCCGGGGCTGGCCCAAAGCTTGAGACCGTCAACGAAAAAAAAGACGCCATCAGGCTCCTGAGGGCTTCGCTCAAGGGCTTGAAGGGCGAGAGGCTCCTTGCCATATACCTGAACGCGAGGAACGAGGTCCTCTCAACGGAGCTTATCCATGACGGCAACATCGAAAGCCCTGTGGCGGTTTCGAGAAAGGCCGTGGAGCTCGCGATAAGGCACAACGCGCGCGCGGTAGTCTTCATCCGCGCCGTACCCGGCGCACTCTCCGCGGAGACCCCCTCCGAAAGACAGCTCGCGAGAACGCTCGAGAGGGCCGCGCTCGCCATAGACCTCCTTGTGCACGACCACCTGATCGTCTGCAAAAAGACGCCCTTCAGCGGCAGGGACGAAGGCTGGCTCCATGCCGCAAAGGCGGGCGCGCGGATCGCCGCCGAGGACGATATCGGTTAACATCCATATTAAGGCTACCTCAACAACATGAACCGACGAACCCGGCGCTGTCCACAAAGCGGCTGTCGAGGGAGAACTCCACCTTCCAGACCCCGAACCTCTTTATTGCCCCGGCGTCGCTAAAGCCTCCGGGCTCTCCCGTACAACCCGTTGGATCAAACTCAAGCCACACCAGCGTCAACAGGCTCTCTGCCGACGACTACCTTCTGCCTCGAATACTGCCTCACCTTTCCTTCGGGCCGACCCACCTCGTCTCAAGGGTGTGTTCCCTTTTTCCGGAAACATCCTTTACAAGCACCCGCAGTTTGCCCCGCGTCAGAATTCAAAAAAAACAGCGTCCCGCAAAACATTTGTTGACTAATCGCGCCGAATTCTGGAAAATTAGAGACACCGAAACATTATGGATCAGGAACCGCTCCTGGGACGCGCCTAATCGCACCACATCTTAATCTCGCGGGGCCGAATCTATCGATGAAGAACCTCCCTGAATCACTCGCCAAGATAACAAGGCCCGCCCCGCAGAACATATTTTTCCGCGACAAATTTTTCAGCATCCTCGATAAGTGCAGGGAAAAACCCCTCATCTGGGTCT
This sequence comes from Deltaproteobacteria bacterium GWB2_55_19, assembly GCA_001797465.1. Classification (GTDB taxonomy): domain Bacteria; phylum Desulfobacterota; class GWC2-55-46; order GWC2-55-46; family GWC2-55-46; genus GWB2-55-19. The sequence goes on along the minus strand of MGPQ01000010.1, from coordinate 94,221 downwards.
ACGGACCGCCGGGCTCGGGGAAAACGACCCTTGTGGCGAGCTACATAGAGGCGAGAAAGCTCCCGTCCGTCTGGTATCAGGTGGACAGGGGCGACAACGACCCCGGCTCCTTCTTCCATTACATGGGGCTTGCCGCCCTCAAAGCCGACCCCAGGAAAAAAAAGCCGCTCCCCCACTTCACCCCGGAATACGCGTTAGGCCTCAAGGCCTTCTCGCGCGAGTACTTTTCAGAACTCTACTCGCGCCTGGGCCCCAAGGCGCTTATCGTATTCGACAACTTTCAGGAGGCTACTTTTGAGTCCGCCCTCCACGAGATAATCCACGAAGGCCTGGACGCGCTCCCGAAAAAGGCCAATGTCCTTATCGTAAGCAGGGGAGCCCCTCCGCCGGTCTTCTCGAGGATGCGGCTCGCCAGCTCCATGGAGACGGTCTCCTGGGAGGAACTCCGTCTTACGCCTGACGAGGTCCGCGGCATAGCCTTCAGGAAGCGCGGCAGGCACTTGACCGACGAGCAGGTCCGTAACCTCCTGTCCTCCACCGACGGGTGGCTCGCCGGCCTCGTCCTCCTCCTCAGTAGCGAAACCGAAGACTTCGGCGCTGAGCGGATAGACAGGCACAGCCCCACGGAGGTATTCGACTACTTCGCGTCCGGTTTCTTCCAGAAGCTCCCGGCCGACTTCAGGGGGTTTCTCTTGAAGACCTCTCTATTCCCGGCGATGACCCCGGGGATGGCGGAGGCGCTTACCGGGAACAAACGCTCCGGGGCGATGCTCTCAGAGCTTGTAGAAAAAAACTACTTCATCCAGAGCCACTCGGGCGAGGAGGAGAGCTACCAGTACCACAACCTCTTCAGGGAGTTCCTCGCCTCAAGGCTTAAACGGGAGACGACCCCTGAAGCACTCGCGGAAATAGAGAAGAAGGCCGCCGTGATACTCGCGGAGAACGGATACCCGGAAGAGGCCGCCGCGCTCTTCCTCCGCGCCAATGACAAGGTCTCGCTCGGCGGACTTATCTGTCGGGAGGCGCCCTCGCTCCTCCGGCAAGGCAGGTATCTCACGCTCAAGGACTGGCTGGATGGCATGGGGGAAGAGGAGATGGACAGGAACCCTTCCCTATGGTTCTGGAAGGGGCGGTGCTATTTTCACTTCGACCAGGAAAAGTCCGTTTTATTCTTCGAGAAGGCCTTCGAGGCCGCGCGCGCCTCCGGAGACCAGCAGGGCGTCTTCATGAGCTGGTCCGGGGCGGTAGAAGCGCTTATACACCGCTTTGACAACCTGAAGCCCCTGGACCGCTGGATAGCCGTATTCGACGGGTTGCTCAAGGAATACGGGACGTTCCCCTCAAAGGAGGTCGAGGTCCGCTCAACGCTCTTCATGTTCCTCGCGCTCTCGTTCAGAGCCCCGGCCCACCCGGATATGGGCCTCTGGGCGGAGAAGACCCTCTCGCTCCTCAACGATATCCCCGACCCCGACGCTTATGCGCAGGCAGGTCTGTGCCTCGTTGATTACTTCGTCTGGACCGGAGACCTCGAAAGGGCGAACGTCATAGTCGAGCGGCTGACAAGCATGGCGGGGCGCCGGGACCACTCCCCTTTCGCGCAGGTCGCCATAAAGCTCTCCGAGGCCCTTAACTCCCTGTACCGTGGAAAGCTCGACGCGTGCGTGGCCACGGTCGGAGAGGGGCTCCGTATCTCCGAGACCAAGGGCATGAATATCTTCGACTACTTCCTTTACGGACACGGCGCGGTATGCTCGCTCACATCCGGGGACCTGGACGGGGCGGAGAGATTCCTCAATAAGGCCGCCTCGGCCATGGACGAGAGGAGAAGGTTCTGCGCGTCGTATTACCACCACATAGAGGCCTGCCACAGGCTCCTTAATAAGGACCTCCCGGGCGCGCTCGAGCACGAGAAACTCTCTTTGGGGCTCGCGATGGATATGGGCTCGCCCTTTGCCGAGGCGATGTCCAGGGCCGGGCTCGCGCTTGTGCGCTTCGAGCTCGGCGAAAGGCTCAAGGGCTTCGAGGAGGCCGCGCGCGCCCGCGCGCTCGCTGTGCGCACGGGCAGCAAGCTCGTCGTCTTCGTCGCCTCGGTCTTCGAGGCGTGGTTCTCACTCGAGAGCGGCAAACGCCGCGCCGCGGCCGACAAGCTCAAGGAGGCCTTCTCGCTCGGGTCCAGGCAGGGCTTCGTCAACTTTCACATGTGGCGGCCCGACATAATGGCTGAGCTCTGCGCGCTGGCCATAGAGGAGGGGATTGAACCCGATTACGCGAAGCGGCTCATAAGGGAGAGGGGCCTCTTCCCAAAGACCCCTCCTTTAAGGCTTGACGAATGGCCCTGGCGCCTGAAGATTTACACCCTCGGCAGGTTCGCTGTGTATAAGGACGGCGTTGCAATGCAGTTCGGCAGAAAGACCCCGAAAAAGCCTATCGAGATGCTCAAACTCCTCATCTCCTTCGGCGGCAGGAACGTCCCTGAGAGCAGGATATCCGACGCGCTCTGGCACGATTCCGAAGGGGACGCGGCGCATGTGGCCTTCACTACAACGCTCAAGCGCCTCCGGTCCCTCATCGGGATCGAGGACGCGGTGCTCCTCAAAGATGGCAGGCTCGCGCTGAATGCGCGCTACACCTGGGTCGATGCCTGGAAGTTCAACCAGGCGGTCAACGGCGCGAAGCCTTTCCCCGGAAAGACCGATTTCCCCGTAAAGGCGCTTGATGATGCCGTAGAGCTCTACGGCGAGGGGTTCCAGATAGAGCCGGACGAGAACCCCTGGGTCGTACTCTTTTACGAGGGCGTCAGGGAGAGATACATAAGCGCGGTCGCAAGCCTCGGCTCCCATTGGGAAAAATCCGGGGACGCCGGGAAGGCGATCGAATGCTACCGGAGGGGGATAGCGGTAGAGTCCCTCTCCGAGGAACTCTACCAAAGGCTCATGGTCTTACTCGAAAAACAGGGGAGGAGCGGCGAGGCCCTCGTCTTGTACAAGCGCCTTGAGAGGGGGCTCGAAGATGTCCTCGGCATAGACCCCTCTCCCAGGACGAAAAACATCTACCTCTCCCTTTCCGCCGGAAAATAGCAACCCGCCTTTTTTTAAGCCCCTTGCCTCGCATACCCTAATCTGTCACCTATCTGTCACCTTGCCCCGATTATAATCCCCTTAAAGACACTCAGACCCGGTCAAGCCAAACAAAAGGTTGCCCCTAAACTTAAAAGGCCTCCCGTTAAACTTAGGGAGGCCAGCGCGTGGACGCGATTTAAGTCCAACGCCGTAACGGGCCTCATGAAAAGCAGAAGCCTCCTCATAAACTACTCGGGCTACCCGACTTCATTGCATGCCTTTTTTCCGGACAACGGCCTCGCCGTCCTCGCGGGGTCGCTCAAATCCCAGGGGCACGCGACGAGGATACTCGACTACAACACGATCGATGTAATGGACCTCCTCCCCCGCGAACTCGGGGAGCGGCTCTATTCGCTAAGGCAGGGCAACGAGGGGCGCTCCGGCGAGCTCGAGAGGATAAGGGTTGAGATAGACAGGATACAGGATGAGGATATCGAGAGAAAGGCCTCTGAGATAAGCGCGGCCGCCGTGCGGGAAAAGGCCGGCTTCATCGGCATGAAGCTCTGGACCGGCAAGGGCTTTGAGAACTGCATAAAGCTCGCGAACGGGATAAAAAAGCGCCTGCCCCACCTCCCCATATTCGGCGGCGGCCCTCATGTCGATTACTTCAGGGAGAGGATTTACAAGGTGACGGGCGTCTTCGACGCCCTCGCCGTAGGCGAGGGCGAGGAGACTATTGTTGCGCTCGCGGAGAGCGTAGCCGCCAAAAAAGGGTACGGCGCGGTCCCGAACCTCATCTTCAGGGACGGCGCGGAGATAATAACTACACGCGAAAGAAGGCTCGAGGACTTGAGCCTCTCCTTCCCCGTCTACGACGCAGAGACCTACCCGGCGCTCTCGGGGAATAAGAAGCTCAAGATGTTCATCTCCGAGTTCAGCCGGGGATGCCCCTTTAAGTGCCACTTCTGCGGGCACTCGATGAAGAGCGGCGCGCGCTGGAGGTGCAAGACCTCCGAGCATATCCTTAAGGAGTTCCGCCACGTCATCGAAAACCACGGGACGCGAATATTCAGGAACGGGGACTCGAACACCCCGGGGTTCCTAATAAAAGACGTCGCGGAAAAAATAATCTCTCAGGGGCTCGGTATCGAGTACGCCCTCATAAGCCACATAAACAACCTCGACCAGGGGTCCTTCGATACATTGAAGCGCTCCGGGTGTTTCTCCATCTTCTTCGGGATAGAGTCCGGCAACCAGAAACATCTCGACCGCTACATAAACAAGGGCCTCAACCTCGAGCGCGCCAAAAAAACTATACGCGACTGCAAAAAGGACGGCCTTTTCACTGTGGCGAGCTTCGTCTACCCCCCGCCCGGCGGGACAGAAGAGACCGATTGCGACACCTTCGCATTCATAAAGGAGACCCGGCCTGACGCGGTCTACGTCTGCGCCCCCATAGTCTCACCGAGGAGCGAGTGGGGCGACTTCCCGGAAAAATACGGCATAGAGCTCTCCGCTAAATACTTCGACGATCTCATGTTCTTCACGCCCGCCCTCTGCCTGCCTCCTACGCTCTGGAGGCCGCTCGAATACAGGATAAACGGCAGGCATTTTTCAGAGATAGCCCTGGAATCGACAGCCTTTGCGAAACGCCTCGAGGACGAGGGCCTGCTTACGCAGGTCATGGACGACACAGCCCTCGTCTCCAGGCATTGCGCCATGGGCTACCTGGAGTTCAGGGACAAGGTCGGGCATTACCTCATCATCGGCGACCGCGAAAGCATGGGCGCCATAATAGAAAAAATAAACGAGAGCGCGAGGCTTGACCAGTACGCCGTAGCGCGGGCAAATAATTGAACCGCTGAGACGGATGTTCCGACCCTTTCCCTGTCGCTCCGTTTCGGAAGGCGTTCCTCTTAAACGGAGGTGGAGATGGAAACGGGCATCCAGGTCGTAAGGGCGCAGATATCGGCGGAGAAAGAGCTCTGTTACAAGGTAAGGTACGACGTCTTCATAAGGGAGACGGGATACATCCAGATGGAGAACGGCGCGGGGCTTGAGTCCGACGGCTACGACTCTCTGGAGACGACGCACCAGTTCCTCGCCCTTTTTAACGGGGAGCCTGCCGGCGCGGTAAGGCTCATCATGCCTAATAAAGAAAACGCGCTGAGAGAACGTTCTTACTTCGGGCTCCCCATAGAGGAGCTCTTCGACATAAAGGGCTACACGTCGGCGAACATGCGCATAGCCGAGATATCGAGGTCGTGCGTAAAAGAAAGATTCAAGTCCACCAAGACGATATTTTATCTCTGGAAGGCGCTCATTGAGTTCGCGGCCGGAAAGTCCATAACCGACCTCGTCACCAACGTCAACCCGGAGACCGACAAGCTCTCGGACGCCTATCTCATATACGACCACATAAGACATAACGGCATGCTCGACAAGCGCGTCGCGGTACAGCCGAAGAGGCCCGGCATCGGGAAGGTACGGGGCTTCAGGTTCCCGCTTACCAATCACGGCTACGTTGAGTGCGACGGGGAAAAACCGATGGACTTCCAGATGCCGCAGACGCTCAAGCTCTTTACCAGGGTCGGCTCCCTCTTCACCGGAGAGCCGGTCTACTGCGAAAAGATAGACATGTGCGCGCTACCCATGAACTGGAACCTCAAAGAGGCCGCCAACTCCTCTTTCGGCAGGTCCTTCCTCAGGGACAGGAGCTACAAAAGACCTGCCGAACAGGTGGCGTAGGGGGGCCGGGGGGCGAGTTTCCGGGGAAGACGAGTCCTGGAGGCTCAAGGGTGGCGTAAGCGGCCCGGCAGGGCCGGGGGGCGGCGAGTTCTGAAAAATCGGTCTGCGGGATAATTTCAGGCAAGCCGCACGAGGGCCGGATAAATAAGACGTACGGATTATTCCCGAGCCTGATAACAGCCTCGGGCCGATCATACATCAACCAATCAAGGAGGAAGACAATGAACATGCAGGAGGAAGTCCTCAAAAAACTCTCCACGATGCGTAGGAAAAAGGGGCTCACGAAAGACGCTTTGGCTGAGGCCTTAGGATGCGGTACGAGCGAGTACACGAAGAAGGAGAAGGGCGCGGCCCCGATATCGACCGGGGAATGGATCAAGATAGCCGAATCCATGAATGTCCCGGTATGCGCGTTCTTCTCGAACGTGTCCATGGAGAGCGCAAAGGACAGCAACATCCTTTTGCACGGCTATAACCGCCTCTCAACAAAAGGGCGGACGGCCATAATGGCGCTCCTTAACGCGTTCCTGCGCGCGCAGTGGTCCGGGACAAAGGTCAGCAGGAAGCCAGGCGTCAGGGCGCGCGGCTCAAACGGGCGCGGAGCCTCAAGGCGGAGCGCCGCCTAAAGAAGGCGCGGGGAGACGCGTTAAGGGCAGGGTGGACCACAAAAAAGGCGGGTTTGAGGGGCCGCCTGATTACGCCTTGAGATGATCTCCCATGTACTTTAAATGGGGACGTAAAAATACAGGGCGCGGCCTTAAGGCCGCGCCCTGTATTTTTATACCTTGCTTGATAAAACTAAACCGGGGGATTACTCGGCCTCTCTTTTAGACAGAGAGTTGAGCAGATACTTCATCGAATTGAGCAACGGCCTGTCAGAACCGCGGAATAACCGGAGGAGCTTGGTAGTGTAGACCATCTCCTCGGTGGAAAGGGAGTTGAGGTCCATCCTGACCGAGCCGGGGGCCGCCTCATGCGTTTCTCCCGCCGCCAGCGGCCTGGCGTTGAATATCTCGCCCTTGCCGGTTATGAGCCAGTCGAGCGAGAGGCCGTAGAGCTTGGAGTACTTGAGCACTATGGAGACCGGCATCTTGTCTTTCTTCTTGTAATTGGACAGCGCCTGCGGCGTTATCCCCAGCACCCGCGCAACCGAGGAGTTGTTCTTGTGCTTGCCTACCCACCGCATCCTCTCGATGACTTCAGAATAGACGATCCTCATCTTCATGACATTTTGCCTTGGTTAAGGTTTTAAACTACGGCAGAAAAAAACCTATTATTTATACTGGTATATGGAATTGCTCTTATATAGCACGAAGTATCAGGTAATAAAACAAAAAAAGACGTGGGGTTGTCCCACCCCACGCGAAGACCGGGAGGTCAGCAGAATCAACCCTTGAACGCACCTGTGCCAAAGTACGCTTCCTGTTGGGAAAGCCCTGACCAACTGAAACATGATCGCTGAAGAAAAACTCCGGCATGCGGCTTGAAACTCAATGCGCGTTAAACCCTTGCGTTGCCGCTTTTCCGGCGGGCCGCATTAAGGGGCAGACTGCCAGACGGCCCTGCCTATAAAGAACGGCCCCATGCGGTCTATGTAGGTCGAGGTCTGTTTGGTCTTTCGCATGGTCTGTACGAGCGCGGACAAGGGGTGGAGCTCCTTGCCGATGAGCCCGATGACGAAGTCGTTGTCGTTCCTGTCGAGGCCGAAGCACGACAGGCGGATGTCATGGCCGAGGTCGGCCTTTCCAAACGCGCGGCCTATCATCCCGTGCTCCATCAATATCTCCCCCTGCTCTCTGGGAGGCAGGAGGGCGAAGGCGCCGCTTCGGCGGAGCGGATACCAGACAGCCCACTTCCACTCCGGGTTCGTCACCACCTTTTTCGGGCGGTGCAAGAGCCACTCCTCGAGCTTCTCCTCGTGCCCGAGCGCGTATGTGCGGCCGAGCATGGTGTATTCGTCCTTGAGCTCAAGGGAGGCAAACTCCCGGCGGCCAAGAAGGCCGCGCAGTACCGTAGCGAAGAAGCCCGGGTCCTCGCTCATCGTCAGGAGCGCGACCCCGCGCGGGTCATTTATGTCTTCGTACAGGACACCATTGATGCCGCTTTCCTTCAACGCCTCTATGAGCGCCGAGGAATCGGCGGAGCCGCCAAAAACGAGGAGTTGAATGAAAAGACGCCGGTCAATCGACTGGCGCACACCGTCTTTCACCGCGCCCTTTTCGCTTAAATCGGTAATACCTTCGATATCGATCGGCATATGACTCTCCTGGGATATTGATAGTTTATTTAGGGCCTGTTTTATCGGACGTCGTAGCAAGGCGCGGGACCCGGCCCTCGCGCCGGGAATTATGTCCATCACTGTCCGGCAGTCGCTCGGGGCCCTTCAAATTGTGATTTGAAGCAAATACTTGCCTGACCTTGATACACAGGTTTACTCAAAACCAGGCTGATACACCCCTATCTTAACCCTCTTGATCAGAATTTTGCAATATACGTTTGCCCAAATAGCAAATTTCAAGCATAGACCTGCCCAAAAATGCTTGAGCGGGCCTGCAAGACACCTCATGATGCGCCCTTAGACAATCAGGCAATGGGCGTACATAGAAAACCCCATTGCGTCCGAATCGATCATGCCTGTCAAGCCCGTTGATAAATTTATGGTGCGCCAAAGAAAAAGGGGTTAGCCGACTTCGGCTAACCCCTTGATTTAACTGGTGCGCCTGGAGGGATTCGGCTTCCATTCGTCGCCGTCCTGCCTCCTCATTCCAGCCGCGCCTCCTCACTTCCGGCCGCATCCCTGTGGCCTCTTCCTTGCGCTGCTCGGCGCAGGGCCAAAGTCTTCACCAGAGCCCATGCAATAATCAAGGTCTCCAGCTGTTTGAGACGGATTTGCCCGTCCAGCGAGGACTGCTCGGCGCTCGGACGCTTTCGAATCCCTGTAAGCCACAGGGCTAACATACTGGTGCGCCTGGAGAGATTCGAACTCCCGACCCTCTGATTCGTAGTCAGATGCTCTATCCAGCTGAGCCACAGGCGCGTGTAAGATGTATCCGCGAAAAGGAAAACCCTCCGCAACTAAAAACCCCCGGAATAGTGCGGGGGTCTTTTGATTTTAACATTTAAGTAGACCCAGTCAAGGGTTTTATTGCGCCGTTACTTATGCCCGGTCGACCCGAATCCGTCCGCGCCCCTTGCGGTCGTCTCCAGCTCCTCTCTCAGCTCGAACTCGACCTCCGGCACCGGGAGAAAGACCATCTGCGCGACTTTGTCCCCTGCCCTGAAAACGAACTCCCCCTCGCGCTTCGTGTTTACGACGACTGCCCCTATCTCGCCCCTGTACCCGCTGTCCACGACCCCGGCGGTGACGACAACGCCCTTTGAGCCGAGGCCGCTACGGGCCTTTATCTGGCCGTACCAGCCCTCCGGTATCTCCATCGAGACACCCGTGGGCACGACCCTGGTCTCGCCCGGAAGGATTATGACCTCGCTTGACGCATAGAGGTCCCAGCCAGCGTCCCCGTGGTGGGACTTCGAGGGCACGCGAGCCCCCGGGGAAAAGAGCCTTATCCTGATATTGAGCTTTTGCATCTGACGCGCATTATAATCGAGAGAGGGGGTTTTATAAACTAAAAAACATCTCGTCTCCGCGCTCGCTGGTCGGCGTTCAGACGGTTTCGAATCCCGATTGCATTTATGGCATTAACTGGCGGAGAGGGGGGGGGATTCGGTCTTCAGTCGTCGACCTCCTGCCTCCTCCTTACGACCCGGCCGTCTTCACTTACGGCTTCATCCTGAAGCCTTTTCCTCCCGCTGGTCGGCGCTCAGACGGTTTCGAATCCCGATTGCATTTATGGCATTAACTGGCGGAGAGGGGGGGATTCGAACCCCCGGTAGGGTGTTACCCCTACAACTGCTTAGCAGGCAGCTGCCTTCAGCCACTCGGCCACCTCTCCAATATAGACGGGCGTTTTACGGAAAGTTAATCCGTTTATTTGTACCACGAGTTTGTGATATAATCAAGGCTCTGTACCCTAATATTTTAAAAGGATGGCCAATATGGACGACATAAAGCTCTGCCCAAGGTGCGACGCCGAATACTACGCCCACGTTAAAACCTGCCGGAGCTGTGACGTCGAGCTCTTGACGCCCGATGAGCTCAAGAGGCTCAAATCAATCCCCAGGGCCGAAGGGGCGCTAGTCAGCATCTACGAGGGCGACTACGACAGGGTCTCTGTCCTGGCGTCCGCGCTCGACAGGGACGGGGTCGAAGTAAAGGTGCTGAAGGCCCCTAAGGCCGGGTGCGGAGGAGGCGACTTCGGGCTCTTCGTGCCGGAAACGATTGCGCGGTTCGCGTCAGGCAAGGTCGATGAGGCGTTTAACAGGATGTACCCGGACTTGAAAGAAGCTGAAGAGAGGCTCGCTGGAGGCAAGTGCCCGGCGTGCGGCTCCGCCCTAATAGAAGGCTACGGTGAATGCCCTGACTGCGGGTTGAATGTAGGCGGGGGCGGGTGTGACGACTCGGGTTGCGGCGGGGGTAGCTGTCACTGATCAGGGAGCCTTTTCCCGTTCGCGTCGAATATAGGATACTTCCTCAAGCCCATCTTCTGGAGCTTGAATTTGAAGGCAGTGCCCAGGACCCCGACCCCGTAGACGACGGACCTTTTAAAGTTTATCGAAGATGCGTCGGAGAAGTACTTCGTAGGACAGCTCATCTCTCCTATGCGGAAGCCGAAGAAGGCCGCCTGCGCGAGCATCTGGTTGTCGAAGACGAAGTCATTGGAGTTCTCAAGGAGCGGGAGCTTCTTTAATACTTCCTTGCTGAACGCCCTGTATCCGGTATGGTACTCGGATATCTTCTCGCCGAGCAAGAGGTTCTCGGCGAGCGTGAGAAACCTGTTCGAGATGTACTTGTAGACCGGCATCCCGCCCTTCAACGCCCCGGTGCCGAGCACCCTTGAACCCAAAACGACGTCGTACTCTCCCGAGGCTATCATCGAGGCCATCGCTGTTATGAGCTTCGGCGCGTACTGGTAGTCCGGATGGACCATGACGACTATGTCCGCCCCGAGCCTCAAGGCCTCGGTGTAACAGGTCTTCTGGTTCCCGCCGTAGCCCTGGTTCTTCCTGTGGACCACGATGTTTTTTATCCCGAGCTTTTTCCCGACCTCGACGGTATTGTCCTTCGAACAGTCGTCTACGAGGACGATGTCGTCGACTACGTCGTGCGGGATGTCGTTGTAGGTCATAAGTAGCGTCTTTTCCGCGTGATACGCGGGCATGACGACTATCACCTTTTTGCCGTGAAGCATGTCCCTCCTAAGGTATAACAAGCATCACCTGAAATTATTGCAAATTTGGCGCCTCCGTGTCAATGAAATACGGTTTTTCCAGCCCTTCCATGCTTTGGTAGTGGGTCAGTTTGTAATATGTCACACTTGAATATAATCTATTTTTCTTATAAACTTGATACAGCGGGGTGCGCCTAAAGGCTTCAATAAAAGATTGACATAAACGGTAGAAATGGTATAATAAATACTATTTCTCTACTCAAATTGAGCTTAATCTCTCGTCTCTAATCTCTAAAATAGTTAAGGTTTTTGCCAGTAAGTGGCGATAATCCGAATGTGATGTTTTTGTACCATGACGATGGGGGGCGTGATGGCAGATAAAACTGTCGATTTTTTTGTTGAATTGATTAATGAATGTAAGGCTAAGAAAGGTGAAAGAAGCAGTAGATTCATCTACAATGCCGATATAGAGCATGCCAAGGTAGCTGTCGAGGCCTTATTTAATGTTGCGATTGAAGACGAAAAGGATGTCTATATCGTATCTGATACCTTACGAAAAGACTTTTATAGTGATCCACGGTTGGTAGCTAAGGTGAAAACGTTGCTTAATAATCAGCATAATGTTGAGATCATAGTGCTCGACCCAGAAGCCGATCTAACTAAGCACGTCTTTGCCAAGGTTGTGAGAGAAAATGAAAAATACGGAAAAATTTTCTTGGGAGACCAGAAACATAGCGCTCCACATTTTACCCTTGTTGGCGACAGCGCATTTCGTTTGGAAACCGACCATAATCAGACAAAAGCAACCATTTGCTTTAACAATAAGAGTATAGGTAGTTGTCTTTTGGCTGAGTTTAATAGGCTCAAAAAAGTCTTTCCTCCTGAGCCAGTGGCTAACAATTAATAGAAACAAAGTATCTTTTTATGTAAGGCTTAAAAAGCCCGGATTTGTTCCGGGCTTTTTAAATTCTACCTGTTGAGGAGAAATACGCCCATTGGATTTTAATTTTCCCCAACACCTACTTCCGCTACTTCTGCTCAATACTGCCTTTTTTGGTTTTTTCCAGTATATTGACAGGATATATAAAGATGCCTTTAAAGAAGTCCTTGATATAGTTTATGATTCTAATTTTAATCCTGATGACAATGAGAATGAATCAAAGATCTATAAGAAGGCACAAGGGCTATATGAGGAACTGAGAAACCGGACCAAAATCATAAATATCGATCTCAGCAAGGCTTATGTCGGCGTGTATATAAGCGCAATGGCTGTCTACCTTTTCAATTGTGTGTGTTGGTTTTATCCTGATTACCTTAAAAAACTTGAGAAACTTTGGATAGGAAGTCTGTCCATCGGTATAATAGCCCTTTTTGCGATTATTATTTGGACGTGGTGGAGAGCAAAAGAAATGACAAAACAGATCGATGATATGCGAGAGCAAAAAAATACGTTTTTGGACTTGATAGAGTTAACAAAACTGATGAATGAAGACATAAGAAGGGGTAAAAACTAACCTCTCTCCGAATAGTCGGTATATACGTGGACTTTATATTTAAGCCACAACGCTAGTTACCAATTTCTTTTCTTCCTCCTATTTAATTTCAAACTGACCCGCCCCCCCCTGCCTTAAAACCCTTTGACCTTGCTCGTTTTTCAGGTAAAATATCTCCCCGGTGCAAAGCTTTAAGGAGCGTGCCTTGAAAGACCGTAGACACATACTCATCGCCGCTTCACTCGTCGCGGCCCTGACCTTTCTCGTCTATCTGCCGTCCCTCTCAAACGGCTTCGTCAACTGGGACGACCCCGGGTACGTCTACAAAAACCCGAATATACGTTCCTTCGACCTCAAATGGGCCTTTACCGCCGTCGTTGTCGGCAACTGGCACCCGGCAACACTCCTTTCCCTTACGCTCGACCACTCGATATGGGGTCTGAATCCCCTCGGGTTTCATCTGACGAACTCGATAATACATTCGCTTAACGCCTTCCTCGCCGCGCTCCTCGGCTGGGCGTTATATCCTTACAAAGAGAGGGACCGAAGGGGCGCGGTCGTCACAGGGCTTATTGCAGGTTCGCTCTTCGGGCTCCACCCAACGCACGTTGAATCCGTAGCGTGGGTATCGGAGAGAAAAGACGTGCTCTCGGCGTTCTTTTTCATGTTGAGCGCGCTTTTTTATATCAGATACGCGCGCGGGAGGGTCGCCTGCTACGCCTTGTCTCTTGCGGCCTTCACCCTCGCGCTCCTCTCTAAACCCATGGCCGTCTCTCTCCCCATCGTCCTCATTATAATCGACTTTTATCCGCTCGACAGGTTCAAGGCGGGCTTTTTCAAGAAGGCCGTTATCGAAAAAATACCCTTTTTTCTCCTCGCAGGCGCATCTGCCGTGCTCGCGCTCTGGGCGCAGAGGGTGAGCGGCGCTCTCTCGTCCCTTGATTCGGTCCCTTTCCTTGAGAGGATTCCCGTCGCCTTCAGGGCGTACGCATTCTACATTTACAAGCTCTTTGTCCCAGGCGGCCTCTCCCCGTTCTATCCGTTGCCGGAGAGGAGCGGCATTTTTGAGCCGTGGGCCATAATATCCATAATATCATTCGCTCTCATATCAGCCGTCGCCCTCGTAATGCTTAAAAGAAAAAAGGCCGTCATTGCTGTCTGGGCCTATTATGTAATCACCCTTCTGCCTGTTATAGGGCTCGTACAGGTCGGGGCGCAGGCCGCGGCAGACAGATACACGTACATTCCGTCGCTCTCGCTCTTCATACTCATCGGCGGCGTTGCAGGATACGCCGCCTCTAAAAACAAAGACGCGCTTGGCGCGATCATAATCGCCGGACTCCTTATAACTTCGGCCCTCTCCTGGCTCTCCATCAGGCAGATCGGCGTCTGGAAGGACTCCGTGACGCTCTGGTCGCGCGCAATCGCCCTCTACCCGGATAGCTCGCCGATAGCCTACACCAACCGGGGCATAGCGTTAGGCCAGGCGGGCAGGGTCGAAGAGGCGATAGGGGACCTGTCCCGGGCAATCGAGATAAAGCCGAACATGACAGAGGCCTATTACAACCGCGCGCTTGGGTACAGCTTCCAGGGGCGCTACACCGACGCGATAAGAGACCTCATTGAGGCGATAAGGCAGAACCCCAATTACGTTGATGCCTATCACAACAGGGGCGTGGCGTACGCGAACCTTGCTGATTATGAAAGCGCCATAGAGGATTTCAAAAAGGTAACGGAACTCAGACCCGCATACGGCCCGGCGTACCTGAGCCTCGGACAGGCTTATCTCAGGACAGGCGAAAGGGAGCTGGCCGACGAGAGCTTTAGAAAAGCATCGTACCTTGGGGTAAGGGAAGCGGACCGTCTTCTCATGGAGGGCGCGCCGTGAGCAGGAGGACCCCATACATCGTATACGGCGGAATCGCGCTCATAGCCCTCCTCGTCTATCTCCCGGCGCTCTCAAACGGGTTCGTCAACTGGGACGACCAGGCCTATGTTTACGAGAACCACAACATCCGCTCGTTCGACCTCAAATGGCTCTTATCCGCCGTAGTCGTAGGAAACTGGCACCCGCTTACCATGCTCTCATACATGGTGGATTATTCGATATGGGGCTTGAACCCCTTCGGCTATCACCTTGCGAACATTGTAATACACGCGGCAAACACCTTCCTTGTCGGGGTCCTCGGATTAAGACTCACAGCATTGGCGTCCTCTGACAAGCGGGCATCGCTTTTTACGGGGGCAACGCTTGCGCTCCTCTTCGGGTTGCACCCGCTCCATGTCGAGTCCGTCGCCTGGGTGTCGGAGAGGAAAGATGTATTGAGCACCCTCTTCTTCCTTTTAAGCATTATCTCCTATCTGAATTATAAAAAGACCCCGAAGCCCCTCTCGTACATCGGCTCTTTATTATTGTTCGCGCTCTCGGTCATGGGAAAACCGATGTCGATAACGCTCCCGGCCGTACTCCTCATAATGGACTTCTATCCGCTTAACGGCTTTAAGGCAGGCATTAAAAAGGCGCTCGTCGAGAAGGTCCCTTACTTCGCCATGGCCATAATATTCGCCGGTGTCACTGTCTGGGCCCAGGGCTCTGACAACGCCATAGCTTCCCTTGACTACCATCCAATGGGTTCGAGGGTCCTCGTGGCCATAAGGGCGCTCGCCTTCTATATCTACAAGACGGCCGTTCCGATAAACCTCGCGCCGTTTTACCCGCGCGACCTCGCGCCGTCCTTTTTTGGCATAGAATACACCTCCTCTTTCGCGCTCGTCATTGCGATTACCGCGGTCTCGATATTATTTCTTAAGAAATCGCGGCTCCCGCTGGCGCTCATGCTCTTTTATCTCGTAACGCTCTCCCCTGTTATCGGCATCATACAGGTTGGGTCGCAGGCCGCGGCAGACAGGTACACGTACATCCCAGGACTCGCGCCATTTATGTTGATAGCAACAGGCGTCGGGTGGATATCCAGCAGGAACAAGGGCGTTGCGACAGCACTCGCCTTGATATTAGCCTTTGTGCTCGGCGCGCTCACCATAAGGCAGATCGCCGTCTGGAGAGACTCCGTAAGCCTCTGGTCCCACGAGGTCGCAGTCTATCCGGATGAAGCGCCCATAGGGTGGTCGAACCTGGGGCTCGCCTACAAGGACAGGGGCGAGCTTGACAAGGCCGTTACTAACTATAACAAGGCGACAGAGGTAGACCCCGGCTACGCCGAGGCCTACGGGAACAGGGCGGCCACTTATTTAAGGATGGGGCGTATGGATGAGGCGCTCGACGACCTCTCGACCGCGATAAGACTGAACCCGCGGATCCCGGAGCTATACGGGAACAGGGGCGTGGTCTTCATCAATATCGGTGAGTACGAAAAGGCGATCGAGGACCTTACCGAGTCGATAGGTTTAAGCCCGTCGACGGCGGCAAAGGGCTTTTTTAATCGCGGTATAGCCTACAAGGGGCTCGGGATGAACGCTGAAGCCGTCTCTGACTTTACCCGCACAATAGAGGCCGATCCGTCTTTCGCCGGGGCCTACAACAACAGGGGCGGGGCGTATCTGAGGATGGGTTCTTATGATGCGGCGATAGAGGACTTCAGCTCGGCTGTAAGAATGAAGCCAGACGACGCGGCCGCGCACTACAACCTCGGACTCTCTTACTTGAAGAAGGGGGAGACGGAATCCGCCGTAGCCTCATTCGAAAAGGCGGCCTCGCTCGGCCTCCCGCAGGCAGCGGCACAGTTGAGACTGCTCAAGAGGTGAGAGGGACACGATAGACTCCTCTACTAAGGAACTTGATATGCTGACAAGGGGCCTTGGCATGGAGAAGGGAACTGACTCGGGCCAGTCGAGAGGACAGTACCCGTTTTAGCTGAAAAAAACTGGCGGAGGGTGAGGGACTCGAACCCCCAAGGGCGTTAGCCCGCTGGTTTTCAAGACCAGTGACTTACCATTAGCCTAACCCTCCGTTGTCCTGATTGTGGCGGGGCTGGAAGAGGGGCATTGAGGCCCCTGTATTTATTCGATGGGGTTTGTCTTATACAAGGCCGGGTGAATATCTCACCCACACCTCTATCCCCTCCCGACTATCGGACCGGTGAAGGGGAAGAGAACTTCATTCAATCTAACCCTTTTTCGTGATTTTTTCAAGGCCTCCCATGTAGGGCCTCAGGGCCTCGGGCACTATGACACTCCCGTCGGCCTGCTGGTAGTTCTCCAGTATCGCTACAAGCGTCCTGCCCACGGCGAGGCCCGAGCCGTTAAGCGTATGCACGAGCCTGGGCTTGCCGCCCTTCGGGCGGTATTTGATGTTGGCTCTGCGCGCCTGGAAGTCCTCGAAGTTCGAGCACGAGGATATCTCCCTGAATTTGCCCTGCCCCGGTAGCCAGACCTCGATGTCATAAGTTTTCGCGGATGAGAAACCCATGTCCCCGGTGCAGAGCGTCACTACCCTGTAAAAGAGGCCAAGCCTCTTTAAGACCTCTTCGGCGTTCGCGGTGAGTTTTTCAAGCTCGTCGTAAGATGTCTCGGGGAGCGCGAACTTTACCAGCTCGACCTTGTTGAACTGGTGCTGTCTTATGAGCCCCTTCACGTCCTTGCCGTAAGAGCCCGCCTCTTTTCTGAAGCAGGGGGTGTACGCGGTATAAAAAATCGGAAACCTCTCCTCGTCTACTACCTCGTCCGCATGCATGTTCGTTACCGGCACCTCTGCCGTGGGGATGAGGTAGTGGTCCCACCCTTCGATCTTAAAGAGGTCGTCGCCGAACTTCGGCAGTTGCCCCGTGCCCATGAGCGCAGTGGACTTTACCATAAAGGGCGGCAAGACCTCGGTATAGCCGTGCGCGGTCGTGTGGAGATCGAGCATAAAATTAATCAAAGCCCTCTCCAGAAGCGCGCCCGCGCCTTTTAAAAGAGAGAACCTCGCGCCGGAAAGTTTGCCCGCACGCTCGAAGTCCAGTATGCCGAGTGCCTCGCCTATATCCGTATGCTCTTTCGGGGCGAACGCGAACTCCGGGGCCTTGCCCCAAGTCCTAACGACCGGGTTGTCTTCGGAATCCTTTCCAATGGGGACTGAGGCGTGCGGGAGGTTCGGGATTACGAGCAGGAGGTTGTTCAATTCCGCGTCGGCCTCCGCGGCCTTCTGGTCGAGTTCCTTAATGCGCGCGGACTCGTCCTGCATCTCCTTCATAAGGTGCGACGCGTCCTTCTTCTCTTTCTTGAGCTTGCCTATTTCTTCAGAGACGGCGTTACGCCGGGCCTTCAAGGCCTCCGCCTCGCCGAGGAGCTTACGCCTTTCGGCGTCGAGTGCGCGGAACTTCGAGAGGTCGACAACGCCGCTACGGGATGAGAGCCTCTTTTCCGCCTCTTCGAGGTTGTCGCGTAAATATTTGATATCGAGCATTTTATAACAGCTCCGTTATGGAAAATTTTAGTCCAGCGGGGTAACGAGGGGTTTTTCACCCTCCCCTCAATCCCCTCCCATCAAGGGAGGGGCGGTTTTATGCGGGAATGACAGATGTTGACTTGTTATGCAGAGCCAATAATCTCCCCCGTTAACGGAGGACAATATAATGGAAAAAAACTATTTTTTCCACCTTTTATAGAGACTGTTCTCGATGCCGAGGACGTCGAGTATCTTACCGACGATGAAGTCCGCCATGTCGTCTATCGTAACCGGCTTCTGATAAAATGCCGGCATCGCCGGGAGTATCACGGCGCCTGCCCGCGAGAGTTTCAGCATGTTCTCAAGGTGTATGGAGCTTAACGGCGTCTCCCTCGGGACGAGGACGAGCGTGCCGCGCTCTTTCATGACGCAGTCGGCCGCCCGCTCTATGAGGTTTCCGGAAATACCCGCCGCAATGCGCGCGAGCGTGCCCATGGAGCACGGGCATATTATCATCGTCTTTTTGAGCGCTGAGCCGCTCGCGGCCGAGGCGCAAAGGTCGTCGTGGGGGAGGAGCTTCAACGAGCCATTGAGTTTTTTCTTACCCGCGCCCTTTAAAGCCGATGCCTTTATCGATTGAAGGGCCTTTTCGGGTTCTATCCCGAGCTCTTCCTTTAAAAGCAGAAAACCCGAAGGGGAGACGATGACTTCGCAATCGTCCCCCCTCTTCATCAGTTCGGATATGAGCCTCACCCCGTAAAGGGCGCCGCTCGCCCCTGTAAGGGCCACTATGTATGCCGCCAAAATCCGCTCCGATCCGGAGGCTTGCGGGGCTTACTGCCCCTTGAGCTTCACAACCACGTAGATGGTGTTATTTCCCCTCATTATGAGGAATAGCGCGACGTCGTGCTTCTCGGCGTCTTTAACGGCCCTGCTGTAATCGCGCATGTTCTTTACGGGTCTCCGGTCTATCTCCTTGATAACGTCCCCGCGCCGGAGCCCGGCAACGGACGAGGGGCTCTCCTGCTTTACCGAGCTGACGATAACCCCTTCTGTTTCCGTGATGCCGAGCCTCCTGGCGAGCTCCGGGGTAATGGGCTGGACAGAGATGCCGAGACGCTTATCCAGCGCCCCGTCCTTATCTTCTTCAATAGCGGTCTCGGCCGGCTCCTCATCCATCTTTGTGCCGACCCTTACGAAGTACGTCTTCTCGGCGCCGTCCCTTACGACGCGCACTTCCACGTTCTTGCCCGGCTGGGTAGAGGCGACGGTCCTCGGCAGATCGCTTATCTCGGCAATGGATTTTCCGTCAAACGCGATTATTATGTCCCCTGCCCGGAGCCCCGCCTTGTCAGCCGGGTCGCCTGGCGTGACGGATGAGATGAGCACGCCCTTGGAGTCCTTCAGCCCGAAGGACGCGGCGAGCTCCGGCGTGAGCTCCTGAATGGAGACCCCTATCCAGCCCCTCGTCACCTTGCCGAACTCCTTCAATTGCAGGATGACTTCCTTTGCCATGTTGATGGGGGTCGCAAAACCTATGCCCTGGCCTCCCGCGATGATCGCGGTGTTCAGGCCCACGACCTCGCCCTTCATGTTGAAGAGCGGGCCGCCGGAGTTGCCGGGGTTGATGGAGGCGTCGGTCTGTATGAAGTTGTCATACGGCCCCGCGCCGATTATCCTGCCCTTCTGGCTTACAATACCCGCGGTAACTGAGCCGCCGAGGCCGAAGGGGTTGCCGATAGCGAGCACCCACTCGCCTATCTGGATATCGTCGGAGTTCCCGACGGTCGCTACCGGCAGGGCGCCGTCCGCATTTATCTTTATAAGCGCAATATCGAGCTTCTGGTCCTGCCCGACTACCTGCGCCTTGTACTCCTTCTTGTCGGACGTGAGCGTTACGAGTATCTCGGTCGCGTTCTCGATAACGTGCTGGTTGGTGAGTATGTAGCCTTCCTTGTTCAATATGAAGCCCGAGCCGAGCGACTGCCTCTTCAACTCCTTGCGGGGCTGGTTGTCGAGGAACTTGTTGAAGTCGTCGTTGCCGAAGAATTCGTCAAAGGGGCCCTTGAACTCGGGGAAGGGCATCATCGGCCTCTCCTTCATCACCTGTGTCGTCGAGATGTTCACGACCACCGGCGAGAGCCTCTTCGCGAGCTCCACGAAGTCCCCCATGGGGGCCGTCTGTACCGCCTCGGCCGTTGCCTTGACGGCGTTTTCGGGCTCTTTCCAGAAGTTCTGGGCCGTCGTCTGGTTCGTGAGGTCGAGCCGCGCGGTAAACGCGATCCCCGCGATTATCGATACGAAGGCGACCAGCAGGAGTGTCTTGAACCCGAAGCCTCTTTTTTTGTCTTCCATGTTTCTCCCGTTGCGAAGCCCCTGAAAGGGCGTTTAAGGGACGAAGCGGGCCCCTGGGTAATTAAGACGAGAACCGGTTTCTAATGAGGCTCTTTTATCATTGCGAGGTCCGTTTTTTTGCGTCTCCGCAACCGCTCAGACGATAGCCTTGCAGTACCAGACCCTTAATTCGTGGAGGACGTCGTCAAGGAGCTTCGCCTCCTCACCCGTCAGGTTCCCCTTTGTCTTGTCTTTAAGGAGCGCGATTAAGTCTATGGTCTGCTTGGCTACCGCAGGCTCTTTCTCGGTCTGTTTCGTGACCGGGTTCTCGACGAGCCCGAGGTTCATTACAACGGAGGTCGAAAGCGAAAGTATGAAGGTGGAAAAATCCAGCGGCGGGAGCTCATTGGCGAGGTCTGCCGACCCCTCCCGCGCCTTTTCCCCGTTTGCCCTGGTCTCGTTTTCAGACATTTTTTTGCCCCTTATGAAATAGCCTGACAGCCAGCCCCTGCCCTGGGAGGCAAAGGCGGGCTCAAGTACATTTTGGAGTTTTGTATGGAAACCGCTTGTACGGGTGGCTTTCTATCTTGTTCTGAACCTGCCCCAGACCCGGCTTAAGGGAAGAGAAGACACCCTCTGCCCGTTCCGACATGCCGCGAACAACAGGACGTTGCCGCCCTTCCCGCTCAAGCGCCGAACCTGATAATGGCGCTCCCGGCGCCCCCCTACTGGACCTTGACCTTAATCGAATCGCTGTTCGAGTCAACGGCCTTAGGGACAGCGATCTTAAGGACGCCGTCCCGGAAGTTAGCGGTAATGTTGTTCTTATCGACCGAGTACGGGAGGCTGAAGACCCTCTGGAATGTCCCGTAGAGCCGCTCCATCCTGTGGTAGTTCTCCTCAGAGAGGTTCTTTTCCAGACGCCTCTCGCCCTTGAGCGTAAGCGTATTATCGTTCACTTCTATTGAGACGTTATTCCTGTCGACACCCGGGAGCTCGGCCTTCAAGACAACGGACTCCGCGGTCTCGTAGATATCGACCGGCGGGTACCACATCCCCCCGGCCATGCCTGAGCACCCCTTGTACTTCAGGAGCGCCTCGTCGAATATCCTGCTCATCCTCTCCTGGAGAAACAGCAGGTCCTTGAACGGATCGCGCCTTCTTAAGACCACAAACCCTCCCTGAAAAAGGAAAAAAGCTTATGAAATCTAATTTATTTTATAATCAGGCGTTTGTCAAGACCAGTTCCGTGAAAAGTATTATCCACCGGCGCCCCCCGTATCTTTTCTGAAGACGAGCCCCCCGTTTTCGGCGTCCACGACTATGCGCCCGTCCTCCCCTAACTCCCCTTCGAGAAACTTGTACGCCAGTACGTCATAGACCTCCTTCTGGAGGAGCCTTTTAAGGGACCTGGCCCCGTAGACCGGGTCGTACCCGGCCTCGGCGAGCCGCTCCTTTGCCGCGTCCGTCAGGGCGACATCTATGTTCTTCTCCATCAGGAGCTTTTTGAGGTTCTTTAGCTGTATATCGACGATCCCCTTCATGTGCCCTCTGGTGAGAGGGTGGAATATGATGATGTCGTCGACCCTGTTCAGGAACTCGGGCCTGAAGGTCTGTCTCAACACCTCGGTCACCCTGGTCCTTATCTCCTCGTAGTCCTTTTCCCCGAGCTCTGTTATATGCTGGCTTCCGATGTTCGAGGTCATTATGATGACCGTGTTCCTGAAATCCACGGTCCTGCCCTGGCCGTCGGTGAGCCTGCCGTCGTCGAGTATCTGCAAGAGGATATTGAAGACCTCGTGGTGGGCCTTTTCTATCTCGTCGAAGAGGATGACCGAGTACGGCCTCCTCCGCACAGCCTCGGTAAGATACCCGCCTTCCTCGTACCCGACATACCCGGGGGGAGCTCCTATAAGGCGTGCGACAGAGTGCTTTTCCATGAACTCGCTCATGTCGATCCGGACCATCGCGCGCTCATCGTCAAAGAGGAACTCCGCCAAAGTCTTTGCGGTCTCTGTCTTTCCCACACCCGTGGGGCCGAGGAATATAAAAGACCCTATGGGCCTCTTTATGTCCTGAAGCCCGGCGCGCGCCCTGCGGACGGCGTTCGAGACGGCCTTCAGCGCGGCGTCCTGGCCGACGACCCGTTTCCTGAGCCCGTCCTCCATCTTCCGGAGCTTCTCTTTTTCGCCTTCGAGCATCCGGGATACCGGTATGCCTGTCCAGCGGGATACTATTTGCGCGACATCCTCGCCGTCGACCTCCTGCTTGAGCATCCGGCTCGCGCCCTGGAGCTCGACGAGCCTTTTGGAGTCCGCGTCGAATGTCTTCTGGAGCTCGGAGAGCCTTCCGTATTTAAGCTCCGCCGCTCTTCCGAGGTCGCCCACGCGCTCGGCCTGGGCGGAGAGCGTCTTTACTTCCTCTATCTTCTTCTTAGTCTCCTGGATACGGCTTATAATCTCTTTTTCCTTCTGCCAGTGGAGCTTCAACGACGCGCCCTCTTCCTTGAGGCTTGCGAGGTCCTTCTCTATCTTCAGAAGCCTCTCAATGGACGCCTTGTCCGTCTCCTTTATGAGCGCCTGTTTTTCTATCTCAAGCTGTATGACGCGCCGCTCTATGGCGTCTATCTCCGTCGGCATGGAGTCTATCTCGATACGCAGGCGAGAGGCGGCCTCGTCGATAAGGTCTATCGCCTTGTCCGGCAGGAACCTCTCAGATATGTAGCGGTTGGAAAGTGTCGCTGAGGCGACTATGGCGGCGTCCGCTATCCTCACCCCGTGGTGGACCTCGTAACGCTCCTTAAGGCCGCGGAGTATGGCGATAGTGTCCTCGACCGTCGGCTCGCCGACGGTCACGGGCTGGAAACGGCGCTCAAGCGCCGCGTCCTTCTCTATGTGTTTTCTGTACTCGTCGAGGGTCGTGGCGCCCACGCACCGGAGCTCGCCCCTGGCGAGCGCTGGTTTCAACATGTTGGAGGCGTCCATAGCCCCTTCTGCCGCGCCCGCGCCTACGAGCGTATGGAGCTCGTCTATGAATAAGATAATGTCCCCTTCGGCCTCGGTTATCTCCCTCAATAAGGCCTTCAGCCTGTCTTCGAACTCTCCCCTGTACTTGGTCCCGGCTATGAGGGCACCGAGGTCCAGCGAGAGGAGCCTCTTGTTCTTAAGCGTCTCAGGTACGTCGCCGCTGACTATGCGTTGAGCGAGCCCTTCGACTATCGCGGTCTTGCCGACCCCCGCCTCTCCAATTAAAACCGGGTTGTTTTTGGTCCTCCGCGAGAGCACCTGTATGACGCGCCTGATCTCTTCGTCCCTCCCGATGACCGGGTCGAGCTTGTTGGCGCGCGCGAGCTCCACGAGGTCGCGCGTGAACTTCGCGACCGCCTGATACTTTTCCTCGGGCATCTGGTCGGTTACGCGCTGTGTCCCCCTTATTGCCATGACCGCCTTCAAGACAGTCTCCCTCGTTACGCCCTGCGCCGAGAGCGCCTTCGAGGCCTCGCCGCCCCGCTCAGTGACTATGGCGAGGAGCAGGTGCTCGACAGAGACGAACTCGTCCTTCATATCCCGCGCCTCTTTCATGGCGGCGTCCATTATGGCCTTGAGCCTCGGCGAGACATAGGCCTCTGTCGCCCCGCCGTAGACCTTCGGGGACTTCTTGAGATAGTCCTCGAGCTGGCCTTTCAAGAGCTTTACATTCGCCCCGATCCTCTGTAACACGGGGCCTACGATGCCGTTGTCCTGCCCGATGAGCACGAGTAGGAGTCCTTCGACCGTAACCTCCTGACGCTCGTCGGACTCGGTCCTCGACTGCGCCTCCTGGAGCGCCTCCTGCGCCTTTATCGTGAATTTGTCGAGCCGCATGGTCTCTCCTTCTTGAAAAAAAGCAAAAAATAAAGACTTTCCTATAATCTATGCCCGAAGGTGGGGTTTGTCAAGACGGGACTATCCGGTCTCGCCTGTAAACAACGGGCTTCTCCTTGATATTGTCTTCCACTTGCGTCTATTGCATTTAACCCCCGGATATCATATATTTGAAAATAATGATAAGGGAACTTCTTGACAAGGACGGGGCGGCTGTAAGGCTTCAGGGGATGGGCTTTGTCGACCCCAGGGGCGCACTAAATAATTTAAAGCTCCTCTCCTCTACCCCTTTCGGCCCCCATATAGAGGAGATCGCGAAAAAGGCCCTCGCCTCCCCCTCGCCTGAGGGCGCGCTCAATAATCTCGAAGCTATCGCACAAGAGACCCCCTCGCCCATGATTGACGAGGCGCTCAAGGCCCCGCTATTCCTCGAGCGTATTATAACTATCGCGGGCTCGTCCCCATTCCTTTCCGGCATACTCGCCAGAAACGCGGATTTTTTCGAATGGCTCTTCCTAAAGGGCGGCCTCTTTGAAAAAAAAGGGCTTGAGGCCTTTAACGAGGGGCTCAAGGACGCTCGCCTCCTTGACGACTTTGACTCGCTCGCCCGTGCCTTACGGTTGTATAAGCAGAAAGAATACCTGAGGATCGGCTCTCGCGACCTCCTCGGCCTCTCCGAGCTCTCCGAAGTAACGGCCGAGATATCCAACCTCGCCTCCGCGTGCCTGGAGGCCGCTCTCGCGTTCTCGATAAGGGGCTCGAAAAAACTCTATGGAGAGCCCCTATATACCGACGACGACGGCTCAATAAGAGAGGCCGGGTTTGCTGTAATGGGCCTCGGAAAATTAGGCGGCAGGGAACTCAACTTCTCTTCCGACATAGACATCATCTATATATACACGTCGGACAAGGGCGAGACGACCGGGCTTGATGGCAGGGCTGAAGCGCGCATAAGCCTCCACGCCTTTTTCGTAAAGACGGCGACACTGCTTACAAAGCTCATCGGGTCTGTCACAGGCGACGGGTTCGTATTCCGCATAGACCTGGACCTGCGCCCCGAGGGGAGGAGCGGGGACGTCGCCAACTCTCTCCGGAGCGCCGAGATATATTACGAGTCCTGGGGGCAGATGTGGGAGCGGGCCGCGATGATAAAGGCGCGGCATGTGGCCGGCGACCCCGCGCTCGGAGAGGCCTTCATCTCGATGATAAGGCCGTTCGTCTTCAGGAGATACCTGGATTTTACCGCTCTCGACGAGGTCAAATCCATGAAGGAGAAGATAGACTTAAGCCTCCTTCGGAGAAACCCGGACACGATAGACGTAAAGCTCGGCGCGGGAGGCATAAGGGAGATAGAGTTCTTCTGCCAGGCGCTTCAGCTCATACACGCCGGCAAAGACGCGGAGATACGGGAGCGGACGACTCTAAAGGCGATCGATAAGCTCGCTTCAAAAGGCTACATGAAAAAAGAAGAGGCGGAGACACTGACACAAGGCTACGTCTTTTTAAGGGAACTCGAACACCGCATCCAGATAGTCGAGGGCGCTCAGAGCCAGGCGATCCCGGCGCGGAAAAATGAGCTGGAGCGCCTCGCCCGCATGATGGGCTTCAAGGACATGGACGAAAAAAAGGCCGGCGAGTTCTTCTGGGAGGAGTACAAGAAGACGACTTCCGCTATACACGAGATATACAGGTCGCTCTTCTACAAGTCCGACGAAGGGGTAGAGGTCCCGAAAGAGATACAGCTCCTCTTTCTCCCGGAGATCTCCGAAATGGAAGCTACCGAGACCCTCTCCGCGCTCGGCTTCAAGGACGGGACTGCCGCGTACAAAAACCTCGTCCTCATAAGGACCGGACCGCCGTTCGTCCACCTGAACGCGAAGACACGCGTGATCCTTCAAAAGCTCGGCCCCCTCTTCCTTTCAAGGGTGGCGTCTTCCCCTGACCCGGACAAGGCGCTAAATAACCTCGAGAGGTTCCTCTCCTCCATCGGCGCGAGGACGACCTTCTATTCGCTCCTCGCTGAAAACCCGCTTGTGACCGACGAGCTCCTTAAGCTCTTCGGCACGAGCGAATTCCTCTCCCACGCGCTCATCGAGCGCCCCGAAGGCCTCGACCTCCTCCTTTCAAAGGAGCTCGCCATCCCATACAAGACAAGGGGAGAGGTCTTTGATACGGTATCGAAAGAGGTCTACCTCCACGATGATTACGAAGAAAAACTCGATGCGCTCCGGAGGGTCAAGAGCCAGGAGATACTCCGCATAGGCGTAAACGACGTCCGGGGGGAGCTCTCTCCGCGCGCGGTCTCAAGACAGATGACTTTCATGGCAGAGGCGGCGCTCGCCTCCGCCATAGACATATCGATTGCGGAGCTCGTCCGGAGATACGGCGGCCCGGGTGAAGCCCGGTTCGTTGTCCTCGGCCTCGGCAAGCTCGGAGGGGGAGAGCTCATATACGGCTCCGACCTCGACGTGGTATTCGTCTATTCGGACTCACTCGACACGCGCACTGGCGGGCCAAAGTCCATCTCGACGCACGAGTTCTTCGTAAAGCTCGGACAGAGGATAATAAGCGTCCTGACGCTCCGGACGCGCGAGGGGTTCGTCTTCAACGTGGACACGCGCCTCCGCCCGTCAGGCAGTTCCGGCCCGCTCGTCGTCTCGAAGGAAGCCTTTCTCGGGTATCACGCGGGCAGGACGCAGGTCTGGGAGAGGCAGGCGATCGTCAGGGCCAGGGCGGTCGCCGGGGACCTGGAGTTCGGGGCGGATGTCTTGAACGGCCTTTTTGAGATCGCCTACGCAAAGCCCCTCACCCCGGAAGACGTCGACGAGATGTACCGCATAAGGAAGCGCATGGAAGTAGAAATTGCCAAGGAGACCCCGTCCCGCTATAATATCAAGACCGGACGCGGGGCGCTTGTGGATATCGAGTTCCTCGCCCAATCCCTTCAGCTCAGATGGGGCCTTGAGAAAAAATCCTTGAGGACCCCGTATACCGTAAAGGCGCTGTTGCGTCTTAAGAAAGAGCGCCTGCTTAGTGAAAAGGATTGCTCCTTTTTAAAAGAGGCTTACTCATTCTACCGTCTCCTCGACACGCGCATCCGCATAGTGCACGACAGGCCCGAAGGTTACCTTAACGAGGGGTCCGAGGAACTGAACACCTTATCAAGGCGCGCCGGGTACACGGGGCCGGACCCGGGCGCGAGGCTCTTAAAGGACTACAGGTTATTTTCCGATAAGGTAAGGGAACTCTACAACACGACCCTTAACGCCCTAAAGACAACCGGGGGAAAAGTTTGAAGGAAAAACAGGGAAACCTCGCCAAAGTCGGTCTGCCGCAACTCCTCCACCTCATATACAGGAAGGGGGACCAGGCCGCGGCCCTCGACATCGTCAGGGAGCCCGTAAAGAAGAGGTTCTTCTTCAAGGACGGCGTCCCTGCGGGGGCGAGCTCCAATATACTGAACGAGGTCCTCGGCAGGCTCCTCATGCAGGAGGGCATCATCTCCCAGAAGGACTACGAGACCTCGCTGGAAGTGGTCCTCAAGGAGAAAAAGAAACACGGGGAGGTCCTTATATCAATGGGCCTCTTGACGACGGAACAGCTCGACGCGTTCCTCGTCCTCCAGTTGAAAAGGAGGCTCTTGAGGATATTCGGCTGGAACGAGGGCGCTTACAGGTACACCAGGATAGACTCGGTCCCGCAGGAGATAACGCACCCGTCGCTCCACCCGGCCTCTCTCATACTCGAAGGCGTAAGCCTCGGCTTCTACCCCGCGCCGCGCCTTAAGGCCGATATAAAGGGCCTTATAGACAAGCCGTTCAAGGCCGCTCCGGATACGGGCGCTTACCCGCTCGACGCGTTCAACTTGAACCTTCAGGAAAAGAGGTTCCTCTCGTCCTTTGACGGCGCAAAGACCCTTAAGGAGGCGGTCGAGTCCTCGGACCTCCTCCGGCACAGGGCCCTGTCGCTCGCGCTCTCCTTCATCATAACCGGGCTCGTAAAAGGGCCTTCCGCGCTCCCGGAGCCCGAGTTCTTCGAGGAAGAGGCGAGAGACAAGGCCCCCCTTGCCGGAGGCCCCGGCGGAGAGACGAAGCTGAACGCCGAGCTCCTCTTCATGCGCGCTAAATCCGCGCTCGTTGGAGGCGACTACGCCACGGCCGAGAGGATGTTCAGGGAGATAACCGACCTTAACCCCGTCGAGGGCGAGTACTGGGCCTATCTCGGATGGGCGCTCTACAACGTAAACCCCGAGGCCCCGGAAGAGGCCGAAAAGATCATAAAAGACGCGATAGACCTGAATAACGACCTCGACTCCGCGTGGCACTTCCTCGGAGAGGTCATGCTCGCCTCGGGGAAGAAGGCGCAGGCGGCCTCCGCCTTCAAGACTGCGCTCCAGAAAAACCCGTGGCTCTCTTCGGCCTCCGCAGAACTTAAAAGGCTCGAGCTTGCATCAATTGAGCCCGCTTACGCGGACTCGGACGCACGCGACAGATACACCGTCTACTACGGCCTCAAGGACGACCCGTTCAGGGACGTCCCGCAAAGGCCTTCCTTCGCGCCCTCGTCCAGAGACGAGCTCCTCGACGCGATAAAGAGGTCCGTATTAAGAAAGTCCGGCCCCTTGTTCATCTCCGGCGGAAAAGGCTCGGGCAAGACCTCTTTCGTCATAGACCTTTTGAGGAGGCTCTCGGATGAAAAGGTCCTCATCGCCACGGTGCTCAAGCCTCCCTCAAGGGAGCTCGACCTTATAAAAGCCATAAACGCCGAGGTAGGCGCCGCCTCTGACGCGGCCTCAGTCAAGGAACAGCTCTTGGGCTTCGGGATGCGCGTCTCCCAGAACAAGATACAGGGCGGACACACGCTCATCATAATCGACGAATCCGACCGGCTCTCGGCCGGCTGCATCAAGCTCTTACAGTATCTCTCCCGCTTAAAGACACTCCAGATAATGCTTGTCGGAGAACCGTCATTTCTTGAGAGGCTCTCATCCCCGGAGTTCGGGGAGCTTAAGGACAGGCTGAAGACCGTTCATGAGCTCAAGCCTTTTACGGAGGAGGAGACCGGCGAGTACATCAAATCCAGGCTCGATGCCTTAAAGACGGAAGATGTGTACGAATTTTCACAAGACGAGGTGAAGGATATCCACTCCGCGTCCAACGGCGCGCCGTCTCTTATAAACAAAAAGGCCGCCGAGCGCCTCTTCGCCTCGCTTGCAAAGGGCCTTCAAAAGGATGAAGGACCTGAGGGGGCCGTTCCAGAGACCGCGTCTGGTCTGGAAACCGGGGAG
Source organism: Deltaproteobacteria bacterium GWB2_55_19 (assembly GCA_001797465.1). Lineage (GTDB taxonomy): Bacteria > Desulfobacterota > GWC2-55-46 > GWC2-55-46 > GWC2-55-46 > GWB2-55-19. Next base: position 64,766 of record MGPQ01000010.1, on the reverse strand, counting down.
GGCAAGGCCCCTGAAGAACCTCAGGTCGAGGCGTTCAGTTTCGAGTCTGCCCCTTTTTCATTCGATGCGCCGTCGTTGAAAGAAGGGCCCATGACCCGCGATGCGGTCCTTGAGGAAAAAGAGACGGCCCCTGTTGCCTCGCCTCTCGAAGGCGAGGCAAAAGAAGACGGCCCACTAACAGGGCCGCTTGAGACGGAGCCGGGACTTACGGGCAACGAAATCGCAATAGAGGGGCCCCAGGCTTCCGCTCCACAGCTTACTCATCCCGCGCCGGCCCCTGCGGCAACATCCGCGCGCGCCGGCCATACAGCGCCTGCGGAGGCCCTTAAGAGAGCCTCTCCTTTGCAGAAGACGGAGGAAGCGCCTCCCGAGAAGCCCGGCAAGTCCGTAGGCAGGCGCCTTACCGTCTGGATAATCCTCATGATAATAGCCGGGCTCGCCATCGGCTCGGCCATAGGCATAGTCTGGCTGAGGAAAGACAAGGCCGGAGAGAGCGTGCCTCAGGTTGTCGATGAGCGCTCATTAATCCCTCAAGGGCCATCTCCAATAGAAGCGTCCGCGCCCATTGACCCGTCCGCGCCTCTGGACGCATCCGTTCCTCTGAGGTAATTTTGTCTGAAATCAAGGAAGGGCGGAGCTTAACAGGGCCCGCACACACATAAGCTTCCGGAGGGTCCATGTCCGCAAACGTAAACCTTTTTGATGAGGTCCTCGCGAACCTCGAGAGCGCGAACAGACACCTCCACCTCCACCCGAACATCTACCAGAGGCTCCGGGTCCCGAGACGCTCGCTCATAGTCTCTGTCCCGGTCCAGATGGACAGCGGAAGAGTGGAGTTCTTTCCGGGCTACAGGGTCCAGTACGACTTCGCGCGCGGCCCCGCAAAAGGCGGCATACGCTACCACCCGAGGGTCACGCTTGAAGAGGTGACGGCGCTCGCCGCTCTCATGACGTGGAAGTGCGCCGTCGTAGACATCCCCTTCGGCGGCGCAAAAGGCGGGGTCGCCTGCGACCCGACCGCCATGTCGAAGGGCGAAATAGAGAGGCTCACCCGGCGCTACACTTACGAGATCAGCATAATCATAGGGCCCGAGACCGACATACCTGCGCCCGACGTCTATACGGATGAGCAGGTGATGGCCTGGATGATGGACACGTATTCGATGATGAAGGGGTATTCGGTCCCCGGCGTCGTGACCGGCAAACCCGTGTCCCTTGGCGGTTCGCTCGGCAGGAACAAAGCGACTTCATCGGGACTCGTCACAGCGGTAATCGAGGCGTTAATGCACCTCGGGTTGTCTTTAGACGGCCTCTCCGTTGTAGTCCTCGGCTTCGGCAAGGTCGGCTTTCACGCGGCCAGGATCCTCTCCGGCCTCGGCGCGAAGGTCATCGCGGTAGCCGACTCCAAGGGCGCCACATACAACCCGCAGGGGCTCGATATCGACGCGGTCTCAAGGCACAAGAAGGAGAGCGACACAGTCAAGGGGTATAAGGAGGGCGAGGACCTGACGATCGACGAGCTCTTGTCCGTCGAGTCCGACTGCCTCATCCCGGCGGCGCTCGAAAATCAGATAAACATGGCGAACGTCGGGAAAATCAAGACCCGCATAATCGCAGAGGGCGCGAACAACCCCATAACGAACGATGCCGACGCGGTCTTGAATGAAAAGGGCGTCTTCGTCCTCCCCGGCATCCTCGCCAACGCAGGTGGCGTCGTCGTCTCCTATTTCGAATGGGTGCAGGACCTCCAGCGCTTTTTCTGGAACGAAGACGAGATAGACGAGAGATTAAACACGATAATGAGAAGGGCCTTCAAGGAGGTCCTCGCCATATCTATCGAGAAGAAGATAGACATGAGGACCGCGGCGATGGTACTCGGCGTAAAAAGAGTGGCCGAGGCGGTCTCTATCAGAGGATTGTACCCGTAGCCGGTCAGCGGCCTTTTTTCTTAATGCGCGCGCCCATGGCGCGCGCCCGGCAAAGGCGGAATTTTTTTTGGCGCGCAAAGCTCCGGCCCGGCCTCGCATGCGTAACCAGATGTTTTGTCTACAAAAAATCCCTCCTGAATAAAAATAATTAAAAACCTTGAAATCACCTTTTCTCTCTGGTAAAGTGTGGCCCTACGGCAGTCCTGAGAGTTATCAACATCTGTGAATAACCCTGTGAATAATCTCTTTTGACTACCAGGCTTTATTCATGGCTCCGTGCAGGTGTTTCCCCGGCCCCGGTGGCGTACAACGTGCCGTTAAACGCCCCCCCGGTGCTCCACATATAAAAACCTCCGGTTTTAATTTAAAATGAACTCTGAAGTTATCTGGAAAAACTGCCTCGACGGCGTCGTTGAGCATGTGAGCCCTCAGCATTTCGCGACCTGGTTCCGCCCCATAAAGGTCGTCGGCTCCTCTGAGGGAGTCCTCGAGCTCGAGGTCCCGAACCGCTTCTTCCTCGAATGGATAAAAGAGCACTACCTGCCGCTCATCCAGGAAGTGATGCGCCGCATCTCGAAAAAAGACCTGAGCTTATCCTGGCGCGTAAGCGACGAGATGGCGGAGCTAAAGACCCTCCCCGCCACTCCATCTTCCAGAAAATCCTCTAAGGAACCGAAGTCGATAAAGCCGGCCGGGCTTAATTTAAGCCCCAAGTACACGTTCGAAAACTTCGTCATCGGCAAGGCCAACGAGTTCGCGCACGCGGCGTGCTCAGCGGTCGCCGGGTCGCTCGGGTCCAAGTACAACCCGCTCTTCATATACGGGTGCGTGGGACTCGGGAAGACGCACCTCCTCCAGGCGATCGGTCACAAGGTCTCACTCGCGAACCCCTCCGCGAAGGTCTGCTATTACACCTCTGAGCGGTTCATGAACGACTTCATAAACTATGTCAGCCGTCAGAAAATGGCCGACTTCAGGGGCAGGTTCCGCAACGTCGACGTCCTCCTGATAGACGACATACAGTTCTGGGCCGGAAAGGAGAGGACCCAGGAGGAGTTCTTTCACACCTTTAACGCCTTATATGAGGGACACAAGCAGATAGTCGTTACGAGCGACAAGTTCCCTAAAGACATAGACGGGCTCGAAGAGAGGCTCCGCTCGAGGTTCGAGTGGGGGCTTGTCGCCGACATCCAGCCCCCGGACACGGAGACCAAGATAGCGATACTCCGAAAGAAATCAAAGGCCGAAGGCGTCAAACTCCCCGACGACGTCGCCTCGTGGCTCTCGGGCGTCAGCGGCTCCAACGTCAGGGAGCTCGAAGGCTTCCTGAACCGGATCATCGCGGTATCGAGCCTTACAAACCTCGAGATAACGCTCCCTATGGCGAGGGAGGCCTTAAAGAACCTCCTCAAGGAAAAAGAAGAGAAGGTCCTTACGATGGACGAGATACAAAAGGCGGTCGCGGCGTATTACGATATAAAACCGTCTGACCTTAAATCAAAGAGAAGGCACAGGACCGTGGCCTTCCCCAGGCAGATAGCGATGTTCATAGCTCGTACCTACGGCTCTTTCTCGTTCCCCGAGATAGGCTCGGCCTTCGGCGGCAAAGACCACTCTACCGCGATACACGCGGTAAAGAAAATAGAGAAGGAAGTCCCGGAATCCTCTGAGCTCAAACAGGCGATAAAGGCCCTGAAAGGCACGCTCGGCATAAGGTAGCCGATGGCTGTTGATATGCCTGTTGGCAAACTCTCGGAAGGCTGTTAAGAACTGTTGGCAACCAGGGGGCTTTTTTAAAAATACGGCGGCGCAGGAAAAAAGTGTTGATAACCGGCCTCTTTTATAAACAGATTATCAAGCCTCCTTTATGAGCGGATACGGGCCGTTAAGACCGTTATAAACAAAATACCGGTACCTACTACCTACTACTAAATAAATATATTTAAATAATAGATACAGAGGAGAGCGAGATGAAGTTCAATATCGGCAAGCCTGAATTCATAAAGGTCCTCCAGAGAATACAGGGTATCGTTGAAAAAAGAAATACCATGCCGATACTCGCAAACGTCCTCATGGAGTCCTCCAATGGAAGGCTCAATATCATGGCGACGGACCTTGAGGTTTTTATAAAAGACTCCTCCCCCGCCGATGTCTCTGAAGACGGGTCCGTTACGGTGAATGCGAGGAAGCTCTTCGAGATAGTAAAGGAACTGCCGTCGGACAAAGTGGACGTCTCCACGTCGAAGGAAGACAGGGTGACCGTAAAGGCGGGTAAGGCCAGGTTCAGCATCATGGGACTGCCCTCAAAGGATTTTCCGGTATTCCCGGCCATAGACGATTCCAGGCTTGAACCCGTGGACAGCGATAATCTGAAAGAGATGATAGACAAGACATCGTTCGCGGTCTCCACGGACGAGACACGCTACAACATAAACGGTTTTCTCCTTGAAAAGGAGGAAACGAAGATAAGGATGGTAGCCACGGACGGCCACAGACTCGCCTTTATCGAGAAACAGGACCTGAAATCCGCTGTCCAGAAAGAAGGCGTCCTCCTCCCGAGAAAAGGCGTCATGGAAATGAGAAAGCTCCTCGATGAAAAAGAAGGGGAATTCCTCTTAGGCGTTACGGAAAAGAGCGCGGTAATGAAAAAAGACGCGACCGTCATAAGCGTCCGTCTCCTTGAAGGAGAATTCCCGGACTACAAAAAGGTCATACCAAAGGATAACGACAAAATGGCAGTCGCGGAAAAAGCGGTCTTGCTGGCGTCCCTTAAAAGGGTCTCGATACTCTCGTCAGACAAGATAAAGGGGGTGAAGTTCAGCTTCCTTAAGTCCCGCCTCGTCCTCTCCTCCTCAAGCCCGGATATCGGAGACGCGATCGAGGAGCTCGACCTGGACTACTCCGAAGAAGATATCGAGATAGCGTTCAACGCAAGGTACTTTATCGACATGCTGGAGGCGCTTGACGAGGAGAAGGTCCGCATAAACCTCAAAGACCCGCTCTCACCGGGGATATTGAGGCCCGAAGGGTCCGACGACTACACCTATATCATAATGCCGATGAGGCTCTGATCCGCAAAGGGACCAAAAGGGCCGGGCGCCGGTTTTTAGAAAAAACTTGACATAAATACGGCCCTTGTGTCTTAATATCGGTTTCGTTTTCGGATTACCACGCCCGAAAACAGGGTAGACACTTTTATCCTGACAGCCAAAGCAAATACCATAAAAGAGGACTGCGATGAAAAGGACCTTTCAGCCGAGCAAAAAAAGAAGACTCAGGACCCACGGCTTCCTTGAGAGGATGGCGACCAAAGGCGGCAGGGCCGTCATCAACAGAAGAAGGGCCAAGGGTAGAAAACGCCTGAGCGTCACCATCAGCACCAGCAAGTAGCCCTTGAAGAAGGGAGGCGCATGAGAGAAACTTTTTATAAAAAGTTTCTCTCAATATTTTTAGATACCCTTCTGGCCCGCAAGGCGGCGATTGAAAGAACATACCTTTTCCAAGGCAGAGAGGCTTTTAAAGCCTGACGAGTTCACGAGGGCCCGCAAATCCGGGAAGAGGTATTCGACAAAGTCCCTCCAGGCGCACGTCTTTTATAACGGGCTTGGGACAAGAAGGCTCGGGCTCTCAGTCAGCGCAAGGGTCGGCAACGCCGTTGTCAGGAACAGGGTTAAAAGGCTCATCCGGGAATTTTTCCGGCTGAACAAGGGTTTCTTTCCGGAGTCCTCCGACATACTCGTCACCGTAAGGAGCGCCGAGGGGCTCAAGCGCCTCTCGGACGTGGAAGCGGAGTTAAAGTCTCTCGGCCCTTTCAAGGACGCGCAAAAGGTGATGGAAGCAAAGGAGTGTGGCCGATAATGTTCAAAAGGCCGCTCATGTGGCTCATCTTTTTTTACAAACGCGCGATCTCGCCCGTGCTCCCGCCCTCCTGCAGGTTTTATCCTACATGTTCCGATTACGCGTACAGGGCGATTGAGTGCCACGGCGCGTTCCCCGGCGCGGTCCTTGCCCTTAAAAGAATATTCAGGTGCCACCCTTACCACCCCGGAGGTTTTGATCCGGTGCCGGAAACCGACATCAGCGCCGCTCTTCGCGGCGTGGATAAAAAAGAAAAGGCTTAAGAAGGCTCAAAAATGGACAAGAGGCTCATATACGCAATAGTCCTTTCAATGGGGGTAATGTTAGGCTACCCCTATGCGGTCAACTGGATAAACCCGCCGAAGCCCAAGGCCCAGACAGCGGCAACTGAAAAGAAGACCGAGGCCGCTTCAAACGAGACAACCCCTGGCACGGTCCCTTCCGTAAAGGCCGAGCCCAGGGCTACCCCTGAAAAGCCGGTAAAGGAGACCCTTACGACCATCGAGACCCCGCTTGTAAAGGCGACATTTACGAGCGTCGGCGGCGGTCTTAAGAGGTGGGAGCTCAGGGAATACGAGGCGACTATAAAAGACCCTTCAAGGGGCGTTAACCTCTCGGAGTCAGTCGCCAGGATGGGCTCGCTCTCGACGTTCATAAGGCCAGCCGGGGAAAAGGCGGAAAACATCGTCCTTGAAGCGGCGTCGTCCAAAGTGGCGGTTCCCCCTCAGGGTGCAGGAGAGGTCGCGTACTCGGGCTTTGCAAAGGGCTTGAAGATAGACAAGAAGTACAGGTTTACGGGTTCGAGCTACCTGGTCGATACCGAGATAACCGTCGCTAACACGGGGCCCGCCCCGTTCCAGGGGTCTGTCGAGACGGTGCTTTCCGCCAACGTAGCGGGCAAGGACGCATCCGGCTACCACACCGGCCCGATTGTGAGTACTTCGAAGGGAAAGCTCATACGGCAGGCCGACGACGAGAAGGAGAAGTCCGGGAACGAGCCCCCGCGCTGGATAGGGCTCGAAAGCAAATACTTCCTCTCGGCCGTCATCCCTCCGCCTGACGCCGCCCTCAACTGGATAACTGAGGTCTCTTCATCGTCTGCGTCAAGGGCGACGGTCTCCGTCCCGCTCGTGCTCTCTCCCGGAGAGACGAAGACCGTGGCGTACAGGACCTTCATTGGGCCCAAGGAATACGACCTCCTCCTTTCGTACAAGGCGGGACTCGATGAGGCGATTGAGTTCGGCTGGTTCAGCCCGCTGGCAAAACCCTTCCTCGTGGTGTTGAACTTCCTCAAGAGGTATGTCGGCAATTACGGCATAGCGATAATCATCCTAACCTTCATCACCAAGGTCGTCTTCTATCCGCTGACGAAGCACAGCCTTAAGTCGATGAAGGAGCTCCAGAACATGCAGCCCCAGCTCGCGGCCCTTAAGGAGAAGTACAAGGACAACAAAGAGAAGATGAACAAGGAGCTGATGGAGCTCTACAAGAGGTATAAGGTGAACCCGGTCGGCGGGTGCCTCCCGATGATACTCCAGATACCCGTCTTCATCGGCCTCTACGAGGTCCTCTACGTGGCGATAGAGCTCCGGCACGAGCCCTTCTTCCTCTGGATAACGGATTTGTCCGACAAGGACCCTTATTACATCTCGCCTATCATCATGGGCGCCACGATGTTCCTCCAGCAGAAGATGACGCCGACCTCCGTCGACCCGGCTCAGGCGAAGATAATGCTCATCATGCCTGTGATATTCACCTTCATGTTTTTGAGCTTCCCCTCAGGCCTCGTCATATACTGGCTCGTGAACAACGTCCTCTCCATCGCCCAGCAGTATTACATACAGAAGACCCCGGCAAAGGCGAGGGCGTAAGAACGGATTTTTAAGAACGGCAAAATTGTCAAAGGCGGGGACTTCGGCCCCCGCCTTTTTTTGTGGCCCTGGAACGCTCAGGTGATTTATTGACCCGGGCCACCTTATTTTTATATAATGTTTACATATGATGAGTGACGTTCAAGAGACGATAGCCGCTATTTCAACGGCATGGGGAGAAGGCGGGGTCGGTATAATCAGGTTGAGCGGGCCTCTGGCGATAGAGGCCGCGCTCGGCGTATTCCACCCGGCTTCAAAGGCGCCTTTGAAGGAGAGGTATCTCCATAGCGGCCTCGTAAAGGACCCCTCGGGCGCGGCCCTCGACTCTGCCCTTATGGTATTCATGAAGGGGCCGAGGTCCGCAACCGGCGAGGACGTCGTCGAGCTCCACTGCCACGGCGGGCCGCTTCTTTTGAAGAGGGTCCTCGGCGAGGTATTGGCCTGCGGCGCCCGCCTTGCCCTTCCCGGAGAGTTCACTAAGAGGGCGTTTCTAAACGGCAAGCTCGACCTCTCCCAGGCCGAGGCCGTCATAGACATCATCAGGGCGCAGACCGAGACGGCCCTCAGCTCTGCCTCGGGCCGCCTCCAGGGTACGCTCGGGAGGAGGGTCAAACAAGTAAAGGACGGGCTCTTTGACCTACTTGTGCACCTCGAGGCTGAGCTCGATTTTCCGGAGGATGAGATAGACGGTTTGCCGAGGGAGGGGGTTCTGGAGGCCCTCTCAGGGGCGGGAGTTGTGGTAAAGCGGCTCCTCCTTACCTTCGACGAGGGCCGTGTCATACGGGACGGCATAAGGGCGCTCATACTGGGGCGGCCCAACGCGGGTAAATCGAGCCTCTTGAATATCCTGCTTATGGAGGAGCGCGCCATAGTGACGCATGTTCCGGGGACGACGAGGGATGTAATAGAGGAGGTCGTAAACATAAGGGGCCTGCCCGTCCGGCTGATGGACACGGCCGGTTTAAGAGAGACCGGCGACTTCGTCGAGAAGATGGGGGTCCTGGCCGCGCGCTCCCGGATAAAGGACGCCGGGATAGTCCTCTATGTGATAGATGCGTCCGCCGATGACCTGGGAGAGGACCTCGCTAATCTTGAAGGCCTTCGTGACAAGAAGGTCATAGTGGCGGTGAATAAGACCGATATAGCGGGTGCGAGGGAGATACCGGCGCTTTGCCGCTTTAATGCCGTCCATATCTCCGCGCTCACGGGTGAGGGCATCGAGGCGCTGAAGGACGAGATATACGCCGGGGCCGTCGGCCACCCGTATATGTCCACGCCCCTCACTGCTCCGTCAGGCGAGCTTATCGTCTCTTTGAGGCACAAGCAAGCCTTGGAGCGCGCGCTTGACGGGATCGAGCGCGCTAGCAAGGCCCTTGATATTGGATTGCCGCGGGAGCTCGTCGCCACGGACCTGCGCTCGTCAATCGAGGGCCTCGGCGAGATAACCGGGGAGACTACGACAGAGGATATACTTGACAAGATATTCGAGAACTTCTGCATTGGAAAATAAGGCGCGGATAGCGGTGAACTCGAACCCGGTTCGGCGCAGGGTCTTGATGACCATGCTCGTGGTCATCGCGGCCTGGGCCTCTTTTTGCTCTTACGCGAATGCCGAGGTGAAGACCGTTGATAGCAAAGACGTCTGCATGGTCGCAAACAGGGTGCCGGGTTCTCCGACGATAGAGGTATTGATAGACCGCAGGACATATTACGTATGCTGTAAAAACTGCGAGGCGCGCATAAAAAAGGACCCGGCGCTGCGCTATACGAAGGACCCGCTATCTCGAAAAAAGATAAACAAGGCGGAGGCCTTTATCGTTGCGCTTGACGACGGGTCTATAGCATACTTTGAGTCGAGGGAGAGCGCGGAAGAGTATTTCGCCGGGATGAAAAAGGCGCTGTAGGAAGTTTTAGTCACCCTCCCCCCTTGTGGGAGAGGGCCGGGGTGAGGGGAAAAATTATTAACCGCCAAGTAAGCGGCCTCAAGTGTCATCCCATTCTCATCAGCACCCGCACGCCTTCTCCTCAAATAGCGCCTCGTACCATTGCCTTTTATACGGGCCTTTGCATTGAAAAATCGAAAAGAGACCTAATTCGCCGATGATACACGGGTCTTTTGTATGCGCCTGTAAAGAAGATATGTCAGGGCAAAATATCCTATATAGCCCGTCATTTCGGTCAGTGAAGGTCTCCCGGTATAACCGAAGAGCGACTTTAAAATACCGCCGGCAAGGCTTTTCTTGCTTATCAGCCAGGTTATATCATAAAGCGGCGCTATTACCGGGGATATTATCCCCGCCTCCTGGAATTCAAGAAGGGCATGGGAAGTGAGCCCTGCCGCAAAGAGGATAAGGACCGCGCTGGATAATTGAAAGAACAGTTTCAGATTCATTCTTTTTGCGCCGTCAAAGATAATATATCCGATTATAATAGCGGTGGAAGCGCCTGCAATCGCTCCAATAAGGTTTGCACCTCCGGCAAAGCTCGCGGAATTCAGGAATATGACTGTTTCAACGCCTTCCCGTAAAACACCTACGGCAACAAGGATTGATATGCCCAGGGCGCCCCTTTTGCTGATCTCAGTATAAACCTTAGTTTCTAATTCTTTTATTACATGCCTCTGCCCCATCATCCATATTATCATCCATGTCAGCAATATGGCGGCGACGGACATTGTGATGCCCTCAAATACCTTCTCTTTATCCCCCTCAAGCCCCCCGAGAAAAACATTAAACGCAATGGCGAGAAATACCGAACCGGCAACCCCGGCCCCCGCGCCGTACCATACATTTCTCTTGTAAGTTTCATGCCCGGCCCTTTTCAAACAGGCGAGCACTATAACAATCAAAAAAGAGGCTTCTAAAAATTCTCTGAAGGTTATCGCGAAACTTGCTAACATAAGACCCCCTCTGGCCGTTTTGCGGTGCTGTACGGATTGTACTGAAAATGATTTTCATTGTCAAGTGAAAACCGTTTTCAGAGTGCCCGGGGGTGTGTTTTTATTCTCGGGAGGGTACCAAAAAAAAGGCCGCCGGATGTTCCGGCGGCCTGGAGCGGTATATCAATGTGCAGGTTCATGCGGAGGCCGGGTCTCTTAAGCCTCCTGGTACTTCCAGAAGCTCTCCGCCTCCTCGACGTCCGCCTTTGAGCCGATGATGAGCGGCGTCCTCTGGTGGAGCTCCTCTGGGACTACTTCGAGCACCCTTTTGTCCCCTGTCGAGGATTTTCCCCCTGCCTGCTCGATTATGAAGGATAGCGGGTTCGCCTCATACAGGAGCCGGAGTTTGCCGTTTTTCGATTTCCTGTCAGCGGGGTAGAGGAATATGCCGCCCTTCAAAAGGTTCCTGTGAAAGTCGGCGACGAGCGAGCCGACGTATCTGGCGCTGTAACCCTTTTCGTTAGCCTTGATCTTTTCAATATATATGGATGTAGCCGGGAACCAGTGCTTGGAGTTTCCCTCGTTTATGCTGTATATCTTGCCCTTCTCCGGGGTCCTTATGTCCTCATGCGAGAGGAGGAACTCCCCTATTGACGGGTCGAGCGTGAAGCCGTGGACCCCGTGGCCGGTCGTGTAGACGAGCATGGTGGAAGAGCCGTATAGTATGTACCCGGCGCAGACCTGCCGGATCCCGGGCTGGAGGAAGTCCTTTGTTGTGGTATCGCTTCCGTCAGGGCGCTTGAGAATCGAGAAGATCGTACCGACGCTTATGTTGACATCTATGTTGGTCGAGCCGTCGAGCGGGTCGAAGAGGAGGAGGTAGCTCCCTTTCGGGAATTTTCCGTCGACCTTTACTATCTCTTCCATCTCTTCCGAGGCCATGCCGGAGAGGTGGCCGCCGTGCTCCATCGTCCTTATGAGCATGTCGTTTGCGAGCTCGTCGAGTTTCTGGACCTCCTCGCCCTGGACGTTTTGAGCGCCTGTGGACCCGAGTATGTCTATGAGCCCGGCCCTGTTCACCTCGCGCGAGATTATCTTCGCGGCGACGACGAGGTCGGAAAAGAGAGAAGTGAAGTTGCCGGTCGACTCGGGGTAGCGCCTCTGCTCATCGAGAAGAAACTTCGTAAGGGGTGTCCCGATAGCCATTCAGCCTCCTTAAAGTTTTTTTGGCGGATGAGAAAAATGAAAGGACAGCGTGATGAGAGAACAGGGATATTTTACACAATTTTAATAAAAATGCACCTGAATATATAAAAGGACAGGGCAGGGGCCGCGGCCCCTGCCCTGTCCTTTAGTTTCGATATGCGGGTCTATTAGCCTTGCCTTCCAATGCGCTTAATACGCCGAGTCGTCAAGCCCCTTTGGGAACGAGAAATTTTTAAGCTCTTTTACCTCAAAGAGCCCCGGGTATTTTTCGTCCTCAAGGAGTATCCTCTTCACATTCCCCTGCCAGAGTGTATAAAAGAGCTCCTTTTGCTCCTTTGTCGCACGGCCCTTGAGCACAAGCGGCACGAGGTCGTTCATCCTCATGTCGCCGGGGAGCGCCTGCGGGTTATAGACGACCTGGACGGCCTTTCCGTTATCCTCTCTCTGGAAGATGAAGGTGTTGAACTGGACGTCCTTTGCGTCGAAGAAGAGCTTGTTGTTCCTGCCGTAGTTGCCGCCGAGGCCCTTAAAACCTGTCGCGCCGGAGGCCCCCGTTATTAGCGAGATGACATGAGACTGGGGCCCGTAAGCGAGGTCAGAGGGGCCGCCCTTTATAAGGACCTTTATCTCGCCCCGGACTGGCAGGTCGTTGCCATATAGGGCCTTTAGCGCCTTGGCTGTTAATTTGTAAGCCCCTGAAACCGCCGGGCAGGAGTGGCCTGCCACAAGGACCGCGTCCGTGTAGTTGAAGACAAAGGGCTCGCCTTCGTCCTGGGCTCCGAGCACATACGCGAGTGGCTCAATGAGCCTTATGGGCTCGACATCCGCAAAGAATCCCTGACGCCATTGGGTTGAGAGTCTGAGCATTATATTTACACTCCTTGATAAGTTATGTTTGAGAAGTCTATTGAAAAAAGCCTGTCCAAAAAGATTAGCAAATCCAGCCTGAAAGTCAATATGTTGTTTTAAAAGGTTTTTTCAACCCCTTTGTCTTTCAGTACAGGCTCAAACAGGTTTTTGAGCAATCGCCCTGCCCTTACCTTTACCGCTGGATAACTCTTATCAGCCCTCCTCCCTTCCTGAGCGTTACTTGTGGATCTTTAAGGTCTTTGACAATATACCGATATGTTTATAGGGGAAATCCGAATCAAAGTCACTGATAAATATCTCTTTTCGTGCTTTTTTAGGAGAGAGGGGAAAAATGGGCGGGTTTTTCCCCTACTCAATAACCCAGAGCACCACCCCTTGGTTTTGCTACATTTTTTCTCTTGACAAATTTTTATTTAAACTCTAAAATAAATTTAAACTTATTATAAGAATAAGAATAACCTTAAAAATGCTTTCATACAAGCTCAGGCTTTTAATAAAGAGGAGTTTAGATAAGGGTGGGCATAAGGACGCCAGAGCTATTGGCAAAGATAGACATACCAAGGCAAAAGCTCTACTACCTTGAGCAGAAGGGCTTTATCAAGCCCCAGAAGACTGTCATCGGTGAAAAGGAGTTCAGGGAATACTCCGAAGAGGACGCGAAGAAGGTCGAGTACATATGGAAGTACCTGAAAAAAGGGTTCAAATACAAGATAGCCTTCGAAAAAGCGATGGAAGAGCTCGCAAGTCCGCAACTGAGCTTCACAAAAACAGAAAAACCCACTCAGGGGTAGGAGGAGATCCGAATGGAAGGGCTGTCGATAAGCTCTGAGCCGCCCAGTTGTAATCCCGCGAGGAAGTATAAGACAGAGTTAGCCGAATATATTGAGGAGCCTGGCTCGCGGCCAGAGTGCTGGTACGACTGGAAATGGCAGCTTAAGAACCGCATCACCTCTCTCGATGTGATACGGGAGCTCATCCCGCTTACCCGGAGGGAAGAGGAAGGGATAAAGAGGGCCACAGGCAGGCTCGCGATGGCCATAACCCCGTACTTCTTCTCCCTTATCGACAGGAACGACCCAAGGTGCCCGATAAGGAAACAGGCGATCCCGCGCCTCGAGGAGTTCAGCGTCTCCTCATGCGAGATGATAGACCCGTGCGGAGAGGACTCGCACTCGCCGGTCCCGGGCCTCGTCCACAGGTACCCGGACAGGGCGCTCCTTATCGTCACCGACTCCTGCGCCATGTATTGCAGGTACTGCACCCGGAAACGCATGGTCGGCGAGGAACACCCGCCCATGCCCTCGGACCGTTTCGAGGACGCTTACAAATATATCAAATCGAAAAAATCCATACGCGACGTCCTCATCTCCGGCGGAGACCCGCTCATGATGAAGACAGAGGTTCTCGAGAGCTACATCTCCAAGCTCCGCTCTATCCCGCACCTCGAAATAATAAGGATTGGCACAAGGGTCCCGGTCACGCTCCCCATGAGGGTGAACGAGGAACTCGTCTCCATGCTCAAGAAGTACCACCCGCTCTACCTCTCCATCCACTTCTCGCACCCGAGGGAAATAACCCCGGAGGTAGTAAAGTCCTGCACCATGCTCGCCGACGCGGGCATCCCTCTCGGGAGCCAGACCGTTCTCCTTAAAGGCGTAAACGACAAGCCCGCGGTCATGAAGAAGCTCATGCACGAGCTTATGAAAGTCCGCGTGCGCCCCTACTACGTCTACCAGTGCGACATGGCGATGGGGACAAGTCACTTCAGGACCCCGGTTTCGGTTGGCATAAACATCATCGAAGAGCTCAGAGGCCACACGACAGGCTACGCGGTTCCGACCTTCGTGGTAGACGCCCCGGGCGGCGGCGGCAAGATCCCGATAGCCCCGACATATATGCTCTCACAGGCAAAGGGGAGGGTGACCCTCAGAAACTACGAGAACAGGATATTCAACTACATAGAGCCCGAGTCCTAGCCGGACGGGCAAATCTCGTATCTATCGTCAGAAGGTTTGTCAGCCAAAAGGCCCTCCGAGGAACATTGGCCCTGCGCCGAGCAGTCCTAGCCCACGGGCAAAGTTCATATACGTCCCCTCCCTTCGTTTAAGGGGGAGGGGACGGTTCTTTTCGAGTTATAACAGCCCCGATTATAGCCCCGCATTGCGTCGTCAGTAAACCCTACAAAAATCACATCATTTAAAAGCCGGTTGCCTTAATATCATTCCCACGATCCGCCGAGAGGCGTCCACGATTGCAGGCCCTTGTCACATAACCCTTAATCAGTTTTTAAGGTTCTGTCTGATAGATTTAAGACCAATCAGCGGGTCTTGAAACCGGCTCATATTTTTGCGTCTATCGCTAAAGCCTTTCGCAACGGTCGCCGATAAGGAGGTAATATGGCTAAACTCGCATATCTCATACTGCTCACCCTGCTCCCGGCGCTATTTCCTGCGCTCTCCTACGGCTCCGAAGAGAGTGTGAGGGCGAGGCTCCTCGGGTCGAGGAGTGTGGATGCGCTCTACTCGATAGACGACTACCTGACCGTCGTCTCAGGAAATGAAGCCGGGGACATAGAGGCTGAGCTCAAGGCGATATGCACAGAAGGGCTTAAGATAGACGGGGACGGCGCGGTTTGCGGGGAGCTTTTTGAGACGCGGAGGCTCGAAGGCCCAAAGGACAGCGGTAAGGCCTTTTTCATAGTCTTGAACGCCTCACCCCAGCCGTTTGTGTACAGGAACTCGCTCCCATCATTAAACGAGCTCACTGCCCCGGTCAACGGGATAAAGATAAAGGAGGGGTACAGGTCCGTCGACCTCCTCCAGTACATGTCCGCGCTATGCAAGATAGAGAACGGCACGCCGGAGATGGTAGTCTCGAAGCGCTACGGCAGGACCGTAAGGCTTACGAAGGTCGGCGGCATCGAGGCGTTCAATTACTTCCTCTCTTCAGGAGAGGGTAAGGACCCTTGGTACTTCGCCTGCCACGGCGATCAGAGGTTCGTTATTGAGAAGGACTACACATACTCGTCGAAGGACGAGCAGAGGCCCTTTTATTACCGGAATCGCGGGCTTGAGGGGATAGACTTCGTAAAGGAAGATGGGTTGCGCACGGATAAGAACCCAGAGGACTTCTCAAGGATGATGAGCTCGATGTTCTAACAGGCTCTGATTATACAAGCAAGCGACACTCAAAGGCCCCGCCGAACATGGTGGGGCCTTTTTTATCCCTTATCTCCCGTGGCACTTCTTGAACTTCTCGCCTGAGCCGCACCAGCACGGGTCGTTCCTGCCGGGCGTCCCGGCCTTTTCCCGAGGCAGGAGGTCCGGGAAGCTCTTTATGCAGAAGGCCTTTAACCCCTCGACTATCTTTTCAGCGGCCTCTTCCGCCGTTGCCGCGCCCTCCATCAGATGTCGCTCGCTCGAGGCCTTCTCGACCTCTATGGCCTTTGTAAGCGTCTCGTCGCCGGACCCCGCCGCCTCTATGACGCGGCAGTACCACTTTTCACCGGACTTAGCCAGAGGAGAGCCGAGGTTCCCGCAATGCGGCGGCCTTATCTCCTTCGAGTCCATAAGCGACGGGTGTATTGAGCAGAAATTATTTTCTGACAAAAACCTGCAACGGAAGGCGAACATCGCGAGGAGCGAGAGCTCAAGTGCGTCCCCGTTCCTCTTGACGCCCATGAGTTTTAAGCTGTACCTCTCGCTCTCTCCGAAGAGCGGCCTGGGGGGGGCCTCTGCCGTGACATAGGCGGAGGTTATCCGCTTCTCCCTCTCCCTTATGCCAGACGTCAATTCGGTTTTAAACGCCTTTAAGCCGGAGAGCCCCCCTTTTTTGACGACGCCGTAGGAGATGATACCCCACCACGGGTTGCAACAGAGCCCGCCGCACCTCTTTGTGCATACCTCGGCAAAAGAGGCGGCATACCTTTCATTATCCATTATCATATGCCGGCATTATAACTTTTCAGCCCCTTTGAGTCCATACCAAATGGTGCTTGCCGCACGGGCAAATCCGTACCGGGCGGCTGTGGATCAGGCAGTCTGAAGCGACCCGATTTGAATCTGGCCGTACGCCGAGTACCCTCGCCGGACTGGCAAATCCGTATCGAGTGGCAGCGCCTAAGGCAGTCTGAAGCGACCCGATTTGCAATTGGCCGTACGCCGAGTACCCAAGCAGTTGACTCAAGTGAGGGAGTGTGCTACGAATTATCCATGCTGAGCGACCGCGATATTGCCGAAGGCGTAACACTCAGACCCATCGAGGAGATAGCCGCGTCTCTGACGATACCGGCGGAGTCGCTGATACACTACGGCCCCAACATCGCCAAGGTACGCTCCACGCTCTGTCGGCACCTGGAGAAGAGGCCAGACGGAAGGCTAATCCTCGTGACCGCCATGTCACCCACCCCGGCTGGAGAGGGGAAGACGACCGTTGTAATCGGCCTTGCGCAGGCATTCAGGGCGCTGGGGCTGAACGCCTCGGCCTGCATAAGGCAACCGTCCTTAGGGCCGTTCTTCGGCTCAAAGGGCGGGGCGACCGGCGGCGGGCACTCGCAGGTGATCCCCTCCGACGATATAGCGCTCCAGTTTACAGGCGACGATTACGCAGTCATCGCCGGACATAACCTCATTTCATCCGTCCTCGACAACCACATCCATTTCGGGAATAAGCTCGGCATAGATACGGCCAATATCTTCTGGAGGCGCGTTTCTCCCATAAGCGACAGGGCCCTCCGAAGGGTAGTCGTCTCCCCCGGTACAGTCGAGGAGCGGATGGACGAGTTCCATATTTCAGCGGCCTCTGAATTGATGTCGACCTTATGTCTTGTAAGGGACCTCGACGAGTTCAGGGCCCGCGTGGGTAAGATCCTCCTTGCGCTCGACAAGAACGGGGGCCCGGTAACGGTCGATGATCTTAAGATAACAGGGGCAGTTACCGCGCTCATGAGGTCAGCTATACACCCGAATCTCGTGCAGACCAACGAAGGCTCCCCGGTCTTTATCCACGGCGGGCCCTTCGGGAATATTTCGCTCGGGTGCAACAGCCTGATCGCCACCTCGCTCGCCTTGAAGGTATCGGATTATGTTATTACCGAGGCCGGGTTCTCAACCGAGCTCGGGGCGGAAAAGTTCTTTGATATAAAATGCAGGGCAGGGGGGCTTAAACCAGACGCCGTTGTAATAATAGCCACGACAAGGGCGCTCCGTTTCCACGGCCACGCAACGGATTACCTCAAAAAGGACACGGACGCCCTGAAAAAGGGGCTTGATAACCTCGGCAAGCATATCGAGAACATCCGCTCATTCGGCGTCCCTTTCATCGTAGCCGTAAACAGGCGCCCTGAAGACGATGACGCGGAGATAGACGCGCTCGCCTCGATGATAAAGGCAATGGGCGTTGAGGCCTCGATAGTCGACTGCTTTGAAAAGGGCGGAGCGGGAGGGGTGGACTGCGTCGAGAGGCTTGTTAAAAAAGCTGGGGAGGGGGGCGCACTCAGGTTCCTCTACAATACCGACGAGCCGGTAATCGAGAAGATTGGCGCGGTCGCCTTGAATATGTACGGGGCGGAAAAGGTCGAACTGTGTGACGACGCGAAACGCGACCTCTCTTTGATAGAACGCCTCGGATACGACGCCCTGCCGGTCTGCATTGCCAAGACGCCGAGGTCGCTCTCTGATAACCCGAAACTCCTCGGCAGGCCAGGCCCGTTCACGCTCAAGGTGAAAAGGATAAGGCCCGCTCTCGGCGCCGGATACCTCGTAGTCGAGTGCGGGGACATACTCCTCATGCCGGGTCTGCCTTCGAGCCCGAGGGCGGAGCTTATGGACGTGGACGCCGAAGGCAGGATCACAGGGATATGAAAAGCGCTTTTTTATAAACAGTTAACCCCCGCCCTCAGGCCTCTCCCCCCGGCTGTTTCAAGTCCCGGCCCTCAGAGCGCGGCATTATGCCTCTATACTTATATACACGAGAGGGGAATCGTAGTATAATCTCCGCTTGTTTCCCTTTAAAATTCCATCGTTTGTCCGCTCGGAGCTTAAACCCCGATGACCGTCGGCAGGTATAAAGACCTTTTCAAGTCTTTCGGCTTCCAGTCGTATATATGGACCCAGTTCCTGGGCGCGTATAACGACAACGTCTTTAAAATTGTCCTCTCAATGATAGCGGTCAACATGGCGGCAGAGGGGTCCGGGGCCTATGTCTCGCTCGTCGGCGCGGTCTTCATCCTCCCGTTCTTTTTCTTCTCGGGTTACGCCGGTTACGTCGCAGACGTCTACAATAAGAGGACCGTACTTATAGGCGCCAAGTTCTTCGAGATAGTGGCGGTAACCTTCGGCCTCTTCGCCTTCTGGATGGGGAGGATCGAGTTCATGCTCGTTACCCTTTTCCTGATGGCCCTACACTCCACCTTCTTCGGCCCGGCCAAGTACGGTATAGTCCCGGAGATGCTCCCTGACAGGGACTTGTCCCGCGCCAACGGCATACTCGAGCTTACCACTTTTTTCGCCATAATCATCGGGACCTCCACGGGCGCGATAATCTTTTCAGCCTGGAAAGACAAGCTCGTATATGTCGGCGTCTTCCTCGTCGCCATCGCGATAGCGGGGACCCTTGCGAGCTTCGGCATAACCCGGGTCCCCAGCTCAGGGGCGAAGAAAAAGTTCGAGCTAAACCCCTGGGGCGAGATAGGCTCGGGGATAAGGCGGCTCTTTGAGGACAAGATCCTCATGCTCACCGTCGGGGGCATAGCCTATTTCTGGTTCCTCGGCGCGCTCCTCCAGATGGACATTCTCCTCCTCGGCAAGGAGATCATGCATCTGAACGACCTGTGGATCGGCATCCTCATCACCTTCCTCGCCATCGGCATCGGCATCGGCTCCATAGCGGCAGGGACGCTCTCCGGCGACAAGGTCGAGCTCGGGCTCGTCCCTGTCGGCTCGTTAGGCATGGGCCTCTTCGCGGTCCTCCTCTCCTACTCCGGCGATTCGTATCCGAAGACCGCCGCGGCCCTCATAATGCTCGGCTTCACTGGCGGCCTCGCCATCGTCCCGATGAACGCGCTCCTTCAGCAAAAGGCGGGGGCAACGGAGAAAGGCCGACTTGTGGCCACCACCAACTTCGTCTCGGTCGCGGGCATACTCGGGGCCTCGGGCATCTTCTGGATAATGAAGGACAAGCTTTTAATCAGCGCCGACGACATTATTTTAATATTCGGCGTTGTGACGCTTCTGAGCACCATTTTCATGATGAAGTACCTCCCGGACTTCCTCATCCGTTTCACCCTATGGCTCCTCACGCATACGCTCTACAAGATACGGGTAGTGGGCGAGGAGAACGTCCCCTTCAAGGGCCCCGCGCTACTCGTCTCCAACCACCTGTCGTTTGCCGACGGCTTCCTCGTCGGCGCCTGCGTCCAGCGTTTTGTCCGCTTTATGATCCACAGGTACTTCTACGACATAAAGGCCATAAACTGGCTGCTACGCATAATGAAGTGCATCCCCATAACCGACGGCAACCGCAGAGACGTCCTCAAATCCATAGGGAAGGCGAGGGAGGAGCTTAAAGACGGCCACATCGTCTGCATATTCGCCGAGGGCGCGATAAGCAGGACCGGGAACCTCCAGCCCTTCAAAAAGGGCTTCGAGCGCATAGTCGAGGGGCTTGACGTGCCGATAATCCCCGTACACCTCGACAGGGTATGGGGCTCGGTATTCAGCTTCAAGGACGGCAGGTTCTTCTGGAAGTGGCCGGGCGAGTTCCCGCACCACGTGACGGTCTCTTTCGGCAAGCCCATGACGCCGGGCGCGACCTCGCAGGAGGTAAGGCAGGCGGTTATGGAGCTCGGGAGCGAGGCCGTCGTTCACAGGAGGGCCAAACGCGACCTCCTGCACCTGCGTTTCATAAAGACCGCGAAGGCGCGCTGGTTCTCCTTCTGCATGGCGGATTCAACCGGCAGGAAGCTCACCTGGGGGAAAACGCTCGCCTCCTCGCTCCTCCTCTCCAAATGGATCGGCAGGAACCTTAAAGCGGACGACAAGGTTGGGCTCATGTTGCCGTCGTCCGTCGCCGGGGCGCTCGCCAATATCGCGGTGCTCGTCTCCGGCAAGGTCCCTGTGAACCTGAACTTCCTTTCCGGCAAGGACGCCCTTGATTCATCCATCGAAGCGAGCGGCATAAAGACGGTCATCACCTCGAGGGCGTTTCTCTCAAAGGTGGGGATCGAGGAGGCTGGGAACATGGCCTTTATCGAAGACATCGCGCGCTCGTTCTCCCCGGTGGACAAGCTATTGACCGCCGCCCTCGCCTTCGTCCTCCCGCTAAGGGCCCTTGAGGCGATCTACTGTAAAGGCGAGGCCGACCCCGGCAGGCTCGCCACCATCATCTACACGTCCGGCTCAACGGGCCAGCCCAAGGGCGTCATGCTCACGCACCACAACATAGTTTCGAACATCGAGGGTTTCTCTCAGCTCTTCGTCACCTCGGATAAGGATGTTTTAATGGGGGCGCTCCCGTACTTCCATTCCTTCGGCTTCACCGGCACGCTCTGGTACCCGCTCATCTCAGGCTTCGCCGCCGTCTACCACGCTAACCCGCTTGACGCGAGGACCGTCGGAGAGCTCTCAGCCAAATACAAGGCGACCGTCATGATAGGCACCCCGACCTTGTACTCAGCCTATGTCAGGAAGTGCCACGCGCATGAGTTCTCCACGCTCCGCTACGCCATAGCAGGCGCCGAAAAACTCCGCGCGCACATAGCCTGGGCCTTCAAGGAAAAGTTCGGCGTCGAGCTCCTCGAAGGCTACGGCTGCACCGAGCTCGCCCCGGTCGTCTCGGTCAACATACCCGACGTCGAGCACGAGAGCGTCAAGCAGACCGGCTACATCGCCGGCACCGTAGGCCATGCCATCCCCGGCGTCGCCGTAAAAGTCGTCAACCCCGAAACAGGCAACGAGGTCCCCGCGGGCAGGGAAGGGCTCCTCCTCATAAAGGGGCCGAGCCTCATGCAGGGCTACTTAAACGACGAGAACGCCACAAGGGAGGTCATGCGGGGAGGCTGGTACGTGACTGGCGACATCGCCTCAATAGGCGACGACGGGTTCATAAAGATAACCGACAGGCTCTCGCGCTTCTCAAAGATCGGCGGGGAGATGGTCCCGCACATCATGATAGAGGAGACTATCTCTAAAGTCCTCGGCGACTGCAACTGCGCGGTAACGGCGCTCCCCGACGAGGAACGCGGGGAACGCATAATAGCATTCTACACCCACACGGCCTCGCCCGCCGAGGTCCGGGAAAAACTCCTCGCAACAGGACTCCCCAAACTCTGGCTTCCCAAACGTGAAGACCTCTACCAGATAGACGAGATACCCTCCACGGCAACAGGCAAGATCGACATCAGACGGATCCGCACCCTCGCTCTCGAAATGCCCAGGGCGTGACCGGAGCGGCAGTACTGAAAGTCCCCCCCATTTATAAAAAGTTTCTCTCAGGGTACTTTCAATCCTGCTACTTTTTGGCAGGCGCGCCCGGGACCGGGGCGAGGTAGACGACATTCCTTGAGAGGTCTTTTGCGCGGTACATGGCCTTGTCCGCGATCTTCAAGAGTTCTTTTTTGTCTTTTGTATGGATGGGGTAGGTGGCTATGCCGATGGACGCGGTTATATGTAGGTTAAGGCCTTCTTCCTCGATGAATCCGTGTTTCTCTATTGTGAGCCTTATCCTTTCGGCGACGCGCATGGCGACGTTGTAGTCGGCGTCGACGAGTATTACCACGTATTCGTCTCCTCCGTACCGGATGACGGTATCGACCTCGCGGACGCATTTCAAGAGGATTTTCCCCACCTCGACGAGGACCCTGCTTCCGACGAGGTGGTCGTTCTGGTCGTTTATGCGCTTGAAGTTGTCGAGGTCGAGGAAGAGGACGGTTACAGGCATCATGAGCCTGTCCGCGCGTTTGAGCTCCTTGTCCAGCGCGTTGTCGAGGTACTTCGCGTTGTACAGGTTGGTGAGGGAATCGATGAAGGCCATCTCCTTGGCCTCGGCGTACTTTTGCGCGTTCTCGAAGGCGCCGGCGGAGTGCTCCACTATGAATGTCGCGTTCTTTATCTCGCGGAGCGAGTATACCTCTTTCCCCCCCTTGCCGAGTATGAGGATGAAGCCCATGTTGGACTGGCCCTTCACAAGCGGAGCGATAAGGAAGGAGTCGAAGTCGGAGAGCGCCTCTTCGTCGTTATTAAGCTCCGCCTTCGAGATGACGCTTATGTTGGAGAGGTCTTTGAGCTCCTTTTCGTACCTGTGTTTGAAGGCCTCGACGACGCGCTCGCCCGAGTTGAGCCCGAGGTGGCGAATCGCCTTTATCTCGAGTTTTTTCATCTCTTCCTCGTAGAAGAAGATGATCCCCGCTTCGCCGGGGACGATTTGAAGGAGCGCGTCGAGCGTTACGTTGTAGAGCTTGCTTATGTCGAGCGTGGCGGTGACGGCCCTCGATACCTCGAAGAGTTTGAGCGATTGTCTCATCTCCTGGTTCTCTTCAAGGAGTTTTTTCTTCTCCATGCAGCTGTTTACGGTGTGGAGGAGTTCGTCTTCGTTGAGGGGTTTTCTGATGTAGTCGAAGGCCCCGGTCTTCAGGGCGGCGATGGCCGTCTCTATGGAGCCGTGGCCGGTGACGACTATCACGTCTATGAGGGTGTTGTGCTGTTTGGTGCGCTCCAGGACCTCCATGCCGTCGATGTCCGGCATGACGAGGTCTGTTATGACGATATCCACAGGCTCGGTCTCGACGATATTCACCGCCTCGACCCCGGTGGTCGCGGTCTTGACGAAAAATCCCCCGCTCGTGAGTATGTCGGCACAGAGGACCCTGAAGAATGCGTCGTCGTCTACTACGAGAATCCTGCCCTTGCTCATCCCTTGATGGCGCTCCTAAGGGTTCAATCTTACAAAGATAACAGAAGCACTCTCCAAATGTCAAATGGAACCGGCCCTCTCTCGGCCTTATCTGCCATTTATCAGGCGGCCGCATCGGAGCGGGGTCTATTGACAATCTCTTTTTTTAGAGTGATACTTTACAATATTTACGCTTCCGGAGGCGCGCATGAGGACTGTTTTCGCGTGGATAATCATAGCGTTGGCGGCAGTGGCCCTGTTTACCGCCTGCGCCGACATAGAAAAAACGGACATCGTGACCGGCACATCGACGAGAGCTGTTTCCGTAGCCCTCGGCGACGCGCATTCCTGCGCGCCCCTTTCTGACGGCCTTGCCGAATGCTGGGGCAGGAACAACATCGGACAGCTCGGGAACACCACCCCGTTGCAATCTCTCGTGCCGGTGGAGGTGGCGGGGCTCTCAAGCGTCGTCGAGATGACGGGCGGCGGCGCGCACACCTGCGCGCGCCTTTCAGACGGGACGCTCCGTTGCTGGGGGGATAACTCAAGCGGACAGCTCGGGAACGCGTCGAACTCAAGTTCTACGGGACCGGTTGCGCCCATAGGCATAACGAGCGCGGTATCCGTATCGGCCGGTGGCGACCATACCTGCGTGGCGTTGCAGAGCGGGGCGGTCATGTGCTGGGGGTCAAACTCATCCAGCCAGCTCGGGAACGGTACGACGGCGAACTCCTCGACCCCTGTCCAGGTCTCGTCGATTACGAACGCGGCGTCGGTCTCGGCCGGGGGCAACCACACCTGCGCGCTTTTAAGCGACGGCACGGCCCGTTGCTGGGGCGGGAACGCCTTTGGCCAGCTCGGGAACGGGGCGATAATCAACTCCAGCGTGCCTGTCGCGGTCCAGGGCCTCACGGGCGCCACTCAGGTCTCAGCCGGGGCGAACCACACCTGCGCCGTCGTCTCAAACGGCGCGGTCGAGTGCTGGGGGGACAACTCTGGAGGACAGCTCGGAGTCTCCTGGACGCTCATATCGCTCAGCCCGCTCGTTGAGATCACGGTCTCAACGGTCCCGGTAACAGCCGCCTCGTCCTCGATAACGACCGCGGCTTCGGTCGCCGCGGGCGGCGACCATACCTGCGCGATAGTCGCGGATGGGAGGGTCCGTTGCTGGGGCGAGAACGCCTTCGGCCAGCTCGGCAACGGTACGACCATAGGCTTTGACCCGCCGGGCATCGGCGCCTCCTCGACCTCGACGATAGTGCCTGTATCGGCCTCAGGCGTTACAAACGCGACGTCCGTGGACGCAGGGCTCTTTCACTCGTGCGCGCGCATAAATGATGCGAGCGTGAAGTGTTGGGGGGAGAACTCATACGGCCAGCTCGGCGACGGGTCCGGGATAGACTCGCTTACTCCCGTGAGCGTTGAGTAAATCAATGAGGCGCTCAGACCTTAAGACCTCAAAAGTTCTGCCCATAAGGCACAACCCGGCGCTTGTTAAGCGGGTGCTTCTGGACGAGCCGGTATCGTGCGTCAGGCATTTGAGCCAGGCGGTATTCAGGCCGGGGGACACGGCTTTTACGCACTCGCACGACGACGCCTTCGAGGTCTTCTACTGCGTAAAGGGCGAGTGCGTATTCAGGGTCAAAGGGGAAGAGGTCCTGCTGAGGAAGGGCTCGTGCCTCGTAGTCGAGCCAGGCGAAGCGCATTCGATAGAAAAGGTGTCAAAAATAACCGAGCTACTGTTCATGCTCGTGGAGAGGTGAGGCGGGTGTCCAGGCCATTGTCTTGAGATAAGCCCTCCAACAGAGAGTTTTCCCTCAGTTCACTTTTGTGAACCCGTCTTTCACGACGACCTCTTTTTTGTTAGCGTAGCCGCAGGCCATGTACGCAGTCGTGTGCATGATGGCAAATGCGCCGGTCCTCTTTATTGCTATGAGCCCCGCCTCTCCGCCTATGGAGAGTATCTTCCTTAAAGACGCGCGCGCGGATGCGGCCGGGGCGGACTCGCGCATCCTCATCGCGACTTCCTTGGCGAGGCACACCCTTATGATGTCCTCCCCCCTCCCGGTGCAGGCGACGGCTCCGGAGGCGTTGTCCGCGTAGATGCCCGCGCCGATGATTGGCGTGTCCCCGACCCTCCCGGGGAGCATGAGCGCCACTCCCCCGGTAGACGAGCCCGCGGCGAGGTCCCCATCCCTGTCCAAGGCGAGAGCCCCGACGGTAGAGAAGTGTTTCTTGAATATTTCGACAAGCTCGTGCTCGCCGGCCTTGAGCCTTTTAAGCCTCTTGATCGACTTGTCGTCGAGCTCGGGCATTAGATCGAGACCGTACGCCGAAGAGAGCACCCTTGCCCCGATGTTCGTCAGTATCTTGTGGTGGGATTCCATCACGACGCCGGCGGCCCTTATGGGGTTTTTGTAGCCCTCGAGCCCTATTACCGAGCCCGCTTCGCACCGGCCCCCTTCCATTACCGCGGCGTCGACCCTCCGGACGCCGTCTAACTGCAGGTTGGCCCCTATGCCGGCGTTGAAAAGGCCCGAGTCTTCGAGTACGGCGATCGTCTCGATGACGGCTGTAAGGGCGCTCCCCCTGCCTGCCAGTATCGAGTACCCGTACTTTATCGCTTCCCTTATTTTCTTAAGGGCCGTTATTGAGGGCCTCTTTGATCCGGCGCCCCCGTGCGCTATAAGCAACATGGACTGACCCCCGTTTTTTGGATTCCCCCGCCAATATACTATATCGTATGTTTATCCGGTTTTTTATGATAGAATGTCCAGAACACGGAATATGGAAGGGCGGGTCTTAGAGTGCTTAAGAACACATTTTGCCACATCCCCGGCGTGGGGCCTAAATCCGAGCGCAGGTTCTGGGAAAAGGGGATACTCTCCTGGGAGGCGTGCCTCGACGCAAAAGAGCCTTGCTTATCCAGGAGCCACATAAGAGAGAACGTCACAGCCTCCTTAGAGCGTTTTGAGGCGAGGGACCTTTCATGGTTCATCGACCGCCTCGCGCCGAGGGAGCACTGGCGGCTCTTCCCGGACTTCAGGGGCAACGCCGCCTACATAGACATCGAGACTAACGGGTTTGTCGGAGAGCGCGGCTACATAACAGCCATTTCACTCTATGACGGGTCCGGCGTGCGCTCATACGTTCGCGGAGAGAACCTTGCCGACTTCAAGCGGGATATCGAGGCGTTCGGGCTCATCGTAACGTATAACGGCAGGTGCTTCGACATCCCCTTCATAGAGACGCACATGGGGATAAGCCTCGCGCACATCCCCCATATTGATCTCCGGTTTATCCTGCGGGATCTTGGGTTCAGGGGCGGCCTTAAGGGGTCCGAGCTGGCCCTCGGCATCGACAGGGGCGGCCTTAAGGGCGTGGACGGGTACTCGGCGGTCCTCCTCTGGAGGGACTTCAGAAGGAACAAGGACCGCAAGGCCCTGGAGACGCTCCTTGCCTACAATGCGAAGGACGTCGTGAACCTCGAGCCGCTCTTCGTCAAGGCCTACAACATGAAGATAGAGTCGACCCCTTTCGCCGGAACCCATCTGATTACCGCCCCCGAGCGGCCGGTCGAGCCGTACAAGGCCGACGCT
Organism: Deltaproteobacteria bacterium GWB2_55_19; assembly: GCA_001797465.1. Lineage (GTDB taxonomy): Bacteria > Desulfobacterota > GWC2-55-46 > GWC2-55-46 > GWC2-55-46 > GWB2-55-19. The sequence goes on along the minus strand of MGPQ01000010.1, from coordinate 37,669 downwards.
GAGACGGTCGAGCGGATACTCTCTGTCCAGGCGCGGTTCTCGGCGCACGGGGCCGTGTAGGAATTTTTAGCGAACCTCTTCAGGCACTATTAAACGACAGGCGGGACTAACGAGTCCCGCCTGTCGTTTTAAATCAAAAAAGCCCCTCCTCTCCCATGCCCTCTCCTGTCATGGGGAGAGGGTTCGCCCCGCCCCAAACCTTATCAAACCGCCGTTAACCACCAACTTTCCCATTGACATTGTTTCAATATTTCGCAATAATGCAAATATGAAAAGGGAGATATTCGAACTCCAAGCCGAGGTATGCAAGACGCTTGCGAACCCCAAGAGGCTCGAGATCATCGCCGCGCTTAAAGAAGGCGAGCTCTCGGTCGGCGACCTCGTTGACAGGCTCGGCATCACCAAGGCGAACGTCTCCCAGCACCTCGCGGTCTTAAGGCAACGGAAGGTCGTAGCCACCCGCAGGGACGGCGTCAACATCTACTACCGCATCAACAACCCGAAGATCACCGAGGCGTGCGCGCTCATGAAGGCCGTTCTCATGGAACAGCTCGCGGAGGGCGAGAAACTCGCCAGGCGCATCAAAAAGTAGGCAGGAGGACGTAATGCTTGAAAAAACATTAAGGCTCATCGCGGGCGTATTCATAATCGCCTCTCTCATCTTATCAAGGTACCACTCGGAGTACTGGCTCCTCTTTACAGGGTTCGTCGGATTGAACCTCATCCAGTCCTTTTTCACGAACTGGTGCCTGATGATGGAAATACTCAAGGCGTTCGGCGTCCGGGGCTGTTGTGAGACAGGGCCCGCCCGTTGAACCGTCCGTAATATCTTTTCAATCTCAACGCGCCGAAAGGCCCCGCTCGTATCTTCCTTTGCGCCTCACCTGCGGGGAGCGCTTCGTTGCCTTTGGCATAGCCATAACGCGCTTAACGATTCCGATTGTGCGTATAATGACCGGTATATGATGGGCTTGAGAAATTGCAAGTGCTGGAGGAGGGGGGGAGATGAAAAACCTTTTAAAATTCGCCGTACTCATTATAGTCGCATTATGCCTCTCGACATCAAGGGCTTACTCTGCTGAGCCTGATCACGGCGGCCATAAGCGCAATGAAAAGGTGGCGGCTATCTCGGCGAATGCGCTTATAGGCGAGATGAGGGCGCTGGACGCGGCCTTCAGGGATATCGTCTCGGGTGTCGCGGTCAACGACGGCCAGAAGGTGCTCTCGGCGATCGAGACGTTGCACGGCTCGATGGAGAAGACCCGGCACGCGCTCCACGCAGGGGAAGTAAAACTCCCCAGGAACCCCCATAAGATGAGGGAGTTCGAGAAGTTTGACAAAGAGTTCCACGGTGAGCTTGAGGCGCTCGCCAGGGCCGCCGAAAGGGACGATGTGAAAATGATGGCTTCACTAACGAAAAAGCTCCTCGACGGGTGCGTCAGGTGCCATGGGGAGTTCAGGAAGTAGGTCCGTTACAAGGATCTCTTTCAAAAAAAAAGGCCCGCGGGGTTCGCTCCGCAGGCCTTTTTGTTTATCAGGCCGGGCTAACGCATAAAAACCTTTACTATATCCTGAATAGTATTGTAAAATGGTAGATTACATTCAAACGGACAGAACTCAAGGAGCTCAGTATGAACCCGAAGGAAATAAGGAATATCGCGATAATAGCCCACGTCGACCACGGAAAAACGACGCTCGTCGACGCGATGCTCAAGCAGGCGGGCATCTTCCGCACCAACGAGCGCGTAGTGGACCGCGTCATGGACAACATAGACCTCGAAAGGGAGCGCGGCATCACCATTATGGCCAAGAATACCGCGGTCGAGTTCGCGGGGGTGAAAATTAACATAGTCGATACCCCGGGCCACGCGGACTTCGGCGGAGAGGTCGAGCGCACCTTGAAGATGGTCGACGGGGTGCTTCTCCTTGTAGACGCCTCCGAGGGCCCTCTGCCCCAGACAAGGTTCGTGCTCCGTAAGGCCCTTGAGCTAAAGCTCACGCCGCTTATCGTCATCAACAAGATAGACAGGCCGGACGCGAGGATAAGCGAGGTCTTGAACGAGATATACGACTTGTTCATCGACCTCGACGCTCACGAAGACCAGCTCGACTTCCCGATAGTCTACACGAACGCGAGGAAGGGGACTGCCACGCTTGACCTCAGCAACGAGTCTCCGGACCTAAAACCCCTTTTCGAGCTCATCGTAAAGACCATACCTACTCCGGTCGGAGACCCCTCTGCGGTATTGCAGATCCTCGTCACCAACATAGATTATAGCGACTACGTCGGCAGGCTCGCTATCGGGAGGATATTCTCAGGCACCATACACTACGGCGACACTGTCGCCTTCATCAACGCCGAGGGCAAGGTCATCAAGACCAAGGTTACGGCCCAGTACGTATTCCAGGGCCTTGAGAGGGCAGACTCCAAGGAGGCCTTTGCCGGCGACATAGTCGCGCTCGCCGGCCTCGAAGGCATAGGCATCGGGGACACCATAACCGACGCCGAGAACCCGAAGGAGCTCCCGAGGATAAAGGTAGACGAGCCGACGATATCGATGGTGTTTTCTCCAAACACCTCGCCCTTTGCCGGAAAAGAGGGCAAGTTCGTCACCTCCAGGAACTTAAGGGAGCGCCTTGAGAAGGAGCTCCTCTACAACGTCTCCATAAAGGTGGATTTTGAGAAGGCGGACCAGTTCAAGGTCATGGGCAGGGGCGAGCTCCAGCTCGCCATTTTGATAGAGATGATGAGGAGAGAGGGCTACGAGCTCTCGGTATCCATGCCAGAGACGATCACGAAGACCATAGACGGCAAGCTCCATGAGCCGGTCGAGCTCCTCGTCATAGACGTCCCCGAGGACTTCATAGGCGTCGTCACCCAGCAGGTCGGGATGAGGAAGGGCAAGATGCTGAAAATGCAGAACAACGGCCACGGGAGGGTCAGGCTCGAGTTCCGCATACCGTCGAGGGGGCTCATAGGCTTCAGGTCCCAGTTCCTGACCGACACCCGCGGCACCGGCCTTCTTAACCACCTCTTCGAAGGGTACGAGCCCTGGTGCGGGCCGATATCGAGGCGCCAGGCAGGCGCGCTCGTCGCCGACAGGACCGGCACCACCAACGTATACGCCCTATTCCACCTCCAGCCCAGGGGCACTCTCCATGTGAAGGAGAACACCCCTGTTTATGAAGGGATGATAATCGGGGAGAACTCCAGGGAAAACGACATGGATGTGAACGCCGTAAAGGAAAAGAAGCTCACGAACATGCGCGCCTCCGGGTCTGATGACACGATGTTCCTATTCCCGCCTAACATCATGAACCTCGAACAGGCGCTCGAGTTCATAATAGAGGACGAGCTCGTCGAGGTAACGCCCCAGTCCATAAGGCTCAGGAAAAAGGTGCTGGAAGCAGGCAGGAGACCGAAGCAGAAGAACAGGGACTGATTTTAACAAGGCTGTCCCCGAGGTTTTAGAACCCCCCAGCCACCCATTAACTCCCCGGAGCAGGCTCTCAAGGCTTTTTAGCCCAGAGGTTTTGGATATCAACAGCCTGCTACGGGGAGGCGCATCGCTTAAAACCCGCTTGTATTTGATTTTATCTTTTGCTCTTTATCCTTTTGGCAAGCTCCCAGATAAGGCGAGCGTAGGAGATGAGGCTTCCGTCTCTTTGCTGGTATTGTGGGACGGCCTCCTTGATCTCGGCCCCGAGCTCGATGTTTATGGAGCCTGATTTTTTTATGGCGAGCACCTGGGAAGGGTATGCGGACCTGTGGCCAGTGATTATGAAGCTTATGACCGAGGCGATTGCCGCGTAGGGAGCGACCTCGGGCCCGAAGAGCTCTACTGCCATGATGCTCGCGGCTATAGGCGTATTCGCCGCGCCCGCAAGGAGGCTTACGAACCCTATGGCGGCGAGGACTGAGGGGTCAACGGATAAGATTTTAGAGAGCGTTGAGCCGGCTGTCGCGCCGACGTAGAATATCGGAGTGCCTATGCCGCCGTGGCCGCCGAAGCCGAGGGTTGCGCCTGTAAAGGCCGACTTCATGAGGAACGCGTACCAGGGGACCTCGCCCCCTTCGAGCGCGGATTGGATCACGTCGAGGCCGAGACCGAGGTACTCGCGCCCGAGGACATAGGTGATTGCGGCCATGACCGCCCCTGCAAATACGGCCTTCAGCTCAAGCGGGGCCTTTATGGCTGAGGAGAGTCTTTTACCGAGTTTGAGCGTCTCGACGAATATCAAGGATACTATCCCGAAGAAGACGCCCGCGATGATGACTTTTATAAAGAAGGCCTGGCTGAATACGGGCACGAACGTGAGCGGGTTGTAAAAATACGTAAGCCCGAGCCAGGAAGAGACCTGGTAGCTGATGACCCCGGCGACAAATGACGGGAGGAGGACATCGTAGAGGATCGAGCCTACAAAGAGGACCTCCATGCCGAATATCGCGCCGGCGAGCGGCGTGCCGAAGACCGATGCGAACGCCCCGCTTATGCCGCAGATGACGAGCTTTCTCCTGTCCGTGCCCTCGAACCGGAGCGCGTCGGCAAGGATGGAGGCGAGCCCCGCGCCTATCTGCGCGCTCGGCCCTTCCTTACCTGCTGAACCCCCGAAGGTGAGTGTAAGAAAGGTCCTTATGAACTCGACAGGGACTTCAAGCGGCTTTATCTTTCCAGAGCGCTTGTGTATCGCCTCTATCGCCTTGTCAGCGCCGTGGCCTGCGGCGGAAGGGAAGATATATTTGATAATGACAGCGCTCAAGAGTAGCCCGAGCGGCATGAGGAAGTAGTAGTAATGGTATTTTTGTCCGAGGAGGGAGCCAAAGTTAATGGCGCTTACGAATACCGTTGTAGAGACACCTGTAATGATGCCTACGGCTGTCGCGAGGACGATCCACTTGAAGACGCTTACGAATATAACCGTCTCTTCTTTGATCCTCTTTTTCACTTTGGGCTTTCAATGCGCAAAGACCGCATTTCGATTCAGGGCTGATTACGCCCTTGCTTAGCCGGGACTGGATTCCCGCTTGAAACATGCGGAATGGCAGTGTTATAAATGTTTTTGCGTGTCATTCCCGAGGCCTTTATCGGGAATCCAGTCTCATAAACCTTAAGTCATGCAGACAATTGTAAAGGTTTATAAAATCCATTTTTAATTAATCTCCCCCTACCCCTCTTTAGAAAAGAGGGGTAGGGGCGCGACTATGGTTTAGTAAAATAGAAAATATTTTTTACTGCAACAGACCATCGCCCGGCTCGTCGCCTTTAAGCCCGTACTGGAAGGTCTCTCTCCCGCTCGACCCCGTCATGGTGCAGTTGCCCTCGAATATCGCGCCCTCGCCTATCATGAGGGACGGCGTCTTTATATCTCCGTATAGCTTGCAGGGGGACTTGAGCTCCACCCTTTTAGAGGCCTCGACAATACCGCGCACCTCCCCGGTGATTATCGTCGTGCCGACCCTTATTGTCCCTTCGACGCAACCGCTATCGCCTATGATGAGCGTGCCCGAGGTCTCTATCTCTCCCTTGACGGTCCCGTCGATACGGACGGTCGATTCAAAAGAGAGCCTGCCGTTGATCTCCACGCCCTTTCCGATGTAGCCTACGACCTCTCCTTCTTTCTTCTTACCGTCTCTATTGAACATATACCCTCTATCAGAAAAGCATTAGCTGCCGCTGACTGAACGGAGGAGCTCTATTACCCTCTCGCGCTCATCGGCGGAATAATAGTTTATCTCTATCTTTCCCTTGCCGCTCCTCTCCTTCAGCGCGACCTTTGTGCCGAATATCCCCCGGAGCTCGTCCTCGACCTCTGTCCCCTCTCCTTTTTCGGCGTCACTTTTTTTCTTTATCGTCTTTGTACCGCTCCGGTTCGCGAGCGCCTCTGCTTCCCGGACAGAGAGCCCTTTTGTGATTATGGCCCTGCAGGCCTCGACCTGCGCGGAGTGGCCCTCAATCGATAAAAGCGCCCTTGCGTGCCCCATCGAGATGTTGCCTTTGACTATCTCGTCTCTTACTTCTGTCGGGAGCTTCAGGAGCCTTAAGTAGTTTGCGACCGTCGCTCGCTCTTTTCCGACCTTGAGTGCGACCTCGTCCTGTGTGAGCCCGAAGGCCATGAGGGACTTGTACGACTCGGCCTCCTCTACGGCGTTCAAGTCCTCCCGCTGTATGTTCTCGATGATGGCGAGCTCCAACGCCTCTGTGTCGTTAGCGTTTAAAACGACTACCGGGACTTCCGTCAGACCGGCCATGCGGGACGCCCTCCAGCGCCTCTCCCCGGCGATGAGCTCGTATCCGTTCCCCGTCCTCCTTATGACAAGGGGCTCTATAATACCTTTTTCCTTAATAGAATCGCATAGTTCCCTTAACCTTGCCTCGTCGAACGTCTTTCTCGGCTGTGACTTATTGGGGCTTATATCGGTTATCGGGCAGAGAAAGAATTTTTCCCTCTCCTCTCTGGGCTCCCTCTGTGGCTGTGCCTCTCCGATGAGCGCGCTTAAACCCCTTCCAAGCACCTTTTTTTTGTTGAGCATGGCCTGCCTCTTTATTGTAAGTGTTTAGATTTATTTAGTTATTTAAGAACGGTCGCCAATGATTATCTCTTTGGCGAGCTCCATGTAGCTTAGCGCCCCCCTCGAGTGGACGTCATAGAGTATTACGGGTTTCCCGAATGATGGGGACTCTGACAGGCGCACATTCCTCGGTATCACGGTCTTGAAGGTCTTTTCCTTGAAGTGCTCCCTTATGTCGTCCTCGACCTGGTGCGCGAGGTTATTTCTGGAATCGAACATGGTAAGGAGTATGCCTTCTATCTCAAGGGCCGGATTGAGCTTTGCCTTTATCAGCTCTATGGTCCTCATTATCTGGCTTATGCCTTCGAGGGCGTAATACTCGCACTGGAGGGGTATGAGGACCGAGTTCGATGCCACAAGGGCGTTTACAGTAAGGAGGCTTAAAGAAGGCGGGCAGTCAATGATGACGTAGTCGAAGTGGTCCTTGATAGTCGTTAGACAGCTTTTTAGCCTGTACTCCCTTTGCGGGTCGTCTACAAGCTCGACCTCGGCGCCTATGAGGTCTATGGACGACGGGATGAGCTTAAGGAAGCGTAGCTCCGTGTTCTTGAGGATCGCACGGAGGTCGGCCTGCTCTATCATGGCGTGATAGATGCCGCTCGAGCCGTTCTTAGACTCCCCAAGTCCGCTTGTGGCGTTTCCCTGGGGGTCGAAGTCTATCAAAAGGACCTTTTTTTCAGCGACGGCAAGCGAGGCGGCAAGGTTCACGGCGGTCGTGGTCTTGCCGACCCCACCCTTCTGGTTCGCTATCGAGATTATACGGCCCATGTCCATCCTTTGAGGTTCGGGAAAGTTTAAAACAGTTTTCAGGGAGATTGCAAGAGAAATGTACCTTCAGGAGATGTTCCACGTGGAACATCCCATCTTAATGACACTTCCCCCTTTCTAAAGGGGGACTGAGGGGGGATTACTCTGCCTTCTTTATCACTACTATCGTAGTCTCCCTCTTTGAGAAGGGTGTCTTGATTCTATGGGTCTCGATCCCCGTTATACCAGGGAAGTCTTTAAGATGGGCGATCTCTTCGGCCACACTCGGCCCCTTGACTGCTATAATACGCCCGCTGGGCCTGAGGTATGGCAGGGCCACCTCAACAAAGCCCGTTAGTTCTGTAAAGGCCCTGGACGTGACAACGTCGAATTTGCCCCGGTTTTTTTCTATAAAACCCAAGTCCTCTGCCCTTACTGACTCCGCGTCTATGCCCACAAGCCCGAGTTTCCTTATAACGTGACGCATGAAGTGGACCTTTTTTGATACTGAATCAATCAGGCAGACATACATCGAAGGGGTAGCTATTTTTAAGGGTATCCCCGGAAAACCCCCGCCCGCGCCAATGTCCAGGAGCCTCCCCGCTCCCTCAAGAAAGGCGTAGGGCGTGAGAGAATCAAGAAAATGTCTTATAATTATCTCCCTCTCCTCCTCGATCGCCGTAAGGTTGACCTTTCTGTTCCAGGCCTTGAGCTCCTTGAGATACTCCATAAACCTTGAGACAGCTTCTTCAGACAAAATAACGCCGAGCCCTTCTGCCCCACGCCTGAGAAGGGTCTTTAATTCTATTTCGTTTGCCTTGACTAAATGTTCCACGTGGAACACCTCTGGAAAGAGTTTTATGAGGGATATACGGTTAAATGTTCCACGTGGAACATTTAACCGTAGGTGCCTATCTTTTTAAGGTGGACCATTAGCATGGAGATGGCGGCGGGTGTCACGCCTGATATCCTCGATGCCTGTCCAATGGACTCGGGTCTGGTCTTCCTGAGCTTCTCCCTTATTTCAGACGAGAGCCCAGAGACCTCTTCGAAAATGATGCCTTGGGGTATCCTAATGCCTTCTATTTTTTTGAACCTTCCGGTCTCCTCGTTCTGTCTCTTGATATAGCCTTCGTATTTGACCTCGACCTCAATCGCCTCGGCGATGGAAGGGGGGGCGGTATTTGGCAGGCCCTTGAGGGAGAGGACGGTTTTAAGGTCCATCCCGGGTCTACGGAGGAGCTCTTTTAAGGTGCTGGACTTCTTTAATTCCGTAGAGCCGAGATTGATGAGGGCCGAGTTCACCTCCTGGGTCGGGTTTATGCGCTCGCGCTCAATAAGGCGGGCCAGTCCATCGAGCGCCTCTTTTTTCAGGAGGAAGGAGGCGTAAACGTCTTCTTTTACGAGCCCGGCTTCAAACCCCTTTTCGCGTAGCCTTGTCTCGGCGTTATCTTCCCTGAGGATGAGGCGGTACTCAGCGCGGGAGGTGAACATCCGGTAAGGTTCCCTGGTGCCCTTTGTGACGAGGTCGTCTATCATGACGCCGATGTAGGCCTCGGACCTGTCGAGTACGAGCGGAGGCCTGAATTTTAGTTTGAGCGCCGCGTTCATCCCGGCCATGAGCCCCTGAGCCGCGGCCTCTTCGTAGCCTGAGGTGCCGTTTATCTGGCCGGCAAGGTAGAGCCCTTCAACGCGTTTCGTCTCAAGCGTGAGCTTAAGCTCAGTCGGGTCTACATAGTCGTACTCTATGGCGTAGCCGGGGCGCAAGACCTCCACATCTTCTAACCCATTGATAGTCTTAAGAAATTCATACTGGATATCGATTGGGAGAGAGGTGGAGAGGCCATTTGGGTAGACTTCAAAGGTATCGTACCCCTCTGGTTCGAGGAAGACCTGATGGCGGGTCCTTAATGGGAATTTTATGACCTTGTCTTCTATGGAGGGGCAGTACCGGGGGCCTATGCCCTCTATAATGCCGCTATAAAGCGGCGATCTTTCAAGGTTTTCACGGATTACCCTGTGAGTGGCGTCGTTTGTATAGGTTATATGGCAGGGGAGCATTTTCCTCGATATCGGCGGCGAGGTGAAGGAGAAGGGCTTGAGCTCCTCAAGGGGCTGGAGTGCCTGTTCTTCGACCCTTGAATAATCGATAGTCCTGCTGTCGAGCCTCGGGCAGGTGCCGGTCTTCATGCGCCCCATGGAAAAGCCGAGCGACCTTAAGGAGTCCGATAGGCCGAAGCTCGCGGAGTCTCCTGCCCTGCCGCCGGGGTAATTATGGAGGCCGATGTGGATGAGGCCTTTTAAGAACGTGCCGGTGGTGACGATGACGGCCCCTGTATCCAGGACCTCTCCGTCATTGAGTTTCAGGCCAATGACGCGCCTTGCTTCCACTATGATGGAATCCACGACACCCTGCCTCAGATGAAGATTCGAGCTCTTCTCGACAACGGACTTCATCCTCTGCCTGTAAGCGGACCTGTCTGCCTGCGCGCGCGTGGCGCGCACAGCAGGGCCCTTGGAGTCGTTCAACGTCCGGAACTGTATAGAGGCGTCATCTATCGCTTTCGCCATCTCGCCGCCGAGCGCGTCAATCTCCTTTACCAGGTGGCCCTTGGCGATGCCGCCTATCGCCGGGTTGCAGGACATCTGGCCGATGGTGTCGAGGTTCATGGTGACGAGGAGGGTGGAAAGACCCATACGCGCAGAGGCGAGAGAGGCCTCGCACCCGGCGTGTCCGCCGCCTATAACGATGCAGTCGTATCTGATAACTCCCCCCGGAGCGGTAATTTACCGTTAAAAACTAAAACGATATTCTATATTAACGGGGGAGAGGCTGTCAATATGCCTCTTGGAGGCAAAGAGGTTGATTTTATTCCGGATTTTAAATGGGCGAGTACATTAGCCGATTTAATGCCTGCCTTTATGGCACAATGACAAAAATATTGACATAGTCTCAAAAAACTGTATAATTTCGCCCTATGCCGAAGACAAATAATAAGACAAAGAAAACCGCAACTTCCCCAGCAAAAAGGGAGACAACCCCAAAGTCCGAGAAGGTCTCTGCAAAGAAGCCCTCGTCAGAAAAGGTCATGAGCAAAACAGTGCCCAAGGCGAAGACAGCAGAGAAGCCGAAGTCAAAGATCCCGTTCAAGAAAGAGATGACCCAGAAGCTACTGGACGCCAAGGAAAAGATACTCCAGGAGGTCTCCCAGAAGGTAAAGAGCGAATCGAACGTCCTCAAGCACGAGATCGGCGACATATACGACATCGCCTCGATCGAAAGGGAAAGGGAGCTGACGCTCATGCTTGGCGACCGCGACCGCGACAAGCTCTCGGAGATAGAAGACGCCCTTGAGCGCATAAAGGACACAAGCTACGGCGGGTGTGAGGAGTGCGGGGAGCCGATAGCCGAAGACAGGCTCCGGGCCCTGCCGTTCACGCGCGTATGCGTCGAGTGCCAGTCAAAGAACGAACGGGAGCTCAAGATCAAAGGGGGCAGGTACGAGGAAGATACGGGTCTCGGCATTATGGAGAGGTCCGAATCCGACGAAGAGGAGTTCTGACCGGGCATTTTTAGTCCAGTATAAATAAAAAACAAAGGCCGGGTTTTCAGTTTCAGGAGAAAGCCCGGCCTTTTTTAATTTGCGTCCCCCATGGACCTCAAAAAAAAGATAACCTACGCGCTCATCGTCCTCTCAGTACTCTCCATCCTTGCCGTATCTCTCTTCAAAGACCGCCAGAAAGACTCCGTCACCATAAGCCGCGCCATGATGGGGACCATAGTGCAGGTCACCATCATGGAGGGTCCGGAAGACAACTCCGATAGGGCCGCAGAGACGGCCTTTACCGAGATACAGAGGCTCGAAGGGTTATTGAGCGCGTATAAGACTGATAGCGACGTTGCGAGGATTTCAAAGAACGCGGGCGAGTCGGTCCGGGTCTCGCCGGATACGATAGAGGTGCTCAAGACAGCCGTCCTTGTAGCCGAATTATCCGGCGGCGCGTTCGATCCGACGGTCGGAGTCCTCGGGAAGGCATGGGGGTATTCCGGCGAAAAAGGGGTTGTACCTTTGAGGGAGGAGATAGGGAAGCTCCTGCCGCTCGTGGACTACAGGGAGATAGAGGTAGAGGAAGCCGCTTCAAAGGCCAGGCTCAAGAGAAAAGGCATGTACCTGAACCTCGGCGGCGTTGCAAAGGGGTACATTGTAAACAAGGCCGTCGAGGCGCTTAAAAGAGAGGGTGTGGAGCGCGGCATAATACACGCGGGCGGCGACATGGTCGTCTTCCAGAAAGGAGAAAAGGAGCCCTTCTCAATAGGCATCCAGCACCCGAGGGAAAAGAGGCTCCTCGGAAAAGTGAGAGTCTACAACGGGGCTGTCGCGACCTCCGGGGACTACGAGAGGTTTTTTGAGATCAACGGGAAAAGATACCACCACATATTAAACCCGAAGACCGGGTTACCGGCAGAGGGGACGCGGTCCGCGACAATCATCGCCAAGGACCCGACGCTCGCTGACGCGCTCTCGACCGCCGTATTTGTCATGGGGCCGGAGAAAGGGATGGAGCTGATAGAAAGATTGCCGGATGTCGAAGGGGTGATAGTCGATTCCTCTGGAAGCGTGACGAAGTCGAGCGGGTTTAGGGGGGAGATATACTAAAGGCTACTCTAAAAACATGTCTGTCATTGCGAGCGGAGTGAAGCAATCTCATTTTTTAGCGGTCATATCCCGGAGATTGCTTCGGGGCTAAAGCCCCTCGCAATGACAGGGCGTTTAGACTCTATCCTTTTTCCACGTTCTTTGCCGACCTCTGAAACCGGTTCACCGCCTTGTTGTGTTCCTTGAGGTTTTTCGAGAAAAAGTGCGTGCCGTCGTTCCTTGAGACGAAGTAGAGGTAGTCCTCGCTCGCCGGGTTTAGCGCGGCTGAGATAGACTCTTTCCCGGGGTTGGCTATCGGCCCGGGCGGGAGGCCGTAAATTGCGTAGGTGTTATAAGGCGTCCGTGCCGCGAGGTGCGCCCTCGTGAGATTCCCGTCAAAGCCCTTTATCCCGTATATGACCGTCGGGTCGCTCTGGAGCTTTATACCCTTTTTAAGCCTGTTCCTGAATACAGCGGAGATGAGTGTCCGCTCTTCAGGCGCTCCGGTCTCTTTTTCGATAATGGAGGCGAGCGTCATGACCTTTCTCATGGAGAGACCGTATCTCTTCGCCTGCTCGCTGAACTCCGGGAAATATACCGCCTTGAACTTTTCAGCCATCCTCCTTATGAGATCGTCGGCGCCCATGCCTCTCGTGAACTCGTAAGTGTCAGGGAAGAGATAGCCTTCAAGGGTGTCGCCTTCGAGCCCAAGGGATGCAACGAGTTTCCCGTCAGTCGCGCGCTTCACGAAATCATCCGGGTCGACGAGCCCGGCCTCGCCCAAGACAAGCGCGACCTCCCGGATATTGTACCCTTCCGGTATGGTAACGAGGTGCCGCTTCACCTTGCCCTTTATGAGTATCTCCAATACCTCCATCGGGGTCATCGTCGCCGCGAACTCGTACTCGCCGGCCTTTATCTTCTTATACGCCCCGAGGAGGGAGGCGGCCCAAACCAGGCTGTCCGAGTCCTTTACGACCCCGGCCTTTTCGAGGTTCGAGGCGACGACCCTGAAGCTCGCGCCCTTCTGGACGTATACTACCTTGACGGATGAGTCGCGGGAAGCCGGGGTGAAGAACGTAATGTAGACGTGGACCGCGAGGAGGCTTGCGGCCATTATCAGGAGGAGGACTATGGTTTCGAGGCGTTTGCGCATTGGAATGCTTGCGAGATGGCCTAAGGAGACAGCCTTCCCCTGCTGTCGAGGTATCCCTGTAGGATGTACGAGGCGGCTAACTTGTCCACCACCTCTTTTCTCTTCTTTCTGCTGATATCTCCCTCTATGAGGACCTTGTTGACCGCCATCGTCGAGAGGCGCTCGTCCCACGGTACCACGGGGAGGCCGGTCTCTGCCTTGACGGTCTCTATGAACTTCAATACGGTCTCTGACTGGGGCCCGTATGTGCCGTTCATGTTAACCGGCAACCCAACGACGACAGAGGATACTTCGAATGCGCGGATGATCTCCTTGAGCTCCGTCATGTCTTTGTCCCTGGAGGCCCTCAAAATGGTCTTCAAGGGCTGGGCCGTTATCGAATTTTCGTCGCTTATCGCTACCCCTATCGTCTTCTTCCCAAAGTCCAGGCCCATGATCCTCATCGGAAAAAATATAACCTTTTAAGGGCCTTCTGTTCAAGGTATTTCTTGACAACAAAAAACCTATACTATAATATCAAAAGGATTTTTCCATTCAGACACGGGCGGTTAACTCAGCGGCAGAGTGCCACCTTCACACGGTGGAAGTCACTGGTTCAATCCCAGTACCGCCCACCATCCATCTCGTTAAAACCCTTACGCTACATAGACCATTCGTTCCCGTCCGCGCAAGGTTTTTCTTGCGCCGTCCGGACCCGGATATCCTGCGATACAACCTTTTTGTCGATCGCCGGTGAAGCAGGTGGGGGATGTCGGGAAACCGTATGTTGAAACTGTACTTCACAAAAAGAGGGATTCCAGGGGGCAGGGATTCAAAACGGCTGAAGCCCCTGTTGCCGGCGCGGCAGGGCCCCCTCCAGCTCTCATTGATTTTCATAAGGCCGTACCGGCAGTTATTCATGCTTAGAAAGGCTACTAAATAATATTTATAGCAGGCTATTGACAGGGTTTTCCAAAAGGTTTATAATTTAAGAAATACCAATGATTAAGCTATGATAGCTTGGTCACTATGGGTGAGCAGTGACGCTCGGCAATTCCTGAAACGCGACCTCCGGTTTTTCTGCCGATTTCTCACGCTTTTTGAATTGGCCTCTCGGTTTAAGCCTCCTACTCACTCCTTAACCGTTTTTTAAAGGGCATTATGTGGTCCCTTTTAACGGGAAACGCCGCAAAAATTTCATCTGGATGATTAATTCACAGCCAAAGGAGAATAATATGGGCGTAAGCTATTCAGATATCATAGAGAGGATGCGCTGGGCAGGAAAGCTCAAGAACGACTCCGCGGTCGCCAGGGTTCTCGGCGTAACGCCCCAGGCGCTCTCCAATTACAAGAAACGCGGAGAGATGCCGACAGATCTCGTCCTTCGGTTCGCTAACATCTACGGCCTCTCAGTCGACTGGCTTATATCCGGCGACGGCGAGATGTACAAGGCCTCGGCAAAGGGCGGGGACTTCAAGACCTACATGATAGCGGCTGAGGAGACTTCGGCATACGGCAAGGAAGGAAAAGAGGGTTACAGGATGCCTGACGTCGCGGCCCTTTCCGCTGACGAAATAATCTATGTCGGAAAGCTCCTTAAGATCCTCCGCGGACAGAACAAGTCCACAGCCGCGGCGATAAAGTACAGCGTCGACGCTTTTTTGAAGGCCGCCGAACAGCCCGAGCCCCAGTACGCCGAGCCCGCGAAAGAGACGCTCGCCACAAAGAACTAAGGCCCCCCCGGGGGATAGCATCAGGCGCTTTACTTTAGAGAACTCAATAGAGGCCGCCGGACGAAAGTCCGGCGGCCTTTTTTTAGGGACAAGCACCATCTCGCCTTGTGGGAGAGGGTGCCGTCCTCTTAACGGGTAAGACGGGCAAGGGTGAAAAGATTTTCTCCCCTGTCGCCAATACTCCTCCGCTTTTCGGTGTTGTTGACCAAAGACCCTCTATGTGGTAATTTCACTCCTTATGCCGTTCAACTATGCCATCCTCAAGGACTGGTTCAGCGCCGAGGAAGAGAAAGACAGGCCTGAGCTCACGGGGCTACTGCCCCATCAGAAGCTCCTCCTCCTCTCCGACGGTTCGATGACGCTCGACCTCGAGCTCCTCTGGAGGTCGATGGTAGAGGTGGAGGTGAAGTTCCAGGGCATAACGAAGCTCAAGGACGAGGCCGCCTACCTCGAAGAGAGGACCGGCAAGGACGCGCTCGAAAGGGAGGTCTGGCTTAAGGTAGAGGATAAAAGGCTCGTCTACGCCCACTCCGTCATACCGCTCGACAGGATAGAGGACTCGATATTAAACGACATACTCGCGAACAGCTCTGAGCCCTTAGGCCGGGTCCTTACGACGAGGAAGGTCTTTTTCGCCAAGAAAAAACTCGAGGTCGGGGTCGTCTCGTGCGAGAGCGCGGCAACGGACTTGGGGATAGACGCGAAAACCCCTCTAATAGCACGGCGGTACATCCTTTATAACAACTCGTCCCCCACGAAGTGGGTCATAAAGGCGGGCGTCACCGAAATATTCAGCCCGGAGATAATCTCGAACAGGTTTTTTAAGGAGAGATGATGCGGACCGGGACCATCTCATCGGAGAAGCTCTCGGCGGTCTCGGACCTCATAAGGCTCCCGAGACAGCAGGGCACTCTCCTCGTCCTCTGGCCCACACTCTGGTCGCTCTTCCTCGCTTCAGACGGGAGGCCGCCCTTGAAGGTCCTCGTGATATTCGTCATCGGCACCTTCCTCATGCGTAGCGCCGGGTGCGCCATAAACGACGTCGCGGACAGGGGGTTCGACCCATTCGTCGAGCGCACCAGGTCGCGCCCCATAGCGAGCGGGAGGCTTTGCGTCAGGGAGGCCCTTTTTGTATTCGCCGCGCTCTCGCTCCTCGCCTTCGTACTCGTGCTCTTCCTTAACCCCTTTACCATCGTCCTTTCCTTTATCGGGATCGCGCTCGCCTCTGTCTACCCGTTTGTGAAGCGCGTCAGCCACTGGCCCCAGGCCGTCCTCGGCATGGCCTTCGGTTGGGGCGCGGTCATGGCATGGGCGGCTGTAAACAACGCGCTCGGGATTGTCCCGCTCCTTATATTTGCCGCCAACATATTCTGGTCGATAGCGTATGACACCATATACGCCTTGATGGACAAGGACGACGATATAAAGATTGGCGTGAAATCAACGGCGCTCCTCTTCGGGGATTCTGTATATAAGGCGCTTTATCTTCTGTACGTCTGCATGGCGATTGCGCTCTCGCTCGCGGGCTATTTGAAGGGGATGGGCGCCTTTTTCTTCGGAGGCGTCTTCGTTTCTCTCATAGCGTTTATCCGTTCAGTCAATACGGTAAAGAGGACGCCTACGAGAGCGACGGCGTGGAGGTCGTTTACAGCGAACGCGTTTTTTGGGGGGCTTGTCCTCGTATTCATATTGATAGACTTTTACATCTGAGGTCCTGATGGCGTACAACGACTTAAGGGATTTTCTTTCCACCCTTGAAAAAAAAGGGCTCCTTAAAAGGATAAAGACAGAGGTCGACCCTAACCTTGAAATCGCCGAGGTCCAGGACAGGCTTGTCCGCATTGGCGGCCCTGCGGTTATCTTCGAGAAGGTCAAGGGCTACAAACTGCCGGTAGTAGGGAACCTCTTCGGGACCAGAGAGCGCGTGGCGCTGGGGTTGGGTGTAGAAGAGGCGGAGCTACGAGAGATAGGCGAGTTCATCGCGCTCCTTCAGAGGCCCGAGCCGCCCGAAGGCCTCTGGGACGCGGTAAAAAAGATACCCTTTTTCGGCAAGGTGCTGACGCTCGGCCCCAAGACCGTAAGGTCGGGCGAGTGCCAGGAGGTCGTCGAGACAGGGGACGACGCGGACCTGTCTTCCATCCCTATCATAAAGTGCTGGCCAAAGGACGCGGGGCCGCTTATCACATGGCCGCTCGTCGTAACGCAGTCGCCGGACGGCGGCCCGTTCAATGTCGGCGTATACAGGATGCAGTATCTGGACAGGCACCGCGCCATCATGCGCTGGCTCGCGCACAGGGGCGGGGCCAAGCACCAGCGGGAGTGGGAAAAGACCGGGCGGCCCATGCCCGTCGCTGTGGCCATCGGCGCCGAGCCAGCTACCATCATCGCAGGCGTCACACCCGTGCCAGAGGACGTCGGAGAGTTCCACTTCGCGGGGATTTTAAGGAAGAAGGCGATAGAGCTCGTCGAGTGCAAGACGATTCCCCTGAAGGTCCCGGCATCCGCCGAGATAATACTTGAAGGCGAGATACGCCACGGAGATACCGCGCCCGAGGGGCCGTTCGGAGACCACACCGGCTACTACAACGCGGCAGAGCCTTTCCCGGTCTTTCACCTAAAGGCCATAACGCGGAGAAAAGACGCGCACTACCTTACGACCATAACCGGAAGGCCCCCGAAGGAGGACGCGGTCATAGGGACAGTCCTCAATAACATCTACCTCCCGTCTCTTAAGCTCCAGTTCCCGGAGGTCGTTGACTTCTGCCTCCCGATGGAGGCGGTCTCGTACAGGATAGCGGTCGTCTCGATAAAAAAGGAATACCCCGGCCATGCGAGACGCCTCATGATGGGCATCTGGGGCGTATTGAAGCAGTTCATGTACGTGAAGTACATCATCGTCGTGGACGACGACATCGACGTCCATAACTGGGCGGATGTTATATGGGCGATCTCGACCCGCGTTGACCCTAAGAGGGACTCGCTAATAATCGAGAACACGCCGATAGATTATCTCGACTTCTCATCGCCCCTTGAGAACCTCGGGTCGAAGATGGGCATAGACGCCACAAACAAGTACCCGCCCGAGGTTGTGAGGAAGTGGGGAGAGAAGATGGAGATGGACAGGCTTATCGTTGAGCTTGTGGACAGGAAGTGGAAGGACTACGGGATAGAATGATGACAACTGAATCTGAAAAGTTTGAAAAATTCGGACAGGAATGGTGGAACCCTACGGGGAAGCTCTTTTCCCTCCATAGGATAAACCCGCTCCGCTTCGATTACTTCTCGTCGCGCTCCGGCGACCTCTCGGATAAGACCGTCCTCGACATCGGTTGCGGCGGCGGCCTTCTCTCGGAGAAGTTCGCAGGCGCAGGCGCGCGGGTCACGGGCATAGATTTGTCCCCGGTTGCGATAGACGCGGCAAAGAGGCACGCGGCAGAATCCAACCTCTCTATCGATTATAAGGTATCTTCCCCAGAGAGATTGGTAAAGGACGCGCCAGCCCCATTTGACATCATCGTCTGCGCCGAGGTTCTTGAGCATGTAGACGATTTAAAGGGGTTTCTCCGCGACTCTCTCTCCATGTTAAAGCCAGGCGGCCTCTTCTTCTTCGGCACCATCAATAAAACTATGAAGGCGCGCCTCTTCGCCATTTTCGTCGCCGAAGACCTCCTCAACATGGTCCCGAAAGGCACGCACGACTACAACAGGTTTGTCAGGCCGTCGATATTGAAGCAGATACTCGAAGAGAACAAGGTCGAGATAGAGGAGTTGAAGGGCATGACCTACGACCCGTTGAAACTCGAGTTCAAGATCTCGAACGACACGACGGTAAATTATCTCGGGTACGCGAGGAAGAGGGGTTGATGTTGGTGGTGTGAACCTGCGCAAGCGGGGTCACGAATCAAGGGGTTCAGGTTTGCAACCTGAACCCGCAAAGGATTGTATACTCCTCCCCTTAACAAGGGGAGGTGGGGAGGGGTCGTTTCTAAAGGCGACCTCCCCTGGCCCCTCCTTGTCAAGGAGGGGTAAATAAGAACCCCTCACCCCAGCCCTCTCCCACAAGGGGAGAGGGGGCAAAATAAAAAAAGGCGGGGCTTTCACCCCGCCTTTCGCAATTTCAATATCCGAACAAACCTATTTTCTATCTTTTAACGCCCTCTCGATCTCTGCCGCTATCCTCTCCGCCGCCTTTATTGGGTCCAAGGCCTTTCTGATGGGTCTGCCGACGACGATATAGTCCGCCCCGTTTCGTATCGCCTCATATGGGGTCGCGACCCGCTTCTGGTCACCGATTGCGTCGCCCTCTGACCTTATCCCCGGCGTAACGATAAGGAAGTCCGGGCCGAACTCCTTCCTGACAAGCGCCGCCTCCTGCGCAGAGCAGACAATACCCGCGCACCCGGCCATCCGCGCGACACTCGCCCTCTGCAAAACAAGGTCTGAAGGGTCTTTGAACCTGGCGATATCTATCCCGGCTTCTTTGAGGGCCTCAGCCGAAAGGCTCGTCAACACAGTCACGCCGAGTATCCTGGAAGCGCCGCCGGCCTCTACCGCGGCCTTTAAGAGAGAAGAGCCGTCGTTCGTGTGCACTGTCACGAAGGCCGCTCCGAGCGTTGAGGCCGACTTCATCGCGCCCTTGATCGTCTCCGGTATGTCGTGGAGCTTGAGATCAAGGAATATGCCGCACCCGGGTGCCTTTTTCCTCACCGCTTCCACAACAGACGGCCCGCTCGCGACGAATAGTTCAAGTCCTATCTTGAAGACGCCGACGTGGTCTTTTAAAAGCGCCGCTAACGACTCGGCCTCCGCGATTGTCTGCACGTCGAGCGCGAAAATTATCCTCTGTTTGGCTTCCATCTGTCCATCCTTGCAAGAAGATACAAAAAAGGGGAAGCCCGATAGGCTTCCCCTGAAATTGCTGTTGTCTTAGAATATCGGCTTTTCCGTCTCCTTCGGCTTCTTGTCCTTCTCGGTCATCTTCTTGTGGAGTTCGAGGAAGTCGGTCTTGGTGAATATCGAGCGGAGCTTGCACCCGGTCTCCTTCTCGATGTTCTCGGCCGCCCCTTCCTCCCTGTCGACGAGGGCGAGGACCTTTACAACGTTGAACCCGGCCTCGCGCACACGCTTGATAGCCTGGATCGTCGAGCCGCCTGTGGTGACGACGTCGTCTATGACGCAGACGTCCGCGCCGCTCTGGAGGTTAGTCTCAATAAACTGCATGGTGCCATGCTTCTTCGGCTCTTTCCTCACGATAAAGACGTCGAGGGATTTCCCGTTCATGGTGGAGATGAGGGCCGCGGCATACGCTATGGGGTCGGCGCCGAGCGTAAGTCCGCCTACGCCGTCAATCGGCACGAGCTTCAATTCGTGGAAGAATGTGTAGCCCACGAGCTCCATGCCCTCTGCGCTCAAGACCGTCTTTTTCGCGTCTATATAGACGTCGCTCTTTGTGCCGCTCGTAAGCAGAAACCCGCTCTCGGGGTCATGCTTGAACGACCTCACGTACATGATCTCAAGAAGGTGTTGCTTGTAATCCTGGTCCATTACCTGGTGATCGAGACTCTCCATTCCTGCGCTCCTTATATCATATGATGCTTTTTTATTCCGTTAATCCTGTATGATAACCATTCCGGGGAAGGGTATCAAGGGGAAAATTATGCATGGCAATGCCTGTACATGCGGGCTTTTCCAGTTCATGGGCAGGGGCCTTTAAGTCCGGTGCGGGGAAGGCGCTCCAAAAAGGCGCTGTCGGTCCAGGGCAGGCCCCTAACCCCTCCTCCTTGAGGAGATTACCCTGTGCACGGTCTGGCTCAGGTCGCTTATCCTGTACGGCTTCGCTATCACCGCTGAAAAACCGTATTTCTCGAACTCGGACATGATGGAGTCATTGGAATATCCGCTTGAGACGATGGCGCTGGCAGAGGGGTCTATCTCGAGGAGCTTCTTTATAGCCTCTTTCCCGCCCATGCCCGCGGGGATGGTGAGGTCCATTATGACGATGTCATAGGGCTCGCCCGATTCCATCCCTCTCTTGTACGCCTCTAACGCCTCTGCGCCGTCGCCGGCGAAGGCGACCACGTAGCCGAGCTCGGTAAGTATCGCGCCGGCCGCGTCGCGGACTATCTCCTCGTCGTCCATTATGAGTATCCTGCCGGAGCCAATGACCGCTCCCGCTTCAGTCCCTTTTTTCGGGGAAACCTGCTTGCCCTCGGCCGCCGGGAGGTAGATGTAAAAAGAAGTGCCGATCCCTACCGTGGACTCAAGGGTGATAAAGCCGCTGTGGTTTTTTATGATGGAGTAAACTGTAGCGAGCCCAAGACCCGAGCCCTCCTCCTTTGTGGTGAAGTAAGGGTCGAAAATCTTGGAGATGACCTCCGCCGGGATCCCGACGCCGGTGTCGCTGACGGTAATTTTCACGAACCGTCCGGGCCCTACGGGGAGGTTGTCGGAGGGGCCAAGCACGACGTTTTCGGCCTTTACGGCTATTACGCCGCCGTTCGGCATCGCCTGCTCGGAGTTGATGATGATGTTGTGGATGACCTGGCTTATCTGCCCCTCGTCTATCTCTAAGGGTGAGAGGTCGTCAGGCACGTTAAGGTCACAGCGTATTTGCGTGCCGCGCACCGAAAACGTCGCGGATTCCTTGATGACCTGCGCGACGGAGGAGAGTTTTTTTACTGGCGCCCCGCCGCGCGCGAAAGTAAGGAGCTGGAAGGTCAGGTCCTTTGCCCTCAGGGAGGCGTTCTCGGCGTCGGTTAAGGCCTTTCCCATCCTCTCGTCGGGCCCGGCAAGGAGGCGCGCGATGGAAATGTTGCCGATGATGCCGGTGAGCAGGTTATTGAAGTCGTGCGCGATCCCTCCCGCGAGCGTCCCCAGGGACTCGAGCTTCGACGCCTTGAGGATCTCCTCCTCCCTCTTCTTCCTCTCGGCTATATCGCGGAGGATTATGATCAGGGCGCTCTGTCCGTGCCAGAGCGTCCGCGATGCGACGAGTTCCACGGGGAGCCGGCCGTCTTTTCTCTTTATATATACCTCTTGCTGGTCGAGGCAGTGCGCCCCGTCGAGCAGTTCCTTGAAAAAGCCGCTGTTGTCCCCGGTGTCGTCAGGGCTCAAGAGCCCGCTTATGTTGAACGCATGGAGTTCGTCGACCGTGTGCCCGGACATCTCGGAGAAACGCTTGTTAGCGTAGGTTATCGCCCCGAAGGGCCCGGAAGTGATGACGATGCCGTCGTTGGCGTTGTCGGCGAGAGCCCTGAAGTTCTCCTCGCTTTCCCGGAGCTCCTCCTCCATGCGCTTCCTTAAGGTTATCTCCCTGAAGGTGGCGAGATAAGTCTCCTCGTTTCCCCAGGTGGTCTTCACGGCCCTCATCTCGGCGATCGCCTTTTCGCCGTTCTTCCGGATTATCTCGATGTCCCGCATGCCGCTCTCGGCTACGGGTACGATGAAGGGCTTGTCGATGAGCTCTTCGGACTTGAGCCCGAAGAGGGTTTCCACAGCCTTGTTGGTGAAATAGACCGTGCCGTTTATGCCCGCGACGACTATCGCGTCGGCGCTCGTCTCAAGGAGGGTCCGGTACTTGGCCTCGGAGGCCTTTAGCTGGCGGGTCCTCTCTATGACGCGTTCCTCGAGTTGTTCGTTAAGGAGCTGGAGCTCCCTCTGCATGAGGACCAAGTCCCTGTTCTGAAGGACCGCGTTCTCGTATATGGAGAGGAGGAAGGTGAGTATCTGCCTCCTGCCCGAGGCAATGGCGTAATGCTCTCCGGCGAAGGAGACGTTTATCTTATCGCCGTCGCCCTCCGCCTCCCTCCTGGAAGAGGCGAGGAGGGACTCGACCTTTGAGACGAGGTACCTGTCGTCAAAGGGCTTCGTGAAGTAGCCGTCCGCGACGACCGAGGCCCTGCGGACGATGTCCTTCTTGTCGAGGAGCGAGGTGACGAGTATTACCGGGGTCTTTTTGAGCTCAGGGTCGCGCTTGACCTCGTAGGCGAACTCGTACCCGTCCATCTCGGGCATGAGTATGTCGCTTATGATTATGGTGGGCCTGATCTTTCTCGCGGCATCGAGCCCTTCCCGCCCGTTCGAAGCGAGATTGACGGTGTAGCCGTTCTCCTCGAGCATGAACTTCATCTGCTCGGCCTGAGTGGGGCTGTCCTCGACGACGAGGATGACGACCTCTTTGGCGGCCTCGTGCTCCTCGACCTTTATCCTGAGTATCGCCTGGATCCTTGTGAGGAGGAAGTCCTCGTTGTAGGGCTTTACGATGAAGTCGTCCGCCCCGCACTCCATGCCGCGCACTATTTCGTGGGGGTCCGAGAGCTGGGTTATGAGGACGACCGGGACGTCCTTGAGCTTGTCGTCGGCCTTTATTATCTTGCAGAGCTGGTACCCGTTGAGCTCCGGCATGAGTATGTCCGCTATGACGAGGGTCGGCCTCTCTCTCCGCATGACCTCGAGCGCCTCCTTGCCGTTGTAGGCGAGAGAGACACTGCACCCGAGCGGTTTCAATGTTTCCTCGAGCTGTCTGGCCTGCGTCCTCGAGTCCTCTACGACGAGTATGTAGCCTGTCCCGTTCATATCATGCTGCCTTTCAGTTTGACTGACCGTTCGCCCCTATCAGGGAGGCGAGCCTGGCGGCGATCCTCTCGGGCGGGAGCACGAGGGTCGCCCCGTCGAGCCTTACAGCCTCGCCCGGCATACCGTAGATGACTGAGCTTTCCTTGTCCTGGGCTATGGTGAGCGAGCCTGAGTCGCGCATCTGCTTGAGCTCCATGGCGCCGTCCTTGCCCATGCCGGTCAGGAGTATGCCGACCGCGTCAGGGCCGTAAGCGGCTATCGCCGAGCGGAAGAGATGGGCAACAGAGGGCCTTATGCCGTTCTCCGGCGGGGCCTTGCTGAGAGAGACCCTCCCGTTGCTCGCAACGCCCATGTGGTAGCCGTCGGGCGCGAAGTATATCCTGCCGGGCTTGAGCGTCTCTCCGTCTGAGGCTATGACTATGGGGAGCCCCGTCTCGCTTGAGAGCCATTCGGTCATGCCGTCGATGAAGCCCTTGGATATGTGCTGGACTATCATCACCGGCGCCAGAAAACCGGGCTTGAGTCCAGAGAGTATCGTCTGTATGACGGGCGGCCCCCCGGTGGAGGCGCCTATGGCCACGAGCTTCGGCTTCTTAACCGAGGTCTCGGCCTCGGAGCGCGCCTCCTTACGCCTACCGTGCGGCCATCTCCGTACGACACGGACCTCGCTCATGAGCTTCACCGTCTTAAGGAGCTCCCTTGACGTGGACTCGAAGTCGGGGTGCCCGGAGCCGGCGGGTTTTTCGAGTATCGCGACCGCCCCGGCCTCCATCGCGCGGAAAGACTTCTCCACGTCCGAGCGCTCGTAGCTCGCGCTGACTATCACTATGGGGACCGGGTTCGTCTCCATTATCGCGCGCGTCGCCTCGTGCCCGTTCATACCGGGCATGTTTATGTCCATCGTGATGACGTCCGGGGTGCGCTCCTTAAGCAACTCGACCGCCTCTTCGCCGTCGACTGCCGTGCCGATAACGTGTATATCAGGGTCTGACTCGAGGATGTGCCTCAAGTGTTGCCGCGCTACTGCGGAGTCGTCTACTATCAAAACGGTTATCACAGGCGCCCCTTGGTCCTTTAAATAAAACCTGAATTTTGCACCTCAGGCCGTTGGTTGTCAATGTAAATTGCAAGGCGCTGGAAAATTAATTAAACATAGCCGTAAATACAGGGGCTTCAGCCGCGTCAGGGACTTCACACGAGCTTTCCGACGACATCAAGGAGGTTGGACTGGTTGAAACTGCTCTTCACGATATAGGCGTTCGCCCCTGCCTCTATCCCCCTCTCTCTGTCCTCCCGCGCCTCAAGCGCCGTCACGAGCACGACCGGCAGCGCCGAGAGCTCTTTGGTCGCCCTTATTTTCGCGGTCAGCTCAAACCCGTTCATCCTCGGCATCTCTATGTCGGATATGACGATGTCGAAGGCCTCGGTCTTGAGCAGGGCGATGGCGTCGAGTCCGTCTACCGCGGTCCTGACATGATAGCCCGCGCCTTCGAGGATGTTCTTAAGGAGCATCCTCGAAGTGATCGAGTCCTCGACGACGAGGACCGACCTCGTCCTTTCGGCCTCGAAGGCGGGGGCCGGGGCCTCAGCCTTCGACCTCACCGTCGACCTCATGAGGTCGGGGACGTTTATTATCGGGACCGGCCTTCCGGAGCCGAGTATCGCGGCGCCGGATATGTTCCTCACCCTTTTGAGCAGTCCCCCGAGCCCCTTTACGAGGACCTCCTGCTCGTCAATGAGGGAATCCACCCCGAAGGCTATGCTTTTTCCGCCTGACGAGACGACGAGCGCCGTCACAAACGAGCCCGGCACAGCCTTCTTTTTT
Source organism: Deltaproteobacteria bacterium GWB2_55_19 (assembly GCA_001797465.1). Classification (GTDB taxonomy): domain Bacteria; phylum Desulfobacterota; class GWC2-55-46; order GWC2-55-46; family GWC2-55-46; genus GWB2-55-19. The sequence continues at coordinate 12,447 of MGPQ01000010.1, read as the reverse complement.
TTGCGCGGGAGGCCCAGGACCGCCCCGAGCCAGGCGAAAGCGTGCGGCTCGCCGGCGACAATAACGCTCTCCCTGCCCTCCATGGTCGTTATCTCGGAGGGCCGGACCCTCAGGGTGCGCTCTATCGAGGCGGTCGGGACCACAAGGGTGTGCCCCTCGGCCGCCACGAGCACCCCCCTGAAGGTCGCAACCGTCAGGGGGAGGACGATCCTGAATGTAGTGCCGGAGCCCTTCGCGGTCTCGATCGCAATCGACCCGCCGAGCCTTTCGACCTTCTCCCTGACAATAGCGAGCCCGATCCCCCTGCCTGATATGTCGGTTATTATCGGCGACGTCGATACGCCGGACGCGTATATGAGCTGGAGCGTCTCCTCGTTAGACAATGTCTTTGCCTCATCCGCGGCGACGAGGCCGGCCTTCAAGGCGGCCTCCGCTACCTTTCGCGCGTCTATGCCCGCGCCGTCGTCTGCTACCGTTATCTCGGCCCTGTTCCCGTCGATGTGCGCGATACTTACCTTTATTGCGGCCCTCCTCGGTTTCCCGAAGACCTCGCGTTCCGCCGGGTGTTCTATCCCGTGGCCTATGGAGTTCCTGACGAGGTGGATGAGCGGGTCCTTCATCTCATCGAGGATCCGCCTGTCTATATCGACGGAATCCCCCTCCGCTATGAAGTCCGCCTCCTTGCGTTCGGATGACGCCATCTCGCGCACGAGGAGCGGGAAGCTCTCGAGGAGCGTTGAGAACGGGAGCATCATCGCGCCCTTCATGTCCCCGAGTATGGTGTCAACGCCCCTGCCGAGCGCCTTGTAGTTGGCCGAGGCGCGCTTCTGGGATTCCCTGGTCTTCTTTTCCATCAGCCTTATGTGGGTCTCGGCCCAGTTGAAGAACTCCTGGAGCCGGGGCGCGGAAAAGGTCTTCTCGCCATTGCCGGAGCCGGCCAGGTGCGCGGGCAGGACCTCGCGCACGGCAATGGAGCACCGGGACTTGAGCTCCTCCACCATGGAGGCGAGTTCGCTCAAGCCCCCGGCGCCCTTCTTGACGGCGAGTTTTACCGGGATCATCTCCTCGGCCTCGAGGAGGAGCACGCCGAGTTTGTCTGCTGATATCCGGACGGTCTCCGCGCCGAGCCTCCTATCCCTTAAGGCCGTTCTCCGGGGTCCGGCGTCAGCCTGCGATGGGATTGGCGCGCCTTGCGCCTGCTGGAGGGGAGAAGGAGCGCTGTCCTCAGCCCGTTTATGCTCAGGCCCCTCCGCTGGAGGCGCGGAGGGCCATTCTTCCCCAGGCCCTTCACGCGCGTCTGTCCTGCCTGAGAGTATCTTTACGAAGGGACCCCCGGATTCAAACCTCCCGAGCTCGCGCACGAGCCTCGCGACCCCGGCGAGGTCCTCGGTGAAGGCCCCTCCCTCCATCTCCAGCAGGAGGGAGCGGATCATGTCGATTGAGAGATGGAGCGTGTCGAAGAGCTCCCTCGAATACCCGACGCGCCTCTGCTTCCATGCCGCGAAGACGCCCTCGAGGGCCTGGCACACCGCCTCTATGCCGGGGACGTTCACGGCGCGTGCCGCGCCCTTGAGGCTGTGAGACTCCCTGAAGACGGTCTCCACCACCTCCATCTGAACCTCGATGGGCGGCATGCGCTCAAGCTCCACGAGCCCGGCCGATACCGTGGTGAGGTGTTCGGCGGCCTCTGTCTTGAAGGTCTGGAGGAGCCTCTTCCTGAATTCTATTTCCCTGCCGTTCATTGGTCTCGCTTGGCTGGGCGCCGTTTGCGACCGCACGGCATCCCTTGGCGGCCCTCCCCGTGAAGGGGGAGGGCCTTATGATATAAGCCCTGTTTCAGCTCTCTTACAGGGTATTTATTGGAGCTTGTAGTGATCAAGGAGGGTTTTCAGCCGCTGGCCGACCTCCTGGAGGCTCCTGACCGTCATCTCGACCTGTCTGGTAGAGGCCGCGTTCTGGGTCGTAGCCTGCTTTATATTGTTCATGGCGAGCGCAACCTGGTCCATGCCGATGAGCTGTTGCTGGCTGGAAGCCGCTATCTGCAAGACCGCCTGCGAGGCCTCGCCTATGGACGCCGAAAGCGCGCTTATCGCGTCCCCGGTGCCGGACGACTGGCGGACCGTCGAGTCGACGGATTTACTGCCGCGCTCTGTGGCCATCACGGCCGCGCTACTCGACTTCTGTATCTCGCTGAGTATGGTACGGACCTGCTTCGTCGCCTGTTTCGACTGCTCTGAGAGGCTCTTTATCTCCTGCGCCACGACTATGAAGCCCTTGCCGTGCTCCCCGGCCCTGGAGGCCTCTATGGAAGCGTTTACGGCGAGGAGGTTCGCCTGCTCGGCGATGTCGTCTACGGTAGCGATTATCTCGCTTATCATTTGGTTTTGCTCCGAGAGCCGCACTATCGTCTCGGCTATGTACTCCATCTGCTCCTTTATCTTTCCTATGCCGTCTATCGTCTCGTTGACGAGCCTGGAACCGGTCTGCGAGACCTGGACCGCGTTCTGGGCGATCTCGGAGACATGGCGCGCCTTCTGGGTGGATACCGTCGCCGTCTGCTTTACCTCCTCGACGGTCGCGGTCGTTTCGGAAACCGATATGGCTGTCTGCTCCGTGCCGGAGGCGAGCTCCGCGGTAGTCGCCGCTATCTGGCTGGAGGAGGTGGCGAGCATGTTTACCGCGTCCGAGATCTCCCTTGTCTGTTTTTTAAGCCGCTCTATCATGGAGCGGAAGGTCCTCACAAGCACGCCTACCTCGTCCTGTCTCTCGGCGCCGGTCATGGAGACCGTGAGGTCGCCGGAGGCGACCATGCCCGCTATCTCCGAGACCACCTTCAGGGGCCTTGCCATGATGGAGTTCAGTAACGCGGCTATGAGGGCGGACGCGACTATCGCTATGACTCCGAGGACCACGAAGATGATGATTGAGTCCCGCGCGCTCTTCTCAGAGGCCTCGAGGTTCGAGTTGGCCTTTTCAAGGGCGTTCCTGCCGAGGTCCATGGCTATCCTGTTCATGTTCTCGTGTCTCGCGGCCTGGACGCCGAGCGCGAGCCTCTTGGCCTCTGCGAGCCTGTTGCCGTAGATGAGCGGGATTAACTGCGAGTCGCGGGTCTCCCTGAAGGCGGAGTGTATCTTGCCGAGCTCCTCAAGCCTTGAGAGCACTGCGGGGTTGTCCCTGTTCCTCTCAAGGAGCCGGCTGAATATCACGTCGAACTCGTTGGTGCTCTCCTTTATGGCCTGGTGCCAGAGCTCCTTGTCGGCGCGGGACCCCGCCCCCATCATGGTGAGGAGCGAAACCCGGACCTCGTCCTCCCTGTTCTCCAGCATGAGGATATCCACGCTGTTCGAATAATCCGACCTGACTATCTCCCTTTGCGTCCCCTGCATGAACGAGATGTTCCTTATGGCGGCCGCGATGACGATTATGAGGAAGAGTATCGCCACGCCGAAGCCCAGTATGAGTTTGGCGCGTGTAGAGAGATTTTGTAACCAGTTCATGCATGCCTCCTGAAAAATTCGTTTTATTCTACGGTCTCGCTGACCACTATGGACTTGTCGTTCAAGAGCCTTCCGGCGTCGAGGACGATGAGGCCGTCCCCGGTGATGCCCTTAAGGTACTCCTCCCTGACGCCCGTAAGCGTCGGGAGGGTCTTGAGGGAATCGGCCCTCACCCGGCCCGAGCCCGCGACCTCGTCGGCCAATACCCCGAACTCCATGTCCCCGGAGCTCAATACAATAACCTTATTCAGTTGGGTAATGCCTTTTTCCGGGAGGACGAATAGTTTTTTGATGTCGATGACTGAGAGTATCTGGCCGCGGAGGCTTATTATCCCGAGGATGAAGGCCGGGGTGCACGGCACGGGCGTAAGCTCGCTTATAGGGACGACCTCCCTGACCATCGAGGACTCGAAGGCGTACCGTTCAGACGAGAGCCTGAACTCGACGACCTCGATTTCGCCCTCGTGAACGGGCTCTTCCGCGACCTTAGCGACGGCCTCGGCCCTCTCTATAAGGAGCGCCTCCGCCGCGTCGAGGGCAAGCGCCCTTCCCCTTGAGAGCCGCTCTCCGGCCTCCGCGACCTTTTGCTTCACCGCATCCCAGTCAATGGGCGCGGACCGTGGCTTGTTTCTCCTGTCTTTTTCCCGGCCGCTCAAAACGCCCTCGTTCTCGTTGTCGAGTTGATTATTTCGTTGAGCCTGCCGGCGGTGACGCCGTCTGACTCGGGTATCAGGTCGTCAGGGGCCATCTTCGAGGTAAGCCGGAGGGCGTTCCTGTACTGCCTAATCGCGCCGTCCGGGTCCCCGAGCCTCACAAGGAGGTTGCCGAGGACGAAGTGCGCGAGCACGAAGTCATGGTCGAGGTAGAGCGCCTTCCTGAGGGACTTGACCGCGTCCTCGGGCCTGCCCTGCTCCTGCAATATGGTGGCCAGCAGGTAGTGCTTGATCGGGTTCAAGTTGTCGGCGGCTAACGCCTTCTCGCACCATGCAATGGCGAGGTCGAGCCTGCCCTGGTTGGCGTAGGCCCTGGCGAGCAGGCCGGTCGCCGGCCCCTCAGCGCCCTTGACGGAGACGATAGACTCAAGGACGCGGGCCGCCTCAACGTAGAGTCCATCCCTGAGGAGCCGCTCTGCGGCGTCAGTGGATGGCAAGGCCGGGACAGGCGCGGACGCCGCCTCCACGCCAGGCGCGTTTGAAGGCTCTCTCCGCGCCTCTTCCCTGACCTCGGACCCGACGAACCCGAGGGGCAAGTCCCGCGTTTCGCCGTCTTGCGCGAGGACCTGCCAGAGCGGCGCGTACGCGGGAGCGAGCGCTTCTTTCGGCCCGTCGAGGGAGCCCTTCTTGTAGACGGTCGTATTCTCCAGGCTCAATGCCTTGAACGGGTACGATGTCATCCGGAGCCCCTCGGTCGGGCTCAGGAACAGGTACCCTCCTTCGAGGAGCGAGTTGTGAAAGCCGTGTATTACCCGGCCGGCGACATCCGGGGAGAAATACATGAGGACGTTCCTGCAGAGTATCATGTCGATAGCGCTGGTATTGTTGAGGAGCGACGGGTAGACGTCCTCAGCGAGGTTCAGGAAGGAGAAGGTGACCATCTGCCTTATCTCGGGCGCTATCTCGTAGAAAGCGTCCTTTTTCGTGAAATAACCGTCCTTGAGCCACGGAGGCGCACCCCTGAAGGACCATTCCGTGTATACGCCGTCAAAGGCCTTCTTGAGGGCCTTGGCGTTTATATCGGTCCCTATGATGGTGACGTTCCAGTCCTTGAAGAGGTGGGACATCCTCTTAATGAGTATCGCGATGGAGTAGGGCTCCTCGCCGGTCGAGCACCCCGCGGACCAGATGCGGAGCCTGGAGGTATCTTTTCTCGCGGAGACTATGGCCGGGAGTATGGACTCCTCGAGCGCCTTGAAGCTCCCCGCGTCCCTGAAGAAGTAGGTCTCGCCGATAGTGAGGTTAGCGGCAAGGGCCTCTACATGATGTCTCGATAGCGTTGCCGTATTCAGCCAATGTATGAATTCGAGCGTGTCGGAAAAACCGAAGTCCCCGGCCGCGGCCACGATGCCCCTTTCGAGGTCCGCGTAACGGTCCTCCGGGAAGTGGAGCCCCATGAGGGAAGAGATAAGGGCGCTTAAGGAAGATATGACTTCGTTAGAAAGCTTGCTGGACATAAGGCATTTTACATCCCGCCCAAGGCTTCATCAAGGGCTTTTTCTTCTTCAATGGAGAGAAACCGCGCTACATCATGGATGAGCGCGACGCCGTCATTGAGCTTGGCGACGCCCTCGATGTGCGTGAGTCCCTGTACTATCTCGCCGGGGTCGACGACGTCCTTCTCATCGCAGACCGCTACCCCCTCTACGCTGTCCGCGATGAGCGCGACCGTCCTTGCCCCGGCCCTTACGAAGATCAGCCGGTCATAGGGGGAGACATCCCTGCCGGGGAGGTTGAAGCGGAGCCTTATGTCAAATACGGGGATAAGCCTTCCGCGGACGTTAACTACCCCGCGGACCGCGGCAGGCGCGTTCGGCAACGGCGAGACCTTCAGCGCGGGTATCACCCTCTCGACGACGGAGAGGGAAAGGGCGCACCTTAGCGCGTCAAGACTGAAGACAAGGAGTTCTCTGCGTCCACTCATGCGCAAGCCTTCCTATTTTATGGAAGGGCATAGATACATACCTTCCGTCCGCCCGATAATGGAATCAAATCACAACTTATCTCAAAACCCTTAAAGTTACAAGAGAAAGACATCTCCTTGACAGGCGCATCAGATTATTTTATTATTTAATAAATTAATTAAATAATCAGGAATCGAGCCCTATGACCCGGATACCAAAGGAAATCTACGAGATACACGCAAGCATCTGCCAGTGCCTGGCAAACCCCAGGAGGCTGGAGATCATAAACGTGCTCCGCGAAAAGGAGTTGCCGGCCTCTGAGATAGCCGAAAGGATAGGCACGTCCGGGGCGAACGCCTCACAGCACCTCGCCATAATGCGGGACAAGGGGATACTCCGGTCCAGGCGCGAAGGGGTGTCCATATATTACTCGCTTGCTAATCCCAAGGTAGTCCAGGCCTGCGACATAATGAGGGAGGTGCTCTTCGAGTTCCTCAATGAAAAACAGCAATTGGCCAGAAAGGCCGGGTTCTAAGAAAGGAGAATGTTCCATGCCGCACGATCTTTCAAAGGAGTTTTTCGCGCTTTACCACGCCGCGGTATTCGAATCGCTCGGGGAAGACGCGCCAAAATACAACGCAAGGATAGGAATGATACTCGCCAACTCGTGGCTGAAAGGGCTTAAGGAGCTCCCGTCAGGGGATGAAGGGTTCAAAGAGGCCCTGGAGACGTACTTCCGCGAGTCCTTCAGCTTCGCGGACCTGGCGGAGATGACGTTCTCCACAGGCGGCGAGGCGTCCGTCCACATAAAGGGTTGCGACATCTGCCACGGCAACGAGATATTGAGGAATGGCGGGAAGAAGGGTTCATGCCCCGTAAGCCAGATGATAAAGTCGGCCATGGGAAAGACTCTCAAGAGGAACGTAGAGCTTACCGGTAGCGAAAAGCCGGGCCCGATAGGCGAATGCTACCTCAAATACAGGATAAAAGAGTAGACCGAGGGTTGTCATTTCAAGCGCAGGAGGGCTCTAAATGGCCAGGATTGCGATCATAGGCGCTTCTACCGGCGGGCTCCCCGCCGCTTACGAGACGAAGGCCGCCGGGCCTGACAATGAAGTGACGGTCATTTCAGATACCGATACCTTCCACTTCGTGCCTTCCAACCCCTGGGTAGCGGTGGGGTGGAGGACCAGAAAAGACATCAGCTTCCCTTTGAAACCCTGCCTTGAGAAAAAAGGCATACGGCTCGTGGCCGAGGCCGCGTCGTCGATAGACCCCGTCAAGAACGAGGTCCGTACATCCAGCGGCGGAACGGTCCCGTACGATTATCTCATCATCGCAACCGGTCCTAAGCTCGCCTTCGACGAGATAGAAGGGCTCGGGCCCCAAGGCAATACCGTCTCGGTCTGCACCGCTGACCACGCCGAGGCCGCATTCTCCGAATACCAGAGGTTCCTCGATGACCCCGGCCCAATAGTCATAGGCGCGGCTCAAGGGGCGTCGTGCCTCGGCCCGGCCTATGAGTTCGCTTTCATTATCGACGCGGACTTAAGGAAAAGAAAGCTCCGGAGAAAAGTGCCTATCACCTTCGTAACCCCTGAGCCTTACATAGGACACCTGGGGCTCTCGGGCGTGGGCGACTCAAAGGGGCTCCTTGAGCATGAGCTGCGCGAAAGACATGTGAGCTGGCATACGAACGCGAAGATAAAAAAAGTAGAAAAGGGGAGGATGTTTATCGAGGCCGTTGGAGAAGGCGAAAGGGAGATCCCCTTCAAATACTCGATGATCATCCCGGCCTTCAGGGGCGTAGAAAGTGTTGCAAAGGTCGAGGGCCTTTGCAACCCGCGCGGGTTCGTCATCGTGGACGAGTTTCAGAGGTCCCCGAGGTATAAAAACATCTACGGGGTAGGGGTCTGCATAGCCATCGCCCCGCCTGAAGCGACCCCTGTCCCAGTCGGGGTCCCCAAGACCGGCTATATGATAGAGAGCATGGTCACTGCGGTTGTCCGTAACATCGAGTCATCCATCAAAGGGGAAGCACCTTCGGCAAGGGCCACCTGGAACGCGGTATGCCTCGCCGACATGGGCGACACCGGCATCGCCTTCGTCGCCCTGCCTCAGATGCCGCCGAGGGATGTCACGTGGGCGAAAAAAGGCAGGTGGGTGCATCTGGCCAAGGCCGCCTTTGAGAAGTACTTCATACGGAAGATGAAAAAGGGAGTATCCGAGCCGTTCTTTGAAAGGGTCGTCTTCGAGGCCCTTAAGATAAAGAAGCTCCAGTAAAATTTTATGAAGTGGCGGCCCGAGGAGTACGACGAGTGGTATGAGACCCCGATCGGAGGCCTTTCAGACAGGCTTGAGAAGGACCGCGTCTTTTCCTTCGCGGGTCCGGTAAAAGGGCGCGTCCTCCTTGACGCAGGTTGCGGCACCGGGAATTATTCGCTGGAAGCGGCGAGGAATGGGGCAACAGTCTACGGGGTAGACGCTTCCCGCGAGATGCTCTCTGGGGCGTGCGAAAAGGCGAGAAAGGAGGGGCTTAAAATTGGCCTCTGCCTCGCGGACGCGACGAGCCTGCCTTTCCATGACGGCCAATTCGATATAGCCTTATCCGTTTGCGCGTTATGTTTCATCAGGGATAGACAGAGGGCCCTCCTTGAGATGCACCGGGTCTTGCGTCCGGGCGGCAGGGTCGTAGTCGCCGTGCTGAACAGCCGCTCTCCCTGGGCTCTCGCAAGGAGAGTTAAGGGGCTTTTCAGGGAATCCGTCTACAAGGACGCGGAGTTCATATCCCCCGGCTCCCTCCTAACCTCGCTAAGAGAGGCCGGCTTCAAACAGATAAGAACAGAGACCCTCCTCTTCTACCCGCCAGTAAACAATGGCCTCTTTCTAAAGTCATTCGGCCTATGGGAGGGCGCCGGAAGGCGCCTTGTGCCATGGTCCGGGGCCTTTCTTGCGGCAACCGCTGTCAAGGGGCGCTAAGAAACCGGATTGTTGAGAATATTTACCGCCTGCCCGGCAAGGACTACCACCAGCCTCTTTTCTTGAAGAAATAGAGCATCCCGCCTCCGAGGAGGGCCATGACCGCGAGCGCTATGTAAAAGCCCCAAGGGGAGTCGGCAAAGGGCATATGCGCGAAGTTCATCCCGTATATGCCGGATAAAAGCGTAAGCGGCATCACTATGGTCGCGATCACGGTCAGGACCTTCATTATCTCGTTCAGCCTGTTGGATACTGAGGATAAGTAGACCTCCATGACGCTGTTGAGGGAGTCCCTGTGGGACTCGATCAACTCAGAGAGCATGAAGAGGTGGTCGTAGACGTCTTTAAAGTGGAGCGAGCACTCGAAGCATATTATCGGGTACTCGGAGCCGGAGAGCTGTCTCAATATCTCCCTCTGCGGGTGTATGATCCGGCCCAGATACAGGATGTCCTTTTTGAGGGCGAGCACCTTTCTGGGGGTCTCGGCGCCCGGCTTTTCGAAAGACTCCTTCTCTATCTCGTCAATATCTTCGCTAATCCCGTCCATTAGGGGCAGGTAGTTGTCGACGAGCGTGTCGATTATCTTGTGCATCAGCCACTCAGCCTCCCTTCCCATGATCGCCGTATTCTTCCTGCACCTCTCCATCACGGATTCGATAGACCTGAAAGAGCCCTTGTGGAAGGTGACGAGGTAGTTCTTTCCGAGGAATATGTCGAGGTCGTGGGTCTTCAGCACGTCTTTTTTGAGCGCCTCGGCGTCTATGCCGTGGATGACTATGTAGAGGTAGTCGATGTAGTCGTCTATCTTCGGGTTCGGGACAAAGGAGAGGCAGTCTTCTATGGCGAGCGGGTGGAAGCGGAAGACTTCGGAGAGCAGCTTAAGCTCCTCATCCGTCGGGTTGTAGAGGTCGACCCACGTGAGGCGCTTTCCGTCGGCGAGGAGCGCGCCGAGTGCGTTCGTGCCGGGCTCAGTGAGCCCTGTTTCCTGTGAATGGGAGAGTATCCTTACCATGAATATACCGAGTCTATCCCGCAATTTAAAGTTTTACAACCTAATTAACTCAAGAGTGCCTGGTGACTAATCCCCTGGATTACCGACAGGTAGACCTTTTGGACATCGGGTGAATAGTCCCTGTGGCTACCGGAAATTCAACCTTTCTGTCTATGAATTCAAAAAGTCGTGGGTCCGATATGTAGATAAGCGCAAAAGCCATGGTGAGGCACGTTCACAGAGGCTTTTGCATTGAGTCCGAAAGGGGACGCACGAATGCAATCAGCTGACAAAAAAAGGTCCGACCTGTTCCTCTTCCTCTACCTCCCGGCGTACAGGCGGATACTCCTCATATCCACGCTCGTAGCTCTCATTGTGCCAGGGGTCATCGAGCTCTTCCTCTGGGACCATATCCAGGCGTTTCTCAGCGGGTTTTTCGCGGAGAAGTACGCGAGGGCGGCCGGCGACGCGTTCTGGGTTGTTACCGGGATAGTCATAGTACAGGGCGTTAGCGTCAAATGGGCGAGGAGGCCGCTTCAGCACATCGCCGAATCCGAGAAGGAGCTTGTCGAGGAGTTTACGCAAAATAGCGTCCACCACCAGAACCGCGAGGCGAAGGTCGGGAGGTTCTTCAACGCACAGCACGACATAAACAGGCTGACGAACGGCCATCTGAACCAGATAGTGGAGGGAACCGCGGAGGCCGCGGACAAGATCATCGCCCAGTCCCAGGAGATAGACGCCTCGATGTCGTCGATGCAGGCGACGATACGGGACCTGCAGGTCCAGAGCGAGGCGCTCGCCTCCGAGTCTCACGAAACGATTGCGGCGAACGAAGAGACGTTAGCCAGCCTCAGGCAGTACACAGACGGGCGCCTCCAGGAGGTGGATAAGGACTATAAGACTGTGCTCGCGCTCGCCGAAAAGGCCCGCTCAATGACCAAGTTCGTCGACCTCCTTAAAGATATAAGCGACCAGACGAACCTCCTGGCGCTGAACGCCGCCATAGAGGCCGCAAGGGCCGGCGAGCACGGCAGGGGTTTTGCCGTAGTCGCCCAGGAGGTGAGAAAGCTCTCCACGCAGTCCGACGCGGCCGCGACCAAGATAGGGCATGCGATGGTCGAGATGGCGGAGGAGATTGAGGGGAAGTTCGCGGTAAAGCTCAACCAGAAGGCTGGTAGCGAGGAGGGGGCGATACTTATGTCGCTCGAAGGCCAGCTCGCGAAGCTCGGCAACAGCTACAAGGCCCTTGACGGGCTGAACCACGAGATACTCGGCCATGTGTCGATATCCGGCGTGGAGGTGGCCAGAGAGGTGACAGAGCTCCTCGCCAACGTCCAGTTCCAGGACATCGTCCGCCAGCAGATAGAGCTCGTCATAAAGACAATAAACGATACAGACGCCTTCATAACAGGGCTCCAGGAGTGCATGAAGGCGTCCGGGCTCTGCGTCGGCGAGTGCAGGACCTCGGAGTTCGACATAGAGGACATCAAGAAATATTACGTCATGGACCGCCAGCGCTCGGTCCACCTCGAGGTCGTGGCCGGAGGAAAAAAGGCCGGGAAGGGAAAGTCAGCGCCGAAGGCGGCGCAGGGCGGCGTAACATTCTTTTAAAGACTTAAGGAGGGAGTGCAAGGATGGCAAAGACGATAATGGTAATAGACGATTCGGCCTCGATAAGACAGGTCATGAACCTCACCCTCAAGAAGGCCGGTTACGACGTTATCGAGGCCTGCGACGGGCAGGACGCAATCTCCAAGCTCCAGGGGCAGAAGATAAACCTCATGATATGCGACGTCAACATGCCGAACATGGACGGTATCTCGTTCCTGAAGAACGTAAAGACGAGCGCCTCGTACAGGTTCACGCCGGTCATAATGCTCACCACCGAGTCGCAGGAGGGGAAGAAGCAGGAAGGCAAGACGGCTGGGGCAAAGGCCTGGGTCGTAAAGCCATTCAAGCCCGAGCAGATGCTTGAGGCCATATCGAAGCTCATAGCGCCGTGACGGAGGGGGAGATGAAGATAAAGCACGATAACAAAGGCGGCCTATGCATCGCGCGCATAACCGGGGAGATGAACATATACCACGCCCACGAGCTTAAAAAATGGCTAACTGAGGCGCTTGCGTCCCCGGAACCACTGGAAATCGACCTTTCGGGCGCGACCGAAATGGACTCGGTCGGCCTGCAGTTGCTGTTGCTGGCAAGGAGGGAGGCCGAGAGGTCGGGCAAGGAGCTCTCAATAGTGAACGCCTCTGTTGCGGCCTCGGCTGTAATCGACCTCTTCTCGATCAACGGGTATCTTAACCGCGCCCCTGGCCAAAACAGATAAGGACGGCAAAACATAATGGACATAGAGTTAG
>MGPQ01000009.1 GCA_001797465.1 Deltaproteobacteria bacterium GWB2_55_19 | reverse complement strand
AATCTAAATTTTTCCTTGACATATTTTAATTTAGCGGTATAATTCGAACAAGGTTTAAAGACCTAAAGGCTCAAGACGGGCCGCCAAGGTCAAGGCGACGGTGCCACGATACAACCTGCGAGTTGTATTGATGGCATTTTTTTTTGGAAAAAAATTGAAACATGAGGTCATACCATGAAAAGGATACTTTTCAGCCTCCTCGCAGTATCAGCCATCGCCGTAACGGCAGGCCCGTCTTACGCTGTAACCGTTAACGATTATCCGGCCGGACAGGCGGCGAGCGGCATAGCTGGGTCCAGGCACAACATGGGCTCTCTCGGAAGCGTCGTCTCCTCGAACGGTACTACGGAGATATGCGTATTCTGCCACACCCCGCATCACACGAACACGGCGAACGGATTAAAGCCAATGTGGAACAGGGGCACATCGGCCCCGACATCATTCACCGCATATGGGAATACCATAGGCGGCACTACGATAAACAATACAGACATAGGCTCGACGACACTTGCGTGTCTTAGCTGTCATGACGGCGTAACCACCTTCGACAATCTTGTGAACGCGCCAGGCAAGGGCGGCGTCGTCTCGGGCGGCTCGGACCTCGGCTGGAAGTTCAGGATGCCGGTCGGCAGTTACTTGACTACGGCCGCCGACCACTTCTCGGCCTCCCAGTGTACCGCCTGCCACGGCACAGGCGGCCTATATACGGACAATGACCTCACGTCGAGGCTTGTAATCGGCATGGACCTCTCTAACGACCACCCGGTCTCAGTAACTTACAACACGGACAGGGCGGGCCTGCGCGCCACGAACACGACAATCAACTCCATAGACCTTACCAGCGAAATGGCCTCTTCCGCGGCCACCGCATTTACCGGCAACCTCGCGCAGAACAGGTGGGCGGTCAAAGGGTTCGTCTCCGATACGGCGACTATATCGGACCTTCTCCGCGGCGGCAAGGTCGAGTGCTCGTCCTGCCACGACCCGCACTTCAGGAACCTCTCATGGGACGAGGCTGAGCCGACATGGGGCGACGAAGGCGGTTTCCTCACCTACTGTACGGCGGGCGAGGGTTGCGCGGACGGCCAGTTCCTGAGGCGTGTTGGCGGCAACACCGGCTCAGGCGTCTGCAGGACGTGCCACGAGAAGTAAGCGGACCGGCGCCGGTTCTCCTGCGCGGACGCTATAAGATAAATACCAAAGGCGACAGGCTTAATGGCCTGTCGCCTTTTTTTTACCGTATTGAAGGGTTTGGCGGTTTTTAGTACTCCGTAGATTATGTGAACGAGCGCTTTGCGGGTTCAGGTTTGCAACCTGAACCCTTCGTGACCCTCTCTCTAAACGCTGGCTATTCGAATCTTCTGCCTAAAGCCATGTTGCGTGCTCTGCGCGCTTTTGGGCATAGGATTCGCTCACTTTCTCCCTCCCCCTCCTGCTCGCTCGCCCCTTGCGCGCTCATTTCCCAGTTGTTTGCGCGCCGAGCGCAAGCGTCAATCTGCCCCGGCTCGCTCGCCTCGGCCTCCCTTAGGCATCGCTCACCTATGCCCGGGGTTTTTGAAGACAAACAAAAAAGCGGACGATAGGTTAGGCTTTATCGAGGCGCCGGGTGCATTTGCTGGGGTCTGTCGAAAAGAGGTTGTTGCGGCCTGAACTGGCGTGTTTTCAGTTCGAGGCCGGGGTGGAAGTCGGGGCAACGGGGGTCTCAGAGGGGGGCGCAGGCGCTGTGTTCATCTCTGTCTCTTTTGTAAGGAGCCTGTCGACGCGTTTTTGCATCCTGTTCAGCTTTATCATCATCTCGTTCGCCTCGCTCCCCCTCATGTTCGTGAATATGACGAGTTTCAACTCGGCCATGTCCTTAATGAGCGCGTCGAGGTCGGCCTTCAAGCCGTCGAGCTTTGACTGGGCCGAGTCCTTCTCCGCCTTGAGCTTGATGTACCTGCCGGTAAGGTCGCTCAAGGTCTTGCCGCGATCGGCAAGCCTCTGCTCAAGAATCTTAACATCCGTAGACCGGGCGGACTTCTCGGCCTTGAGCCTCTCGGAGATATTCCCAATGTTCTCTTCGTATGCGCCCCTGGAGACGCATCCGGCGAAAACGAGCGTTAACGCGGTTAAGAGGATCAGGTGTCTGGCCATATCCATTCTCGCTGGTATTTTTTTAGATACTACCAGAAAAACGCCTTCATGTGAACAGGTTTCAGCTTGCCAGGGGGGCGTCCGGGGGGAAAGCCCGATGTAATGGCTGTCGAGCCTCTGCCTGCGCCGTTTCCCTTATTTGAGTTGACTTCAGGGCCGCATTTGGTATAATTCATGGGTTCGGTGGCGGGAAATGGATATTCCTGATGACGCCTGCTGAAGGCTACGTAAGGCATTTTTCGTAGCCGCGCCGTTGTTTTGACAGACCAATATTGTTCCTTGCAGAGGGGGTGTTACTTTTGTCAGAGGTAAAGGTATACGACGACCAGCTCGAGAAGGCGCTTAAGATATTGAAGCGCAAGCTCGCGCAGGACGGGACCTTCAAGGAGATAAAGAAGAGAAGGTTTTACGAGAAGCCCTGCGTGAAGAAGAAGAGGAAGCGTCAGGAGGCGGCAAAACGCCGCGCCAAGGCGTCGAAGAAGAGCGCGAGAAGGGTGCAGGAATAAGCGCCCTCAATATTACACTTAAAAGCCCCGCCATCCGGCGGGGCTTTTTTATTTGGTGCAGAGATCATGAGAGATAGAGCGCAAATTTTGTTTTTGTGAAAAGCCTTTTTGCGCGCTCCGCGCGCTTTCGGCGATGGCTCCAAGCGCTTCCTTCCTCCCCCACCCGCTCGCGCGTCCCTTAGAGCGCAAGCGTCTAATCTACCCCGGCGCGCTCGCCTCTCCCTCCCTAAGGCGCTCTCCGCCATGCGCCTGTGTGTTTGTAAAGACAAATCGAAAACTAATCTTTTTTTTAGTTTTTCAAAACACCCCAGGCATGGGGTGAGCGACCTTAAGGGAGGAAGCCTTGTCGCGAAGCGCGAGCGTCCGGGGAAGTAAAAAGGCGCGACAGCGCCCTAAGGGGCGAGCGGTCCTCGCCGGACTGGCAAAGTTCGTATCGAAGGCGATTCGTACCCTAACCTCAATAGCTTCCGAAGAACTCTGGCACCGCGCCGAGCGGGGAGGGGGAGGGCGGAGGGCGCGAAGCCCTATGCCGAGAAAAGCCCGGCAGGGCGCAAAAGGTTTTGAGCAGAGGATCCTTACAGCCGATACCAGCGCATATTGGATTACGAATAAAAGGGTTCAGGTTGCAAACCTGAACCTGCAAGTGTCGGGCAAAGGCCTGAGATTGCTTCGCTCGTTCGCAATGACAAGGCTGGTTCTTTTGCGAACCAAAGTCTTATGACTCGAACCGTAAATTCAAAGAGACTGCAAACCTGAACCCGGAGGGCAACCCCTTACACCTTCTCCTTAACCAGCGTGTCCACTATCGACGGGTCCGCGAGCGTCGAGGTATCGCCCAGGTCTTCGGTGTGCCCGTTGGCGATTTTCCGGAGTATCCTCCGCATAATCTTCCCGCTACGGGTCTTGGGGAGCCCAGTGGTGAACTGGATCTTATCGGGCTTGGCTATGGGGCTTATCTCCTTCTTTACATGCGCCTCCAGCCTTTGAAGGAGCGCGGGCGTAGGCGTTATATGCTCTTTTAATACCACGAAGGCGTAGATGCCCTCGCCCTTTATGTCGTGCGGGTATCCGACGACAGCGGCCTCGGCGATAGACTCATTGGATACGAGCGCGCTCTCTATTTCAGCGGTGCCGAGCCTGTGGCCGGAGACGTTCAGCACGTCGTCGATCCTGCCCATGAGCCAGTAGTAGCCGTCCTCATCCACCCTCGCGCCGTCGCCGCTCAGGTATTTGCCGGGGAACCTGCTGAAGTAGACCTCTTTTATGCGCTTGTTCTCCGGGTCGCCGTATGTGCCGCGGAGCATCCCCGGCCACGGCTTTTCTATGACGAGGTATCCTCCCTCGTTCACCCCTGCCTCTTGCCCGTCCTCTTTCAAGACCTTCGGCGCCACGCCGAAGAAGGGCTTTGTCGCTGAGCCCGGCTTTAAGGTAGTAGCCCCGGGGAGCGCCGAGATGAGTATGCCTCCGGTCTCGGTCTGCCACCATGTGTCGACTATCGGAAGCCTTCCTTTTCCGACGACCGTGTGATACCACATCCATGCCTCGGGGTTTATCGGCTCCCCGACGGAGCCGAGGATTCGGAGGCTTGAGAGGTCGTGCCTTTCGACCCACTCGGTCCCGCTCCTCATAAGGGCCCTTATTGCGGTAGGAGCGGTGTAGAAGATGTTCACCTTGTGCTTCTCGACTATCTCCCAGAACCTGCCCGGGTCCGGGTAGGTGGGTATCCCCTCGAACATGAGAGAGGTCGCCCCGCACGCGAGCGGGCCGTAGAGTATGTATGTGTGCCCCGTGACCCAGCCGATGTCCGCGGTGCAGAAGTAGACGTCCTCGTCCTTGCAGTCGAATATCCACCTGAAGGTGAGGGCGGAAAATACCATGTACCCGCCTGTCGTGTGGAGGACGCCCTTGGGCTTTCCGGTCGAGCCGCTGGTATACAGGATAAAGAGCGGGTCTTCGGAGTCCATCTCTTCAGGCGCGCAGTAGTTGTTTACGCCCGGGGTGCCTGCGATGGCTTCTGAGAGCCAGACGTCCCGGCCAGCCTTCATGTTGACCTTGTTGCCGGTCCTTTTTACGACGATGACGGCCGCGACGGCCGGGCATTCTAAGAGGGCTGTGTCGCAGTTCTCTTTCATGGGGATGAATTTGCCGCCGCGGACCCCTTCGTCGGAAGTGATGACGAGGCTGGAGGCCGAATCGATTATCCTGTCTCTGAGTGAAGTCGGAGAGAAGCCGCCGAAGACCACGCTGTGTATCGCGCCGAGCCTCGCGCAGGCGAGAATTGAGAACGCGAGCTCGGGTATCATGGGGAGGTAGATGGTTACGCGGGCGCCCTTCTTAACACCATTTGCCTTTAGGACGTTGGCGAGCCTCGTCACCTCGAACGCGACCTGCTGATAGGTGAACGACCTGTACGCCCCGTCGTCGCCCTCCCAGATGATGGCGGCCTTGTTCCTCCGCCATGTCAAAAGATGCCTGTCTATGCAGTTGTAAGAGGCGTTAAGCCGCCCGCCGATAAACCATTTTATCGAGGGTTTGTGGAAGTCCCACTCCGAGACCTTATCCCAACCCCGAGACCAGTCAATGATGGACGCCTCGCGGCCCCAGAAACCGTCCGGGTCGTTTATCGACTCCTTGTATAGCCTCTCGTACTCAGCGTCCCCTTTTATATAGGCGTTCTTTTCGAGCGCCGCGGGGGGCGGGAAGACGCGCTCCTCGTGCATGAGCACCTCTATCTTCTCTTCATGCCGCTCCTTCAATTAAGCCTCCTTATTTCAAGGTGAAATCGTCAGGAACCACCTGAAAAGATACCCCAACGCAGGCGGGGTGTCAAGGTCCTGGCCGGACGGGCAAAGTTCATATCGGACGGTTTGAGTCAGGGATGCTTGGAGCAACTCGATTTGAAATTGGCCGTACGCCGAGTACCCGGACGGGCAAATCCGTATCGGGCGGATGTGCTTCAGGTAGCCTGAAGTGACCCGATATGAAGTTGGCTGCACGCCAAGTGCAGCGGTTGCATAAACCCCTATAATGTGTTAAAAATTTAACCTACGGGCCTGCATCCGCCCTTATTGCCCATATGAACTTCGGTCTCAACCAGAATATAAGCCATAACGGCGAGGTCTATCACATCCAGACCGAGGACGGCGGCAGAATGAACCCGGTCGTTACGACGGTCCTATTCAAGGGCGGGTCGATAGTTGCCTCAAAAAAGACCGCCTATGAGGACATACTCAAGTCGGAGAAGCTCGACGTCGTCATCAGCGAGATAATCAGGGAACAGCATACGCTCGTACTTAAGCAGTTGAAGTCAGGTCTTTTCGAGCGGAAAAAAACCGAGGAAGGCGAAGACAAGGGATGCCCATAACGGCGATAAGGGGCTTTAACGACATACTCCCGGGCGATTCCGATATATGGAGGAGGATCGAGAGCGAGGCCTACCGGCTGTTCTCCGGGTACGGCTTCTCGGAGATAAGGACGCCGGTAGCCGAGAAGGCCGAGCTGTTCCTGCGCTCCATAGGAGAGACGACGGACATAGTCGAAAAAGAGATGTACACCTTCGAGGACAGGCACGGAGACTCGCTCGCCTTAAGACCCGAGGGTACGGCTCCGGTCGTGAGGGCCTACATAGAGCACAAACTATATATTGCGCCGGTCTCAAAGCTCTACTACACCGGTCCGATGTTCCGCTACGAGAGGCCGCAGAAGGGGAGATACCGCCAGTTCTACCAGATAGGGGCCGAGGTGATGGGCGACGACTCCCCCCGCGCCGACGCTGAGGCCTTGTCGATGCTCATGTCGTTTTTCGCTAAAATCGGCGTCGCCGGCGTAGAGCTCCATATTAACTCGTTGGGAGACGCCAATTGCAGGCCCGCGTATAAAGAGAAACTGAAGGCGTATCTCGCCGGGGTCAAGGGGGCCCTCTGTGAGAACTGCCTCCGGAGGATGGATACCAACCCCCTCCGTGCGCTCGATTGCAAGGCATCGGGTTGCATCGAGGCCACAAAAGACGCGCCGTCCATAGTGGACTCGCTCTGCGAAGGGTGCGCCTCTCACTTCGGGACTGTCAGGAAATACCTTGCCCTCTCCGGGATAGACGCGCGGATAAACCCGAGGATGGTCCGCGGGCTCGATTATTACACGAAGACGACATTCGAGATAACCTCAACCGCCCTCGGCTCCCAGAACGCGGTAGCCGCCGGCGGCAGGTACGACGGGCTCGTCAAGGAGCTCGGCGGCCCCGAGACCCCGTGTTTCGGCTTCGCCATAGGCATGGAGAGGGTTGCGCTCATACTCAAGGAGACCGCCTCCCATGCAGGAAGCCCCCTTACGGTCTTCATCGCATTAGGTGAGAAGGCCGAGGAGGCGTCCATCCCCATACTCAGGTCCTGGAGGGAAAAGGGGAGCAAGGTGATGGAGGAGTTCTCGCCGGGGTCTTTAAAGAGCAGGATGAAACGGGCGGACAGGCTTGGCGCGCGATACACTGTGATAATGGGCGACGACGAGCTCGCCAAAGGCGAGGTCGCGGTAAAGGACATGTTGACCTCGGCGCAGGAGAGGTTGTCTTTCGACGCCGCTTTAATGAGGATACTATCAGAATAACAGGTTAAAATGGACCCGTCATACTTCAGCTCCACCCTCGTGGTATTGGGGGCGTTCGCCATATTCCTCCTCATATCCGTAGGCGTCATACTCGTCCTCTGGATAGCCATGCCCTTCTCGGTCTTCGGCACCAAGCCGCTCCTTAAAAAGCTCATAGAGGAGCAGGAAAAGACCAACAAGCTTTTGAAGACCCTCCTCGACGCGTCCATCTGCAGGGAGGCGTATAAAGAAAAGGACGAATCTGCCGAAAAAAGAGATGGACTGCATTAGCGGCGGGTTTAGAGGGATTTAAGCGTTTTGAATGCGCCGTGAGGCGAAGAAAGCCGCAGGATGACCGAAAAGAAGGCCCTTACAATCGAGTTCGTAACCGCGCTCCTCAGGAAAAAGAAGCTCATCGGAGAGACCGAGGAGAGGGAGATACTTATCCGCGGCGAGGGGCAGAGGGCGCGGATCAAAAAGTCCCAGGAGTCGATGTACTCCGCCAAGAGACAGACGGTCGCCGAGTTCGTCTCGCCTGCCGAGGTCGTCGCCTCATTAGGCCTCCCGCTCGTAACCGACCCCAAAAAGACCCTCACCGAGGACATGATAACCGAGGTCATCGCCGAGGAGGTCGGCCTCCCGTACAGGAAGATAGACCCGTTAAAGCTAAACCTCGACATCGTCACCTCGCACATACCGAGGCCGTTCGCGCAGAGATACCTCGTCGTCCCGATAGAGGAGAAAGACCGCGTCGTGACGCTCGCCGTAGCCGACCCTTTCAACCTCGAGGCCGTGGAGAGCCTTAAAGCCACGAGGAGGATGAAGGTCGACCTCGTCTTGAGCTCGAAGTCCGACATATTGAAGATCGTCCGCGAGTTCTACGGCTTCAGGTACTCGGTCGGCGCGGCTGAAAAAGAGTTCTCGCACTCTACGGAATTAGGCAACCTCGAGCAGTACGTGAGGCTGAAGGGGGCGGTCGAGCTCGACGCTACGGACCAGCACATCGTAAACGCGGTCGAGTACCTGCTCCATTACGCCTACGACCAGCGGGCGAGCGACATACACATCGAGCCCAAGAGGGACCGCTCGCACGTCCGTCTCCGCATAGACGGCGTCCTCCACTACATACACACGATCCCGAAGGTCGTCCACCCGTCCATCCTTTCGCGCATAAAGATGCTCTCGAGGATGGATATAGCTGAAAAGAGAAAGCCGCAGGACGGGCGCATCAAGACCGAGTCCAGGGGGCGGGAAATAGAGCTCAGGGTCTCTACACTCCCGACGGCGTTCGGAGAGAAGGTCGTCATAAGGATATTCGACCCCGAGGTCCTATTCCAGGATTTGAGCGGCCTCGGGTTTTTTCCCTCAGAGCTCGACGTCTTCAACTCGTTCATCAAAAGGACGTACGGCATCGTGCTTGTCACAGGCCCTACCGGGTCCGGCAAGACTACTACGCTGTACTCGGCGCTGAAATCGCTTTCCTCGCCTGAAGTGAACATCGTTACGATCGAGGACCCGATAGAGATGATAGTGGAGGAGTTCAACCAGGTCGGGGTCCAGCCCCAGATAGGCGTGGACTTCGCCGGGTCGCTCCGCACTATTCTCCGCCAGGACCCAGACATCATCATGGTCGGCGAGATAAGGGACAAGGAGACCGCGGATAACGCCGTGCAGGCCGCGCTCACCGGCCACCTCGTGTTTTCAACGCTTCACACGAACGACGCGCCCTCGTCCGTCACGAGGCTCATGGATCTCGGCGTCCCCGGGTTCCTCATAAACTCGACTGTCGTCGGCATCATAGCCCAGCGGCTGGTGCGGAAGATATGCTCGAACTGCAGGAAGACGAGGGTCCTGAAGACCGAGGAGGTCGAGTACTTAAGGCTCAAGGAAAAGGAGTACAGGGTCTATTACGGCGAGGGTTGCACGGAGTGCAGGGGGACGGGCTACAAGGGCAGGACCGGCGTATTCGAGATAATGGATTTTTCAGACAAGATAAAGGCGATAGTCGCCAAGACCTCTGACTCTACCGTAATACAAAAGGCCGCGCGCGCCGAAGGCATGTCGGTCCTCCGCGAATCCGCCATAAGGAAGATGCTGCAGGGCATAACCACTTACGAGGAGGTCATCTCCGTCACATGAGGGAACATTGAAGATAACATCAGCCGAGTTCATCACAAGCGCCGTGGCCGCGCCGGGCTGGCCAAAGGACGGACTCCCCGAGATAGCGCTCATCGGCAGGTCGAACGTGGGGAAGTCCTCGCTCATAAATTCGCTCACCATGAGAAAGGGCCTCGCAAAGACGAGCTCCACGCCGGGAAAGACGCGGACCATAAACTTCTACGCCATCAACCTGGAGTTCCGCCTCGTGGACCTCCCGGGTTTCGGCTACGCCAAGGTCTCGCACGAGGAGAGGCGCTCGTGGGAGGGGATGATAGGAGAATACCTCTCGGAGAGGCGGAACCTCAAGGGCGCGTTCCTCATCCTCGACCCGAGGCGCGACGCCGGAGAGGCGGAGCTGAAGCTCTGCGACTGGATAGAGGGCTTCGGCATCCCGGTCACAACGGTCTTTACCAAGATAGACAAGTTATCGAGCAACCAGCTCTCGTCCCGGCTGAAAGTGCTTAAGAAGATCATCCCGGCGCACGAGGCGGTCCTTTTTTCGGCCACAACCGGCGCGGGAAAGCTCGACCTCGGAAAAAAGATATTCGAGATGCTCTCCGCCCCGGACCGGCCGTGATAGCGGTCACTGATTTAAAGGCCCTTTAGGGCTAAATATAATACGAGGCGAAGGCCTCGCCGAGGCCGCCTGCCCAGGGGCGTACGGAATGGCAAGGGATACCCCGGCTTCATCATCAGTTGATTTCACTTGACAGAAAGGGCCTTCGAAGGATATTTTTGAAAAATGAAAAACAGACCGATTATTTTAAGCATTGCCGCGGCGTTGCTGTTTGCGGGTTGCGCCGGCATGGGCGAGCACGAGAAGAAGGTCGACGAGCTCGGGAGAAAGGTGACGGAGCTCAAGGCGTCGATTGACGAGCGCGACGCGAAGGTCGAGGACCTCAACAACAAGTTTAACCTCCTCCATGAGAAGCTTGAGACCGCGAAGGCCGACATAGAGAAGCTCTCGCGCCCGTTGGTGCCCGAGGGGCTTAAAGTCGTGCCGTTAGAGGAAGAGCCGTCGTCCGCGGCCGCGCCGATGGTTGAGGCGCAGGCCCCGGCAAAGGCCGAGGGGCCTGACGAGCTTTACAACAAGGGGCAGGACCTTTTCCTTAACGGCAACTTCGAGGAGTCGAGGAAGGTGTTCGCAAGGTTTTTGAAGGCCTATCCGGACCATACGCTTTCGGATAACGCCCTTTACTGGGTAGGCGAGTCGTACTACTCGGAGAAGGACTTCGTTGCGGCGCTCGCCAGGTTCAGGGAAGTAGTCGACAGGTATCCCGGGGAGAACAAGGCCCCGGACGCGCTTCTAAAGGCGGCGTACTCATGCCTGGAGATGGAGGATATTGAGAAGGGAAGAGAGTATCTCGAAAAGGTCGTAAGGAAGTACCCGGGCACGGAGGCCGCCGGCAAGGCCAGGAAGGCGCTTGACAGGCTCGCCAGGCGCTGACCGGCACGGGGAAGGGGTTGACCCTTAAGGAGGGGTGATGAAAAGGAATCTTATAACGGCGTTTGCTTTTGTCCTGGTTCTCTCCGCGTCGATCGCGGCCTCTGCTGACGACGTCGCGGTTAAGGACGCGGACGTGGATAAGGCCGTCGAGGCGGCGGGTCCGGCCGAATACAAAATAGTGCCGAGAGACACGCTCTGGGACATCTCCGGGAAGTTCTTGAAGAACCCCTTCAAGTGGCCCTCTATCTGGAAGATAAACCCGTACATAAAGAACCCGCACCTCATATACCCGGGCGACATCGTGAAGATTACGCCGGACGGGATAGAGATAGTGAGCAAAAAAGAAGCGGGGGCCGAGACCCTGCCAATCGTGACCCTTGAGGACGCTGTCGTTGGTCCAGAGGGCAGGGTTGTGGTGCTGGAGCCGGAGCCGGGCGTTGATACGGCCGCCGGGGCCGTGCCGGCGGAGGCGTTGCCGGCGCCTCCCGCAGTGGAAGCGCCCTCGAAGCCGTCCGTAAAGTCGAATAACATCCAGAGGAGGGGCTTCATTTCCGCAAAAGACCTCATTGCGGCAGGGTCGATAGCCGCGGCCAAACTGGACAGCAACGTCTATGTAAGCCAGGGCGACTACGTCTACGCCGCGTTCAAGGGGCCCGTAAAAGAAGGGGACAGGTTCGCCATATTCCTCGAGGAAACGGAGGTGAAACACCCTGAGACCGGCGGCAGGATAGGCTCGATCATCGACGTGCTCGGTGAGCTCGTTGTCACGGGCTTAAAAGGCGAAGTCGTTGAGGCGCGGATAGAGGTCTCTTACAAGGAGATACCGACGGACGCGAAGCTCGACGCGGTGAGGCCCGTCCTGACCGAGGTCGAGATCACCGAGGCCGAGAAGGACCTCTCCGGCTTCGTCGTCTTCGGCGCCGAGGGGACCGAGAACCTGGTCAGCGGCGACATCGCGTATGTGGACAAGGGCGAGAGGGACGGGCTCAAGAAGGGCAACCTGCTCCGGGTCTACAGGCCCGTAGAGGCCGTGAGCGACCCGAATGACGGCAGGGACGTAAACCTGCCCCCCATTGAGCTCGGCGCGGCCGTCGTACTGGAGGCCGGCGAGACCACTTCGTCCTGCATAGTTATAAAGAATTCCCAACCCATAAACTGGGGCGACAGGATCTCCACGCTCCGCACCAATTGACATCCGGAGGCGATGGCGTTAGGCCTCACTCCGGTCTTCGGTCCTGTATTCCCTTAAACCCGTACAGCCAAGGTCTTTTATGGATGCTGAAAGCGGATTGAAGCACTGGCTTGCCTTGAGCCGGGTAAAGGGGATAGGGCGTTTTCCCATATCCGGGATACTGGAGAGGTTCGGCGCGCCCGAGGCGGTCTTCGCCGGGTCGAGCGCCGCCCTCAACGCCTATTCAACGGAGTTCGCGGCTTCGATAAAGGCCTTCGGCGACTGGGACTGGGTGGAGAAGGAAATAAGGCTTGTAAGCGAGGGTGGCGCGCGCGTCGTCCCGTTTGACGACCCCGAGTACCCGCCGCTTTTACGCGAAATACCTGACGCGCCCGCGCTCCTGTATATGAAGGGCAGGAGAAGCGATTATGAAGCGCCCGTTGTAGCCATAGTCGGCACGAGACGGCCTACGCACTACGGGCTCAAGGTCTCGGAGACGTTAGCCATAGACCTCGCATCCGCCGGGGTGACTATTGCAAGCGGCATGGCGCGCGGGTGCGACACCTACGCGCACAGGGGGGCGCTCTTCGCGGGCGGCAGGACCGTCGCGGTCCTCGGCACGGGCGTGGATGTGCCTTACCCCGGCGAGAACGCGAAACTCTATAACGAGATAATTGAAAAAGGGCTCGTCGTCTCCGAATACCCTATGGGGACCCCGCCCGCGGGCTACAATTTTCCGAAGAGGAACAGAATAATAAGCGGCGTCTCCGACGGCGTCGTCGTAGTTGAGGCGCCCTTAAGGAGCGGCGCGCTCATGACCGCGAGGCTCTCGCTCGATTATAACAGAGAGGTGCTCGCGGTGCCAGGGCAGATGACCTCCGGCAGGTCCGCCGGGACGAACAGGCTCATAAGGGAAGGCGCGGCGATAGTCACTTCAGTTGAGGACATATTCGAGGCGCTCTCAATAACGATAGCGCCTGAGGAAGATAATGATGCCCAAAAGGGAAAGAGGGAGATAGCCGGGGACGAGCTCCTTATATGGAAGGCGCTCAAGGACGAGTCGCTCCACATAGACGACATCGCCGGCATGACGAGCCTGAGCGCGGCAAAGGCCTCGGCGCTCCTCCTCCAGATGGAGCTCAAAGGGCTCGTGAGGCAGGAGACTGGGAAGAGGTTTTCAAAGAGGTAGGCGCGCTCGTAAAAAACGCGTCTGTGTTATAATAATCAGCGGCTGGGCCGTTCAGGGAAAGAGAAAAAGGGACTAACATGGGAAAATCGCTCGTAATAGTCGAGTCGCCCGCTAAGGCGAAGACGATAAACAAGTTCCTCGGCAAGGACTTTCTGGTCCTCGCCTCAGTCGGCCATATAAAGGACCTTCCCAAGAGCAAGCTCGGGGTAGAGATAGATAACGGCTTCGAGCCCCATTACGAGATCATAAAGGGCAAGGCCAATACGATAAAGGAATTAAAGAAGGCCGCAAAGACGGCCGAGAGGATATACCTCGCGCCCGACCCCGACAGGGAGGGCGAAGCCATCGCCTGGCACATAGCCGAAGAGGTGGACAAGAAGAACGAGAAGACGCTCCGCGTCCTCTTTAACGAGATAACCGAAAAGGCCGTAAGGGAGGCGATAGAGCACCCGATCGCGCTCGACAGGAACAAGTTCGACGCACAGCAGGCGAGAAGGGTCCTCGACCGGCTCGTCGGCTACCAGGTCTCCCCCATACTCTGGGACAAGGTGAGGCGGGGGTTGAGCGCCGGCAGGGTCCAGTCCGTCGCCGTGCGCCTCATCTGCGACCGGGAGCGTGAGATACAGGCGTTCGTGCCGAAGGAGTACTGGTCGATCGAGGCCGAGCTTGAGACCGGCTCCGGCGCCGGTTTTATTGCGAAGCTCGCTAAAAAGAACGGGGAGAAGATAGAGCTCGGCAACGAATCCCAGGCGAAGCAGGTACTCTCAGACCTCAATGGCGCGACGTACAAAGTGGCGGAGGTCGAGACGAGGGAGACGAAGAGGAACCCGGCGGCGCCGTTCACGACGTCCAAGCTCCAGCAGGAAGCGGCGAGGAAGCTCGGGTTCACGGCGAAGAAGACGATGATGCTCGCCCAGCAGTTGTACGAGGGGGTGGATCTGGGCGACGAGGGGCCGGTCGGGCTCATCTCGTACATGAGGACTGACTCCACAAGGGTGTCGAATGAGGCGATAGCCTCTGCGCGCGCGCACATAGGCCAGAGGTACGGGGAGGACTTCCTCCCGGCCAAGCCCGTGATATACAAGTCAAAGAAAAAGGCGCAGGACGCGCACGAGGCGATAAGGCCGACTTATTTCCAGTACGCGCCCGACGCCGTAAAGAAGCACCTCTCAAAGGACCAGTTCAGGCTCTACCAGCTCATCTGGAACCGTTTCATCGCGTGCCAGATGTCGAGCGCGCTCATCGACCAGACGAGGGCGCAGATAACGGCCGGCGATTACCTGTTTACCGCCTCCGGCTCGACGATAAAGTTCCCGGGCTTCATGGCCGTCTACATCGAGGGGCAGGACGTCGAGGAGGAGAAGGAGGAGAAGCTCCCTCAGCTTAAGAAGGACGAGCCCTTACAGCTCTCAAGCCTCTCCCCTGCCCAGCACTTCACACAGCCGCCCCCGAGGTTTACAGAGGCGTCGCTCGTAAAGGAGCTCGAGGAAAACGGCATAGGGAGGCCCTCTACCTACGCGGCGATAATCTCAACCATTCAGGACCGGGAGTACGTCATCAAGGACAAGACGCAGCTCAAGCCGACAGAGCTCGGCTTCACGGTCACGGGTCTCCTCATAGGGTCCTTCCCCGAGATACTCGACGTCGAGTTCACCGCCCACATGGAAGAGGAGCTCGACCAGATAGAAGAGGGGCAGGCCCAGTGGCGAAAGACGATGGAGGAGTTCTATGCGCCCTTTAAGGAATCCCTGGAGAGGGCCAAGAAGGACATGAAGAACCTGAAGGCCGAGGAGACGCCCACAGATATATCCTGCGAGAAGTGCGGAAAGCAGATGGTGATAAAATGGGGGCGGAAGGGCAAGTTCCTCGCATGCTCCGGGTACCCGGAGTGCAAGAACACCAAAGACTTCACGACAGACACCGACGGCAAGGTCGTCGCCCTTGAGCGCGTAGCAGAGACGGTCGAGACGCTCTGCCCCAAGTGCGGGAAACAGATGACTTTAAAGAGCGGCAGGTTCGGCCGTTTCCTCGCGTGTTCGGATTACCCGAACTGCAAGTCTACTCTCCCGGTATCGACCGGCATACCGTGCCCTAACGACGACGGCGGCATGCTCGTCGAGAGGAGGACGAAAAAGGGCAGGGTATTCTTCAGCTGTTCCAAGTACCCGAAGTGCAGTTACGCGACATGGGAGGTCCCCAAGCCCGCCGCGGATTGAAGAAACCCATCTTTTCCGCTATAATTCTTCTGCGGACGGGGACGGGGGGCGGGGCAGACCCGTTTCAAGGCGCAATCGATTTCCCGAGGTCTTGACGGCGGCCTTAAGGTCCCCGTCCTCATACGCCTGAAATTAACATGTTGGGCCGGACGCACCCTCGCCTCCAAGACTCCAGCAAGTACTCTTCCCCGGCCTGGTTTTTATTCCTTATATGATTCCCGAAAGGGATAACCCTCAGAAGGAAGCGGTATGATCACAAAAGACTCAAGGAACGTCCTTGTCGCCGACGACTCCGTCTTCTTCAGGACCAAGCTCTCAGACATACTCGTCGAGGCCGGCCACAAGGTCAGGTTCGCCAAGGACGGCAGGGAGCTCATAAACGAGGTAAGGATAGACTCGAACGGCATAGACCTCCTCATCCTCGACCTGCAGATGCCGGATATAGACGGGTTCGGGGTCTTGAAGTGGCTTAACGACAACGGGTACAGGGGAAAGTTCCCGATACTCGCGCTGACAGGCGTATACGAGCCGGGCAACATCGTGGAGAAGCTGAAGGGTTTAGGGGCCTCGGGGCTGATGACAAAGGGGTACACCCCGGAGCAGATAATTTTCAGGGTCAACAGGACGCTATTCCCGGACAAGGCCTCCAAGGGCATAAGCAGAGAGAGGGTCCCGGTCTCCATACCCGTGGACTTCATACTGGGCGACCGCGCGAGGACCGGCTTTCTCCTTAACCTCAGCGAGACCGGAGCGTTCCTCCACACCAAGGCGGACCTCTTGACCGGGGCGATGCTCCGGCTTAAATTTACGATCCCCGGCGCGGACAAGGTCATAGACCTTAAGTGCATAATAAAGTGGTCTACCTCCGAGGTCGCTTCGAAGACGCTCTTCGGGGGCTACGGCCTCATGTACACCTCCGTAGCGGATGAGGACCAGGAGATACTGAAAACCTTTATCGCTAACGAGAGCAGGAAGCTGGCTGAGGGGTAGAGGCGGTTTATTGTCATTGCGAGGAGCGCAAGCGACGAAGCGATCTTTGGGTTATGACGTGCTTAAAAGATGGGATTGCTTCACTTCGTTCGCAATGACAAGGCAAGGATTAGACGGGGCGTACCCGGGAGTTTCCTTGAAGGAGGCTTCTGGGTTTTGTTTTACAGGGATACGCGGCAGATGGCGATCAGCGATGCCTGAACCAGTAGAAGACGGCGGCAAGCCCAACGCCGGCCGTTATCGCGGAGTCCGCGATATTGAAGGCGGGCCAGTAGTACGGGCCCGCGTGGAAGTAGAGGAAGTCGACGACCGAGCCGAACCTTACCCTGTCGACGAGGTTCCCTGCCGCGCCCCCGGCGACGAGTGAGAGCCCGAGCGCGACGATGGAATCCTTCGTTTCCTTCAGGAGAAAGAATATAACGGCGAGCGCCGCGCCGGAAGTCGTGATGAGGAAGACCCTCCGCGCGACGCCCCCCTCGTTGAAAATACCAAAGGCCGCGCCTGGGTTCCTGAAGTGTACGAGGTCGAAGAACCCGGCGATCACCTCGACGGTCTCTCCCTCCCAGAAATAATGGATGACAACGAGCTTGGAGGCCTGGTCGACCACAAGCACGGCGAGCGCGGTTATGACGAGGACCCTGAGGTTTTTTATCTGAGCGCCTCCGTGCATCTGTCGCAAAGGGCCGGGTGTTCGCTGTTTTCGCCGACATGGGTGTTGTAGTGCCAGCACCTCTCGCACTTGCCGCCGGGGGCCTTTCTAACCACGAAGTCCGCTATGTCGGTTGTGTAGAGGTGCGCATCCCCTCCGGTGTCCGTCGTCCCTGAGCCGATAGTCAGCTTCGATATGATGAGCACCTCTTCGAGCGCGCGGGCCTCTTCGTTTATGAGCGCCTCGTCCTTTTTAGGGTATACGACGACCTCGGCGTCGAGCGGGTGTCCGATGAGCTTTGTCTGCCGCGCCCCTTCGAGGGCCTTCGATATATCGGCCTTTACGCGCGCGAGCTCATCCCACTTTTCGTCGAGCCTGTCGTCTATCCAGGAGGCGTTCGGAACAGGCATCGCAGAGAGGTGCACGCTCTCCGCCTTTTCCCCGGGCATGAACGACCACGCCTCGTCAGAGGTGAAGACGAGGACCGGGGCGGTGAGCCTCACGAGGTGGTCGAGGACGTGATAGATCGCCGTCTGCGCGGCCCTCCTGCCCCTGGAATCCGCCCTGTATGTGTAGAGCCTGTCCTTGATGACGTCGAGGTAAAAGGCGCTCAAGTCCACTGTGCAGAAGTTGTGGACTGCGTGGTATATGACGTGGAACTCGAAGGTCTTGTAGGCCTCGAGGACACGCTCCGTGAGCCTTGAGAGCTTGTGGAGCGTGAGCCTGTCGAGCTCCTCGAGCTCATTGAACGGGACGAGGTCCTTAACAGGGTCGAAGTCGTAGAGGTTGCCCAATATGTACCTGAATGTGTTCCTTATCCTCCTGTACGCCTCGGAGAGCCTCTTTAATATCTCCTCAGAGATGCGGATATCCTCCCTGTAGTCCTCTGCCGCGACCCAGAGCCTCAATACCTCGGCGCCGTACTTGTTAATCACCTCCTGCGGGGCGATTACGTTGCCGATGGACTTGGACATCTTGCGCCCTTCGCCGTCGACGACGAACCCGTGCGTGAGCACGGCCTTATATGGAGGTGTCGAGCGCGTGCCGACTGAGGCGAGCAGGGATGAGTGGAACCAGCCCCTGTGCTGGTCGCTCCCTTCGAGGTAGAGGTCCGCAGGGAACTTGAGGTTTTTCCTCTTCTCCAGCACAGCCGCGAAGGAGACGCCCGAGTCGAACCAGACGTCGAGTATGTCCTCTTCCTTGTCGAATTCGGCGCCACCGCACTTCGGGCACTTGACGCCATCGGGGAGGAGGTCCTTAAGCTCCCTTTCGAACCATATATCGGCGCCGTCCTTCTCGAAGTCGTCGGCGAGCTTCTCTGTCACCTTTACATCGAGGAACGAGTGCAGGCAGGACTTGCACCGGAGCGCCGGGATGGGCACGCCCCAAGCCCTCTGTCTCGACAGGCACCAGTCGGGCCTGTTGACTATCATGTTATAGATGCGGTCCCGGCCCCAGGAGGGTATCCACTCGACCTGTTTGTCTATCGCTTCGAGCGCCTTTTTCCTTAAGTCACCGGCCTCCATCGAGGCGAACCACTGCTCGGTCGCGCGGAATATGATAGGTGACTTGCACCTCCAGCAGTGCGGGTACGAGTGCCTTATGTCCTCTTTCAGAAGGAGCGCGCCTTTTTCCTTTAAGATAGTTATGATATTCTCGTTGGCCTTGAATACGAACTGGCCTTCGAACTCGGGGACCTCTTTCGTGAACTTTCCGTGGTTGTCTACCGGGTTGTAGATGTCGAGCCCGAACTTAAGTCCGATCTCGTAGTCGTCCTGGCCGTGGCCGGGGGCTATATGGACACAACCGGTCCCGGCCTCCAGCGTCACATGCCCTCCGGGGAGTAGAACAGAGGCGCGGTCGATGAAGGGGTGTTTCGCCTTAATGCCTTCAATACCCGAGTAGCGGAATTTTTTAATCACCTTTGCGTCCGTCCATCCGAACTTCGCTGATACGGACTCAAGGAGCCCCTCTGCTACGATGTACGCGTCCTTGTCATGTACGACAAGGACGTAATCGAGCTCCGGATGAAGCGCGATTGCGAGGTTCGCGGGCAGGGTCCACGGGGTAGTCGTCCAGATGACGACAAAGGCCCTTCCGGAGATATTCACCTTGAGCCTGTCAGAGAGCTCCTTTTGGTCGAGCGCGAACCTTACGAATATAGAGGGCGATGTCTTGTCTGCGTACTCCACCTCGGCCTCGGCGAGCGCGGTCGCGCACGATGAGCACCAGTGCACGGGTTTTTTCCCCTTATAGACGAGGCCTTTTTCGACGAACCTGCCGAGCTCCCTCATTATCGAGGCCTGGTAGGAGAAGTTCATGGTGAGATAGGGGTTCTCCCATTCGCCGAATACGCCGAGCCTTTTAAAGTCCGCGCGCTGTACGTCGATGAACTTCGAGGCGTACGCCCTGCACCTCTTTCTTATTTCGGCCTTTGACAGAGACTGCTTCTTGCCGCCGAGCTCCTTTTCGACCTGGAGCTCTATGGGGAGGCCGTGACAGTCCCATCCAGGCACATAGTCCGTCGCGAAACCCGTCATGGACCTCGACTTCACGATGAAGTCCTTGAGGAGCTTATTCAGCGCGTGGCCTATGTGGATGTTCCCGTTCGCGTACGGCGGGCCGTCGTGGAGTATGTACTTCTCCCGCCCCTTGCCCGCAACGGTTATCTTCCCGTAAAGTCCGTTCTCCTCCCAGGCCTTCAACATCTCAGGCTCTTTTTTCGGGAGCTCGGCCCTCATCTGGAAGTCGGTCTTAGGGAGGTTGAGCGTGTTCTTATAGTCTATTTCCGCCACTTTTCCGGCCTCTTTTCGTATTTATCAGGATAGAGATTAATAACACAAGGCAGGCGAAATTAAAACAGCTTTTTCACCCTTTCGCCTGGGGCGAAGCTAATATTATATACGGTTTTTAACGCCTATCGGTGCTCGGCGCACGGCCAAAGCCGTTGGATACCTTTTTGGAGTTCGTTTACTACAACCGCCCGATTTGAATTTTGCCCATCCCCAAGGATTTCATGGTATTTTATAAGGATATGTCTACACCATTCAGGATAAGGACAGACTTCGTCCCCAAGGGCGACCAGCCCAGGGCGATACAGGCGCTCGTGGAAGGGCTCAAGAATGGGTATCCCCACCAGATACTCCTCGGAGTGACAGGCTCGGGCAAGACCTTTACCATGGCCAAGGTCATCGAGGAGACGGGCAGACCCGCGCTCGTCATCGCGCCGAACAAGACGCTTGCCGCCCAGCTCTACGCCGAGTTCAAGGACCTCTTTCCCGAGAACGCCGTAGAGTACTTCGTCTCGTACTACGACTACTACCAGCCAGAGGCGTATGTGCCGACGACGGACATGTTTATAGAGAAGGACGCCTCTATAAACGACGAGATAGACAAACTCCGGCACTCGGCGACCCACTCGCTCCTTACCAGGAGGGATTCCATCATCGTCGCGTCGGTCTCCTGCATATACGGCATAGGCTCGCCCGACGACTACGGCAAGATGCAGGTCTACGTAGAGCGCGGCATGGAGACGGACAGGGGGGCGCTCCTTAACCTCCTCGTAGAGATGCAGTACGCGAGGAACGACTACGACTTCCACAGGGGTGCCTTCAGGGTAAGGGGCGACGTCGTCGACATATTCCCGGCCTATGAGGCCGACATTGCCGTGAGGATAGAGTTCTTCGGCGACGTGGTAGAGGCGATAACCGAGATAGACCCGATGAGGGGAAAACCGATAAGGAAGGTCGAGCGCGCCCTCATCCACCCGGCGAGCCACCATGTGACGACGCGGGACAACCTCCATCGCGCGACAGGGGCTATAAGGGCGGAGCTTAGAGAGAGGCTCGTTTTTTTAAAGTCGCAGAACAGGCTCCTGGAGGCGCAGAGGCTCGAGCAGAGGACCCAGTTTGACCTCGAGTTCATGGAGGAGATGGGCTACTGCCCCGGGATAGAGAACTATTCGCGGCACATCACCGGAAGGCTCCCGGGCGAGCCGCCCTACACGCTCATAGATTACTTCCCAGAGGACTTCATCCTCTTTATCGACGAGAGCCACATAACCGTCCCCCAGTTGAACGGCATGTACCACGGCGACAGGTCGAGGAAGGAAACGCTTATAGAGTACGGTTTCAGACTGCCCTCGGCGCTCGACAACAGGCCGCTTAAGTTCGACGAGTTCGTTAGGAAGATCAAACAAACCGTCCATGTCTCGGCGACACCGGCCGCTTACGAGTTCTCGGTCGCAGGCGCTCGCGTCGTGGAACAGATAATAAGGCCGACCGGGCTCATGGACCCTGAGATAGAGGTGCGGCCTGCGGCCCACCAGGTCGATGACCTTCTCGTTGAGATAAGGAAGCGCGTTAAGAAGGGCGAGAGGGTGCTCGTAACGACCCTTACGAAAAGGATGGCCGAGGACCTTACCCAGCACTACGCCGAGGCGGGGATAAGGGTAAAGTACCTCCACTCGGACATAGAGACGCTCGAGAGGATAGAGATACTCCGGGACTTGAGACTCGGCGAGTTCGACGTCCTCGTAGGCATAAATCTCCTACGCGAGGGGCTCGATATACCAGAGGTCTCGCTCGTAGCCATACTGGACGCCGACAAAGAGGGGTTTCTCCGCTCCGGCCGCTCTCTCATACAGACCTGCGGCAGGGCCGCGAGGAACGTGAACGGCAGGGTCATCATGTACGGCGACAGGGTAACGGACTCGATGCGGACTGCGATAGGCGAGACCGAGAGGAGGAGGCTCATACAGGCGGGCTACAACGCGGCGAATGGGATAACGCCTGAGACGATAAAGAGCAGTATAAAGGACATACTGAGTTCCATATACGAGGGGGACTACTATACCGTGAAGGGGGCGGCAACGGCCGAGAATGCGGCGGAGTACGTGCCCCCGCACGAGATACCGAAGCTCTTAAAGGCACTCAGGAAGGAGATGGAGAGGGCGTCGAAGGGGCTCGAGTTCGAGAAGGCCGCCGAGCTGAGGGACAGGATCAAGGAGCTCGAGGACATGGAGCTTAAGCTCGGCTAAACCTCCCCTTCTCCGCATATCATTTCCAGAGCCTCCGTTTAACGACCGCCTTTGCCGGGACATCCTGGACCCAGAGATAGACGAACGGGTGGATGAGGAACTCCCAGAGCATCGAGAGCCTTATCGCCGTCGCCTTGCTGAGACCCAGTGCGCGGAGCCTGCAGAATATGTGCAGGCTGTTCAGATGGTGCTGTAAGTACGGCATACGCGTCACCTCCCTGTGATTTGCCGCTACTTCCCTGTAGGCTACTCTAAAAATTGTTATTTTTCCTAATCTCTGCGTCAGAGCGGAAATAAAAATGCTCACATATTCCCATATATGCTGCGCTTTTTATTTCCGCCCTTCCTTGACCTTAGAAAAAATTCCTAATTTTTAGATGTAGCCTGTACTTAGTTTATATATCGGCAAGGTGAAAAACTGGCTTAACGCTAATCAGGGGAAAGGGGTCTTTTTTAATGGTGTTTTAATAAAAATGGCCGGTTTATCATACCTTTATCTTGTCGGGTAGTACCTTTGGCGGGAGTCCGCATAGTCCAGGGGTTGAACACGGGGAGGGTGAATACAAAAAGGGCTGGGCTTGAGCCCCGCCCTTTTTTATGATGAGTTGACCGGGAGGGGGAAGGCCCTTTTCACTCCCTCGGCTTTACCGCTGAAATAAGGGTGAGAAAAGAGGAAAGCTTGCCTTCAGACTTATTATCGGCCTCCTTGAAGAGGAGCCCGACAACGGCGCGCTCGCTGTCCCTCGACAGGTTTTTCACCTCGCCCTGGAAGCGGAGTTTCTCTTCGGCGCCGGGGAGCTGGACCGTGACAACGAGCCCTTTCCCGATGTCGAGCGCGCCGAGCGACTTGTCCCTGTCCCGGAGCTCTCCGGTGTTTATGATCGCCCTGCACCCCTTTGTGCTTATGTCGATGACGACTATCTCGACGGTCTCATCCCCGAGCTCAACTGACCCCGGCAGGATGCACTCGTACCTCGGGGTGTTCCTCACCTTGAATTCCTCGACCTTCTCCGGGTAAGCGACAAAGGCGAGCTTCGAGGGGGATGCGAGGGTGGTCACCACCTCCGACTTGAACCCGTATATCGAGCCCTTGAAGAGGTAGCGGAGGATCATCTTGGAGCCCTTGAGGGAATCGACGCTGAAGCCGAGGTCCTCGTCCGGGAGTTTTACTATGAGGTACCTGCGGTGCTCGCCTCCGGCGAGCTCGCCGCGCATCTTGAGTTTGAGGTCGACGAGCTCAAGGAGGAGCTCGGTCCCTACGGTGATGGGTATGTCGGGGTGTGGGGAGATGGTGCGCGCCTGATGGTCCATACGCTTCTCCTTATCTGCTGTGGCACGGGTCGCACGGCCACTGGGTGTAGGTAGCCTCCCTGACGACGAGCTTTGTCTCCTTGTCCGTCACCTTGTAGTCGGCCTTTGCTATGGGGCACGAGCCGTACATCCGGTTCGTGTTGTCG
Organism: Deltaproteobacteria bacterium GWB2_55_19; assembly: GCA_001797465.1. GTDB lineage: Bacteria > Desulfobacterota > GWC2-55-46 > GWC2-55-46 > GWC2-55-46 > GWB2-55-19. Next base: position 112,442 of record MGPQ01000009.1, on the reverse strand, counting down.
AACTCGCCCTTTACGACATAGTCGAACTTCGCGTCGTAGACGTACCACTTGTCCTCGTGCGTGAGGAGCGTCTCTCCAGGGGCCTTGTACGTCAGGACCTGAGGGAAGGAGAGCTCTTTTTTCACCTCTTTCTCCTCAACCGCCTTCTGTGCGGCGCAGGCCGTAAGCATGAGCAGGAGTATTACGGACAGGTGTTTCATAGACAGCCCCCGTGCTTTTGCAATTCAAGGTACTATATCGGCAAAAAAAGATAATTTCAATAGCCGGTGTAACGCGCCAAAACTCTTTCTTGCCTGCGGGCGCGTAAAAGTATAAAATATCCGATTTAACCCCTTTTGGAGACCTGAACTTGATGAAAAACAGATTCCTTGAAGCCTTGAACGCGCGCCCTCTGCTCTTTGACGGGGCGACCGGCACCATGCTCCAGAGGCTGGGCCTGAAGCCCGGCGGGTGCCCTGACGAGCTCTCCCTCAAAGACCCGGCGATGGTAAGGAAGGTCCACGCCGCCTACATAGAGGCGGGCTCGGACATCGTTACGACCAACACCTTCGGCGCGAACAGGGCCAAGCTCGCCGAGTACGGCCTCGAAGGGAAGTTGAAGGAGATAAACGTCGCGGCGGCGCAATGCGCGCGCGAGGAGGCGGGAAGGGACCGGTTCGTCGCAGGCGGCTTCGGCCCCACAGGGAGGTTCGTTGAGCCGGTCGGCGACATGTCCTTCGACGAGACGCTCTCCATATTCATTGAGCAGGCCGAGGCGTTGAAACTCGGCGGGGCCGACCTCGCCATCATCGAGACGATGATGGACATAAAAGAGATGAAGGCCGCGATAATGGCCGCAAAGTCCGTAGGCCTCCCGGTAGTCGCCACCATGACCTTCGACCAGACGATGAGGACGGTCCTCGGCACGCCGCCGGAATCTTTCGCGATAATGGCCGCGGCCTTGGGCGCCGACTGCATAGGCGCGAACTGCTCATTGGGGATAGAAGGCATATACCAGGCCGTAAGCGCGATGTCGAAGGTGGTGGATATCCCGCTGATCGCACAACCGAACGCGGGTCTGCCCATGCTCCGTGGCACCGAGACGGTATTCCCGGCCTCCCCTGAGGAGATGGCGTCGTTCGTGCCGAAGCTCGTGGACTCCGGCGTGCGCGTGCTCGGCGGGTGTTGCGGGACGACGTCGGAGCACATAAGGAAGATGGGGACGATTTTCAAGTCGCTTCAGCCGGTCCGGCGGGAGAGGAAAAACTTCACCGCGCTCGCCAGCAGGACGTCCTTTACGCTATTCGGCGGAGGGCTCCCTGCGATAGTCATAGGCGAGAGGATAAACCCGACAGGCAGGAAGGCGCTCGCGCAGGAGATAAAAGAGGGGAAGACCGCAGGCATCAGGAACGAGGCGCGCGCGCAGGCGGTAAGCGGCGCGCACGCCCTCGACGTCAACGTCGGCGTCCCCGGCATAGACGAGATAGAGTCGATGTCGAGGGCCGTATTCGCGGTGAATGAGAATTCGACGCTCCCGATAGCCATAGATTCGTCAAGCCCCGAGGCAATCGAGGCGGGGCTAAAGGCCGCGGACGGCAGGCCGCTTGTGAATTCGATAAGCGGGGAGGAGAAAAAGCTCTCGACCATCCTCCCTCTCGCCAAAAAGTACGGGGCGGCCGTTCTGGCGCTCACGCTCGATGATTCCGGCATACCGGACACCGCCGAGGGGAGGGTAGCCATCGCGGAGCGCATCTTGAATAAGGTGCTGGAGGCCGGGATGAGGAAGGAAGACCTGATCGTCGACTGCCTCGCCATGACGGTTTCCGCCGCGCCGTTGAGCGCGATAGAGACGCTCAAGGCCATAAGGCTTTTAAAGGACAGGCTCGGGCTGACGACTGTCTTGGGGGTATCGAACATATCGTTTGGCCTGCCTGCCCGCGAGGTGATAAACGCGTCGTTCCTTACGATGGCCATAGCCGCGGGTCTGGACTCCGCCATCATCAACCCGAACAACAAGGCGATGATGGACGCGTACCACTCGTCCCTCGTGTTGCTCAATCAGGACGTCCGCGCCGAGAGGTACATTAAGAGGCACCAGGAGATGTTCAGGCATGTAACCGTACCAGACGCGGCAACGGGGCATGATTCCGTAGCAACCAATCCGCAAGGGCTGGAGGCGAGGCTTAAAAAGGCGGTTATCGAAGGCGATGAGGAGAATATCGTCGCGATCGTCGAAGAGGCGCTGAAAGAGGGCTGGGACCCGATAAAGATAAGCGGAGAGGGGCTCGTCCCCGGCCTCGAAGAGGTCGGGAGGCTCTTTGGCTGCAACAAGTATTATCTCCCGCAGGTGATGCTCTCGGCGGATACCATGAAGAAGGCCTTCGCGAGGCTCAAAAAAGAGCTCAAGGGCAAGAGCGGCCCGTCGCTCGGCAAAGTGGTGCTCGCGACCGTCGAGGGCGACATACACGACATCGGCAAGAACATCCTCGCGACCCTCCTTGAGAACCACGGGTTCGAGGTCATAGATCTCGGCAAGAACGTCTCTTCCGCGCGGATAGTCGAGGAGGCGGTCAGACACAAGGCCGATATCGTCGGCCTCTCCGCGCTCATGACGACGACGGTCATGGAGATGGACAAGGTCATAAAGGAGCTTAAAGACAAGGGCGTAAAGGTCATGACCATCGTCGGCGGCGCGGTCGTCACAAAGGAGTTCTCGGACAAGGTCAAGGCCGACGAGTACGGAGGGGACGCGCTTTCCGCCGTCGATAAGATGAAGAAGATGATGATGAAGCGGTAAGGAAGTTATTCGCTTATCAGTCAGAAAAATTCCCGTAGCAAGACAGAGGGTTTTCTTATTGTCCCTCTATGGAGTATCATGGAACACATCGTTGACATAACATCCCTCGCCTTCGGCGGCAGGGGCATCGGCAGGATTGACGGCAAGGTCGTCTTTGTCCCGTTTACCGCGCCTGGAGACAAGGCGCGCGTAGAGGTCGTAACTGAGAAGAAGGGGTTCTCTGAGGGGGCGCTCGTCGAGGTCGTCTCGCCCTCTCCCCAGAGGGTTTCGCCTTCCTGCCCGGTATTCGGCGCGTGCGGAGGGTGCGCGCTCCAGCACATCTCCTACGAGGGGCAGGCCGAGTGGAAGGAGCGTATATTCGAGGAAACCCTTAAAAGGATAGGGAAGGTCGAGGGGGTAGAGTTCGGGGAGCCGATTAAGGCCGCAAACCCCTGGAACTACCGCGGGAGGGCGGCCTTTCATGTAGACAAGGGCGCCTGGGGCTTCTTCGGCGGGAAGAGCCACAGCGTCATCGACATAGACGAATGCCCCATAGTCGACCCCGTAGTCAACAGGGCCTTTAAGGGGATAAAAGGCGCGCTCTCAGGAAAAAAACACGGGATATATGCCGTCGAGGTCGTCGGAAGCCCGATAGACAATAGGGCTGTCGCCTCTTTCTATGTGTATGAGGAAAAGAAGGTCGATTGGCATGGATGCCTCTCAGGCGTGGAGGGGCTCAAGGGCTTCGAAGTCCGGCTCTCCACCGAAAGAAAGGGGAGGGGCGAGAGGATATGCGCCGAGGGCGACACCGTCCTCTCGTACGCCGTCCAGGGTTTCACGCTTAAAGCGGGCATCGGCCTTTTTTCGCAGGTGAACCTGACTCAAAACGAACAGCTTGTCCAGAAGGTGATCGAGTACGCCGGACTTTCAGGCACAGAGACGGTGGTAGACCTCTTTTCAGGCGTCGGCAACTTCACACTGCCGTTATCCAGGGGCGCAAGGGCGGCTATCGGGGTGGAGTCGAGCGTTGAGGCGGTGGAATTCGCCGAGGAAAACGCGAGGATAAACGGGACAAAGTCCGCGTCTTTCCATGCCGCGGAGGCAGTTGCCTGGCTTAAACAGGAGATTAAAAACCTTGAAAAGACAAGACCTTGTGTGTTAGTATTAGACCCGCCGAGGGGCGGAGGGCCCGACGTCGTAAGGATGATCTCGGACGCGAGGCCTGAGAGGGTCGTATATGTGTCCTGCAGTCCCCCTACTCTCGCGCGGGACTTATCCACGCTGAACGCATGCGGATACAGGGTCAAGAGGGCTTCCTTTGTCGACATGTTCCCCCAGACATACCACATAGAGTGCGTCGCCTGTCTTGAACTGATTTAATTTTCCGGCTTTTGCCGTATCCAAGGAGATTGATGATACTCGAGCTTCCTATAATAAAACAGCTCAAGGACGAGCTCCAGAAGGTCGAAAGGGAACTGAGGGTCGATGTGCCCAAGGAGCTGCAAAAGGCCGCGGCCCACGGAGACCTGCGGGAGAACGCCGAGTACGAGGCGGCAAAACACAGGCAGTCGTTCCTCCAGGCGCGGTGCGCTCACCTGACGACCCGCATAAACACCCTTTCCTCGCTGAAGTTAGAGAATATCCCCAGGGACGCCGTCGGCTTCGGCTCCCGGATCCATCTCGAGGACCAGGGCACCGGCGAGGAGGTCGTTTTCGAGCTCGTTACCCCCGAGGAGGTCGACCCCAGGAACGGTAAGATATCCGTCAGTTCGCCGATCGGCAGGGCGCTCCTCAATAAGGCCGTCGGCGACGAGGTGAAGATAGAGCTCCCCTCCGGGAATAAGGAGTATGCGGTAAACGAGATATACACGCTCCACGACTTATTCTTCAGGAGGCCTGATAAGTAAAGGCCGGAGGCGGCGCACAAGACAGATGTACTGCGACTGGGCCGTGTTGTGTATTATAACCACGGCCATTAATCCTTAAAGCGCAAGGAGGGCGGATTGTACGGTATAATTATAGTCCTCGGCATAATAGGGCTCATTATCCTCTGGGTAATACTCGCCTACAACGGCCTGGTGACGCTGAAAAACCAGGTCGAGAACGCCTGGAAGCAGATTGACGTCCAGTTAAAGAGGCGCTACGACCTCATCCCGAATCTCGTCAACACGGTCAAGGGCGCGATGGCGTTCGAGCGCGACACCTTGAGCAAGGTCATAGAGGCCCGCGCCAAGGCGATGGGCGCCGGGTCTATCGCGGACAAGGGCGTGGCGGAGAACATGCTCACAGAGGCGCTCGGCAGGCTCTTCATGCTCGTCGAGAACTACCCGGACCTCAAATCCAACAAGAACGTGCTTCAACTGCAGGAAGAGATCACATCCACCGAGAACCGCATAGGCTTTGCGCGCCAGTTCTATAACGACATCGTCGCCCAGTTCAACACGAAACAGTCCGTCTTCCCCACGATGATAATCGCCTCTACCTTCGCCTTCAAGAAGGCCGAGTACTTCCAGGCCGGGGTAGCGGAGCGCGAGGCCCCCACGGTGGACCTTACGCTTAAATAAAGGCCTGATAAGGTTAGAGAGGCCTTTATGACCGACATCCTTTCCCAGCGTGTAAGAAACAAGAGGATAACCGTCCTCCTCATGCTGGGTTTTTTCGTCTTCGTCGTCCTCGTCGGAGCATCCGTCGACATATACACCTACGGCGAGATAAGCCTTGCGAGGATACCAGTAGCCACGGTCTTCGCCGCCTCTTTCGCCTCCATCAACGGCGTTATCTCCTACTTCTACGGCTCTTCCATCGTGCTCCGCTCGCTCGGGGCTGAACCCCCGGTCTTTGAAGACCCCTCGCACAAGAGGCTGTATAATGTGGTCACGGAGATGGCGCTCGCCTCAGGCCTGCCCATGCCCAAGGTCTACATAATAAACGACCCGGCCCCGAACGCCTTTGCGACGGGCAGGGGACCTTCGAGCGCCGTAGTAGGCGTGACGCAGGGGCTCATTGACACCATGAACAGGGAAGAATTGCAGGCGGTCATCGCCCACGAGATGGGGCATATAAAGTCAAACGACATACTCACCATGACGGTAGTAACGGTCCTCGTCGGCACGGTCTCGATACTCTCTGACTGGGCCGTCCGCACATGGCGCTACGGCGGCGTCCGGCCCCGCAGATCAGTGAGAGATAAGGGAGGCATTCACCCTATCGCACTCCTTGTCATCGCCATGTTCGTCCTCTTGTCGCCGGTCGTCTCGCGCATCATAGCCATGGCGGTCTCCCGCAACAGGGAGTACCAGGCGGATGTGAGCTCCGCGGAGTTCACGAGAAACCCTCTCGCGCTCGCAGGGGCCCTTGAAAAGATCGCCGGCGCGACCTCTCCCCTGAGGAGCGCGAGGAGGGGGACGGCGCACTTATTTATCAGCGACCCCCTTAAGAGACAGCTTGATGAAAAGACCGGGCTTGTAGCCGACGTATTCTCAACGCACCCTCCCATACACGAGAGGGTCGCGAGGCTTAAAAAAATGGGCTATCAGTTTGAGAAGAACGGCGCGAAGAAGGCCTGAAGGATAGCCGATGGCGGAAGCGAAAGAAGACTCAATCAAGTGCCCGGAGTGCGGGGGCGCGCTGAATGAAGTCTACGCCGAGGCGACCTACGGCAGGGTCATACTGCTCGACCAGTGCGCCGAGTGCGGGGGCGTATGGTTCGACAGGTGGGAGCTGTACTTTGTCAAGGGCGCGTCTTTAAAGTCACTCGACACGGTGGATGTAAAGAGCCTCCTTGCCGGAAACCCGCTACGGAAGGGGACCGAGAGGTGCCCCAGGTGCAATGAGGCGCTCATACCCTTCAAGGACCCGATGCTCCCCAAAGACGCCCTCATAGAGAGGTGCGGTAAATGCAGTGGGCTTTGGCTGAACCGCGGCGAGCTGACCAGGTACGCGATCCACAAGGAGAATTCATTCGGCATGACCGCTGGCGCTACCAGGCCCCAGGGCGAGCTCAATGTGCTTAAAAACCTCCAGAAGGAGCTTGATACCGCGACTATCGCCCCGATGGCTACGTTAAAGGAGCTTGAGCTCTCCGCCGCAAGGGAGGAGGGGTCTGTTGAGACAAAGGAGGTCGCAAAGGACATAGGCTTCCTGATATTACAGTCGCTCGTCAGGCTTGTTTTCAAGATTTGACCCGTGATATAAATTTTTTCACTTGAAAAGATAATTTTATGGATATAATCTCATTTATCGTATTGGGCGTCCTCGCCGGGGCGGTCAGCGGTCTTGTTGGCATAGGCGGGGGCCTTGTCGTCGTCCCGGCGCTCGTCTTCCTCTTCGGGTTCAGCCAGCACCAGGCCCAGGGCACGACGCTTGCGATGATGGTCCCGCCGATAGGGCTCCTTGCCGCGTGGACATATTATAAGGCGGGCAACGCCGACCTGAAAGTGGCGGGGTTTCTCTGCATCGGTTTTTTCATCGGCGGGCTCATAGGGGCCAAGACCGCGAACGTCATTCCGACGGGTGTTTTAAAAAAGGTCTTTGGCGCATTTCTCCTCATCGTATCCTTGAGGATGATCTTCTGGAAGTAGAGCGCATCCGCGCATAAAAAAACCCGCCTTGAGGCGAGGAAAGGAGCATCAAAGATGAAGTTAGGAAAGAGGTTTTTGACCCTGGTCTTTGCAGTCGGTATAGGACTCTGCGCATACCCTTACGCCAACGCCTCAGAGAGCGGACACGCCCATTGGGGGTACGAGGGCGAGGGCGGCCCCGAGCACTGGGGTTCGATGTCGAAGGAGAACGCGGCATGCTCCGAGGGCAAACAGCAGTCCCCGATAAACATCACCGCCGCCGAGAGCGCCGACCTCGCTGACATAGAGTTCAAGTATAAGGCCTCCGAATTGCACATCCTCAATAACGGACACACGATACAGGTAAACTACGATTCCGGCAGTTCCATCACAATCAACGGGGTCCAGTACAACCTCATACAGTTCCACTTCCACACCCCGAGCGAGCACACGATAAACGGGAAATCCTTCGGCAACGAGCTCCACCTCGTGCATAAGAACGACAAGGGCGAGCTCGCGGTCGTCGGCGTCCTCATAGAGGAAGGCAAGGAGAACCCGGCGTTCAAGGCTATCTGGTCCAACCTCCCGAATAAGGCGAACGAGAAAAAGGACGTGAAGGTCTCTATCGACGCAACACAGTTACTGCCGGTAACCAAGTCTTTTTACAGGTACTCGGGGTCTCTCACCACCCCTCCGTGCTCCGAGAGCGTCAACTGGAACGTCCTTAAGACCCCTATCCAGATGTCGAAACAGCAGATAGCGGCGATACAGAAGATAATGCACAAGAACAACAGGCCAATACAGCCGATGCACGACAGGAAGGTAACAGCGGACTCGATCACGCACTAAGCCGTAATTTAAAAAGGGCGGGGCCTGTCGGCCCCGCCCTTTTTTTGTTTACATCCCTCTTTAGAAAAGAGGGGGACATAATCCCTGCCCTGAATTCCCTTTTACCCCTCCGCCATATAAGCTAAAATATGGTCAGACCCTTCCGGAGGTAAGCCTTATGTCCAAATCATTCATGTTCGCGGCGCTTACCGCCCTTATCTGGGGTTTTGCGCCGGCCTTTGAAAAGCTCGGCCTCGACGGGAAGATCGATCCTTACCTCGGGGTGGTGATAAGGTCCATACCCGTAGCAGTAATCGCCTTTATCGGGCTCGCGGTCATGGGCAGGACCGCGTCCATTGCGACGGTCGATCTGAAGAGCGCGTTGCTTGTAGCCGCCGGAGGGCTCATAGCCGGGCTCCTCGGACAGCTCGCATTTTACTCGGCGCTTAAGTACGGCGAGGCGTCGGTTGCAGTGCCTGTGGCCGCCACATACCCGCTTGTCGCGCTCGTCGTGTCGGTCGTCTTCCTGGGTGAGAGCTTTACCGTCCAGAAGCTCATCGGCATCGGCCTTGTCGTTGGCGGGGTCGTGCTCTTGAAATAAAAAGCGATAAGCGGTTGGTTGCAGGGACGCCTTCTGCAAGCGGCGGCGTCATTTGTCCGAAGATTCAGATGACCTCTCCGCCGAAAGGTGGTATGATTTATACCTTGAAAATATCGTGAAGGAACAGGAATGATGATCTATCTCGACAACGCGGCCACATCCTACCCCAAACCCGAAACGGTTTACAGGAGGATCGACCATATACTCAGGAAGATCAGCGGCAACCCGGGGCGCGCGTCCCACAGGATGGCCATAGAGGCGAGCAGGGTCGTCTTTGCCGCGAGGGAGGCCGCCGGGAGACTCATTAATATCCCGGACTCATCGAGGATCGCCTTTACAAAGAACGCGACAGAGGCGATAAACATAGCCCTTAAGGGCCTGCTCAGACCCGGCGACCACGTAATCACGACGTCTTTTGAGCACAACTCGGTAGTTAAGACGCTCGGCAGGCTCTCGAAAGAGGGCGTAAAGGTGACGAAGGTGAGGCCTGACAAGGACGGCTTCGTCGGGGTTGAAACAATCGCCTCCGCTATAACGAATGAAACGCGGGTCGTCTGCCTCTCACACGCCTCGAACGTCTTCGGCGCGCTCCAGGATATCGAAGCCATCGGGGCGCTCTGCAGGGAAAAAGGGGTGATCTTCATGGTCGACGGGGCCCAGACCGTCGGCGCGCTCCCCATAGACGCGCCTGGCATGAATATAGACATACTCGCGGCTACCGGGCACAAGGCCCTCTTCGGCCCACAGGGCACGGGGTTTTTGTACGTCAGGGAGGGTGTCGAGCCCGAGCCTCTCATAAACGGCGGGACCGGAGAGCTTGAAGTCGACCTCGAGATGCCCGAGAGGCTGGAATCCGGCACCATGAATACCCCGGGCATAGGCGGGCTCGCCGCCGGCATAGAGTTCCTCCTGAAGGAAGATGTATCGAAGGTGAGGGAGCGGGAGGAAGCGCTCGTAGCCGGGATAATCGAGGGGCTGAATTCCATTAAAAAAGTAAGGTTGATAGGGACCCCGGAGGCATCCAGGAGGGCCGCGCTCGTGGCGTTCAATATCGAAGGCAAAAAGCCGGCCGAGGTAGGGGTCGCGCTCGATGATAAGCACGCGATAATGGTCAGGACCGGCGCCCACTGCGCCCCCGAGGCGCACAGGGAGGCCGGGACCCACCCGGACGGCGCGATAAGGGTGAGCCCGGGTTACTTCACCGTCGATAGCGACATCGAGGAGTTCCTCAGGGCCCTAAGGGCGATAGCGAGGGAGTAGCCTCTAAAAATTGTTATTTTTCCTGACTGCTCGGCGCAGGGCCAAATATCAAACGGAGCCCCTGGGGTAATCATATGTTCAGCCGTTTGATACGAATTTGCCCGTCCGGTCAGGACTGCGTCAGGACGGAAATAAAAATGCTCATATATTATCATATATGCTCCGCTTTTTATTTCCGCCCTTCCTTGACCTCAGAAAAAATTCCTAATTTTTAGAGGATAGCCTATATATTTTCCGCAAGCGATAATAATTCTCTCACATGCTCATACTCGGCATAGAATCCTCGTGCGACGATACCGGCGCGGCTGTGGTGGAGGACGGATCGATCGTCCTCTCATCCGTAGTCTCCTCCCAGGACTTCATCCACGCCAAATACGGCGGCGTCGTCCCTGAGCTCGCCTCGCGTAGACACATCGATTCGATAATACCTGTCGTCGAGGAGGCGCTTTCATCTGCCGGTGTCGCGCTCAACGACATAGGCGGCATAGCTGTAACGCAGGGGCCGGGGCTCGTCGGCTCCCTCCTTATCGGCCTCACCTTCGCCAAGGCCGTCTCATATGCGGCCAGGATACCCTTCACCGGCGTGAACCACATAGAGGCGCACCCGTTCGCCGCGTTCCTCAAGGGGCGCAACGAGGATAAAGATGTCCCCGGTTTTCCCGCCATAGCCATGATAGTCTCCGGCGGGCACACCACACTCCTCCTCCTTAAAGCCCATACCGAGTACGAGATAATAGGCACAACGCTCGATGACGCGGCAGGCGAGGCCTTTGACAAGGTAGCCAAGCTCATCGGTCTCGGATACCCGGGCGGGGCGGCGATAGACAGGGTCGCGCGAGACGGCAACGCGGACTCTCACCGATTCACGCGCCCCCTTATCTCGAAAGGGTCGCTCGATTTCAGTTTCAGCGGATTGAAGACCGCTGTCCTTAACTTCGTAAGGTCGAAGGGGTCTCTTTCTCCGGAAGGTATCCCCGACCTCGCCGCCAGCTTTCAGGAGGCGGCAATCGACACGCTCGTCACAAAGGCCCTCTGGGCGCTTGAAAAGACCGGCTCAAACGACCTTATAATCTCCGGCGGGGTCGCCTGCAACTCGAGGCTCCGGACAAAGGCCGCTGTAATGGCCGCGTCCGTTGGCGCAAGGCTCTTTATCCCGCCGCCCAAATACTGCTCGGACAACGGCGCGGTAGCGGCCGCCCTCGGTTATCATCAGTTGAAAAAAGGGATTATAGGGTCGATAGACATGAATGCGCTCCCCACATGGGAGGGGTTCTAAGATGTATAGCGAAGGAAACGGCAGGCGCGGGAAGAAAGAGGACGAGTGTGGCGTTTCGAGGCTCCATTTTCCGAAGAAGCGTCTCGGACAGCACTTCCTGAAAGACAAGAACATCATCCGGAAGATCGTTTCGGCCGGCGCCGTAAAAGAGGGAGACACCGTACTTGAAATCGGGCCGGGCAGGGGCGCGCTCACCGGCGCGTTGCTTGAGACCGGGGCTACTGTCGTGGCCGTCGAGGCTGACAGGGCATTATCCGGTTATCTTAAGGGCGTTTTTACTACGGATAAGCTCCGCCTCGTGACCGGAGACGCCCTCAAAGTGTCTTTTGCGGAGTTCTCCGGCGGAATCGGTACAAGGCTCAAAGCCGTATCGAACCTCCCGTACAACATCTCCGGCCCGCTACTCGCCAAGTTCCTCGAGGAACGGGCGGCCTTTTCAGTCCTCGTCCTCATGTTCCAGAAAGAGGTGGCCGAGAGGATAGTAGCCCATCCCTCCACAAAGGAGTACGGGACGCTTTCGGTCTACGCGCAGGCGTTTACGGAGGCGAAGATCGCCTTCAACATCCCGGCGCACCTCTTCACGCCGCCGCCGAAGGTCACGTCCAGCGTCGTCGTGTTTAAGGTGCTCGACGAGCCGAAGGTCGAGATAGCAGACGAGCGGCTTTTCAAGGCCGTCGTCAGGGCTTCTTTCGGCACGCGGAGGAAGACGCTTTTAAATTCGCTCGTTTTCCTCGGATACGAAAAGGCGGTCGTCGCTGAAGCGCTTTTTCATGCGGGGATCGACCCCGGGAGGAGGGGGGAGACGCTATCAATCGATGAATTCGCCGCGCTTACCCGCGCGTTTTTTGCGCTCACCGCTCAGAGTGGAGACATTCCTTGAAAACATCCTTTTTACGCGTAAAAGAGCCTTATACGCCCTTGACTTTTCCCTTTGCCTGGGATAACTTGGTGTAATCCTCCTTTAGGCGTATCCCCCATAATATAAATGGAAAAATCGAGATATATCGCGATAGAAGGCCCGATAGGGGTCGGCAAATCGAGCCTCGCGGAGCTGCTTGCCAAGGAACTGGGTGGCAGGACCCTCATTGAGGAGGTAGACGCCAACCCGTTCCTGCCGAAGTTCTACGGCGACATAAAGAAGTACGCCTTTCAGACACAGCTCTTTTTCCTCATAAGCAGGTACCAGCAACAGAAGGAGATGACCCAGCAGGAGCTCTTCAGCTCGACGGTCATCTCAGACTACCTCTTCGCCAAGGACAGGATATTCGCGTACCTGAACCTCGACGAGAACGAACTGAGCCTCTACGAGCAGGTATACAGGCTCCTCGACACCCGCATACCGAAACCCGACCTCGTCATATACCTCCAGGCCTCGACAGACATCCTCCTTGAAAGGATCGGCAGGAGAAACCTCGATTACGAGCAGGGGATAAAAGAGGGTTATCTTGAGAAGCTCATCGACGCGTACAACAGGTACTTCTTCTATTATACCGACACGCCGCTCCTCGTCGTCAACACGACAGAGATAGACTTTGTCAATACCCCCGAGGACCTCACCAACCTCGTAAAAGAGATAAAGACCATGAAGGGCGGGTCGCAACACTACATCCCGCTCTCCTCCAGGCAACTGAAAAGCCTTTAAAGCCGTTGTATAAAGGGCTTTTTTAGTCTATAATGTTATACCGGGCCTTTGGCCATATGGCAGTTTTCTGATACATGGACCTTCCGGGGCTTTCGCGGAAGGTCTTTTAGTTGGCAGGGTGTTGAAAGACACCCTGCCAAGGCAATACATGGATGGTAGTTGAAAAAGCCATGGATGGACTTTTTCAATATCTGTGGAGATGCGCATGAAGAAGATAACTGTACCCGAAATCCTCAAGATGAAGGCGGAAGGGAGAAAGATACCTGTCCTTACCGCATACGACTTCCAGACCGCGAGGGTGCTCGACGAGGCGGGGATACCGGTATTGCTCGTCGGCGACTCCTGCGGCATGGTCGAGGCGGGCTACGAGACGACGCTCCCGGTTACGCTCGATGAGATGACATACCATTGCCGGGCGGTCGCGAGGGGGAGGGCCTCGGCCCTTGTCGTCGCAGACATGCCTTTTGCCTCATACCAGGTGAGCAGGAAAGAGGCCAAGAGGAACGCCTGCAGGCTTATCAAAGAAGGCGGGGCAGAGGCGGTCAAGCTCGAAGGCGGCACGAAGGCCGCCGATACCATAAGGGCGATAACCGATATGGACGTCCCTGTAATGGGGCACATCGGCCTTACGCCGCAATCGATACACAGGATGGGCGGATACAGGGTACAGGGTAAATCCAAGACGGACGCCGAGGCATTGATGGATGACGCGCGCTCGATAGAGGAGGCAGGGGCCTTCGCGATAGTTCTTGAAGGCATACCCGCCTCTCTCGCTAAGGAGATAACCGCGTCTCTCTCCATCCCTACTATCGGCATAGGCGCGGGCCCGGACTGCGACGGGCAGGTCCTCGTAGTAAACGACATGCTCGGCCTCATGGCAGGCAACAGGGTCCCGAGGTTCGTCAAAAAGTACGCGGACCTCAACAGGATAATCTCGCTTGCGGTTGGGGAGTTCATAAAGGACGTTAATGAGGGGAGGTTTCCCTCGAAGGAACATACCTACTGATTTAGAAGTTTTTGACCCCTCTTTTCTAAAGAGGGGGAGGGGAGATTATGGACCATGGAAATAATAAAAGAAGTCTCCCTCATGCAGGCGCGTTCGAAGGCTGTAAAGGCTGAAGGGCAAAAGGTCGTCTTTGTCCCCACAATGGGGTTCCTCCACGACGGCCACAGGGAGCTCCTTAAGGCCGGACGAAAGGCCGTGGGCAAAGACGGACTTCTCGTATTGAGCATATTCGTAAACCCGACTCAGTTCGGCCCTAAAGAGGACCTCTCCTCCTATCCGCGGGACATGGACAGAGACTTGAAAATGGCGGGGGAGGAGGGGGTGGACGCAGTATTCACGCCCGGCGTTGACGACGTCTACCCAGAGGGGTTTGAGACGTTCGTTGAGGTAGCGGTCCTTTCGAAACACCTCTGCGGCGAGACGAGGCCCGGCCACTTCAGGGGTGTGGCGACGGTAGTGCTCAAGCTCTTCAACATGGTTCTGCCCGACATCGCGGTATTCGGGAAAAAAGACTTTCAGCAGTTGAAGATAATAGAGAGGATGACGATGGACTTGAACCTCGGCGTCGCAATCGTCGGGGTCGAGACTGTAAGGGAGAGAGACGGGCTCGCCATGAGTTCCAGAAACGCGTACTTGTCGGAATCCGAAAGAGAGGCCGCGAGATGCATCCCTGCGGCATTAGAGGCCGCGTCCGGGGGGGCGTCCTCCGGAGTACGGCAAGCCACTGATTTGATTGAGATAATGAAAAAAATTATAGAGAAAGAGCCGGTAGCCGTGATAGAGTATCTGAGGGTATGCGATAAGGAATCGCTTGAGGACCTCGACAAAATAGAAGATGAGGCGCTCGTCGCGCTCGCCGTCCGTATCGGAGGCGCGCGGCTCATAGACAACACTCTGGTCTCAACAAGGGTCCGAGCATAACCGGGAGGATATACGAACGCCATGCAACGCGTGATGTTAAAGAGCAAGATACACAGGGCGACTGTCACTGACGCCAATATCGACTACGAGGGGTCTGTCGCTATTGACGAGGCCCTCATGGAGGCCGCCGGCATATTTGAATTCGAGCAGGTCCAGATATACGACATCAGCAACGGGAACCGCCTCACGACCTATGCGATAAAGGCCGAGCGCGGGAGCGGGACGATCTCCATAAACGGGGCCGCCGCGCACCTCGCCAGAAAAGGCGACCTCGTAATTATCGCGTCCTACTCGGTCTACGAGGACAAGGAGGCCCTCGGGCACGCCCCTGCGCTCATCTACGTCGACGGCAGTAATTCGATAAGGAAGGTAAGCGCGGTCCTCGCAGGCTCTTCGATATGAAAAAGGGCCTGAGGGCTTATTTCATAGCAGGGCTCCTCGTCGTGGTGCCGCTCTATATTACCGTCTACGTGCTCTCGCTCATCGTGAGTTTCATGGACGGCGTCTTTCTTCTTATGCCGTCCTCGTTCCACCCGGACAATTTCCTCCCGGTGCATGTCCCGGGGCTCGGGATCATCGTCACCATAGCCCTCATATTGATAATAGGGGTCATAGCCACTAATTTTTTTGGTAAAAGGCTCCTTGGCCTCGGCGAGAGGGCCCTTTTGAAGATACCGGTCCTCCGTATCGTCTACAACGCGACCAAACAGTTCATGGAGACCTTCTTCACAAAGGATCACCAGGGGTTCAGGCGCGTCGTCCTCGTCGAGTTCCCGAAGGCCGGGCTCTATTCGGTCGGCTTCGTCACCAACAAACCCACCGGCGAGATAAAGCACAAAGTGCGCGAGGACATGATAAGCGTATTCATCCCGACGACCCCGAACCCGACGACCGGGTATTTTATCCTGATAAGCGAAAAAGAGGTTATAAGCCTCGATATGAAGGTAGAGGACGCTTTTAAAATCATCATGACAGGCGGCATGGTATTCCCGAATAACGAAGAGTTCAAGGCCCCCGTGCAACAGAATGTGGCGAAGGCCGGGGCTAATACCGCGCTATAAAAAGGGTTGCGTGGTCTTACATCGACTGACGGTTTTCCCCTGGAAAGGCCGGAGCGGCCCTTCCGTTTTTTTAATAATCTCCAAAAAATCTTTTTTATGTAGAGGTCTGGATGGAAAAGCCTTTGATGAACGAGTTTACGGACAAAGACACGCTCTGCATCAATACCATCAGGTTCCTGGCCGTCGACGGCGTGGAGGCGGCAAACTCCGGGCACCCCGGGATGCCGATGGGAGACGCGCCGATGGCCTATGTGCTATGGAAGCGCTTCCTTAAACACAACCCGAAGGACCCCGGGTGGCATAACCGCGACAGGTTCGTGCTGTCAGCCGGCCACGGCTCGATGCTCCTCTATTCGCTCCTCCACCTCACAGGCTATAACCTCCCGCTCGACGAGTTGAAGAGGTTCAGGCAGTGGGGTTCGCACACGCCGGGCCACCCTGAATACGACCTGAAGATGGGCATCGAGACGACGACCGGGCCGCTCGGACAGGGCTTCGCGAACGGCGTCGGCATGGCCATGGCCGAAAGGTATCTTGCCGAAAGATACAACAGGCCGGGCTTTCCGCTATTCGACTACAACGTCTACGCGATAACGAGCGACGGCGACCTCATGGAGGGTGTGTCGAATGAGGCGGCGTCTTTGGCCGGGCACCTCGGGCTCGGCGGCATAGTCGTCCTCTATTCCGACAACAGGATAACGATAGAGGGGACGACCGACCTCGCCTTCTCCGAGGACGTGGGCAAGAGGTTCGAGGCGATGGGCTGGCACGTGCAAAAGGTCGGGGGCAACGACCTCTCGGGCATCGCATGCGCCATAGCATCTGCGAGAGACGAGAAGACGCGCCCCTCGCTCATCATCTCACGCACGAACATCGGTTTCGGGAGCCCCGCAAAACAGGACACCTCCGAGGTCCACGGAGCGCCGCTCGGCGCCGCGGAGGTAAAGGCCACCAAGGAGAAGCTCGGATGGCCGCTCGAGCCGACCTTTTACATACCTGACGCCGCGCTCTCATCCTTCAGGGAGGCCGTTGCCAAAGGCGCCGCGTCCGAGAAGGAATGGGACGGGCTCTTTGAGAGGTACAGGAAGGAATACCCGGCTGAAGGGGCGGAGCTTGACGCTCTCTTTTCCGGGAAAGCACCCGAGGACTGGGCGTCATTACTCCCGTCTTTTGCAAAAGAAGAAAAACCTATGGCGACACGGAGCGCTTCAGGCAAGGTCTTAAACGCGATAGCGTCAAAGACGCCGTTCCTCGTAGGCGGCTCGGCGGACCTCTCCCCTTCGACGAACACCTTCATTAAGGGTCTCTCCGCCTTTGCGCCAGGCGCCTCTGGCCGGAACATCCACTTCGGCGTCCGGGAGCACGCGATGGGCTCGATCATGAACGGCATGGCGCTCTCCGGCCTTATCGTCCCCTACGGCGCGACCTTCCTCATATTCTCGGATTACATGAGGCCTCCCATAAGGCTCGCCGCGCTTATGAACCTCCATGTCGTTTATGTCTTCACGCACGATTCCATAGGCTTGGGCGAGGATGGCCCGACGCACCAGCCTATTGAGCAGATAGCGGCCTTGAGGGCGATCCCCAACCTTACGGTCATAAGGCCGTCGGACGCGACCGAAGTGCCATTTGCCTGGAAAGAGGCGTTATCGAAAAAGGGAGGCCCCGTGGCGCTGGTCCTTACGAGGCAGAACATCCCGATCATAAACCGCGAGAAGTTCGCCCCTGCCGAGAACCTCTCCAGGGGGGCGTATGTCCTTGTTGACCCTGCGGAAGGGGAGCCCGAGGTCGTCCTGATAGCCACGGGGTCTGAAGTCCACCTCGCGCTCGGGGCTTACGATGAGTTGGCGAAGAGGGGTGTGGCTGCCCGCGTCGTCGCCATGCCGAGCTGGGAGCTATTCAATAAGCAGGACGAGGCCTATCGGGAATCGGTTCTGCCGACGGAGGCGAGGGTAAGGCTTTCGATAGAGGCGGGCTCGCCCATGGGCTGGGAGCGCTACACCGGAAGCGACGGAGGCGTACTCGGCATCGAGAGGTTCGGGGCGTCGGCCCCGTACAAGACGCTTTTCGAGAAGTACGGCTTTACAGTCGAAGAGATAACCAAGAGGTCGCTTGCGCTCCTCAACCGCAAGAAGGGCCTCTACCTTGATAGATTATAGGCCTCCTGATATACTCATACCGTCAGACTCCGGGACGGTTTGAAGCTACACGTATAATTTTCAAGCTTCTTTTAAGGGACCGGCCTCTCGGATGGCATTGGAGGATTTTATTGCGCGTCCGTCAGGCCGGTTACCCGGGTAGTTTCCCCGTTCACGCATATTTCCAGAGGACCATCGTCCGATGTCCCTCTATCTCCTCACCCCCATTCTTCATATATAATAAACGGGATGGGAAAACATCCAAATCCGCTTAAGGAGCCTTTTGCCTCATGGACCCCTTGTTTATCCTCAGGAAGCTCGGCCAAAGCATCTGGTATGACAACCTCCGCAAGGCGCTCGTCTCCTCCGGCGAATTAAAAAGGATGATGGACGAGTACGGCGTCACAGGCGTGACTTCCAACCAGTCCATATTCGAGAGGGCCGTAAGCGGCACCCCGGAGTACGACGACGACATAGAGAAGCTCTCCACAGAGGGGCTTACCGACGGGGATATCGCGTCGAGGATACTTGCGATGGACGCGAGGCTCGCCTCAGACGCCCTCATGGACGTATACGACCGCTCAAATGGAAAAGACGGCTTCGCCTGCCTGGAGATCGACGCGCGCCTCCTTGCCGACCCAGCGTCCATGGTCTCTGGGGGACGCGCCCTCGCCGCGCTCGTCGACAGGCCTAACTTCATGGTCAAGGTCCCGGCCACCTCCGAGGGGATTGCATCCATAGAGGAGCTGGCCTTCGAGGGCATCAATCTGAACGTCACGCACCTTTTCTCCATAGAGCGCTACATGGAGGCCGCCCTGGCGTATGTAAAGGGGCTGGAGCGGAGGGTCGGGGCAGGTCGCCCCATAGACAATGTGGCGAGTGTGGCGAGCTTCGAAGTGAGCAGGTTCGACAGCCATATCGACAAGAGGATCGAGGAGCGGGTGGCGGCCTCAGCGTCGAACGACGAGAAGGCGCGCTTGAGGGCCCTACTAGGCAGGTGCTCTGTTGCTAACGCCAGGCTCGCGTTACTCAAATCAAGGGAGATATTCGAAGGGGCGGGCTTTACAAGATTGAGGGACGAGGGAGCTAACCCGCAGAGGCTCCTCTGGGTCTCCACGAGCGTAAAGAACACGAGATACCCGGACACCATGTACGTGGAGGAGCTTGCCGAGGACGGCACCATAATCGCCATGCCGCTCCATACGCTCCTCGCCTTCCACGACCACGGCAAGGCGAGGCACAAACCCTCAGACGCGGGGTCTTCAAGCAAGGTGATATCCGAGATGGTCTCCCTCGGCTTCGATTACAAAGCTACAACGGAAGCGCTTCTCGCAGACGCTCTCGCTTCTCAAAAAAAGTCCCAAGGGCTGATAACCGAGGCGATAGTAGCGAAGAGGAAGGGTATGAAGGATAGGAAGTTCGAAGCGAGCTACGCGCTCAGCGGTTTCGAGGGGGCGGTCACAGTTGCCATCGACGAGATAGGGAACAAGAACTTCCTTGGGAGGCTATGGGCAAAGGACCCGACCATATGGAAGGACGGGCCCGAGGAGAGGAGGCTCATAAAGGATGCGCTCGGCTGGCTGACGCTCCCCGACCTCATGGAGGATAACCTCGAGGCCATCACATCGTTCGCAACCGGCGTCAAAAAAGAAGGCTATTTCCACGCGGTCCTCTTCGGCATGGGTGGCTCAAGCCTCGCGCCGCTCGTGCTCCGCAACGCCTTCGGTCCTGTCCCGGGATATCCCGCGCTCATCGTGCTGGACTCCACCGACCCCGAGGCCGTAAGGGCGGTCACGAAAGAGATAGACCCTCAAAAGACCCTCTTTATCGTATCGAGCAAGTCGGGGACGACGATAGAGCCCTTGAGCCTCTTCGAGTACTTCTACGGCCTTGTATACGAGACAGTGGGCGAGGAGGCGGGCAGGAACTTCATCGCCATAACCGACGCAGACACGCCCCTTGAGGGGTTCTCCAGAAAGTACGGGTTCAAGAGGCTGTTTATCAACCCGCGCGACATAGGCGGGAGGTTCTCGGCGCTCTCTTATTTCGGGCTTGTGCCGGCGGCCATATCCGGGATAGACATAGAGAAGCTCATCCATTCAGCGAGCGGGATATCCGCGGCAACGCACCCGTGCATGAAGGAGAGGGAAAACCCGGTCGTCATGCTCGGCGCCGCTCTCGGCATATTAGGCAGAGCCGGCAGGGACAAGATAACCTTCGTCCTCTCAAGGGAGGCCGCTACATTCGGGCTCTGGATAGAGCAGCTCGTCGCCGAATCGACCGGCAAGGAGGGCAAGGGGCTCGTACCCGTCGTTGGCGAGCCTTTGGGCCGGACTGAGGACTACGGCGACGACAGGGTCTTCGTCTCCATCTGCGTAAAGGAAGAGGATAAAGACCTCAAAAAAACGCTCAAGGCGCTCGTCGAGGCCGGACACCCGGTCATCTCTTTCAGGATGAAGGACATATACGAGCTCGGCGGAGAGTTCCTCCGCTGGGAGGTGGCGACGGCCGTCGCCGGGCAGATACTCGGCATAAACCCATTTGACCAGCCTGACGTGGAGCTTGCGAAGAAGCTCACGAGGGCGCGCCTCCTGGCGATAGAGAAGGGGATGATCTCGCCCCCGGGTGTTGAGATCAGGGACAAGAAGCTCAGGGTATACTTCGGGGAGGCCGCCTGCAAGCTCATCAAGAAACCTTTGGCTAAAGGCGGGGACGTGAAAAAGGCCATGAAGGACTTCATGGGGCTCATAAAAAAGGGCGACTACATTGGCGTGCTCGCGTACTTCGACCCCAACGACCGTGCAATTGACGAGACACTCATGGATTTGAGAAAGACGCTCAGGGACGCGATTGGCGCGGCGACCCAGTTCGGGTACGGCCCCCGCTACCTCCACTCAACCGGACAGCTCCACAAGGGCGGGGCCAACAAGGGGGTTTTCCTCATCCTCTGCCACGAGACGAAGGACGATATAAAGATACCCGGGAGCGCGTTCAGCTTTTCAGAGCTTGAGTTATCCCAGGCCTTCGGCGACATGGAGGCGCTGGATTCCCGCGGGTGCAGGGTCGCGCTCGTCAACATAAAAGACCCGTCGATAGAGGCGCTTAGGGAGGCTTCTATCCTCATAAAGGGCGCGGTGGAAGCGTCGCGTAGGTAAAAGGAGGGTATCTTGCGCATAGGAATGGTGGGACTCGGGCGCATGGGCATGAACATGGCGCTCCGCCTCGTCCAGGACGGCCATGTTGTAACAGCCTTCGACAGGTCTTCGGAGAGGACGAAGAAGGCCGAGGGACTCGGGATAAAGGGCGCGTATACGCTCGAAGCCCTCGCCTCCGCGCTTCCGTCTCCAAAGGCCGTCTGGCTGATGGTCCCGGCAGGGGAGGCGGTGGACTCGACTATCGCGGTCCTTAAAAAGGGGCTTGCCCCCGGCGACATAATAATAGACGGGGGCAACAGCTTCTACAAGGACTCTCTCCGAAGGCATAAGGATCTCGCCGCAA
Source organism: Deltaproteobacteria bacterium GWB2_55_19 (assembly GCA_001797465.1). Taxonomy (GTDB): domain Bacteria; phylum Desulfobacterota; class GWC2-55-46; order GWC2-55-46; family GWC2-55-46; genus GWB2-55-19. Next base: position 90,897 of record MGPQ01000009.1, on the reverse strand, counting down.
TCGGCATACATTTCATCGACGCGGGCGTAAGCGGCGGCATCTGGGGCCTTACCGAAGGCTACTGCATCATGGCCGGGGGAGAGGCGGCCGTATGCGGCTTGATAGGCCCGATATTTAAAAGCCTTGCCCAGGAGGGCGGATACCTCCGTTGCGGCGGGCCGGGCTCAGGCCACTTCGTCAAGATGGCGCATAACGGCATAGAGTACGGGCTAATGGAGGCTTACGCCGAAGGGTTCGAGCTCATGAAGGCCTCTGGTTACGGAGAGGAGCTCGATCTTAAAAACATCGCCCGCCTCTGGATGAGGGGGAGCGTAGTCCGTTCGTGGCTCTTGGAGCTCCTGGAAACGGCGCTCTCAAGGGACCCGGGGCTCTCGGCCATAAGCGGCTTCGTTGAAGACTCCGGCGAGGGGCGCTGGACCGTGAAAGAGGCTCTGGATTTAAGCGTAAGCCTGCCGGTCATAACGGAAGCGCTCTTCAGGAGGTTCCGCTCCAGGCAGGATGACTCGTTCGCCGAAAAGGTCCTCGCCGCGCTCAGGAAGGAATTCGGCGGCCACTCCGTAAAATCCGAAGGCGAATGAGCGCAAGATAAACTTGCCGCGCCTCCCCAATAAAAACAAGACTCTCGGAACCCATTATGCCGGATAACTTTCAAAGCGGCCCCTTTCAACGGATAAAGGCCGGAAAAGCGGAGCCCCGCAAGACTCCTTGCGTGGATGCCTCCCCTGACCCGTGCGCGATGGTAATATTCGGCGCCTCCGGCGACCTGACGAGGAGAAAGCTCATCCCCGCGCTCTTCAAGCTTTTTCTCGCCGACATAATAGGCGAGGAGTTCTTCGTCCTCGGGGTAGCGAGGACTGAGATGGACCATGATGGTTTTAGAATTGCGATGGAGGAGGCCCTGAAGGCCTCCGGAGAGTTCGACTCCGCCGCGTGGGAGGGGTTCGCTAAAAGGCTCTTCTATATCGCCGCCGATTACAATGACGAGGGCGCGTACGCTACGATAGCGCGTTTCCTCGAAGAGAAAGAGGTCCCTTTCGGCACCGGGGGCAACAGGATATTTTATGTCGCGACCCCTCCCTCGGTCTATGAGACGATAGCGGGGCTCCTGGGCTCTTCCGGGCTCGCCGGGGAAAGGTCCGGCTGGACCCGGCTCGTCGTGGAAAAACCTTACGGGCGGGATACTGCGAGCGCGAGGAGGCTTGACAGCGCGGTGCTCTCGTCATTTTCAGAGCCGCAGGTTTATAGGATCGACCATTACCTCGGCAAGGAAACGGTCCAGAACATCCTCATGCTCAGGTTCGCGAACACGATATTCGAGCCGCTCTGGAACAGGCACTACATCGACCACGTCCAGATAACAGTCGCCGAGACGCTCGGGGTGGAGAGGCGCGCCGGGTACTACGAGCAGGCCGGGGTCTTAAGGGACATGTTCCAGAACCACATGTCGCAGGTCCTCGCCCTCGCGGCTATGGAGCCGCCTTCGGTCTACGACCCTGAGCTTGTAAGGGACGAGCGGTCAAAGGTGCTTCTGGCGCTCAGGAGGCCGCCGCTTGAGGATATAAACGACTGGCTCTGCCTCGGCCAGTACGCCGGGGGCGAGATAGACGGGAAAACAGTCCCCGGTTACAGGGAGGAGGAGGGGGTGGCGAAGGAATCCCTGGTGCCGACCTTTGCCGCGATGCGCGTATACATAGACAACTGGAGATGGCAGGGGGTGCCCATTTATCTGCGCTCCGGCAAGAGGCTCGGAAAAAGGCTCTCAGAGGTCTCTGTCCAGTTCAGGAGCGTCCCGCACCTCATGTTCAGGGACACCATAGGCGAAGAGATCGGGCCGAACACGCTGATACTCAAGATACAGCCTGAGGAGAGGATCCAGCTTAAGTTCCACACGAAGTCCCCGGGCTCCAGGGTGTGTCTGCGCGACGTCTTCATGGATTTCTCGTACCTGGACGGGTACAAAGGGCTCACGCTCGGGGCCTATGAGCGGGTGCTCACGGACTGCATGATCGGGGACAAGACGCTCTTCGTAAGAAAGGACGGGGTCTCTCTCTCGTGGGAATTCCTGACCCCCATACTCGAATACATCGAGAAAAACGGCAAGGGCGCGCCTGAGGTGAACCTCTACAAGGCCGGGAGCCACGGGCCGGCTGAAGCGGACAGGTTCATCTCAAAGGACGGACGCCACTGGAGGAACGAATAGATGGGGCTCATCCTCGCCGGAGACATAGGCGGTACAAATACCCGGCTCGGGCTCTTTGAGGACATGGGTACGTCGCTACGTCCGCTCCATGAGGAGTCTTTCGCGAACGCGGCCTTTACCGGCCCCGAGGAGGTCATCAAGAGGTTCCTCCCCGGGAATGAGGCGGTCTCTGCCGCGTCCTTCGGGATCGCCTGCCCGGTCGAAGAGGGCGCATGCAGGCTCACCAACTTCCCGTGGCTGATAGACGCAAGGGCCATAGGGGAGAGGTTCGGCATAGGGAAGACGGCGCTCATAAACGACCTCGTTGCGATAGCCTGGGGGCTGCCCCTCCTTAAGGATAAGGACCTTTATACCCTCCAGAAGGGGGAGCGGAGAGACGGCAACATCGCGCTCATCGCGGCGGGCACCGGGCTCGGCGAGGCGGTCTTGTTCCGTGACGGAGACAAATACGTCCCTTCGCCATCCGAGGGCGGGCACGCGGACTTCGCGCCGAGGAACTCACTCGAAATAGGGCTACTCGAACACCTCATTGGCGAGTACGGGCGCGTCAGTTACGAAAGGGTGGTCTCAGGCCCGGGTATCGTCAACATCTACAACTTCATAAAGACAAAGGGTAAGGCAGAGCCCGGGCGCATAAGGATGAGGCTCGCAACCGATGACCCTTCGGCGGTCATTACGGAGGAAGGCATGGCGGGTAGCGACGGGAACTGTACTGACGCGCTCGCCCTTTTCCTCTCAATATACGGCGCGGAGGCCGGTAACCTCGCGCTCAAGGCCCTCTCCATCGGAGGGGTCTTTGTGGCCGGAGGCATAGCCCCGAAGGTGCTTAAGGCTTTTGAAAAGCCCTGCTTCATCGAAGCCTTCAGGGCAAAGGGGAGGCTCGAGGGACTGCTCTCGAAGATCCCCGTCCATGTGGTAATGGACTGCAAGGCAGGGCTCACAGGGGCCGCGGCGCATGCGGCGGGGCTCCTTACGCCCGATGACAAGAGGCGGGTCGTAAGGGTTGGGTAGGGCGGATATCAGGGCGCGGTCTCACGGAACGCGAGCGCGGATTATCCGGCGCCAGGTCAAATGGAAATAACAGAACGCCCCGACGAATGCATATGCGTATTAGGCGGCCCCGAGGAGATGAGCCGGAGGGCCGCTGAGACCTTTCTTGAGGCCGCGGAACGCAATATACGGGGCAAGGGGCGGTTCACAGTCGCGCTCTCCGGCGGCAAGACCCCGGAGATGTTTTATGAGCTCCTCGGCGCCGAGTACGCGGATAAAATAGAGTGGTCAAAGGTCCACGTCTTCTGGGGGGACGAGCGGTGCGTGCCGCCGGAGAGCCCTGAATCCAACTACAACATGGCGGCAAGGGCGCTCCTCTCCAAAATAAAAATTCCGGATAAGAATATACACAGGATAAAAGGCGAGGACGAGCCAACGAGCGCGGCCATCGCATACGAGGAAGAGTTAAGGGCCCACTTCGGCCTCAAGGCCGGAGAGCCCCCGGCCTTCGATTTGGTCCTCCTCGGCCTCGGCAAAGACGGGCACACGCTCTCGATATTCCCGGCTACAAAGACGGGCTTCGAGGAGGAGGAGAGGCTTGTCATCGACACCTATGTGGAGAAGAAGAAGGCCCGCCGCGTGACCATGACGCTTAAGACGGTCAACAGCGCCTCTATCGCGCTCTTTCTCGTCTCAGGCAAGGAGAAGGCCGGGATACTCAGGGAGGTTCTTCGGGGGACCGAGGAGGCTTGCCCGGCGCGGATGGTCCGGCCCGGGAAGCTCATCTGGCTCGTTGACAAGGACGCGGCTTCAAGGCTTTAGGAAAGAATGCCGCTGAATACCCTTTCACCATGCCCCACCTTTGAAATATTTCCCCCTTGGTTGTCCAACCGCGCCTCTTGTTGAAAAATTCCTTACGCGCTGAGCCCAGGACGCTGGATCCCCGCTTGAAACGAGCGGAGACGACGGCATGACAAACGGTTTTGCATGTCATTCCCGAGGCTTTTATCGGGCATCCAGCCACAAAAAACCTGTGTCATGCAGACAGACGGGTTATGAAAAGGTCTGATGAACTCAGGATTAGGGGCCGAATCCGCCCGCGAGGGTCTGGGCTTTTCCGTTATCTGTTATTGAAAGTGGGAGAGGAAAGAGAAGAAAAAAAGAGCAGGGGCGGCTACTTCGCCGCCCCGACCCCTGTATGACAGCTTGCGCACTGGTATAGCGGGAACGTCCTGGGGCTGTTGTGGCAGTTCGGCGAGCCGCAGAACTTGCCCTCCATGTTGAACTTCATGGAGATGTCGTTCGCCCCGCGCTTGTCCTTGAATATCTTCGGGTGGCACTCGGCGCACTTGATCGACTTTTCGTGCCTGTCGTGCGGGAAGACGACCGGGCCTACCCCGGCCTTCTTCATCGACGCTATCTTGGACTCAAGCCTTATGTCGCCGATCCCGGCCCATGAGGCTGCCGGGATGGCGATCACAATGGCGGACGCTATTATCAGGCGTTTTAACATAAAGGGCTACTTCCCGGCCTTCTGTTTGGGTGAAGTGTGGCACCTGTTGCAGTCGGTAAGCGGGAAGGCGACCTTTCCGTGGCACCTTCCGCACCACTTGCCCTGGGCGATCTCGACCATGGACATCGGGTTCGACCCCTTTGCAGGGACGAATATCCCGGGGTGGCAGACCTCGCATTTAAGCCAGTAGGTGTGCATCTCGTGCGGGTAGATTACGTCGTTCACGAAGTCGCCCTTCGCTGGAATGAGCACGTCCATCTTGAGCGGGGGCATCTCTTCCTCGGCCGCGTCGAGCGAGGGCTTGGGCTTTACGATGTTCTCCCTGACTATCTTGGCCCAGTCGATGAGGCCGTACCTGTCCTTGGGCAGGCCCGTGGCCGAAAGGGCCTGCGGGTGCCAGCCCTGTCCCGCCTTATAGGCCATTGAAGGAGGCTTGGATGAGTCTCCGAGGCCGGCCGGCTTTCCTGAGGTATCAAGATATATAACGCTTGAGGGGTCGTTCGGGTCGAGCTTGGTCTCCGCCTTGTCGCTCTTCTTGGTCGTTACAGCGGCTACCTTGGTTTCCTTGGCGGCCGTAGCTGACTCGGCCGAGCTGAAAGAACCGTTAACGGCAAAGCCGAATGTGACCGTGAGCGAGCAGAGGAGGGCGACCTTCAAAAGCCTGGATGCTTTCATTTATCCGATCCTCCTTTCAAACTGTTCCTCGTGTGATTTATTAGTTCTGGTTCGTGGGCGCGTTCGGGTTGCTGCCCTTGTAGGAATGGCACCTGTCGCAATAGAGCGGCTCCCATGCCACAAGGCCGTTATGGCACTTGCCGCAGAACTCGCCGTTCATGATCGCGGTCATGTTGATGTCGTTGGCGCCCTTCTTGATGATAAAAATGTCTTCGTGGCATACCTTGCACTTGAACCTGATCCTGTGGAACCAGTGCGGGAAGACCACAGGGCTTACTCCCGCCTTTTCCATGCTCTCTGACTTGCTGTTCAGTACTATGTCTCCGTACTCCGCGTTCGTCACCGACGGCGCGAAGATGCCCGCAGACATACCGATACAAGCCAGGAGGAGAATCCAGAAGCCAGTTCTCTTCATTGATTGCCTCCTTGAAGGTGTTTTTTCCCAGACTATGTGGTTGTTTGGGGTTTTAATTGCGGCAATTATCCCGTTCTACATGTTTTCTGTCAAGCTAAAAATTTGTAACCATGTTTTTTTCTATCGATTTGAAAAGGGTCCGCGGATGTGATATAAGTTCAAATCCCGCCCGCGCCAGCACGGCGCGCGTGGCGGTATTCAGGCCTTGATGCGAATATTCCCAGTATCGCGGTTTTGGTTATGGCCGCCAAAAAAAGTTTCTTTCAATACCGGAGGTCTTAAATTGATAGAGAAGATGGCTGAATGGAGAAGGACCTGCTACGCCGGGGAGGTCTCGACGTCTCAGACAGGCGAGAAGATCGGCCTCATGGGATGGGTCCAGAGGAGGAGGGACCACGGCGGCCTCATATTCATCGACTTAAGAGACAGGGAAGGGCTCGTCCAGCTCGTATTCAACCCGGAGACCGATTCGGCCGTGCACGAGAAGGCGCATAACCTCCGGAGCGAATTCGTCATCGCCGTAAAGGGCGTCGTGCAGAAGAGGCCCGAGGGTACGGTGAACCCGGACCTTAAGACAGGCGAAGTAGAGGTCGCGGTCACGGAGATCATTGTGCTTAACGATTCCGCGCCGCTCCCCTTCATGATAGAGGACGATACGGACGTCGCCGAGATGACGAGGCTCAAGTACCGCTACCTAGATCTTCGCAGGGCGCCGCTCCAGAGAAAACTCATGCTCCGGCACAAGGTCGCGATGGCTACCCGGAACTATCTGACGAGGAACGGCTTCCTTGAGATAGAGACGCCTGTGCTTACAAAGTCCACGCCCGAGGGCGCGCGCGATTACCTCGTGCCGAGCAGGCTTAACCCGGGTGCGTTCTACGCGCTCCCACAGTCGCCCCAGCTCTTCAAACAGATACTCATGATATCGGGTTTCGACAGGTACTTCCAGATAGTCAAATGCTTCAGGGACGAGGACCTCCGCGCGGACCGACAGCCCGAGTTTACTCAGATAGACGCGGAGATGAGCTTTGTCGACAGGGAAGACGTCATCTCAGTCATGGAAGGGCTCGTCGTAGAGATATTCAAGGAGTCGGGCGTGGTCCTTGCGCCCCCCTTCGCTCGCTTGACCTACGCCGAGGCGGTCGGCAGGTTCGGGGTGGATAACCCGGACACCCGTTTCGCGCTCGAGCTTGTCGATCTGACCGCGCTCCTTTCAGGCTCCGGCTTCAAGGTCTTTGCCGACGCCGCCTCAAAAAAAGGCGTTATAAAGGCGATATGCGTAAAAGGCGGGGCCACATTTTCAAGAAAGGACCTCGACGACTTGACCGAAATAGCCGTATCCTTCGGCGCAAAGGGCCTCGCCTGGGTCAAGGTTACCGAAGAGGGCTGGCAGTCTCCCATAGCGAAGTTCCTCTCGGACGCTGAAAAAGAGGGTACCGCGAAGGCCCTCGGCGCTGTTACAGGCGACCTCATACTTTTTGCCGCAGATAAACCGTCCGTCGCGAACACGGTTTTGGGGAGGCTCCGCACCAACATCGGCGGAAGGCTTGACCTCATCCCCAAAGACAGGCTCAACTTCGTATGGGTGACTGATTTTCCGAGCTTCGATTACGACGACGCGGAAAAAAGATACGTCGCCGTACACCACCCCTTCACCGCGCCGATGGACGAGGACCTCGCCTATCTCGACACCGATCCCCTGAAGGTCAGGGCAAAGGCCTACGACCTCGTCCTTAACGGCTCCGAGATAGGCGGCGGCTCTATCCGAATCCACAGGTCCGACGTCCAGGCAAAGGTCTTCGAAAAGCTCGGCATCGCGAAGGAAGAGGCGGAGGAGCGGTTCGGCTTCCTTCTCGAGGCCCTGAAGTACGGCACGCCGCCGCACGGAGGCATAGCCTTCGGCCTCGACAGGATAATGGCCATAATGACCGGGTCCGAATCTATCCGCGACTGCATAGCCTTTCCCAAGACGCAGAAGGCGACAGACGTCATGAGCGACGCGCCGTCGCCCGTAGACCAGAAACAACTCGATGAGATATTCATAAGGGTGGCGAAGAAGGCATAGTCTCCGGGGGGAAACTTTTTATAAAAAGGTGCTCGGCGCACCGCCATTATCAATCGGAGTCTTTGAGGCGATTTGAATCATAGCCGATCGATCCGGTTTCGCCCGTCCGGCGAGGACCCCCTGAGACCCCCCTTCAAAAATTTTCAGTTCCAGCAAGGCCCCCTAAAAGCCCCGGGGGCCTTGCTGGAAGTACAGAAAGCTTTGGAGGAGAATCTGAGGAATCTTCCTATAAACAGTCCCTCGGATATTTGCCCATAAATTTTATGAAACTCCGTCCCCTCATAGTCTTCATCGCGCTCAGTGTCCTCGCCGTCGTCATCTATTCAAGCGCATTTCACGGCCCGTTCATATTCGACGACGGGATGTACATCTCGAAGAACCCGCTCATAAAAAACCTCGGGAACTTCTGGCCGCCTTCGGGGCCGAGGTATCTCGGGTATCTCTCGTTCGCGCTGAACTTTAGAATCAACGGGCTCGACACCTTCGGCTTCCACCTTGTTAATGTGATGATACACATCGTGAACGGCCTCCTCGTCTACGCGCTTGTGACTGCAACCTTCAGGACCCCGTGGATGGAAAGGGCGCAGGTCGAAGACAAGGAAAGAGTAGCGTTCGTCCTCGCGCTTATCGTATCGGTCCTCTTTATTGTGCACCCTGTACAGACGCAGGCGGTTACTTACATGGCGCAGAGGTTCGCGTCACTCGCGACCCTCTTCTATCTCCTCTCGCTCGTCTCATATATAAGGTGGAGGCTCTCGTCAGGGCCAAAGGCCTTCAAGGTCTTCCTTTATATCGTCGCGCTCGCGTCGGCCATAGCCGCGCAGAACACCAAAGAGATAAGCTTTACGCTCCCCGTAATGATAGTCCTCTACGAGGGCGTCTTTTTCGGATGGGACAAAAAAAGGATACCCGCGCTCATACCGTTAATACTCACGCTCATTATCATCCCTCTTGCCATCCTCGGCCCCGAGGCCGGGCTCGGCGGGGGCGGCTCTGACATTGGCGAGAGGACGAGGGAGCTGCAGATAAGGGATTTGACCGCGCTTTCGCGCCACGACTACCTCGTTACCCAGTTCAGGGTCATCGTCACCTACCTCCGGCTTATCGTTTTTCCGGTAAACCAGACGCTCGACTACGACTACCCGCTCTTTACCTCGATATTCTCGCCGGAGCCGCTATTATCTTTCCTGTTCCTTCTGTCCATAGTCATCTTATCGGTATGGATATTCGTAAAATCGAGGAGGGTCAACTGCGCGCTCGGGCTTCTTTTTTCAGCAGGCGTATTCTGGTTCTTCATAACGCTGTCGATAGAGTCCTCGATAATCCCAATTAACGACCTCATATTCGAGCACAGGCTGTACCTCGCCATGCCCGGCGCGGCGCTCGCCTTCGGGTCCGCGCTTCTATACGGCGCGCGTTTCGTGCCCGGAAATAGATCGGTGGCCTCAGCGGCGGCACTCGCCCTTATGATAGCCGCGGCCGTCTCAGTCCCTTTGTCCGTCGCTACATACATGCGTAACACTGTCTGGGCCGACGAGGTGGTCTTCTGGGAGGACGCGGTCGTAAAGAGCCCGATGAAGGCCCGCGTGCACAACAACCTCGGCTCGGTTTATTACAGGAAGGGTGATCTCGCGCGCGCGATGGACGAGTTCAAGCGTGCCATAGAGTTGAAGCCCAACTTTGCCGACGCCCACTACAACCTCGGGGTCGCGTACAAGGACATAGGGCGCATGGACGACGCGATATTAGAGTTCGAGGCGGCTGTCACATTCCAGCCGGCGAAGGCGAACGCCCACAACAACCTCGGGCTCGCGTATCTGAGCAAGGGGAGGATTGAAGATGCCGTGGGTGAGTTCAGCGCGACGATCAGGCTCGAACCCGGCAATTACAGGGCGCATAACCTCCTCGGGCTCGCGTACAAGTACCTCGGCAGATACGACGAGGCCGTTGCTGAGTTCGAAACCGCGCTATCCATAAACCCAGGCTTCGAGGACGCGTACGAGAACCTCCGCTACATTGAATTGAAGCGGGGAGGGGGGCCGCCTTCGTGAGGATGAAAAACGCGCTCGCATACGCTACGCTCGCGATACTCTCAGCCGTTGTATATTCGTCGATACTGCCCTATCCCTTTGTCTTCGATGACGGGATGTACATAGCAGGGAACGCCGGCATCCGGGACTTCTCCGGGTTCTGGCCACCTGTCGGGACAAGGTACTTCGGGTACCTCTCATTCGCCCTCAGTTACAGCATGGGCGGCCTCGACCCAAGAGGCTATCACGCGGTAAACATCCTCATACACATCGTAAACTCCATGCTCGTCTTCAGGCTCGTCTCGCTCACGTTCAAGACGCCGTTTATGGAGCTATCCGGGCTGAACGACAAGGAGTCCGCGGCCTTCGGGGCCGCGCTTATTGCGTCAGTCCTCTTCGCAATACACCCCGTGCAGACCCAAGCCGTCACATACACGACACAGAGGTTCGCCTCCCTTGCCACGCTCTTTTTTCTCCTCTCTCTTGTCCTCTATGCAAGTCATAGAATCGGCGCGGAGGGGGGAAGAAAGGGTTATGTAAAATACGCTCTCGCGTTCGCCTCGGCCATAGCCGCGCAGATGACAAAGGAGATAGCCTTCACGCTCCCAACGGTTATCGTTCTTTACGAGGCGGCGTTTTTCGGCGGCGGCTTCAGAAAAAGGGCGGTCTCGACTGCGCCGTTCATGCTCACGATGCTCATTATCCCGTTTACGCTCCTCGTGTACGCTGGGCCGGACCACGGGGTAAGCGAGCTCATAAGGGAGAAACAGATCCAGGAGCTTTCAGACCTTTCGCCGTACCAGTACCTCTCCACGCAGTTCCGCGTGGTCGTGACATACTTAAGGCTCGTTATTCTACCGGTGGGGCAAAACCTCGATTACGATTACCCTAAGTTCACCTCCGTCCTTGAGCCAGGTCCGCTCCTCTCGCTCTTCTTCCTCTTATGCTTCGCCGCGGTAGCGGTAGTCGCGTACGCGAGGACAAGAATGGGGAGGGCGCCCCTTGCGGCGCTCTCAGCCGCCGGGGTCTTCTGGTTTTTCATAACGCTATCGATTGAGTCTTCGGTCATCCCCATACAGGACGTGATATTCGAGCACAGGCTCTATCTTCCGTCCATCGGCCTCTTCGTCTCCTTCGGGGCCTTCATGATATGTTTGTTCGAGTATCTTAAAAAACGCTCGCTCGTGAAGGCGTCGGCCACAGTCTTTGCAATTGTGGTAGCAATCATTCTGGCCATCCCCTACGGCGCGGCGGCGTACAGGAGGAACCTCGTCTGGCAGGACGAATTCACGCTCTGGACCGACGTCGCCCGGAAGAGCCCCGGAAAGACGCGCCCTCACAACAACCTCGGGGACGTATACTTCAGGATGGGGAGATACGGAGAGGCGATAGAGGAGTTCGAGAAGGCGCGCGGCCTGAAGCCCGATGTAAAGACCTTCTTCAACCTCGGCTCCGCCTATTACAAGGTTGGAAGGTACGAGGAGGCGGAAGCCGAACTCAAGACCGCGATAGGGCTTAAACCCGACTTCGCCGACGCCCACTACAACCTCGCCTCTACCTTGCGGGCTTTGGGGAGGATGGATGAGGCTGTCTCGGAGCTTGAAAAGACCGTCACTTTTCAGCCGGACAAATGGAGGGCCCGTTACAATCTCGCGCTCGCCTACCAGTCCATGGGCAGGCTCAGTGACGCGAAGCGGGAGTTCGAGGCCGTCATATCCATCAACCCCGGTTTCCAGGAGGCGTACCAGGGGATAGAAGAGGTAGGCAGGTGACGAATAGGACCATGCAGAACCCCTCTTTTCTAAAGAGGGGTTTGGGGAGATTATTTTTCAGCCCTTTATAATCCCCCTCAGTCCCCCTTTAGAAAGGGGGGAAGATATGTGATAAGCTCCCGGTGTTGTTTATTCAACCCCCTCTCAGGATGGTATGCGCCGTCTTTATTACATAGCCTACCCATTGACAGCTCTCCTCGCCTTCATTGTATATTCGAATACCTTTGACGTGCCGTTCGTCTTTGACGACGGCATGTACATAATCGGAAACCCCGAGATACGCGCCCTTTCAAACCTCTGGCCCCCGACGGGCACCCGCTGGTTATCCTACATTTCTTTTGCGCTCAACTTTAGAATTGGCGGGCTCGACGTCTTCGGCTATCACCTCTTGAATACCGCTATCCACGCGGCCAACGCCGTACTCGTCTTTTTTATCGTATCCAGGACCTTCGCGACGCCCTGGATGAAGGGCGCGCTTCAGTCCGCCGGGGCGGCGTTCGGGGTAGCTTTTATTTCATCCGTCATATTTGCCGTCCACCCCTTACAGACGCAGGCCGTCACATACGTAACCCAGAGGTTCGCGTCGCTCGCGGCCCTCTTTTATCTCCTCTCGCTCGCCTCTTATATCGCGTGGCGCGCGCGTGATAAGAACGGCGCGCTTATTTACGCGCTCTCTTTTGTATTTGCCGTATGCGCGCAGTTCACAAAGGAGATAGCCTTTACGCTCCCGGCGATAATCCTTTTCTATGAGACGGCCTTCTATGACGGGCCTTATAAAAAGAGGCTCTTCCGGGTCATCCCGTTCCTCTTCGTAATGCTCATCATCCCATTTATGGTATTGAGCGCGGCGTCAGGTGAAGGCGCGGGGGTAAGCTCCAACATCATGCGGAAGCAGTTTTCAGAGATGACGGGTCTCTCCCCTTATTCGTACTTCGTAACGGAGCTCCGGGTCATCGTGACGTACCTAAGGCTCCTTGTCCTGCCGATGGGGCAAAACATAGACTACAGCTACCCGGTTTATAATTCCATCCTCGCCCCAGGCGTCCTCGCCTCTTTTCTGTTCCTGCTTTCGCTCCTCGTGGCCGCGGTCTGTCTTTTCGTGATATCGAGAAAGAGGAGCGACGCGCATCTTACGCTCGTCTCTGCCGGGGTCTTCTGGTTCTTCATAACGCTTTCAGTAGAATCGTCCGTCATACCCATACAGGACGTGATATTCGAGCACAGGCTCTATCTGCCGTCTATCGGCGCGTTCGCCGCGTTCAGCGCCTTCGCTTTCTTTTTGAAAGAGAGGTTGTTGAAGGGCTGGTCAAATGCCGCCTTCGCCGTCGTCCTCGCCGTCCTCGTCGCCTTGCCGCTCGGCGCGGCGGCATATGTGAGGAACGAGGTCTGGAGGGACGACGCGGCCCTCTGGAAGGACGCGATAGCAAAGAGCCCGTTGAAGGCCCGGACGCACGCGAGCCTCGGGGACGTGTATCTTCGGAGGGGGCTCGTAAGCGAGGCGATACCGGAGTTCGAGAAGGCCGTCTCATTCAGCCCGGACGCGGTCGCGCTCCATAACCTCGGGGCCGCTTACTTCGCCGGAGGGCTTTACGGGGACGCGGTCATGGCCTACCGGGCTTCTCTTGAGCAAAGGCCGGATAAGGCAGGGACGCGCCACAACCTCGCCCTCTCATATTTGAAGCTCGGCATGATCGATGAGGCAGAGAGGGAATTCGAGGAGGCGCTGAGGTTTGAGCCGGATAGGGCGAACTCCCATTACGAGCTCGCCCTCATATACGAAAGAAAGGGATGGGCCGATGAGGCAGAGAGGGAGTTCGAGGCCGCGCGGGTGTTGAAACAGGCCGAGTGATGTTTACTCCCTCACGTACCCGAACATGAGCGCCCCAATGGCGAAGAAGAGGACGTCCGGGAAGGCCGCGGCTACGAGCGGCGGTATGAGGGCGTTCAAGCCCAAAGAGCGCGTTACGGCGTAGACTATCCAGTAGCTGAACGCGATGACTACGCTTAAGCCCACGCCGGTCGCGATGCCGCTGTGCCTGCCGGTCTTCAGGGCGAACGGTATGCCCATGAGGAGCATGACGAAGTTCACAAGCGGAAAGGCTATCTTGCCGTATAGGTCTATCCGGTATTTGGACGAATCGTACCCGTCGGCATCGAGCGAGCGCACATAGCCGCGGAGCTCGTTGAGAGACATGTTCTTCTGCAGGTTCTCGACGTTCGGCAGGTCTTCGGGCCTTATGAACTCGTTTATCTCAAGCGAGAGCGCCTCCTCGCGCTTGACCTCTCCGTCTTTGAACCTCCAGACGATGGCCTCGTCCGCCACCCATTTGTCGCCTTTCCAGACTACACTCCTTGAGTAGATGCGCTCCTTCACGGCAAAGGGTTTTTCGATCTCGTAGAGCGTGAGCCCGTAGAGCCTGTCCCTGCCGAGGTCGACCTGTCTTACGTTGAATATACCCCTTCCAGTCCTCACCCAGACGCCCTCCTTGCCGAAGGAGCCGCCCTGCACCCCGAACCACTGCTGGCGGAAGGAGTCTGTCTTTTTGAGCGCAACCGGGGTCACGTACTCGTTCATGAGAATGACGAGGACGCTAATGGCGAGCCCGGCGAGGAGCAGAGGCGTGACCGCGCGGAGCAGTCTTACGCCGCCAGCCTTTATCGCGGTTATCTCTCCGTGTTTGGAGAGTAGCCCCAAAGAGACGAGCGACGCGACAAGCACGGCTATCGGAAAGACCTGCCCCAGGATGAACGGGAGCTTCCAGGCGAAGAACCTGACGGAATGAGAGAGCGGGACGCTGTGCTTCATGAGCAGGTCGATGTTCTCGAAGAGATCGACCATCATGAATAGCGCGATGAACGCGCCGAGCGCTATCGCAAGGAGTTTGAGGAACTCCGAGAGTATGTACCGTTGAATGAGCCTCATTGCGCCTTTTTATTGTTCCTCCGGGGGATGAGCGCCTCAAGCGCCGAAAATAACTGGGTTGAGGGCGAAGCGTCCCGCGCGGCGAGCCTGAAGAAGTATACTCCGGCTATCGTGAATATGATGTTCGAGCCCCAGACCGCGACGATGGGGTTAAGGCCGCCGTTCTCGCCCAGGGCTTCGAGCGCGGTCGAAGCCACGTAATACGCGAGCACGACCGCGAGCGCGATGGAAAAACCCGCGAACCGCGCGGCCCGTATCCTCTGTATCCCCAAGGGCACGCCGAGGAGCGCGAATACGAAGACCGAGGCCGGAAGGGCGAACCTCTTGTGGAGGTCAATGACGAAAGGCGCGGTGTTTATCCCTTTGGCCCGTGCGTCATCGACCCTCGCCATGAGCTCGCCCATGTAAAGTTCGCGGTTCGTCCTCCTCTCAAGGGTCGTAGCCGGGGCCGAGGCGGCGCTCAAGGTGACGAGGTAGTCCTCGAACCGCACTATGTGATAGGCGCCGTCGTCGCCGGTCTTCCTGTGGATCGTCCCGTCGTTGAGCTTAAGGAAGACCGAGAACTCCTCGCCTGAGGGCGAGAACACGCCCCGCTCCGCGAAAAAGAGGTTCGCGTCCCCACCGGCGCCCGCTTCGGATATGAAGATGCCCTCCATCTCTCCGGTCTTTGTCGAGAGGCGGTCCACGTAGAGGACTACCCCTCTGAACTTGTCATAGAAGGTCTTCTCCTCGATGCCTGAGACGAGCCTCGTCTTTGCCGCCTCGAATAGGAGGTTCTTGAGGTTTATGTTCCCCCACGGGAAGAAGTAGACGGTAAAGGCGAGCGTGAGGAAGTACGCAATGATGGCTAGCGCGATTACCGGCCTCATGAGCGAGAAGAGGCTTAAGCCAGAGGCCTTCATCGCGGTTATCTCGGAGTCGGATGAGAGCCTCGTGAAGGCGACGAGCACGCCTATGAGGAACGAGACCGGTATCGTGTATATGATGAACGACGGCACGACCGAGACGATGAACCAGAAGACGAACGGGGCGCCGATGCCGTGTGTGACCGCGAGCTCCACGAGCTTCATTATCCTGCTCAAGAGGCCCGTGGCCGTCAGTATCGCGAGGCTTAAAAGGAACGGGACGGAGATTTCCCTGAATATGTACGAGTTTATGAGCCTCGGCATGGCGAAATGATACTATATCTACGGCCCTGAGGACAATTTATTTCGGATTTTCAGCTTGTTCGCCGAATCCGCGATTAAAGGCCTGTGGTCAAACGCCGATAAATCTATTAAAGGGCCGCAAATCCGGGAGTGTGTCATAAAGGCGGATAAACCGCTTAAATCGTCTCCCCTCCCGACTATCGGACCAGGGGAGGTATAAGGTGATGCCAGTAGCCTTAGCCACGGGGCAGTCCATTCCGAGGTTGACGCATGACAGTCTTGATTTTTTAACCGCGGGAACTTATACTCTCGTAAATATAGACCGGCATAGGGCGGCTTGCCCATGTACGCCGGGCTTCACAAGGAGCGCTTTTGGACTTAAGGAGAAGGGACAAGGTAAGGGTGGAGATGAAGAAGTCGGAGGAGTTCCTTCAGGCCGCCGATCTCCTCCAGTCAAGGGGGCTCTATACCCAGTCGGCGACCTCGTCCTGTTACGCGGCCTACCATGCGGCCCTGGCGGCATTTCTGGCGAGCGGGGTGGAGATCCCGAAGGATACGTACCAGTCCTTTGCTGTGATGCTTGAGAGGTTCAGCCACAAGCTCGACCCTTACATCGAGAGGCTCAAGACGGAGTGGAAGGCCTTTGGCCTGAACGCCGGGATAGAGTATGCGGAGAACGAGTCCCAGCTCAAGCTCTACCAGGCGAGGGAGCTCTTCCTCGAGGTCAAGGACTTCCTCAGGAGGGCCTTGAAGTAGGGGGCGGGGATTTGGCCCGCCGGTTTTTCCGATATAATTACGCAGTGCGGGCGCAACAGGGAAGGGTGTTTTTTTGCGGCGTCTTTTGAGTTTGACAGGCACGCCCCTTTTGTGATAATAATTTTAGGTTATTGTTGGTACGAGGTTTTGAGCCGCTAGCTCAGATGGTAGAGCATCTGCCTTTTAAGCAGGTGGCCCCGGGTTCGAGTCCCGGGCGGCTCACCATTAAACATAAGTTATTAATAACTGAAAATTAGGAATTTTTTCTGAGGTCAAGGAAGGGCGGAAATAAAAAGCGCAGCATATATGGTAATATGTGAGCATTTTTAGTTCCGACCTGACGCAGAGATCAGGAAAAATAACAATTTTTAGAGTCCCCATCGTCTAGAGGCCAAGGACACCGCCCTTTCACGGCGGCGACCAGGGTTCGAATCCCTGTGGGGACGCCAAGAAAATCGAGGCCGTAATCTTTTTGCCATAGGGGGTTTTGGCTCAAGCCGGAACCCCCTTGTTGTATTTTACTTGTGTTGAACCACCCCCTTTTAATGGTCTGAGCCCGCCTTATAAAATTTTATGAGGGAATATGTATCGGGAGATCACTTTTAAGGCCCTATTTTGGTTTTTTGTTTTATTTCCTTCGGTTTCACTGGTGTCATGCGGCGGTGAGGCCCCAATCCCATCTGGCACTACTCCAACCGACACTACTCCATCAGGATGGACAGGGGCGCGGCAATTCGGTACGTCAAGTGATGATTACGCTAAGGACGTTGCCATCGACAATAGCGGCAACATTTATGCGGCAGGCTTTACCTACGGCGGCCTTGACGGTAATACGAGCGCAGGAGGTCCCGATGTTTTTCTTGTTAAATACGATTCAACCGGCGCAAAACAATGGACGCGGCAAATCGGAACGGCAGGGGATGATTACGCTGAAGGCGTTGCCGTCGACAATAGCGGCAACACCTATGTGACAGGCTTTACCGATGGCGGTCTCGACGGGAATACGAGCGCAGGTTCGTACGATATCTTTCTGGTGAAATACGATTCAACCGGCGCAAAACAATGGACGCGGCAACTCGGAACGTCAAATTATGACAATGCTGAAGGCGTTGCCCTCGACAGCAGCGGCGACATCTATGTGACAGGATATACCTATGGCGGACTTGACGGTAATACGAGCGCAGGAGGTACCGATGTTTTTCTTGTTAAATACGATTCAACCGGCGCAAGACAATGGACGCAGCAATTCGGAATATCAGGTAATAGTGATTACGCTTATGATGTTGCCCTTGACAGTAGCGGCAATGTCTATGTGACAGGCGCTACCTCTGCCGGCCCTTACTTTAGCGCCGCACCCGATATCTTTTTGGTGAAATACGATTCATCCGGCACAAAACAATGGACACAGCAATTAGGAACGTCAAGTGAGGAATTTGCTGAAGGCGTTGCCGTCGACAGTAGCGGCAATGTTTATGTGACAGGATATGCCTATGGCGGCCTTGACGGTAATACGAGCGCAGGATTACCTGATGTTTTTCTGGTTAAATATGATTCAGCCGGCGCAAAACAATGGACGCAGCAACTCGGAACGTCAAATTATGACAATGCTGAAGGCGTTGCCCTCGACAGCAGCGGCAATGTTTATGTGACAGGATATACCTATGGCGGCTTCGACGGTAATACGAGTGCAGGTTCGAACGATATCTTTCTGTTGAAATACGATTCAACTGGCGCAAAACAATGGATCCAGCAATTCGGGACGTCATCTGGCGAAGGCGGTTATAGCATTGCCGTAGAGAGTACCGGCGAAATATATGTGACAGGATATACCTATGGCGGTCTCGACGGGAATACGAGCGCGGGATCGTCCGATATCTTTCTGCTCAAGTATGATACGAACGGGGTAAGGCAATAAAAAAACCGGTATAGTCCCGATTCTTTTTATTTAATAAGGCGGGCTACGCAAGCAGTCCGCCTTTATTTTATACCACCTTTTCCCCGGAGTTTCCATACCGCGGCTTTTCAAGACACTTCTGAATTGATTCCGGCCCCTCATTATGATAATTTTTCGAAATATCTTATCCAAAGGAAAAACCATGAAAAAGACCTTCAAGGCCCTCTTCGGAGTAATTGCGCTCATATCCCTCGCGGCCGGGTGCTCGAAGTCCGGCAAGGAAGCCGGGGAGGCGAACATAATAAGGATAGGGTCCGTGGGGCCGTTGACGAGCGATCTCGCCTACATCGGCGAGAACATGAAGGCGGCCGTCGAGCTCGCGAGCGACGAGATAAACTCCGCAGGCGGCATAAAGGGCAAAAAGATAGAGATTATCTACGAGGACGGCAAATGCGACCCCAAGGAGGCAGCCAACGCCGCCAACAAACTAATAAACATCGACAAAGTGACGGCGATTATTGGCGGGCTCTGCTCTTCGGAAACGCTCGCCATGGCCCCGCTCGCCGAAAAATCGAAGGTGATACTCCTGTCCGCAGGCTCGACAAACCCCGGCATAACGAACGCGGGCGACTACATCTTCAGGAACGTGCCGTCGGACTCCTTCCAGGGCGTCTACGCCGCGAAGTATGTAAGGACGAAGCTCAACAAACAGCGTGTTGCGCTCCTTAAGTGCCTATCTGACTGGTGCCTCGGCGTGAACGATTCCTTCAAGGCCGAGTTCGTGAGACTCGGCGGAGAGATAGTCGGGGAAGAGGCCTTCCCGCAGGACAGCAGGGACTTAAGAGGCCAGCTTGTAAAGATAAAGGCCGCCAACCCCGAGCTCGTATATTTTGTGAGCTACACCGAGGGGACCATAGTGGGCCTCCGGCAGATGAGAGAGCTCGGCGTCAAGGCGCCGGTCTTTGGCGCGGACGCGTGGAGCGACCCCAAGATTTGGGAGAGCGTAAAGGGCGACGGCGATGGCGCCATGTACCTTGAGCCCGCCAACAAGGCCTATCCGGAAGGGTTTGTCGACGCCTTGTCTAAAAAGACCGGCGGCAAGGAGATAAACGTCTACGCGCCGCGCGCCTACGACGCCCTTAAAATACTCGCATCCGTCATGGAGACCGCAGGGACCGACACCGTCCTCATAAAAAAAGGCATCTACGGGGTAGCCGACTACAAGGGCATAGCGGACAACTATACCTTTGACGCCAACGGCGATATAAAGAACGCCGACTATTCCGTAAGGGAAGTAAGGGGCGGCAAGGCCGCAGGCGCGAAGTAGCCGGACTTTTTTAGCAGTCTATTGGAAAGACGTGTCCCAGAAATCATCTAATGGAAATCCTCTCTCAACTCATCCTGAACGGCGTTATGGCGGGCGCCCTCTACGCGCTCATGGCGCTCGGCTTCAATCTCATCTACGGGGTCACAAGGTTTTTTAACCTCGCGCACGGGGTCCTCGCCGCGATCGGCGGGTATGCCTTCTTCACGCTCTCAAAAATGCTCGGGCTGAATATTTATCTCAGCGTCGCCACGGGGGTCGCGATAGCGGGCCTTGCGGGTTACGGCTTCGACAGGCTCGTCTACTCGAAGCTCCGGAAGAGGAAGGCCTCCAACCTCGTCCTCCTCGTAGCCTCGCTCGGCGTCTTTACGACTGCGCAGGCGGCCCTCTCCATCATCTTTACCAGCCAGTTCCAGACGCTCTCTGAGACCGCCGGGCAGGAGGCGTTGAGCGTGCTCGGCGGCGTCGTCACGCGGACCCAGGTCATTATAATATTCTCAAGCCTGGCCTCTATGCTCGGCCTGGCCGCGCTCCTTAACGGCACGTCCTTCGGAAAGGCCGTAAGGGCGATAAGCGACGACGAGGAAGTCGCGAGGATGGTCGGCATAAATACAGGCAGGGTCACGGGCTATGTATTTTTCATAGGCTCGGCCCTTGCCGGGCTCGCCGGGATACTCGTCGGGTTCGACACCGGCATACAGCCGACGATGGGCATGGGGCTCCTGCTTAAGGGCGTCATCGCTTCCATTATTGGAGGGGTCGGTAATATTTATGGGGGCGTGCTCGGCGCTTTTCTCCTGGGGCTCGTCGAGAACCTCGGGATTTGGATGATACCAGGCGAATGGAAGGACGCGGTCTCGTTCCTACTTCTTATAGTCTTTCTCGTATTCAGGCCCCAGGGGATAATTAAGAGATAACGGACGCGTCAGGAAAGAAAAGATGGACTACATACTGCACCTTGCGACCCTTGTCATCATATACGCCATCCTCGGCTTGAGTCTGAACCTCGTCGTAGGCTACACGGGTTTGCTGGCGAGCGGGCACGCGGCCTTCTACGGCATAGGCGCGTACTCAACAGCCATACTGACGACAAGCCTTGGAGTAAACTTCTTCGCTTCAATGGCAGCAGGCATAGCCGCCTCGGCCGGAGCCGCCTTTCTCATAGGAGCGGTCCTCTCCAGGTTCGACGGGGATTACTACGCCCTCGTTTCATTAGGCTTCAACGTCATAATCTACAGCGTGTTCCTCAATTGGCACGGGCTTACACGCGGGCCGCTTGGCATTCCTGGCGTGCCGAGGCCCGCGCTTTTCGGGATGGATTTTTCCTCCGGAGTATTTTTCCTCGCGCTTGCCGCCTGCTTCCTCGCCCTCACATTCCTTGCCGCCAGGTTTGTGGCGCGCTCGTCGTTCGGCAGGGTCCTTAAGTCGATCAGGGAGGACGAAAAGGCGATACAGGTCTTCGGCTACAACACCGTATATTTCAAGCTCGCCATATTCGTAATATCCGCCGGGATGGCGGCTGTCGCCGGGTCTCTCGTCGCTTCCTACATAAACTTCGTCGACCCGTCGAGCTTCACCGTGATGGAGTCGGTCTTCATACTCGCCATAATCATCTTCGGCGGGCTCTCAAGCCTCAAGGGCTCTGTTATAGGCGCGCTCGTCCTCGTCCTGTTGCCAGAGGCGCTCAGGTTCGCGGGTTTCCCGCAGGCAATCGCCGCGCAGATGCGGCACGTCGTCTACGGGCTGTTTCTCGTCGTTCTCATGCTCTACAGGCCGCAGGGGCTCTTCGGGGAGTTCAAGCTGTGACAAAGACAGACGCCATACTCAAGACAAAGGGCCTTACGAAGCGCTTCGACGGCGTGCGTGCGGTGGACGACCTCTCTATTTCAATCGCCAAGGGCAAGGTTACGAGCGTCATCGGTCCGAACGGCTCTGGGAAGACCACACTTACGAACGTCTTAAGCGGGCTCGCAGAAATCGACGGCGGGTGCGTTGTCCTCCACGGCACGGTAACGCTCAAAAAGATAAGGCCTTTTGACATGCCTTCCTACGGCATGGCGCGGACCTTCCAGGAGGTGCGGCTCTTTGAGCAGATGCCGGTCATTGATAATGTCCTCGTCGTCCTGACCGAGAGGTCTGTTTTCGGCGCGCTCTTCGAGAGGCACGGCGCATTTCACGAAAGGCAGGCCGAAGAGGCGTTGAAGAAAGTAGGGCTATGGGAAAAGAGGGGCGGGCTCGCCTCCGGTCTCTCCTACGGGCAGAGGAAGCTTCTTGAGATAGCGAGGGTGCTCGCCGTCTCAGCCGGGAGGCAGATGGATATAATTATATTTGACGAGCCGTTCGCGGGGCTCTTCCCTAAGATGGTCAAGACCGTGTCATCCATCATCCGGGAGTTGCGGGACGAGGGGAGGACGGTCATCCTCATAGAGCACAACATGGACCTCATCCGGGAGCTCTCAGACCACGTGATAGTGATGGACAGCGGCAGGTTCCTCGCCGAGGGAAGCCCGGCTGAGGTGCTTGAGAGGAGAGACGTCATAGAGGCGTATCTCGGCGAGTAACGGGCGGCGATATGGAACGATGAAAAAAGAAGACCTCTTGCATCTGAAAGGCGTATCGGTACTTTACGGGGGCGTCAAGGCGCTCGATAAGGTCGACGTCTCGCTTAGGAGGGGCGAGATAGTCGCGCTCATGGGGCCGAACGGCGCTGGTAAGTCCACCGTCCTGAAGGCGGCCTTCGGGCTCGCCCCGCTCGCGTCCGGCCAGGTCATGCTTGAGGGCAGGCCGTTTACGCCTGTCGTGCACGAGATGGTCCGCCGGGGCGTCGTCCTCGTGCCGCAGGGGCGGAGGGTATTTACGCGCCTCTCAATCGAAGAGAACCTGGAGATCGGCGCTTACTTTTTGAAAGACCGCGAGGAGACGGCGCGCCGGGTGGAGGAGGCGCTCGCGTTCTTCCCTGCCCTTAAAAAAAAGAGGAAGTTGAAGGCGAGGGCGCTTTCAGGCGGGGAGCAACAGATGCTCGCCATAGCGAGGGGGCTTGTGGCAGGGCCGAGGGCGCTACTTCTGGACGAGCCGTCGCTTGGACTCTCGCCGAAGATTATCAAGGAGGTCTTCGCGAAGATAAAGGAGATAAACGAGTCCAAGGGGACCTCAGTCATGGTCGTCGAGCACAACCTTAAATCCCTCCTGGGGATTGTCGACCGCGCCTATGTGCTCGACAAGGGCAAGGTCGTAGCGGAAGAGACGGCAGAGGGGCTGCGCACAAGCGGCATTTTGGAGCGGGTGTTCATGGGGAAGCTGGAAACTTAGCAAGGTTGCTCAAAAAGTCCATCTGCTTTGTTGTCATCGTCGCGCGTCACTGCGGCGTACAAAAAAGTACGCCTCCCTCCTCGCTACTCGACGCCTCGCATCTAGAGCTTTTTCAGCAACCTTTCAGATTGAATCAAATAGGCCTCTTTTATCGTATGCTTCATTCCGCCCTTGCCGCGTCCTCAAACCTCACTACTACTATCTCCGGCCTCGTCCCTGTCCTCATCGGCGGGCCGAAGGTCCCGAGTCCGCTTGAAATATAGATGGAAAACCCGCC
Organism: Deltaproteobacteria bacterium GWB2_55_19; assembly: GCA_001797465.1. Lineage (GTDB taxonomy): Bacteria > Desulfobacterota > GWC2-55-46 > GWC2-55-46 > GWC2-55-46 > GWB2-55-19. The sequence continues at coordinate 67,606 of MGPQ01000009.1, read as the reverse complement.
GTCCCTTTTAAGCCCGTAGGAATAGCCGTTGTAGAGGTAATCGGCGAGCCAGACGAACGGGTATATCTGCCCGCCGTGGGTGTGCCCCGAGAGCTGGACCTTCACCCCGAGACTTTTGGCGGCGGTAAAGTCGACCTTTGGCCTTAGATAAGTCCTTGACTGGTGCTCTCCGAAGGAAGCAGAGGACGTCCGGTCGATGGACGTCGGCGTGTGATAGAGGAGAATAGAGGGCGCGCCGTCTTTGAAGCCGGGCCTTTTGCGGACAATTGCTTCCACATCTCTCGCGGCGCCGTAGACCGGATAATCCACGCCGATTATCTGGACGCCGTCGACTATCGCCACGTCGTCGCGGAGGACCTTTACCTTCGTACGCGAGAGCGTTTCGAAGACCAGGTCGAGCCCTATGTAGCCCTCGTGGTTGCCTGTTACGAAGAAGACGCCGTCCTTCGCCTTCAATGAGTCGATGGAGGCAACGAAGTCGTTGAGTTTGCCCGAGCTCATCCCGTCAAAGAGGTCGCCTGTTATGAAGATCAGGTCAGGGTCGAGCGAGTTGATTCGCTCCGCCATTTTTTCCATATGCTTTGGAGAGTAGACAGCGCCTAAGTGCGCGTCCGTTATCTGCAGAACAGTTTTTTTGCGCCAGACCTCGGGGAGCCCCGGGAGATCCACCTCGACTGTCTTTATTACGGGGTGGAATGCGTTCCAGACGCCGTATACCGAAAACAGGAACGCCGCCGTAAACAGGGCTAAGGCGGCCCTGCGCGTGTATGCCCTTTTGCCTGCGAGGGAAAAGACGAGGGACAAGATGAGGCAGACGACCGCCGTCATCAGGAGGTTTAGCGCAAGGCCTGTCCACGCGGCGGTAATCGCGTAAAGCGCCCTTGTGAAGGCGTTGTAGTCAATCCGGAGAAGGACTATGGAGAGTATGTGGCTGAGGCCAAGGATGAAAATCCCGGCGAATAACGCTATCCTTGCCCGCCCCTTCGGGAGCTGGAAAAGGCGCGCGAACGAGAAGCAGAGGAAGAGGTGCGCGGCGATATAGACAGCAAGAAAAAGGATTATCCTTGAGGTCATGCGTCAATTATACCGCAAGGAGCGCGGGAAAGGCATAGGCATGTACTTAATGGGGTTTTGACTATACACTCCTATTTCTTAGCGAATACGCAGGAGTCCTCCAGCTTCTTGCCCAGAAACTTGTGTTTTAATACCCAGAGCGCGGGCTCTGAAATGCGTTTTTTCATCTGTTGGGCGACCGACCCTATCATCCAGCACCGCTCAGAGCACCCCCGGACCATCTTCCTCACCTCTTCGGCGCGCGCGCCCTTCCATATCTCGTCAAAGGAGGCGTCCTTAAGGTTGCCCATCGGCTCGTTCAGGACGTTGCATGGGAGTATCTGCCCGCAGGGGTCGAGGAAGAATGAGTCCATGCCCATCTCGCATGGCAACAGCCTCGGGTTGCCCTTGATGTAGTTGACGAGCCCGTAGTTGAAGTACGCCCTGAACCAGTCCTTGACCTTGTTGGATTTAAGTAGTTCAGCTATGAGCCTCTTGAACTCGGCGCTCGCCGCGTCCGGGTCCTTGAACTCGTTGTCGAACTTGTGGAAGTAGAAGGCGTTGTGTATCGCGGCTGTGGCGAATTCCAGGCCCATCATCCTGGCGAGGTGGTAGAGCTCCATCACGTCTTTAGCGTTCCTGTCGGTAACCGTGATGCCGAAGCCTATGTCCTTTACGCCCATGCGGTTGAGCTCAATAAGCGTCCTTATGCCTCGGTCGAAGCCGTCGCTTAAGCCCCGGAGCTCGTCGTTGGCCTTTGGAAGCCCCTCTATGCTTATCCTTATGCCTATGTCCCTGTGCTTCTCGAAAAGCCGCAATACCCGGTCGGTGAAGTACCCGTTCGAGCTTATGACGAGCCTCTTGGACTTCGTCTTCAAGACCTCGACTATCTCGTCAAGGTCCTTCCTTAAGAACGGCTCGCCGCCGGTGACGTTGACGGTATTCAGATAGGGGAGTTTTTGGTAAACGGGTATGCCTATTTCCTCTTCACTCTTCGATGGGTACTGCCAGGTGTTGCACATGTGGCATTTGGCGTTACAGCGGTAGGTTACGATAACGCTGGCAAATTTTATCGGGTTCATCGTTTTTTCCGTTCCGGTTGATTGTGGCGAACGCGATAAATGGCCTTATACTGCGTTGTGCTCCTCGGAAAATCCTCGACGTACACACCAAGTACGCCTGCGGTTTTCCTCGTCGCACGTCTTGTCTAAAGGCCATTTCTTGCGTTCGAAGATACTCTTCCTGAATTGGTTGTTATTTAATTCGTCAGCGCTTTTTTATAAAGCTCTTCAAATTCCACCGCTATATTATCCCACGAAAAATTTTCAAGTACATATTTTTTTGCCTTTGGCCTGAGTTTCTCGATCTTCGCGCCTTCCCCTGAGAGGGCTTTTATTTTTTCGGCCAGGTCGTCTGCGTCCTTTGTCCTGAATGTGAAGCCGAGCGAGTTCAACGCCTCGATGTTCTCGGGTATGTCGCTCACAAGGCAGGCGTTCCCGTAGCTCATCGCCTCAAGTAGCGCCGTGGGGAGACCTTCTGTCTCGGAGGGGAGGACGAAGAGATAAGGGTTGGAGAATAACTCTTCGAGGGTTTCCCCGCTCGCGTGGCCGGTGAATATTATGTCCGGGTCGCCTCCGGCGAGCGCCTTAAGCCTCCTCTTGTACTCCTCCTCGTGCGGGGCGTCCCCGGCGATGACGAGTTTAAGCCCGGCGGGCCTCGTTGATTTGAACGCCTCTATGAGATAGTGCGCGCCCTTTTCCGGCACGAGCCTCGCGGCAAAGAGGATGTAATCGCGTTCGGAGAGCCCCCACCTCTTTTTGATGAGAGAGGGCTTTCTCATCTTAGGGGGGTTCACGCCTGTCGGTATATAGACGCTCTCCCTGCCGTACTTATTTTTGATGTACTCCTTTTGCACGTTCGATACGACGGTGAGCACATGGGGGAACTTGACGGATGGCGCCTCTGTGAACTTCAGAAAAAGCCTGCCCCCGAGCCCCCAGCGCGAGCGCTTCCACTCAAGGCCGTGCCCCTGGACGACGACCTTCCTCCCCCGAAGCCTCGGGAGGAACGAAAACACCGCCGGGCCGAACGCGTGGAAGTGGACGATGTCGCAGTCGGGCTCGAGGAGCTGTTTTACGGATGAGAAGAGCGATGCCGAGAGCTTTTGGAGCGATTTGGAGTTTATCGCCGGGACAGTCTTTATCTTCATGCCCCGGTAGACGCCTCCGTCCTTGACGCCGGTCCCCTTCATCGAGTAGACGACGACCTCGTGGCCGCGCTTCACGAGCCGGGAGCCGATCTCCTCGGTATATTTTTCAATGCCTGCCCCGTAGGGCATGCCCTTTACTACCATGTAGACTATCTTCATCAACGCTCCCGCGTTAGCCCTTTGTGGCGGAGAGTATCACGCTTAAATGCTGTATCTCGCTCTCAGCCCCCCTGAAGCGTTTAGAAAGCGAAGGCCCGACTTTTGAGACATACTCCTCGTCGAGCTTTATCACAGGTATCGTGCGCACGTTTACCCATCCGTTCCTCTCGAATATCCTCCGGTAGTCAACGGGCCGGAGCCTGTTGGGCGAGCCGGGGCAGGAGAAACGGTTGTAGATGAATTCGTTGAACCTGTAAATATTCAAAGGGTCGGCGTCCCTTATCCAGCGTGTGTGCGTCTTTAAATCTATTTCGGCGACGAGCAGAGCGCCCTTTTTGACGACCCCGCTCAACTGCGTAACAGTCCGCTCCATATCAGAGAAGTGCTCGAAAGCCGCCTGGCTAAAGACGAGATCGACCGCGCCTTTGCCGAATACGGTCACGTCGAAGTCGTGGGTGACAATGTAATTCAGCCTGTCGTTCTTCCCCGAGCGCGTAAGAGTGAGCTGTCTTCTCAGCTCATCCGTGTTTTTGTGCCCGGTCTTTTCGAGGCGCGCGAAGAGCTCCTCGTAGAGCGCGTCAGGGACAGACTCTACGAGATTATTGACGTCAAGCGAGTTGTATTTGTCAGCGCCCTTTGAGAGGAGTATCAACCCCACTCCGAGGTCCGCACCCGGGCCGAGCTCAAGGACCGTCTTTCCGGAGATATCGTTTTTGCCGGTGTAGCTCCGGAGGTGATCGAGCCAGCGCTCCACGACATTCGCGTCGTAGTCCACGGCGCGCTTGAAGTCCTCGACGCCGAAGGTCCTCGGGGTCCTGTACCCGTAAAGAGCGCCCTTCGCCTTTATGAGCGCGAGAAAACCGAGCCCGGCAAGGTGGTGGAATAGGTTTCTGACCTTCGGCGGCCGTATTATTTCAGCGGATGGTTCCATCAGTTTCCCTCGATAAGCCTTTGAAATTAAGCCGTTCCCTCATGTACGCATTTAAGCATCCCCATGTGACGCTCGGCGTTGTTTTCTCTCTCGACTTTTGAGCGCGCGGCCCTGCCGAACTCGACGGCCTTCGACGGGTGTAAAGACAAATACTTTATGCGCTCCCTGAGTGCCGCGTGGTCGCCCATCGGATACAGTAGTCCGGTCGTTCCGTCGATGACCATCTCCGGCACCCCGCCGACCGTTGAGGCGATGACTGGCTTGCCGAAGGCAAAGGACTCCAGTATCGACATCGGCGCGTTCTCGTGCCACTCGGATGGGAATACGACGAAGGCCGCGCCTTTGAACATCTCCTTGAGCCCGTCCCCGGTCTTATACCCCTCGAATGTTGCGTTCGTGATGCCGTTCTCCTTTGCGAACGCCTCGTACTCCTTCCTCATCGGCCCGTCGCCTACTATCTTCAATTTCACGTCAAGCCCTTTCACGGCCTTCAGCATCGTGACCACGCCCTTCTCCTTTGAGAGCCTCCCGACATAGAGGATGTAGCCCTTGTTGGAAAAGACCGGCTCGAACTCGTTCACCTTGATGAAGTTCGGTATGTGGACGAGCTTTTTTTCGGGGAAGCCCGCCTCCAGGTGCTTTTTTAAAAGAAATAAGCTCGGAGAGATGAAACGGCTCACCCAGTCGTATTTTTTGAACGCGGCTGCGAAGTACGATTCGACCGTATAGACGAGCGAAGAGACGAGCGACCCCTTGTGGCACCTGGACAAGAGGCAGTTATAAAAGGCCCCGCCAGCGCACCTCGCACAGACCGTATCATTCCGTATCATGAGGTAAGAGGGGCAGATGAGCTTGTAGTCGTGGAGGGTCATTACAAATGGCACGCGGCGCGCCTTCGCCTCGTCTATGATAGCGGTCGTGAGCCTGCCGTAGATGTTGTGCCCGTGGACGATATCGGGCTTGAAGGCATCGAGGAGTCCGGAGAAGCTTTTGCGCGCGTCATTCGAATAAACGAGCTTTGCGCTCGCCGACGCCTTCTTCGCAAGCCCCACGCCCTCGTACCTGAGCTCGGGCGCGAAAAAGCGCGAAAACGGCGAAGGAAAGTTTTTTTCGAAGTGCATGGTAAAGGGAGCGACCTTGTGGCCGTCCTTTTCGAGCAGGGCTATCTCGTCGAAGAAGACCCTCTCGGAGCCGCCGCGCATGTAGTAGAAATTATTCGCGAATACGAGCTTCATGGCCTCACTTCCATTGAGACATCGGGTCCCAGTACGCCTCGGCTGACCACCCGATAATATCGTCTATTATCTGCTTCTCCATCCTGGTCATGTGGAACCAGGTCGTTGATATCATCCCGAGCGGGGGTTCCTCGAGCTTGAGCGCGTATCTTGCGAACGAGAATATGTTATTTTTCTTGTCAAAGGTGGAGCCAAAGACCTTGAAACCCTTTTTCTGAAAGAACTTCATCGTGGAGAAATCGCTCGTGTCGTAGTAGTGGTAGTCGGCGATGACGACCTCCTTCGAGATAAGTCCGAGCGCATTGTCGAATCCGTCGGTCCCGTGGAGCTGTTTCCAGGCCATCTCCGTGAACATGGAGGGGTGGAGGAACATGTCCCCCCAGATGATCGTCTTGATGTTCTTTCTCTTGAGGTATTCCTGGACCCTGTTTATGTGGCGGGCGTAGGCGTCAAAGTTCAGGACCCTGTCCTTGTCCTTGACCGCGGGTTTTGTGGCCCAGTGGACGCCCCAGACCTCGTCGTGGCCTATGTGGAAGTACTCTGGGCTGAAGACATCTGCAAGCTCGTCTATGAGGTCGAATACTATACGAAAGACCTCTTCCTTGTCGGGGTCGTAGGTGTGCGCGTTCAGCATGAGAGACGGGTGTGCGGTCTTGAAGAGGTCTGTCTGGTGCGTTAGGAGCTGTATCTCAGGGATGACATTGAGCCCGAGGCCTCGCGCGTGGGCGACGATCTCCTCAAGCGTCTCCATCGGGAGAGCGCCCTTTCTCGCAAGCTCCGGGTGGGAGTGGTAGACGACCATGTCGTCGGCCATAATGATGACGGTGTTGAATCTGAGGAGCGCGGCCCTCGTGATGACCTCCTTCATGTAGGAGGCGTCGCTTATCAAGGGCAGGTGGAGCGCCCTTATCCGTATGCCGGGAAAGTCCTCGATAGTCGCCTTCCTGAAGTAAAACCCTTGTGGGTCTTTCTCGAGCGTGTTCATCAAGGCCCTCGCCCCGTAGAGCGCGCCCGCCTCAGACCCGGCTCTCAGAACCACCCGCCCGTCCTCGTGCGAGATAGCGTAGCCTTCAGGCCCGCGCACTTCATTTTCCGGGACTATCTTGATTACTATGTCGCTCCCCTTGCCTTTAAACGCGTAACCTGTCTTTTTGAGGATCTCGGATTTAAGGAACGCAGAGGCGGAAGCGCACCTCGCGCACGCGTCCATCCCGGTAGACGGGCCGACCCTCTTGCCTGCGTCGAAGAGACTGACGAGCTTACGCGCCGGCGCGTCTACGGCGTGGGAAGTCACGGCTGACAGGGACAGGAGCGTTACTGCGACGATGTAAGCGAAGATTTTTTTCATATCTCCTTCCTCGGCCCGAAGAAGGATACGCAGAGCCTTAAGGCCCCGGCGACAGGTCTTAAGTAGCTCACCTTGATGAGCGTGCTCGTAAGGAGATGGATAGTGATGAACATGACTACGATGCTTGCAAAGAGCGCGACGCCTGAGCCTGTAACGCCCCATAATGGTATGAGCGCGAAGTTGAGCGCGATGTTGGCGAGGGCCGAGATAACGACGGTCATGGCGAGGAGGTCGGGCCGCTCCATGCCGTTAACGACGCTCGCAAGGAGCCTTACGAACGGCGCGAGCAGGCCCCATAGCCCGATGAGCCTCAAAACGGTCACAGCCTCTGTCCCGTTGTATTTTCCGGCGTACAGGAGGTCGAGGAGCGTCCCCGGAAAGGCGACGAGCACGACGGAGGCCGGGAAGAATATGACGAGCATGTAGGAGAGGTACTTCTCGTATATTTCGGCGGCCTTGGCGAAGCCCTTGCCGCCCCGGCTCTCCTTTGAGGTGAGCGGGAAGACTATCATGTTGAACGCCTCGCCCATCATGTAGAAGAACTGCATGAAGACCATGGCCGCGCCGAATACCGCAACTGCCGTCGCGTCCATGAGGAGGCCGATTATCACGGGGCTCGACTGGTTGTACACGTTCATCCCGACGTTATTGAGGAGCGCGTGCTTTGAAAAAAAATATATCTTCCTCATCCACTCCGGGTCGACGCGGGAGGAGAGAGATACCTTGCCGAATATATGTACCCAGCCCTGCACTGAGTTTACGAGGTATACGGCGGATAAAAGCAGTATCACGCTCTTCGCGGTGACGAGCCATTCCCTGAAGATGTAGAAGCCTATGAGGAATATGGCGAAGAGTGACAGGTCCAGCGCGAATACCCGGCCTATATTCATCCGGGCGGTGAGGTACTGCTTCGGCTGGTTGTTAAGGAGCATAGAGACCATTAGTATGGGCAGGAGCCTTAAGAGCTCGCCGACGGCCGCGCCCCCGAACCAGTCGGACGCGAAGAACGAAAGCATTACGAGCGCAACGGTCGAGGCCGCCCAGAGCACGGCCTTGAATACGAGCGAGTTGAAGAGGATGGCTGGCGTGTCGGCGTCATGGCGCTCGGAGATGTACTTTATTATCGCCTGCCCGACCGCGACGTCGACCGATGAGACGAGTATGACCCTGAAGGACTCGGAAAGTAAGAACGCGCCGAATTCTTCCCTGGGCAACTGGCGTATTATGAGGACGCCGAATACCACGCCGAAGAGACCTACTACACCCTTGTCGAGGATGGCGTAGACCCCCTTCACCCTCGTGGGAGAGCTGAACGCCCTCTTGAACCTGCTCGAGAGGTAATCCCTCATTTGTTTTTAAGGCGGGTGTTCCCCGCAAGGAGTATGACGGAGCCGTTAAAGACCCTGGCGAAGAGCCTTTTCGAGACCTTGTACGCTAGGACCCTCACGGGGTTTATTACTTTCCCGAGTTTCGATATGTGCGGGTTGTCCGGGTTGTCGACGTTCTGCGAGATTATCTCGTATGCTACGACCTCGAACCCGGCGTTGTTAAGGAGCCTTGTGAGCGAGCTCATCTTGAAGTACTGTATGTGACCGAGCTTCCTCCGGTTCTCCTCCCTCGTGTAGCGTCCGGTCTTGTCGTTCGCCCAGTACCAGAGCGAGTCTTCCAGCGGCACCTTTATGATGAGGTGTCTGGCGATCTGGCTCAATGCGCCGAGGACCTTTCCCGGGTCTTCGAGGTGTTCAAGGACGTCCATGAGCATGATTATGTCGGCCATGCCTGCGCCTATGGGCAGGGCCTCAATACGCGCGTTGACGAACTCCGCCTCCGGGGTGTTTCTCCTGGCGGCCTTGAGCATGTCGATGGAGATGTCGAGCCCGATGACCAACGCGTCCGGATAGGCCTCAGCCATGCCCTTTGCGATGAGCCCTGCCCCGCACCCGATGTCGCAGATGACCCTTGGAGAGAGCCTCTTGCCGATGAGCTTTCTTACCTTTTCTATCTTCCAGGGGCTGTCCTCAACGTGGAGTGTTGTGTTTATACTGGTATAGTCCTTCCTGTGGAAGTCCGAGATGCTCATGTTGAGGCCTTTCCGGGGGCGGGGTCTTCCGCCATCCCTTTTGAAAAAAGCAACCCTGCGAATAGCCAGAAGTAGAAGCTCACCGCCCTGTAGGTCAAAGGCGAGCCGAAAAAGCTCTCGACTATCATTATTACCGTAAAACCGAGGAACATGAGCGCGACGGTCCTCGTCTCGCTGTCGGCCCTTGTAATAAAAAGCCTTTTGGACTGTTTTATGAACCTCGCGAGCAGGATGACTACGGCGAGAATGCCGAAGAAACCTATCTGGGCGAAGATGTTGACGAACCCGACGTCGGTTAAAAGCGCGAGCCGCTCGTCAGCGAAATCCAGCCCCGATATCCTGTCCACTTCGACGAGGGCGGTCGTGCCCCCGGCTGTGCCTGTGACGTCGCTACCGATGAGCCCGGGGCCGACCCCGAACCAGAAGAAGTCACGCGCTATCCTGTATGTGACGTATGTGAGTATGTAGAGCCTCGTCCTCTCAAGCGTGTGTGAGAGGTAGTCCGGCGAGAACATCTCGACAAGCCTCATTATCGGGTTAGCCGTTGTCTCCTGGGTAAGCGACTGCGCAAATCCGTAATATATGAGGAGGAACGGCACGCCGAGGATGGGGAGGCCGAGGAGCGCCGCAGTCTTCACCTTCTTGCCGGATAGCCAGTTCATGTAGATGAACGCGATATACATCGCTATCCAGCCCTTCCTTGAAAAGCTCGCGACGAGGACTATCGCGCCGAGCAGGATTATAGCGGTCGTCGCGAGCCCCTTGTCCTTGCCGACATAGCGCCTCGCGAGCGGCAGGCAGAGGAGCAATGCTATGTAGTTTCCGTATACGCCGTAGCGAAGGAGCGTGCCGCAGACCCTTAAGCCCTCAGAACTCAAGGTGATGTCCTGGCTTTTCAGGATTTTATCCCCGACGACGACGTCTCTCGGCCTGAAGAAGTCGTATACGTACTCGCCTCCGACCATCTGCACGAGACCGGCGAATATCTGGAGGACGCCGCTCGCTATGAATATGGAGAGAAAGACCTTGAGGTCCTTTCTCGTGTAATCGGACTGGGTGATTATAAAGAAGAGGAAGATGTATCTGAAGACGCTCTTTACGCCGAGGGCCGCGACCGTCGGCGGCACGGAGTTCACGACCGTAGAGGCCAGCACCGCGCCGGCGAGCATGAATATGGGGAGGTCGAGCTGTGTCCTCCTCCATCCCCTGCCTCGGAGGAGGTTCTCACCGACTACGACGACGAAGAGGAGGAATATCGTCCCTTCGGCCCCGTACCTGAAGAGCGGATAGAGCTGGTCGGGCGCGAACTTGAGGAAGAGCTCCTCGAACGGGAGGTACGCGGCGTAGCCCATGATAAAGGCCTTGCGGAATTTGTACACCACGGGAAAGGCGACTGCGAAGGCGAGCGCCGCGCCGTAAACCGGGTTGGTTGTGATGAGTAGCCCGATGGCGAACGACAGGACGACCGCCGCTATCGCCCCTCCGGCGACATAGGGGTTTATCCCGCGCGCCCCAGTTGTGGTGGTCCCGGTGTTTTCAGCCATTCCCGATGTCAGCGAGCGCGAGTTTCAAGAGCTCCGAAATCATCAGAGCCACCTCGCCCTCGATCCCTTCCCTGGTCCCTTCAAATTCGTATTTGGACACTAAATCGATATAATAGAGCAGTACTTCCGTAAGGTACAGGGGGAGGAGCGCGCGCGCCTCATGCGCCGGTAGCCCCGCCCTCTCCACGTAGGGCCCGATGAGCTTCGAGTACCTCTCGCCCTTGAGCAGGGCGAATATCTCTTTGGCGCCCTTACCGAAGATGAGATGCTCGCTATGAATGATGAAGTTGTACGCGTCCCAGAGAGGCGCCCTTTGGGAGGCGAGCTCCCAGTCGAAGACGAACATCTCCTGCCTTTTGAGATATATGTTCCACGGGGTGAAATCCCCGTGAGAGAGGCCTACGTGAAACTCTTTGCCGTCGAGCGCGGGGCGGAGCTTTGAGAGGCCGCTTTCGACGGCATCGAAAAGCTTTTTGCGATTTGCGCGCGCGCCCGAGAGCGTCCTTAACGACGCATCCATCCGAGTGATGATATCAGAGCCCTTGACGCATCGCCTCGTCTTCTCAAAAAGTTCCGAGAGCGCCTTTACGTGCCTCTCGTCGAGCGCCCTTTTGACCGCTGAGACACCTGCTGGGGGCGGCGTCTGCACGAGGACGGTGTCTCCGGAGCCTTCCATGGTCCCGTAAAAGACGTGCCTCGGCGCCTTCATCAGAGAGAGCGACATGGACTCAAGCTCTTTCAAGGCCCTTGCCTCGTCCTCGACCCTCTTGCGGGCCTGCTCGGTCCTGGCAATCTTGGCGTAAGCGATTGTCCCGCGTTTCCGGTCCATCACCTGGGCCGTGAACTTCTGGTAATAATAGCCGTTCGCGCCGGTGTACAGGACGAGGTCTATGCCGTCGTCGTTCATGACTTTCGAGAGGAACCCCTTGAGGGCGCCGGATGAGCGCCTGGTGGACGCGCGCATTGCGACGACTACCCTGTCCGGGAAGACGAGCTCCGGCCTCCCGGCGATGTTCAGGGCGCGCGTTACGCGCCACGCGGCCCTGGCCTTAAGTGACGAGGGTTTTACGATATTACCACAATTCCTTATGAGGTCCCTGTCATTGGGCAGGAGCCACCGAGGGTTCGCAAAAGACGGCATTACTATGTGGGACGAGAGCATCGAGAGGCCCGCCTTAGCGAGCCGCTTTCTGATAGCCGCGTCGCCGATCCGCGTGGACGTGAGGATGAGGACCGATTCCGCCCCGTCGATGGAGCCGAGGCCGTTCAACGCGCCTCCCTTTGGCTCTGAGGCCCTTGCGCCCGCAGGGAGGCCCAGGCAAGAGGAGAGCCCGGCGTCAGTGACGATTGCAAGGTCTCCGCCCTCCGGCGCGAGATAAAGGCATCCATTGAGCCTCCTATCCATTAATGCCGCCCCGTTTGAGCCTTTTGGCCATGAATGAGGCGCATATCCGCATTATCTCCTGCTCGGTCTCCTCGATAGTCCTGCTCGTGTCTATGACGTAGCCGCCCTTTAGGGATGCAATGAGGCGCCTGTACTCCTCCTGTTGCCTTATTATCTCGCTGGCCGGGAGCTCCTGTTTCCTTTCAAGTAGCCTCTTTGGCGGCGCGTGGAGGTAGAACTTCAGGTCCGGCTCCGGGATAAGGCGTCCGAGTGCCCTCATGAGGGGTTTCGGCACCGAGAAACCGAACCTCTCAGGGTAGACCATGTGGTCGTAGTAGTACCTGTCGAAGAAGACGAGGCCGCCCCTCGACCACGCCGACTGGTACTTAAGCCTACCCGCGACGAAGTCGGCCCAGTAGTAGAGGAACTTAAGGAGGTACGCGAGGCGCGCCTTTGGCGACATGCTTACCGTGCGCAGGCCTACGTCCTCAAGGCCGTTTCTCGGTTTCCCCTTTTTCTTGAACGGCGAGAGGTCCGCTATCCGGGGGAGGAGAAACGGCCTCCAGTAGAACTTCTTGAGCTTGCCTGAGGTGAAGCAGTCGCCGAACTTCTCCAGCAGTCTGTTAGATAGTGTTGTTTTCCCGCACCCGTCCGGGCCCATGACTGCCATGAAGAGCCCGGAGGGGGAGAAGAGGCGCGCCACATTCGTCCACGCGAAGGAGATGAAGGCCCTGGCGACCCTCACGTTGTCTCTGGCCAGAGAGTTGAGAACGGCCTGAAGCCTGTATCGCCCGGCGTTTTTCTCTATCCCCTTCCAGTCCCGCCGGGATATCTTTGCGAGGAGCTCCCCGGCCCCGTCTTTGCCTACGGCCTCTTCGAGGATGAGCGCGAAGCGCGGTTCCTCCCTGAAGGAAAATATCTTCTCCCTGTACTTATCCTTGACCTTTCCGGCGTGGAGGAGCGGATACAGGAGGTGCATGGCGGACTCCACAATCGGCTCCGCGACGAAGAAGCCCCTGTATTTGACCCTTCCTTCGCCGATCCTTGCGGAGCGGACTATCGGTACAAAGGACGCCCACGCGCATTCCGAGAGGACGTCTATATGGACGAACTCTATTCCGGGGCTGGTTTTATAGAAGAAGTTGTTTGAGCCGTTGGCCAGCCGGTTGCGGAGATAGAGCGTTAGGCCGTTCTTTTCGGCGGAGGCGTAGAGTATCTTTTCGAACGCCTCTACGTCGCTTGCCCAGATGTCGACGTCGTGGGAGGTGTATTCGGGGAGCCCTTCGTAGTTGCCGCAGACGCAGTAAGACTGCCCGCTTCTCTCAAGTTCCGTGAAAAGGGTTTTAAGGAGACCGCCAAGCGCGGTCTCCTTAGGAAGGCTCGAAGGTGTGTTCATCTCTCCGGATGTCGGCAAACGGCTCATCAAGTCAGGGGTGGATCTTTACGATGTTCGTCGCCTGCAGTCCCTTGTCCCCCTGGACGAGGTCGAACTCGAAGATGAGCTCCCTGCTCGGGAGGGACCCGATGTCTATGCCCGGCGCGAAGGCCGACTCGTGGGCGAAGGCCGTGCCGTACGGAGAGTCCTGCCTCCTCGTGTCCGTTATCCAGAGCCCCGGGCCGATGCGCTGGAGGAACCGCATGAACCCGAAGTTTTTCGAGCGGTTGAAGGTGTAGCAGATCCCCCGGACCTTTGAGCCGGGCTCTCCCCAGAGCTTTTCCGGGTCGCCCTTGATCGGCAGGAGGTTCGGCACGAGGTAGCCGGACATGAAGAGGTCGACTTCGCGCTTCAGGTTCGACGATACGTTCGTGAAGGCCACGTCCTCGACCCTGCACCCCTTGTTCTGGAGGGCGCGCACGACCTGTATGAAGTCGCCGTCGCCGGTCGCCATCATTACCTTGTCGAGGTTCTCGGACTGCAAAAGGGCGTCGACGGCCATGTCGAGGTCGGCGTTCGCCTTGCCGAAGCGGTTGCCCGACTCGTCAACGTACCAGGAGACCGTCTTCTCGATGACCTTGTAGCCGTAGTCGCGGAGAGTTGAGTGAAAGTTGAATGTGCGGTCGCGGTACTCGTGGTCTGTGCGCGCCCGGTCGTCGTCATAGGCGACGTAGGCGTTCAGCCTTATCGGCTCGCCGCTGTCCCTGCACGCGAAGTCTCGGAGTACGTCGAACCTCATCCCGTAGCCGCCGTTGCGCGTGATGTTGGCGACGTCGATATATAATCCTATCCTCTGCGCCTTCTTGTGCATGTCCACCCCTCAATAAATTATTTTTGTGCCAGCCGTCCGGGCGGATAATTATAAGCGAGGCCTCGCCCGGCCTGCGTATGGGTTTTAAGCCCCTCCATCAGGAGGGGCTTAAGGCTTTTCAAACTATCTTCTATATGTCCAGGTTCGAGACCTCGAGCGCGTGCCTCTCGATAAACTCCCTCCTCGGCTCCACGACGTCTCCCATGAGCTTCGTGAATATCTCGTCGGCCGCTACCGCGTCCTCGACCTTCACCTGCAGGAGTATCCGCTTCGCGGGGTCCATCGTCGTTTCCCAGAGCTGTTCCGGGTTCATCTCTCCGAGGCCCTTGTACCTCTGGATGCCGAGCCCCTTCTTGCCGATTTCGAGTATGCGGTCCATGAGGTCCTTGAAGGTCGGCGCCTCGGTCTCGTTGCCGTTGCCGTCTTTCAGCGTGAACGGCGGCTCACCGGCGTCCTTTAAACTGCGCGCGAGCGTACGGAGGTCCTGGAACTCGGGTGCATTGAAGAGGTCCCTGTCTATGGAGGTCTCTATGGCGAGGCCGTTCCTCCTTGAAGAGCACCTGACGCGGAAGGCGCCGTGCTCGGTGTCGGCCTCGACGCCGAACTCGGCGGGCCTTGAGTCCGGGCGGATCGAGCGCAGGTGCTTGTCGAGCGTATCGGCGAGCCCCTTTACCTCCCGTTCGCTCCTTAGAGATTCGACGTCGAACGAATCGTGGAGCGCGAGCGCGCCGATTATGTCGGCATCCCGGCCCCTCTTCTCGATACGGCCGAGCGAGCGCTGGAGCCGGGCTATCTTTTTGAGCATGGCAAGGAGGGGTTTGCCCTGCACCGGGGTCTTTTTGCCCTTCGGGGATACGGTGATGCCCTCCTCTGCGAGGTCGAAGATATAGTCCTCGAGCGATGACTCGTCCTTTATGTAACGCTCGTCCTTGCCCCGCTTTACCTTGAAGAGCGGGGGCTCCGCGATGTATAAGTGGCCGTTTTCCGCGAGCGACTTCATCTGCCTGTAAAAAAAGGTGAGGAGGAGCGTCCTTATGTGGCTGCCGTCGACGTCGGCGTCGGTCATGATGATGATGCGGTGGTAGCGGAGCTTTTCCGGGTTGAAGTCGTCGTTCCCGATGCCGCACCCGAGCGCCATGATGATGGTCCTTATTTCTTCGTTAGAGAGGACCTTGTCGAAACGGGCCTTCTCGACGTTCAATATCTTGCCCTTGAGCGGGAGTATGGCCTGGAAGCGCCTGTCGCGCCCCTGCTTCGCTGAGCCGCCCGCGGAGTCTCCCTCGACGAGGAATATTTCGCTCAGGGCCGGGTTCGTCTCCTGGCAGTCGGCGAGCTTTCCGGGCAGAGCGCTTGAGTCGAGCGCGCCCTTTCTCCTGATGATCTCCTTGGCCCTCCTTGCCGCTTCCCGCGCGCGCGCGCCGTCGACCGCCTTCTGTATGATCTTTTTTGCGACCGACGGGTTCTCTTCGAGGAAGGCGGAGAGCTTGTCGTTCACGATCGACTTCACATACCCCTCGACCTCGCTGTTCCCGAGTTTGGTCTTGGTCTGCCCCTCGAACTGCGGGTTCGGGAGCTTTACGCTTATGACGGCTGTCAAGCCTTCGCGGACGTCGTCGCCCTGGAGCGACTCCTTCATGTCCTTCAAGAGCCCCCTTGTCGAGGCGTAGTTGTTTATACAGCGCGTCAGCGCGGACTTGAACCCGACCATGTGCGTGCCGCCCTCGGTCGTGCTGATGTTGTTGGCGTAGGAGAAGACGTTCTCGTTGTAGGAGTCGTTCCACTGGAGGGCCATCTCCATCTGGATGGATTCCTTTTCTCCATTGATGTAGACGACCTTCGGGTGTATCGGCGACTTGGACTTGTTCAGGTGCTCAACGAAGCTTACTATCCCGCCCTTGTACTGGAACTCGTGGAACTTGTCTTCAGAGCGCTCGTCCTTTATCGTGATCCTGATGCCGGCGTTCAGGAACGAGAGCTCCCGGAGGCGCTGGCTCAGGGTGTCGAAACTGAAATCGATCGTCTCGAAGATGGACCCGTCGGGCTTGAACGTGACGGTCGTGCCTGTCTTCTTCGTCTTGCCCTCGACGGACAAGGCCTTTACGGGTTTTCCGCACGCGTACTTCTGGTGGAATACCTGGCCGTCCCTCCGTATCTCGATCTCAAGCCACTCGGAGAGGAAGTTGACGACGGTGACGCCGACGCCGTGGAGGCCGCCGGAGACCTTATAGGCCTTGTTCTCGAACTTGCCGCCGGCGTGGAGCTCGGTCAACACGACCTCGACCGTCGGTTTTTTCTTCTCGGGGTGCATCTTTACCGGGATGCCCCTGCCGTCGTCGATTATCGTGACGGAGTTGTCCTCGTGTATTAAGACGTCTATGTTCTTGCAGAAGCCCGCGAGCGCTTCGTCTACGGAGTTGTCCACGACCTCATAGACGAGGTGGTGCAGGCCCATGGACCCGGTGGAGCCTATGTACATGGCCGGGCGTTTCCTGACCGCCTCGAGCCCGCCAAGGACCTTGATTGATTTTTCGTCGTAGGATGATGTGTTCACCGTGGCCTCGACAATCTTTTCCTGGTCGTCTTTTTTCAACTTACGCGCATCCTTTCTTCTCGTTTTTCCGAAGTTTGAAGGGGAGTGGAGACGGGGTGGACATATCTTTTAATGCTACCATAGCTACGCGTGTTTTGCCAGCGGAAACCGGAAGGGATGGCGTTGCGGCGCTATGCCGCCGATTGACGCGGTTACGCGGCTGAAAAGGCCGTTTTCAGGGACAGGCCGTAGTAGGCTGGGCCGTAAGTGGGCAGTGATGGGCCGGGGTGGACGAAAGGGAAAAAATGGGGTGGACGAGGGGTCTCGAACCCCCAGCCTCCGGAGTCACAGTCCAGCGCTCTAACCGTTGAGCTACGCCCACCATTCGGAGAAGTTAACTCTATTTTTTTAACACAAGGGCGGTTTTTGTGTCAATAAGAATCGGGATGAAGCTTTATGTATATTGACATGAATGGGCAACGAAAGCGGTTATGGCAGGCCTGGTTATATTCGCATTTAATGGTTTTTCAAAAACCCAGGGCATGGGTGAGCGAAGCCTAAGGGAGGCTGTGGCGAGCGCGCCGGGGCGGATTAGACGCGTAGCGCTCTAAGGGGCGCGCGAGCGGGAGGGGGAGGGAGAAAGCGAGCGAATCCCATGCCCAAAAGCGCCCGGAGGGCGCAAAAACAAGAACCTCGAGAGTTCTCTTCCACAACTCTTGTTTTCCGCCCCGCTTGCGGGTTAATATTGTGAGTATATGGAAGCCATCCTCAACCTCATAAAAAACGGCGCGGTCGCGGTCACGGTCAACAAGAGGCTCGCCCGGAGGTTTCAGCGCGCATACGACACCCTCATGAAAAACGAGGGTACAAGGGCGTGGGAGACCCCGCTCATCCTCCCCTTGAGCTCCTTTGCCGCAAGGCTCAGGGAAGAAGCCAGACCCGATAAGCCCCTCCTTTCAGCGACGAGGGCAGGCGCGCTATGGGGAAAGATTGTCGAGGAGGACGGGCGCGAAGGTACTCCCCTCCTTAACCCGGAAGGTGTCGCGAGCGCCTCCTTCGAGGCGTATTCGCTTATCAGGGAATACAGGATAAAACTCCCCTCCGACGACATCTATCTGACCGACGAGGCCCGCGCGCTCAAAAGATGGTCCGCTGTCTACGACAACGAGGTCGAAAGGCTCGGCTTTATCGAGCCGTCCGCCCTTTTTGACGAGGTCATTAAATATTTAAAGGCAGGGCGCGCGAAAGCGCCCGAGAGGCTTGTAATAGCAGGTTTCGACGAGATCACTCCATCAGAATCCCGCCTCATTTCGGCCCTCAAGGCCGCGGGCTCAGACCTTGTCTTCTGGCCCGGCGACGATACGACTCCCGCTGGTTCCGTCACCATCCGCCCGATGGAGGATGAGGTTGCGGAAGCGATAGAGGCCGCGCGCTGGATAAGGACGCTACCCGAGGACTCGATTGTCGGCGTCATAGCGCCGGACTTAAGAAAGTACAGGGGGGCGATAGTAAGGGAGTTCGCCGCAGAGCTCAACCCTCCGTCGGTCCTTCCGGGCGCTGAGGTCCACGAGGTATTCAACATTTCGCTCGGCCTTCCCCTGTACAGCGACCCGCTCGTCAAATCCGCGCTCGACATATTGTCTGTCGGCTTGATTGACGAGGACCTCCATAAGCTCTCGCTCATTCTCCTTTCACCCTACTTCGCCCAGTCGATGGAAGAGGGCCTCGCCTTTGCCTCGATAGACGCAGGCCTCAAAAAAGATAACTGCCTCAAGGCGAGCCTCTTTGACTTGAGGGCCAGG
The DNA here is from genome assembly GCA_001797465.1 of Deltaproteobacteria bacterium GWB2_55_19. Classification (GTDB taxonomy): domain Bacteria; phylum Desulfobacterota; class GWC2-55-46; order GWC2-55-46; family GWC2-55-46; genus GWB2-55-19. Next base: position 49,085 of record MGPQ01000009.1, on the reverse strand, counting down.
CTCGGAAGGGCCGGGCGCGACGCCGCGAGGGTCGAGAGGTGGATAACCGCCTTAAGATCGCAGAGGGGCAAGGATGCGCCGTCCCGATGGGCGCTCCTCTTCGGCGCTCTATTGAAAGAGACCGGGTGGCTGAAGGGCGTGAAGCTCGGTAGCAAAGAGCACCAGTCGCTGGATGCCTTGAATAAGCTCCTCGAAGAGCTCTCTACGCTCGACGAGGTGCTAGGGGCTTTGACCTTTAAAGAGGCTGTCGCAGGGCTCAAGCGCCTCGCCTCCGTGACTATACACCAGGCCGAGGTCCCGGACTGCAGGGTCGAGGTGATGGGCTTGCTTGAGTCGGCAGGCCTCAAGTTCGATTATATCTGGCTCATTGGGGCAGACGAGTTCTCGCTCCCCAAGGCGCCCGCGCCAAATCCGTTCATACCGCTATTCATTCAAAAGGAGCATAACCTCCCGCTCTCCTCGCACGAGCGGGAGCTCGAGTTCGCGCGGAGGACCCTTGAGAGGGTATTAAGGAGCGCGCCTTCCATTCAGGCGAGTTTCCCGAAGGTGACGGAAGAGAAAGAGTGTGACGCGAGCCCTCTTTTAAAAGGGCTCGGCAGGGCGGATGAGACGTTTATCGCGTCGAAGTGGCCGTCGTCGAGGCTGAAGGACACCTCCCGCTTGAACGTACTGTCCGAGGTGTACGCGGACCCCTCGCTTGTACCCGTAGGTGAGGCGGAATTAAAGACCCTCTCAGGCGGTACTGCCATCATAAAAGACCACTCTATTTGTCCGTTCAGGGCCTTTGCCATCCACAGGCTGAAGGCGGTAGAGGTCCCGGATACCGAGCTCGGCATAGCCCCCATGAAGCGCGGGTCGATTCTGCACGAGGCGATGCGCGCCTTTTGGGATAAGCTCAAAGGCTCGGACGGGCTAAAGACCGCAATGGAAAAAAAGGAGCTTAATGACATCGTAAGGGATATCACGCGCGAGGCGATAAAGGGCGTGGACGTCGCGCCCTTATCTGACAAGTTCCTTGAGATGGAGCGGCAGAGGTTGGAGTCCCTCCTCCTCGACTGGGCAACCGTCGAAGCCAAGAGGGGTGATTTCCGGGTAAAGGCCGTGGAACAGGAGACCGAGTTCATACTCTCGGGGTTTAAAGTCAAGGGGCGCATAGACAGGATAGACGAGGCCGGGGGAAACGACGTAGTCGTCGATTACAAGACCGGTACTGTGCAAAGGAACGACTGGCTGACCGCGAGACCTCTGGACCCGCAGCTCCTCATATACAGCATGGCTGGCGCGTGCGGGGCCGTTACCTTCGCGAGGCTTGCGCCCGGCGAGTGCAAGTTTGTGGGTTTATCCCACGAGGACAATATCCTCCCCGGCATAAAGGGTTTTGAGAATGACTCGCTGAGAGCAAAGGCCTGGCCTGATAAAGACTGGGAAGGGCTTCTTGGGTTCTGGAAGACCGTCATCGAAGGGCTTGCCAGGGGGTTCGTCGAAGGGGTCGTGGCAGTGGACCCGAACCCCGGCGCTGACGGCAAGGCCGACCCGTGCAAGCTCTGCGAGCTACCCGCGCTATGCAGGATAGCCGAGTACGGGACGCCACACGGCAACGGAGAAGAAAATGACGTTGAGGGAGATGGCGATGGCGATTGAAGGGCTCGTTGACGCTCCAGCGCGCGAAGAGGCGCTCGACCCTTCCCGCTCATTCATCGTGGAAGCGCCGGCCGGGTCCGGGAAGACCGAGCTCCTCATGCAGAGGTTTTTAACGCTCCTCGCCCTTGTGGATAAGCCCGAGGAGGTCCTCGCGCTCACGTTCACCAGAAAGGCCGCAGGAGAGATGCAGAGGCGCGTCATTTCGGCGATAAGAAGGGCGGAAGAGGGGGCAGAGCCCCTGGAGCCGCACGAGGCGCAGACACTCCTGCTCGCGAAAAAGGCGCTCGATCGCGACCGCGCCCTCGGCTGGGACCTCGTCAATAACCCCGGGAGGCTAAAGGTACTCACAATTGATTCGCTCTGCTCGTCGATTGTGAGGCTCACCCCCATGCTCTCGCGGGTCGGCGGGTTGCTCAATATCGCAGGGAACCCTGAAGAGCTATACGAGGAGGCGGCGAAGAGGACGGTCCTCATGGCGGAAGACGACGGTCTTGCCGGGGAGGCGGTGAGAAAGGCGCTCCGCCACCTGGACAACTCCGTTGCCGCGCTAACCAGGAGGCTCGTCATAATGTTAGGCAGGCGCGACCAGTGGCTCCGCCACATCAGGAGAGGCGCGCTCGAAGAAGAGCTTAGGGCCGTCCTCGAAGGGTCTCTTAAAAGGCTCGTAGTCCACATCTTGACGGAGATAAGGGCAACGCTCGATGGGAAGGACTTAAGCGCGATATTCGTTGCCGCGAGGTACGCTTCCATCCACATGCCGGATGAGGGCAAAATTAATGTAAATATAAGGGCGCTCGTCGGGATAAAGGCGCTCCCGGAGGCCTCGATTGAAGCGCTCCCGGTCTGGCGCGGCCTCGCCGGGCTCTTATTGACCCAAAAGGGCGAACTCAGAAAGAAGGTAGACAAGAATATCGGGTTCCCTGCCGAGAAGAAAAAGGAGTGGCTTGGTTTAAAAGACGGCCTCATAGTGTTTCTTGATGAGCAGAGAGGCGACGCCCCTTTCATCGATGCGCTCGCGAGGATAACTCCGCTCCCCGACCCCGTGTATGACAATGACGAGTGGGAGATACTCGACGCGCTCATGCTACTCCTTCCGGTCGCAGAGGCCAACCTTGCCGGGGTCTTCGCCGAGGAAGGGGCGGTGGACTTTCAGGCAATTTCGATGGCGGCCCTCGATGCGCTCGGGGCTGAAGAGGTGCCGACCGATCTGATGCTCCTCCTGGACATGAGGCTCAAGCACATACTGGTCGACGAGTACCAGGATACATCGGCGACCCAATTGGGGCTCCTTAAAGCGCTCACGCGCGGCTGGACCGACAACGACGGCAGGACGCTATTCGTCGTCGGCGACCCGATGCAGTCCATCTACCTCTTCAGGGAGGCGCAGGTAGGGCTCTTTATCGATGCGAAGGAACGGGGTGTGGGGGATATACGGCTACACCCCTTAAGGCTCCAGGCCAACTTCAGGTCGTTTGAAAAGGTCGTGGAGTGGGTGAACGGCGCGTTCGGCCCGGCCTTCCCGGCCTTTGATGACGTCTTCATTGGCGCGGTATCGTATTCGCCGTCGGTTGCGGTCAAGACCGGCGACGGCGAGGTCGAGGTCTCCCTTTATGAAGGCAGGAACGACGGGGCAGAGGCCGAGCGCGTCGTCTCCGTTATAAAATCGATAGACAGGTCGGAATCCGTCGCGGTCCTCTGCAGGTCGAGGCGGCACCTTGACGAAACGATAGCCCTCCTTAAGGCGGAAGGCATATTGTTCAGGGCCGAGGCCTTTGACCCGCTCTCGGAGCGAGTAGTCGTCCGCGACCTCTCGATGCTGCTACGCGCGCTTAACCACCCGTATGACAGGGTCGCGTGGCTCTCGATACTGCGCGCGCCGTGGTGCGGGTTGTCTCTCCCGGACATGCACGAGCTCTGCATGAACGACAACGTGTCCCCGGTATTCGCGCTCATTAACGACGACGAAAGGTTAAAGACCCTCTCTCAAGAAGGGAGAGAGAGGGTATCCAGGATAAAAGACAAGCTCTCGACTGCGCTCCCCTTCTGGGGGAGGCAAGCGCCGAGGGAGGTGTTGGAAGGCTTATGGATAGACCTCGGCGGCCCGGCCTGTGTGGAGGACGCGACAGGGATGGAGGATGCCGAGGCGTTTTTGACGCTTCTCGAGGAGATGACCGTCGCCGGCACGCTCGATCCGCTCAAAAAACTCGATGAGAGGCTCTCAAGGCTCTACGCCGGAGGCGGCCCCGTCGAGGCGAACGTAGACCTCATGACCATACACAAGGCCAAGGGGCTTGAGTTCGACCACGTGATACTCCCCGGTCTCGGGAGGTACGCCAAAGGGGAGGATAAGAAACTCATCCTCTGGATGGAGAGGGGGGACGACCTCCTCCTTGCGCCGGTCGAGAAGAAGAACGGGGCCGAGAGCCCCATATATGATTTCCTGAAGAAAATAAACCGCGAGAAGTCCGTGCATGAGGAGAAGAGGGTCTTCTATGTGGCAACGACGCGCGCGAGGAAGAGGCTTTTCATCTCCGGGCACATGAATGTGGACCGCAAAGTGGGGACTCTTTTGCCGGACAGGAGGTCGCTCTTGTCCGTCATCGACCACTCCGTCGGGCTCGACGCGATCGTAAGCGCGGAGGCCTTCGAGCCCGCGGCGCCTCGGAGGCGGTCCTTGAAGAGGCTCCCGCTTTCGTGGGAGAGGACAGAGCCTGCCCCCCCGCTCGCCTCAGCCCTTGAAGCGCTCAAGGTCACGGCATCGCCTGAGCCGGAGTTCTACTGGGCGGGCGAGGCGGTAAAACACCTCGGCACCGTGGTGCACAGGTATCTCTGCGAGATAGCGCTCGCCTCCCTTGAGGGGTGGGACGATAGACGGATAAGGGGGGAGTCCGCGAGGATGGTCGCGATGCTCCGCACCCTCGGCGTCCCGGCGGTTGAGGCGCTCAAAATTGTACCGCGCGCAATCGGCGTACTCTCAAGGGCGATAACGGACGAGCGCGGGAGATGGCTCCTCGGCAGGCGCGAGGAGGGCAGAGTCGAGTGGCCCGTCTCCGGCGTTATCAAGGGCGAGGTCGTCCACGCGGTCATTGACAGGTCGTTCGTTGAGAACGGCGTCCGCTGGGTCATCGACTATAAGACCGGGGGCCACGAGGGCGGAGAGCTTGAAGAGTTCCTTCAAAACGAAAAGGAGAGGTACGCGCCGCAGTTAGAGAGGTACGCGGCCCTCGCCGGGGCCGGCGGAGGCGTTGTCAAAAAGGGGATCTACTACCCGGCGATCGGCGCGTTTATCGAGTGGTGAGTGCGTCAGCCCCCGCCTTTTTAATCCCGCGCGTTTAACGCTAAATGTTTTCCGCTTTTCGCCGAAGAATAACATCAGGGGCGGGCAATGGCGGGAGGGCGTTTTCAGGCGCGCCGCTTATTGATTTTGCAATCCGTTTTCAAAACCCCCCATTGTCTTTTTTGTCAATTTCAGATAGATTGAGGTGAATATCCGTCCACCTTTGAGACTCGGGCCGTGAAGGCGCGGCCCGGTTCCGCAACAAGACAACGGGACTAAAACCTGAGGAGGTTTTGTATGAGGCGTACGGAAAAGGCTTTGTTGTTTCTGCTTTCTATCACCTGCGCTCTTGCCATTAACGGATGTAGCGGGGACAGCGGCAGTAGCACTGGCAGTGTAGGCGTAGAAGAAACGCCCGCGCCTACGGTCGAGGTCTCGGACGCTTTCCCCACGACACTTGCGGTAGTTTCCCCTTTCGAGCAGACACAATCATCGGGCGCAAGTGTAAAATCTTCCGCCAAGGCGTTCACATCAGGGTATACGAGCATCACATCTGAAATAAGCTCTATCTTGAGCGGCACCTCCATCGCTTCCTGCACCTTCGACCCGCAGTCGTTCCTCGCTAAACCATCGAGGGCCGAGTGCTACGGCCCGACCATGGACTACGAGGACCACCCCGACGGGACTATACCGAACACCGGCCAGCTCCCATCAGGGGACATGGGGATATGGAAGGAGACCGAATCTACCGGCGAGGCCTGCGCCGCGGCTGAATTGAACTCCCAGATGGAGGGCGTGAGCTTCCAGACGATGGCCGCTATGACGAGTGTAGCCTCTATGGTATGCACGGCGAACGTCAACGGATCATGGCCGCCCGCTACCGGGACAAGCATAGACTTGACGACGCTCGCCACTCCGATATCCGCCCCTAACGTCGTATTCAACACGGCTACCATCACGCTCGACTCTACCGGATCCGTTTGGGTATACGACCTCGACTTCGTCTACACCGACCCGTCGACGGCAACCCCGCACGACATAACCGTGCAACTCAGCCACGCGGCGGCCTCCACCGGAGGCAGTGGCAGGCTGACCTATGTCGCCGACGATTCCTTTACGGGCGGCAACTGTCCGAGCGCGGATGTAACGCTTAACGGCTCTCTCGTATACGGCACAACTGGTACCGACGTGGACCTCCAGTCGAGGTTAGGGTATTACTGCGGCCACGGCTCCGCAGGGGTCGGGTCCAACGGCCTTGTCGACCCGTCCTACAAGTACCCGACGTACGCGCGCGGCTGGGGGAACAACTTCAGCATATTCACCGCCAACTTCGATTCGACGACGCTCGCCGGCCAGTACTCGTACAGGTGGCAGGCCGGGCCGAACGATTCCAACAGCAGGGTATTCAACATAGGCGTGAACGCGACGACCCCTTTGACCGGAGAGGCGTGGTTCGGCTTCGGCGAGCCCGTGACCGTGTCGGATGAGTGCATAGACGGGTTCTTCTGCAGTTGGGCCGGGCCCGGGTTCACGCATACGATGTCGAATTACGCCCAGAGACAGAATGTGACGCTGAACACCACGACAGGCCTCGTAGAGCCGACCAACTCTGCGGCGAGCGACATCACCTACGCGCCGACTAACGCTTGCACATACGACGGGACCGGCACTTTCAAGTACGACAGGGACCTGGACAGGACGCTCACAAACGAGACCGCCGCTACTAACGTCGTCACCGACCCGGCGACGACTGGGCTGCTCTTCGACCTCTATGCCGCGCAGGATGTCAACGGGGACGGGACGGCGACGATGTGCGAGACCATCGCGAACCGGGGCATAAGCGCTCCGACTGCTCCGACGTATTCCGGTTCGTACACGGGGCCGGCGCACCCCTGACGGAGCTGTTTTTTTAGCCTCAGGCCGGGCCGCCCTTCGGGCGGCCCGGTTTTTTTGTCCTCCGCTAATATGGACTGAGCGCCCCTGAAAACCCCGGAATCTGATAGAATGTATTTAAAATATGCTTTCTTAATAAAACTCAAGCGGGGGTGGTGGACATGAAAAAGATATTTGTTGGAGGCATGGCGCTGGGTGCGGCGCTTTTATTCGGAGGCGCGTCCTTTGCCGCCGACGGCGCGGCCGTTTACAAGGCCAGGTGCGCGATGTGTCACGGCGCGGACGGGCAGGGGACCGCGATGGCCCCGGCCTTCAAGGCCAGCGATTATATGAAGACAGCCAAGGACGCCGAGATAGCGGACGCGATAACCAACGGCAGGGAAGGCGCGGCGAAGAAGTATAAGCAGTTCGCCAGCGGCATGCCCAAGCAGACGCTCTCAGAGGACGATGTGAAGGCCATGATTGAGTATTTAAAGACGCTTGCGGCGAAGTAGTTTCTCATTAAGACTAAAAAACAACGCCAGGCCGAAAGGCCTGGCGTTGTTTTGTTTTCAGGGTATTTCAGCCCTCGAAAGCTGGTCACGATTCGGTCACGCTGGGGGCAACAGGTGAGAGGGCGGGCCTCAAAAGCCCTTGAAAATACTGGTGCGCCTGGCTGGGCTCGAACCAGCGACCTACTGCTTAGAAGGCAGTTGCTCTATCCAACTGAGCTACAGGCGCATTGTGAAATTTTTTAGAGGCTACTTCTAAAAATTAGATATTTTTTCTAAGGTCAAGGAAGGGTGGAAATAAAAAGCGCAGCATATATGTGAATATGTGAGCATTTTTATTTACGCCCTGACACAGTCCTTGCCGGACGGGCAGATACGTATCGAACGGCTGGAGAATTGATTTGTCCCAAAGACTCCGTACGAGACTTTGGCCCTGCGCCGAGCAGTTAGGAAAAATAGCAATTTATAGAAGTAGCCTAAAACTGGTCGGGGCGAGAGGATTCGAACCTCCGACACCCTGCTCCCAAAGCAGGTGCGCTACCAGGCTGCGCTACGCCCCGTATAGAATATGTTTTAATAACATACAGACGGCCTTATTGCAAGCCTTTTCAGCCCAGGCCTCCCTTGCCTTTCCAAGCCTGCTTTTTTCATCTAAAATATGGCGGTAAACGCCGTTTTTGCCATGAAAAACGGCAAAAGCCCGGCAGGGCGAGGGGTTTAGAATTCGCTTGACAGGGAGGCTTTTTTTGTATACTGTATACAGTGATAGGCGGGACGCCATTCGTGCGCAAACATAGGGCCTTTTCAGGCGTATAGCGGCGTGGAATAGTTGCTACGGGGGTCTTGTCTCTTTTGGGCCGGATATTTTCGGCCCTCGCAACAAAACCTGTTCCAGGGAGGTCTCATTGGCCCGTAAAAAGATAACGGTAGTCGGCGCCGGGCATGTCGGCGCGCATACGGCCCTCTGGGTGGCCATTAAGGAGCTCGGGGACGTCGTACTCCTCGACATCATAGAGGGCGTTCCGCAGGGCAAGTCCCTTGACCTCATGGAGGCCGCTCCCATCGAGAGGTTCGATTCCTTCGTAAAAGGCACGAACGACTACGCCGACACCGCGGGTTCGGACGTCGTCATTATTACGGCAGGCATACCGAGGAAGCCTGGGATGTCCCGGAGCGACCTCATAAACACCAACGTAGGGATTCTGAAGGCGGTCGTCGAGGGGATAGTAAAGCACTCGCCGAACGCCCATATCCTCATTGTCACGAACCCCCTCGACGTGATGGTATTTGCCGCGTGGAAGTTCAGCGGCCTGCCGAGCCATAAGATAATGGGTCTTTCCGGCGCGCTCGACGGCAGCCGGATGCGCTCGTTCATCGCGATGGAGCTCGGGGTATCGATGCAGGACGTCCACGCGATGGTCATTGGCGGGCACGCCGACGAGATGGTCCCGCTCAAAAGCTACGCGACGGTCTCCGGGATACCCGTTACTCAGCTCCTCCCGGCAGACAAGGTCGACGCCATCATGGCCCGCACCAGAAAGGCCGGCGGCGAGATAGTCGCGCTACTTAAGACCGGGTCCGCATACTCGGCGCCTTCGGCCGCGGTAGCCGAGATGTGCGAGGCCATCATAAAGGACAAGAAGAGGGTAATCCCCTCTGCCGTCTACTGCGACGGGCAGTACGGCGTAAAGGGGATGTTCATAGGCGTTCCGGCGGTCATCGGGGCGAACGGCGTTGAGAAGATACTTGAGATAAGGCTCGATGAGGGAGAGAGGGCCGCGTTCAACGCGTCCGTCTCGGCGGTCAAGGCCCTCATAGACGAGCTGAAGCTATAAGGGGTCTCCTTTGAGAAAGGTGTCCGCTGAAGAGATAACGAAGACCGTACGCGCGCTCTGCATAAGCGCGGCGTGCGATCTGGAGCCCGATGTCGTCTCGGCCGTCAAGTCAGCGGCGGTCAAAGAGGAGTCCCCACTCGGCAAAGAGGTCCTCGAACAGATAATCAACAACTTCGAGATAGCGGGCAGGGAACATCTCCCTATGTGCCAGGACACCGGCATAGCGGTCTTCTTTATAGAGGTCGGCAGAGGCGTCCAGCTGGAATTTTCCCTCGAAGACGCCGTTAACGAAGGCGTCCGCCAGGGATACAGGGACGGGTACTTGAGAAAGTCCGTCTGCCATCCATTGAAAAGGACGAACACCGGGGACAATACCCCTGCGATCATTCATACAACACTCGTCGAAGGCGATAAAATAAAGATAAAGATAGCCCCAAAGGGCGCGGGTAGCGAGAACATGAGCAGGCTCAAAATGTTGAAGCCTGCCGAAGGCGTCGAGGGGATAAAGAGTTTTGTAATTGAGACTGTATCTGTCGGCGGCGGGAACCCGTGCCCCCCGATAGTCGTTGGAGTCGGGGTCGGCGGGTCGTTCGATAAGTCGGCCCTGCTTGCGAAAAAGTCTCTTTTAAGGCCCGTAGGCACGCCGAACCCGGATAACGATCTTGACGCGCTCGAAAAGGAACTGCTCGCCTCCATTAACGCGCTCGGCATCGGCCCGATGGGCTTCGGAGGCACGACGACGGCGCTCGCTGTTCATATAGAGACTTACCCGTGTCATATAGCGAGCCTTCCGGTGGCGGTAAACATCCAGTGCCACGCGGACAGGCATAAAGAGGCTGTAATTTAATGGCGCGCTAATATTTAAAAAGGTGTTGATACGATGTCTGAGCCGATTAAAATAGCCGCCCCTCTTACTGAAGATGTGATTGAAAAGCTCCGGGCAGGGGACAAGGTCCTTATTACCGGGGTCATCTACACGGCCAGGGACGCGGCGCACAAGAGGCTCATCGCGCTACTGGACGAGGGCAAGGCGTTGCCCTTTGACATCAAAGGCCAGTTCATCTACTACGTCGGGCCTACCCCGGCCAAACCCGGCGCAATCATAGGTTCAGCCGGGCCGACGACGAGCGGCAGGATGGACGCCTACACGCCGAGGCTTATTGAACTGGGGCTCAAGGGCATGATAGGCAAGGGGCAGAGGTCGAAGGAAGTGCTCGACGCCATAAAGAATCACAAGGCCGTGTACATGGCGGCTGTGGGCGGGGCCGCGGCGTTGATTGCGCGCTCCATCAAGAAGGCCGAGATAATCGCGTATGAAGATCTCGGACCTGAGGCGATACGGAGGCTTGAGGTCAGGGACTTCCCGGCGATAGTCGCGAACGACGCCTTCGGGGGAGACCTCTTTGAAGAGGGCGTGAGGAAGTACAGGAAGGTGGGTTAGGTTTTTTTGTCATTGCGAGGAGCGCAAGCGACGAAGCAATCTCAAGCGGTAGCGGATGCCTGAAGAGAGACAATATTATGTCTATATAATAACAAACAAATGGAATAATGTCCTTTATACCGGCGTTACAAATGACCTTAAACGGCGTATCTATGAGCATAAGGAAAAACTGATCGACGGGTTCACAAAAAAGTACAATATAGACAAGCTGGTTTATTACGAGGCAACAGGCAGCATAGAGAGTGCAATAACAAGAGAAAAACAGATAAAAGGCGGTTCAAGGGCACAGAAGAAGGAATTAGTAAGGAGCATGAATGCGGGCTGGGTTGATTTGTACGAAGCGTTCTGAGATTGCTTCGCTCCGCTCGCAATGACAACTGTTGAATATTTGTAGCTGAACTCAGGATACCCATGAAGATAAAACTTCTGAAAGAAGAGATAGAGAGCGCCTCCATCCATCATCTTCAGCGGATAAGCGGCGAGGACTTGAAGAAGTGCTACCAGTGCGGCAACTGCTCCGGCGGGTGCCCCGTCTCCTACGAGATGGAGATAGCCCCGTCCCAGGTGATGAGGTTTCTCCAGCTCGGGAAGATCGAGGAAGTGATGAAGGCGAACTCGATGTGGGTCTGCGTCGGGTGCCTCCAGTGTTATTCGCGGTGCCCGAAGGGCTGTTCGGTCGCGGCGGTCCTCGAAGGCTTAAGGCAGACGGTCTTGAGAAAAGGCGAGGACTTCGAGAAGATAAGCAAAATACCGATGCAATTCCTCAAGAACGCGCCACAGCAGGCGATAGTCTGCGGTTTCAGGAAGTTCGTAAGTTAGCTTGGGCGCGGGGCAGGGGCCCCGGCAGACCCTGATTTTAACGGCCTATTTTGAGGCTGGTCTCCGAATTTAATAAGATGCTGTCCCGGTCGAGACGATGAAGATACCTTATTATCCAGGATGCACACTCAATACATTCGCAAAGAGCTTTGATGAGTCCGCGCGCGACGCCGCCTCTGCAATCGGTTTCGAGATGGCGGAATTGAAGCAGTGGAACTGCTGCGGCGCGACATTCCCCCTTACCCCCGATAACCTCATAGCCCTCTCGGCCCCGGCAAAGGTATTGTCGAATGCCGGAAAAGAGGGCGATACCTTAACGACCCTTTGCTCCGTCTGCTACAACGTCCTTAAGAGGACGAACAAGGTGCTCCGCGATAATAGGGAAAAGCGCGCGACCATAAACGGCTTCATAGAGGAAGAGTATGACGGGTCGGTGAACGTCCTCCACTTCCTTGAGGTGCTCCGCGATAAGGTCGGGTTCGACAAGGTAAAGGCGGCCGTAAAGAGGCCCCTTGCGGGCATAAAGACAGGCGCTTACTACGGGTGCATGTTGCTCCGCCCGTTCGAGGACATGGGCATAGACAACGCCGAGAGGCCGACCGTATTCGAAAATTTACTTAAGGCGCTCGGTGCGGAACCCGTCGAGTTCCCGAACAGGATAGAGTGTTGCGGCGCGCACCTGGCCATGAACAACGAAGAGGTGGTCACAAAGCTCTCCGGCAACGTCATGACCTCGGCGGTCGGCTCAGGCGCTGAGCTTATCGTCACTAGCTGTCCGCTCTGCCAGTACAATCTGGAAAAGAGCCAGGACAAGGTCGTCTCCAGTACGCCGGGGTATACGGGCGTCCCGGTCATCTATTTTACGCAGGCGCTCGGGCTCGCGCTCGGCCAGCCGATAGAGTCCCTCGGGTTCGAGAAGAACGTCACTGATGTTATGCCCCTTCTTAAGAAGAAGGGGATAGTTTAGAAGAGGTCTTTATGCCGAGAATAGGCGTATTCGTCTGCCAGTGCGGAAATAACATAGCGGCCACCGTCGACACCAAAAAGGTCGCCGAGGAGATGAAGAAGCTCCCGGGCGTGGTATATACCTGCGACTACAAGTTCATGTGCTCGTCTCCGGGCCAGGACATGCTCCGGCAGGCGATCAAAGAGAACAAGCTCGACGGCTTGATAGTATCCGCCTGCTCTCCGCACATGCACGAGAAGACCTTCAGGAAGGCGGCCGAGGCGGCGGGGCTTAACCCCTACCAGTGCGAGATAACGAACATCCGGGAGCAGTGCTCCTGGGTCCACCACGACACGACAAAGGCAGTGGGGACGGTCAAATCCATTGACCTTACAAGGATGACGATAGAGAGGCTGAAGAAAAACAGGCCTCTCAAGAAGATAAAGATACCGGTTAAGAAGCGCGCGCTCGTAATAGGCGGAGGCATCGCGGGCATTCAGGCCGCGCTCGACATAGCGGACGGCGGACGCGAGGTCATACTTGTCGAGAAGGAGCCCTCTATCGGCGGCAACATGGCGCGGCTCTCCGAGACCTTCCCGACGATGGATTGCTCGCAGTGCATCCTGACGCCCAAAATGGTCGAGGCTGAGCTGAACGAGAACATAACCTTACTGACGTACTCCGAGGTAGAGAAGGTCGACGGCTACATCGGCAACTTCACGGTCCAGATAAAAAGGAAGTCGAAGTTTGTGGACGAGGAGCGGTGCACCGGTTGCGGCGAGTGCATAGAGAAGTGCCCGTTCAAGACCGAGAGCGCGTTCGAGCTTGGGCTGGCCAAGCGTAAGGTCATCTATACGCCGTTCCCGCAGTCGGTCCCGAACGTCCCCGTCATAGACGCCCCCAACTGCCCTAAGATACAGAAGGACAAGTGCGGCGCGTGCGCCATCGTATGCGGTCCGAAGTGCATAGATTTCAAGATGGAAGACAAGATAGTGACCGAAGAGGTCGGCGCGATAGTGGTGGCCACCGGCTATCAGCTCATGCCGAACGAGAGGTTCGGCGAATACGGCTACGGCAGGATAAAGGACGTCATAAGCGGCATGCAGTTCGAGCGTCTCGCGTCGTCCTCCGGCCCCACGGGTGGAGAGATAAGGCGGCCGTCCGACGGCAAGGTCCCGCAAAATGTCGTTTTCATACAGTGCGTTGGGTCGAGGGACGAGAAGAAGGGCGTCTCCTACTGTTCCAAGGTCTGTTGCATGTACACGGCCAAGCACACGATGCTGTACAAGCACAAGGTCCACGACGGCCAGTCGTACGTCTTCTACATGGACATACGCTCAGGCGGCAAGCGGTACGAGGAGTTCGTAAGGAAGGCGATAGAGCACGACGACGCTATGTATCTCCGGGGGCGCGTCTCCAGGGTCTATGAAAAGGACGGCAAGGTCATCGTCCAGGGCGCGGATACGCTCTCAGGAAGTCAGGTCGAGATAGAGGCCGACATGGTCGTGCTCGCCACCGCAATCGTTTCGAGGGAAGGCGCGGATACGCTCGCGCAGAAGCTCGGCATAGGGTACGACAAGTACAAGTTCTACAACGAGTACCACCCGAAGTTAAGGCCGGTCGAGACCGTTACAGCCGGGATATTCCTGGCCGGAACGTGCATGGGGCCGATGGACATACCGGAATCAGTCGCGCAGGGCTCTGCCGCGGCGTCAAAGGTGCTCGCGTTGTTTTCTGCCGACGAGATGGCGAGGGAGCCGATAACCGCCGGCGTGAACAAAACGACCTGCAACGCGTGCTGGGACTGCGTAACGGCATGCCCGTACTCGGCTATCGAGAGGGAGTCCGTAAAAGACAGGCAGGGGAATATCGTTAAGTGGCTCGCGAGGGTCAACGAGGGCGTGTGCCAGGGTTGCGGCGTGTGCGTGGCGGCTTGCAGGTCGAAGTCGGTTGATCTGCGCGGTTATACCGACGAGCAGGTCTTCGCGGCGATAAATTCGTTTTAACAGGCTGCTGAAAAAGTCCACCTGCTTCGTTGTCTTCGGCGCTCTGTCCTGCGGCGTACAGAAAAGTACGCCTCGTTCCTCGCTTCTCGACGCCTCGCATCTGGAGCTTTTTGAGTAGCCTGAACAATTAGAGTTTTTCATCAATCAAGGATACTAAGATGTCAGTACACACAGAAGATACGGTTCTGCAGAAAGGTGGCTTCGAGCCGAAGATAATGGCCTTTGTCTGCAACTGGTGCACCTACGCCGGGGCCGACCTCGCCGGAACGAGCAGGATGGAGTACAGGCCGAACGTCCGCATCATCAAGCTCCCGTGCACCGGGAGGATCGACCCTCTCTTCATCATCAAGGCCTTCGAGAACGGGGCCGACGGGGTCCTCGTCTCGGGTTGCCACCCCGGCGATTGTCACTATACGACAGGAAATTACCATGCAAGGCGCCGCTGGATAGGTTTCAAGCACCTCATGGAGTTTACTGGGATAGATATGAGGAGGCTCCACTTTTCGTGGGTCTCGGCCTCTGAAGCGATAAAGTGGGTAGACCTCGTAAACAGGATAACGGATGAAGTAAAGGCGCTCGGGCCTTTCATGGAGTACAAGGGGCTGAAAGAAAAGGCCGCTGAATAACAGGGGGCGCTGGAATGGCTAACGAGGTCTCGGTCAGCGCCGTACTGGTTGAGGAAGAGGACGGCACTTATAAGGCGAGTTGTCCGGAGGCGGGGATAGAGGTTAAGGGGACTGACTCCGAAGATACCGTAAGGGCCTTGAAAGACGCGGTAACGAGAAGGATAAGGGAAGCCGGCGCGAACATACAGCTTAAGTCCGTCAAGTGTCTGAAGTTCAAGGTGCCGGTGGATTGAGGGGAGGGTGAAGCGCCCTCCGGATGAGATTTAGAAAAAATCATATTGAAGTCGGTTCGGCAAACGGGCCTTAAAAGGGCGTCATGGAAGAGAGACTTAGAAAAAAGGCAAAAGAACTGCTTGAGTCCGGCGAGGTCAAGGTCGTTATCGGCTATGGCTGGAACAGGCAGAAGACGAGGACCTCCCCCGTTTTCATAACGGACGCGGCAGAGGTGGACAGGCTCGTATGGAACCCCTTGTGCGTCAACAACCTCTCGATATATCTGACGCGTAAATTCAAGGATATACAGGCTTTGGGCAGGCCAGCCATAGTCGCAAAGGGTTGCGACATCAGGAACATCGTCGTCCTTATAACCGAGGCGCAGTTCAAGCGGGAGGACGTCTATATCTTAGGCATGGCCTGCGAAGGCACCGTTTACAGGCAGGAGCTCTGGAAGGGCGAGCTTAAGCCGGAGATAATGCCGACGAAGTGCCACAACTGCGACGTGAGAAACCCCCATCTCGCGGACTTCGTCGTTGGCGAAAAGTCGTCTTTCACGCCGCCCGAGGCGCCCGCAGGCATGGTATTCGACAAGATCAAGGCAATAGACGCCATGGGTCAGGCCGGCAAGTGGGCCTTCTGGATAAACGAGTTCTCGCGCTGTATCAAGTGCTACGCATGCAGGCAGGTCTGCTCGCTCTGCTACTGCGAGAGGTGCATAACTGAAAAGAACATGCCACAGTGGATAGAGACCTCGGCGCACCCGAGGGGGAACCTCTCGTGGAACTTAACGCGCGCCATGCACCTTGTCGGAAGGTGCACATTCTGCGGCGAGTGCGAGAGGGCGTGCCCGGTGAACATACCGCTGAACCTTGTGAACCAGAAGATGATACAGGTCGTAAAGGACGCCTTCGACTTCCGCTCCGGATACGACGAGAAGACCCATCCTCCGATGATAGTCTTCTCCCCGGACGACAAGGACGACTTCATAAAATAGTTTCCGGAACGGGAATATGGCTGACAGGATATTGAAAAAAGAGAATCTCGGGAAGCTCGTAGCCTCTGTCAACGGCAAGGGCGGACGCTTCATCGCGCCAGTGCTCGACGCCCGGCAGGTGGTCTTCAAGGACGTCGCCAGGGCCGAGGATATCGTCTCGGATTACATACTCGCGAGGAACTCCTACAAGGAGTATGTCTTCCCGCAGACAGAGGTAGTAGCCGACTTCACGGTTGAAAAGCACGGGGTTGACCTTAAGTCCAGGGAGGTAGAGGCGCGCGAGACGGTCGTCTTAGGCGCGCGGCCGTGCGAGGCAACGAGCCTCTCATCCTTACGGGCGATATTCACCTGGGACTATATAGACGAGTTCTATACGAAGCGGGAGGATACGCTCGTTGTTATAACAGTCGCCTGCACAAAGGCGGATGAGGCCTGTTTCTGCACTACGGTCGGGCTCTCGCCTGAGACAAAGACCGGCTCGGATGTTTATCTCCTTGAGACCGAGTCCGGGGATTATATCGTCGAGACTATGACGGAAAAGGGGAAGGCGTTCGTCGAGAGACACAAGGCGGCGTTCACGGAAGGGGGCGCCAAGGCGAAGGCGCTTGTTATGCCGGAGAAGATCGGGACAATCGATCTTAATAAGGTAGGCGCGAGGCTAAAAGACAAGAGCCATTACGACGACCAGGTCTGGGCCCGGCTTACGAGGAAGTGCATCGGGTGCGGGGCCTGCACGTTCGTATGCCCCACGTGCCATTGCTTCGACATAACGGACGAGGGGACGGCATTTGCCGGAGAGAGGCGCAAAAACTGGGACGCGTGCCAGTACGACACCTTCACCCTCCACGCGAGCGGCCATAACCCGCGCCACTACCAGTACCAGAGGTGGCGTAACCGCTTCATGTGCAAGTTCAACTTCTACCCCGAGAAGTTCGCCTCAAAGGGGTGTGTGGGGTGCGGCAGGTGCATAAGGGTTTGCCCGGTCCGGTTGGACATAACAGAAGTGATGGAAGAGTTCTCACGGTAATTCGGCTTATAAACGCCCATCTGCGTTGTCAGGGCTTCGGGTTTGAATCCTCACATACTAAAAAGTATGCTCCGGTTCAACCCTCGCCCTTCCTATCATCTGAGCATTTATAAGCCGAATTAAGGCTAATAAGTTAGATTAAGGAAAGTATTGAGATGAGCAACAACATATACCTCCCCCACCTCGTAACAATCGAGGACATATACGAAGAGGCCCCTGACGTCAGGTCCTTTAGACTGGTCTTCAAGGACAAGGCGCTGCGCGAGACGTTCGACTTCAAGACCGGACAGTTCGGCCTTTACTCGGCCTTCGGGCTCGGCGAATCGACCTTCTGCATCGCCTCTGCCCCGACCCGGAAGGGCTACATACAGTGCACCTTCAGGAAGTCCGGCAGGGTAACAGGCGGGCTCTCGGAATTGTCCATCGGAGACACCATGGGTTTCCGCGGCCCTTACGGGAACTTCTTCCCGGTCGACGAGTGGAAGGGCAAGAACCTCGTCTTCATCGCGGGCGGCATAGGGTTGCCCCCGGTCCGCTCCGTAATATGGAACTGCCTCGACAGGCGCGAGGAGTTCGGCGACATCACGGTCGTCTACGGCGCGAGGACGGTAGCGGACCTCGTGTACAAGAACGAGCTCCAGCACTGGGGAGACAGGAACGACGTCAGGCTCATACAGGCCGTGGACCCCGGCGGGCAGACCCCGGAGTGGCAGGGCAAGGTCGGGTTCGTGCCGACGGTATTGGAGGAGGCCGCGCCGATAGCCGAGAACACCGTCGCCGTCACATGCGGGCCCCCTATCATGATAAAGTTCGTGTTGAAGGCCCTTGAGAAGCTCGGCTTCTCGGATGAAAACGTCTACACGACGCTCGAGAACAAGATGAAGTGCGGGGTCGGCAAATGCGGCAGGTGCAACGTAGGTGACGTATACGTCTGCAAGGAAGGCCCTGTATACACCGCCGCTGAAGTAAAAAAGATGTACAACGATTTTTAGAGACATGAAACGGTATTTACTTTTATCAAGCCCTAAAGCATAATCCGGGAGAAAGCCATGGCAGAAGAGAAAAAACTAAAGACGCTCGCTACCGGCGACAAGACCATCCCGCCCGAAGGCGCGAAGATGATCCCCATATACATCATGGGGCGCGAGTACGTCGTGCCTGAGACGCTGACCATCATGAAGGCCGTCGAGTACGCGGGATATTCCTACGTGCGCGGGTGCGGTTGCAGGGGCGGCATCTGCGGCGCGTGCGGCACGTTCTACCGCTTTATAGGAGATTACAGGCTCCGCTCCGGGCTCGCCTGCCAGACCGTAGCCGAGCCGAACATGATTATCATGCAACTGCCGTTCTTCCCGGCGAACAGGCCCGGCTACGACCTTGAGAAGATGCAGTCCGCGCCCCACGAGGAACTCCGCAGGCTCTACCCCGAGGTATTCAAGTGCGTCGGGTGCGGCACCTGCACCAGGACCTGCCCAATGGACATAGACGTAATGGACTACATCGCCCTCATGAAGAGGGGCGACCTTAAAGGCGCGGCGATAAAGAGCTTCGACTGCGTCATGTGCGGGCTCTGCGCCTCCAGGTGCCCTGCCCAGATATCCCAGTTCACGGCCGCGATGTTTGTGAGAAGGGTCTACGGCAAGTACATCCTCCCCAAGGCCGCGCATGTGAAAAAGAGGGTCGACGAGGTAAGGAGCGGCAAGTACGAAAAGATGCTCGACGAGCTCATGTCCATGAAGCAGGAGGACGTAAAGAAGCTCTACGTCGAGCGCGAGAGGGAGCCGGACCTGGCCGAGGCGGGCAAGTGGATGCCGAAGGATACGAAGAACCTTTAGCAGGCCGCTCAAAAAGTCCACCTGCTTCGTTGTCTTCGGCGCTCTGTCCTGCGGCGTACAGAAAAGTACGCCTCGTTCCTCGCTTCTCGACGCCTCGCATCTGGAGCTTTTTGAGCAACCTGATAAATTCTTTAGCAACAGATATTATAAAGAAGCGGTTTTTATACAACACAACAGTAGCTGGTTGTCATTCAGAGCGTCAGAACACAGAGTCGTTGACGCTCTGAGATAGAGTGGAGGAGATATGAGCGGATATACGACGGTTCTCTCTGAACTGATAAAAAAGGCCGAGGCGACCAGGCCGGCGAGGATGGAAAAAGCCCGCAAGGGCGAGCACTTCCCCGCGCTCACCATGGAGCAGAGGCAACAGTGGCTGAAAAAATACCACCCCGACTACAAGAGCGACGGCAGGAGGAAGCTCCTCATAGGCCCTAATAAGGGGATGGAGCTCCCGGAGGAGGTCGCCTCCCTCATAGAGTCCAGGTCTCGCCTCAACACAAAGGCCGTGGACCTTAAGAAGGCCGACTACGAGACAGACCTCCTCGTCATAGGCGCCGGAGGCGCGGGCACGGCCGCGGCGCTCGTCGCGCAGGAGCTCGGGCTCAAGGTGCTGGTCTCGACGAAGCTCAGGCACGGGGACTCCAACACCGTCATGGCCGAGGGCGGCATACAGGGCGCGACCCAGGAGGGGGATTCCCCTTATTTCCATTACCTCGACGTCATCGGAGGCGGGCATTTTTCCAACGCGCCTGCGCTCGCCGCGGCGCTCACGAACGACGCGCCCCTTATCATAAACTGGCTCGAAGACTTAGGCATGATGTTCGACAAGGCCCCCTCGGGCAGGATGAAGGTCAGGCACGGCGGAGGCACCTGCAGGAAGAGGATGCACTCGTCCGGGGACATGACCGGCGCGGAGATAATGAGGGTCTTGAGGGATGAGGCGCGGAACCGCGACAACGACATAAAGATGCTTGAGTTCTCTCCAGCGGTAGAGCTCATACTCGACTCCGCAGGCAAGGCCGCTGGCGCGGTCCTCTATAACCTGGAGACAAAGGAATATTATGTCGTCCGCGCAAAGGCCGTGGTAGTTGCGACCGGCGGCTTCGGACGCCTCCACATACAGGGCTTCCCCACGACGAACCACTACGGCGCGACAGCCGACGGCATAGTCATGGCTTACAGGGCAGGGGCGAAGTTGCAGGACCTCGACTCCACCCAGTACCACCCGACTGGCGCGATATTCCCGGAGCAGAACGTCGGCCTGCTTATAACTGAAAAGGTAAGGGGCTTGGGCGCCCAGCTCCTTAACGTCGACGGCGAGCAGTTCTGCTTCCCGCTTGAGCCGAGGGATGTTGAATCCGCCTGCGTCATAAGGGAGTGCCTCGACATAGGCAAGGGCGTCGTCACGCCGACCGGCAGGTTCGGCGTGTGGCTCGATTCCCCCATGATAGACCTCCTCCACGGAGAGGGTACGGTCAGGAAGGAGCTCCCTGCCAAGTACATACAGTTCAAGAGATACGACATAGACATAAGCAGGGTCCCGATGCTCATATATCCGACGCTCCACTACCAGAACGGCGGCATTCAGATAGACGAGTGGTCGAGGACAGGCATAGACGGGTTATTTTCCGCCGGAGAGGTCGCCGGAGGCGTACACGGCAGGAACAGGCTCATGGGCAACTCGCTCCTGGACGTCCTCGTCTTCGGCAGGCGCGCGGGGCTCAAAGCCGCGGAGTACGCCAAGTCCGCGAAGACGGGCTCTCCGTTGAGCCTTAAGCATGTCGAGGACTTCAATAAGGAAATAGAAGCGGCCGGGATAAGGTCCACGGGCGTGAGCCCGATACTGCTACCCGACTACGCGCCGGACCACGTCAAGGCGAGGCAGATAGTTTAGTCTTTTTTGAAGGCGGAAGCGTTCGCTTCCGCCTTTTTTTTCTTTTTCCGCCCAAGGGCGCTCTCAGGGTATGCGCAAATTCAGGGGGGCCGCGGCCTTGAGGGGCTTTTTTGGAGCGCTCCTCTTCGCGGCGCCCTGTTTTTAATAAGCGGCTGAAAAATATTTTTTCGGAGGTCTTCTTAATGAACATCCATGAGTACCAGGCAAAGCAGATACTTGCCAAGTACGGGGTGGCGGTGCCCAAAGGGAAAATTGCGTTCACGCCCGCGGAGGCCGAAGAGGCGGCAAGGGAGTTCCTGGCCGAGGGCAACGGCGTCTGCGTCGTCAAGGCGCAGATACACGCAGGCGGCAGGGGCAAGGCTGGCGGCGTGAAGCTCGCCAAATCAAAGGACGAGGCGGCGAACATCGCGAGAGAGCTCCTGGGGAAAACCCTCGTAACCCACCAGACCGGGCCGCAGGGCAAGGAAGTGAAGAAGGTCTATGTCGAGGAGGGTTGTGGAATCGAGAGAGAGCTCTACCTCGGCTTTGTCGTGGACAGGTCCACGCAGAGGGTGGCGATTATGGCGTCGTCCGAGGGCGGCGTTGAGATAGAAGAGGTCGCCGAGCGGTCCCCTGAGAAGATACTTAAAGAGTTCATAGACCCTGCGGTCGGTCTCCAGGCCTTCCAGGCGAGGAAGCTCGCCTTCGGGCTGGGTATTGATAAGACGCTCGTCAACAAGGCCGTAAAGTTCATGACCGCGCTCTATAACGCCTTCGTCGCGTCCGACTGCTCGATGGCGGAGATAAACCCGCTCGTCGTAACAAAGGGCGGAGACATCATCGCGTTAGACGCCAAGATGTCGTTTGACGACAACGCCCTATTCAGGCACAAGGACATAGAGGGGATGAGGGACTTAGACGAGGAGGACCCGAAAGAGGTCGCGGCCTCGCGCTTTAATCTCAACTACGTCGCGCTCGACGGCACGATCGGCTGTATGGTCAACGGCGCGGGCCTCGCCATGGCGACGATGGACATGATAAAGCTCTCCGGCGGGTTCCCGGCGAACTTCCTCGATGTGGGCGGCGGCGCCAATAAGGAACAGGTCACCGCCGCCTTCAAGCTCATCATGTCGGACGAGAAGGTAAAGGCCGTGCTCGTGAACATCTTCGGCGGCATCATGAGATGCGACATCATCGCCGAAGGGATCATCGCGGCGGCAAAGGAAGTCGGGATAAAGGTCCCGCTCGTCGTAAGATTGCAGGGCACGAACGTCGATCAGGGGAGAAAACTTTTGGCGGAATCCGGCCTGAACATTATAACCGCTGAAAAGATGGACGAGGCGGCAGAGAAGGTCGTAGCCGCGCAGAAGTAGCGGGCGCTCGGCGCGTTGCCAAAGTCGAACGGAGCCGCAGGGGTAAATCGAATCCTCTATCGTTCTTTACGGATTTGCCCGCCCGGCCAGGGCGCGGGGCCAGAGCGTGAGGCTGTAAGGGCGCACAGGTTTCAGAAAGAATAAGATAAACCTCCGGAGGTTTCTGGAATGAGCATACTGGTAAATAAAAATACTAAAGTAATCTGCCAGGGCATAACCGGCGAGCAGGGGACATTCCACACCCGCCAGATGGTCGCCTACGGCACGAAGATGGTCGGCGGCGTGACGCCCGGCAAGGGCGGCACAAAGGTCGACGATATCCCGGTATTCGACACCGTCGACGAGGCGGTTAGAAAGACCGGCGCCGACGCATCAGTCATATACGTCCCGGCGGCCTTTGCGGCTGACGCCATAATGGAGGCGGTCGACACAGGCATCGGCCTCGTCATCTGCATTACCGAGGGCATACCTGTCATCGATATGGTAAAGGTGAGAAGGTTTATGGAAGGCAGAAACTCCAGGCTCGTCGGCCCCAACTGCCCCGGCGTCATCACCCCCGGCGAGTGCAAGATAGGGATCATGCCCGGACACATCCACAAACAGGGCTCGATCGGCGTGGTATCGAGGTCCGGGACCTTGACCTATGAGGCGGTCGACCAGTTGACCCGGCTCGGTCTCGGACAATCCACGTGCGTCGGCATAGGCGGAGACCCGGTAAACGGGACGAACTTTATTGATGTACTCGACCTCTTCCAGAAAGACCCGGAGACGAGCGCGATCGTTATGATAGGCGAGATAGGCGGGTCCGCCGAGGAAGAGGCGGCCGCGTTTATAAAAAAGAACGTCACAAAGCCTGTCGTCGGCTACATCGCCGGTGTCACCGCGCCCAAGGGCAAGAGGATGGGGCATGCAGGCGCGATAATATCGGGCGGCAAGGGCACGGCTGACGAGAAGATGAAGGCGATGGAGGAGGCCGGTATAAGGGTCACAAGGTCGACCGCTGACATTGGCAAGACAATCGCGGAAGTACTGCAAAAGGTGTGATAATATAACTCTAATAACCCCAAATTTTTGAGATAGCCTTAAGTGGTTGACTGCTTTTGGTCTCTGTGGTAAAAGGGTTTTTCCGCCCTGCTTAAGGTTTTGCCGGGTGCGGCGCGTTTTCCGGGATTTTTACTAAGCTCATTCGCATACAACGGAGGTTTTATGGCTGACGCGGCGAAAAAACTGCCGAATATAGTCATCAACGAGAAGTTTTGCAAGGGGTGCAGTATCTGCGTGGACTTCTGCCCGACTGACGTCCTCGAGATGAGGGGCACGTGCGTGGCTGTAAAGAACCTCGAGGCCTGCACAAGGTGCCAGCTCTGCGATCTGAGGTGCCCGGACTTCGCCATACAGGTCTTTGGTTAAGCCCGGATTTGAACCGATACTCCCCCAAAACAAATAAAGAGGGTCTATAATGGCAGACAGGAAAAAGAAGTTCCTACAAGGAAACGAGGCGTGCGTCGAGGGCGCGCTCTACGCCGGGTGCATGTTCTTCGCCGGCTACCCGATAACCCCCTCGACCGAAGTCGCCGAAGGGCTCTCGGTCAGACTCCCGAAGATCGGCGGCAAGTTCATACAGATGGAAGACGAGATAGCCGGCATAGCCGCGGCGCTGGGCGGGTCTTTGGCGGGCCTTAAATCCATGACCGCGACCTCTGGCCCAGGGTTCTCTCTTAAGCAGGAGTGCCTCGGGTACGCATGTCTCGCCGAGATACCGCTCGTCATCGTGAACGTCATGAGGGGCGGCCCGTCGACGGGTTATCCGACCGGGCCGTCGCAGTCCGACATCATGCAGGCCAAGTGGGGGACCCACGGAGACCACCCGGCCATATCCGTCACCCCTTCGTACGTCCAGGAGATACTCTCCGAGACGGTCAGGGCCTTCAACCTCGCCGAGAGGTTCAGGACCCCGGTAGTCGTGCTCTATGACGAGATACTCGGCCACATGAGGGAGCCGATAACCATACCCGCCCCCGGAGACCTTGAGGTCATAGACAGAATGAGGCCGGAGTGCAAATCCGAGGATTATCTCCCCTATGATGAAAAATATGAGGTAGCGCCGCTCGCGCCCTTCGGCGCGGGATACCGCTTCCATGTGACGGGCCTCAACCACAAGCAGGACGGCTTTCCCACGAACGATTCCAAACAGATAGGCGCGAATAACCTCCGCATCATGTCGAAGATCGAGAACCACAAGGAAGAGATCTGGAAGAACGACGAGCTCCTGCTCGACGACGCCGAGGTCGCGGTCTTCACCATCGGCTCGACCGCCCGCTCCGCGAGGTTCGCGGTGCTCGAGGCGAGAAAGGCCGGGATAAAGGCCGGGCTCCTCCGCCCTCTGACCATATGGCCGTTCCCTGAAAAGGCCGTGCGCGAGCTCGCGAAGAGGGTAAAGGCGATAATAGTGCCTGAGCTTAACCTCGGGCAGATGATACTCGAGGTCGAGAGGGTCTCAGGCGCCGCCTGCGAGGTCGTCGGCATAAACAGGGTCGACGGCGAGCCGATAACCCCGATGCAGATACTCGACGTCATAAAAAAGTACAAATAAAACAGACATTGCCAGACGGAGGTTTTCGACATGTCGGTTCCAGCCGAGAAAAAGGAAAAGGTAAGCGTACCTTTTGACTATAACAAGTACTTAAGGCCCAATAAGCTCCCGCACATCTGGTGCCCGGGCTGCGGCCACGGCATAGTGTTGAAGGCCATGCTCCGCGCCATAGACAAGACCGGCTTTGACAAGAACGATATCTGCGTGATTTCCGGCATAGGGTGCTCTTCGAGGACCCCCGGATACGTGGATTTCAACACGCTCCACACGCTACACGGCAGGGCCTTGTCCTTCGCCACAGGCGTCAAGTTCGCGAACCCCAAGTTGAAGGTCATCGTCGTCACAGGCGACGGCGACGCGCTCGCCATAGGCGGCAATCATTTTATACACACCTGCAGGAGGAACATAGACTTAACCGTCCTGGTATTCACCAACGCCACCTACGGCATGACCGGCGGCCAGTACTCGCCGACGACGCCGATGGGCTCTCAGGCGACGACGAGCAGGTACGGCTCCATTGAGCCCCCGTTCGACGCCTGCGAGATGGCCAAGGCCTCGGGGGCTTCGTTCGTCGCGCGCGGCACGGCTTACCATACGCTCGAATTGGAGAAGACCATACACGAGGCGATAATGCACAAGGGGACCTCGGTCGTCGACATCATAGACGCCTGCCCGACCTACTATGGGAGGGCTAACAAGTTCAAGAGCGCGACCCATATGATGGAAGTCATCGAGAAGGAAAACACGGTGAACGTGAAGCAGGCGGACAAGCTCCCGCCCGAGAAACTCGAGGGCAAGTTCCTGCGCGGAGTGCTCCACAAGATAGAGAAGCCCGAGTACTGCGAGCAGTACGAGTCCATCGTAATGGAGAAGGCGAAGGCAAAGTAACCCGGGTCTTTTAGTCCCCTCTCCACTTGCGGGTGAGGGGGGTCAAAAATTTCATTAAACAGTATGGCTACCTCTAAAAATAACAATTTTTAGAGGTAGCCAGTATCCAAGAGATAATCCGGGAGGCTTTAAATATGAGCGACAGATACGAGTTGCGTTTCAGCGGTTCCGGCGGCCAGGGCATGATACTCGCCGGCATCATAATGGCCGAGGCCGCTTCCATCTACGGGACCAAGAACGCGGCGCAGTCCCAGTCATACGGGCCCGAATCCAGGGGCGGGGCGTCGAAGGCCGAGGTCATAATAAGCGACCAGATCATCGACTACCCCAAGGCTACTGCCATTGACTGCATGCTCGCCATGACCCAGGAGGCGTGCACCAAGTACCACGGCGACGTGAAAGAAGGCGGCATACTCCTCGTGGACAGCGACGAGGTAAAGGTCCTTCCTGAGGGCAAGTTCAGGCTTCTTAAATACCCTATAACCTCCGCCGCCAGAGACGAGCTGGGGAAGACCATCGTCGCGAACATCATCTCGCTCGGCATGATAACCGAGCTTACGGGGATAGTCACACACGAGGCTATCGAAAAGGCGGTGCTCTCCCGCGTACCAGCCGCGTTCCTCGAACTTAACAAGAAGGCCCTCCAGATAGGTTTCGAGAGGGCGAAGACGCTTAAGTAGACCTTTGTAATATCCGCCTGCCGGCCCTACTGGGGCCGGCAGGCTTACAAGCCGCGCACATCGCTTCCCCTCTTTTCCTGCACCGGATTCAACCTTTCGCCGACAGATTTGACGAGCGCCTTTGTAACTGGTATGCTCCATCATTGAAACGCGCAACTAAAGGAATGGTCCCTTGGTAATCCATGACATCGTCATAATCGGCGCCGGGCTCGCCGGCATGAGGGCCGCGATAGAGGCCTCGCGCGCGGGGCTCGACGCCGCGATAGTCTCTAAGATTTATCCCGTAAGGAGCCATTCGGTCGCGGCACAGGGCGGCATAAACGCGGCCCTGAAGGATACCGACTCCTGGGAGAGCCACGCCTTCGACACGGTAAAGGGGTCGGATTATCTCGGCGACCAGGACGCGATAGAGACGCTCTGCAGGGAAGCGCCCTTCGACATCATGGAGCTTGAGAAGATGGGGGCGATATTCAGCAGGGACCCCGAGGGCAGGATTGCCCAGAGGCCCTTCGGCGGCGCGGGCTATCCCCGCACGTGCTACCTCGCGGACAGGACCGGCCACGCGCTCCTCCATGTCATGTATGAACAGCTCATTAAGCACGACGTCGTCCTCTATGACGAGTGGCATGTCGTTAAAATTGTAGTCGAGGACGGGCGCGCCAGAGGCGTCATAGCCCAGGAGCTCTCCACCGGGAAGCTCCACCGGTTGCATTCCAAGGCGGTCCTGGTGGCCACCGGAGGATACGGCAGGGTCTTCAAGACCACGACGAACGCCCTCTCGTCCACCGGCGACGGCATGGGGCTCGCGCTCGACGCCGGGGCCGAGCTTATGGACATGGAGTTCGTCCAGTTCCACCCGACGGTCCTGAAGCGCACAGGCATACTCATGACAGAGGGGTGCAGGGGCGAGGGCGGCTATCTCGTGAACTCCAGGGGCGAGAGGTTCATGTCGAAGTACGCGCCAAATGTGCTGGAGCTCGCGAGCAGAGACGTCGTAAGCCGCGCCGAGCAGACCGAGATAGAGGAGGGCAGGGGCGTGGACGGGTGCGTCCTTCTGGACCTGCGCCACCTTGGGGCGGATAAGATAAAAGAGCGGCTCCCGCAGATAAGGTCGCTCGCCATAAACTTCGCCGGGGTCGACCCGATCGAGGCGCCCATACCCGTAAAACCAGGCGCGCATTACTCCATGGGAGGCATAAGGACGGACCTTAACGGCGCTACGACCGTCCCCGGACTTTACGCCGCTGGAGAGTGCGCGTGCGTCTCCACGCACGGCGCGAACAGGCTCGGAGGCAACTCGCTCCTTGAGGCGATAGTCTTCGGCAGGCGCGCGGGTACTGGGCTCGTGTCTTTTTGCGATTCGAACGGGCTACTCCCCTTCCCCGACGCCGCATTGAAAGACGCGGCGCACGAGGTTGCCGATATCATAAAAAGGGACGGGGGCGAATCCCCTGCCGCGCTTCGCGAGGAGATGGCGGGCGTCATGGTGGACCACTCCAGTGTATTCAGGGACAGAACGAGGCTCACCCTGGGCCTCGGTAAACTAAGGGATATAAAGGAGAGGTACAAGTCGGTCGCGCTCACCGACCGCGGCGACTATTACAATAACGAGCTCCTGCATGTCCTGGAACTCGGGCAGATGCTCAAGATCGCAGAGGCGATCCTCATCGGGGCCATAGAGAGGGAGGAGTCCCGGGGCTCTCACTTCAGGACCGACTTCCCGTTGAGGAACGATAAGGACTGGATGAAACACACTATCGTCAGCCTCAAGGACGGGGAGATGAGGATCGGGTATAAGCCTGTTACAGTAACGAGGTTTCAGCCGCAGGAGAGGAAATATTAACAGGTTGCTCAAAAAGTCCATCTGCTTTGTTGTCCTCGTCGCGCGTCACTGCGGCGCACACAAAAAAGTACGCCTCGTTCCTCGCTTCCCTATTTCAACTGGGGCCTCGCATCTGGAGTTTTTTGAGCAACCTGAATAAGTTTCTGGATCGTTTGCGACCTGCTAAAGGAAGGCATGAAGATAAAATTCAAGATAAGAAGGTACAACCCGGCTGAGGCAGAGACCGCCGAGCCCTACATCCAGGCGTACATGCTCGACGTCCCGGAGGGCATGACGGTGCTTGAGGCCCTGCTTAATATCGTGGACGACCAGGACCCCACGCTCTCCTTCAGAAAGTCCTGCAGGTCCGCCATCTGCGGCTCGTGCGCGGTATCCATAAACGGTTTTTCCAAGCTCGCCTGCAACACCCAGGTGATACCGGAATACAAGAAGGCCGGGGAGATGCTGATCGAGCCCCTCGCCAACCATACGCCGCTTAAAGACCTCATCGTCGACTTCGCGCCGTTCTGGCGGAAGATGGAGAAGGTCGCCCCGTACCTCACCCCGGAGGAAGGGGCCCCAACAATGGCCGTCACCCCCAAGGACGAGGAGAGGGTGGACAGGTCCCAGAGGTGCGTCATGTGCGGGTGTTGCAACGCCGAGTGCAACAGCATGGCTATCGACGAAAAATATATCGCCCCGGCCGCGCTCGCCAAGGCGTGGAGGATAGTCGGGGACGTGCGTGAAGGCAACGCGAAAAAGAGGCTTGAGAGGCTCTCGGAAGAGCACGGGATGTGGGACTGCGTCAGGTGCGTCCATTGCACGCAGTACTGCCCAAAGGACGTCTCTCCCCTGAAGGCGATTGAAGAGCTCCGCTCCGCCGCGATGAAGGAAGGCATAACCGACAACCCCGGCGCCAAGCACGTCGAGGCTATGAAGGATTCCGTGGAGAGGTTCGGGAGATTAGACGAGGCGGCGATGACGTTCAAGACCCTCGGGTTCCTGCGGTCGCTGGGCATGATACCCTTTGGCCTGCGCATGGAGAAGCACGGGAAACTCCCGCGCCCGCACATATTCGCCCAGATAGAGGATCTCGACGAGGTTAAGAAGATCTACGAGGAGGCCGAAAGGCGCGCGGAAGCGGAGAAGAAGGAAATGGAATCGAGGAAAAAGGGGTAGAGATTGGAACTAAAGTACGCATATTATCCTGGGTGCGCCTCTCAGGAGATGACGAAAGAGGCTAACGCGACGACAAGGCTCGTATGCAAAAAGCTCGGCATCGGACTCCACGACATGCCCAAGGCGAATTGCTGCGGCGCGGGGTTGCTAACCGACTACGACTACCAGCTCTATCTCGCGCTGAACGCGCGCATCTTCGCCGAGGCCGAGGCTATGGGCATGGACATAATGACCATCTGCTCGACGTGCCTCATGGTCATGTCCACGGCGAACAGGGACCTGTTGGCCGACCCGAAACTGCTGGAAAAGACGAACGAGATACTCGCGACGGCAGGGCTACGCTACAACGGGACGATAAAGATAAAACAGCTCCTCTGGGTGCTGGCCGGGGACTACGGGCTGGACAACCTCAAGAAGAAGGTCGTAAAGCCCCTTAACTGGATAAAGGCCGCGCCGTTCTACGGGTGCCACAGCCTTCGCCCCTCCGACGCGCTCGGGTTCGACGACCCTGAAAGGCCGTGGTCTCTGGACGCCGTCATAGAGGCGCTCGGAGGCGAGGCGGTCCAGTACAAGGGCAAGACCAAGTGTTGCGGGTTTCAGGTGGACCTTGTCGTGGCCGAGACCGCCGAGAAGATGACGGCGACACGGCTCCTCGACGGCAAGGAGAAGGGGGCAAACGCATTCGTGACGCCGTGCCCGTTCTGCCATATAAATCTCGACAACTACCAGGGGCTCGCGGAAAAGCGGGCCTCTCAAAAAATTGCCATGCCTGTATTCCACCTCTCACAGCTCGTAGGGCTCTCTCTGGGCCTGACCGCCGAAGAGATGGGCCTGTCCCGCCACCTCGTCTCCCCTGAAAAGATACTGAAGTAGTCCGGCGAGGACTGTTCGGCGCAGGGCCAAAGTATCCGGAGACTGCTGTAATCTTTTTGGCCCGCCGCCGTTGGATACGAACTTTGCCCGTCCGGCGAGGACTGTTCGGCGCAGGGCCAAGTATCCGGAGACTGCTGTAATCTTTTTGGCCAGCCGCCGTTGGATACGAACTTTGCCCGTCCGGCGAGGACCCTACCTCTGGTATACCCCCATCGTCTTAGCCTCGGCGAGTATGTGGACCCGCATGGCGCGTTCCACCTCTGCCCTGGACGCGCCTTCCTTAAGCCCGAGTGTTTCCTTGTCGAGCGCTCTCAGGATGAAGTAGTACCTGTGGTCACCGTGCCCCTTAGGCGGGCACGGGCCGTTGTACCTGTTCGCCCCGAAGCCGGTCGAGCCGTGCTTCGCGCCGGGCGGCAGGGTCCCTCCGCTTCCGGCCCCGCGTTCGATGGACTTTGAGGACGCGGGGATGTCGTATACCACCCAGTGTATGAAGGTACCCATCGGCGCGTCCGGGTCCTCGACTATGAGCGCGAGGGCCTTTGTCCCGGCTGGCGCGCCTTCCCATTGAATGGCAGGCGAGGTGTCGCTACCCTCGCATGTGTTGGCCTTAGGGATCCTGCCGCCTTCCTTAAAATCCGTGCTAATTACGATGAAGCCCATGTCTCCGCCTCCGGTTGCGTAGTATGGCATGAACAGGGACAGGCAAAGACAGAATATCAGCGTCAATTGCGTTCTCAAGCCGTTCTCTTTAATGGTTTTTTCAATTCTATCTTGAATCCAAATTTACGCAAGGGGTGAGGGGCCGGCGCAAGGGTCTACGCGAAGGCTTGAAAAACACCGTACAAACGGGATATCCTCCTGCCATGAAGGTACGGTTCATAATCAATCCCTCAGCCGGGCCAAAGAGGGGACGCCTTGCCGAAAGGATAACCGCGGCGGCAAGGGAGGTATTCCTCGGACACGATGGGCTCTTCGACATAAAGGTTTCTCCGAAGAAGGGGGCAATCGCTGAACTTGCGCGGGATGCGGTAAGGCTCAAATTCGACTTTGTCTTCGCCTCCGGCGGGGACGGGACCGTGAACGAGGCCGCGTCCGCTCTCGTCGGCACCGGGACTGCGTTGGGGATAATACCGACCGGCTCCGGCAACGGGCTCGCCGGTGCGCTACACATACCGGAGAACGTCAGGAAGACCGTTGGTCTGCTTAAAGACGGGCGCGTTAGGGAGATAGACGCGGGGCAAGCCTGCGGGAGGTATTTTTTCTCTACGGCCGCCTTCGCGCTCGAAGCCCGCCTGAGCTTGTCCTATGACAAGGGGTTCATATCCAGGAGACTGCGGGGGGTATTCCCGTACGCGCCGCTCGCGCTCATCGAATATCTCCGATACAAGCCTCAGTTGGTCAGGGTCTCTGCGGATGGAGAGTCGTTCGAGACGAGGCCCTTGATACTTACCGCGGCGAACTCCGACAGGTACGGTAGAGGGACGCTTATAGCGCCGGAGGCCTCGCTCGACGACGGGTTGCTCGACTTATGTATAGCGCCCCGCGTGAATTTCGCGAGGTCGCTTGGGCTTGCGGGAAGGCTCGTCTCGGGGACGATCAACAGGTCCCCCGACCTAAGGCGCATACGCGCAAGGGAGATACGCCTCTCAGGCATGGACGAGTGGACGGTCGAGCTCGACGGAGAGCCGTTCTTATGGAATGGGGCGGTTGAGATAAGGGTGATGGGGCGGTGTTTAAGGGTACTCGCGCCGCACCCGCCAGCGGCCCCCAGGCCTGTTGAATAGCAGAGGGGTTTCGGGTTAATATAGGCCCTGCTAATCCTTTGCCGCGAAGACTTCCAGACCGCGGCCTTTTGAAATAGGGCGATAAAGCGATGAACCCGATAGCCTTCAGGGCTACCCTCATAAATATCCTCGGCAACGCGTTTCTCTTCGCGCTCAAACTCGTTGGGGGCCTCCTCTCCGGCTCCATCGCCCTTATATCCGACGCGCTCAATTCGTTAAACGACATCGCGGCGTCTGTCGCGACCTTCATCTGCGTTAAAATCTCGAATAAGCAGGCGGACGAGGGGCACCCGTTCGGCCACAGCAGGGCAGAGCCGATAGCCGGGCTCATAATAGCGGTCCTCGCCGGCATACTCGGGTTCGAGGTGATAAGGGAGGCCGTGGAGAGGGTAATAGCGGGCTCGAAGGCCGAGATAAGCCTGTTTACCCTTGTGATACCGGTTGTCACGATGGTCGCCAAGGGGCTTATGTCCTGGCACTTCAAAAGGGTGGGCAGGCTCTTCAACTCGCCTGCGCTCCTTGCGACCTCGACCGACTCCCTTATGGACGTATACGTGGCGTTCGCCGCGCTTGTCGGTATCGCCGGGGCGAAGCTGGGGTATCCGTTCCTCGACCCGGTAGCGGCCTTTGTTATAAGCCTCTGGATAATAAGGACCGGCTACAAGATAGGGATGGATAATATCGCGTACCTTATGGGGCAGGCGCCGGAGCCCGCGCTCATGGACGAGATAAAGAGGGCGGCGCTCTCTGAAAAGGGCGTCAGGGCCATAAAGACGGTCCGCGCCCATTACGTCGGGAACTTCATACACGTCGAGATACATGTAGAGGTCGACAAGGACTTGACGACGCTTGAGTCCCACGCCATAGGCGAGGAGGTCGAGCGCGGGATAGAGTCCATCGCGTCGATTGAAAAGGCGTTTGTCCATATAGACCCGGTATGAGCTCCGCCCTGCGCCTCTGTATTGGTGAAGACTGAATGAAAAATTTTTTTTGTTTTTCAGAAAACCCAGGCATGGGGTGAAGCGACCTTAAGGGAGGAAGCTAAATGAGCGAGCCGGGGAAGTAAAAAGGCGCGACAGCGCCGTAGCGCGAGCGAATGGTCCTCGCCGGACGGGCAAAGTTCGTATCGAGACGATTCGTTTACCCTAACCTCAATAGCTTCCGAAGAATTCTGGCCCCGCGCATAGCGGGAGGGGGAGGGGGAGGACGGAGGGAGCGAAGCCCTATGCCGAAAAAAAACCGGCAGGGCGTAAAAAATTCTTTTTCACGACTTGGAATTGAACAATCCAGTGTGCGGTGCCTGCTATGGGTCGGTTCGCAACCGCTGTTTACAACCTCGCCAGCACCGTCCTGTTTACCTCGTCCGCCTTCTCTTGACCGAATAGCGCCTCAACCAGCTTGAAGGCGAACTCAATTGCTGTCCCCGGCCCCTGGCTCGTGATGATGTTGCCGTCGATGACTACGCGCTCATCCGTTATAACCGCGCCCTTGAGCTCTTTTCTGACAGATGGGTGGCTAGTCGCCCGCTTGTTGTCGAGGAGACCGGCGTTTGATAAGACCGTGGGCGCCGCGCATATGGCGGTCACAAACGCGCCCTTGGCGTTGACGATCTCTATGAGCCTCTTGACCCTCGGGTCGCTCTTCAAGTTCTCCGTCCCTACGGCCCCTCCGGGCAAGACCAGCATGTCGAAGAACTCTCCATCCTTGAGGGCGGCATCGAGGTCCTCATCCGGCGCGACTCTTATCCTGTTCCGCCCTTCTATCAAGCCGTCGACAGTCCCGGCCGTCACCACATGGGCCCCGGCCCTCCTGAGTATATCTACGGGCGAGAGCGCCTCGATCTCCTCGAACCCAGGCGCGAGGATTACAAGCACTTTTTTCACGCAGACCTCCTCGATAATGAAAAACAGAATAATTATATACCCGATTCCCCGCATGTCAAAACCTGTCAAAAGAAAACCCCTTAGTTTCCTTGCGCCAGGTTCTTTTTGGGGTAAGATTAAGGAAGAAGCAGACGCTCAAGCAGGAAAGGAGTTGCCGTGGCAAAGGAGACAGAGGGCTTCACCAACAGGCTCGTCCATGAAAAAAGCCCGTACCTCAGGCAACACGCCTCCAACCCGGTGGACTGGCACCCGTGGTCGATTGAGGCCTTAGAGAGGGCCCGAAAGGAGGAGAAGCCGGTGATTTTGAGCATCGGGTACTCCACTTGCCACTGGTGCCATGTCATGGAGAGGGAGTCGTTCGAGGACGCCGAGACCGCCAAGATAATGAACGAGAACTTCATCAGCATCAAGATAGACAGGGAGGAGAGGCCCGAGCTCGACAGCCTGTATATGAAGGCGGTCCAGGCGATGGGCGGACAGGCGGGTTGGCCGCTTACCGTTTTCGTAACGCCGGAGGGTTCGCCGTTCTTCGGCGGCTCGTATTTTCCGCCGGACGACATGTACGGGCTCCCGTCGTTCAAGAAGGTGTTGCATGCCGTGTCGCTGGCGTACAGAAAGGACAAAAAGAAGATAGAGTCGATCACCAAAGAGATAGAGGGGGCGCTTGAAAACAGCGTCAAGGCCTCTTCAATAGAGATCAACGAGGATGTGGCGGACGGGGCCTTTGAGGCTGGCAGGCTCTTCTTCGACAGGGTGAACGGCGGGTTCGGCATGGGTACGAAGTTCCCGCACTCGATGTTTCTGAGGTTCCTCCTTAAGTTCCACAAAAGGACCGGGGACGGGGAGGCGCTCCTCATAGTGAGGGAATCGCTCGCGTCAATGGCCGAGGGCGGCATCTACGACCACGTCGGAGGAGGCTTCCACAGATATTCGGTGGATGAGAGGTGGGACGTCCCGCACTTCGAGAAGATGCTCTACGACAACGCGCTTTTATCCGGCCTCTACGCCTCCGCGCATGAGACGACCGGCCTTGGATTATTCAGGGACGTGGCGATAGAGACGATAGAGTACATGCTCAGGGAGATGAGGGACGAGGGCGGAGGGTTCTATTCAGCCGAGGACGCGGACGTAAACGGCGAGGAGGGGGCCTGCTATCTCTGGACCGCGGACGAGATAAAGTCGCTCCTGAACGAGAACTACGAGGAGTTCATGAAGTTTTTTTATCTGGTCGAGGACGCGCATCTCTCCGGCAAGGGGCTCCTCCGGATGATTCGCTCGGCGAAGGCCGCGGACGGGTTGCCGGGGCCTGTAAAGGACCTAAAAAAAAGGCTCAGGCAGGCGCGCGGATCAAGGACGAGGCCTGATACGGACAGGAAGATAATAACCGCGTGGAACGGGCTCGCGATAAGCGCGCTCGCGGACGCCTCCAGGATATTCGGCGAGCCGTCGTACGTTGAGGAGGCGAAGAGGTCGGCCGAGTTTATCATGGCTTCGTCGAGGGACGATAACGGGAGGTTGCTCAGGTACTACCTCAAGGGCGGCGCCCGCGCAAGGGCGAACCTCGAGGACTACGCGCTTTTCGCGCTCGGTCTGCTATCAATCTTTGAGGCGACGGGTGAGAGGGAATGGCTTCAAAAGGCCGGGGGGCTCGTCTCATCCATAAAAGAGCTATTCTACGACAAAGACACGGGCCTCTTCTTTGATACCGGTATCGACCAGGAGAGGCTCATCATAAGGGAGCGCGACCTCTTTGACAACGACGTCCCTTCCGGCAACTCGGCTGTTGCAGAACTTTTTTTAAGGTACTCTGTCGCAACCGGGGACGCAGAAACCCGCAGGCTCTCTGAGGATATAGTAAGGTCAGCGGAGGGGCTTAAAAGCGAACCGCTTTCACACGGCAATCTTCTCTGCGTCCTTGAAGACATCTTGAATGAGACGTGAAGGGATGGGCGTCGTTGCCGGCCTTTCGGTCGGCGAGGGGTGGGACTAAAATGGACGCCGGGAAAATGGCGTGGAGAAGATGCGTGCGGGGCTCTTAGCGCTCTTATCCCTTTTTGGACGCCTCGAGTGAATCGAGTATCGCTGTCAGGGCCTTGTTCCAGCCTTCGGGGCCAGGGGCGTCCGTCTTGATGAGCGCGTCGAGGTAGATTTGCTCGAACTTGCCGTCGTCCTTCATTATGAGGACCGGGTAGTCGGCTTCGCGCAGGAGCCAGAGGTCGTTGAACCCGTCGCCGAGGCATATAGTGACGATGCCGCCGTAGAGCCTCTTGTAGCAGTCCTTGAGTATCCTCGCCCCGTCTCCCTTGTTGTGCGCCCCGAGTACGTGGAAGTACCTGCCGCGGGTCCATTTGAGGCCGTTCTCCTCGACGCGGATGAAAAACTCCCTTTCGGTCTCGACGGTCCCCCTAAAGAAGACCGGCTCGTCGAAGTCCCTCTCCTTGGCGCGGAGGCAGTCGTCTGTCGAAAGGCCGGTTATTATCGCGAGCTCCTTATGCGTTAAATCGCCGAAGCCCTTTATGATGGCCGGAACGCCTTCGCGCGCCGCTTCGAACCCTTTTCTCACCTCTTCATAAGGCTTGCCGAGCTTTATGAATGTGTACCCGGGTATCTTATCCCCCTCGACCTCGAAAGGGAAATAACCCTCGGGTATCAATATCCCGCCTCCGTTCTCCACTATGAAGGGGTGTGTGTTGTTGAACTGCGCCCTGAGCTCTATGACCTCGGCCTTCGTCCTGCTCGACGCGAATATGAGCGGTATCCCTGCCTTTTTCACCCGCTCAAGCGCCGTCTCCGCCGCCTTGAATGAATAATCCGTCTTGCTTAGGAGCGTTCCGTCAAGGTCGGTAAATATTACGGGCTTCATTAAAATAATCTCTCCTAAAGGATTATCAACCGCTTTTAAGGTACATGAGGTACATGTTGAGCGCGCCGACGGCGAGCATGGTGAGCGAGTCCCAGCCGAACCTCATGACGGACTTTTTCTCCGGCCTGTACGTGACGCTTAGGATAGCGATAGAGGTCATGATCATCGCCATGAGTCCGGTCGTAGCGTGGGCGCTCGAAATATCCGAAAAGAGCGGCCCACCGGCGTAAAGTATATCATCTACGGCAAGAAGGGCAATATTAAACATATTGGAGCCGAGGAGGTTCCCTATCGCGAGGTCGTACGCCCCGATCCTTACGGCCGATATCGATACGACGAACTCAGGGAGTGTCGTGACCATGGCGACGAAGAACGTCCCGAAGAAGCCTGCCCCGAGCCCCGTCTCCTCAGCCAACCTTCCTGCCACGAACGGGAGGAATATCGCCGCCCCCATGACCAGAAGTCCGTTCACGGCGTAGAGGATTATAGCCCGCTTAAGGGGTATCTCCGTGTATTTGAGCTTTTCCGTCGCCTCCTCGACGAGTTTTCGGAGGAACTTCTTTTCGTAGTAGTAGATGGTCCTTATGCCAACGATGTACGCTACGGCTATGATCGGCGTATATATCCCGATGCCAAAAGCCGAGGGGGCCGAGCTCTCAAGCAGGATGGAGGCCGAGACCACGCCGAGCATCAGTATCCCGAAACCCGCCGACATTACATGGGTCCGCCCTATCTTCGAAAATATCGGGCTCGACCTGTCAATCGGGTCGAGGAGCGCGAGCGTTATGAGGTTGAAGACGCATGCGCCCATGACGTCCCCGACCGCTATGTCCGGTACGCCCGCGAAGGTCACGGCGCTCACCCCGGTCACGAGCTCGGGTAGCGACGTGATGGAGGCGAGCAGTATCAGCCCGGTCCACGCCCTCCCGGCGCCGGTCTTTTCCGCTATGACGTCCCCGTACTTCGACAGTCTTGAGCCGCCGAAGACGATAAGCGCGGCAAGGGCTATGAACTCGATCCAGTGCTCCACCTTAACCTCATTTGTAACTATGGCAGGGTAACGGGTAAGTGTCAAACCGCTCGGGTACTCGGCGTACGGCCAGTTTCAAATACGGCTACTCCGGCATCCCTAGGCAGAGCCGTCTGATATGGATTTGCCCGTCCGGCAAGGACCGCTCGGCGCTGGGCCAATGTCCTCCGGGGAATTAAGAGCCAAAAATAATCCAAGCCGTCCCGATATGAACTTTGCCCGTCCGGCAAGGACAAAAGCCCATGTTGACATCCTCTGCCTATGAATTTACAATAAAAGGATGAGCAAGTTCCTTTTAATCGTAATGACGGTCCTCTTTGCGGCGCTCGCGTCGCCGTCCCTTGCGTTTGCCGGAGGGCCGGGCGTCATAGTCATCGACCCCGGCCACGGCGGCGAGGATACAGGGGCGATCGGCCCTAACGGCGCCGAGGAAAAAAACGTAGTCCTCTCGCTCGCGCTAATGGTAGCCGAGATATTGAACGAGAGGCTCTCATCGACTGTCCTCCTTACAAGGACCGGAGACGTCTTCATACCGCTTGAGGAGCGCACCGCCTTCGCTAACAGGAACGGGGCCGACCTCTTCGTCTCCATACACGTTAACGCGGCCCTTAACCGCGAGGCCTCGGGGGTCGAGACTTTTTTTCTCAGCTTTGACGCCACCGACGACGACGCCCGGAGGGTCGCGGCCTTTGAGAACAGGATAGTAAAGACAGCGGAGGACCGGGTGGACGGGGACGATATCCAGGTCATATTGCTCGATCTCGCCAGCACGGAGGCCCACCACGAGAGTTCGCGGCTCGCCGAGGACGTCCATTTGAGCGTGTTGGAGCACTCGGGGAGGGAGAACAGGGGCGTAAAGCAGGCGCCATTCACGGTGCTCGTCGGCGCCACCATGCCCGCGGTACTCGTTGAGGCGGGGTTTATATCGAACCCCGAGGAGGAGCGTCTGCTTTCATCCAGGAAAGAGCAGGCGCGCATAGCAGAGGCTATCGCTGACGGTATAATGGGTTTTGCAGGGGCTAAGACGCCCGGAAAGGACGTTACATCCATTGGCAAACGGACGAGAAAGAACTGACGGAAGGGCTATGGACGAGCTCCGGCCGGTGAGCATAACGAGGAATTACCTGAAGTTCGCCGAGGGCTCGGTCCTCTTCGAGGCAGGGGACACGAAGGTCATATGTGCGGCGACGGTGGAAGACAAGGTCCCGCCGTTCCTCGCCGGGACCGGGAAGGGCTGGCTCACCGCCGAGTATGCAATGCTCCCGAGGTCCGTTAAGAGGAGGGTGCAGAGGGAGTCCTCGACCGGCAAGGTCGGCGGAAGGACGCACGAGATACAGCGGCTCATAGGGCGGAGCCTCAGGGCGGGGTTCGACCTCTCGAAATTCGGGGAGAGGACCGTGCACGTCGACTGCGACGTCATACAGGCCGACGGCGGCACCCGGACCGCGTCGATTACAGGCGCGTTTGTGGCCGTCTATGACATGTTCCTGTCCCTGAAGGAGGCCGGGCTCATAAGAGAAGTCCCGTTGATCGAGAGCGTGGCGGCGGTGAGCGTGGGGGTCGTAAAGGGCTCGGCCTGCCTTGACCTTAATTACGAGGAGGACTCCACAGCCGAGGTCGACATGAACGTCATCATGACCGGGTCCGGGAAGTTCGTCGAGGTGCAGGGGACCGCGGAGCAGAAGGCGTTCTCGAAGGACGACATGGGAAGGATGATCACCCTCGCGGAAAAAGGCGTAATGGAGCTGATCGCGCACCAGGAAAAGGCGCTTAAGTCCAGGCTATGAAGCTCGTTATCGCCACTAAAAACAGGTCCAAGGCGCGCGAGCTTGGAGAGCTGCTTAAGGGCCTGGCGATAGTGGTGCTCTCACTATCGGACTTCCCCGCGATAACGCTCCCCCCCGAGGACGCGACGACCTTCAGAGAGAACGCGCTTAAAAAGGCGCGCTCGGTATTCGAGGCGACGGGGTTGCCTTCGCTCGCCGACGATTCAGGCCTGGTCGTGGACGCCCTGGACGGCGCTCCTGGCATATATTCGGCGCGGTACGCGGGCGAGTCCGCGACCGACGAGGATAACTGCCGGAAGCTCCTCGCGGAGCTCGCGGATGTAGCCCCGGAGAAAAGGACGGCGCGTTTTGTCTGCGCGCTCGCGTACAAGGACGAACGGGGCGAGGAGGTCTTCGACGGGGAGCTCCGCGGCCGCATAGCGGCGTCAGCGCGCGGCGAGAACGGCTTCGGGTACGACCCGGTCTTTGAGATAGAGGGCCTTTGGAGGACCTCAGCCGAGCTTTCAGGGGATGAGAAGAATGCGATAAGCCACAGGGCAAAGGCGCTGAAACGTTTTCAAACATGGCTCGCCGGCAGGCAGTTGGGCTGAATAAAATCTTTAAAACTATCTTGACAACATTTGGTCTGTTTATTAAACTAACTGAATAAGCAAGTTGGCAGACGGGTTTGTACGCAAGGCATCATGACCTTAAAGCGCGCGACCCCCGGGACTTGTAAATCTTCCAGAAAGGAGGTCGCGCAAGATGCCTTCAGGAAAAGTAAAATGGTTCAACGAGTCTAAGGGTTTCGGTTTTATCGAACAGGACTCCGGCGAAGACGTATTCGTCCACCACACTTCCATCCAGGGTGACGGGTTCAAGACCCTGAGAGAAGGCCAGAGGGTGGACTTCGAGGTCACCAAGGGGCCTAAGGGGCTCAAGGCCGAAAACGTAAAACCGCTGTAATCCGCAGACTATCTGCGGCAAAGGCCTTCACCCCAACAGGGGCGAAGGCCTTTTTTTTGGTACTCGGCGCACGGCCAATCTCAAATCGGGACGCTTAGGCTACCCGAGGCAAAACCAAATGACACGAAATCTGCCAGTCCGGCCAGGACCTCAAGCAAAATTGCAAAAGCGCCGAAATGGTGGTAAGCTCTAACCTCCCCCAAAAAGGACGTGAACCGATATGGATGAGAAACTCATGATGGACGTAGTGCCTGGGCTTGAGGGAATACCGGCCGCGGAATCCGCCATAAGCTTCATAGACGGAGAGGCTGGGATACTCGAGTACAGGGGCATCACCGTGGAGGCGCTCGCGGAAAAGAGCGACTTCCTTGAGACCGCCTGGCTCCTCATCTTCGGCCGTCTGCCGAAAAAAGACGAGCTGGACAAGTGGCGTACCGACATCACCTATCATACGAGGCTCAAATTAAAGATACTCCGCATGATGGAGTACCTGCCCGAGAACGGCCACCCGATGCACTATCTCCAGGCCGTCACCTCGGCGATGGGGATGTACTACCCGGCGCGCGACACGCTCGACGCCGAGACGCGGTACTGGTCGGCGGTGCGGCTCATAGCGAAGATGCCGACGATAGTGGCCGCGTGCATGAGGCTTAAACACGGGGACGCGCCAATACAGCCCCGGAACGACCTGTCGTTTGCCGCGAACTTCTACTACATGCTGAACGAGCACGAGCCTTCGGCGCTCGTCGAGCAGATACTGGACGCGATGTTGACGCTCCACGCCGACCACACGATGAACGCCTCCACCTTCAGCGCGCGCGTCGTCGGTTCCACGCTCGCCGACCCCTATACGGTAGTCTCATCCGCCATAGGCACGCTCTCCGGCCCCCTCCACGGCGGAGCGAACGAGGAGGTCGTCCACATGATAGACGAGATAGGCTCGAAGGAGAACGTCCGGCCGTACATCGAGCGCAAGCTCGAGAGGAAAGAGAAGATAATGGGCGTGGGGCACAGGGTCTACCGGACAAGGGACCCGAGGGGCGAGGTCCTGAAGGGGTTCATACGGGAGCTCGCCGGCCACAAGGCGATAGACCTCCGGACTATCGAGATATCCGCTGAGATCGAATCCGTCGTCAAGGAAAAGCTCGAGATGAAGCACCTCCACCCGAACGTCGACTTCTATTCAGGGATAGTCTTCAAGGCCATAGGGATCCCGACCGAGCTCTTTACGCCGATATTCGCTATGGGCAGGGTCGCGGGCTGGCTCGCGCACTGGATGGAACAGCTGAAGACCAACCGCATATACAGGCCCACGCAGAAGTACACGGGGCTTCGCGCGCAGGTCTACGCGCCGGTTGGCGAGAGATAACCCTTCAGGCCCTTCCCGCAGGGCCTTATCCACAACAACCGCCCTCCGGCGCATTGGAGGCGCAGGGGGCTTAATGAAAAGACCGCTTTTAAGGAAGGCAGGGGAGGCGCTCGCGTTCCTCGCCCTCCTTTTGGCCGCGGGGATATTCCCTGGGTGCACGCACCAGAGGTTCCTTAAGGTCCCGGAGATGTCCGAGGTGGGCGTCCTTGAGTTGGTTGCGGAAATCAAGGGGCGCGACCTCGTGTTCGTCGGGGAAGTGCACACCAGGATGGCCCACCACGAGCTCCAGCTCAAGGTCATCAGGGCGCTTAAAGAGGCGGGGGCCGGGTTCGCCATAGGGCTTGAGATGTTCAGGGCGGAGGACCAGGCCTCTTTGGACAGATGGGTCGGCGCCGACATGGGTGAGGACGAGTTCCGGAAGGTCTACGCGAGGAACTGGCTGGTGCCGTGGCCTCAGTACAGGGAGATATTCCTGTACG
Organism: Deltaproteobacteria bacterium GWB2_55_19; assembly: GCA_001797465.1. Lineage (GTDB taxonomy): Bacteria > Desulfobacterota > GWC2-55-46 > GWC2-55-46 > GWC2-55-46 > GWB2-55-19. The sequence goes on along the minus strand of MGPQ01000009.1, from coordinate 6,617 downwards.
CGAAGGAGAAACGGATACCGCTCGTCGGACTGAACGTCTCGAGGAAGATCATCCACAAGGTCTTTAAGAACGGGTTTGCCGCGCTCGGGCCCGAGGAGCTCTCGGAGCTCCCGCAGGGTCTCACCTGTGACATAGACCAGGAGTACGAGGAGTTCATAAGGGGGGCGATGGAGGAGCACGCGATGGAGGACTCCTCGTTCAAGAACTTCTGCGAGGCGCAGATGGTCTGGGACGCCGGCATGGCCAAGAGGGCGGTAGAGTACCTTAACGAGTCCCCGGGCCTCAAGATGGTCATACTCGCCGGCGGCGGGCACTCGTGGAAGCGCGGCATCCCCTCGCAGATAGAGAGGCGCTCGCGCTTCACGTCAGTCGTGATACTCCCGGAGGAATCGAAGAGGATAGCGTTCGAGACGATAACCGCGAAGGACGCGGATTATGTGTGGGTGGAGGAGTGGTCGCTAAGGTAGAAGGGCCGCTCAAAAAGTCCATCTGCTTTGTTGTCTTCGGCGTTCGTCCCTGCGGCGTACGAAAAAGTACGCCTCGTTACTCACTTCTCGACGCCTCGCATCTGGAGCTTTTTGAGCAACCCGCTAAGCCGGAAAATCCACTGTGGCAGGCTGTAAAGGGTTTTCTACGGAGGGTTCAGGTTTGCAACCTGAACCCTATAATTCGTATAACCACTTCGCCATATAAAACGCCGCTTCGTTTAAGAGACACTGGATTCCCGCTTAAGGCGTGCGGGAATGACGGTATTGCTTTCCCTCCCCTGATACGTCCGGTGAAAAAACAGCGGGGCGGAGCGGGCTAATCCTCCTGGTTCTCGTCGAAGAGCCTCCTGAACTCTTCGGCGCAATCGTGGAAGGCCTTGAATATCAGTGGGTCGAACCGCTCCTCGGTCCCGTCGATTATCTTGCAGGCGGCCTCGTGGGGGAAGGGCTCCTTGTACGGGCGGCGCGAGCGTAGCGCGTCGTAGATGTCGACGATGTTCACGATCCTCCCGGAGATCGGTATCTCCTCCCCGCGTATGGCGCGCGGATATCCAGCCCCGTTCCAGCTCTCGTGGTGGTTAAGGGCTATGTCCTCGGCGGCTTTAAGTATCTCGGAATCCGACCCCTTGAGTATATTCGCGCCTATTGTCGTGTGAGTCCTCATCACCTCGGACTCTTCTTTCGTGTGCCCGCCCTTTTTAAGGAGAATGGAATCCGGTATCCCAATTTTCCCTATGTCGTGCATGGGGGAGGCGAAGAATATCGCCTCGACCTCCGGCTCCTTAAGGCCCAGGTATCTCGCGAGCAATTGCGAATAGAGGCTGATCCTCCTTATGTGCCCGCCGGTCTCCTTGTCGCGGGACTCGGCGGCGAGCGTCAATCGATAGACGGTCTCTATGTATCCGTTCCTGATCTTCTCAAAGGCGCTCTCCAACTGCGCGCTCTTGTCTACGACCTCGCCCTCGAGCGCCTTCCCGTGTTCCACGAGGAAGTCCTCGTACTTCTTGACCTTGAGGAGGTTCCTGATCCTTAATCGGAACTCGTTTTCGTCCACCGGCTTGCAGAGGAGCTCGTCGGCGCCGTTAAGGAGGCCTGTTATCTTGGATTCCCTGTCCGAGAGAGAGGTGACGATCATGACCGGGAGGTGCATGGTGAGAGGGTCTTCGCGGAGCCTCTCCGTCACCTCGAACCCGTTCATGCCCGGCATGACGACGTCTATGATAAGGAGGTCGGGCTGAAAGGAGCGGACCTTTTCAATCGCCTCGAGCCCGTTCTCCGCCGTGGCGAAGTCGTGGCCGAGCTCCCGTATGAGGTCGGAGAATACCTCCAGGTAGAACCTGTCGTCGTCAGCGACGAGTATCCTGGCCTTTTTGTCCCTGCTTAATGCGGGTGTAAGGGTTTTTTCTTCTTCCGGCATATAGTCCTGGAAAAAGATTACTGCGGCGGGGCGAATATGTCAAGGGCCCAGGTTACACGCGCGGGATTTTCATGAAAAGCGGAAACAAGTCCTTGACAGCGCGGGCCTTTTTCTAATAAGATTTGCTGGAAAATCATCGGACTCGCCAAAAACGGAGGGACGGAAAAGGCTTTGACATCATACCGTGAAGATCCACCTGAAAAAGGAGGGGTACGGATGGAAAAAAACAGCGCTCTTAACGTGCAAGAGGCGCGCAAAAATCACAGGCCCTTCATCATCGCGGCGCTCTCCGGCGTTGCCCTCTTTCTGACGATAATCTTTTTCCTGAGCCCCGAAGCCTCATCAAACAAAGACAACACAGGCGCGATAATAAAGGCCGCTACGCCCTCCGTCGGCGCGGAAACCGCGTTTAATGACACGCCGCTTGTCGCGCGCTACGACTTCAGGCTCTCGGACAAGAACACCTTCCATCAGATAATGTCCGTGTTGAACGTCCCGGGGGCCGAGGCCGAGGAGATAAGGGGCGCGGCGAAACAGATATACGACCTCAAGCGCCTTAAGAAAGATACGGTGCTCCGCGTCTTCACAAAAGACGACAGGCTGGAGAAGATAGAGTACAAGTACAGCGACGTCGCCACCCTCCTGATAGAGAGGGACGGCGAAGACTCGTTTAAGGCGGCCAAGGCCGAGCTCCCGCACGAGATGAGGGAGGCCGTCATCTCAGGGACGATCGAGAACTCATTGTATGAGGACGGCATAAAGGCAGGGGCGGACCCGCAGGCGATAATGGCACTCTCTGATATATTCGCGTGGGACGTGGACTTCGCCTCAGACATAAGGAAGGGGGACTCCTTCAGCATACTCGCAGAGGTCCTCTATATAGACGGCGCGCCGGGGAAGACCGGGCGCATACTCGGGGCCGAGATGGTGAACGACGGAAAGAAGTATACGGCCTATTACTTCGAGGGTGCCGACGGCGGGAGCTATTACGACGCCGACGGAAAGTCCCTCAGGAGGACGCTCCTTAAGTCGCCCTTGCGCTTCAGAAGGATAACGAGCCACTTCTCGAAAGGCAGGTTCCACCCGATACTCAAGAGGTACAGGCCGCATCACGGCATAGACTACGCCGCGCCGACAGGCACGCCTATCGAGTCCGCCGGAAGCGGCAGGGTCGCATACGCCGGGTGGAAGGGCGGGTACGGGAACTTCGTGATGATAAAGCACAATAACAATTATTCAACCGCCTACGGCCACTTGTCCAGGATAGCCAAGGGCGTGAGGACCGGCGCGAAGGTCGACCAGGGCTCGGTCATAGGCTTTGTAGGCTCGACGGGCATCTCTACCGGCCCGCACCTCCATTACGAAGTACATCTGGGAAAAAGCCTCATAAACCCCTTGTCCATCAAGGCAGTTTCTGACCGCGCGATATCGAAGAAGGAAAAACAGCGCTTCGCGGCCGTAAAGGACGAGGCCGCAAGGAAGCTCTCGGGCGATGTCACGGTAACGGCTTCCAAAGGGACCGTTGGGAAGGCCGCAACCACAAAGGGGCTTTAGGAGTTTGGCAGGGGACTGATTATCAGATTGTAAAATCCATTGAGAATGAGGCACCCCGCGTGAGCGGGGTGTTTTTTTTTGTCCACTTTTTATTGAGAAGTGCTAAGGCCTTTTTGCACGCTCCGCGCGCTTATCCGCAGGGGCCCCTAACGCTTCCTTCCTCTCCCACCCGCTCGCCTCCGCCTCCCTTATGCGTTCTCCGCCCTGCGCCTGTGTGTTGGTAAAACGGAACAAATTTTTTTTGCTTTTCAGAAACCCCAGGCATGGGGTGAGCGACCTTAAGGGAGGAAGCAATATCGCGAAGCGTGAGCGTCCGAGGAAGTAAAAAGGCGCGAAGCGCCCTAAGAGGCGAGCGAATGGTCCTCGCCGGACGGGCAAAGCTCATATCGAGACGATTAGGTTACACTAACCTTAATAGCTTCCGAAAAACTCTGGCCCCGCGCCTAGCGGGAGGGGGAGGGCGGCGGGAGCGAAGCCCAATGCCGAAAAAAGCCCGGCAGGGCGCAAAAGGCTTTTAGCAAAAAAATGGAATTGGCCATCAAGCGCATATTCATGAGGCTGAGTTTGGATTAATCCCTGAATGAGATGAAGAAGTTGAGGGTGGGGAATATGAGCTCGGATACGATGACCAGCGACCAGAGCCTGCCTTCCGATATCCTGTACTCCGCGACGATCTTCTCCATCGGTAGGCCGACTATGAAGTGGCCGAAGCCGAACTCGAAGACGATGGACGAGGCAGACCAGAGGAGGCCGGTATATATCGCGGCGTTTACTGTCGCACCGTCAGGGTATGCGCGCTCAAGGTACAGGCGAGAGGCGATGAATATAACGGCTATCGCGAGAACGGTCTTGTAGAGATGGACTGGGTACGCGCCGAGCGCCTTTGCCAGCACGAACTCGGCGAATACGCCGTTCCCGATGGCGAACAATACCATGAGGACCCATGTGAGGAGAGCGAGCTTGATGTTCATCCTGTTATTTCGCCAGCGTTCCCTTCCACTTTTTCATGCCGCCAGCGACGTTGTAGACGCTCTTGAAACCGCTGTTTACGAGTATGTCGGCAAGCTCATCGCCCATCGGGCCGCCGTGGCAGATAAATACTATCCTGTCCTTTGGGTTCAGCTCTTTCAGGACCCGCTTCTGCGAATTGTCCTCGTAAGGGATGTTTATTGCGCCGGGGACGTGCCCCTTTGAGTAGAGCTCTGTCTCTCTGACGTCCACTATCACGACGGGTTGCCCGTCCTTCATTATCGTTTCGAGCTCAGGCCCTGTTATGACCTTGTGCCCGGCCTCCGCGCTCCGGAACGATAGCGCGACAAAGAGGAACGCAAAGAGGATAAAGACCTTTTTGAACATGGTGCCTCCTTTTACGATTTTAATTTATGCCATTTTATCATATACTTAAAGGATGGAGATATTCAAAAAACATGCCTTGCCGGGAATCTTCTTCGAGTACGCGTCCCCCTTGGGGACGCTCTTTTTAGCGTCGTCCGGTTCGGCGATAACCGATCTCGTCATAAGCCCGAAGGGCGGCGTTCAGGCGTTCCTTAAAAGGATGAAAGAAAAGTACGGCGCGTTGTTGAAAAACGGCCCTGACGCATTCAAGGCCGGAAAGGCCCTCGACAGATACTTCTCGGGCAAGTCCTTTTCCTTTGACCTCCCGCTTTCCCCGCTTGGAACCGAGTTTGAGCTAAAGATCTGGAAGGCGCTCGCCTCTGTACCCTGGGGCAAGACCATAAGCTACTCCGGGCTCGCGCATGCCTCAGGCAACCCCAAGGCCGCGCGCGCCGCTGGCAGTGCCTGCGGCAGAAACCCCATACCCATAATAATCCCCTGCCACAGGATAATCAGAAAAGACGGCAACCTCGGCGGCTATACCGGCGGCCTCTCCATTAAAGAAACCCTCCTCGGCCTGGAGGGGATAGGTTGATACGTGAGTTTTTTTGTAAGGGAATCTTGAGCCTTTTGGGATTTTGACTTTGCGCCCTGCCGGGCGCTTTAGGGCATGGGATTCGCTCGCTTTCTTCCTCCCCAGCCCGCTCGCTCGCCCCGAAGACGCGCTTCGCGTTTAATCTCCCCCGGCGCGCTCATCTCTGTCTTCCTTAGGCTTCGCTCACCCATGCCCCGGATTTTTTAAAGACATTTTACAGATACTCATGGGCGTGTAATTCTCAATGTTTTTTAGTACAGCGACACTGGGCCGTGGGCGGTCAATACCCCCGCGACGACGGCGGCCATGGAGATTGCGACCATGAAGTAGTGCATCTTGTTTAATTTCCTGAATACGCCGTCTATGTCCATTGTCGCGCCGCCCTTCTGCATGTTGGCGAGCATTTTTCTAATGATTATGGGTTCGAGCCCGAAGAGCATGACGAACCAGAAGACCCAGACGAGCGTCATGACGGTCAAGGGGATTCCGGCGCGGGTGAAGAGGAGGTTATGCCAGCCCATGAGGAAGAGCATTATGAAGCCGGAGATCCCGGTTATGAGGTTATAGGCGCGGGCGATTCTGGCGAACCTGTGTTCTACCCTCTGGAATGTGAGGACCTTCTGGAGCGCGTCAGGGGTGCTTATGGCCATGGGGAGGACTATCATAGTGACGAAGGCGAGGCCGCCTATCCAGAGGATGACAGTTATGACGTGTATGACGTGCATGAGATAAAAGAGCATTATTACCCTCCTTGATTTGTCCGGCGACAACGGCAAAAGCGCCTTTGGCAAGCGTTAGGGAAGTATCCCACGAAAATATTACCTTTAACATGACGGAAATCAAGTGAAACCTGTATATATCCTGTAAGCCCTCCTGTCTCCTCGGCCCTGTCGTATTGTAGCCTCAGACAAGCAGTCCCTGCAAAAACACAATAATTTTAGAAGATGATTATTTTGGTAAATCAGGCCGTTGCGCAAAGGCACTTGCAAAAAAAAACTTTTAAAATCAAAGTGTTAGATACTGATTTTGCTCGGCGCCTTGCCACTTGACAAGATTATAAAAAGTATTATAATAGAATTGTTCTAAGATAATAATTCATTTATGAGGCGGGTTATGGTGCAGAAGATAATCGACAGATACAAGGGCAAGGGGTTCAAGCTCACGCCGCAGAGGATAGCGATACTTAAGTTCCTCGAGGGGAACACCGGCCACCCGACGGCAGAGGATA
>MGPQ01000008.1 GCA_001797465.1 Deltaproteobacteria bacterium GWB2_55_19 | reverse complement strand
GGAGACACCATTAAGCCGCCGAACGTCCTGCTTGACGCAATGACTTGAATCGGCGGGGTCGCAGGCTTCCATGCCTGCTTGGCGGTATTGCTGTGCTCTTGGATGTCCGGGTAGCGGCCAGGTTAAGCGATTTTGCCGTTGAAGCGCGTTACCCCGGTTTGGCTGAGCCGGTTAGTCAGGAAGAATATCAGGAGTGTCTCGCGACCGCGGTAAAAGTCGTCTCATGGGTGGAGCAGCGCATTAATTCCTGATACGACGCGGCAGTCCATCTTCTTTATCAAAGCAAGGCCCCTGAATCCGGTTTTCAGGGGCCTTGCTTTTTTTAACTTCCCCGCCGAATGGAATGTTTTGCGAGTCAGCTTTTTGCCATTGGGCTCAGGATAGAGAGGATTGCCGTGATACATTTGTGGAGGTATCCAACATGTCTTATGCGGTAGAGATTCACAGAGAGTCGAAAGGCCCTTCGCTTGTGGATGAGATAAGGGCCAAAGAAAAGGAGTTTCAGAAAAAGCCGGGCGTTCAGCTTGCCATCGAGCTGATCGATTTGTGGAAGGCATTTAAAAACAGCGTCCTGCGTCGTTCCTCAAGTGACCTTTACGCCGCAGCCAAGGTCGCATACTACCGGGAGTTCCTTACTGACGGCGTTCTGTTAGAAGACGTTTTCGAGCCGGTCGAGGACGACGTGTTCTACGCCTATCGCGCCAAGCTGGGAGATGGCCGGTGGATAGGGGTAGACCTTGACCGGCTTTTCACGGAGATGATCAGGCGCAAGACCGACGGCAGGGACGATGCCGTGAAGCTTACGCTGGACCGATACGGCGATATCGACGTGAAGGCGCTCGATTGCGGTACCTGTCCGTTTGTGAGGGATCCCTATTCGTGCCACTTGCTGCACGACAAGGAGCTCTGCAAGGGCGAGAACCGCGTCCTTCATGACGAGCGGCGCGGAAGGTTCCTGGAACTGGCGGGAGCGGAAGAAAAGTCTTAGCCGTTCCGTCAACCATTCTGACACAGGAGCAGGGCATAAACGCTTACGCGAAGGTGAACGGCTTAAGACACATCGACGCCCCGGAGGTAAAAGATGGAAACATACCACTTTGACGGGTTATACGGATTCCCCTCGAAATGCGGCCTCGATATCTACATCAGGGATGACCGGGCTGTAGTCATGTTCACCGAGATGCCGGACGACCCGGGGACCTCAATCACGAACTTCATTGAGGAGCTCGCAACGCAGATTTACAACGAGCGGCTCAAGGGCTGTCCCGTCGAGAATATCAGGTTCGTGGAGTGCTACCCAAAGGACCCTTACCGGGAGGTTGCCACTTACGATCTCGTACATCTCGAGTGGACGGGACGGGAATTCAAGAACCCAACCTGGGAAAGAATCGATCCCGACAAAAAACAAACCCGCCCTTACGGACGGGGCAAGCTGGAGGAGTTCTTCCTCCCAAGATTTACAAAACCTTCAAATACAGGAAGAAAGGAGAGGGCGTTTCCTCTGTCAGCTAAAGCAGACGGTCTCCACGCCCGAATTTTTATGAAACAGACTGAGAAGATCACGATAGCCTGCTTTGGAGAGTGCGGAAGATCGGTTACCTTGCGCAGGAGCAAGGTGCGTAAGGCCGATTATTATCTTTGCAACTCCAATGCGTAAGGTCACTTATGCGAAGCAAAATTGCCTCTGTTGGCGCATGGCAAGGTGCGTTGCATCAACATGAATGCAGCGGGCTCGTTTTGTGGGGGTATACAGACAGGCCGATGAGCGAAGAAGATGCCGCATCCATGGCCCGGGCTCGCGCAATTCTTGTAGCAGCCATCGCAAAAAAATAGCAATCGAAAAAGCAAAAGCATATGGCTGACGAAAGCCCCGTCGATACGGCGGGGCTTTTTCTTTTTTCAAGGAGAAAACATGAGGCCAAACGATCTGAAAAACGAAATAAAGAGTCTCTACGGGAGCAGGCAGCCCCTTTACTGTTGGGGGCCTCCTGGCGTCGGGAAGTCGAGCGTGGTGGCTCAGGCGGCCGCCGAGCTCGGCAAAGAGATAAGGGACGTCAGGGCGCTGCTTCTCGACCCGGTGGACCTGCGCGGGATACCGCAGATCCGGGACGGCAGGGTCTTGTGGTGCGTGCCGAATTTCCTGCCGACGGACGGCGAGGGGATTCTTTTCCTCGACGAGCTGAACGCAGCCCCGCAGATGGTCCAGGCGGCCTGCTATCAGCTTGTCCTCGACAGGATGCTCGGGGAGTACAGGCTTCCCGACGGTTGGACGATAATCGCGGCCGGAAACGAGGAGACGGACAGGGCGGCGGTACACAGGATGCCGTCCCCGCTGGCAAACAGGTTCGTTCACCTCAAGTACGAGGTGAACCTCGAGGATTGGGTCGCATGGGCCCTGAAGGCCGGCGTGATGACCGAGGTTATCGCGTGTCTGCGGTTCAGACCGGCGCTCCTTCATCAGTTCGACCCGAAGAGGAACGAGAAAAGCTTCCCGACTCCCAGATCCTGGGAGTTCGTAAGCAGGATGCTTACGGGAAGGAATAATATCTCGGCCATTGAGTACGAACTGGTGGCCGGGGCCGTGGGCGAGGGGGCCGCAGCCGAGTTCATCGGGTTTCTGAAGGTTTTTAAGAGCCTGCCGAACCCTGATGCGGTGATCATGAGCCCCAAAACGGCTTCCATCCCGACCGACCCGGCGACCCTCTACGCCATCTGCGGCGCGCTCGCAAGAAAAGCGAGCGAGAACACTATAGGCAGGATAGTCGAGTACGCCAACCGACTCCCCGCCGAGTACTCGATCCTCCTCATGAGGGACGCCTCAAGGCAGTCCCCGGAGGTCGTCAACACGAGGGCGTACATAGAGTGGGTTTCAGCCCACGATAGCGTCCTCATCTGACATTTAACGTGAAAAATCGAAAAGGAGAAAGATAAAATGAGCGTATTTCTTTCGGAAAAAGCGATGCTGGTGAAGCTTTCCATCTCCAGGTGGAGTTCCTTCAAATACGACAAGGATGTGTCGAAGAAGGTCGCCCTGGACTACTGCGCCGATACCGTGGACGCGGGGAATTACAATAAAAAACTCTTGGACAAGACGGCCCTCATGGGGCTTACCTCAGTGATATCCGAGGCGAGGAACTTCAATTACCGGAACACCCTGCCGTGGCACGACGACGGCGCGCGTATCCTCCCCTCGGCCAACTTCGAGGAGTACTCGAAGAAAATGAGGGAGCTTGAGCGGCAGTTCAACGCCGCGGTAAGGACCTTTTGCGACAACTACGTCAAGTACGTTGACGACGCCAAGGTCAGGCTCGGCAATCTCTTCATTGAAAGCGATTACCCGGCCCCGGAGAGTCTTGTCGAAAAGTTCAGCTTTTCCGTTGTTATAGAGCCAATCCCGTCAGCCGCCGATTTCAGGGTCAAGGTGCAGGAAGATGAGGTTGAAAAGATACAGAAAAGCCTCGAGGCGCGTCTTGCCGGCGCTCAGAAGCTCGCGGTCGGCGACCTCTGGAAAAGGATATACGACAGCGTTTCCCGTCTTGTGGAGAGGTTGTCCAACGAGGATGCCCGTCTCAGGGACGGGCTAATACTTAATATCAAGGAACTCGTCGGACTCCTGCCGCGTCTCAACGTCGTCGAGGACCCGGCCATCGAGGATATCTGCATCCAAATGGAGGAGAAGCTTTGCCAGTGCGAGGCCGAGGACCTTCGCAACGACCCGGCAGCGCGCCGGAAGACCCTTGACGATGCCAAGGGGATACTGGACGCGATGGCGGGCTACGTGGGTACCGGAGAGGGTGCCGCGGCATGACGTCCATACAGAAGCTTACAAAGGCAAGGGGCGGTCTTATCCTCGACCACGCCTTCTTTGGCAGCCTGGCATTGAAGCTGAGGCTCCAGGAGGACCGTTCCTGCAAGACGGCATGGACCGACGGCGATGTCATCGGCTACAACCCTTCCGCCATCGAGGAATGGCCGCTTGAGGAGGTAAAGGGCGTCTTCTGCCACGAGGTCATGCACTGCGCCCTTTTCCACCACGCGCGCCGTGAGGAACGGGACCCGGCCAGGTGGAACGTCGCCTGCGACTATGCCATCAACGGGATACTGCGTGAGGCCGGCATCGTCCTGCCCAAGGGACATCTTTTCGACGCCTCCTACCGCGGGCTTTCGGCGGACGAGATATATTCGCGGCTGCCGGATCAGTCCAATGGGCAGGGAGCGAATGGGCAGGGGGGAAGCGGGAGCGGCGATCCTGACCCGGGCGGCTGCGGCGAGGTAAGGGACGCAAAAAGCCCCGACGGGAAGAACGCCTCGCAATCCGACTTTTCAAAGGGCGCCGAGGACTGGAAGATAGCCGTTACCCAGGCCGCCCAGCTTGCGAAGGCCATGGGGAGCCTGCCTGCCGGTTTCGAGAGGCTCGTGCGGGAAATAGTGGAACCGCAGGTCGACTGGCGTACGATTCTCAGGCGGTTCGTCGAGGACAGCGCCCGGAATGATTACAGTTGGTTCCCTCCCAACAGGCGGTACATTCACATGGGCCTGTATCTTCCGTCCCTCAAGTCCGAGGAGCTTCCTCCGATAGTCTTCGCCTTGGATACGAGCATAAGCGTCAGCAAGAAAGACCTCAGCCATTTCGCGGCCGAGATAACCGCCACACTGGAGGACTTCAGGACCAGCTGTACGGTCATCTACTGTGACACCAAAGTGGCGAGCGTGGAGGTCTTCGGCCAGGACGACCTCCCTCTCGAGCTTCACCCGAAGGGCGGCGGCGGGACCGATTTCCGTCCTCCCTTCGCGTGGGTCGACGAGCAGCGCCTTAGCCCGTCCTGTTTCATATACCTGACGGACATGGGGTGCAGCCGTTTCCCTGACACGCCGCCGTACCCGGTGCTTTGGGCGGCGGTTGGGTGCAGGGGCAAGGAGCCGAAAGTCCCTTTCGGCGAGTTGGTAAAAATCAATTAAATCAAAAGGAGAAAAAACCATGTTGAACGCAACGCAGATAAAGGAAATCGTGCCGCAGGGAGGGTCCTTGCTTTTGAGCTTCACCGTCGCGGAGGACGGCAATCTGACCGTCCTTATCCATCCGAAGTTCCCGGATAAGGACGTCAAGAACGCCGACAAGGAAAACGTGAAACGGATCCGCGAAAACCCGGTCGTTATCAGTGGGACCGCCGAGGAGCTTGACGCCGGCTTCATGGACTTCCTCAATACGGTGGTGGCGAAAAAGGCTTCCTTCGAGGAGGCGGTCAAGACCGTCGACGCCGAGATAACGACGGCCCTTGCCGCCATCAAGACCGAGGGCAACAAGAAGGTGGAGACGGCCAGGAAGACGGCCCCGAAGAGCAAGACCGTCGCTCCGGCCAAGGCGGACGCACAGGGGACTTCCGGCACGGACAACGAGACAGGGGAAGAGAAGGCCGAGACAGACGAAACCAAGACCGGCGCCGAGGCGAAGGTCGAGGCTGGTCCACAGTCTTCGCTGTTCTAGGAAGACTACGGCGTTTCTCTTTCTCATGGGGGCGGGGCTCATATCCCTGCCTCCTTTTCACCCAATTAAACCACTCAAGATGAAAGGAGTTTTAAGATGGCAACGTCAAAAGAGGCTGTCAGGATATTCAAGTACGGCTCCCTCGAGCTTCAGGACCCCGACCCGTCCATGACCCCCGAGCAGGTCAGGGAGTTCTACTCATCCGTCTATCCGGAGCTTACGCAGTCCGTGATAGAGGGGCCGGAATACGGCGAGGACTCGATAAAATACGAGTTCTCAAGAAGCGTGGGGACCAAGGGGTAGCCTATGCAGACCATCGGCCGCAAAGTGACCTTGAAGGAGATAGCGGGGGGCGCCCATTTGGGCGTCACCCCGCTATCCAAGGAAGAAATATGCTCAAGAAAAAAAATCAACCAGGAGATCGCAAGCGCCCTCAAAGGCATAAACCGGGAGGACTCACCGGAGCCGTTCCCGGGAAAGAACATGCCGTTCTTCCCTCCATACCTCTGATCCTTCCGGACATAAGCCCGGCAAAAATGGTCCTGTATCCGGACGCGGAATCGATATCCGGCGAAGAGTTGCGGCTGTTCGCAAGGATAATCATGGCGTTCGATAAGACGGCCCGGGACCTTTCATGGCCGAAAGGCACGCCCTACGGAAATCTCGCCAACGACCTGTATGGCCGCATGAAGGCCATGGCCGCCTCCGGTTATTCGGACGCCAGGGTCTCCTGCGAAGCAGGCGTTGAGAAAAATGACGACGGGATCACCATCTCCCTGAATATGGAAGGATATTTCGGCGTCACATGCAAGGACGCCATGGATTGCGTCAGGCTGAGGGCGCCGAGGCTTCTTCCGCTGTTCGAAAAGGCGTACAGCCTTTTCTCCGCCATCTTCTTAAACGGCAAGGACTTGCAGATCCAGGCGTCCAACTTCTTCTCCGATGTCATCGAGCCCGAGTTGACAGATGGAAATTATTACGATGAAGAGGAGGCGAAGTCCCTCGCCGAAAGATACGCCGCGATTAAAGGTCTTCAATATCCGGAAGGTCTCTTTTACGGTTGCAGAGGCGGGTTCGGGAAAAAGAAAAACGCCTTTTTAAAGGAGTTGGACTCGAAGCGGGCGCGGAACGCCGACGAAGCGGATATCATCAAAGGCATGCGGTCTCTCGCCGAAGCCCTTTTACTCTACAGGCGCGGCATGGCGGCGATGTTCCGTGAACCTGACGAGTACGATGAATATATACAGTTCGGGGAACTTTTTTTCGCCCTGTACGACTACGACGTTGTTTTGGAGTACTGCGACGAGATCGTGCAGGACCGTTTCAATTCCGGCGGTTCCGGTTACCTGGCCGCATATATGGATTTCAATTTTTCGGACCCGGACGGAGAGATAAGGCGCAAGGCGGAAGAAATTAAAAAACTCTCCAGTTTCCATAACAGCATGAGAAGTTTCGCCGAGTTTGTAAGAAGTCTTGAGGCGCCGGCCGCAACGCAAGAAAAAGAGGCATCCGAAGGGCAATAAACAAATTCACAGTGGCCCCCAAAAGGTTCCCGCAAGCGGCGGACAAGACCAAAGGGCCAGAGGAGAGCACAAGATGAGCTATCACATAATCAAGTCAATCAAGGTGGATGAGAAGGAGGGAAAGGTTTACATTACGGGAGCGGATAACAACGTCCGCCCCAGGACTCCGCACCGTTGGGAGTGTACGAGCTTGAGCCAGATACTTGTAGAGCAGGGCCGAGAGGCGGTCGATCTTGAAATTCTGGAAGCCTACGAAAGCGGCGATTTTCAGGGTGGTAACAACAAGTGGACGCGGGCGCTGGTTGTCCTGCGCCGTATGCCGGAATACGCCCAGTTTAACTGGCGAGGCGAGCCGTATGATGAGATAACGGAGCGGCGCAAAACGCCGGCTTTTAAGGCTATTTTGAAAAAAGCCCTTGAAACCAAGCTGCCGAAGGCCAAATTTATAATCACCAAGTCTACTAATATGGGGACAAAGGTGTATTTGAAGAAGCTGACCGCGAGGCACGTTTTCTGGTCGCCGGTAAGGGAGAAGGCAAAAATCTTCCGTTTTATAGAGGATACGGAGGATGTCAAAAGGGTATTTTATGGAAGCAATAGCTGGGCCTGGGCGGTCGAGCAAGTTGAGAATAACCAGAGAAGAGGTATCTGATATGTTCGCTGCCACGAAGACGAGGTACGTATTGGTAAACAACAAAAGAATACCGCTTGGGGTTTATCTCAACGGCGTCAAAAAGGCCATCGAAAACCCGGATGCGGAGTTCGACCACGGACTTACTTGCTGGTGGCCCTGCACAGGGGCGGAGATACGAAGGCAGTTCATGGAAAGCGTCCTTGACAGGATAAATGCCGGGATACCGTACATCGAAAGGGAGAAGCCATGACCGAGGTCCTGAATTTGTCAACCGGGGAGTCCCGGACTTACGAACTGCCGCCCGAGCAAGCCGTGGTGGTTGCCTACGAGCAATCCTGCGGAAATTGGTCGAAGGCCCGTGTATCTACTTCCGGGAGAACCGTGTCCTGCGGGGACTGGGCTGCTTTCACCACAAAGGGTTGCGAATGGATCGCTGAGATGAGAAGAGAGAAGAGGGAGGCATCTGATGTTCACCGAGTATAAACTGAGCCGGGCGCTGATGATCTACGATGGGAACGGGGAATACGGCAGGCACTATTACATCCAGGAACATGACGTCATGGATGTTGCCGGCAAGCCCGTTCTTCTTGCCGGAACGCCGCTTTCGGTAGACAGGCTGATATCTTTGTGCCGGACGGTCGCGCCGGACCTCATGGACGGGAGGGGCTTCAGATACCATGATGATCGCCTTCTGGCCTCCGGCGTCCTACAGGCCGACCCGGCGGTCTGGTGGGCCCCTCCGGCGAAAAGGCCGATGTTTTTCACGAGGCATCTGAATATACAAAGCGTCAATGTATCATGGCCGGGGCTCATATTCGTCGCTTCGGCGCGCGGCCTTGATGTATACGCCGTGAAAGGCGATAAGAGGCCGTCCCTTAAGACGCGGCTGTACAAGGCCCCTTTCATGAACGTAAACGTAAACGGCAACGTGTGTCTGGGGAACGCGCCCACGCCGCAGTCGAATCTGGATATGGAGGCATGGGAGAGAGCCTTCTTCGGCAGCGAGTTCTCCGAAATACATGATACCGCGAGGGCAAAGACGGATCTGGCTACGCTGTGGAGCGGGATCAATAAGAAGCGCGGCAGGGGGGCCTTCCCCGAGGATGTTCTACTCCCTCAGCAGAAGCCTTTACAGACGCTCGGCGACTTGATCGGCTCTATCGCCCAAAGGACGGTGAGCTGATGGCGGACCTGAAAGACCGGATATTGCAGTCGATGTGTCCAACCGTAATGGTACCGGCCTATTCGGAGCTTGAGCCGCTCGGGAAGGCCGGCTACAGGTACCTCATGGCGCGGGACGGCCTTTTCGTGGAAGGCAAAACGGCCTGGGGCATTTTCGGATGCCCCTCTGGACCAGCCCCAGGCCTCTGCCCTATGGGACCGTTGAGTCCGTGATAAGCGTCGAAGGCGGGGCAATCCCCTTTGAATTGCCGGAACGGGCATTCGAGCTCGCCACCGGGCGGCTCCATGAAAGACTCGAATGGGCGGGCTGGATAACCTGGAACGAGGAGGCAGGGTATGAGTTCCTGCCCCTGATTGAATGGCATGTCTCAGCTGCGTCCGTGACATATGAGAGGCCGGGATTGCCGGAAGGGACTCATCTCGTGCTCGATCTCCACAGTCATCCCTTTGATATGCCGGCCTTCAGCTCGATCGACGATAAGGACGATACCGGAGGGATTCATTTCTCCGGCGTCATTTCTTTCCCGGGGGAGACAGGAGAGCCGGAATTGAGCATGCGTCTTTGTATCGAAGGGTATTACTTCGAATTGACGGAGGTGGAAATTGAAGCATTATTTTCCGGGAAAGTTTTTTGAACGGGATCAGGTAAATATAGACCTTGCGGGATGCGGCGGGACGGGTAGCCAGCTTCTTACCGGGCTCGCCCGTCTCGACCACGCATTGAAGGCCCTCGGCCATCCCGGGCTGAACGTCAGGGTTTTCGATCCCGACGTGGTTACCGAGGCTAACGTGGGCCGCCAGAGCTTTAGTCCCTATGACATCGGCCAGCACAAGGCCGTTGTCCTCGTGACGAGGATCAATCAGTTCATGGGCCTGTCGTGGGAGGCATACCCCGTTTATTTCAACGGGAAGTTGTTCAGGAACAACAACCTGGTATTTTTCAACGGTAGAGTCTTCGATATCCTCGTGACAGCAGTCGATTCCGCGAAAGCGAGGACCGACATAGGCGGCGTTGCAGCCAACGCCGGATACGGATACTGGCTCGATACCGGCAATACGAGGGATACCGGGCAGGTGGTCCTCGGCACGCTTCGGGAAATAAAGCAGCCGTCCGATGATTGCACGGCTACTCTTCCGACCATTGCGGAGCTTTACGACCTTCGTACGGTCAAAGAGAAGGATTCCGGGCCGTCCTGCTCCCTCGAGGCCGCCCTGAAGCAGCAAGACCTCATGGTCAACACGATGACAGCCTCCTGGGCCCTGCATCTTCTATGGGAGGGGTTCAGGAAAGGGTTTTTAACGAACCACGGTTGCTTCGTAGACCTCAAGACGTACCGGGTCAATCCGTTGCCGATAGACCCGGCCGTGTGGAAAAGGATGAAGGGAGGAAAGGAAAAAGCATGAGAGTGATCACTTTCAGAAACGTAGCAATACAGTTCGATGCAAATCAGATAACGCATGGCACGCCTCTTGAGCAGGTGAATCAGGCGATAGCCCTGATTAACGGGGTTTTGCAAAGGGAGCCTTATGGCTTCGGCGCCCAGGTGGTCCGTGGCGACCTGAGAGGCGGCGAAGCGGATGGTGGTTCTATCAAGGTAGAGGAAGTCGCTGAGGAGCTGACATGATAACAAGCGGAGAAGGGAGGGAGAAATAAAATGATATATGCAAAACTCTACATTGACGAAATTAGTATGGGACCATTGAGTACGCAGAAAGATATTGATAATTATATAGCCTCCAGCCTTCGGTCAATACATTTGCTAAGGTGATGATTGTCCGTTGAAATATTGTGGTTTGCGGTAGGCTTTAATATTGTTTAGTACAGGAAGAAGTACGCCTGACTGCCTCACCCCCAGAAAATCTTCGTTGGATCCTTGTCTATCTCGTCGAGGAGTTCGTCGATATTCTTCGTTGGCTTCAATTCGGGGTATTCGTGCCATCTGCCGTTCCGGTCAGCGCAGTAGAGGGTCCATTTGCCGGTCTTATCGTCGTACCTCATCTGCGCCACCGAAAGGGAGGTCCAGTCGGTGAGTTCCGCCCTCCACGGGGCTCTCTCCTCGAAGATGGTTACACTTTTGCCCCTGACCTTATGGGCAAGCCTCACCTTGTCCCGTATATGCGGTGGCACGCGTCTGTCATAGAAACTAACTACCTTCTTTTCCACGAGCGCTCTTACAAGCTCAGGTAGCGGCATACGTTACCTCACAGAAAATCTATCCCGTACGGGGACATCCCATCCTTGTGGTTCAAGACGTACTTCTTGAGGGCCTTGGCTATCTGTGCAAACCTGTCACCGGGATAAGAATATGGAATAATGAGCACGCCGTGGTGCGGGCGGTTTTCGTTGAAGAAGAGGACGGTCAAGCGTATGAAGTCATTACGGTTCCTCGTCACCATACACCGCTTCTTCGAAACCGCGTACTCGAGCTGCTCAAGGTCGCTTGCCTGGAGCATCCCCACCTCATGGGCACTTTCGGCGTCTACCCCCTCCTGTCTCAGAATCTCGGCGACCTTGGGGCTTATATCTTCGTCGAGATAATACCTCACCGGTTACCCCGCCGCCAGGAAGGGATACCTCTTGCGGATCTCTTCGGGAGTGAGTGCTTCGTTGTCGGCTATTATGGCGTCTATCTCGGCAGTATAAACCCTGTAGTAGCCGAGGGCGGATTTAAGTTGTTGTACGGTCAACCAGTGGTAGGACTTACTGAGACGCTCGAAGTCCTCGCCGACGGACCTGTAGGTCGCTACTACCTCCCATACCTCTATGCCGGTGCCGGCTATACGGGCCCTCTTACCGCTAACACCCTCTGTAAAGACAATGCCCGGGCAGCGGTGGACTCTTATGGCTTCCTCGATGAGCTCGTTGGCAACGGTGGTAAAGTCCTTCTTCGAGGCCCTGGCAAGGTACTCTATCTCCTTTATTGTCTCTTCCGGTATTCTTAGGCTCTTTTGGATTGTTGACATACAATCTACCTCCTTACATACCAATATATTACATTGAATTACAATGAAAGTCAAGCGCTTGTGATTGGTCAGAACTCCGGCTCCAAAAGGAGGCGGAGGCCGGTGTACTTGTAAAGGACGTCTACCGTAAGCACGGCATATCGGACGCCACCTACTACAACTGGAAGTCGAAGTACGGCGGCATGGAAGTCTCCGACCTCCGTCGCATGAAGGAGATGGAGCAGGAGCTCCATCAGCTCAAGCGCATGTACACCAAAAGGCCGCCGGAGAAACGCGAAGCTGCAATGTATCTTATTGCCGAGTAACAAGTTGTCCGTGCAGAAGAGTTGCCGTTGCATCTCTTTGTCCCGAGCGGCCTATTACAATACACCGGTCGGTATCGATCGTGATAACCTCGTCAGACCGTCAATCCCGGTCTTAAACCGTTCACCCCTGTCTGTTTCCATTACAGCAGCGCCTCTCCTTCATCACAAGATATCCTTTCAGGTCGTTCAAATCATGAAAGGCCGTGGCCACGTTCCTTATCTCCAAAGACGTCATATCAGACCGCCCAACGCACAGGATCTTCTTCCCCAGGTTCTTGAGATGATTGAACACAACCACGAAATCGGAATCCCCGTCGAAAAACACCAGTTCGTCATACCTGTCTATCTCGGTCAAAAGCCTGAAAGCTATCTCCACGTCCATGTTGCCCTGTATCTTATCCGGCAGCACCTTCACTTCTTTGTCGATGACGTTATATCCGCTGTAGATCAGCGCCTTCCTGAAGGCGTGATACCTGCCGATCTTTTCAACCTCCGACGCCGGAGGATACGCGGTGAAATAAAAGGCCCCACTCACCTTCTTCCGGCTACCGAAATAACGGTACACCTTCTCCCAGTCTATGAACCAACCGTTATTCATCTGCGCGTAAAACATATTCCCGCCATCGACAAACAGCGCAACCCTGCATCTCATTGTCGACAATTATGGAGCGCACAAGCATCCGCGCGTTAAGGCGTGGCTTAA
The DNA here is from genome assembly GCA_001797465.1 of Deltaproteobacteria bacterium GWB2_55_19. Classification (GTDB taxonomy): domain Bacteria; phylum Desulfobacterota; class GWC2-55-46; order GWC2-55-46; family GWC2-55-46; genus GWB2-55-19. Next base: position 2,708 of record MGPQ01000008.1, on the reverse strand, counting down.
GCGGCACCAGCGTTTTGAGTTGCACTTTACTCCTACTTCAAGTTCATGGGTTAATATGGTGGAACGCTGGTTCCGCGAGATCACAGATAAACGTATACGTCGCGGCACATTCAAAAGTGTGCCTGATTTGATTGCAGCAATTGACGAATATGTGAAAAATCACAATCAGAATCCACGGGTTTTTGTATGGAGCGCGCCTGTAGAACAGATTTTGGTGAAAATAGCTAAACGTAAAGAAGCGTTAGACGCACTACACTATCATTTATCGACGAACAAATTGCTGAGAAATATCCCGATGCTCAGGTGGAAATAGTACGAGGGCCCGGGTATGACAAAGTCATTTCGGATGCCGAGGATTATGACACTATGGACTTAGAAGAGGAAGATTTTAACGATTTTCTGGCTGAGAGCTGGGACAAATGGCTCCATGAATATGACCCGAGGAAAGCGGAGGCAAACTGACCAGATGCGGCCGCCATGGTACGCAAGGTCCTAAAAGAGATATGGATGTCTATCGAAAAGGTCTACGTCATAGATGGTGACTTTATCGAAGTATTGGAAATCGATTAAAAGGAGGAAGATAACCTTGGCAACAGAATATCTCGTTAGACTGTATCTTGAAGTCAGGCATGACATCCACGGCGTTACGGCCGAGAGCCCCGAGGAGGCGCTGAAGAAGGCCGTAAAAGGCAATGACCTTTACGCCCTCGCGCGCGGCGGCGGCGAATACGCCGAGAACATCTGCGGGGCCATAGTCGATGTTTATAACAGCCACGGAAAGCTCGTGAGATCATGCGATATCGAAAATCTGGACGCCGTTCTTGACGGCAGCATATAGGAGGGATCATGGGTTACTATTCTCAGATAAGCTCATTCACGTTCGACAGTCTGCTTATTAAGCAGGAGCTTGACCGCGCCTTTGCAGCTTTTATTGCGAAGGCCAGGTTTTACAAGGAAGCCCTCGAAATTTACAGTTTCGAGGAGATAGAAAGGGCCGATGGATTGGCCGATACTCATCTCTACGAGTTGTCGATGACGGACTACTACTGCAAGCACCGGTCAGACCACCTTTTGGCGGAGTTTATTTCTACCGTAATAGCCCCGGGGCAGTACGTTCAGATCGAGTTCGCGGGGGAGGACAGCGAGAGTTGGGGTTATCTTGTCTATCCCGGAGAGGTTTTCAGCATTTCCTATTGCGCCTACGTCGATGGGGTCACGCTCGATGAGTTCATAACAAGCAGGAAGTCGGCTTGAGGGAGGAAGTTCCGGGCTTTAGTTCAAATACACAAATAGCCACAAATAGCCAAAAGGAGAAAAACGATGTCAAAGGTTTTGACCGATCTGGAAGTCCTTGAAATAATCGAATCCGCCGTGAAGTGGGACGAGATAGACTGCGCGGATCAGTACAAGCACTTCCTCGAGGATTTAGGGAAGCTCATGAGTGACCACTTCGGCGGCGAGTTCGAGTGCGTCAGCGAGCCCTTGATGGAGGAAGGCACGCTGGAGGAAATACGTTTCTGCCTGCACTTCGGCTGGAATAAATACGTCCCGGAAGGTGGCGGCGTTTATGCCAAATACGACATCGACATAAACGTCGAGGAGTGGGGACAGGAGGCACTATGAGAAAACTGATTTTTCTGGCCGCGTTGATGATGGCGGTGGTTGCCGGTTCCGTGTCGGCTGATGCCAGGAGTGGTTCGTTTGAGAGTCAGTTCAACGTGGATGTCGAGGTCCATTTCAGTCCGTTCGGAGGCGCGACCGAGAGGATAGTGGCGGAGATAAATCGCGCGACGTCCGAAGTCCTTGTCCAGGCGTACAGTTTCACTTCGGCCCCCATAGCCAAGGCCCTCGTGAACGCCGGCAAAAGAGGGGTCGAGGTGGAAGTCGTTCTCGATAAAAGCCAGGTTAAGGAGAAATATTCGTCAGCCGATTTTCTGGTTAATTCAGGCATACGCACTTTCATCGATTCGGCCCATGCTATCGCCCACAACAAGATAATGGTTATCGACAGAAAAACCATTGTCACGGGGTCGTTCAACTTCACGAAGGCCGCCGAGGAAAGAAACGCCGAAAACCTCCTCGTCATAAACGGCAGCGACGGACTCGTACAGGAATACCTGAAAAATTACGTTTTTCACAGAAATCATTCCGTTCCCTACTCGGGCAGGGGCGGCAGATAAAAGAGGTGTTTTAACTCTACCTTAAAAAGGATGTCGAAGTTCCCTTGCTCCATCATTCTATGGTAGTATTTTTTCATACCAAAAAGGAGGTGGCTTATGGGATCCGCTGTAAAAAAGACAATCTCGTTACCCCCTGAAATCGCCAGGGAGGTTGAAAATATCGCCGCGGAGGAGGGTAAAACCGTGAGCGCTGTTATACAGGATGCCATCCGTTTTTCCAGAAAACAGAGGCTTAAAAAAGAACTCCTGGAAATGCAGGGCTTCTGGAGCAGCAAGGCAAAGGATAAGGGGATTCTCACCGAGTCGGACCTTAAAAGATATCTGGGTGAAAAGTGAGAGTAGTCTTTGACACCAACATTTTCATATCAGGGTTGCAAAATAATATACTTATGAGTATAATACTTTAAAGTATATTATGTAATATAGGGAAGGGTATGGACTTCATCGACAGAGAAAAAGAACTGGCCTTTCTTGAAGAGAAGTGGCGGGAGCCAAAGGCCCAGCACATAGTGCTCTGGGGAAAGCGCA
>MGPQ01000007.1 GCA_001797465.1 Deltaproteobacteria bacterium GWB2_55_19 | reverse complement strand
TGCCGCTTCCTCCCTCCATCTCTACACCTCCAGGATTAGATTCCTATAACACTAACCTTTTGGTGTGTCCACTAAATCGGGGGAAGGGCAGCTCTTGAAGTCCAAGGCAAAGGTAAGGAGCATAAGAAGCACTTATGCCTTTAGCAACGAGGCGGGGAATAAGATTATCGCGAGTAATGTTCTAAGGGCCTTCTACAAGGCTTTAGAACGCTCTGAGATAAGCGATTTCAGGTTCCACGACCTCAGACATACCTTTGCCACAAGGCTCGCTCAGGCTGGCGTAGACTTCTACAAGATAGGGAAGTTGCTTGGCCACAAGGATATCAGGATGACCCAAAGGTACGCCCACCATTACCCTGAAAGTTTGAGAGACGGGGTAGAGGTCTTGGACAGGATTAGTACAATTTTGGAACAGTCCAAAGAAAAAGGGGCACAGCTAACGCTGTAACCCCTTGATTTTAATGGTGGAGGGTACCGGGATCGAACCGGTGGCCTGCTGATTGCGAACCAGCCGCTCTCCCATCTGAGCTAACCCCCCGTATGAACGGCCTCAAAAATGACCGGCATGGACCTCGATTAAACCTTAACAAGACCCCCGTCAAAAAACATGGCGCCGCGCCATCCGTCTTACTAAGAAACCCCGCCTTCACGGGCGGGGTCACAATATTATTAACAAAAAAAACGGCTCCGCGCAAGCGTATAATTGAAGTTGCCCGTCAAAAATGGCGAAAAAACCTGCGACCTCAAGCCTGGTCCACACGTCAATGCAGATACGTCCTCATCCCTTCGGCAAGACCCGTCGGCTTTATCCCGAAGACATCGGGCAGGGCGTTCTTATCCGTCACATTGTCCTCTTTGAGCATGAGGAGCGCGTCCCTCGTAAGGGGCGGCCGAGATAAAGTTCTTTCCATAATCGCCGCGCCTATACGCATAAGCGGCATGGGCGCATGGACCTTCACCCTTCTCTTCCCGATGGATTCTGCTATCGCGTCGATTATCTCGTCAAACGAGAGCGCAAGAGGCCCCGCTATCTCGTATATCCGCCCCTTAGTCGCCTCCATACCGACGGAGGCCGAGAGCGCCTTCGCGACGTCCTTTACAAATACCGGCTGCATCCTGTTTTGACCGTCCCCCGGCACGATGACAAAGGGGGAGAGACGCATGGCAGAAGCGAACGTATTCGTGAACCTGTCCCCCCCGCCGAAGATGACCGAGGGCCTGAATATAGTGTAATCGAGTCCGGACGCCCTGACTATCTCCTCGGCCTCCCACTTGGTCCTGTGGTACTCGCTCGCCGCGCCCTTCCGGGCCCCGAGCGCGCTTATGTGGATGTATCGCCGTATCCCTGCCTTAAGACAGGCCCCGACGACGTTCCTCGTCCCTTCGACGTGGACGCGCCTGTATGTGGAGCCTTTTGTCTCGACGAGTATGCCTACGAGGTGGATGACGGTGTCTATTTCTTTCAGGGCCGGGGCCAGAGAAGAAGGCACTGTTACGTCGCCTTGAACGAATGAGATGCGGTTGCCGGGGAGCGCGGAGGCCCTCCGGGGGTCTCTTGCGAGACAGAGAGCCTTGTAAGACCTTGACTCGAGCTCGGTTGCGAGGTGCCTTCCGACGAACCCGGTTCCGCCGGTCAGGAGTATCATTGCCTCTTGCCGAGTATGTCCCTTATCGTCTGCTTGAGCTCGGTAAGATCGGATGACTTTATCACGTAGGCGTCGGAGGCCCATGTGCCGAACTCGTGCTTGTAGTGCGGGTACGCAGTGCAGAGTATGACCGGGAGGTCCTTCCACCTCTCCTTCACCCTCCGGAGGACCTCAACACCATCCATGCCCGGCATCTTTATGTCGAGGAGTACGAGGTCGATTGCGTCGCCCTCGAGTTTTTCAAGCGATTCCTCGCCCGAGGCGGCGAGTTCCACGTCCCAGCCTTCGTCCTCGAGTTCCTCCTTGTAAAGGAGCCTGAGGCCCTCTTCGTCATCGACTACCAGAATCCTTTTTCTCATAAAAAGACCTCTGCTCTTATCTGGCCGGGCAACCACGGCCCGGAAACCGGGGCTGGGTTGCTGACGCCTTTTATGCCCTTTAAGACAGCCGCGCATATACCCGGCTGACCTCAAAATGACCATTCCAGCTTGCCCTCCCAACCGCCCCACAACCTGCCCCCTTGCCCCCCCTCAACAGGCTGAGCGGAGCTGTCTTAAATACGGGAGTGTCACCCTGAAGGTGACGCCGACGCCGGGGTTGTTTTCGACCTCTATCAACCCCTTGTGGCGGAGAATTATCGAGTTGGTTATCGGGAGCCCGAGCCCGGTGCCGTGCGTCTTGGTCGTGAAGAACGGGTTGAATATGTAGCCGAGGTTCCCGGGCTCTATCCCGCCGCCGCTGTCGGCTATGGAGACGACGGCCCTGCCGCCTTCGTGCGATGTCGATATCCTTAAGGCCCCGCCGTGTTCCATCGACTGTATCGCATTGACAATCAGGTTGTCAAAAGCAATCTTGAGCTGTTCGCGGTCCGCCGCCACACCCATCGCGCCCTCTGAAAAATCCCTCTGGATAGTGATGTTGTGTGCCTTGAACTCGTCATCGAAGAGAGCGAGGACCTCTTCCATTATACCGTTCAGGTCGTCCGGTTTGAGGCTTACGGCGCTGTCTTTTATAAAGCCCGTCACCCCGTTCATGAGTTTTTCCAGCCTGACGACCTCTTTCAAGACCTGCTCCACGTAGGGTATGCCTGGGGAGCCGGGGCCGAGGTGTTTTTTAAGCCTGCCGGCGAACCCCCCGATGCTCAGAAGCGGGTTCCTTATCTCGTGCGCGAGTGTCGCAGCCATGTCGCCGAGCGCCATGAGCTTTTCTGAGGACGCGAGCCTCTCCTCTATCTTTAAAAGGTCCCTGTGGATCCTCTCGTGGGACTCGGCGAGGTCTGCGCATTTTATGAATGACGACGCCTGGAGCGCGATTATGCCGAGGGTCCTGCGCTTCGACTTCGAGAGAGAGGCCTTTCTCGCGGATTTCAGGTATACGACACCGAAAAAGGTCTCTTTGTCCCTGAGCGGATACGCGAGCGCGGACTTATACCCCTTGAGCCCGGCGTCATTCACGCCTTCCCAGACCGTAGACGCCGTGTCTAACTTGTACGCCTCGACCGGCCCTTTTTTCTTTTTTACGAGCCCTGGCAACCCATCGGTAGCGCCGTAAGAACATATGAGCGCCTTATCCACGCCCGCAAAGGCCCTTTTTACGAAGGCCTTACCATCAGGGTCAAGGATATAGAAGACGCACTGCTCGTACGGAAGGGCGTCGAGTATGAACCTCGCCGCCCGGGCGAGCTTGGCGTCAAGCCTGAGGCCCGAGAGCGAAAGTTCCGTCACTTTTTCTATTATATCATATCCCATGCGCAACCCCGGGTTCGAGCCCGGAAAACGCCTGCCGCCGGAGCGGTCTGCAAGGCCCGCCTTCGGGCCTTTGACCTCAGACCTTCGCTTCGCGCAGAAACCTGGCCGCCTCTTCAGGCGGGGTCGGGTTTATGTAAAACCCCGACCCCCATTCGAACCCCGCCACCTTCGTGAGCTTGGGTATCAGCTCGAAGTGCCAGTGATAGAACTGGGTGGCGCCGTCTTTTATGGGGCCCGCATGGAGGATAAAGTTGTAGGGAGGGAAGTTGAGAACCTTGTCCATCCTCTTCAGTACGTCGGAGAAGATGGTGGATAAGCTCTCGTAATGGTGTTTCTGGCAGTTCTCGAAGTTGGACTCATGGGACTTGGGCAGTATCCATATCTCGAACGGGGCCTTTGGGGCGTACGGGGCCATGGCGATGAAGTCCCTGTTCTCGGAGACGACCCTTATGCCCTGCATTATCTCCTGCCTTATGATGTCGCAGAAGACGCAACGCTCCTTAAAGTTGTAGTACTCGAGCGCGCCGTCGAGCTCCTCGGCGACCCTCTTGGGGATGATCGGGAGCGCGATGAGCTGTGAGTGCGTGTGTTCGAGGGACGCCCCGGCGGCCTCTCCGTGGTTCTTGAATATGAGAATGTAGCGGAGGCGCGTGTCCTTTTTAAGGTCTATTATCCTGTCCCTGTAGGCCCAGAGGACCTCCTCGAACTGCCTGGACGAGAGCTTCGAGAGCGTGTCCTTGTGGTCGGGGGACTCGATGATGACCTCGTGGGCGCCGACCCCGTTCATCTTGTCGTAGACGCCGTCTCCCTCGCGGTTGAGCTCGCCCTCGACTTTAAGGGCCGGGTACTTGTTCGGGACGACCCGTATGTGCCAGCCCGAGGCGTTCGGGCCTCCGCCGTTCTTCCTGTACGCGAGGACCTCGGGCGGGGTCTTGGATTCGTTGCCCGGACAGAACGGGCAGAAGCCGGTCTTCATGGCCGGTTGCGTGAACTCGAACTCGGAGGGGCGCTTGCCGCGCTCGGTCGATATGATCACCCATCTTCCAACTATCGGGTCTTTTCTAAGTTCCGGCATATTTTACCTGTCAAAGGAAGTGAGCGTCCGTGACCCTGGCGCCTTGTTTATAAGATAATATCGCTTCCGGCGCGAGAACCTTGAATTGTGCGCCGTTTATTCCGAGGGCCTGGAGAGATAGATTCCGTGCGGGTGGTGTGTTTATACAGCGTCGTTCAGGCGGTCCCCCTGCCTTTTTCCTGCTCTTCTTCCTCTTTCTTGCACTCTATGCAACAGGTGGTGACCGGCCTTGCCTCAAGCCTTTTCTCGGATATCGGCTCTCCGCAGATGTCGCAGACGCCGTAAGAGCCGTCGTCTATCCTCTGTATCGCCTCGTTTACCTTGGTGATGAGCCTCCTCTCGCGGTCTTTCACGCGGAGAAGAAAGTTCCTGTCCGTTTCGTGGCTCGCCCTGTCCGTCGGGTCCGGAAAGTTGTCGTCCTTCGCTTCGCTCATCCCGTTTACGGCGCGCTCGGCCCCGCTTAAGAGCTCATCGAGTTTGCCCTGGAGCAGAATCCTGAAATGCTCGAGTTTCTCTTTTTCCATAATCAAAAAGTATAACCGAAAAACGCCCCTTCTGTAAATAGCTAAGTTCTTAAGTCCTCGCCGGACGGGCAAAGTTCATATCGAGATAACTTGGCTACCCTTGCCTCTATAACTTCCGAAGGACATTGGCCCCGCGCCGAGCGGGTCCTCGCCGGACGGGCAAACCCGTATCGAGATAACTTGGCTACCCTTGCCTCTATAACTTCCGAAGGACATTGGCCCCGCGCCGAGCGGCTATTCCCTCGTAAATTCCCCGCTCTTGCCGCCGGTCTTCCGGACGAGCCGTATATCCGTCAGCGTCATCCCCTTGTCAGCCGCCTTGCACATGTCGTATATGGTAAGCGCCGCGACGGAGACCGCCGTTATCGCCTCCATCTCAACACCCGTCTTTGACGAGACCTTCGCGGTCGCCGTTATCTCTATGCCGGGGAGGTCCTTATCAGGCGTGAAATCGACGACGACGCTCGTTATGTTCAAGGGGTGGCAGAGAGGGATTAGCTCGCCGGTCTTCTTGGCGGCCATAATGCCGGCCACCCTCGCTACCCCGAGTACGTCGCCCTTTTTCACTTCGTTAGCAAGTATCAGATCGAGGGTCTCCTTTTTCATCACGACCCTGCCTTTTGCCGTCGCCTCTCTATCAGTAGCGTCCTTGGAGCTGACGTCGACCATCCGCGCCTTGCCCCGCTCGTCTATGTGCGTAAGCGTCATTTCAGACCCCTTTGTCAGTTTACTTCGACTATGCGCCCGTCTTTGACGGTCAGGATGAAGAGCTTCTTTTTAGCCTCCCCGCGTTCGTCGAACGCGAGCGCCCCTGCCGCTCCCTTGAACCTGAAATTCTTGAGCCGCGCCTTTATCGATTCCCTGTCGAGTGACGGGCCTTCCATGTCGTCACGCTTCTCCGGCATCGCAGAGATGAGCATCGTCGCGGCGTCGTATGCGTGCGCCTCCAGGACCCCGGGCGTCTTCCCGTAGGCCTCGGTGAACCTCTTTACGAACTCCTCGGTGCCTGGCCTTAAGCTCCCCGAAAAGAACCCGTCTACGAAGACCGCGCCCTCGACATTCGCCCCCCCGAGCTCTACGAGCCTCTCGGAGTTCCAGCCGTTGGCCCCGAGGAGCTGGACCCCCTTGACGCTGAAGTACTCGAGGTAAGGCGCGATAAGCGCGACAGCCTGGGGGGAGTCCGGTATATAGAGCGCCTCAATACTCGCCGTAGGCTTGTACTCCTTAATCTGCCTCCTCCCCTCTTTACGCTCCTTTTCCTGCACGACGAATAGCCTTTTTAATTCCACGCTGAAATCCGTGTGCCCCTCAGGGTACGAGCCTGTCCTGACGGATTCGGCGCCGAGCGCCTTTACGTTCATCTCGAAGAGCCTGGCGAGCTCCGTCCCGTAGTTGTTCTGCGGGTAGAGGATGGCGAACCTCCTCAGCCCTCGGGCCTTGACGGCGTACTCGGCGATTGCCGCGGCCTGCTGGGCCGGGGTCATGAAGTTCCTGAATACGTAGTCCCCGGCGTCCGTTACGCCTTCCTTCTGCGAGAGCGTCACGACGGGTATCCTCCGCGCCTGGGCGTGCTTGCCTGCCTCTATCGCCGTTGACGAGAGTAGCGGCCCTACGATCCCCGCGACCCTACCGTCATGGGCAAGCTCGGAGACCGCCGCCTCAACCGACGCCGGGTCGGATCCGACGTCCTTTACAATGACCTCAACACCTGCGCCATCGGCCTTCCCGAAGACAGACGCCGCGAGGAGGACCCCGTTGAGCGCGTCCTCGGCATAGGCCGAGTACTGGCCTTTGAGCGGGAGTATCACTCCAATGGCTACGGCGGCCGGCACGCCAAAATTGCCGGCTTCGGCTATCGACTCCAGCCCTTTGAGCGCCTTTACGGCCTTTGCCCGGAGGTCCAGCGAGGCCCCCTGGACCTCCGCCACCGGCAGAAGGAGCGCCCGTGCCTCCTTTACGCGCCCGGTCCGGGCCCGGAGCACTCCAAGCTCGTAGAGCGCGTCGAACTTGTATCTCGACTCAGGGTGGGCCTCAAGGAGCTTCTGGTACATGGCCGCCGCCTTATCAAAGTCCTTGCGCTCGACATATATGCGGGCGAGGCGCAACAACGCCTCGTCAAGAGCCGGCGCGCCGGGGTTCTCCCGGACGAACTTGTCGAGCTCCTCCACTATGCCGGCCTCTGCCCCGCTCGCCTCAAGCGCCTCGAATATATCAGGCAGTCCCCTTGCCGGGACAGGGGATGACGCCAGAACAAGGATGGAGAAGATGATGAAAAGGCTGAGGCGAGCGAACTTCATTCAAATATTTCCTTGACCTTGGAGAAGAAGTTCTTCCTTAACGGGGTCGTATCTTCCCCGCTTATGGCGGAGAACTCCTCAAGGAGCTCCTTCTGCCTCTTGCTGAGCTTGGTCGGGGTCTCGAGCTTGATGACTATCTGCTCGTCGCCGCGTCTGCCCGTATGTACCGACGCTATGCCCTTGTTCTTGAGCCTCAGTATCTTTCCTGACTGCGTGCCGGCCGGTATCTTGAGCTTTACAGGGCCGTCGAGTGTCGGCACCTCTATTTCGGCGCCGAGCGCGGCCTGCGCGAAGCTTATCGGCACCTCGCAGATGCAGTCGTCATTCTCTCTCCTGAATATCGGATGCGGGAGCACCGCCATTACTATGTAGAGGTCGCCTGGAGGGCCGTTCCTCTCCCCGTACCCGCCCTCGCCGGAAAGACGGAGCCTCGACCCGGTATCGACCCCTGCCGGGACCTTTACCGTAAGTGTCCCGGCTGTCCTCACCCTGCCCGCGCCCCTGCACTCGTTGCACGGGTCTTTTATCACGGAGCCCGACCCGTTGCACGCGGAGCACGGCCTGGAGATGCTGAAAAAACCCTGCTGGAACCTTACCTGTCCCGCGCCCCTGCACGTTCCGCACTGGGTCGGGTGAGTGCCGGCCCTGGCCCCTGACCCGTTGCACGCCGGACAGTCGGCGGTCCTTGGGATGTTTATCGTCTTGTCGGTCCCGAAGGCCGCCTCCTCGAACAATATCTCAAGGTCGTATCTTAAGTCGGCGCCGCGCTCGGGGCCCGGCCTCCTCCTGCCGCCGCCCCCGAAGAAGTCCGAGAAGACCTCTCCGAATATGTCCTGGAAGTCCGCGCCGAAACCGGCGTCACCGTAGCCGCCGGGGCCGGGGCCCGCGCCCGCATGCCCGAACCTGTCGTACTGCGCGCGCCTGTCCTGGTCCTTAAGCGCCTCGTAGGCCTCGTTTATCTTCTTGAAATGCTCTTCCTTGTCCTTGTCGCCGCTGTGCTTGTCCGGGTGGAACTCGTGCGCGAGCCTCCTGTATGCCTTTTTTATCTCCTCGTCGCTCGCGCCCCGGTCAACGCCGAGGACCTTGTAAAAATCCTTCTCATCCATGTGAAATATTTATCCGCCTCTCGTTATTGAAACCCTGATGTCAGTGTATGGCCGGTGTTTTCGAAACCGCTACCATCGCGGGCCGGAGAAGCCTGCCCTTGAGCGTATATCCTCTCTGGAACTCCTTTACGACCGTCCCCGGCTCACCGCCCTCTTCCTCTGATATCGCGTGGTGGACGGAGGGGTCGAACCTCTCGCCAACGGACTTTATCTCCTGGAGTCCGTTTTTCTTGAGGACCGAGGACATCTGTTCTATCGTGTGTTTGACGCCCTGCCGCAAGGATTCGAGGTTCTCGCCGTCATTGGCGTGGGAGAGGGCGCGCTCCAGGTTGTCGACGACCGGGAGCATCTCGAATATCAGGTCCTCGTTGGCGAAGCTTATCGCCTCCTGCCTCTCTTTTTCAGACCTCTTCCTGTAATTGTCGAGGTCGGCTATTGAGCGGAGGTATTTGTTGTAGTTCTCCTCAGCCTCTTTTGCCTTTGCGTCGAGTTCGGCCCTCAGGCGGGAGACCGCCTCCTCGGGCGCCTCCACTATCTCGGAGGGCGGCCCTTCGACCATCTCCTCTTCCTGTAAAAAATCGTCCTGCCCGTTTTCTTTCATGTCGGCACCTTTAAAAAGATTTTTCCCCCGCAAGGGGGGAAATATAGACCTGCCTGTATCAGTTAACGCCGCCTGCGCGCCCCTACTGGAATACCTTGCAGAGGAGCCCGGCCGTGTAGTCGACGAGCGGGATTATCCTCGCGTAGTTCATCCTTACGGGGCCGACTACGCCGAGCGCGCCTATGGTCACGCCGTCCCTCGCGTACGGGGCCGTCACAAAGCTCAAGCCCTCGAACTCGCTGATGAGCGATTCAGAGCCGAGGTATATGTGGATGCCGCTCTCCTCGACGGACTTATCCAGTATCTTCAGGAAGAGGTTCTTCTCTTCGAAGGTGGCGAAGAGCCTTTTCATGCGCTCGAAGTCGGCCCGGAACTCGGGCTGGTCGAATATGTTGGCCTTGCCCTCCACATAGAGCCCGTCATCGGCGGCCCCCCCGGCGGCCATGGCCCCGAGCCTTAATGCCCCGGCAAGGAGCTCGTCGTAGAGGTTTTTGTCATTCCTCATCTCCTCCACGATTTTCGCCCTCAATTCCAGCATAGTCAGGCCGCCGGCTATGGAGTTTAGATAATTGGCGATGGACTCGAGGTCGAGCTTCGACGCCCCGGCGTCGAGCCTCACCGTCCGCGTCTGTACGAGGCCGCGCGTCGAGACGAATACGGCCATGATGGACGTCCTGTCGACAGGGAGCATGCTTATCCGTTTTATGACGAAACTCTCCCTCTTGGGTATGAACATGAGCCCGGCGCAGTTGGTAAGAATGGATAAGGCGCGCGCGGTGTCCATGAGGGCGGACTCCATATTGGCCGGCGTCTCATAGCTTTTCCTTATGAGCTCCTTCTGGTCGTTCCGGGGCTCGTCGAGCGCGCCGAGGCCGTCTATATAGAGCCTGAAGCCCTTGTCCGTGGGGACGCGCCCGGCGGAGGTATGAGGCTGGACGAGGTAGCCCTGTTCCTCGAGCTCCGCCATGGTGTTCCTGATCGTCGCGGGACTCAGCCCCATCGGGTACTTGACGGCTATCGCCTTGGAGGAGACCGGCTCGGCCGTCTGTATATAGTCCTGGACTATGGCGTTTAGAATTTTTTTTGAGCGGTCGTGCGTCGCGTTCATTATTATATACCGGCCTTTTTACGCCTGTAAAAACACCATATTAAAAGATACCAACGGCAAAAAACGTTGTCAAGCGGGAAAGAGGCCTGTAACCCCGCGCTTTTCATGCCATTTGAGAGAGCATCTTGAGGAATACCGCGTCCGAGAGGACCGCACCCCTGTGCGTAAGGATTAAGTCCTCGCCGCTTGACGCCATGAGCCCATCGCTTAAAAGCGCTTCCGTTGCCGGGAAGGCCTCTTTCGGATACAGGCCGAACCGTGCCCGGAAACCCTCCCCCTTGATTCCCTCCTCAAGCATGCGGAGCCCGAGGACCATGGATTCGAGGACCGCCTCTTCCCTCGTAAGTGTCTCCATGCCCTTTACGGCAGACCCCTTTGCGGAGACGCCTTCGATGTATTCTTCAAGAGATGGCGTATTCCACCACCTCCTGCCCCACTCAGGGAAGGAGAGGAACGAGTGCGCACCCACGCCGCACCCGATGTAATCTTTGACGCGCCAGTACCGGCTGTTGTGTACGGACTCATATCCGGGCCTGGCCCAGTTCGATATCTCGTAATGACGATATCCCGCGTCCTTCAGCGTCCGGACGGCTGACTCGTACATCTGCGCGACATCGTCTTCGTCCGGGAGCCTCTTTGTGTCTTTATAGGCCCTGAAGAACTCGGTCCCTTCCTCGATCGTAAGGCCGTAGAGCGATATGTGCTCTGGCTGAAGCGCGAGCACTCCAGCGACACTCTCCTCCCAGTCCCTTATCGATTGCCCGGGGACGCCGAATATGAGGTCGAGCCCGATGTTATCGAAGCCCGCCTCGCGCGCCTCCTTAAAGGCTTCCACGGCGCGCCTGGCCGTGTGCGTCCTCCCGAGCGTGCCGAGGATGCTCTCGTCGAACGACTGGACGCCTATGCTTATCCTCGTGGCCCCGGCCTCGCGAAAGCCCTTGAGCCTTTCAAAAGAGACGGTATCCGGGTTCGCCTCTATTGTTATCTCCGGGCCTTTGGTGCCGCATCCCGCAAAGGCACCCCTTACGGAGCCTATGAGCCTCTTTATAACAGAGGGGGCGAGGAGCGTCGGCGTCCCTCCACCGAAGTAGACGGTCTCAAGCGGCCTATTCGAGAGCCCCTCCCTTTCAATGACAGAGGAAAGCTCCTTTATAAGGGCGTCGGCGTAAGCCTCCCCCTCGGCTTCCGAGAGCCCCGGCCTGGCGACAGATTTAAAATCGCAGTAAGGGCATTTACGGAGACAGAAGGGGACGTGCAGGTATACCCCTATCGTCCTTTCCTCTCCTTGAACTCCCATAACCTTTCCAGTATGTCCATAGGGGTGACCCTGCCCAAGAGCCTCATGCCGTCGTCCACTATGAACACGGAAAGAGACTTTTTAGCTTCCATCAAGGCCATGAGGGACGAGGCATCGGAATCCGGGCCGGTGAAGGCAAAGGCCCTCTCCATCACATCCTCGACCTTGCCCTTCTCAAACCCGGCAACGCCGTCCAGGGGGCCCAAAGGCCCGCCTGACGGAGCGAGTCCTTTAAGGAGGTCCCTTGCATCAATCTGCCCGACGAGCCTCCCTTCGTTGTCTACGACAGGAACGACCGCGGCGTCCTTCAACGCGGACAGAGCCTCGGCGATTGTCGAGCCTGGACTTACCGCCTCAGCTATACCCATTATATTCGCCGCTATCATAAGTACGCCCGCAAAGTGATTGTCCAGATATGATAACAGATAACCGTCTATGGGTGTTAATCCAATCTGCGGCCTCGCCAAAATCCCCTTGACAAAAACCCCCTCCGCCTTTATTATGTGGCCTCTACTGAAAATTGAGACCTTTTCGCAACTGACGGAATCAAGATGGGGGACCATCGGGGAGCGAGGAGGCGGGTTTTTAACGTCGACCGTCTGGGCACTCGTTCCGGCTCTTTTGTAAAGGGCAGGAAAGGGCGTGCGGGCGGTCTTTTTATTTTTACGGGACATTGGCAAAAAGGTCTGAAAAATCAAGGGGACATGGCGTAGAATCCGGTTATCCCCTGAAATAAGGAGAAAGGTCATGTACTGGGTCAATCTATTCAGGCAACGAAAGGTCTTGAACCTGTTTTTGTACGGCATAGCCTTCGCGCTTATATTTTCGCCTGCCGGCCTCTTTGCCAATGAGGCGGCGACCGACGGGGCTACGCACTCTGCCGCGTCTTTCCCGCTCATATTCCTCTGGATAGCCATCATCCTCATGCTCGCCAAGGTCTCCGCCCTTATCGAGCGCGTCGGCCAGCCCGCGGTCCTGGGAGAGCTCCTTATAGGCGTCGTACTCGGCTCCCTCTACCTATTCGGCATAACGTTCTTCGAAGACATCAAGACTAACGAGATAATTCACTTCCTGGCCGAGCTCGGCGTCGTCATACTCCTCTTCCAGATAGGGATAGAGTCGAGCGTAAAGACGATGGTGAAGGTCGGGGTCCCCTCCTTCCTCGTCGCCTGCGTCGGCGTGATACTGCCCTTTGCAGCCGTCTACCTGGGCGGCCCCTGGCTCGCCCCGGGCCTTAGCAGTGTAGCGTACATGTTCCTCGGCGCGACGATGACGGCGACTTCCGTCGGCATAACCGCCCGCGTGCTCCAGGACCTCGGCAAGGCCCATACCGCCGAGGCGAGGACGATAGTCGGCGCGGCTGTAATTGACGACGTACTCGGCCTCATAATACTCGCGGTAGTCTCGGCCATAGTCATCCAGGGCTCGATAGACGCCGCCACCCTCACTATCATAATCCTTAAGGCCGTAGCCTTCCTCGGCGGCGGCATAATCATAGGCGGCTGGCTCGCCCCCAGGTTCAGCAAGTTCTTCTCCAAGGTCCACACCGGAGTCGGCATGAAGTTCGCCGTAGTCATATTCTTCGGGCTCGTATTCGCCTACCTCGCCGCGCTCGTCGGGCTCGCGCCGATAGTCGGCGCGTTCGCCGGCGGCTTGATACTCACACCCATATACTTCGACGAATTCACGGACCCCGGCTTTGTTACTGACTTGAAGACCGCGATGAAAGAGGAGCATGTGAATGGCGCCCTCTCTGAGAAGCTCGACAACATCATACACACACATTCCCACAGGCACATAGAGGAGTTCGTCCAGCACCTCGGCCACTTCCTCGTCCCCATCTTCTTCGTACTTACCGGCATGCAGGTCAAGGTCTCGGCGCTCATGGACGGGAAGGTAGTAATGATGGCCGTCCTCATCCTCATAGTCGCGATAATCACAAAGGTCCTCGCCGGGTGGGCCGCGGGCAAGGGCATGAACAAGCTCGCCGTAGGCGTCGGCATGATACCGCGCGGAGAGGTCGGCCTCATATTCGCCAACATGGGAAAGTCCATGGGCGTCATGGACGACGGGGTCTTCTCTGCGATGGTCATAGTCATCATGGCTACGACCCTTATAACGCCGCCGATGCTTGCCGCCGTATTCAGGCGTATTCAGGCTTAAGACCGGCTACGCATACATAAAAAAGGGGGGCCTTCAGGCCCCCCTTTTTTTGTCGCCTTTGCTCCCGCTTGTCCGCTACTGCCCCGGCAGACTCGCCCGGAACTTCCTTACGAACCCCACCGGCTTATAGCTCTCCTTCGCCTGTCTTAAACCCTCGTCCCCCAGGTCCTGCTCTCTGTTTATAAGCCCGTACTTCTCAGGCAGTATCGCGGCAAAAGACTGGTTGACGAACTGAAGCAACCCCTTATAGTCCCCTATCCCCTTTTCGAAGTGGATGACAAAGGCCGAGGGGTTCAGCTCCTCTCCGAGCGTAAAGGCCGCGGGCCTTCCCTCGACGTAATATATCCCGCCGCAGAGCTGGAGCGCGTCCATCTTAAGTAGCGCCTCTTTGGCCGCCTCGTAATCGCCGGGGAACGCCGCCTCCCTCCTCCACCCCTCGTTCACCGAAAGCGCGTCCTCCGCGTATTCGGCAAGGAGCGGCCTGCCTTCGAACCCGTATTTTCCGACAAAGACGTTAACAAGGTTCTTCTTCCTGTGGAACTTCCTCCCCGACAGTTTCGAGAGTTCCTCCCTGCTATACAGGTAATCGAAGTTGTCCCTGTCCTCGGATATTTCATAACCAAGCCTTTGAAGCTCCCCCGCCTGCGGGGCGGTAGCCGCCTTCATCCGTCCGAACCTTTGAAAGAGTCTCTTAAGGAGCGCCTCCCTCGGCAACCCGAACGGGAGCATGAAAAAAGGCGCCCCGCTGTCAATGCCTGTTATGGCGATAAGGCCGTCCCCGGCGATTGTCATGGCGTATCTGTGTACGCCTCTGAATAGGTAGAGGTTGGCGAACGAGAACTCCGAAATTTCCGGCGAGAGCGCCTTGAAAAGCGGGTGGAGGATGGGGCGCATCTCCAGGGAGACTGGCGCGCACTCAGGGAATTCAGGGATATTGTTCGTCAAGGACGGCTCCTTTGGCGCATCTTTGACCGGATTATATCAGATTGACGTTTGGCTACCTCCAAAAAATGTTCTTTTTACGGACTGCCCGCCTCACACCAGTGTAACTTCCGTCACTATATTTTTTTAATCTATCTGATATACTCAGGGTGCGTCAAAAATCGCTTTTTTGGCAGGAGGAAGGATATGAAGAGGTCGATAGCTGTGATTTCATCGCTGATATTCCTGGCCGCGGCCTGCGTCGCGGAGGCTGAGATGACCGCGATCTACGGCCCTGTCTATGTTACAAAGGCCAAGAAAGAAGACGGCCGCCACAAGGATAAGACCGTGTTGACCTTCACCGCCCCGGTGCCCGGGAGCGGCCAGATAGTGATAAAGAACGGCGGCGACGGCGGCAAGAAGTCCCGCGCGGCATCCGCCGAGGTGGAGTTGAACGGCGAGGAGGTCGCGGATGAGGATGACTTCAATAAAAACGTCACTGAGCTTACCTATGATGTTACGCTCCTTGCCGACAACGAGATGAAAGTCGAGGTAAAGTCCTGCAAGGAGTGTGAGATCCAGATAACGGTCATGGGCGAAAAGGCGGCCCCGGCCCCCGTGGTTCTGCCGACCAGATAGAGGCCTACCCCCCCCCAGTCCCATTGCTCAGGCCCTTGCCGCCCCCATAATGGGGGCGGCAAGGGCCTGACTTCCCCTACGGTTTTCTCAAATCCTCCCCCTCCATAAAGAAACCTTTGCGTAACCCGTATGTCTGCATGACATCAGGTTTTTAGCACTGGATCCCCGATAAAAACCTCGGGAATGGCATGCAAAACTATTCCGTTTTGTCATTCCCGCGCGCTTAAAGCGGGAATCCAGTGTCTTATGCAAAGGTCTCCTTCATAAAGGGGGACAGAGGGGGATTAAAAAAAATGCGGGCTCAGGTTTGTAACCTGCACCCATTAATTCGTAACCCGAGTAGCGCCTCTATCAGCTATACGAACCCTCTGCCTAAGTCCTTTTTGCGCCCTGCCGGGCCTTTTTTCGGCATGGGGATTCTCGCTACGCCCTCCCCCTCCCGCTAGGCGCGGGGCCAGAGTTCTTCGGAAGCTATTGAGGTTAGGGTAAACGAATTGTCTCGATACGAACCTTGCCCGTCCGGCGAGGACCATTCGCTCACCTCTTAGGGCACTGTCGCGCCTTTTTACTCCCTCGGCTCGCTTATTTAGCTTCCTCCCTTAAGGTCGCTCACCCTATGCCTGTGGGTTTTTGAAAAACAAAAATAATTCATTTTTTGTTCTGTTTCACCAATACACAGGCGCAGGGCGGAGAACGCATAAGGGAGGTAGAGGCGAGCGCGCCGGGGGAGATTAGACGCTTGCGCTCTAAGGGGCGCACGAGCAGGCGGGGGAGGAAGGAAGCGTTAGGAGCCCCTGCGCATAAGCGCGCGGAGCGCGCAAAAGGGCCTTTGGCAAAAAGATTCAACCCGCCATATAAACGCATATCGGGTACGAACCAACGGGTTCAG
>MGPQ01000006.1 GCA_001797465.1 Deltaproteobacteria bacterium GWB2_55_19 | reverse complement strand
GTCAGCGAGGTCTTGCCGTGGTCCACGTGTCCTATGGTCCCCACGTTTACGTGCGGCTTCACCCTCTCAAATTTAGCCTTGCTCATGTCGTCCCTCCGAGTCCCTGTTAAATGTTTATTTGCCCTGCATCTTGGCGGTGAGCACTTCCATGACGGAGTTAGGCACCTGCTCGTAATGCGCGAACTGCATGGTGTATGAGGCCCTGCCCTGGGTCTTGGACCGAAGGTCGGTAGAGTACCCGAACATGTTGGCAAGCGGCACGTTCGCCGATACCACCTGGAAGCCGCCCCTTGAGTCCATTCCGAGAATCTTGCCCCTTCTCGAGTTAAGGTCGCCTATGACGTCGCCCATGAACTGCTCCGGGACGACAACCTCCACCGACATGACCGGCTCAAGGAGTATGGGGCCAGCGCTCCTTACGGCCTCTTTAAAGGCCATGGAGCCCGCAATCTTAAAGGCCATCTCGGACGAATCCACGTCGTGGTAGGACCCGTCGTAGAGAGTGATCTTCACGTCGACGACCGGGTAACCCGCGAGCGTTCCGGTCTCGGTCGCCTCTTTTATGCCGTTTTCAATAGGGGAGATGAACTCCTTGGGGATCGAGCCGCCCACGACCTTGTTGACGAACTCGAAGTTCTTGCCCTTCTCGCCCGGCTCAATCTCTATAAAGCAGTGGCCGTACTGTCCGCGGCCGCCCGTCTGCCTGATGTACTTGCCCTCGGCCTTTGCCTTCCTGGTGATCGTCTCCCTGTACGCGACCTGAGGCTTTCCTACCGACGCCTCTACCTTGAACTCGCGGAACATCCTGTCTACGATGATCTCCAGGTGAAGCTCGCCCATGCCCGCGATGATCGTCTGTCCCGTCTCCTCGTCGGTCTTGACCCTGAACGAGGGGTCTTCAACGGAGAGCTTCTGGAGCGCTATGCCGAGCTTTTCCTGGTCAGCCTTGGTCTTAGGCTCTATCGCGATGGAGATGACCGGGTCCGGGAAGTCCATTGACTCGAGTATTATGGGCTTGTCCGGGTCGCAGATGGTGTCGCCGGTCGTCGTGTACTTGAGGCCCACGGCCGCGGCGATGTCGCCGGCAAGCACCTCTTTCACTTCCTCGCGCTTGTTCGCGTGCATCTTTACGAGACGCCCTATGCGCTCCTTCTTGTCCTTAGTGGAGTTGTATACGTAAGAGCCGGCGGACATGGTGCCGGAGTAGACCCTGAAGAACGTGAGCTGTCCGACGAACGGGTCGGTCATAATCTTGAACGCGAGCGCTGAGAACGGCGCGTTGTCCGCGGTCTCTCTCGAGTCCTCGCCATCGGTCTTAGGGTCTATCCCTTTTATCGCCTCGACGTCAATCGGGGACGGGAGATAATCCACGACAGCGTCCAAAAGGAACTGCACGCCCTTGTTCTTGAAGGACGAGCCGCAAATGATCGGTGTTATCTCCATCGAGACGGTGCCTTTTCTAATCGCCTTCGCGATATCTTCCTTGGCTACGGGACTCCTCTCGAGGTACTTCTCCATTATGGACTCGTCAAAGTCAGCGGCGGCCTCTATGAGCTTTTCCCTGTACTCGGCGACGAGGTCCCGCATGTCCGCCGGGATTTCATCGAACCTGTACTTTGCGCCGAGCGTCTCCTCGTCCCATATTATCGCCTTTTCTTCAATGAGGTCTACGATACCCTTGAAGGTCTCTTCCTTGCCGATGGGGAGCTGGAGGACGACCGGACGGGCCTTCAGTCTATCGACTATCATGCCGACGACCCTGAAGAAATCGGCGCCGACGCGGTCCATCTTGTTGACGAATGCGATCCTCGGGACCTTGTACTTGTTCGCCTGCCTCCAGACCGTCTCGGACTGGGGCTCTACGCCGCCTACGGAGCAGAACACGGCTACTGCGCCGTCAAGCACGCGGAGCGACCTTTCAACTTCTATTGTGAAATCGACGTGGCCGGGGGTATCGATTATATTTATGAGGTTGTCTTTCCACGAACAGGTGGTTGCGGCGGAAGTGATCGTGATGCCTCTTTCCTTCTCCTGCTCCATCCAGTCCATTACGGCGGTGCCGTCATGGACCTCTCCAATCTTATAAGTGACACCCGTGTAATAGAGTATCCTCTCCGTGGTTGTAGTCTTCCCGGCATCTATATGGGCCATTATGCCGATGTTTCTCAGTCTGTCTAATGGTATTGACCGTGCCAACTGAATAACTCCTTGAACGAACTGAATCGATCTCTGTATTTGCCGTGAACGCTCTCTGCCGAGAAGTAAGTTTCAGCAAAACCCCTCACAGTTTAGGTGGTTTTTATCTGAACAGGCGGATCTGCCCGACCGACTCGCTTGCCTGATTGCAAAAAAAACTGGCTGTAATCGTGAATCACCGCAACCGGCGCGGGGGCCCGCATCCACCCTGCCCCGGCCTGCCCATGCTACCAGCGGTAATGGGCAAATGCCTTGTTAGCCTCAGCCATCTTGTGGACGTCTTCCTTCTTCTTTACGGAGCCGCCCTTGTTGTTGGAGGCGTCTATGAGCTCGGCCGCGAGCTTTTCGCACATCGACTTCTCATTGCGGTCCCTGGAGTAGTTCACCAGCCACCTGAGCGCGAGCGAGAGCTTCCTGTCGGGCCTTACTTCGACCGGCACCTGATAGGTCGCACCGCCGACCCTGCGGGACTTGACCTCAAGCACGGGCTTTATGTTGTCGAGCGCCTTCTTGAAGACCTTCATCGGCTCTGTCTTTGTCTTTTCTTCGATGACGTCGAGCGCGCCGTATAGTATCGACTCCGCCTTGGACTTCTTGCCGTCGGAGGTGAGTTTGTTTATGAGCTTTGCCACGACCTTGTCGCTGAACTTCGGGTCTGGGAGGATCTCCCTCTTCGCTATGTAACCCTTGCGAGGCATACTTTAAGACTCCTTTACGCTTAACCGGAATTATATCCTAAAAACTACTTGGGTCTCTTCGCGCCGTACTTGGAGCGGGCCTGCTTCCTGTCCTGGACGCCCATTGTGTCGAGGGTGCCCCTGATTATGTGGTAACGCACTCCGGGAAGGTCCTTTACTCTCCCGCCCCTTATGAGGACGACCGAGTGCTCCTGGAGGTTGTGGCCGACACCCGGGATATAGGAGGTAACCTCCATCCCGTTCGTTAACCTCACCCTCGCGACCTTACGGAGCGCGGAGTTCGGCTTCTTTGGCGTGGTAGTGTAAACCCTTACGCAGACCCCCCTTTTCTGGGGACACTTGTCCAAGGCAGGAGAGGCCGTCTTGTACTTAGTCTTCTGTCTGCCTTTGCGCACGAGCTGATTGATTGTCGGCATAAAACACCTTTCTCTGTACTGGTAGATGGCGTAAATCAAAGCAATCTACCAGCTTTTTTTTTCCTTGTCAAGGGTTAAGTGGCTTTTTCACACGGCCACCAGTCTTTTTTCTCTTTGAATCGCCATGAGGCCTGCTGTAAAAAAGCCCTGCCTCCTGAAAATGGCGCCTTTGAGGCCCAAAGGCGCCGGCCCGACGCGCTTTTTTGGCCCATTCTCCCCACCCGCCATAAAGCCCCGAAAGAGCCCGCCAGTGACGTTCGCCCTTGATATAGAGCTGTTAGCGGCCTGAGAACCAGGTCAGCCGCCGATAGTCTCCTCGGCAGATGGTTCCATATCGCCGCCTGACTCTTCCTCGGCCTCGACCTCGGGGATGTTAGCGATTATCTTCTTATATTTCCTGAAACCCGTACCGGCCGGGATGAGCCTGCCCATGATGACGTTTTCCTTAAGACCGCGGAGATAATCGATCTTGCCCTCTACGGCCGCACCTGTAAGGACCTTTGTCGTCTCCTGGAAAGAGGCCGCCGAGATGAAGGACTCGGTCGAGAGAGACGCCTTGGTGATCCCCTGAAGGAGCGGCTCGGCGATGGCCGGCTTCTTGCCCTTGGAGATTATCTTGTCGTTCTCTTCCTCGAAGAGGTACCTTTCGACCTGCTCGCCTATGAGGAGGTTGGTGTCGCCCGGGTCCTTTATCTTGACCCTGCGGAGCATCTGGCGGACGATCGTCTCGATGTGCTTGTCGTTAATTTTAACGCCCTGGAGCCTGTAGACCTCCTGTACCTCGTCGACGAGGTACTTGGCGAGCTCCTTGACGCCGAGTACGCGGAGGATATCGTGCGGGTTCGCGGAGCCGTCCATCAAGGGCTCTCCCGCCCTTACGCGGTCGCCTTCGCGCACGCTTATGTGCTTGCCCTTGGGTATCAGGTACTCCTTCGGGTCTCCTGTCTCAGGGGTGACTACGACCTTTCTCTTGCCCTTGGTGTCCTTGCCGAAGGATACGTGGCCGTCTATCTCGCTTATGACCGCGGTCTCCTTGGGTTTTCTCGCCTCGAAGAGCTCGGCGACCCTCGGGAGTCCTCCGGTTATGTCCTTGGTCTTGGTCGTCTCTCTCGGGATCTTAGCGATCACATCGCCGGCCCTGACGGAATCGCCCTCGTTGATGGTCAGGATCGCGCCGACCGGGAGGAGGTATCTCGCCTCGATGCTGGTGCCGGGTAACTTCTGCGTCCTGCCGGCGTCGTCCTTTATGGAGACCCTGGGACGGAGATCGCCTTCCTTGTAGGTGACGATGACCTTGGACGAGAGCCCGGTGACCTCGTCGACCTGCTCCCTCATGGTCTTGCCGTCCTCGATGTCGCCGAAACGGACGATACCCGTGACCTCGGTTATGATCGGTATGGTGTACGGGTCCCAGTCGGCGATTATGGAGCCGGCGGCGACCTTGCCGCCGTCCTTAACGCGGAGCCTGGCGCCGTATATGACCGGGTTCCTCTCGCGGTCCCTGCCCTGCTCATCGTGTATGGCGAGGTCGCCGTTCCTGTTCATGACGATCATCTCGCCTCTCGTGTTCTCGGCGACGTTCAGTCCGTGGTACTTGATGATGCCCTCGTGGCGCGCTTCGAGCGTCGTCTGCTCGGCCCTTCTGGAGGCGGTTCCTCCTATGTGGAAGGTCCTCATGGTGAGCTGTGTGCCCGGCTCGCCTATCGACTGCGCGGCTATGACGCCAACTGCCTCGCCCATGTCGACCATCCTGCCCCGCGTAAGGTCGCGGCCGTAACATTTAATGCAGATGCCCCGCGTCGAGCGGCAGGTCAGGACCGAGCGGATCTTCACCCTGTCGATGCCGGCGTCCTCTATCTTTTCGACCTTGGACTCGTCGATCTCCTCGTTGGCCTCGACGAGCGCCTCCTTGGTGAAGGGGTCGAGGACCTCTTCGAGGGCGACCCTGCCGAGTATCCTTTCCCCGATAGCCTCGATAACCTCTCCGCCCTCTACGAGCGGTGTCATGTAGATGCCGTCCAGCGTGCCGCAGTCGTCTTCGGCGATGATCGCGTCCTGCGCGACGTCGACGAGCCGCCTTGTGAGGTAGCCGGAGTTCGCCGTCTTAAGCGCGGTATCCGCGAGGCCTTTTCTGGCGCCGTGGGTGGATATAAAGTACTGGAGGACCGTCAGCCCCTCCCTGAAGTTTGCGGTGATAGGCGTTTCTATGATCTCGCCCGAGGGTTTCGCCATGAGTCCCCTCATCCCGGCGAGCTGTCTTATCTGCTGCGCGGAGCCCCTGGCGCCGGAGTCGGCCATGATGAATATGGGGTTGAAGGACGGGACCTTCTTCATTTCATTGTTTTCGTCCTTGACGATCTCGGTGCTCAGCTCCTTCAACATCTCCTCGGCGATCTCTTCGGTAGCCTGCGCCCAGATGTCGATGACCTTGTTATAGCGTTCGCCGTCAGTGATGAGGCCCTCGTTGTACTGCTTCTGGATCTCCTTCACCTCTTCGTAGGCGGCGTCAAGGAGCACGTTCTTCCTGCCTGGGATCTTCATGTCGTCGATGCAAATGGATATGCCGGCCTTGGTGGCGTACTGGTAGCCCAGGTCCTTCAACCTGTCGGCGAGTATGAC
The DNA here is from genome assembly GCA_001797465.1 of Deltaproteobacteria bacterium GWB2_55_19. Taxonomy (GTDB): domain Bacteria; phylum Desulfobacterota; class GWC2-55-46; order GWC2-55-46; family GWC2-55-46; genus GWB2-55-19. The sequence continues at coordinate 10,342 of MGPQ01000006.1, read as the reverse complement.
CGTCTCCTTGGACCCGGCCCTCCTGTAACATATGTCGATGAGGTCGGCGAGGCGTTTTTTGTCCATGACCTTGTTTATCTCATCGAACCTGATGGATGCCGGGACCACTTCCATCATGATGACTCTGCCGACGGTCGTCTCAATCACTCCGCCGTCGAGCTTGAGCTTTATAGCGGCCTGGAGGTGGACCTCGCTGGAATCGTACGCGGCCCGGACCTCGTCCATGGACGAGAACCTCTTGTGCTCGCCCTTGACGCCCTGCCTCTCCCTCGTAAGGTAGTAGAGCCCGAGGACGATGTCCTGCGTGGGCACGATAATCGGCTTTCCGTGCGCAGGGGAGAGGATGTTGTTCGTCGACATCATGAGGACCCTCGCCTCGACCTGCGCCTCTATGGAGAGCGGCACGTGGACCGCCATCTGGTCTCCGTCGAAGTCCGCGTTGAAGGCGGTGCAGACTAGCGGGTGGAGCTGTATGGCCTTGCCCTCGATGAGTATCGGCTCGAAGGCCTGTATGCCGAGCCTGTGGAGCGTCGGCGCGCGGTTAAGGAGCACCGGGTGCTCTCTTATGACCTCGTCGAGCACGTCCCAGACTTCAGGCCTCTCCTTCTCGAGGAGCTTCTTCGCGCTCTTTATAGTCGTGGCATAGCCCTTCTCCTCAAGCTTCTGGTAGATGAAGGGCTTGAAGAGCTCAAGCGCCATTTTCTTCGGCAATCCGCACTGGTGGAGCCTTAAGTCCGGGCCAATGACGATGACCGAACGGCCCGAATAGTCGACGCGTTTGCCCAAAAGGTTCTGTCTGAAGCGCCCGCTCTTTCCCTTTATCATGTCGCTCAAGGATTTGAGCGGCCTCTTGTTCTGCCCGGTTATTATCCTGCCTCGCCTGCCGTTGTCGAAAAGGGCGTCGACGGCCTCCTGGAGCATCCTTTTTTCGTTCCTTATGATGATGTCCGGGGCGTTAAGCTCCATGAGCCTCTTAAGACGGTTGTTCCTGTTGATGACGCGCCTGTAGAGGTCGTTTAAGTCGGATGTGGCGAACCTTCCGCCGTCGAGGGGCACGAGCGGCCGGAGATCCGGCGGGAGGACCGGGATGACCTCGAGTATCATCCATTCGGGCTTGTTCCCTGAGTTCAGGAACGCGTCCACTACCTTAAGCCTCTTGACGATCCTCTTCTTCTTCGCGTCTGATGCGGTCTTTTTCATCTCCGCGCGGAGCGTGGTGGAGATCTTCTCAAGGTCGAGCCTCTTCATAAGCGACCTTATGGCGTCGGCTCCCATGCCGGATTCGAAGCCGTCCGGCCCCCACTTCTCCACGGACTTCTGGTACTTCTCCTCGTTTAAGAGCTCGCCTTCCTTAAGGTCGGATTCCTTCGGGTCGAGGACGATGTAGTTCTCGTAGTACAGGACCCTCTCGAGCTCCTTCAGCGTCACGTCGAGAATCGCGCCTATGCGCGATGGGAGCGACCTTAAGAACCATATGTGGGCGACCGGGGTGGCAAGCTCTATGTGGCCGAGCCTGTCGCGCCTGACGTTCGACGGGATGACCTCGACGCCGCACTTTTCGCAGACGACCCCCCTGTGCTTCATCCTCTTGTACTTGCCGCAGTTGCACTCGAAGTCCTTTACCGGCCCGAATATCTTGGCGCAGAAAAGGCCGTCGCGCTCGGGCTTGAAGGTCCTGTAGTTTATCGTCTCAGGCTTTTTGACCTCGCCGTGAGACCATTCCCGAATCCTCTCGGGAGATGAAATGGTGATCCTTATAGCGTTAAAGTCCATCGGCTTCTTGTGCTTGTCAAAAAGTGCCATAAGGCTTTCCAAAGCGATACCTCCTTAGTTACCCGGTTATCTTTGTTACCGGATGCCGGAATAACCGGCGCCATACAAAGGGCCCGGCCAATCTCAAGGCCGGCCCTCTTACAAATACCCGCTGACTGTTTAACCCGTTAAAACCTCTGCCCCGGCTGCCCCCCGTGGCCCTTGCCGGCTCAGTCCTCTTTCTCTTCCTCGATGAGCCTGATATCCAGGGCGAGCGACTGGAGCTCTTTTATGAGGACGCTGAAGGATTCGGGGAGCGTCGGCTCCATGGTGTAGCTGCCGGTGACGATGGATTCATACATCTTGGTCCTTCCGGGCACGTCGTCGGACTTGACCGTCAGGAACTCCTGCAGCGAGTGCGCCGCGCCGTAGGCCTCCATAGCCCAGACTTCCATTTCTCCGAGCCTCTGGCCTCCGAACTGCGCCTTGCCGCCGAGCGGTTGCTGGGTGACGAGCGAGTACGGGCCCGTGGACCTCGCGTGAATTTTATCGTCCACCAGGTGGTGGAGCTTCATCATGTACATCATTCCCACGGTGACGGACTGGTCGAACGCGTCGCCGCTTCTCCCGTCATAGAGGACCATCTTGCCGTTCGTCGGGAGCCCCGCGTGCTCGAGCGCGTTCTTGACGTCGTCTTCCGTCGCGCCGTCGAAGACCGGGCTTGCCATGTGTATGCCGCGCGACAGCCTCCTGGCCGCGTCCATGACCTCGTCTTCGGTGAGCGAGTTCATGAACTTCGAGAACTCGATGGAGCCGTACGACTTCTTTATGCGCTCACGAAGCGTATTCGGCGCCGAGTGCTTCTCTACAAGCGTCCTTATGGCGTAGCCCAGGTTCTTTGCGGCCCAGCCGAGGTGCGTTTCCAGTATCTGCCCGATGTTCATTCGCGATGGGACGCCCAAAGGGTTAAGTACTATGTCCACCGGAGTGCCGTCCGCGAGGTACGGCATGTCCTCCTCGGGGAGTATCCTCGATATGACGCCCTTGTTACCGTGGCGTCCGGCCATCTTGTCGCCGACGGAGACCTTCCTCTTCATGGCGATGTAGACCTTGACCATCTTTATGACGCCGGGCGGGAGCTCGTCGCCCCTCTTCAGCCTGTTTATCCTGTCGTCGAAGACGACCTTTATGAGGTCTATCTGCTCGGCGAGGGAGGCAAAGATGTTCGAGATATCGTGTTCCGCCTTCTCCTCAGCCGGTACTATCTCCTGCCACTTCGACTGCGGTATCGCGGAGAGGACCTCATCGGTAATGGGTTTGCCCTTGCTGAGTATCGTATTGCCCTTCTTGTCTGCGATACGAACCTGCGACTTCTTGTTCAAGAGGAGCTTGTGGACACGCGTGTAGGCGGACTCCTTCACTATGTTTATCTCGTCCTCGCGGTCCTTCATGAGGCGGGCGACTTCCTTGTCCTCAATGGACCTCGAGCGCTCGTCCTTCTCGGCGCCCTTGCGCGAGAAGACCTTCGCGTCGATTACGAAGCCCTCGATGCCCGGGGGCACGCGCAGCGACGTGTCCTTTACGTCCTCGGCCTTTTCTCCGAATATGGCACGCAGGAGCTTTTCCTCGGGGGAGAGCTGTGTCTCGCCCTTGGGGGTAATCTTGCCGACGAGTATGTCGCCGGGCATCACCTCGGCGCCGATACGTATGATGCCGCTCTCGTCTAAGTCCTTCAACGCCTCTTCGCCGACATTCGGGATGTCCCTCGTTATCTCTTCCTTGCCGAGCTTTATGTCGCGCGCGACTATCTCGAACTCCTCGATATGGACGGAAGTAAATACGTCGTCCTTGAGAAGCCTTTCGCTCAAGAGTATCGAGTCCTCGAAGTTGTACCCGCCCCAGGGCATGAAGGCGACGAGGACGTTCCTGCCGAGCGCGAGCTCTCCGTCGTCGGTCGACGGGCCGTCGGCGATGACCTGACCTTCGGCAAGGACGTCGCCCTTGAAGACTATCGGCTTCTGGTTCAGGCACGTGTTCTGGTTCGAGCGCCTGAACTTGGTGAGGTTGTATATGTCGACCCCGCCGGATTCGTTCCTTACGACTATGCGTGTGGCGTCAACCCCTTCCACGACGCCGGAGTTCCTGGCGAGGATCGTAACGCCGGAGTCCCGCGCGACGATGCTCTCCATGCCGGTGCCGATTATCGGGGCCTCTGTGCGTATCAAGGGCACCGCCTGCCTCTGCATGTTCGAGCCCATGAGCGCCCTGTTCGCGTCGTCGTTCTCAAGGAACGGGATGAGCGCGGCGGCGACACTCACAAGCTGATTAGGCGAGACGTCCATGAGGGTCACGTCCTCGGCGCGGGCCATGATGAACTCTCCGCCCTTCCTCGCCGAGATGAAGTCGCTTGTAAACCTGCCGTCCTTGTCGATAGGCGCGTTCGCCTGCGCTATCACATGCGGCTCTTCGTCGAGTGCGGACAGGTAGTTTATCCTGCTCGATACCTTCGCGTCCTTTACTTCCCTGTACGGGGTCTCTATGAAGCCGAAGTCGTTTACCCTCGCGTACGTGGAAAGGGAGACGATGAGGCCGATGTTCGGGCCTTCAGGCGTCTCAATCGGGCAGATGCGCCCGTAGTGGGTCGCGTGGACGTCTCTGACCTCGAAGCCCGCCCTCTCCCTCGTAAGGCCTCCCGGCCCGAGGGCCGAGAGCCTCCTCTTGTGAGTTATCTCGGATAACGGGTTCGTCTGGTCCATGAACTGCGAGAGCTGGCTTGAGCCGAAAAACTCCTTTATGACGGCTGAAACCGGCTTCGGGTTTATGAGGTCGTGCGGCATGAGCGTCTCAAGCTCCCCCAGGCTCATCCTCTCCTTTACGGCCCTCTCCATGCGGAGCAACCCTATCCTGTACTGGTTCTCGAGGAGCTCTCCGACCGAGCGCACGCGCCTGTTCCCGAGGTGGTCGATGTCGTCGACCGTGCCCTGGCCGTTCCTGAGGAGTATCAGGTAGCGCACGACCTCGAGGATGTCGTCTTTCCGGAGGATCGTCATGTCGAGCGGCACGTCGAAGCCGAGCTTCCTGTTGAGCTTCAATCTCCCGACCTTTGAGAGGTCGTACCTGTCGGCGTTGAAGAAGAGGTCGTGGAAGAACGCGTTCGCGGTGTCGACCGTCGGGAGGTCGCCGGGCTTCAACCTCTTGTATATCTCGATCCTGGCGTTCAGGGTCATGGTCGTTATCGGATCGTCGGGGTTTTCCTTCCTGTACTCGTTTATGGTCCTCGTGTCCTCGTTGCCGATGCGGTCGTTAAGGAGCGTTTCCCTGAAGAAAACGCCCATCGCTTCGATAAGGAGGAGCTTGAAGCTCTTTATGTCGCGGCGGGATATCTCGTCGAGCTTCTCCCTCGACAATATCTGGTTGCACTCGAGTATGACCTCTCCGGTATTCGGGTCGACTATGTCGCGCGAGGCCACCCTGCCGATGATGTCCTCGACCTCGACCGGGATGTACTTTATGCCGGCGGTCACGAGCTTCTTTATGACGAGCCTCGTGAACTTCCTGTCCTTCTTTACGATGACCTCGTTGGTGTGCGGGTCCTTTATGTCGCGCGCGGCCTTTTGTCCCACGAGGAACTCGGGCTCGACGCTCTTCATTATTTTCTTGTTCTCGAGGACTATCTCCTCGCTCGGGTAGAAATAGTTGAGCATCTCCTCAACCGAATAACCGAGCGCCTTAAGGAGGATGGTCGCGGGCATCTTTCTCCGCTTGTCTATCCTCACGTAGAGCCAGTCCTTCTGGTCGAACTCGAAGTCGAGCCAGGAGCCGTGGTAGGGGATGACGCGGGCGGTGTAGAGCACTTTTCCGGTAAAGCCCTTGGGTTTTTCGAACTCGAAGAAGACGCCGGGGGACCTATGGAGCTGGCTGACGATGACGCGCTCGGTGCCGTTAATAATAAATGACCCGTTGTCGGTCATGAGCGGTATCTCGCCGAAATATACCTCCTGCTCCTTAATGTCGCGTATGGTCTGGGCCCCTGTCTCGAGGTCCTTGTCCCACATGATGAGCCGGACCATGAGCTTGATAGGAGAGGCGTAGGTCATGCCCTTCTGGTGGCACTCGTCGGTCGTGTACTTGGGCTCGAGGAGGGCGTACTTTACGAACTCGAGCGAGGCGTTGCCGCTGAAGTCCTTTATGGGGAAGGCGCCCTTGAAGACCGCCTGCAGGCCCGTGTCCTTTCTCTCCGCGGCCTTCGCGTCGAGCTGGAGGAACTGGACGAAGGACTTCTTCTGCACCTCGATCAGGTTCGGCATGCTGACGACCTTGCCTATCCTCGAGTAATCCTTCCTCAATACCTGTCCGTTCATCAAATGGGAGGACGCCATATTTTTTAATTAGCTCCTTTTTAAGAATCCTTGGGGAAAAGACCCGCCGGAGGGGGCGCGGGCCGTCCGTCTCTTTTAGAAACGGCGGGCAAGGGGACGGCATTCCGCCGCCCCTTGCCGCCTGCAATAATCGTTTCTACTGGATATGTCCGGATGGGAGCCGAAACTACTGGATCTCTACCTTTGCGCCGGCGCTTTCGACCTGCTTCTTGATCTTGTCGGCCTCTTCCTTGTTCACGCCTTCCTTCAGGGTCTTAGGCGCGCCCTCGACGAGGTCCTTCGCTTCCTTTAAGCCGAGGCCAGTGATCGCCCTTACTTCCTTGATGACCTTTATCTTCTCTGCTCCCGCTTCCTTCAAGACCACTGTGAACTCGGTCTTCTCGACCGCGGCGGCGACTGCGGCGCCGGCGGCGGGGGCGGCTACGGCCACGGGGGCCGAGGCGGAGACGCCGAACTTCTCCTCAAGCTCCTTTACGAGCTCGGAGAGCTCAAGAACGGTCATCGACTCTATGTACTTTATTACGTCTTCCTTCTTTATGTCTGCCATTGGGATATCCTCCTCGAAATTTGTTGTTTTAGCTGTTTTTATTCATGCGATCAAATCTGCCGTCCTGCAACCCCGTTACGCGTCTGCCCCAACGGACTTCTGGTCCTTTATAGCGTTCAGAGCGTAAAGGAGCTTTGTGGGCACGCCGCTCAATACCCTCGCGAAGCCGGAGACCGGCGACATCATGGAGCCGAGCATCCTGGCGAGGAGCACTTCCCTCGGCGGCAGTTCCGCAAGGCCCTTTATCTCGGCGAGGCTTATGACCTTCGACCCGAGCGTGCCGACCTTAAGCTTCAACTTCGGCTGGTCCTTGGAGAGCTGAGTCAAGGCCTTTGCCGCCCCTGCCGCGTCCTTGTAGGAGATGGCTATGGCCATAGCTCCCTTCAAGTGCCCGGAGAGAGACTCTGCCGGCGTCCCTTTGAGCGCGCGCCTGGAGAGAGTGTTCCTTACGACCTTCAGGTCGATGGAAGCCGCCCTCAATACCCTTCTCATCTCGCCCAGCTCGAAAGCCTTTATGCCCTGGTACTCGGCAACGAAGGTCGCGTCCGCGCGGGAGAGCTTTTCCTTAAGGTCGTCTACTACTGTTACTTTCTGCGCCTTTTTCAAATTGTTTTCCTCCTTTCCATCTTAGCGTCAAAAGACAGAAGAGATACAAGGCTTAAAAAAACGCGACGCGCAGGGAAGACAATAGTCCCCCTGCGCAACATAGCCGTGCGCTGTCAGCCTGGTCTCGGTAGGATTATTAAGCTTTGTGCCCCTACTGTCTCTGACCGTAAGTTATAGTTTATAAAAATATCCGGGGCGTTGTCTCCCCGGCGCAGAGCCTTCTCAAACCCTGACCGCTAAAGCCTTGGTGCGTCACTCGAAAGCGCAGTCCCCCGCGCGCCCCCCAGTCCGGGTTACTTGAAGAGGTTTCTTACCTCTACGGCGTCGAGCTTTACCGACGGGCCCATCGTCGTGGAGACGAAGAGGCTGCGGAGGTAAACGCCCTTGGAGGCCGCGGGCTTCGCCTTTATGATCGCGTCCATGAGGGCCATGAAGTTGTCCTTCAACTTGGAGGAGCCGAAGGACGCTTTTCCCACGGGCACATGGATGTTCCCGGACTTGTCGACCCTGAATTCCACCTTTCCGGCCTTGAGGTCGGTGACCGCTTTCTTTACATCGAAGGTCACGGTGCCGAGCTTCGGGTTAGGCATGAGACCTCTCGGACCGAGCACCTTCCCGAGCTTGCCGACCGCGCCCATGATGTCAGGCGTGGCAACGATTGCGTCAAAGTCGAGCCAGCCCTTGTTGATCTTCTCCATGAGGTCGTCGCTACCCACGTAGTCCGCACCGGCCTCCCTGGCCTCGACCTCTTTTTCGCCCTTTGCGAATACGAGGACGCGGACCTTTTTCCCGAGGCCGTGGGGGAGCAGCACCGTGCCCCTGACCATCTGCTCAGGGTGCTTGGGGTCGACCCCGAGCCTTCCTGATACCTCTACGGTCTCGTCGAACTTCGCCACCTTTGTCTCGGGGAGGACCTTAAAGGCCGCTTCGAGATCATAGGTGCGGTTTTCTTCCAACTTAGCAATGGCTGCTTCGTATTTCTTTCCCATATCCTTAACCCTCCACCGTGATTCCCATGCTTCTCGCGGTACCTTCGACCGTCTTTACCGCCGCTTCGAGGCTTGCGGCGGTAAGGTCAGGCATCTTGAGCTTCGCGATCTCTTCTACCTGCTTCTTCGTGACCTTGGCGACCTTTTCCTTGTTCGGGGCCTTGGAACCCTTCTCGACACCGGCGGCCTTCAAAAGGAGGACGGAGGCCGGAGGGGTCTTGGTTATGAACGAGAAGGTCCTGTCGGCGTATACCGTGATGACGACAGGGATTATCATGCCTTCCTGGGCCTGGGTGCGCGCGTTGAACTGCTTGCAGAACTCCATTATGTTAACACCGTGCTGGCCGAGCGCGGGTCCTACCGGCGGCGACGGGTTCGCCTTTCCGGCGGTTATCTGGAGCTTGATCTGTCCTGTTATCTTCTTAGCCATACTCTATCCTCTCTTTTCATGCCAGTTTCTGATGTAGCCTGATATTACTTCTGGACGCCTTTATTTAAAAAACAACCTGAACCCTGCGTCAAGCCTTCTCCACCTGTACGAAGTCGAGCTCCACTGGTGTGGCCCTGCCGAATATCGAGACGAGCACGCGGAGCTTGCCCTTCTCGGGCTTGACCTCCTCGACTATGCCGGCGAAGTTCGTAAACGGCCCGTCTACAACGCGCACGCTCTCTCCCCTGTCGAAAAGGACCTTGGGCTTGGGCCTTACAGCCCCCTCCTCCATCTGGCGGGTGATCTTATGGACCTCCTCCTCTGAGATGGTCGGAGGTGCCTCCTGGCCGCCGACGAAGCCGGTGACCTTGGGAATGCCCTTCACGAGGTGCCAGGTCTCGTCGTTCAGGACCATGTTTATGAGGATGTATCCGGGGAAGAACTTCCTCGACGTCGTCCTCTTCACGCCCTTGACCATATCGACGACCTTTTCCGAGGGGACGAGGACGTCTCCGAAAAGGCCCTCCTTGCCGGTGGCCTTTATCTTCTCCTCGATAGCGGCCTTGACCTTGTTCTCATACCCGGAATAGGTATGCACTACATACCACTTTTTTGACATTATCCCCTCAACTTAGGATGTAGCCGATGAATTTTGAGAGCACGAGGTCGACAAGCCCCAGAAAAACGGCGAGGACGACGGTCACTGCGACCACGACCCATGTGGAGGTTATGGTCTGCTGTTTGGTCGGCCAGGTGACTTTCTTAAGCTCCTGCTTCGATTCGTTGAAGAACTCTTTGGCCCTGTCTAACTTTTCCATCCCGTGTTCCCTGTCCGGTAAAGAGTCTTTTATTTGATGGGGCCGCGCCCCCTGGAAGCTGGCAGGCCAGGAGGGATTCGAACCCCCAACATGCGGTTTTGGAGACCGCCGCTCTAGCCGTTAGAGCTACTGGCCTGTAAAAATCAGTCTTGTACCATGCGGTCATCGGAAGTCCGGACGGAAGTATATCCCCTATGCCGCAAATCGCGCCCCTGCCGCCCCCACCAGCGCGTCCCTCTAAACAGAATGGCGCGGACGTTCAAGCCGCACACCAGGGGGGGGCCTTTACTTCGTTTCCTTGTGTACCGTGTGCTTCTTGCAGAACTTGCAGAACTTCTTTATCTCAAGCCTGTCCGGTATCGTCTTCTTGTTCTTCGTCGTCGAATAGTTCCTGCGCTTGCAGTCGGTGCATGCCAGCGTGATTATATCCCTCATGAAAAAACCCTCCCTGGGACGGCGCCCAATATTCAAGCCCCGGACGAGTCCTAAGGCTGTCTGCTATCTCTAAAAATTGTTATTTTTCCTAATCTCTGCGTCAGGTCGGGAATAAAAATGCTCACATATGTTCCATATATGCTCCGCTTTTTATTCCCGCCCTTCCTTGACCTCAGAAAAAATTCCTAATTTTTAGGGACAGCACCATTTTTTTTAAAAGGTTAAAGCGAGGCGGCCCCAAAGGGCCGCCTCGCCGTAGAATCGAACGGCTTAAGCTATTATCTTCGTGACGACACCCGCGCCGACGGTCCTGCCGCCCTCGCGTATGGCGAACCGGAGGCCCTCTTCCATCGCGATCGGCGTGATGAGATCGACTTCCAGGTTCA
>MGPQ01000005.1 GCA_001797465.1 Deltaproteobacteria bacterium GWB2_55_19 | reverse complement strand
ATGAGCAAGGCTAAATTTGAGAGGGTGAAGCCGCACGTAAACGTGGGGACCATAGGACACGTGGACCACGGCAAGACCTCGCTGACCGCGGCGATAACCAGGGTATTGAGCGCCAGGGGATTCGCGGATTTTCTTGCATACGAAAACATCGATAAGGCGCCTGAGGAGAGGGAGAGGGGCCTTACGATTTCGATTTCGCACGTTGAGTACCAGACCGACAAGCGCCACTACGCGCATATAGACTGCCCTGGACACGCCGACTACGTAAAGAACATGATCACGGGAGCGGCGCAGATGGACGGCGCGATACTCGTGTGTTCGGCGGCCGACGGCCCGATGCCGCAGACGAGGGAGCACATACTGCTGGCCCGCCAGGTGGGCGTGCCGTACATCGTCGTCTTCCTCAACAAGGTGGACATGGTCGACGACAAGGAGCTGCTCGAGCTCGTGGAGCTTGAGGTGAGGGAGCTTTTAAACCAGTACAAGTTTCCCGGGGACGACATCCCGGTTATCAAGGGGTCGGCGCTTAAGGCGCTTGAGTGCGGATGCGGCAAGAAGGAATGCCCTGCCTGCGGCCCGATATTGGAGCTCATGGACAAGCTTGACTCCTACATACCCGAGCCGAAGAGGGACATAGACAAGCCGTTCCTTATGCCGGTTGAAGACGTATTCTCGATATCCGGGCGCGGGACGGTCGTGACCGGCAGGGTGGAGAGGGGCACGGTAAAGGTCGGAGAGGAAATAGAGATAGTGGGCCTGCGCGACACGGTCAAGACGGTTGTGACCGGGGTCGAGATGTTCAGGAAGCTCCTTGACGAAGGGCGCGCCGGAGACAACATCGGGGCGCTGCTGCGCGGCACGAAGAAGGAAGACGTCGAGAGAGGGCAGGTGCTCGCGAAGCCCGGGACGATCACCCCGCACACGAAGTTCAGTTGCGAGGTTTATATACTGACGAAGGAAGAGGGCGGCAGGCACACGCCGTTCTTTAACGGATACCGCCCGCAGTTCTACTTCAGGACGACGGACGTGACCGGGGTCTCGAAGCTGCCGGAAGGCGTTGAGATGGTAATGCCCGGAGACAACGTGAACCTGGAAGTCGATCTCATCACGCCGATCGCGATGGAAGAGGGCCTCCGGTTCGCCATACGCGAGGGCGGCAGGACCGTCGGCGCGGGTGTGGTCACCAAGATAATAGCGTAACGGCTACGGGCCGGATGTGGCACGGGCTTTTCAGGGTTTGATATTAAAGAACAGTCGCTAAAAGATCCGAGGAGTCATAGGGTGGACAATCAGAAGATCAGGATAAGGCTTAAGGCTTTCGACCACAGGCTACTCGACAAATCCGTAAAGGAGATAGTCGACACGGCCAAGAGGACAGGCGCCCGGATAAAGGGGCCGATCCCGCTGCCCACGAGGATAAACAAGTTCTGCGTGTTGCGTTCCCCGCACGTGGACAAGAAGAGCCGTGAGCAGTTCGAGATCAGGACCCACAAGAGGCTCATGGACATAATGGAGCCGTCGCAGGGCACGGTCGACGCGCTGATGAAGCTGGATCTGCCTGCTGGCGTGGACGTCGAGATAAAGCTCGACTGAGGGCCGCGTAAACTCTAAGCTAAAATAGCGGCGTCCGCGTGTTTTAGAGGCGGCGCTCAAAAGGTTGGGATTATGATAGAAGGCGTGCTTGGAAAAAAATTAGGGATGACACACATCTACTCGGAGACCGGGGCGATGGTCCCCGTAACCGTCATACAGGCCGGCAACTTCGTCGTCCAGAGGAAGACGAAGGCGGCCGACGGCTATGAGGCGCTCCAGATCGGCATTCTCGAGAAGAAAGAGTCACGGGTCAATAAGGCCATGAAGGGGCACTTCAAGAAGGCGGGAACGCCATGCCTCTACAAGCTCATGGAATTGAAGGGCGACAAGCTCGACGACTACAAGCCGGGGCAGGCCTTGAACTGCGGCGACGTCTTCAAGATCGGCGACTTCATCGACGTATCCGGCACCTCAAAGGGCAAAGGTTTCATGGGCTCGATGAGGAGGCACCACTTCAGCGGCGGCGGCGAGTCCCACGGCTCCATGCACAACAGGGCCCCGGGGTCCATCGGGTCGAGCTCTGACCCCTCGAGGGTCTACAAGGGCATGAGGATGGCCGGGCACATGGGCGCGGCCAAGATCACCGTGCAGAACCTCAAGGTCGTAGGCGTGCGCGCGGAGGAGAACGTCCTCCTGGTGAGCGGTGCCGTGCCAGGGGCGATAAACGGGCTGGTCGTGATAAAAAAGGCGAGAAAGAAGTAGATATCCCTTGTTAATTACGCCGGGATTGTATATATTACTAGTTTACTGAAAATCCAAGGAACCGGAAGATGATAATAGAGGTCTTAAACAAGAACGGCAGCAAGGTTTCTGATATAAACCTGAACGACGAGCTATCTGGCGGCGAGGTAAAGGAGCACCTCTTTTACGAGGTCGTTAAGATGCAGATGGCCAACCGCAGGGCCGGAACAGCGTCCACGAAGACCAAGGGCGAAGTCTCCGGCGGCGGCATAAAGCCCTGGAAGCAGAAGGGCACCGGCCGCGCGCGGTCCGGCTCCACGAGGTCGCCTGTCTGGAGGCACGGCGGAACGGTCTTCGGGCCGCACCCCAGGGATTACTCCTACAAGCTCCCGAAGAAGGTCATGAAAGAGGCGCTCAAGTCCGCCCTGAGGCTGAAGATTCAGGACGGCAGGCTCAAGGTGTACGAGGCACTCGATATTGACGCCCCGAAGTCAAAGCTCGCTCTCGAAGTGTTGAGGGCCGCAAAGCTTACGAGTGCGCTCATAGTCATCGACGGCAGGAACAGGAACCTCGAACTCGCTATCAGGAACCTCAAGGACTATAAACTCATTAGCGCGGGCGGCATAAACGTATACGACATACTGAACTACGAAAACCTCGTGATCACCAGAGGCGCGCTTGAAAAAGTGGAGGCTTTTGTACAGTGAAGAACTCCTATTCGATAATAAAGTCGCCGGTAATAACCGAAAAGTCCACCGCAAAAACCGCCGAAGGCAAGGTCGTCTTCTGGGTGGACGTGGACGCCAATAAGAACGACATCAAGTCAGCGGTCGAGAAAATATTCAACGTAAAGGTCCTCGACGTCAACACCAACAGGGTCCCTGGCAAGATGAAGAGGATGGGCAAGCACGCAGGGCAGAAGCCGACGAGGAAGAAGGCGTACATCTCGCTCAGAGAAGGCGACAAGATAGAGATATTCGAGGGCGTATAGTGCCCGCGGCGGCCTTCGGGCCGGCCTTTAGATAAAAAACAGGGACGATCACTAAACAGGAAAGATAAGAGCCATGCCAGTTAAAAAGTATAAACCTACATCGCCCTCCATGAGGGAAAAGACTACTCTGGTCTTCGAGGGTATCGACAAGAAGCGCCCCGAAAGGGCGCTCACCCTGCCTCACAAGAGGACCGGCGGAAGGAATAACTTCGGCAGGGTCACGGTACGCTGGATAGGCGGCGGGCACAAGAGGCTCTACAGGATCATCGACTTCAGGCGCGACAAGATCGACATCCCGGCAAAGGTCGAGGCGATAGAGTACGACCCGAACAGGACCTGTAACATAGCGCTCCTCGCTTACGCGGACGGCGAGAAAAGGTACATAATCGCACCCGTTACCCTTAAGGTGGGGGATACCGTAGTCGCTGGCGCCAACGCCGACATAAAGCCCGGCAACGCGCTCCCGCTTAAATCCATCCCGGTAGGCACGTTCGTACATAATATCGAGATGAAGAGGGGCAAGGGCGGACAGCTCGCCAGGAGCGCCGGCGCGTATGCGCAGTTAATGGCGAAAGAGGGCGGCCACGCGACGCTTAAGCTCCCCTCCAACGAGGTCAGGTACATACTCCAGGACTGCTACGCTACGATCGGCCAGGTCGGCAACCTCGACCACGAGAACGTGACGATCGGCAAGGCCGGAAGGTCACGCTGGCTCGGCAGGAACCCGAAGGTCAGGGGTGTCGCCATGAACCCGGTTGACCATCCGCACGGCGGCGGCGAAGGAAAGAGCAAGGGCGGCAACCACCCGACGAACCCGTGGGGCGTGCCGACAAAGGGATATAAGACAAGGAAACACAAGACGAGCGACAAGTACATAATAACCAGGAGGAAGTAAGAGTGCGCTCCTTAAAGAAAGGGCCGTTTATAGACGGACACCTGCTCGACAAGATAAAAGACTCGACCGAAGCGAGGTCGAAGAAAGTAGTAAAGACCTGGTCCAGGAGGTCGATGATAGCCCCTGAGATGGTCGGATTCACGATCGCTGTGCATAACGGCAAGAAGTTCATCCCGGTCTTCATCACCGAGAACATGGTCGGGCACAAGCTCGGCGAGTTCTCGCCGACACGCACCTTCCACAGCCACGCCGGCATAAAAAAGGCGAAGGTGCCGGGGGCAAAGGGATAGTCCGGAAGGACGCCGTTCCCGGTAGGAACGGGGTTGCGGTTTTATGACGGCAGGGCGCGGGGCGCGGATGAAGTGAGCCTCCCCCTCTGCTGGAATGTTTGAAGGTCAAATACGGATTCGAGCATTGATACACGAGCCGCCGATGGAATGCGGGCGGCAAGCGCCAATAAGGAGCAACGCTTAAAATGGAAGCCAAGGCAATATTAAAATACCTGAGAACCTCGCCGCAGAAGACGCGCCTGGTCGTTGACCTCATAAGGGGAAAGAAGGTCGATGAGGCCATCACAATCCTTAAATTCAACGCCAAGGCCGTCAGCCGCGAGATATCGAAGCTCGTAAAGAGCGCGGCGGCCAACGCCGAGAACACGAAGAACCTGAACGTGGACAAGCTCTTCGTGACGAGGGCCTTCGTAGACCCGGGCCCGACGATAAAGAGGACGCACTCCAAGGCGATGGGCCGGGGCGCGCTCATCAGGAAAAGGTCGAGCCACGTGACGATAGTCGTCGGCGAAAAATAACCGCGGCTTGATATAAAGGACATTCTTAAAATTTAAACCTGTAGAGATAACGGAGGTAGTTTTTTGGGTCAGAAGGTTCATCCAATAGGCTTTAGGCTCGGCATATCAAAGGGCTGGAACTCCCGGTGGTACAGCGAGAAGAACTACGCCGCCTTCGTCCACGAGGACCTGAAGTTAAGGAAGTTCATCAAAAAGAAGCTCTTCCACGCCGGCATATCCTCAATAGAGATAGAGAGGACCGCCAACGCCGTAAAGGTCATCATCAGGACCGCGAGGCCCGGGATCGTCATAGGCAAGAGGGGCGCCGAGATCGACGTAATGAAAAAACAGCTCGCCAAGCTCACGGGCCGGGAAGTGGCGCTTGAGATCGTGGAGGTCAGAAAGCCGGATACGGACGCCCAGCTCGTCGCGGAAAACGTCGCGCTCCAGCTCGAAAGAAGGGTATCCTTCAGGAGGGCGATGAAGAAGGCCGTAACCTCGACCCTACGGATGGGCGGCAAGGGGATTAAGATCACCTGTGCCGGAAGGCTCGGCGGCGCCGAGATAGCCAGGACCGAGTGGTACAGGGAAGGCAGGGTACCGCTCCATACGTTGAAGGCGGACATAGACTACGGCCAGGCCGAGGCGTTGACGACATTCGGGATAATAGGCGTAAAAGTATTAATATATAAGGGCGACGTCGTCGCGGTCAGGGCACAGACCGGCGAGACAGCGGCCCAGTAAGGTGATATTGCCATGTTGATGCCAAAGAAGGTAAAATTCAGGAAACACCAGAGGGGCAAGAGAAGAGGCCTCGCCACAAGGGGAGCCACTCTTGACTTTGGAAACTACGGCCTGCAGGCAATCGAGTGCGGCTGGCTCTCGACGAGGCAGATAGAGGCCGCGCGCATTGCCATGACCCGCTACATCAAGAGGGGCGGCAGGATATGGATAAGGGTGTTCCCGGACAAGCCGGTCACCAAGAAGCCAGCCGAGACCAGGATGGGAAGCGGCAAAGGCGGCCCGGAGGACTGGGTAGTGGTCATAAAGCCCGGCAGGATCCTCTATGAGATGGAGGGCGTGACCGAGGCCATCGCGAGAGAGGCGTTCAGGCTCGCCGCCCACAAGATTTCGATTCCGACCAAGTTCATCAAAAGGGATGTAATATGAAACCGGCTGAGATAAGAGATTTGACCCCCGAGGAGATGACGGCGAAGGAGGCGGAGCTTTCCAAGGAGCTCTTCAACCTGAAGATGCGACACGCCACCAACCAGCTTGAAAACCCGTTGAAGCTCCGCATTATAAAGAGGGAGATAGCAAGGGTGAAGACAGTCATAGCCGAGAAGGGGAGGTCCAAGTAAATGACGGAAGCGAGAACAGAGAGAAAGACCCTCATCGGAAGCGTCCTCTCCGGCGGCAAGATGAACCAGACCATAGTAGTCTCCATAGAGAGGCTCTCCAAGCACCCCTTCTACGGCAAGTACGTCAAGAGGCGCGTAAAGTACAAGGCCCACGACGAGAAGAACGAATGCGTGGCCGGCGACAAGGTCCTTATTGTAGAGACGCGGCCCATCAGCAAGACCAAGAGGTGGAGCGTTAAGGAAATACT
Organism: Deltaproteobacteria bacterium GWB2_55_19; assembly: GCA_001797465.1. Lineage (GTDB taxonomy): Bacteria > Desulfobacterota > GWC2-55-46 > GWC2-55-46 > GWC2-55-46 > GWB2-55-19. Next base: position 203,925 of record MGPQ01000005.1, on the reverse strand, counting down.
GGAGAAGGCGAAATGATACAGATCCGTTCGATACTCGGAGTCGCGGACAACTCGGGCGCCAAGAGGGTCTCGTGTATAAAGGTCATAGGCGCCTCAAACAAGCTCATCGCCGAGGTAGGCGACATCATTGTCGTCAACGTGAAAGAGGCTGTTTTTGACGGCAAGGTCAAGAAGGGCGAGGTCGTGCGCGCGGTGATCGTAAGGACCGTGAAGGAAGTGCGGCGCGCTGACGGCTCCTACATAAAGTTCGACGAGAACTCGGTCGTCATCATCAACAAGGACAACGAGCCCGTCGGCACAAGGATATTCGGACCAGTGGCAAGGGAGCTCCGGGCCAGGAAGTTCATGAAGATAGTCTCTCTCGCCCCAGAGGTCCTCTAAGGCCGGAAGCGGCGGACGGCGGCCGGCGCCGGAATCTCAGGGCCTGGCCGGTTTGAAGGCTGACAAGAAGGAACGCAGGCGGACCAAAGGGCTTAGTGCAACGAGTCCATTAAACGAAAAGGGTTTGGACAAATGTCACTCAGGATAAGAAAAGAAGACCAGATAATGGTCATAGCCGGGAAGGAAAAAGGCAAGACCGGTAAGGTAATGAGGGTCCAGCCCGACAAGGGCAAGGTCTTTGTAGAGAAGGTCAACATGGTGAAGCGCCACCAGAAGCCCACGGCCAAGTACAAGCAGGGCGGGATAATCGAAAAAGAGGGCCCGATAGCGATCTCAAACGTCATGCTTCTTTGCGCCAAGTGCAAGGGGCCGGTAAGGACCGGCGTAAAGGCGGACGGCGACAAGAGGGTCAGGGTCTGTAAAAAGTGCGGCGAGGTGCTCGACAAATGACTGCAAGGCTTATCGACAAATACCAGAAAGAGATAGTTCCTTCGCTCATGAAGGAATTCAAATACTCAAACGTCATGCAGGTCCCGAAGCTCGAGAAGATAGTACTCAACATCGGGGTAGGCGAGGCCGTAAAGGACATAAAGATCATGGACGCGGCTGTGCGCGACATGACCATGATAGCCGGCCAGAAGCCGGTCGTGACCAAGGCGAAGAAGTCGATAGCGACCTTCAAGCTCCGCGCCGGGATGCCGATCGGGTGCATGGTAACGCTCCGCGGCCAGAAGATGTACGAGTTCTTCGACAGACTGGTGAACTTCAGCATCCCCCGGATACGCGACTTCAAGGGGATGCCGGATAAGTCTTTCGACGGCAGGGGCAACTACACCATAGGCATCAAAGAGCAGATAATATTCCCCGAGATCGAGTACGACAAGATCGACAAGATCAGGGGCATGAACATCACGATAAATACGACCGCCGGCAATGACGAGGAGGCCAAGGCCCTCCTTAAGAGTCTGGGCCTGAAGTTCCGCTCGTAGGCGCAGAGCACCGCGGCCGGTTGCAACGCAGATATACTATACAAATAAACACGCGCTCTAACGCATTCGGAGGAAAGCTTGGCTAAAAAGTCGCTCATAGCGAAGGCTAAAAGGAAGCAGAAGTTCAAGGTGAGGGAGTACAACCGTTGCCCCATCTGCGGCAGGTCGCGCGCATATTACAGGAAGTTCGATATGTGCAGGCTCTGCTTCCGCAAGATGGCGCTTAAGGGCGAGCTCCCCGGCGTCACCAAGTCAAGCTGGTAACCCGGCTCCCGCGGAGCCTCCCGGCGAGTGAAAATAGGGCGGGCCGCGTAGAAACAGGGTGCAGGGGTGATGGTTACCTTTACGGGCGTATGGGGAAGCGGCGTTGATTTAATTTTTTCGAATGGAATGAATTGAACAATCGGCCTTTAACGGGCCTCCAAGAACAATCAGAACGGAGAATTAAGAGATGTCGATGACCGATCCCATTGCGGATATGCTCACAAGGATAAGAAACGCGATACAGGCGAGACAGAGCGACTTCACCATGCAGCTCTCGAACGTAAAGCTCGCCATAGCCAGGATCCTCAAGGAAGAGGGCTATATAAGGGACTGCGGCACGGTCAAGAGCGACGGGCGCATGGTTCTGAAGATATCCTTAAAGTACACTCCTGCGAAGAAGAACTCCATATCGGCGATAAAGAGGGTCAGCAAGCCGGGGTTACGCAAATACGTCGGCAAGGAAGATGTCCCTAAGGTATTGAACGGGCTCGGGATCGCGATAATCTCCACCTCCAGGGGGCTCATGACCGACAGGAAGGCCAGAGAGCTCGGGGTAGGCGGAGAGGTAGTCTGCACCGTATATTAACCGCTCCGCGCCTTTTGGCGCGGCGTTTTGAGAATCGGAATAATCCAGGCCAGAAAACACAAGAAGGGTTTTTAAAATGTCCAGAATAGGCAAACTTCCGATAACTGTACCGTCGAATGTGAAGGTGGCGATCGATTCAGGCGTCGTAAAGACGAACGGCCCGGCAGGCTCCCTCGACTTAAGCGTAAGGCCAGGTATATCGGTCGAAGTCAAGGGGACTGAGATAATCGTTACGAGGGACGCCGAGACGAGGGAGGGACGCTCGCTCCACGGGCTCACGCGCACCCTCATAGCAAACATGGTAAAAGGCGTATCCGAGGGCTTTACGAAGAAGCTCGACATAGTCGGCGTGGGATACAAGGCCGACGTGCAGGGCAACGTCGTGAACCTCGCGCTCGGTTACTCGCACCCGGTAAGGTACGAGCTCCCGAAAAACGTTACCGCGACAGTCGAAAAGCAGACAGCGATAACTTTGAAAGGGCCGGATAAGCAGGTGGTCGGCCAGGTCGCCGCCGACATAAGGGCCTTGAGGCCGCCAGAGCCGTACAAGGGCAAGGGCATAAAGTACTCTGATGAGGTAATCAGGAGAAAGGCCGGTAAGGCCGGTAAAGCCGCCGGAGGTAAATAAGAGATGAACGCGAAGAAAACACAGAAGAGCGGCTGGCTGAGCAGAAAGGCCCGCGTAAGGAAGAAGGTGCTGGGCACCGCGGAGAGGCCGAGGCTTAACGTTTACAGGTCGAACAGGCACATCTACGCGCAGGTCATAGACGACGCCGCGGGCAGGACCATCGTAGCGGCATCCACCCGGGTCGACGGGATAGCCGATAACGCAAAGAAGGCCGAGGCGGCAAAGAAGGTTGGAGAGATCATCGGCAGGCTCGCGAAGGAAAAGGGCGTTGAGATGGTCGTTTTCGACAGGAGCGGATACATATACCACGGCAGGATACAGGCCCTCGCCGATGGCGCAAGAGAGGCCGGGCTCAAGTTCTAATTTGATATCAAAGGCCTCTTAGGGACGAGGCATATAAGGCCCAAGCTGTTGCAATAATAAGGAGGTTTTTCTTTTGGACAAGATCGACGCTAGCGCCCTGGAACTGAAAGACAAGCTCGTATACCTGAACCGAGTCGCCAAGGTCGTCAAGGGCGGCAAGAGGTTCAGCTTCAACGCCATAGTCGTGGTCGGCGACGGAAAAGGCCACGTCGGAGCGGGCCTCGGAAAGGCCAACGAAGTGCCCGAGGCTATAAGGAAGGCGATAGAGCAGGCAAAGAAGACCCTTTTGCGCGTCCCTGTTGCCAACGGGACGATCCCCTACGAGGTAACCGGGGCCTTCGGCGCAGGCAGGGTGTTTTTACGGCCCGCCGCGCCCGGTACCGGCATCATCGCCGGAGGAGCCGTAAGGGCGGTCGTAGAAGCGGCGGGCGTATCCAACGTGCTTACGAAGTCGCTCGGCACTTCTAACCCGCACAACGTCGTCAAGGCCACATTAGAGGCTTTAAAACAACTGAAGAGCCCTGAAAGTGTTGCTGAACTCAGGGGTAAGCAAGTACACGAGGTAAGATAATGGCCGGCAAGGTAAAGGTTACTCTCAGAAAAAGGCCCGCGACCCAGAGGCTCCGCGTGATACTCAAGGGCATTGGGCTGAATAAGATAGACAGCACAAGGACGCTTACCGACACCCCGGCCGCGCGCGGGATGATCGGAAAGGTCTCCCACCTCGTCCAGGTCGAGGAACTCAAGTAGCATAGACGGGCCTCCGAGCGGGCGTCGGGCGCGTCCGCCGATGAGCGATGTGATAGACAAGCGGGTAAAGAGGCGCAAAGATTCTCGCGCCGGGTCTTTGGGCATAAGAGACGAAGCAGGGCGGCATGTAGAGCGGCCTGCCAAGAAAAGTTAAAAAGGACCGAGGTAGACGATACCATGTTAAATAGGCTAAAGGCGCCGAAGGGGGCCAACCAGAAGAAGACCAGGAGGGGCAGGGGCGAAGGCTCAGGCCTGGGCAAGACCTCCGGCAGGGGCGGCAAGGGACAGACCGCAAGGAGCGGCGGGAACATAAAGCCGGGCTTCGAGGGCGGACAGATGCCGCTCCAGAGGAAGCTCCCGAAGAGGGGCTTCACCAACGAGTTTAAGGTAAGGGCCCGCATCGTGAACGTAGGGGACATCGCCGAGGCCTTCAAGGCGGGCGAAGTAGTTGACCCCGCGGCACTCGCGGAAAAGGGCCTTATAAAGGGCAGGAAAGGCCCTGTGAAGGTGCTTGGCAACGGGGACGTGAAGACAGCCATAACCGTGAAGGCCAACCTTTTCAGCAAGGCCGCTATCGACAAGATAAAGGCCGCGGGCGGCGCCGCGGAGGTAGTATAGATTGGCGGCTTTGACACCGAACATAAGCAAGGTCCCGGAGTTAAACCGTAGAATACTCATTACCCTAGTCATGCTCGCCATATTCAGGGTCGGGGTGTTCATACCCACCCCGGGGATCGACTCGGTAGCGCTCGCGGGGTTCTTCAAGGCGGCGAGCGGCACGCTCCTGGACTTCGCCACCATGTTCACCGGTGGCGCCCTCGAGCGCTTCTCTATATTTTCGCTCGGCATCATGCCGTATATAAGCGCATCCATCATCCTCCAGCTCCTCGCGTCGGTGGTGCCTCAGCTTGAGAAGCTCCAGAAGGAGGGCGAGTCCGGCAGAAACAAGATAACGCAGTACACGCGGTATCTTACGATTGTATTAAGCGTCATCCAGTCGATGATGATAGCCATCGGGCTTGAGTCCATGACCGGCCCGGCCGGCGAGGCGATAGTATTGACCCCAGGGTGGGGTTTCAGGTTAATGACCGTCATAACGCTCACATCGGGGACGTCGTTCCTCATGTGGCTCGGCGAGCAGATAACCGAGCGCGGCATAGGAAACGGCATTTCCCTTATAATATTCGTCGGCATCGTCGCGAACATGCCGTCGGCGCTGTATAGCACGATACAGCTCGTGAGGGCCGGAGAGATGAGCTTTCTCTTCATCCTCTTTCTCATAGCCCTGATGATAGCGGTCGTGGGCTTCATCGTCTTCATGGAGATGGGGCAGAGGAAGATACCGATACAGTACCCGAAGAGGGTCGTCGGCAGGAAGGTCATGGGAGGCGGCACTCAGTATCTGCCTCTTAAAGTAAACTCGGCGGGCGTAATCCCGCCCATATTCGCGTCGTCAATAATAGTATTCCCGGCTACCGTCGCGAACTTCATAGACGTCCCGTTCATGAAGATGGTATCGAACAGCCTTAACCCCGGTGGTGTGCTCTATAACGTGCTCTATGTAGTTTTTATAATATTTTTCACCTATTTTTACACGGCCATACAGTTTAACCCCAAGGAAGTGGCGGAGAACCTGAAAAAATACGGCGGTTTCGTCCCCGGCATAAGGCCTGGGGCCAACACAGCCGATTACATTGACACCGTGCTCTCCAGGCTCACGCTCTGGGGGGCGATCTACCTCGCGGCGGTCTGCGTACTGCCGTCGTTTTTCATTTCGCAGTTCAACGCGCCGTTCTACTTCGGCGGCACAGCGCTCCTCATAGTCGTGGGCGTGGCGATGGACACCGCCCAGCAGATAGAATCGCACCTTTTGGCAAGGAACTACGACGGGCTTCTCAAAAAGGGAAAAATAAAGGGCAGAGGCCTTTAGCTAAACATGAATCTTATACTCCTCGGGGCCCCGGGCGCGGGCAAAGGCACACAGGGTAAGAACCTCTCTGAGAGGTACAGGATACCCCAGATATCGACAGGCGACATACTGCGCGCCAACGTCAGGTCGAAGACGCCGCTTGGCCTCAAGGCCAAGGAGTTCATGGACAAGGGCGCGCTCGTCCCGGACAGCATAGTAGTAGGCATGGTCTCGGACAGGATCCGCGAGGAGGACGCCGAGAAAGGCTTCATACTCGACGGCTTCCCGAGGAACATAAACCAGGCAGAGGTGCTCGAAGCTACGCTTGAGGGCCTGGGCAAGGGGATCGACCGCGTCATCGGCATGGAGGTCGAGAGGAAAGAGCTCGTAAGGAGGCTCTCGGGCAGGAGGGTCTGCAGGCAGTGCGCCGAGAACTACCACGTCATATTCAGCCCCCCGATGAATATCGGGACCTGCGACAAGTGTGGCTCGGAGATATACCAGCGCGACGACGACAAGGAGGAGACGATTGAGGCACGGCTCGCAGTGTACGAGAAGGAGACGTTGCCGCTTGTCGATTACTACTCTAAAAAATCCCTGTACTCACGCGTGGACGGGATAGGCACAGTCGACCAGATAACCGGAAACATCGTGGGTGCCATTGAAGGAAGAAGCAATACTTAAATCGCCGGATGAAATCGAGATAATGAGGGCGGCGTGCCTTATAGTGGCAGAGGTCCTCGGTATCGTTAAAGACAGCGTAAAGCCGGGCGCGACGACGCTCGACCTCGAACGCATCGCCGAGGAAGAGACAATGAAGCGGGACGCAAAACCGGCGTTCAAGGGTTACAGGGGTTATCCGTTTTGCCTGTGCACCTCGATTAACAGCGAAGTCGTGCACGGGATGCCCTCGAAGAGGGCGCTTAAAAGCGGCGATATCCTATCAATAGACTTCGGGGTCCGCTACAATGGCTTTTACGGCGATTCGGCCATAACGGTCCCGGTCGGCGGCGTATCGGACGACGCGGCAAGGCTTATAGAAGTAACTAAGGCATCGCTCGAGGCCGCGATAGAAAAGGCGGTGCCCGGCAACAGGCTTACCGATATATCGTCGGCGGTTCAAAGGCTGGTCGAGTCACACGGCTTTTCGGTCGTCAGGGAGTTCGTGGGGCACGGCATCGGAAGAGAGCTACACGAGCCGCCGCAGGTCCCGAACTTCGGGCTACCGGGGCGGGGTATAAGGCTGAAACCCGGCATGGTTCTGGCGATAGAGCCCATGATCAACATGGGCGGGAGCGCCGTAAGAGTGTTAGACGACGGCTGGACGGCGGTCACAGTGGACGGAAGCCTTTCAGCGCACTTCGAGCACACCGTGGCCGTCACCTCCGACGGCCCATATGTCTTGAGCCGCATTTAAAGGGCAGGGGCTACGAAACACAGAAAGGTTTAAATGGCCAAGGAAGAGGCGATACAGGTAGAAGGAACGGTCCTGGAGACCCTCCCGAACGCGATGTTCAGAGTCGCGCTTGAGAACGGGCACAAGGTGCTGGCGCACGTATCAGGCAAGATGAGGATGCATTTCATAAAGATACTCCCCGGAGACAAGGTCACGGTCGAGCTCTCGCCGTATGACCTTACAAGGGGCAGGATAACATACAGGGCGAAGTAAAAAGTAATTTTTTGATATAGCCTAAAAAAACAGAACGGGTGCAGACGATGAAGGTAAGAAGCTCGGTAAAGAAAATATGCGTCAAGTGCAAGATAGTAAAGAGGACCGGGGTCGTCCGCGTCGTTTGCTCCAACCCCAAGCACAAGCAGAGACAGGGATAACCCTGAAGGGCGTCTTAAGCGGCGGTACTCCATGGACTACTACGGAGTCAATTGCCCTGGCAAGAATAGTCCCCACTAATTAGTTTTAAAGCCGTTTGCCTTAAACGCAAGGAGGAAGACGTTGGCAAGAATCGCAGGAGTAGACTTACCAAAGAACAAAAGGATAGACGTGGCCTTGACGCGCATATACGGCCTTGGGAACTCATCCGCGTCAAAGATCCTCGGAAAGGCCGGCGTTGATGCGGCTGTCAAAACCCAGGACCTGACCGAGCCGCAGGTGGCCGCGATAAGGAAGGTCATCGACACTGAGTTCAAGGTCGAGGGAGATTTGAGGAAAGAGGTCTCCATGCATGTGAAGATGCTCATCGACATGGGGTGTTACAGGGGGCTCCGTCACAGGAAAAACCTCCCGGTGCGCGGCCAGAGGACGCACACCAACGCGCGCACGAGGAAGGGGCCAAGGAAGGGCGTCGTAGCCGTCAGAAAGACCGAATAACCCGCTGGGGGAGGGTCTGAACTGTCGACCCCCCGTTTTTCTTTAAAAGGGCCCGGCAAGCGGCCGATGAAGAGGCTCACGTAACTGGCGGGGCGGGTGCAAGGCCGAGGGGGAGGGGGCGTTCATAGCCTCTCCGGGATACCCCGCAAGGCTTGGAAATGTGGCCGTGATTAAGCGCGCAAATCCGGGGCGGAGGCCGCTCTGTAAGGTCATAATGGCGAGAGTTTCCGGTTTTAGCCCTCCTTGATTGACTTGAAAAAATATCTTTTATAACGTTTTAATTTGTCGTATAATAATCCCTTTGCGCTTGAAAAGAGATTCTGGAGGAAATTGATGTCAAAGGCCAAGAAGGAAAAAAGGGCGGTATCGAAGGGTATCGCCCACATAAAGTCCAGCTTTAACAACACGATAATAACCATAGCCGACCCGGCCGGCAACGTCATAGCCTGGTCGTCCTCAGGCGGACAGGGCTTCAAGGGCTCAAGGAAGGGCACCCCTTTCGCGGCGCAGGTCGCGGCGGAGACGGCCGCCAGGAAGGCGATGGACAGCGGCGTTAAATCCGTTGACGTCTACATAAACGGACCCGGTGCCGGAAGGGAAGCCGCGCTCCGCGCGCTCCAGTCCGCCGGTTTCAGCATAAGCCTCATAAGGGACGTTACGCCTCTTCCGCACAACGGTTGCAGGCCCCCTAAGAGGCGCAGGGTCTAAGCCGTACTTGTTCGCCGCGGTCCGCGAGGGCCTTATGCGGCGATCTGACATATAAAGTATTTATTAACGAATTAACCCGAACAGATGGGAGGAGAAGTTGGCCAGGTATTTGGAATCAGTATGCAAGATGTGCAGAAGAGAGGGGATGAAGCTCTTCTTCAAGGCAGACAGGTGCTATACAGACAAGTGCGCCTTTGAGAGGAGAAGCTACGCCCCGGGACAGCACGGCCAGGGCAGGGGCAAGGTCTCCGAGTACGCTTTACAGCTACGCGAGAAGCAGAAGGTGAAGAGGGTATACGGCCTCCTTGAGTCGCAGTTTAAGGGCACCTTCAGGGACGCGGACAGGGCAAAGGGAATAACGGGCGAGAACCTCGTAACCCTGCTGGAGAGAAGGCTCGACAACGCAGTTTACAGGCTCGGCTTCGCAGGAAGCAGGGCAGAGTCGAGGATGATGGTCACTCACGGGTACATCCGCGTGAACGGCAGGAAGGTCGACATCCCGTCCTTCAGGCTGAAGACCAACGACTTCGTCGAGATAGCCGAAAAGAAGAAGAAGGAAGAGCGCATCCTCGCGAACATCAAATCCGCCGAGAGGCACCCGTTACCGGAGTGGCTGTCGCTGGATAAGGACGCGCTCAAGGGGACGGTAACAAGGCTCCCGAGAAGGGACGACACCACGCTCCCGATGCACGAGCAGCTCATTGTCGAGCTCTACTCCAAGTAAATAAAGACCGTTTCATCTGATTGAGCCGCACGTTTATATAGAAATCAGGGTCTCTCTTATAATAAAACGACGGGGGAACCATGCAAAAAAACTGGCGTGACCTTATAAAACCGAAAAAGCTCGAGGTCGAGAAAGAGACCCTCACGAACACCTACGGGAAGTTCGTGGCGGAGCCGCTCGAGCGGGGTTTCGGAGTCACCATCGGCAACTCCATAAGGAGGATACTCCTCTCCTCGCTTCAGGGCGCCGCCATCACATCCGTCAAGATAGACGGGATACTTCACGAGTTCTCCTCGATACCTGGCGTAAAAGAGGACGTTTCCGACATAATACTGAACCTGAAGCAGGTGAGGCTCAAGATGCACGGCGATGGGCCCAAGGTGCTCCGCATAAAGGGTTCTAACGAAGGCGTGGTCAGGGCCGGCGACATCATCTGCGATTCAACCGTCGAGGTGCTTAACCCTGATCAGCCGATAGCCACTGTCTCCAGGGACGCGAAGTTCGAATGCGAGTTCATGGCCACCCCCGGCAAGGGGTACGTCCCGTCCGAAAGGAACAAACAGCCCGACCAGCCGATCGGTGTAATACCCATCGACTCGATATTCCAGCCCGTGATGCGCGTAAACTTCAACGTGACCCACGCGAGGGTAGGGCAGAGGACCGACTACGACAAGCTCGTGCTCGAGCTCTGGACGACAGGCGCTATCGACCCGCAGAGCGCTGTCTCCATAGCCGCGAAGATATTGAAGGACCAGCTCTCGGTCTTCATCACCTTCGAAGAGTCCGAGGATGAAGCGCATGGCGAGAGGTCGGAGGCGAAGCCCCAGTTCAACGAGAACCTCTTCAAGACCGTGGACGAGCTGGAGCTCTCCGTCAGGTCCGCGAACTGCCTCAAGAACGCCGACATAAAGTACATAGGCGAGATGGTACAGAAGACCGAGCAGGAGATGCTCCGCACGAAGAACTTCGGAAGAAAGTCGCTGAACGAGATAAAGGAGCTCCTCCACAGCATGGGGCTCGACTTCGGGATGAAGGTCGATGGGTTCCCATTGAGGAAAGACTTAGACGCTATGCACACGGACCACAAGGAAACCGCCTAAAAGGAAAGCCATGAGACACAATAGAGACGAGAAGAGATTCGACCGCAGGCCCGGACACTTGAAGAGCATGCTCTCCAATATGACGAACGACCTTGTCATCTCCGGGAGGATCAAGACCACCATACCCAAGGCGAAGGTGCTCCGCAGATTCGCCGAGAGGATGATAACCCTCGGCAAGGACGGGACGCTCGCCGCGCGCAGAAGGGCGATGGCCTTTATGAGGAGCAAGGAGGCGGTCACGAAGCTGTTCGTGGAGGTCGCCCCCCAGTACAAGGAGAGGAACGGCGGCTACACGAGGATACTGAAGCTCGGCGTCCGGCCCGGCGACAACGCCTCGATGGCCTTTATAGAGCTGGTCGAAGGCGCCGCAACCGTGGCCCAGGCGGCTGAGAAGGCCAAGGCGAAGAAGGCGCCCGCAAAGCCGCGCGCCAAGGCGCCGGCGAAGAAGGCGGCCTCAACGGCCCCCGCGAGGGAAAAGGCGCCAAAGGCGATTGCCAAGAAGGAGCCCGTGGAGAAAAAGCCAAGAAAGACCGCGACAAAGGCCAGATCAGGGACCTAAGCAGGCAGGCTTCCGGGGGCAAGGGGAAGCATTTCTCCTTGCCCTTTTTACATTAAGGCCCGTTGGGGCGTGATTGAGTCACGGGAGAGGGAGCAGACGCTACGCCCTGCAGAGCTCATTAAGGGCGAAAAGCCCCGCGCAGAAAATTAGCGGACGGACAATATTCCTAACTTTTCCATATGGAGGTATTTATGGCCAAGGCTATGACAAAGTCACAGATAGAGGATTCGATTTCGAAAAAGACCGGCATTCAGAAGAAGGGCGTAAAGGACGTCCTTGCCGAGCTCTCAAACCTCGCGTACCAGGAGGCGCCTAACTCATTCACCATCCCGGGCATAGGCAAGCTCGTCCTTGTCAACCGTCCGGCGAGGACCGGCAGGAACCCGAGGACCGGCGAGGCGATCCAGATACCGGACAAGCAGGTCGTAAAATTCAGGATAGCCAAGGCGTGCAAGGACGCGGTATTGAAGAAGTAAGAGACGCGGCGCGGAAGAGAATTTCAAAACAGGGGGGGCTCTATGAGCCCCCCCTGTTTTTTATTTCTGTCCTGTCTTACCAATTCACGGGCGCAGGGCGGAAAACGCATAAGGGAGGAAGATGCGAGCGCGCCGGGGTGGATTAGGCGTGAAGCGCCCTAAGGGGCGCGCAAGCAGGAGGGGGAGGAAGGAAGCGTTAGGAGCCCCTGCGCGAAAGCGCGCGGAGCGAGCAAAAAGGCTTTGTGCAATAATTCAATTAGCCCAACAAGCATGCCGGGTCACGAATCAAAAGGTTAAGGTTACAAGCCTGAACCCTAACGATTGCAAAAGCTCTCCTACTTCTCCGACGCCCTGTACCTGAAGGACGAGACGATATCGCCCTTGAAGATGACTTCAAGAGTGGCCGAGGTCTCGGTCCTCGCGGCCTCGTTTTCCACGACCCCGAAGTAGACCGGGACCTTCTTCTCCTTGAACTCGTAGATTATCTTTTCGGACCCGTCGTCCGAATTGACGCTTGTCGGCGGGCCAAAGGCGTCGATTACCATCTGCCTTGTCGTCTCGCCCGGCTTTATCCCGTCTATTACGGCCTGCCTTTCGATCCGCGCGCCTTCAACGCTCTCGGTCTTTCTGGTCATAGCCGACGAACACCCGGCAACCGCGAGCATTACCGCTAAAACTACCGCCGTCCTTGATATCATGCCGGTCTTCATCATGCCTCCGCCACCCCGTCCTTGCTGGAATTCTTTACTTTGTACATCGCCGCGTCGGCCAAATGTATCAGGTCGTCCTTGTCCACGGCGTCCACCGGGAAAGACGCGACGCCAAAGCTCCCGGTAAGCCTTATGTTCAAGCCCTCGTCGCAGAGGAAGACAGTCTCCCTCATTGCCGAGCAGAGTTTCTCCGCCACCAGCGACGCGTTCTTCTTCGAGGTCTCGGGCATGAGCACGAGGAACTCGTCCCCGCCGTACCTGCACGCCATGTCCACGTTCCTGATCATCGAGAGTATGAGCCGGGCCACTTCCTTGAGGAGCTTGGAGCCTCTCAGGTGGCCGTGGGTGTCGTTAACGGTCTTGAAGCAGTCGAGGTCGAGGAATATCATGGAGAGGTCGTATTTGAAGCGTCTGGCGCGTTCGACCTCGTATTCGAGCCTGCTGTGGAGGAAGCGCGAGTTGTAGAGCTTCGTGAGGTCGTCGGTGATGGTCAGCTCCTGGACCCGGTTGAAGAATATGGCGTTCTCTATGGCTATCGCCGTGTAATCGGCGAGTGTTGTCAGTACGAGCAGGTCGTCCTCCGAGAAGGCGCCTTCCTCGTCCTTGTTGATAAGCTCGATTACGCCGAGGCATTTGCCGCGCGTAAGGAGCGGCACGCATACGATTGATTTGGTCCTGAAGTTCGATACGCTGTCGATCTTTGGGCTGAAGTGCGGGTCCATCGCCACGTCAGGGACGAGGAGCGGCTTTTTTTCGAGCGCGACCCATCCAGCCACGCCCTCGCCGACCTTAAGCCGCTGGTCCTTTATCTTCTCCGAGCCCTTTCCGACGACTATCTCGAACTTGAGATCGTTCGTCTCCTCATCGAGTAAAAGGAGCGACCAGTTCCTTGGGTGCAGGAGGTCGCTTATCTTCACCATAACGATATTGAGTATATCCCTTAAGACGAGGGAAGAGGTGAGGGCCTTGCCGATCTCCGTGAAGGTGGCGAGCTGAAGCCTCCTCTGCTTGAGTTCGAGCGAGTCGGCCTGGTTGCAAATAATGAGGTTTTCGGCGTCCTTCATATCCATTAGAAAAAAATATAGCTCAGAGAGGCGAAAAAATCAAGAAAAGGGCCGTCTGGGGGCAAAAGCCGGGCAGGCCTATAAGCAAGCCGACCCCTAATATTCCCGGAAGTAAAGCCCCTGGAGCCTTTTTGTCAGAGGGCCTCTCCTGCCGGAGCCTATCAATGACTTGTCGACCCTTACGAGCGGCGCAACACCGATTACCGCATTGGTCAGAAAGGCCTCCTCGCAGGCAAGGAGCCCGGCGGCGGAGACAATGCCTTCCGTGACTGTAAGGCCGTTTTCTCTGGCTATTCCCATGACCGCGGAACGGGTCGTGCCCGGGAGCAGAGCCCCCTTGGTGAGCAAAGGCGTCCGGAGGATACCTTTTAATACGATAAAGAGGTTCGTGGATGTGCCTTCTGTTACACGCCCCTTCGGGGTCGTGAAGAGCCCCTCGTCGGCCCCGGCGTCATCAGCGTCCATCCTGGCAAGGACGTTGGAGAGGTAATTCAAGGATTTTATCGCAGGGAGGGCCGGGGCAAAGCCCCTTATGAGCGCGGCCTTCAGCCCCTTTCCGCGGACCCTTTCGAGGAAGGCAGGGTCAAGGGGCTTGGTCAATATGATGATGGTGGGGTTGAGGCCGGACGAAGGCAGGGGGCCGCCCCTGTCAACGCCGCGAGTGACGATGATCTTTACGTACGATTCATTGTCAGTAAGGCCGTTCGCCTTAAGGAGTCTCGCTATCAGTTTTTCATCTATATTAATAAGGAGCGTATTCAGGGTTTTTTTGGACAGGCGGATAGCTTCCGCCCCGGCCCGGAGCCTTTGAAGATGCTCCGCAAGGAGCAGAGGCCTGCCGTCGCGCGCCCTTATCGTCTCAAACAGGCCGTCTCCGTAAGAGAAGCCCCTGTCGAATACCGAAACCGAGGCCTTTTCCTCGGAGACGAACTTCCCGTTAATGTACGCCGTGAGTTTTGTTTTTCCCATCGATAGCCTCCCCTGGCTCTATCCCGGCCGCGTCGAGGAAGTCCTTTGCCTTGAGCAGAGTCTCTCTATATTCGTCCTCAGGGACGGAGTCCGCGACTATACCGCCGCCTACGTGGAGGTACATCTGTCCGTCCTTGAAGACGGCCGTCCTTATCGCCATCGAGATGTCCATGTTGCCGCTGAAGTCGATCCAGCCGATGCCCCCGGTGTAGATGCCGCGGCCATCAGGCTCGAGCTCGTCTATCAGCTCCATGGCGCGAACCTTCGGGGCGCCTGTAATAGACCCGCCCGGGAAGATGGCCCGCAGGGCGTCTGTGCCGGACACGCCATGTTTCAGCGTTCCCTTTACGGTCGATACCATGTGGTGGAGCGCTGGGAAGGTCTCTATGCCCGCGAAGGCGGCGACCTCGACTGACCCGGCCTCAGAGACCTTGCCGAGGTCGCTTCTTTCGAGATCGACTATCATCACGTGCTCGGCGTTCTCCTTAACACTTTTCTTAAGCTCCTCCATCAACGCCGCGTCGTCCTCGGGGGTTAAGCCCCTCGGCCGCGTCCCTTTTATGGGGGAAGTCTCAATCGCCCGCTCCTTGACCTTAAGGAGCCTCTCAGGAGAGTTGCATATCACCTGAAAGCCCTTGTAGTCGAGGAAATAGCTGTAAGGGGCCGGGTGCCGGGAGGCGAGTTCCATGTAGTAGGCGAGCGGGTCGCCGTGAAAATGCATATTGAGCCGATGAGAGAGGTTTATCTGATAGATGTCCCCGGCTGAGATGTACTCCTGCGCCTTCAGGACGGCCTCCAGGTACTCTCCCTTTGTCATGTTCGAGGAGAGGTGGCAGGCGGGCTGAAACTCTCCCGGCCTTCCCGACCCGCGGGAGGCGAGTATCCGCGACTTGAACTCTTCGAGCTTTGTCGTGTCCTCAGATGACGAGATGAGAAAGCCTGTTGCGTCCCTGTGCCGGTATATGAAGACCGGGTCGTAGAAGCCGAAGAGGGCGTCGGGCAATTCCAGTCCGGTTTTTTTTTCGAACCTGCCGGGCTCTATCAAGTCTTTAAGGTCATAAGAGAAATAACCGACGCCGCCTGCGCTGAAAGGGAGCGGCCCGCGCTCCCGATTCTTGTAGACCTTCATTATTTCCGTGACCGCCTCGAACGGGTCCGCGAAGACGCGTTTTTCGAGGTCTCCGCCCTCGGCGACGGTAGAGCCCTGGATGGTCTGTATCGTTATCTCAGGCTCAGCGCTCATCGCCGTATGTCTGTTCTCAGGCGGGCCGTATGTGAGCATGAAGGGCCATGTCAGGTCCCGGAGTTGCGCAAACGCGCTGTAAGGCTCAAGTCCGTTTAGAAATTCCATTAGCATGTGGATAGAATATAACCTTTTCCCTTTATGGTCAAGAAAGGCCTTGCACGTGACTATGATTTACTCTTACCTTAATAGCCTCCAAAGAACACTGGCCCCGCGCCGAGCGGTCCTTGCCGGACGGGGGCATGGGTGAGGGGGTTCAAATTACCTGATAAAATGGAGGTGAAAATCAAAGGTGTTTATAGTATCATTTCCAATTGAGGTTATTTGCCCATGACAACGAGAAGAAAGACCCGCGAGATAAAGATAGGCGACGTAAGCGTCGGGGGGGACGCCCCTGTTACCGTCCAGTCGATGACGAATACGGACACCTCGGACGTCAAGGCGACCGTCGCGCAGATAAAGGCGCTTGAGGCGGTCGGGTGCGAGATAGTCCGCGTCGCCGTCCCGAACGAGGAGGCGGCGGGGGTCCTCGGGAGGATAATCAAGGAGATAAACATACCTCTCATCGCCGACATACACTTCGACTGGCGGCTCGCGTTGAAAGCCCTTGACGAGGGAGTGCAGGGCCTCCGCCTCAACCCCGGCAATATCGGCTCTAAAGAGAGGATCGGCGAGGTCGTAAAGGCCGCAAAGGAGCGGAGAGTCCCGATACGCATAGGCGTCAACGCTGGGTCCCTTGAAAAAGATATTTTGGAGAGGCACGGACACCCCACAAAAGAGGCGCTTGTTGAGAGCGCCATGCGCCATATCTCCATCCTCGAAGACATGGACTTCAGGGATATTAAAATTTCCCTCAAGGCTTCGAGCGTGCCTTTGACCGTCGAAAGTTACAGGCTGCTCGCAACAAAGGTAGACTACCCCTTCCACATCGGCATAACCGAGGCAGGGACGACCTTCGGCGGCACGATAAAATCGTCTGTCGGGCTCGGCGTGCTTTTGTACGACGGCATCGGAGATACGCTCCGGGTATCCCTTACCGGCGACCCGGTCGATGAGGTAAAGGTCGGATGGGAGATACTCAAGTCTTTGGGTTTGAGGAAGCGCGGCGTTAACATCATCTCGTGCCCGACCTGCGGGCGCATAAAGCTCGACAGCATCAGAATCGCGACAGAGGTCGAAAAGAGGCTCTCCCATATTGTGGAGCCTCTGAACGTCGCGATCATGGGGTGCGTCGTGAACGGGCCCGGCGAGGCGGTGGAATCAGATGTAGGCATCGCCGGGGGCGACGGCGTCGGCTTCATCTATGTAAAGGGCGAGGCAATGAGGAAGGTAAAGGAGGCGGACATCGTCGAGGCGCTGATAGACGAGGTAGAGAAGATCGTGGAGGCGAGGAAGAGGGGGGGGTGATAGTCTTTGCGCAAAGGCCTTTTTGCGCGCTCCGCGCGTTTTTGTCGATGGCTCCGAGCGCTTCCTTCCTCCCCTTCCTCGTTCGCTCGCCCCCTGAGCGCTTCGCGTCTATCCACCATCGGCTCGCTCACCCCAGCCGCCCTTAGGCGCTCTCCGCCATGCGCCCGTGTGTTTGTAAAAATACAGCAAAATAATGTAGGGTGGGCTCCGCCCACCTCTTAAAAAGAAAGCGTAAACCCCATGCCCATCTCTTCCATACTCAACCTCTTCGGAGGTAGCGACAACAGGATAACCGCCGAGGAGCTCAAGACCATGATGGATAGTAAAGAAGCAATCTCCATCATCGATGTCCGGAACCCGGACGAGTTTAGCTCCGGCCACATACCCGGTTGCGTACTCATACCCTTGAGCGAATTGGAGGGCGCGGAGAACATCCCCTCAAAGGGCAGGCTCGTGCTCTATTGCAGGGCAGGTAGCAGGTCCATGAAGGCGCTGAATATACTGAAAGGCCGCGGCATCAAGGACGCGGTGGACCTGAAAGGCGGCATTGAGGCCTGGATAGGGGCTTGCGGAAAGGTCGTCAAGCCCTGATGTTCTCCCTCCATCCCACCCTTGAAAGCGATACCTGTGAAATCACAGTCCTCCCGCTCTCTTGCGTCCTCCTCATGAAAGACAAGGGCTTCCCCTGGCTTATCCTTGTGCCGAAGATAGAGGGGGTAAGGGAGATACATGCGCTTACGCCGGACGACCGTGCGCTATTGATAGAAGAAGTCTCTCTCGCCTCCCTTATCCTCACAAAGCTCTTCGCCCCCGCAAAGATAAACGTCGGCGCGCTCGGTAACATCGTCCCGCAACTGCATGTACATGTCATCGCCCGCTTTGAGAACGACCGCGCCTGGCCCGGCCCTGTCTGGGGTAACGGACCAGGAGACCCTTATTCTGAAGCGGAACTCGCTTCGATAGTCTCGCGCCTCCAGGACGCCTTTAACCGCGCCTGAAGGAAATTCTTCGATAATGCGTTCACACTTCCCTTTCTCCCCTCCCGTCAAGGGAGGGGAGATTTTTTTGGGGAGTCGCGCATCGTTTTATCGTCAAGACAGGCGGGACAAGGGATTTAAACCAATATTTTCCGCATCAATTGAAAAAAACCTTTTAAACGCATGCCCCTCTGCTGTAAAATAAAGGGATAAGTTTTTTATACCAGGAAGGATAGTGAGTCTCTGTTATGCTTAAGTTCAATAGCCTCAGCAAAGGTTACAGCATGGATTATCTCTTTCGCGATGTCAGTTTTTCCCTGACACCCGGTGAAAGGCTCGGGCTCGTCGGCAGGAACGGCACCGGGAAGACGACGCTCTTTAAACTCATACTCGGCGAGGAGGAGGCGGACTCAGGGACGATAACCGCGCCGAAAAATTACAGGATAGGCCACCTATCCCAGCACTTGAAGCTCAGCGAGGATACCGTAATAAAAGAGGCGCTTCTCGGGCTCCCGAGGCACGAGGACGGGATAGACGAGACCTACAAGGCCGAAGCCATTCTCATGGGGCTCGGCTTCTCCGAAGACCAGTTCAACATACACCCGTCCGGCCTCTCAGGCGGCTTACAGATCAGGCTGAACCTCGCGAGGACCCTCGTAGCGGAGCCGAACCTCCTTCTGCTCGACGAGCCGACCAACTACCTCGACATCGTATCCGTCAGGTGGTTGAAAAAGTTCCTCCAGTCCTGGAAGGGCGAGCTGATGCTCATCACGCACGACAGGGAGTTCATGGACAGCGTCACGACGCACACCATGGCCATCCACAGGGGGAAGGTGAAGAGGGTCTCCGGCGGCACCGAGAAGCTCTACGCGCAGATACTCCTCGAAGAAGAGGTCTACGAGCAGACGAGAGAGCGCGACGAGAAAAAGCGGGCCGAGATAGAGAAGTTCGTAAACCGCTTCAGGGCAAAGGCGACGAAGGCGAGCGCCGTCCAGTCGAGGATAAAGGCGCTCGACAAGATGGACAAGAAAGACAAGCTCGACAATATCAGGACGCTCGACTTCGAGTTCAACTCCTCTCCGTTCATGGGCAAGTGGCTCATCGAGGCCGACGGCGTCTCTTTCGGGTACGACCGCACTGCGCCGCTTATAAAGGGGCTCTCCTTCTCGATAGGGAAGGAAGACCGCATAGCGGTAATAGGCAAGAACGGCAAGGGCAAGACTACGCTTTTAAACCTCCTCGATGGAGACCTCGAGCCGATAGCGGGCGCGGTAAAATACCACCCTAACTTCAAAATAGCCTATTTCGGCCAGACGAACATAGCGAGGCTCGACCTCTCAAGGACGATAGAAGAGGAGCTCATGTCCGCCGACCCGTACCTAAGGCGCGAAGGCGCCAGAAGGATAGCCGGGGCGATGATGTTTTCGGGGGACTCGGCGCTCAAAAAGATAAGCGTGCTCTCCGGCGGCGAGAGGGCGCGCGTCCTTCTCGGCAAGCTCCTGGCAAGTCCGGCGAACCTACTTTTGCTCGACGAGCCGACTAACCACCTCGACATGGACTCCATAGATTCCCTTGTCGAGGCGATAGACGCGTTCGACGGCGCGGTAGTCATCGTCACGCACAGCGAGCTTATCTTAAAGGCCATCGCCACCAAGCTCATCATATTCGACAAAGGGGCGGTGACCGTATTCGACGGCAGTTACGACGAGTTCCTCGAAAAGATAGGTTGGGAGGGCGAATCCGCCGGGCCAACGAAAAAAAAGGCCGACAAGGTGAACTGGAAGGACGCCAAAAAGCTCCGGGCTGAAGTGTTGTCGGAGAAGTTCCGCGTACTCGGGCCCATTAAGAAGGAGATGAACGGGCTTGAGGCTGAGATAACGGAGCTTGAACGCGTCTCGGAGGCCTCCAGCAGGGAGCTCCTCCTCGCCTCCGAAAGGGGCGAGGCCGACCTTATAGCGAAGCTCTCAAAGACATACCACGAGTCCAGGGAGCGCATCGATATGCTCTTCGACAGGCTCGAAGCCCTGACAGACAATCACGACTCAAAGGTCAAGGAGTTCGAGGAGAGGGTGAAGGAGATAGGTTAGGTCCTTGCCGGACGGGCAGAGTTCATATCCTCGCCAGAGGCTTTAGTTGATTCAGGAGGCTCCAGATACTTTGGCCCCGTTTGCCGGACTTGCAAAGTTTGAGTTGAGCGGCTGACGCAATTAAAAAAGGCCTGGACATTGATAATGTCCAGGCCTTTTTATTCTTTTTATCCGCTACCCTTAGCGTTTAAAACACCCAGAGTATAGGGCAGGGGGATTTTTTCGTGACCCTGTCGATGACCGAGCCCATGAACAGCTTGCCCATGGGCGAGTACCTGTGGGTGGCCATTACTATGAGGTCGGCGCGGTGTTCTACGGAGATAGCGACTATCTCGTGAGAGGCGTCGCCTTCCCTGAGCACCGTCTCGATGTTATGGAGGCCTTCGTCCCTGAGCCTGTTGGCGGTGGTCTCAAGGAGCTCCCTGCCTTTGCTCAGCCAGTCTTCGTGTATAGTCGACCATTCCTCTGAGTTCGTTACCATGCCGGCGGCCCTGTACCATTTTTCAACCACATGGAGGACCGTTAGCTGGGCCCCGGAGGCCTTGCTAAGATAAGCCGCGTGCTTGAGGGCTACGTCGGAGATCTCGGAACCGTCGATCGGGCAGATGATGTGTTTGTACTCCATTTGTTTTTCCTCCTGCGTTATTTTAGCAGAATACCTGAATACTGGCAAGTTCCGGCTGAAACAAACCCGTTTTTTGGTCTTTGCTCACACCGGACGAACAAAAGGGGCACCGTTCTTGTTTCTTTAGAACGGTGCCCCCTCTGGAAGCGGAGAAAGGCCACTCTTTAGGAGTAGGTCTTGACTTCCTGGACGTTCTCAAGGGCCTTGCCGCCCTTGCCGACCCAGGTGCGGGTCCAGCGGCGCTGGGCGACCCGGAGGACTATGAATACCAGCGCTGAGAAGACGCCGAAGGCTATGAAGCCGTAGGAGAAGGAGCCGTAGTACTGCTTGGAGATGCCCATCGCGTTCGGGATGAAGCCGCCGCCGAGCGCGCCTATCTCGCCTATCATGGAGCCGGCGACCGCCGTCGTTACCGGCCAGCGGAGCGGGACGAGCTGGAAGAGCGAGCCGTTGCCCATGCCGAGGAAGGCGAAGGTGCACATGAAGAGTATCGTTGTGGCCGTGATCGACGGAATTGAAGCGTTTATGAACATGAGGATCGTGACCATGACGAATACGAGGGTGAGCGAGTTGATGCCGCCCCACCTGTCGGAGACGTAGCCGCCGAGGATGCGTATGCCGCTACCCATGACCGCCGCGAGCATCGTGAGCTGTCCGGCCTGTATCTTGGTTACGCCGTACTGGTCGTGGAAGTAGGTCGGCAGGAAGTTGGACAGGCCTATGAACCCGCCGAAGGTGATGATGTAGATGGCGTTGAAGACCCAGCCGTCCTTCTCGACGAGGCACTTGAGCATTTCTTTGAGGCTGTGGTCGTCGCTCCTGTCCGGTGGCTCCTTGGCGAATATGAGCATTACGAGGAACGGGATGATCATGGTGAGCGCCGCGAAACCGTAGACGGTCTGCCAGCCGTACGACGTGGCAAGGGGAGGGGCGAGGAGGACGGCGAGGACCGTGCCGCTATTTCCCGCGCCCGCTATACCCATCGCAAGGCCCTTGTACTGCGGGGGGAACCAGCCGGAACCGAGCGAGAGCGCAACACCGAAGCTCGCGCCTGCGATACCGAGGAGGACGCCCATGGCGAGCACGTCGTTATAGGTGCTTACCGCCATGTAGCCGTAGATCATCGCTACGAGTATGAGACCCATCTCGACGAGCGCGGCCCGCTTCCTCCCGATGTACTGCGATAAAACGCCCAGCGGGAACCTCATGATGGCGCCTGACATGATAGGCACCGAGATCATGAAGCCCTTCTGTGCAGGTGTCAGGGCGAAGGCCTCGCTGATGAACGGGGCCATGGCACCGTTTAGCACCCAAATTGCAAAGCAGAAATCGAAGTACAGGAACGAGGCGAACAGGGTCGGAGGGTGACCAGCCTTTAAAAATGTCTTGAAGTTTGCCATTTCTCTCCTTCTCTCCTTTCAGAAATTTTCCACCCGGATTGCCAATACATAAGCGGAATGGGGGCGTTGAGGGCGTCTTCGGGAGAGCCTGGAGGCGGTGCCAAGGCGCGGGCTTCAGTATCCGGCTGGTAATTGGGATATTCTCAAATAAATATTGCGTTGAACCCCGGCCAGGATATACTGATGCCCCTTAGTGAATGAGCCCCCTGAATCCACCTATTTCCACTATATGATATTGGTCAGTTATTATATTCTTATTTACCAATTTTGCGGTTTCATGTCAAGACATAAAATCGAATTAAACGGCGGCAAATGCGAATTACGCCTGCAAATTGTTAAAATAATATTTGTAAATCGGTTAGTTGGCCTGTGGGGCAGTTTTACGTGTGGGTCTGGAAAAATGCCCCATTTGAGATGAATTGCGGCTGGGCGACGCAAACTGGTTGACGGATTGCCGGGGCGTTGTCCTGGTGCGACCGCTTACATTCGGAAGTGTTACGGGATGGTAACACTTTCTCCATGGTCCCTGGTTTATGAGTCCTTGCAGGGGGGTTCTATTATTTCAGCGACCATACTGTTACCATTTCGTAACATGTCTCGTCGGGTCCGCCAAATTGGCCGTTCAGTGATGCGCGGGGATTTAGCGTCGCATATCGCGCTGTTTTGAGGAAGGCGGCCCGCAGTTACGGGCGATGGTACGTTTATTGCTTTATATAAAACCCTACCGAGTTCGAAAAAACGGCGAAACAGAAAAAACGGTGCCGCGATAAGAAACCTCTTTACACGGTATTTCGGTTGTGGTATTACCCTCGGAACCGGAACATGACATTGCGGTGGATGGCGGCGCTCTTCAGCATTATAACCGCGCCATAATCCAAAGACCGAGAACGGCTGTCCTGTTTTTTTCATGATGCACGAAAAAAAGCTGGACAGGCTATTTTGAATCTGGTAATTTACGGCCTGCCCTGCCGGTCCGTCCTGACAACGGAGCGGCGAGGGCGGTAGCCGCAAGACCCCAGTATAAACCCAAAAGAAAAATACAAAGGCTTTAGATCCGGAGGACTCGGTACCAAGTGAGTCAATCTATCAGGATAGCGATCGTCCGCCTCTGCAAGTGTCTTATCTACGTGATTGCGGTGCGTCTGTGTCCGGCCGTCAGGAAGAGGGCTTGCGGCGGCGCCGTTGTAGAGCATATTGCGCGCGCGGAATCGGCCGGGGCCTTCGAGGCCGGAGGCGCCGCGTCCATTTTAGGCAAGTTCATCTCATCCATCCCCGCCGTTGCAGGGCCCAACAATAGCGCCGACACGTTCGTATTCGATTTCCAGGACCATCTAATAGAGCTCGGGACCAAGCAGGTCTCCGAGGATACTGAGCCGCTCGTGGACTACGGGCGCTCAGGCAAGCCGCTTAAGACCGGCTTCGACCTCATCCGTCTCACTCTCAATCTCGCGAGGGGGAACCTCGAAGGCTCCTCTTGCGCCGCGGCGTTCCCCTTATAACACGATACACCCCGGCGTTCTTAGGGGGCCGGCATCATCGGCACCCGCGGGGATTACATACGCTATCTATGGGCGGTCATAGATATACATCAAAAAGAAAGTAGCAGTTAAAAGGAGGTGTAGGGTATGGATTTAAAGAGTTGTAAAAGAGTTTTCTGGAAAGGGCTGCAACTCGGTTTGGCCGCGTTCCTCGTCACGGGAGCTGTCGTGACGGTCGAGGCCGCTGACCAGGCCACTCCGGCCCCGGCTGTTGCAACGGCTGAAGCGGCGCCTGCTGTCGAGGCGGCTCCGGTCCCTGCAGAGCCTGGTGACGCGAGACTTGGCGAGCTCTACTTCACGGGCGGCAAGAGGTTCGCAAGCGGAGCGCCTCCGTGCATCTCGTGCCACAGCGCGAGTGTCGGCGCCCTGGGCGGCGGAGTGCTCGGGCCGAACCTGACGAAGGTGTATGCCGACGAGTCGAAGAACCCGCTCATCAATTCGGCGTGGATCAACAACCCGTCGACCCCCGTAATGGGCACTGTATTCTCCAACAGGCCGGTCTCCGACGACGAGGTAGGGCACCTGAGGGCGTTCTTCGCCAAGCAGTCTCAGGGCAACGTGGCCCCCTCTTCGACCGGGACCTTCACGATCGTGGGCATTGGCGGCTTCATAGGCATACTGATCTTATTCAACATAATCTGGAGCGGAAGGTACAGGAACAGGAACAAGGGCACCGCCCACGATGCCTTATGGAGAAATTACGGCGGAAAAGGAGGAAGGTAAATGTCTAACTGGATACAGGATGAAATCAACCCCGGTAAAAGGGGATGGGAAGAGTTCTACAGGAACCGCTGGCAGTACGACAAGACCGTAAGGTCTACGCACGGCAACAACTGCACCGGCGGCTGCTCCTGGATGGTATACGTAAAGGACGGCATCATCACCTGGGAGCTCCAGGCCGTTGACTACCCGAAGCTCGACCAGTCTCTGCCGCCTTACGAGCCGCGCGGCTGCCAGAGGGGCATATCCGCCTCCTGGTACGTTTACAGCCCGGTAAGGATCAAGTACCCCTACGTCAGGGGCATCGTCATCGACGCCTGGAAGGAAGCGAGGTCGAAGCACGCCGACCCCGTTGACGCCTGGAGGTCGATCGTCGAGAACGCAGAGCTCTCCAAGAAGATAAAGTGGTCGAGGGGCAAGGGCGGATTCCGCAGGTTCGATTGGGACACCGCCGCCGAGATCATCGTCTCGGCCCAGATCTACACCATAAAGAAGTACGGTCCGGACAGGAACATAGCCTTCTCACCGATCCCGGCCATGAGCCAGATCAGCTACACCTCCGGCGCCCGCTACAACCAGCTCATCGGCGGCGTGCATCTTAGCTTCTACGACTATTACACCGACCTGCCGAACGCGGAACCCGAGGTATGGGGCGAGCAGACCGACTCGTGCGAAAGCGCGGACTGGTACAACGCCGGCTACGTAGTCATGAACGGCGCGAACCCGAACATGACCAGGACCGCGGACGCGCACTTCGTCTCCGAGCTCAGGATGGGCGGCGCCAAGCTCGTCGTTTGCGCCCCGGACTACTCACAGGTCACCAAGTACGCCGACCTCTGGGTGCCTTTGAAGACAGGTTCCGACACGGCCTTCTGGCTCGGCGTGAACCATGTCATCCTGAAGGAGTACTTCGTCGACAAGAAGACGCCGTACTTTGACGTATATTGCAAGAACTACACCGACCTGCCGAACCTCGTTAAGCTAACGAAGGGCAAGGACGGCTACGAGCTCGGCCGCTATCTCAAGGCCTGCGATCTGGCCGCCTACGCCGAAGAGGACAACCCGGAGTGGAAGTTCTGCATGTGGGACGAGAAGACCGGCAAGGCCCGCGTAGTGAACGGCGGTATGGGTTACAGGTACCCCCAGAAGCACGAGAGCCACGGCAAGTGGAACACGCTCCTTAAGGACGGCAAGACCGGCGAGGACATCTCCCCGGCCCTTACCCTCCTTGACATAAAGGACGACGCTATCGAGGTCGTATTCCACGAGCTCGACAAGCCCGAGAGATACAAGAGGCAGGTGCCCGTTAAGTACGTGGAGACCAAGGAAGGCAGGACACCCGTAACCACGGTATTCGACCTCTACATGGCGCATTGCGGCGTCGGCAGAAAGGGCCTTTCCGGCGACTACTGCAAGAACTACGATGACGACAGGGGCTTCTCGCCTGCATGGCAGGAGAAGTACACCGGCATCGGCAGGGACACCATCATCCAGGTCGGCAGGGAGTTCGCCTCCAACGCCGAGGTGACGAAGGGCCGCTCGATGATCATCTGCGGCGCCTCGTTCAACCACTGGTACCACTCCGACCTCATGTACAGATCGGGCATGAACGCCCTTATGCTCTGCGGTTGCGTCGGAAGGAACGGCGGCGGTCTCCAGCACTACGTCGGACAGGAAAAGCTCGCCCCGTTCGACTCCTGGGGTCAGATCGCCCACTCGCTCGACTGGGTAAGGCCCCCGAGACTCATGTCCAACCCGATCAACTGGTATCTCCACACTCAGCAGTTCAAGTACGACTCTGCGATAACCGACTACCACGTCGTCCCGGACAAGTCCGCGCTTGAGTACCAGCACACCGCCGACTACGCCGTAAGGTCGGTAAGGCTCGGCTGGATGCCAGGTTACCCGCAGTTCAACAAGAGCTCGATAGCGCTCTACGATGAGGCCCAGAGGTCCGGCGCCAAGACAGACGCCGACGTCGTGGACTATGTCGTGAAGCAGCTTAAGAGCGGCACTCTCGACTTCGCCATCGCAGACCCGGACGCCCCGGAGAACTGGCCGAGAGTCTGGTTGATCTGGAGGGCTAACGCGCTCGGCTCCAGCGCCAGAGGCCAGGAGTACTTCTTCAAGTTCCTCCTCGGCACCCACAACAACCTCGTAACCGAGGAAGTTGCCAAGCCGTACCTGAAAGAGCTCAAGTACAGGGAGTCCCCGCTTGGAAAGCTCGACCTTCTCGTCGACCTTAACATGCGTATGAACACGACCCCGACGTACTGCGACATCGTGCTCCCGGCGGCCCACTGGTATGAGAAGGAAGACATCAACACGACAGAGCTCCACTCCTTCATCCACCCGATGGGCGCGGCCGTACAGCCGAACTGGGAGTCGAAGAGCGATTACGACGCATACAGGTTCCTCTCGGAGAAGTTCGCCGAGATAGCCAAGAAGCACTTCCCGAGGCCGGTAAAGGAGGTCATGACCGCTCCGCTTGGACATGACACCCCCGGCGAGATCGCCCAGCCCGCGCTTAACGGCGTACAGGACTGGAAGAAGGGCCAGTGCGAGGCGATACCCGGCAAGACCATGCCGTCCATCAGCGTGGTCGAGAGGGATTACGCCAACATCGACAAGCAGTACATCTCGGTCGGCCCGCTCATGAAGGGCAAGTACGGGTTCCACGGGATCATGCTCGACGGCAAGGACCTCTACGAGAACTACCTGAAGCAGGAGCACATAGACTCCGTCGACTTCAACGGCCAGAAGTTCATCTCCATCAGGACCGCCAAGGAGGCCTGCAACTTTGTCATGGCCTTCTCCGGCACGACCAACGGTGAAGTGGGCTACAGGCAGTGGGTTGAGGAAGAGCACCACACCGGTCTCCACGCCGAGACTTACGACGCGGCGAAGAAGGCCGTCAGAGAGATATACCCCGAGGTCGAGTTCAGGGCTGGCGCGCACGGCCTTGCCGAGGAGATCGCGGGCCCGGACAGGAACTTCACGGTCACCTACGACGACATCGTAGCCCAGCCGAGAAGGTGGCTCACCAGCGCCCTCTGGACCGGCGACAACAGGAAGGGCCGCGCGTACGGCACCTGGACCATCCAGACCGAGCGCAGGGTGCCCTGGAGGACGCTTACGGGCAAACAGCACTTCTACCTCGACCACCCGATATTCCTCGAGTACGGCGAGGGGTTGTGCGCCCATAAGTACAAGCTGAACCCGGCGAGGATGAACGAGCTCCAGAAGTCGGATAAGACCGACGCTCTTATGCTCAACTACATCACCCCGCACAGCAAGTGGGCGATACACTCGACACACTACGACAACCTTAGGATGTTGACCCTGTCCCGCGGAGGCAACTCCTGCTGGGTTAACGACAAGGACGCCGAGAGCGTCGGCATAAAGGACAACGACTGGGTGGAGGCTTACAACGACAACGGTATATTCGTCTGCCGCGCCGTAGTAAGCGCCAGGATCCCGACCGGCACCTGCTTCGCGTACCACTCTCAGGAGAGGACCATCAACATCCCGAAGGCGGAGCAGAGGAACAAGATCAGGGGCGGATTCCACAACTCGCTCACCAGACAGCGTCTGAAGCCGACCCTCATGACCGGCGGCTACGGGCAGTTCTCCTACGCCTTTAACGGCTGGGGCCCGATCCCGATCATCAGGGACACCACAGTGTTGGTGAGAAAAATGAGAAATCAGGAGGTGAAGTGGTAATGGATATAAGAGCTCAGTTATCGATGAGTTTTCACATGGACAAGTGCATCGGCTGCCACACCTGCAGCGTGTCCTGCAAGAACGTGTGGACATCCCGCAGGGGTGCCGAGTACATGTGGTGGAACAACGTTGAGACCAAGCCCGGCGCCGGCTACCCCCTCACCTGGGAAGACCAGGAGAGGTACAGGGGCGGCTGGGAGGTCTCCGGCGGGTCCTTGAGGTTGAAGCTCCTCAAAGGCCCCGGCAAGATCAGGACGCTGGCGAACATCTTCTTCCAGCCGAACCTGCCGACCGTGGACGACTACTACGAGCCGTTCACCTACGACTACCAGAACCTCTTCAACGCGCCGGCCGGAGACGACCAGCCGACTGCGAGGCCTAAGTCGCTCATCACCGGCGAGTTCATGGAGAAGATAGTCCTCGGCCCGAACTGGGACGACGACATGGCCGGAAGCCCCTTGTACGCCGCGAACGACCCGAACCTTAAGGGTCTGTCGGAATCGCAGAAGGAGATGCTCACCAAGTTCCACAAGCTCTTCTTCTTCTACCTCCCGCGGATATGCAACCACTGCCTGAACCCCGCGTGCGTCGCGTCCTGCCCGTCAGGCGCGATATACAAGAGGGGCGAGGACGGCATCGTGCTCATCGACCAGGATACCTGCAGGGCCTGGAGATTCTGCGTGAGCGCCTGCCCGTACAAAAAGCCCTACTACAACTGGGCGAACGGCAAGAGTGAGAAGTGCATATTCTGCTACCCCAGGACCGAGACCGGCCAGCCGAACGCCTGCGCGCACGCATGCACCGGCAGGATCAGGTTCGTTGGCGCGCTCCTCTATGACGCCGACAGGATCGAAGACGTCGCCAAGACCCCAGACGACAGGCTCGTCGAGGCGATGAGGGAGATAGTCCTCGACCCGAACGACCCGAGGGTAATCGAAGAAGCCAGGAAGGCCGGCATCGACGAGAACTGGCTAAGGGCCGCTCAGCAGTCGCCTGCGTACAACCTCTTCAAGAAGTGGCGCATAGCGATGCCGAACCACCCCGAGTTCAGGACCGTTCCGATGAACTTCTACATACCGCCTCTTTCGCCGATACTCCACAACGCGAAGGCTGAAAACGGCGGCACGTTCGACCCCGAGTCGACCGAGTTCTTCAACGAGATAGACAAGATGAGGATACCTGTAAGATTCCTTGCCAACATGCTCTCGGCTGGCAACGAGCAGGTAGTACTCGAATCGCTGAAGAAGCAGATGGCCGTCCGTATCTACATACGCCAGAAGAGGGTCGGCGACATCGGCGACTCCAAGGCGAAGAGCGTCCTTTCGTCCGTCGGGCTCACCCCGCAGGACGCAGAGGACATCTACAGACTTACCTCGCTCGGTACCTTCCAGGAGAGGTTCGTGATCCCCGAGACCCACCGCGAGCACATGACGACGGTGGACCCGAGGACCATGTACGAGAAGAGGGGCTCCGTCGGCTTCGGTCCTAAGAAGAAGGAGTTCCTTGGGAGGACCTGGTAGGCGATGGTCATGGAAAAGAGCTTATATACACAGCTTGCGGGGTTGCTTGAATATCCGAAAGAGGATATAAAGCTTAAGGCCGAGGAGTGCGTAAAGACGCTCTCCTCCCTGCCTGGCCACCCGGCAGAGTCTGTGGAAGAGCTCAAGAAATTCCAGAAGGATTTGGAGGAGATACCCCTTGATGATCTTCAAGGGGTATACTCCTACACCTTCGAGCTTACCTCGGACTTCACGCTCGACATGGGATACCATATCTACGACGGCTTCAAGAGGGCGAGCAAGCTCTCCGCGATAAAGTCGATGTACAATGAGAACGGTTTCCCTTTCGACGCGTTTGCCAAGGGCGAGCTTCCGGACCATCTGCCTGTCATGCTTCATTTCCTGGGTTTAGTCAAGGACGAGGCCCTTAAGAAGGACTTCAGGGAATCGTTCGTGATCATGGGGATGGAGAAGCTCTACAAGAACTTCGAAAAGAACAGAAAGAGCATATATTTCCACGTGATAAGTGCCATATACAGAGTCATAGAAAAGGATGTTAAGGAGGCTAAATAATGGATAAGGTCCTGTTCGGCGCAATGCCGTACGTGCTGATCTTTACAGCAATAGTCGGCGCGATATGGAGATTCAAAAGCAACGCATACACATGGTCGTCGCAGTCCTCGCAGTTCCTGGAGAACAAGACCCTGTTCTTCGGGTCGTTTCCCTGGCACTACGGGATCATAACGATCCTTCTCGGACACATATTCGGGATATTCTTCCCGAGCGCGATCCTTGCGTGGAACGGAGCTCCGGTAAGGCTCTACATACTTGAGCTCACCGCGCTCTCGTGCGGGTTCCTGGCGCTCTTCGGTCTCCTCGCCCTCATCTACAGGAGGCTCACGAACTCCAGGGTCAAGGCCCTTACCAGCTCCTGGGACGTGCTCATACTCATCGTCCTCCTCATACAGGTTGTGACGGGCGTCCTTAACGCCACCATGTACAGGTGGGGCTCCAACTGGTACGCCGGAGCGGCTGTACCGTGGATCTGGTCGATCCTTAAGCTCAACCCGAACGTCGATTATGTGGCCACGCTTCCCCTCATAACCAAGGTCCATATCTTCAACGCTTTGATATTCATCGGCTTCATCCCGTTCTCAAGGCTCGCCCACTTCGTGGTATTGAACCCTTACAAGTACCTCGTAAGGCCTTACCAGGTCGTCAGGTGGTACAAGAGGACACCGCAGACCGAGAATATCGTACAGTACAAGTAATCACGGGAGGGTGGGCCTTCGGGCCCACCCTCTTTGAGTTTCGCCAGTAGACGCCTTTCGCAGTAGCGCACCACCCTGTTTCAGCACAAATACCTACCTACTAAAAAACTTGATCGATATAAGACAGAGGGGTTTTTCCGGCCCTTCCATCAGACGCACGGCTACACCCTGCACTATCTCGTACTTCAATAAGTGTGAAAGGAGTAATCTGAAAATGGCAAAACTGACAAAATGGCAGCCGGAGAATGAACAGTTCTGGCGCGAAACCGCCAGCGGGATAGCGTGGCGCACATGCGGCGTAACCACGTTCTCGCTGATATTCTCATTCGCCACGTGGTTCGTCATGAGCGCCGTGGTCGTGAGGCTTCCCGCCATAGGCTTCAAGTTCACAACCATGGAGCTCTTCTGGCTCGCGGCGATACCCGGGTTCGCTTCCGGCATATTGAGGCTCATTCACTCATTCTTCATCCCAATACTCGGGACAAGGCCGGTCGTAAGCATAGCGACGATCATCAAGCTCATACCGATGGTCTGGCTTGGCTACGCGGTGCAGGACCTTAACACGACCTGGGGCACGTTCATGATAATCGGGTTCCTTACCGGGATGGGCGGCGGCGACTTCTCCTCCTATATGCCTTCCACCTCCATCTTTTTCCCGAAGAGGCTCCAGGGCCTCGCCATGGGCCTCCAGGCCGGCATAGGCAACTTCGGCGTTAGCGTAGTCCAGTTCGTAACCCCCGTCATCATCGGCGGCGCAGTCCTCGGCGCGATAGCCGGCGGCCCGCAGTTATTCACGAAGGCCGATGCGATCAAGGGCGCGATAACGGTTATCAAGGACAACGGCGTTGTTACTGACGTAGTGATCAACAAGCCTGAGTGGATCCCCGCTGTAATGGTCGTAAAAGAAGGCGGCGTGCTGAAGGACGTGGTCCTTCAGGAGACCGATACCATCAAGGCTATAAAGGAAGATGTAACGAGAAACGATAAGGGCGCCATTACGGAAGTAAGGACTGCTAAAGGCGTAAAGGTAGAGGTCAAGAGAAACGACGCCGGCGCAATCACTGATGTAACGGTCAAGAATGTGATAAAGAAGGGCATGTGGGTACAGAACGCCGCGTTCTGGTACGTACCTTTCCTCATCGTGGCCTTCATACTCTGCGTGTTGTTGCTGAGAAGCATCGACCCGGCCGCGCTCGGTGTCAAGAGCGGCGGCTTCAAGAAACAGTTTGAAATACTCAGCACCAAGGACAGGGCGCTGACGCATACCTGGAACTGCACAGTAACCTATATCGCATCATTCGGTTCGTTCTCCGGTTATGCGGCCGCGTTCCCGATAATGATCAAGACCATCTACGGCGGTTTTGACGGCGCGCCTGACGCGTTGCAGTACGCGTACCTCGGCCCGCTAATCGGCGGTTTATCCCGCGCGTTAACCGGCCCTATATTCGACAAGTGGGGCGGGTCAAAGGGCATGTTGTGGTGCTTCATAGGGCAGATCATCGGATGTCTGGCCCTTGTATTCGGCGGGTTCCTTAAGCCGACCGGGCTTGAGTCGTTCACCGGGTTTGTCCTGATAATGCTATGGATATTCCTCATGACCGGCATAGCCAACGCGGCGACCTTCCGCCAGTACCCAATAGTGTTCGCGTATTCGCCGGCCAAGGGCGCGCAGATGCTCGGATGGACCGGCGCTTGGGCCGCATTCGGCCCGTTTATATTCACAAGCCTCATTGGCGCTTCCATTACCAAGTACGGCAGCGCTGTGCCGTTCTTCATCGGCGCCGCAGTCTTCTACGCGTATGCCAACTTCCTCAACTGGTGGTACTACACCCGTAAGGGCGCGGAGAGATATGACTACGGCAACTCCGGCGGCACATGGTGGGACAAGGCCAAGGGGTCCTGGCAGGGCCAGTAGTCCCGGGCTGTAACGCAAGGCTTTAGTAAGTTGTAATTCAAACAGGGTGGGCGCGAAAGCGTCCACCCTGTTTTTTTTGCTCTAACAGGCCTGTCATCCAACATGCAATGCGCCCCTTTCAAACCTATCCAAAAATATGCGTCTGTCTCACTTGACGATTTCCATTAACCCCGATATATTCCATGCATACAGAGGCCTTGATTTGAGTTGTCTATATTTGAGACTTTTGCCGCCAAGGCGGCGTAAACCATGAAGGAGGTACAAATGGGCAAGTACGACAGGATCGACAAGTTCGGCATCGAGAAGATGGAGAAGGCGGAGTACCAGAAGCGTCAGGATTATGTCCTTAAGAAGTGCAAGTGCCCGGCTTGCCCGACATACGTGGCGGGCGACGCCCCCACGGGGTACTGTTTTCCGCTCATCGGCACCTCAAAGAAGATACAGTGGGAAAAGGACTGCGTCTGCCAGACATGCGCGATCTATAAGGAATATGAGCTCACCCACACATTCTATTGCACGAGGTGTTCCCAGGTCTGCCAGGCCCTGAAGGTCGAGGGCATATCCGACCAGGGCGGGGGCGGCTAAAGACGTATCGCCTTTAGACAGACGGCGGCCCGTATTATTCGACAGGACAGGGCCGGCCCCAAGAGGGGTCGGCCCTGTTCATTTTTTGGGCCAAAATATGTGAAAACGGCTCTTTGGACTGGACAACAGCCCTCGCATTGTAGTAAGATAAAATACACCCAAATACAGGGATAAATCATATTCAGGAGAGGCTTAAATGGAGAATACTACCACGGAGCAGGCGAAGGAAATCATAAAGAAGTGGCTTGAGGAGAACCACCACCAGGTGACCGACATCAAGGACGACAACGTTAATTTCCACCTTGAGGTCGATTATCCCCTCGGTTCGATGAAGAGGCAGAGGGTCATCCAGCCCAAGGACTACCCCGGGCTTATCGTGCTCCTTAACGGTGTCGCCATCGCAAACGAGCACATGGAGAAGATTAAGAAGATGAACGAGAACGACCGCGACGCGTTCTACGGCGAGATAAGGAAGGACCTCATCTTCCTGCAGAACTCCTACGATATGAACCTGGACGATCATGGCGTGGCCAAGCAGGTCCAGTTCTCATATGAGTTCTACGTCGACAGCCTCACAAAGACCAAGCTCTACGAGGGGCTCCTCCTGAATCACAGGACGCTACTTTACATAATAACGAAGTTCAACGACGAGTTCGGCATGCCGGTCATGCCCTCCGCTAATAAGGGCGAGACCGTAGGCCACGCCTGATAGCACCGGCGAGGAGGAGGTCATTCCAATGTCAAATCTTAAAATAGAGATAAAGTACCGTTGCACGCAGGGTACATGCTGCGCCAACTGCCGCGAGGGTACCATAGCCGTTTACGAGGACCTTTTCAAGGAGCTAAAGGCCGCATACGATGACCCCGAGCTCTTCAGGAGCCCGAAGGGCTTCTGTAAGCTCGGGTTCTCCAGGCCATTCAAGGTGAGGGAGCTCGTCAGGATCGCGCCCGAGTCCAACGGGGCAGAGGAACAGTGGCTCGACGAGAACGACCCCATCGGCACACTCATCCTCGAGCACAGGCAGATTATTCGGAAGTTCGAGGAGGTTGAGGAGCAGGTCAAGAGGCGCGACATCAAAGCCCTCTGGGTCTCAACCTATGAGCTCGCCAACGCCATTCACCTCCACTCGGGGCTCAAGGAGGAGGAGGTACTCTTTCCGGCGATGAGGGGTGTCGTGGCGTTCGGGGAGTCCCTTACCGAGATCATAAAGGAGGAGCACAGGGAAATCATGTCGCTCCTCTCGAACTTCCGCAACGCCCTCGAGGAGGAGACCATCCTTGACGGCATCATAACCTCCATGATCGTCTCTCTCAAGGGGCATATAAGGAAAGAGGACCAGGAGTTCTTCGAGATGGTCGACAAGTGCCTTGACAAGGCGATGCGGAGAGACCTCGCCGAGGGGATGAGGAAGATAGAGGCGGAGTTTACGCCCGTCCCGATAGCCGAGATGGTGAAGCGGGTTAATGAGGAGAGGGGCGCGTTCAACGAAGAGATCATCGCCTTAAGGGAGCTTACGCATCAGGGGTGTTGCCACTGACCGTTGACCGTATCCCATTTTGGGATGTAATGAAAGAGGCTGGCGCTTGCGCCAGCCTCTTTTTTTGTCTTCCTCATACCGAGGGTCCCCCGGCATTTATGGTATTCCCTCACGGATGTAATTTTGATATAATCTTTTGCCCCATAACGCTTCCGGCCTCCCTGGCCGGCGGACGGACGTCCGCTCGTTACGCCGGGCTAATAACGCGAGAAAAGCCTCGCTCTGAGAGGCAGGGGCAGAGCCGGTCCCATGAAAAAGTACCTCCCGTTCCTCGTCATAATAGCCGTCACCTTCGCCGTTTACTTCGGCGCCCTCTCGTCAGGTTTTTTTCGCGACGACTTTCCCCAGATAACCGAGAACAAGTGGCTGACGAGCGCCCGCTACATACCCGTCATATTCACCTCTCCGCCGTGGGGGTATTACGAGGGCGACTTTGTCCAGGGTGCGTCCAATTATTACAGGCCGATGCTCCACATCGTCAACATGGCCATATACGCCTTCGCGGAAAAGGAGCCGTTCGGGTATCACCTCGTAAATGTCGTCCTGCATATCCTGAACGCGATCATGGTCTATCTGGCGGCGTCGGTCGTCCTCTCCTCCGATAGGGAAGCCCGCCCCGTGCTTGCCGACCAGGGGCAGGGAGCCGGCGCTTTAGGCGCGTTGCCGCTCGCCGCTTCCCTCATGTTCGCGCTTAACCCGGTCAATGTCGAGGCGGTCACGTGGGTCGCCGCGGTGATGGAGCTTTTCTTCACGCTCCTTTGCCTCCTGTCCTTCTATCTCTACGCGAGGTCCTTGAGCTCGCGCTCCGGCGCGATGCCCCTCTACGCCCTCTCGGTCTTCTTTTACGCCGTCGCCCTCATCTCAAAGGAGACGGCGATCTTCCTCCCGCTCCTCATTATTGTTTACGATTATTCAGCCTCGAGGCTCTCGCTTAAGTCCGTCGCGCGCTATATGCCATATGCGATGGCGACGGGCGCGTTCCTTATCGCGCGGTCATGGATCGGAGGCCCGTTGAACGTCGAGCACGCCATGACGCCTTTACAGTACGTCCTGTCCGTTGCCGCGATAGCAGGCAAATATGTCGGAAAGCTCGTCTTCCCGTTCGATCTGAAGCTCTACTACGCGTTCAGGCCGACGGATGCGATTACTGGGCTATTGAACCACGAGGTCATCCTCGCGCTCCTGCTTGTTGCGCTCGTCCTTTACTCTCTCCACAGGACCCGTGACAGGGGTATCGTATTATGTGTTTTCTGGATACTCGTCCCTCTCTCACCGGCGATCTTGCTCATAAAGTACATACAGGGGGAATGGGTCTTCGCGTCGAGGTACCTGTATATGCCGAGCGCGTGGTTCGCGATACTCTTTACGCTCATCCTCAAGTCGTTTTTGGGCGCGCGGGAGACGGCCTCCAGGGGGCCTTCCGGGAGCCTCATGAAGGCCGTCCCGGTCGTTATAATACTACCGCTCCTCGTATTCTATTCAGTGGATACGGTAGCTTCGATAAAGACCTGGAAGGACGAGTTGTCGTACTGGAAAAGGGCGGTCGAGGACGCCCCGAAGAGCGCGACGGCCCACGGGAGCCTCGGGGTCGCCTACGCGGAGGCCGGGTTTTACGGAGAGGCCATAAGGGAGTATGAACAGTCGCTCGCCCTTGCGCCTGACGCGGGCGGCCTTTACATGAACATTGGCGTCGTCTATTACAACTTAAGGGAGTTCGATAAGGCGTTGCCGATGTTCCAGAAGGCGGTCGGGCTCACAAAGAACGAGTCGGTCCGGGCCAATATGCTCTTCGCTATGGGGAAGGCCTATTATCAGAAAGGGATGTTCGCGGAGGCGGCGGCGAGTTTTGAATCCGCCTCTTCCAGAGGCGCATCCGACGACCTCTTCAACTGGCTCGGCATGGCGTACGCCGGGGCCGGCTCAACGGATAAGGCGGCAGGCGCGTTCAACGAGGCCATCGCAATGAACCCGGACAACACAGCCGCCATACAGAACCTGCAGAAGATGCTGGACGCGCAAAGATAGGCGCTTCATCCATGCGGTCTTCAGTGATTTTGCATCCTCCCCGTGACCGGGGAGGGTAAGCATAGAGAGACACCCCTTAGCTGGTCCTTGTCTCATCCATCTAAGGCCCTGCCTTCCTGTATATGTGCCAGCTGAAGCCTGAATCCCCCGCAAACCCGTAACTCTTTGCCAGAGAATATTCAACGCCCGCGTCGAATGTCCTCTCATAAGGCTTATAGCCGGGGTCCACGCTATGGAGTATGAGCCAGCCCGGTCCATTTTCGGGCCATTCGTTTCTGTCAAAGTATGTGACCGTCCTGCCCTCAGGCAGGAACTTCGCGTAGAACGAGAGGACGGCCTTATTTCTGAAGTCGTGGTCGCTCCCGATCGCGGCCTCTCCCCCGGGCGCGTTATCCGCCATGAACATCATGGCGTCAAAGTAAGCGCCTCTGCCGACTGTCGCGAGCCTCCAGTCCGAATATAAGTTGGATAAGAGGAATAAGGCCATGCACGCCGCGTAGAGGGCCTTTCCGGCCGATGACCAACGGAAGGCCCTTGCGAGGACGAATGCGGCGAGG
This sequence comes from Deltaproteobacteria bacterium GWB2_55_19, assembly GCA_001797465.1. Lineage (GTDB taxonomy): Bacteria > Desulfobacterota > GWC2-55-46 > GWC2-55-46 > GWC2-55-46 > GWB2-55-19. The sequence goes on along the minus strand of MGPQ01000005.1, from coordinate 166,309 downwards.
ATGTAGAGGAACGGGAAAGAGACTATGAAGTACCTGAAGTAGAAGAACTCCGGCTTCGCGGCCGCGATAGCAAGGGCCGGGGCTACGACGACGCAGAGCGCGAAAAAGACCCACCTCCCAGAGCCTGACCGTAATTCCATCAACACGCCGGAAACGAAAAAAAAGAGCGCGATGGCCGCGCCGGCGGCGTTGGATGCCCACCCCGTACCCGGCACTCCGAAGGCCATCTTGGAGGCGTGGAGCGTAGCGCCGAATATATCCCCGCGCGTGCCGCCGCCTATGGCTATGCCGCTTATGAAAAAGATGTACAAGGCGGCAAGGACGGCGAACGGGACCGCGTTGAAAAGGATGAGGTCCCTTATCGCTATGTTATCCAGGCCGGACTTAAGCCTCCCTGCGACCGACCAGCCTGAGAGCGCGAGAAGGACATAGAAGAAACTCGAGTGGGAGAGGAGGCCGAGTGAGACAGAGGCCCAGTAGAAGGGGAGGATGACAGCCGATCTCGTCTTAAGCCATCTCCCGGCGAGCGTAAAGGCAATGAGCGCGAAGAGGATGGACGGAGCGTAGCCACGCGCCTCGGATGAGTAGAGGACGAGCGGGTAAGAGGCGCCCGCGATCAGCACGAGCGTCATTGCCTCGATAAAGCCGCGCTTGAGGCCGATATACGCGAGGACTCCGAGCGAAAGCGTCCCCGCCGCAACCGAGAGGAGCCTCTGATGGATGAATACCGGCGGGATGGACGGGAAGATCGAGCCGCTCCCGGCGAAATAGAGGTAGACGGTATTCAGGATATGGTTGTTGTCGTGGCGGACCGAGAAGACGTCAATGACGGATGAGGCGCGCGAGGCGAAGTGGAGGGACCATATCTCGTCGATGTAGAGGTCGTTTAATGCCGAAGCTACGCGGAGCGCCCCGAAGGCCGCCACAAGCAGGATAAGCGCGATTGCCCGGCCCCTCCCGGTTCGACGGTCCTCATTTTCCACGCGGGTATTCATCCTCCGGGTGTGATGCGTCCGGCGTCAAGGGCCGGACCTTTTATACAGGTATGTGGATGTAGACCATGTAGAGCCAGACGAGTATGAGCGTGCCCCCGAGCCAGCTCAGGTACTTGAACGCCCGTCGCTTCTTGGACCTCACTATTAATATCTTGAGGAGGAATACGCAGAGCCCGGAGGACCAGCCGAGGAGGCGGAGAAACCCGAACCCCTCGTACCAGAAGGCGAGGATGGCGAGTATGACGTACAGGGTGAGCGCCGTAAACCCGTTGAAGCGGTGTATCTTCCGTTCTACCATAGAGGCGGACTTGACGAGCTGAAGCCCGCTTATGAAGCTCGACGTGGCCAGTACAAGTCCGAAGCTCGCGAGCACGATGGAGGCGGTGCTGAAGACGCCGAGCATTTTGAGTATTCGTTGCATTACTGTACCCCGTACACCAGTTTAAGGGCGTTCTTTTGTATAAGGTAAGTGACTATGCCGAGGTAGATGAGGACAACAGGGAGTATCAGGAAGACGTTCGGCAAGGTCGTGTTCCCGGATATCTCGTTGTCCTTTGAGTCGCTTACCACTATGCTGTACATGTTCCGGAGCGCGGTGTTGTCCACTATCACGTTGTCGTTGGAAGACCAGAGCGTAAGCCCGTTCCAGGTGTTCAGGTTCGCGGTGTTTTCTCTTATGACGTTGCTGTTCGAGTAGCTTATGAAGAGGCCCTTGTCGTCGTTCCTGTTAGCGTTGTTCCTCTCTATGGTATTGTGGTGCGACTTCTCCAGATAAATGCCGTAGTATTCGTTCCTGTCCGCCATGTTGCCCGTTATGGCGTTCTCGTTCGAGTCATAGAGCGCTATGCCGTAGACGTTCTCATCCGCGTTGTTGCCGCTCACCTCTGATTTCGATACGTTTTTGAGGGCGATGCCCGAGCTTAACGACCCCTTTGCGGTGAAGCCGGAGACGACAGCGCCGTCTGTCCCAAAGACGAGTATGGAAGGTTCTTCCTTTACAGCCGCCTTTATGACAGTGAGGGACGGCCCCTTGACGGATTTTAATTTTATGGGCTTCCGTATGGAGAGGTTCTCCGTATAGACGCCCTCGTTTACGAGGACGGTGTCGCCAGGGGAGGCGGCCTCTATCGCCCCCTGAATGGTCTTGTAGGCTTCCGGCACGAGGAGGTCTGCCGCGAGCGCGCCTCTGCCGGTCAGAAGCGATATCAGGAAGATTGAAATGTATAGTAGCCTGAGCATCAAGAGTAAGCCCTGGGGTTGTTGAAAGATTTCAGGAGTTCCCGCGCGGAAGGCTATTCTGCCAGGCCCGCCAGTCCCCTGCATAGGTTATATTAATGACAGTATTAAAGCAGGATTCTATCAAAAAGACAACGGGTTGTCCAAAAAAAATTGAGGTTTTTGAAGGGCTTGGGCCGGGGGTTTTTCACTCCATTCAGACTCTTCATTTAAGCAGGTCTTTTATGAGCGCGCTTTCTTCCCCCCGCATGACCTTCAGTAGCTCGCCCCTACCCTCATCGAAAGCGACCCCTTTGTCGGTCAATATCTTCATGATCTCTCTGAATCTGTCTCTCCGCCTCAAGCCTTCCTCGCTTGTGTCGCGTCTGTCCCTGCACGGCTCCATCATGGTGGAGCCGCAGACGCAGTTCCGGTATATCTCTACGATCGAGCGATCTTCTTCGTCGAGAGTCCCCCGTAGGCCGCTTCCGGTCTGGAGCGAGGCGGTATTCGCGAGAAATTCCGCCTCGGTCTCAAAGACCGTCCCGCAGTTAGAGCACCTCTTCGGGAAGGAGCCCTGTACAAGGAAGACAAGCCCCGCGTAGAGCTCGTTTTTTTTGTCGTCGTCCACAGGCATAGAGCCTCTTTTAATAAACAGGTACAGGGCTATTCTATTCCAATTCGCGGGTCGATTTCAAGGAGGACTGAATGGGGGGCGACGCAGAGGACCGCGCCTGCTTTATTTCGATATGCCGGACTGACGAGCCCCGCATGTAAGGATATTGCGGCAGGCGCGCAGCGGATAATGAAAACAAAAAGGGGTTTGGCGTTTTCGCCAAACCCCTTGATTTTACTGGTGGAGCAGAGGGGGATCGAACCCCTGACCTCAAGACTGCCAGTATGAAACAGCAAAAAACTATAACCCCTTGATTTTGGTCTGACTTTCCGGTTTTGACTTGAAAATCAAGGGGTTAATTGTTGTCTCCCTATTCCCTCTGTTTCCCTTAAGTCCCTCTATTCCCTCCCAGTCTGCAACAGTTTTGCAACAGTGGAGTCTTTGAAAGATCATGATGAGAGACAGTAGCCGACTGCCTCGAAAAAAAATAATACAAAATTAGTACTGTCTGGCTGGGTGAACCTGCATGGCCTTGCGCCATGGGATTTTGAGGGCAATTAAGCCCAAAAACCCAACTCCCTGATATCAGGCTTGATTCCCCGTTTTACCTTATGAAATAGGGGGTTTGGGAGCTTCCTTTGTAGTCTTTAGAGTCTCTGGAGTCTCAGGACTGGCGCCAATGCTAGTACAAAATTAGTACAAGTTCCAGCGCAGTTTCATTTTCTCATCGCGTTTTTTATCCTTCATCAAAGTTTCTGTATTTTCAATCAACGCAGCCCTAAAACTCATACCGCGCCTGCATGTACAGGTTGTCGTTCCGGTCGAGCGAACCGAACTGGGTCGTATCCTCTTGCCCGCCGAAGATGTTGGCTCCAAGAGCAGCCCAGAAGTTGTCCGAGAAGTTATATTTGGCCTCGGGATTGAAAAGGTAGTCCCTGTCAGCAGGAGACCAGAAGGAAAACCACTGAACTCTCAGGTTCTGATGCAATAGCAGGTAGGTCAGGCGCAGCGTCGTGAGGTCCCTGTACCTCGCTTTTTTCGGGAAAGACACTACCCGGGTCCTTTCGTACTCCGAATAGTCGTGCATGTATTCGCCGTAATACTGGAACGTGACGCTCAAATCCTCGATCAGCTGCCTCTGATAGCTCAATAGAAAACGGGTCTGGGAATTGGGGATGAGAGGGTCTGACCCGTTCCTGTCGTCCAGCGAATCGTAATAGCCTGCCTCGAACCCCGCGACCCCGTCCAGCGCGCTCCTTTGCAGGCTAATCCCGTAAACCGCGAGTTCAGAATAGATGAGATCTATTCTTGAAGGCGAGGAAAGGCTGTCCGGCAACATCGAGGGCTCCCTGTGGAAGCCCTTGTAAAGATATATGGATGTATCGAATCCGGCTATGTCGCGGTAAACCCTCAAGGCCACCTCCGTATTCTTGAGGGTCGAGGCCGGCTCTTCCTCAGTCCTGTCCGTCACGCTTGACATGGGGTCGAACATCCAGAACCTGTTCGCATCAGGAAAGTTGTTAGGCTCAAAGAAAGGGACTACGACAAGCTCAAATGAGGCTATGTCCGGATAGAAACCGGCCTTGACCGCGTCCACTCCCTTTTTCAGGTACTCAAGCGGCCTGCCAGAGAAGAACGCCTCATAGTCCTTCGGGAAGACATCATTTATGAAGACAAGGTCGCCGAGGCCCCATGTGATTATCTGCCTGCCAGCCCTGAGGTCCCACCTTTCCCTCGTGAGGTCGATGTAGGCTTCCCTGAGCTCGACTTCGGCATCATTATCAATGTGGTCGAATGCGATATCGGCCTTGAGAAAAAGGCGCACTGGCTCCTGGGCGCCTTCGACCTTTAACTGTGCTCGTTCCTCTGCCCACTTGAAGTCGCCGCCGTCCGGGTTCGAGGTCTCTGTCCCGAACGAATAATTGCCCTGGACAAACCCGTTGACCGAGTAATCCGCGGCATACGCATTTATCGTAAGGCATGACGCCAGGATGAAAAAAGCATGCAGGATTCGCTTCACGATTTGTGCCTGTCCTTAAAGATGTATTAGTCCAGCCACTTCTTCGGGGGCTGCTTCAGGTATCTTTCGGTAAAGAGGCTGTCCTCGATGCCGATATTGTAATCCACCTTCGAGAAGACCGTTTCCGTGGAATGGCCGCTCTGGAGGTTCTTCATCGTCCTCTTGACGACAGTCGGGAAGCCCTTTATCTCTTTTATCTCCTCGGCGGTAAAGACCTTGTAAAGAGTGCCCCTTTTGTCATAGTACTCTTCCTTCAGGGGAAGGAAGGTCCGTTTGTCTATCCACGAGAGCTTGTAGCCGTAGTCAGTATCCCCGGCCTTTGGCGTGCTCTTGACGACATAGCTCTCAGAGCCTCCGAATTTTTCTTCCTTTGTTATCTCGTGCGTGTCATCGGCTATGTCCCTGCCGGATACGTCTTCGTAGGTGAAGTCAGAGCCAACAAAGCTCGAACGCCTGTCCTGGGCCGCGATCCTCCTTACCATATTGAGGGCCGGGACAAATAGCCACCTGTCGTCGTCTTTGCCCGGGTATTTATAGACCATGAAGGCCATGTCCTTGACGTCCGCGGGCCGTAAAAAGTACATGAAGTACTTCTGGTCGCCTCCGGTCTCCCCATAGTTCTTCCTGAGCATGGTAAGCTCCCTTGCCCTCTCGGAGCCGGATTTGCTCACAAGCCGCATGACGACCCTTGCCTTGAAGTCCTTCCCGGGGTAGAGAAAGGCAGCCTGAGAGCTTTTCATCACCTCCTCAGGCGTTATCGCGAAGGAGTTGAGCGGCAAAAGCAGGGCTACAAGTAAAAGCAGGTATCTCAGCATGGCTGACCTCCATTTCATATGAATCGGATAACGGCTTATTTTCAAAGGATACATCAATTCCCTCCAAAAAGGCGGCTTCTGAACAAGACTATAAGGGCAGGGAGACAGATTATGGTGAGGACCGCGCTAAGGAGCATCATGCTCACGATAAAAGCACCGACCGTTATATAGGGCGTAAGCGGGGCAAAGAGCATGACTGAGAAGGCCGAGGCGAAAAGGACGGCGTTGCGCATTATGCCTTTTCCCGGCCTTGCCGCCGTCCAGAGGAGCGCGTCTGTGAGGGATTCATTGGAGGGCGTCCCTGCGGGTCCTTCCTCAGAGAGCCTCTGCCTGAGCCTGCTTATGAAGTGTATCGAGAAGTCAACCGCCATGCCCAGAGACAGGCAGCTCAGGACTGCAATAGGCATGTCGAAGTCCTTGCCCATGAAGCCTACCACGCCGTAGATGATGAGTATAGTGAACAGAAGCGGGATATACCCTATGGCCGCCCATTTGGCTGAGCCGAAGTTGAAGGAGAGTATGACGAATATCACTACGAGGGCTATGATGAAACCCTTGAGCATGTCCCAGAGGACTTCGTCGTTCCAGATGAGGTTGAAGTACGCTATCCCGGCGGGCTTGAACTCCAGTTTCCCGGGGTTTTCCAGCTTGTACTCGTCCACAGCTTTCATTACGGCGCGCATGGCCTCTGCGTCCCAGGTCTTGAGCTGTACCCAGATGTTCGCCTTCTGGAAAGGATAGTCAACCACATTGTCGAGGTCGGAAGGCTTCGCCGACATGCTGAACAGGAACAGGTACTGGCCTATCTCCTCTTTCGATGACGGGACAGTGTCGTATTTCGGGTCGTCGTCGTGAAGGACCCTGTTTATCCTCTTTACATAATCGACGACCGAGCTTGTCTTTCCCACGACCGGCAGTTTTTCAAGGCGTCTCTGGAGCCCCTCTATCTGCCTCATGGCTTCAGGGTCCTTGATATATTCTTCCTCGTCTGCCGCGGCTACTATGTAACCGAGCGAGGTGCCGCCGAGAGCGGCGTTCAGTGCGGCGTCCGCCGAGCGGACAGAGCTTCCTGCCTTGAACCACTCGACCATGTTGTTGTTTACGACGATCCTTGATACGCCGAAGACCGACAGGGCGAAGATGACGATGCATATGAAAGCAGTGGCTTTGGGGCTATGCGCCCCGGCTGAGGCAAGGCCGCGGAGAAAGCCGGATGCCATGCCGGTTGACGCGTCCTCTCCTGAAGCAACCTTCTTGAGCTTTTCTTCTTTCACGAAGGTGAACATCGCCGGGATGAAGCTGAAGCTCAGGAGTCTCAAGGCCACGGTGCCGAAGGCCACCACAGCTCCGAAGACCTTGACCGGGACGATATCCATGAACATGAGCACGGCGAAGCCGACGGCTGTAGCAAGCGCGGTATAGCGCACGGGCCGTCCAACGGCGCGCATGGTCTCGATGATGGCCGCCTTTTTGTCCTTTTTTTCCCTGTAGCGGAAGTAGAACTCGTTGAAGATATGCATGCTGTCGGTCGCTATGGCCATGAGGAAGACAGGGGCCATGGAGGTCATGATATGGACAGGGAAGCCGAGCGCGATGAGAAGGCCCATTGACCAGATTATGCTCATCATGGCGTCCATCATCAAGGTGACCGAGAGGAACAGGTCCTTGAACATGAGATACCTGATAAGGAGCATTACCGCGCCTGCGATCGGGGCGAATATCGCCATGAGCTTGAACATCTCAGCGCCGAAGGTGTCTCTCGCAACCGGGTCTCCTGCTACATAGTATCTTTCCGGGCCGCCCTCTTTCTTGACGACCTCTTTTATCCTGTCGGCGATGGCCTTGCCGTTCGCGCCTTCCTCAAGCGGGATGTATATCGCGGTCGTCTTTCCGTCAGCTGATATCACCCTTCCAGTGAAGAGCGGGTTTTCCGTAAGGTCCTTTTTGAGGCGCTCCATTTCCGCCACGCTCTTCGGGAGCTCGGCCATGAGAGGGGCGACCTTTAATGTCCCGGCCTCGGCTGTGACGTTCGTAATGGTCGGCAGCCCGTTCAAGTCCCTCGCCGCCACGCCCTCTATGAGGAGGACCTCGTTGGTTATCCTCAAGACCTTGCCGAGCGTGCGCTCGTTCAAGACCCCTTCATCGCTCGTTATGCCAACCGCTATTGTATCCTCATAGAGGCCGAAGGTCTCATCGACCGAATCGTTCCAGACCCTTACGTCAGAGGTCGGCGGGAGCATGTTTTTGGGGTTCGTGTCAGTTTTTATCTTGGGGAATTGCGTGAGGAAGCCGAGCGTGATCAGCACCGCTATGACGACGACGAGCTTCGGGTGGTTTACTGAAAATTCTACGAGGGAAAATTTTTTCATGACGGCTCTCGATAAATGGATTTTATTTGATTCAGGCTTACGGCTTTGTTGCGACCGTAACAATAAACGCTCCGGCCTTTGGGAACAACCTTCTCCCGAGCCGTTCCTGAACCCCTGAGAAGGAGAGATATGTTTTTGAGTTTAAGGGCAGAAAAAAGAGGCAGGTCCTCGTCTCTATCTCCTTGAACCCCGCCCTTTTGAGTTCAGCCTCTATGGCGGCCGGGGATAAGAATTCCGCGCTGTTGTAAACAGACTTCCTGAACAGCCCCTTGGCCCTTCTCAAGAGAGCCCAGGAGGAGCGGCTGTTAAGGAGGGCTATGACAACCCTGCCGCCCGGCCTCAAGACCCTCTTCATCTCAAGGAGCGCGGACCGCCAGTCTCTTATGAAGCAGAGCATGCAGACAGAAAGCACGAGGTCAAATTGCCCGTCCGGGAACGGGATTTTCAGTGCATCCGCTTGGATGAAATCTATTTTCAGGCCTGATCTTCCGGCCTTGTCCCTTGCCCATTCAAGCATCCCGAGTGATGCGTCCAGCCCGGTTACCTTGGCCCCTTCTTTCGCGAGCGCGATGGAATATCTCCCCGTGCCGCAGCCAGCGTCCAGGACTTGTTCACCTTCCTTGACGCCTGCCATAGAAAGGACAAGGTCCTGCTCGAGCCTGTCGGAGGGCTTCCCGAGCGGGGTCTCATACCAGGCCTCGTATTTTTTCGGGTCCCATGCTGCCATGCTTTATTCGAGTTTCTTTATCTTCAGGGCACTGAGGACAGTGTTTTCATAAAAAGGCTCGCTTATGCCCTTTTTCATTTTCCTGAGAAAATATTTTTCAAACCCCACTTTCGCGAGATGCACCCAGCGCCCTTTTTTCGCCCAGGTCACATCCCTTGGCGGCATTTGAGGGATAGCCACGAACGCCACACCTGTGTCACCCATATCCGCGAGGCATATGGCGTTCCATGTCGCGACAGCCGATGCCTGTCCGCCCTCGATTGAGGCCTTTATGTTCCGGATCACGGCTGTAACCATGCTTTCTATCATGAAGCCGGTTTTGGGTACGCCCGTCGGGACCTGGGTCACCTCCGGGGGAGCTATCGCTATGCAGACGCCGACGGCGTAGATGTCCGGGTACCTTGGAGACCGCTGGAATTTATCGACAATAACAAAGCCTTTGGGGTTGCAGAGGCCCTCGACGGCGGCTACGGCGTCCACTCCCTTGAAGGACGGGATTATCATCGAGTAACTGAAAGGAAGCTCCCGTTCGCCTTCGTTCAGCGCCTCGACTGCCATTTTTCCGTTTTCGACATGCTTTATCTTCGTATTCGTATGCCAGCTTATGTGCCTTTCCCTCAGCTCGTGCTCAAGAAGGCCCTTCGAATCTCCGACGCCGGAAAGCCCCATGTGGCCTATGTATGGTTCCGGTGTGATGAAGGTAATGGGGACCTTCCTGCGAATCTTTCTCTTGCGCAGGTCGGCGTCGAGTATAAAGGCGAACTCGTACGCCGGGCCGAAACATGAAGCACCCTGGGCCGCTCCGATGATAACCGGGCCCGGGTTTTCGAGAAACCTTTTATATCGCTCGAACGCCTTTTCGGCATGGTCGACTGTGCAGATAGATATGGTGTGGCCCTCAGGCCCAAGGCCTGGGACATCGTCGAACGCGAGCTTAGGGCCTGTAGCGATAATGAGGTAATCGTAAGGTACAACGGTGCCGGATGAGGTTTTTATGTCCTTTTTGACCGGGTCTATGGCAACAGCGCCATCGGATATGAGTTTAATCCCTTTTTTCTCAAGCGGCTCTCTGAGGGGAAAGCTTATGTCCTTCCTCGTTCTCCAGCCCACGGCGACCCACGGGTTTGACGGGACGAAGTGAAAGATATCCGTATTCGAGATTACGGTCACACTGTGGCCAGCGCCGAGAGCGGCCTTCATCTCGTAGGCCGCTGGAAGCCCGCCGGTGGATGCGCCTATTATTACGATATTCGCCATAGCTCCTCCTGAGGCGGTTCACTTTCAGGTCAGGTTAAATCAAGCGCGTTACGGAAGGCTTACATGGATATCTTGTACTTCAAGTAACACTCGCCTACCGGGCCGGGCTTTTCGCTGCCCGTAAGTTCCACCCCGGTTTTCAAGGCCTTGCCCATTGCGGATTTGACCATCTGGCTTATCGGGCAGGAGCCCTTCTTGCCGCTGCTGCGCAAAAGTTCATTGCCGTTGCAGATGTCGCAGCCCTTGACATACAGGCAGGCCGTGCCGTCATTATTGAATTCAAATTTAGCTATGTCGGAGAACCTGAATGGCCCGCTCATGTAGGCTTCAATGGCTTTTTTGAACTCTGCCGGGTCCGCTGGCAGCTCACTGAGTTTCTTTTGCCAGGCATTGGCAAGTATAATCCCTATCTTGGCGTTATATCTGGCCGCGTCATCGCCGAGGGCCTCAATGACCGCGGCATGGTAGGCTGCGAAGAACTCCTTTGAAAAATCATGAGACATAAAAACCTCCTTCATTAAAAGCTGTTCGCTATCGATGCAGCTGACGCAGTTTTTGGCGTACAGGTATACTGTGCCTTCATCTGTAAATTCGAACCTCACGATATCGGAAAAACTGAAAGGCCCGCCCGTGTATGACTCTTTGGCTTTTTTAGATCCCGCCGGGTCTGCTGACGATTCAACCCTCTTATGCCACGCGTTGGCGAGTATGGCCCCAATCCTGGCATTGTATTTGGCTGCGTTTTCGCCGAGGGCCTCGAAGACCGCGGCATGGTACATGTCGAAAAACTCCCTTGAAAAAGCGCGAGACCCGAAAGCCATCAGATCTTCACCTTTTTTGTAAGCGACTGCTTTTCGTTGAGGTATTCGAAAAGCACCTCCCTCATTATGTCGCACGCCGTGATGACCTTGGGGTTGGCAAGGGAATAGTGGATGCTGACCCCTTCGCGCCTGCTTTTGAGTATCCCTTTGTTGCGCATTATGGCGAGGTGCTGGGATGCGTTAGCGTTGGAGATGCCAAGTTTTTCGGCGATCTCGGTTGCCGACAGCTCGTCTTCCCTCAGGGTATTTATGATCTCGAGGCGCTTTGGGTTCGCCAGGCACTGGCAGATGCTTGCGTGTATCTCGTAGATCTCTTTGGATATCATGCTCACGCGTCCTGATTAATTGTGTTGAGCCGTTATGATGCGCTTATTGTTTTACAGATTCTAAAGCCGATGCCTTATTTAAGGAATTGCTTAATTAATAAAATAATGTATTCACATGGAAATGTCAAGACAGCGATTGACAAGCAGGACTGGTCGGAGTATATTAGTAGCTGCTTAAATACTTATGAAAAACGCAGCCTACTTATTCAAGATACTGTCGGTAGACAGAAGGGTCGACATCATCGAGCTCCTCAAAAAGGAGCCTATGAGCGTTAATGCCATTGCCGAGGCCATCGGCATATCTCAGTCCGCCGCTTCGCAGCACCTCAGGGTGCTTAAGTCTTCCGGCCTCGTAAACGATGAGCGCAGGGGCTACTGGGTCTATTATTCGCTCGACAGGGAGGCCCTGGAGATGTGCAGGCAGCGCCTGAACAGATTATGTTCCTGCGGCTGTCAAAGCGGGAATGCCGCCGGGAAGAAGTAGCGGTCTTTTTTTGGGCCTTGAATATAAGAGTATGCTTATATACTTAAATTAATTGACGGCTGCTTCCACCAGGGGCGGCCAAAAAAAAACAGGAGGGAGTTATGTTTGATTTTGCTTTGAATTCCATCGTTTTTCTGCATCTTGTTTCGGCAGTTCTCTGGATAGGCGGGATAATATTTATCCTGTTTGTAGCTATCCCGGCTTCAAAAGAGGTCATGGGAACAGAAGCAGGTAAAATCATGGGTGTGATCTCAAAAAGATTTACGCCTTTCGCGAATTACAGTATTTTGCTTCTCGTCATAACTGGGGTCTTTTTATCGTTCCTGCACAAAGGCTCTTATATGAGTGCGCCATTTTATTTTAAGTCGGCGCTGGCCGTAACTATGATAGCTATCCATTTTTACAGAGGCCTTCTTCTGGCCCCGAAGATAGCAAAGTCAGTGCCGGCAAAGAAAGCATCCCTTCAGAAGCTTTCGCTTGCTCTGGTAAGGCTTAATCTGGTTCTCGGCGTTTGTGTATTGTTTTTGGCGAAGATGGTCTAATAGTTTTCGAGAGGAAAAATATTGTGTTCGAGAACGACATAGAAAGGCTTCGAATTAGGCTGCTCAATAGCAATAGGTGAGAGCAAGTTGCCTGACAGGGAAAGTGCACGGCATAAAAAATCCCGCGCGGGAAGAAATGGGTTGAGAATAACTCGTTAACTTTAAAGAGAAAAAATTGGTGCCGGAGGTGGGAATCGAACCCACACACCCTTGCGGGTACGGGATTTTGAGGGCAATTAAGCCCAAAAACGCAACTCCCTGATATTCGGCTTGATTTCCCGTTTTGCCTTATATAATAGGGGGTTTGGTGGCATTCTTTGTAGTCTTTAGAGTCTCTGGAGTCTTAGGACTGCCGCCAATTCGAATACAAAATTAGTACAATTTCCCAAACCTCATTCTTCAATTACTTCCCTCACTGCTTTTTTAAGTACATTTGTAATTTATCACATGTTTTCAATAATTTTGTCAAGTCCTCACAGATAAAACGCCGCTCTTGTCAATAACAGGTTATTCAAGAATTTTGTTGACGGCTCCTGAGAAAAAGGTATATTGGAATGTATAGGACAGTTCTAAAAATGACCCGTATCGGTAAATTCATAGGTTTTCTCCTCCTGATCGTCTTCACATTGCAGGTGACTGACCTTGCTTGTGTTGGAGAAGATTTGCCTCGGAGCGTCCCTGGAATACAGGGCAGTGTACAGTTTGTAGCTGCTGACCTTGATGATGGAAAGCGCTCTTATTCCCCTTCAGGCATTCTCGACGAGTGCCATTGCCCCTGCCACCTGAGCTTCACGAACACCCCATCCACTGAAGTAAGCTCTGTTCAAACAATCTCCTTATCCTTATTTGCCGCCGCCGATTTATCTCTCAAGAAAATATCTGCAGACATCTTTCAGCCACCCAAAGTCCTTATCTAAAACCCACTCTGATACACAGCGATAAGCCAGGCCTGGCCTGAAGGCCAAGCCGTATGCTCTATCTCCTGTTGTATTTCCGTAATCTTTTTACGGCGAAAATTCTGTATCTAAAAAACGCAGGGAGGCTTGTCCGTTGAAAGGATTTAGACCATCCGTTTCTGTTGTCTTTTTTTTCATGATTTTTCTAATTCCCGGGTTTGTGACCGCTGAGGAAAAGAAAGTCTTTACTCTGGACGCCCTGCTTTCCATGGCAACTGAAGCGAACCCGGCAGCCGCGGTCTTCAGGGCCAACATCGAGGCGAGCAGGGGAGAGGCCGTCTCGGCTGGTGCCTATCCCAACCCTGAAGTCGAATTCGAGGTGGGCAGAGGCAAATCCATCGAGACAGGGGAATCGAAAGGCGAGTACTCCCTTGGCATCGGCCAGGCGATTGAGTGGCCTTCCAAGAGGCATTTCAGAAAACAGGCCGCGAAGGCCTCCGTTGAAGCCACTGAAAATGAACTGGACGATTTCCGCCTCCAGATACGCGCTGAGGTCAAAAGGGCTTTTTTCAGGCTTTTGGCGGACAAAAAGATTCTGGAGACAGCCGGGGAGAATTCAAGGATAACCGGTGAACTCCTCAAGACCGTAGAACTCAAGGTAAAGGCAGGGGAGGCGCCTGAGTTCGAGTTGATAAAGGCAAAGGTTGAGGCGCTCAGGGCGGACAAGGAATTGAAGAGGGCTGGTAACGCAATCGCCGTTTCAAAGGCGGTTTTGAACGGGCTTTTAGGCAATGCCATTAAAGGCGATTTTGATGTGGAGGGGGTGTTCAGGTCGCCTGAAAAGAAGTACGAGCTTCAGGCGCTTTTGTCGGTCGCTCTGGAGAAGCACCCGCTTGTCTTGAAGGCGAAAAAGGACGCCGAGGCAAAGGGCTATTCGCTCGAAACGGAGCGAGCATCAGTCTTCCCTGATGTGACTCTGAGAGGCTTTTTCAGCAAAGAGTTTGACAAGGACTCATACGGGGTCGGCCTGTCCGTACCCATCCCTTTCTGGTACCAGAGGAAAGGGGAGATAGCGGCGGCTTCCGCCGGGAAAACAAGGGCAGAAGCTGAAGTCTACAGGACAAAGGTGGAACTGGCAAAGTCCATAACCGAAGAATACCAGAACTATACGACTGCCATTGAGCAGATAGAGGTCTTTGACAAGGGGCTCCTGAACGAGGCTCAGGAGGCGCTAAGGATAGCGGAGTTCTCATACAGGCACGGTGAGTCCGGGCTTCTCGAGTACCTTGATACCCAGAGAGTATATCAGTCGACCTTTGTCGAATATTACCAATCGCTGTTCGAGCTTGAATCGTCCCTGGCGGCGCTTGAGAGGGTGGCAGGCGGCCTGCCGCAATAAAACGAAATGAAAGTATGGAGGAGATTTTAATGGTTTTCAGGAAAACTTTATTTGTCCTGTTCGCTTTGGTTTTCTTTTTAGGATGCGGAAAATCAGAGGAACCGAAAAAGGAAGCCGGGCAAGGGGATAGCCATGCCGAGGAAGCTGGCAAGCATGAAGGCGAGCGTCCAGGTGTCATAGCCCTGAGCCCCGAAGCTGTTGAGAGCGCTGGCATAAAAACCGAGGCACTCTCCTTGAGGCCCGTCAGTGTGGAGTATTCCTTTACCGGAAAGGTATCCGTGAATGAGACAGCGCTTGCCCATGTCGGCCCGAGGATACCTGGGAGGGCGGTCGAGGTGTTCGCGAATGCCGGTGACTATGTGAAAAAGGGACAGCCGCTCGCGATAATCGACAGTCCCGAGCTTGGAGAGGCGCAGAGCCAGTACCTCAAGGCAAAAACGGCCTACGAGATAGCGGAGAAGTCATTCGAGCGGGCAAAGATAGTCCTTGAGGGCAAGGTCATATCAACAGGTGAATTCCAGAGGCGCGAGGGTGAGTACCTTTCGGCGAAAACGGAATTGAAGGCGGCGGAAGACAAGCTTCATCTGCTTGGGATGACTGAAAAGGAATTGTCAGCGATAGGCAAGGAACATACCATCAATTCGAGGGTCGCCATATATTCGCCGATCTCAGGCGCGGTCATAGAAAGGCATCTTACGCTCGGCGAGGTAGTGGAGCCAATAAAGCCTCTTTTTACGGTGGCGAACCTCTCTAATCTCTGGGTCATCGCAGACGTTCCTGAGGCCGATGTCCCCAAGGTAAAAAAGGGACAGTCCGTTGCGATAGTTGCATCAGCCTACCCTGAAAAAGTTTTCAAGGGAAAGCTCAGCTACATATCCGAGGTGATCGACCCTGAGACAAGGGGCGTAAAGGTCAGGGCTGAGGTCGATAACGCAAAAGGCGCGCTTAAGCCAGAGATGTTCGCGACCGTCAGGATATCGACCTCTGAAAAGGAAAAGGCGCTCGCGGTGCCTGAAAGCGCTCTGCAGCGCGATGGCGATAAATCTATCGTATTCGTGGCAATCGATGAGCACGAGTTTGAAAAGCGTGTTGTGGAGGTGGGCCCCAGGTTCAATGGCTTCCACAGGATACTTTCAGGCCTCAATGAAGGTGAGAGGGTAGTCGTGAAAGGCGCTTTCACCTTGAAATCCGAAGGGCAAAAGGGAGAGATGGAAGGTCACGGGCATTGACGGGCGCAGGGGTATGCCCGAAATCCGTAATTGAAATCGGAGGAGCAGTTTAATGATAGAGAGGCTTATTGCCTTTGCTTTAAAGCAGAGGCTTTTAGTTATAATCGGGGTTTTTCTGCTGGTCGGCGCCGGGGTCTATGCTTTTAATAAGCTTCCGATAGATGCCTTTCCGGACGTCACGAACGTTCAGGTCCAGATAATAACGGAGGCCCCGGGGCGCTCCCCTGTTGAGGTGGAAAAGCTCATCACCTATCCGGTAGAGGTGCAGATGACGGGGCTCCCGAAGATGGAGGAGTTGAGGTCTCTTTCCAAGTTCGGCCTGTCGATGGTGACGGTCGTCTTTGAGGACGATGTTGACATCTATTTCGCCAGGCAGTTGATATTGGAACGGCTTATTGAAGCCAAGGAAAAGCTGCCGGCAGGGGTAGAACCCGTAATGGGTCCAGTTTCAACAGGACTCGGCGAGATATACCAGTATACCCTTGAGAGGCCTGAGGGCTCGAAAAACGATATCGCCGGGCTGATGGAGTTAAGGACGATCCAGGACTGGATCGTACGGCCTATACTAAAGACAGTCTCAGGGGTCACGGACGTAAACGCCTTCGGCGGCCATGTCAAACAGTACCAGGTGCTGATCGAGCCGGACAGACTGCGCAAATTCAACCTTACGCTCAATGAGGTGTTCGAAGCGGTCGCGGAAAACAACTCAAACGCGGGCGGCGACATACTCGAACACGCCTCCGAGCGTTATATCATAAGGGGCGTCGGCCTGGTCCAGTCGTTAAAGGACATAGAAGACATCGTTATCAAGTCGTATGGCGGGACGCCCGTTTATGTTAAAGACGTCGCAAGCATAACTTTCGGCCCTGAGACAAGGCACGGCGCGATCGTGAAGGACGGGAAGGGCGAGGCCGTCGCCGGTATAGTGATGATGATAAAGGGCGGAAGCGGCAAGGAGGTCGTTGCGGGGGTAAAGAAAAAGGTCGAGGAGATCAACGCCGGCAACATCCTGCCTGACGGAGTAAAGATAAAGCCCTTTTATGACAGGACCGAACTTGTAAACGCCTGCATCGGCACTATTACAAAGGCTCTCGAAGAGGGCGGGATCCTTGTGGTTGTCATCCTCTTCCTCTTCCTGGGCAATATAAGAAGCGCCCTGATAGTGGCGGCAACGCTGCCTGTAGCCGCTCTCACTACATTTATAGCCATGCAGTGGATGGGCATGTCCGCAAACCTCATGTCCCTCGGGGGGTTGGCCATAGCCATAGGCATGATGGTGGATGGTTCGGTCGTAATGATCGAGAATATCTTCAGGCACCTTTCTGAAAAAGAGCACCATAAAGAAGGGCGCCTCCATAAGATCCTTGAATCTGCAAAAGAGGTGGGAAGGCCGATAACCTTCGGCATAGTAATAATCATTATCGTCTTCCTGCCGCTCTTTACCCTTGAGGGCATGGAAGGAAAGATGTTCAGCCCGATGGCATATACCATAAGCATAGCTCTTTTTGTCTCGCTGATTCTCTCATTGACCCTTTCCCCGGTGCTTGCCTCGCTGTTTTTAAAAGGCGGGCAGGAGGAAGATGTCTTTATCGTAAGATGGATTAAAAGGTTCTATATGCCGGTTCTAGGCTGGGCATTGAGAAAAAAGTTTGTCGTGCTGGCTGGCGCGGTAGCGATGCTCATCGCGAGCCTTGCTATTTTCCCTCTTCTCGGCACCGAGTTTATGCCGACACTCGATGAAGGCTCCTTAACCACTCAGGTCATAAGGCTCCCGAGCATCTCGCTTCCCGAATCGGTCGAGATAGAAAACAAGGTCCAGCAGGCCCTTTTGAAGTTTCCTGAGGTAGTGACGGTCGTCTCAAAGATAGGAGCGGCGGAGATAGCCACCGATCCGATGGGCCCCAATATAAGCGACCCCATAATAATCCTCAAGCCGAGAGATGAATGGACGAGTGCTTCGACAAGAGAAGAACTTGTAGAAAAGATAAGGGAAGAGCTCGAAAAGATACCCGGAATTGGCCTTAACATTACCCAGCCGATCGCGCTTAAGGTCGATGAGCTCATCTCAGGCGTGAAATCACAGGTTGCCGTGAAGTTGTTCGGCGACGATATGGACGTCCTGAATGAAAAGGCGGATAGCATCGCAAAGGCAATGTCTTCGGTAAAAGGCGTAACCGATCTGAGGGTGGAGCAGACGGCAGGCCAGCCTTATATAACGGTCGACATAGACAGGCGCAAGATCGCCCGATACGGCATCAACATAGCCGATATCCAGGAGATCATAGAGACGGCGATCGGGGGTAAGGTGGCAACGGACGTCTTTGAGGGAGACAAAAGGTTCTCCGTCCTCCTCCGTTTCCCGGAGGGAAAAAGGAACTCCGTTGAGGCGATTGGAAATATCTTTGTGAATGCCTCAAACGGCGCCAACATCCCGCTCTCGATGCTCGCGCGGGTATATATGTCAGAGGGTCCCGTTCAGATAAGCAGGGAGAACTCCAAAAGGAGGATCGTCATTGAGTCAAACGTTGAGGGCAGGGATATAGGAGGTTTCGTAAAAGAGGCGGAGGAAGTGATCGCCAGAGAAGTGAAACTGCCATCCGGGTACTACATCGCATGGGGCGGGGCCTTTGAGAACCAGCAGAGAGCCATGAAGAGGCTTTCAATAATCGTGCCTCTGACGATAGCGCTCATATTTTTCCTGCTTTTCTCCGCCTTCAATTCGCTGAAGTACGCGGCCCTTATAATCATGAACCTCCCCTTCGCGCTCATAGGCGGGATTTTCGGGCTCCTGATTTCTGGCCAGTACCTGAGCGTGCCGGCTTCGGTCGGATTTATCGCGCTTTTCGGTGTGGCTGTCTTGAACGGCGTAGTGCTCGTATCTTACATAAACAAGCTTCGTGAGGAAGGTCTCGGCCTTGAAGAGGCCATTTCAACAGGGTGCGAAAGGAGGCTCAGGCCTGTCCTTATGACCGCGCTCGTGGCCATCCTCGGCCTAATTCCCATGCTCTTCGCCACAGGCCCCGGCTCGGAGATACAAAAGCCGCTCGCGACTGTGGTCGTGGGCGGGCTTATTACATCGACCATATTGACGCTCCTGGTGCTCCCGACGCTTTACAGGTGGTTTGAGGAGAAGAAGGTGGAGTTTTAGGGCTGCCACATGTTTCGGATAAGTACAAGGCTATTCACAGGGCTTTGAAATAATAGACAGGGAATTGCCGTTATGAAAGGTCTTGCGCTGAAAACACCGTTGTTATACATAGCGATATCCGCCTTCTTATTCGGCATCAGCCCGCCTCTTGCCAAGCTGCTTGTCGGGGGAATGCCGCCGCTGGTCTTGGCGGGAGTCCTCTATCTGGGTGCGTTTATAGGTCTTTCTCTGTATTCCGCTGGGAAAAGGATTGAACCTGAAAAAATTGCGGAGCCGCTGGGAAAAAAAGACCTGCCATGGCTTGCCGGTTCAATACTTACTGGCGGGATAATAGCGCCAATAAGCCTGATAAAGGGTTTGACCTTCGTTTCAGGCATGGCCGCGTCATTACTGCTTAATCTGGAAGGGATCGCGACAGCCGTCATCGCCGTTTTTCTTTTCAAGGAGTCTGCGGGAAGGCGCTTGTGGTCCGCTTTGGCGTGTATGACATTGGCGGGCATGTTTTTAACATGGCAGCCTGACCTGGGGGAGTTCAATATCGCTGGCCCGTCATTAATCGCCCTAGCAATGGCGTGCTGGGGGATGGACAATAATCTGACCGGTAAAATTGCGGATAAAGACCCAGTGCAAATAGCCCGGATCAAAGGCTTGGTCGCGGGGACATTTTCCATTTCGGCAGCCCTGATACTTGGAGTGGAGATACCGCTGGGCGTTACTCTCGTATTTGCCCTGTTGCTGGGCGCGTTTAGCTACGGCATCAGCATGGTATTCTTCATCAAGGCTCTTAAAGGACTGGGTTCCTTCAGAACAGGGGTATTCTTCAGCTTTGCACCTTATATCGGGGTGATAGCATCGGTCATCATACTCGGGGAACGGATTGGATGGGTGATATTACCTGCAACGGCGTTCATGGCAGGCGGCTTATGGCTGCTGATAAATCGCGGCGGACACTTTCATCTGCACGATCATGAACCGGTAATACATAATCATTTGCATGTTCATGATGACATGCATCATCTGCATGAACATTTTAAAGTCATTAATGAGCCGCATGCCCATGAACATGTCCATGATGAAGTAAGTCATATTCATGTTCATTGGCCTGATGAGTGCCACAGACATGAACACTGACTGCTGTTAGCTCAACAATTTATTGAACAAGGAGGAGTGTGATGAAGGAAGTCAAGGCGATAATACAGCAGTTCAAGCTGTCCTCCGTGACCAGGGCTTTGCAGGAGATTCCGGGTTTTCCAGGCATGACGGTATCTGACTGCAGGGGGTTCGGGAAGGAAAAGGGGAAAGAAGGCCCCCATCGGGTCGTCGAGGACCTTATCGATTATATCCCGAAGGTGAGGATAGAGATAATGATCAACGACGAGATGGTTGACCTGGTCGTCGAGACTATAGCGAAGGCCGCGCACACCGGAAACCCCGGGGACGGCAAGGTCTTTGTCTACGATATAGAAAAGGCGGTAAGAATAAAAACATTTCAACATGGAGAGGAGGCTCTATAAAATGAAAAGGATAATGTCAATTTTAGGCATGTTGGCCGTTGCCGCAGTTTTTACCGGGTGCTACAAGCATGTCCCGGAGGAGGCTTTAGCCCCTGTAGAGGTTAAGGACGTGGCTTTAGACATAACCTCGCCGTCTCAGGAAGAAACCGATCTCGTCGTCATTGCGCATGTAAAGAAGAGGCTGACCGAAGAGCCGTATACTTTTACCGTGAAAGTAGACGGAAGGGAAGTAAAAGAAACGGTAAAAGGCGTTAAGGAAACGGAGTCTAATATCGTTGAGGAGAGGGGAGAAGGGACGCACTACGCGCTCGCCAAGCGTTTCAGGCTCAAACCCGGAAGCTATAAGATAGCTCTGGCATCGGAAGACGGCCATGCGTTTACAAAGAGGGAGCTTGCCGGAGGCAGTGTATACACGGTCATATTCGACCCGGTTTACGGTCCTCGTAAGTTTGCCCGTCCCAAGGGTTTTAGGGAGGGTGTGATAGGCTTCGACGCTAATTTTGAGGTGGGCAATCATTTAAGCGAGTAGAAGCAAACAGCTGTTCTCAGCCCTCCTTGCACGGGGGCTGAGAACAGAGCCTGTTTAGAAAAGAGGGTGCTCGAAAGAAAGGTAGAGGAGGGCGCCGTATTCTCCTTTTGAAGGGCCTATGCCGTAAGGGAATGAGATGCCAGGCACGACCTGCAGCCCTGAGGCGAAGTCAATGGCGCCGCGGAACCCTGGATTTATGAAGAAGCTGTCTTCACGGACCTTGGAGGCGTCAGCCTGGACCGCTTCTGTTGAATTCCATACGGCCTCGAGCATGAAATTGAATTTCTGTGTGATGCTGTAGATGGCGCTTGCCCCGAAGTTTGTCCCTACCGTATCGGACTTTGCCCCGCCGGGTTCCTTGCTGTCCGGAGTATAAGTCGCTCCGAGATTCCAGTGCATGACCCATTTATCCGAAATATCGACGCTCACAGGCAGGTTCGCCTGGTAGCCCACCGCGCCTGTGCCGAGTCCTTTTTTGTAATCGCCTGTAGGCAGTATCAGCGAGATGCGCGGTGCTATCGCCAGGTTGTCCTTGAATACCAGCTGGTAGCGGTAGTTCAAGGCTATGTCGCCAAGCCCTGATTTCCATGCCGGGTCATCGACCCTGTTGAACGGGATCGTGTAGGAAAGCTGGTGCGTCTGGGTGGGCACCGGCCATTCCTGTGTGAATGTCAAACCCCATGTCTTGGCATTTTTCAAATACTGATAGGCAAAAATATGCTGGATAACCCCGTCTTCCTGATTGTAGGCTTCTTCTAACAGAAACGAGTTATCCTGGATTTTGTTTGCCCCTTGAGCGGCATTGAACACAAGCAACGTAGACATCAAGACAGAAAATAGAACATACTTGAAACGTGACATGGTCAGCCTCCTTTCCCGTATTCAGACAGAATATCATCGGATGGACTGTGCGTAACTTTACTTAAATTGAGACGTTATAGATAATTTTTTTTAAAAGGTGAATCTATTTAGGTTAAGTTTTATATATGATGATATTGAATATCAAATTCAATATCATCCGTCAAGTCTTTTTTAGGACGGGCAGGATTGGATTCGTATCTTTGTAAAAGGTATTAATTTAGGTAAGAGGGTAAAATGGTTAAGATGACTTTATATATAGAAGGTCTCGACTGCGAGGATGAGGCCAAGCTCATCAGGTCTGCGATGGAAGGGCTTAAAGGAATATCCTCTTTAGAGATCAACATTATGGCCAGAACCCTGAAGGCCGATTACGATGATGCTCTTACATCGGAGCAGAATATCATAAAGGCCATAGCCGGAACAGGGTTGAAGGCCAGAAAGAAGGAAGAGGTTAGAAAGGCTTCCGTATGGTGGAAGGAGCCCAGAATCCTGACCCTTTCGGCCTGCGGATTTTCTATCTTGATTGCCTTTTTGTCCGAGCATGTATTCGGCATCTCGCACAGGAACGCAAGTTTCCTGTATGGTATCGCTACCATTATAGGCGGATATTATCCTGCGAAGATGGGCCTTGCCGCCCTGAAGACCCTGAGACCGAATATAAGGACTCTGATGGTGGCAGGGGCAATTGGCGCAATAGGGCTCGGGCTCTGGGAGGAAGCGGCTCTCCTTGTACTTATCTATTCACTTGGTGACGTCCTTGAGGCCTATGCCTCCGACAGGGTAAGAGGCGCGGTAAGAGCGCTAATGGAACTCGCCCCAAAAGAAGCCCTCGTAAGGAAGAATGGCGAAGAACTCGTCATTAAAGTCGAGGAAGTGAAGGTCGGGGATACTATCATCATCAAGCCGGGTGAAAAATTACCTCTGGACGGTAGGGTCGTAAAAGGCACATCATCGTTGGACCAGGCTTCTATAACGGGAGAGTCCATTCCGGTTTCAAAGGGGCCCGGTGATGAAGTCTTCGCCGGAACCATAAATCAGAGGGGAACCATTGATGTTTTGGTGACAAGACCTTTTGAGGATACGACACTGGGAAAGATAATCCACTATGTCGAAGAGGCGGAGACCAGAAAATCGAGCTACCAGAGGTTCGGGGAGACTTTCGGGAGATACTACACCCCTTCGATGTTTGCCCTCGCTCTTATGGTAATAATCATGCCGACTGTCTTCTTCGGCGGATTCAGCGAATGGTTCTACAGGGGGCTTGTTGTGCTCGTCGTATCCTGCTCATGCGGCATAGCCCTTTCAATACCCGTATCAGTCGTGGCGGCTGTGGCTAATGCCGCAAGACACGGCGTTCTGATAAAGGGAGGAACGCATCTGGAAGCCGCATCTCATCTGAAAGCCATAGCCTTTGATAAGACAGGCTCGTTGACCTTGGGCAGACCTCTCGTAACTGATGTTATAACTTTTGGGGAACTGACTGACGAATCGGTCCTGAGAATCGCATCTTCCATCGAGAGCCGTTCAGAACATGTTCTTGCCGACGCAATTATGAAAAAGGCAAAAGAGAAAGGCGTCTCTGCCAGCGAATTGGACTGGTTCGAAGCGATCCCCGGTATGGGGGCAAAGGCAATTATAAATGCTGAAACCTACTGCATAGGAAGCTTAAACCTCTGTGCAAGGCTTGAAGTCCTTACGCCGGATGCTGAGGAAAAGATAAGGAATCTTGAGAGGCAGGGTAAGACGGTCATAGTCTTGATCGGAGATAAGTGTCTGATGGGGATCATCGCCGTCAGAGACGAACTCAGGCCTGAGGCAAAGGAGACCTTGAAGAAGCTGAAAGACTTTGGAATCAAGACCGTAATAATGTTGACTGGCGATAATGAACAGGTTGCAAGCGCCATATCGAAAGAAGCAGGGGTCGATAAGTATATGGCAGAGCTTCTGCCGGAAGAAAAGGTTAATGCCATAAATGCTCTTAAAAAAGAGTACGGGATTGTGGGCATGGTGGGCGACGGAGTAAATGACGCCCCTGCCATGGTTGCATCAGATGTCGGTATCGCAATGGGCGCCGCAGGAACCGATGTAGCGATAGAGACAGGAGATGTAGTCCTCATGTCTGATGAACTTTCCAAGATTCCCTATGTCCTTGGTTTGAGCAGGAGGGCGGTGAATAACATTAAACAGAATATCTTCCTGTCTCTTGCCGTCATCGCCTTTCTGGTTCCTATGGCCCTTATAGGGTGGATAGGGCTTGTGCCTGGAATACTTATAAATGAGGTCGGAGGGATTCTTGTGATTATAAATGGCTTGAGATTGCTAAGATAAAGTAATCGATTTATAAGATACAATAGTTTTAAGGCATGTTTTCATCACCCCGGGGTTTTTGTAGACGGACCGCTTGTAAATTTATTCTGCTATACTTTTCTTGGAAACCGCTCGCCAAAATAGAAGTATATTCAATCGGTTTTTTTAAGAGAATTTTTATCCGATGAAAATGGAGAGATAAAATATGCCATACATGTACGGATATCACTGGATTATCTGGCTTGGCTTCTGGGTACTCATCATCCTGGGGATTTTTCTCATAGTCCGTGCCCTTGCTGGAAGGAAGGCCGGAGGCGAGGGGGTTGAAAAAAGCGCCCTTGACCTTCTGAATGAAAGATATGCCAGAGGCGAGATAACAAGGGAAGAGTACAATGAGAAGAAAAAGGACATTCTCGGTAAATAGGCGAGGTGAGGCATGAGCCGGCTTATCCAGCTTTGTATAGGCATAATCCTTGTTTTAATAGGCCTGACTGGTCTTGTTCTTTATTATACTGCCGGGGACTTTCAATTCCAGGGGCCGATGGGCATGGGGCGCGGCATGAGCGGCATGATGGGAGGCAGGGGTATGATGGACGGTATGATGCGAGGCGGTGGCATGATGGGGGATATGATGAGGAACATGGAAGAAATAGACAGAAAAACCGAATTCTCCTCGAACGGAGAAAGGATATTTTTTAGAGGGGTGAATTCTAAAGGTGAATTTATTAAAAACAGCCACGGTATGCAGGGCGTTGGGTGTGCGATGTGCCACGGGGCAAATGCCCAGGGCATGCAAATGATGATGATGACGGATGTGCCGCCTTTGAAATGGGGCTACCTTACTGACCCGAAGGGGCACACCCACGCGAATGGAAGAACCCACCCATCTTTTACAGAACCCTCCTTTAAAAGCTGTGTCCTCGCGGGTATTGACCCGGCGGGAAACGAGCTTTCCACCATGATGCCGAGATGGCAGATTTCCAATGAAGACCTCGACAGCCTGATAGAATACCTGAGTAAATAATCGGTTAGAAGACAGCCGCCAATTCTAATACAAAATTAGTACAATTCCCGATCCAACCTTCGTACTGCCTTATCGCATTCTACCCCCCTATCTGTGCTTCTCATACATCCTTGATTTTTGAAAACCCCATCTAATAAAAAAGATCCCGAATGAGTCGTTTCTGAAAATAGAGCACTGGACAGTAGAGGGGTAATGTTTAAGATTTCTTCATCTAAAGACGGAAAAGGATGTTGTTCTTCGATGAGGATAGGTTGATAGAGGGAGTCAGCTCAGGCGCCCTAAGAGGTAGATGATCAGCTTAGCCTGTTAAGAGTTGTTCAGGCAGTAAAAGCCTGTGGGAGGGGTAATATATGAGTATGTAATTTTTTCAGTAGGCCTTTACGAACAAAAGCCACGAGAATTCGTTCTTGTGGCTTTTTTTATTTTAAAAACCACAAAAAGGAGGTGTAAGGAGTATGGAGGTAAGGGAAGTCAACGTAGTGGACATAAGAACTGAGACGTGTCTGCCCGGAACGAAGTTTGTAGAGAGCATCAAGGAAGTCGGTATCAGGGTTCCAATAATGATCAACAAAAACGGGCATGGGTATGAGGTTATCGATGGGCGCCGCAGGATCCAGGCCGCAAGGAATCTTGGTCTTGAGACGGTCCCGGCGATAATCATGGAGGAAGGGGAGAATGACTCTGATCTTCTCGGGGTGATGTTGAACCTTCAACGGTCACCGAACCTGGCTTACGAAGTCGATAAGATCAGGCTCTGTATCAAGTCCGGCTATACGCAGCAGGAGATAGCCGACAGGCTGTGTCTTTCCAGGACGCAGCTCAAGAAGCACTTTAGGCTGTTGAACCTTTGCAAAGAGGCGCTCAACAAGGTCAAATCGGGGGAGGTCAACGCATCGACCGCCTTTGAGCTTTCTCGGTTGCCGAAAGAGGCTCAGAAGGAGCTCGTCTTAAGTGGAGAGATTACGAAAGAGGATGTGCACCAGAGGAAGGTTAAGCATAATCTTTCATCGTTACTCTCGCTGATTCCGGTTGAGGAAGGGTGCGATCAGCTGGTTTTGGACTTTGAGTTGGTGGTCGCGAAGATGTCAACCGGTCATCCACTGTCGGAAGATGTAAAGAACGCCGTGGACGTAATAAGGGGATTTTTGAAAAAGGAGGTCCAATATTCATGACGACGAGAGGATGCGGAAAGAGGGTAAAAGGAGGTCTATATGCCTGTTGTGGCACTTCTCCATACGGCGAGCCTATCGAGCATTTTCTGATTGACCCGCCGCTGCCGTATAACGGCGACCCTTTCAGGGCCCCTCTGGTGCAGGAGAGAAACGGCGTCAAGGACCTCATATTCTGGGTCGGGCAGGAGTTCTATCCCTTCTGTCCGGATTTCATCGAGGAGACGAGGTATCTCGGGGTATCTAAAAGGGTACCTGTCAATTTCGACTGGTCCGGAGTGACACCGTTTCAGTCGAGGATGTTTTTCATACATCCAAAAGCTCTTGTCGATGAAACAAAGGAGTCTGTCGACCGGTGTCCGAAAGACATACCCACGCACGAAAAGGGTGGGGAGTTCTGCTTACGAAGCCTTTACTTCTTTGTCGATGCTGAACTTCAGGACGAAAAATACTTTAGAAAAATCGGATCTACCACCTATAACGTGCCGCGGATGGTGAACAATTACCGGCCCAAGTATTCGGCTGGAACTTTTCTCTGGCTGCCCTTTGCCCATTTCGAGTATGTCATGCCTGAAAACAAAATGGCGGACGACAGGGTGAAGAAAGCCCTTGCAGAAGGAGCGCCGATACATCTGGTCGACGAGTAAAGGACGCATCACCCGATTTTTAACTTACAGCCCTGGAAGACCCTTGAACCTTTTGGTTCCTCATGGTTTCCGGGGCTTTGTTTTGAAAGGAGGAGAGGATGGTAATTAAGGTCAAGGAATATCAGGAAAAACTCCTGGAAGGGGTTAAAAAGCTCATCGAGTCCAAAAGCTTCACGGACTTTCTACGCTTTTCGTCAAAGTTCAGAAAGTACAGCTTCGGGAATGTCCTGCTAATCTGGACGCAACGCCCCAATGCCACACGGGTCGCCGGTATGAGGTTCTGGAACTCGTTGGGCAGGACTGTAAGGAAAGGAGAGAAAGGGATTATGATTTTCGCGCCTTTTCTCAAGAAAGTAAAGAAGGCTGTCAAGTCGGATGAAAACTCTGGCCCTGATGTAACGGCCGAATCGGTTGAAGCGACTGAATCGGCTCAGGGAAAGGAAATGCAGACTTTGGCTGGCTTTAAGGGCGTCTACGTCTTTGACGTTTCCCAGACCGAAGGGAAACCGCTTCCGGAGCTTGAGATCGGAAGGCCATGCATGGACATCGGCGATGCCGAGGATCTTTTCAAGAGGATTCTTGGGGCTTCGCCAGTGCCGGTTGATTACGAAGAAATAATCGGAGATTCGAACGGGTACTATCTGCCGAAAGAAAAGAAGATAGTTCTATCCGACGCCCTTACGTCCGAGCAGAGATGTAAGACGCTTCTTCACGAGCTTGCGCATCATCTGTCTTTGGAGGAGAACGGGAAAGCCGGAATCGACCGGAACCGCGAAGAACTGATCGCCGAGGGAGCCGCCTATATTGTCTCGGCCCATTTCGGCCTCAATTCTTCGGGCTATTCGGTCCCATACATCGCCAGTTGGGCCAGAGGGGAGATGAAGGAGGTTCTTTCGGCTGGGGAAAAGATGCGGAAGATTTCCGATAGGCTCATCGGGTTAGTGGAGCCTTCAGTCTCTATCGGTAGTAACTCGACAACCGCGGCGGCCTGACGTATGGAGCCGTTATGCTAAAAAAACTCAGGAGCGTACTATCCCGATTCTCAGATCCTGGTGCAGACCGCAGTATTATATGGTTTTGGGTCTCATCGGTTCATTCCAAGAGGCTTGCGGTGGCATGGGAAAAACTTATGAGGGAGACAAAGAAATGATGATTTTACACTTAGGGGATATCCACTTCAGGAACGACCTGCTTGCGGAGATAGAAAAATGCGTCGATTTTGCAGCAAAAAGGGCTGAATCGTCTGTCAGGCCGGATGCGATCGTAATAGCCGGAGATATATTCGATGAGAGGCAGACCTATGACAGTCCGGCCTTTCTCACTGCGGACCGGTATATACGCCGACTCTCGAGGACTGCTCCGGTTCTTATCGTAAAGGGCACGCCTTCTCATGACGGACAGACCCTCAAGTTCTTTGAAAACGAGAGGGTCTATATATCAGAGGCGCCCGAGCAGGTTCTTTTGACTGCAAGGGGGTTCATTAAGTATAACGGCACTGTTCCCGGGGATGCTGGAGCTCTTTTTTCGTGTCTGCCGTCGGTTTCCAAGGCTTCCATTGCGGCTTTTTACAAAGGGAGCCTTTCCGAGACTTCGTTCAACACGGTGGAGCTGATGCGCGATGTCCTGAGGGGCTGGGGCGAGGTCAACACAAGGGTGAGAATGAACATCCCGACTGTGCTTGTCGGTCATCTGAGCGTGACCGGCGCTATACTTTCCACTGGACAGCAGATGGTAGGCAGGGAAGTGGAACTCGGTGTTGGGGACCTGCGGATGGCAGCGGCTGACCTTGTCTGCCTCGGCCATATTCATAAGGCTCAAAATTGGGGGGAGGTCTTTTACTCCGGCTCTATAACACGCCTGAACTTTGGCGAGGCAGAGGACAAGGGGTTCTGGATACATAGCTTCGAGGCCAGAAAGGTAGCCTCCCGGTTCATAAAGACGCCCGCAAGAGAGATGGTGACGGTAGACTGTGATGCCCCGCCTTCTCCTGATGTTCTGGAGCATGTCCCTGAAGGGGCTTGCGTGCGGCTCAGATATCAGGTATCGGAGGAAGAGGTGCATATGGTGGATGAAAAGGTCCTGAAGGAAAAGCTTGCAGCCATGGGAGCCGCCGAAATAAAGATAGAAAAGACGGTGGTCCCCAGGCAGAGGGTTAGGGCCGAGGGTATCTCAAGGCTTGCCTCCCTCGACGATAAGTTGAGGAAGTGGGCCGAGACGGTAGGAGAAGACCTTCCGGAAGGCGCTTTCAAGAAGCTCGCTCTGCTTGAACATGGGGAGGATGTTTGCGAAGAGACACAGCGGGCCGAAGCCTTGGCGGTGTAAAAGCAGGTAATATATAGACATGTAATTTTTTCAGTAGGTCTTACGAACATAAAGCCACGGGAACTTTTCCTGTGGCTTTTTTTATTTCATGAAAACAAAAAGAAGGCGGCAAATAACTTAAATATAAAGAAAGGAGGTCGTAATTTGGCATTGCTAACTCTTGAGATTTTTGCAGCCGGGTGCATTCTGATAGGTTTACTGTTTATGGGTTTTGTTATAACCACCCGGATCGGCTTTTGAGTTGCAAGGAGGTTTGATGATTGAGACATTCAGAATAATAGAGAGAAAAATAGAAGGTAGCCTGAGGGAATGGCTAAGCAGGGAATTCCTGCCTGCGTTTGGGGGCAGGATCGGGTACTACTATCCATGCGCCAGGCACGACGAGACAGGGGCTGGGAGATTTAATTCCCATTATTTCCATGCAGAGTTGAGCTTTCCTGGGAAGGTAATGGTGGAGGTGGAGAATGGGAATCTCTGTGGTTGTCATTTTGACTGGTATCCGTAGAAAGGAGGTAATGGGATGAGGCCCATGTACTTGAAACTTAAAGGATTTAAAGGCGTGAGGTCGGGTTCTGGAAAAGACGAGTTGGAGGTCAATTTTTCAGCATGTACGGGCCTCGTGGCCGTAGCAGGTCCGAACGGTTCCGGGAAGACCACGGTGCTGGATAATCTTCATCCTTACCGCATTATGCCGTACCGCGCAGGGAGCTATTCTTCCAGGGCATTCAGCTACTATAACGACTGTTACGGGAGCGACGCTTCCAAGGAGTTCGTCTTCGAGCTGAACGGACGCAGATACAGGAGCCTTTTGCTTATTGACGTCGAAAGAAAGAAGCAGGAGGCATACCTGTATGAAGAGGCGGAGAGCGAATGGAAAGCCCTCAGTGACGGCAAGACCGATACTTATGATCAGACGGTAGAGAACCTGCTGGGCTCTCCGCAGCTCTTTTTTACAAGCGTCTTCCGTTGTCAGGACGCGCCGAGGCTGAGCGATTACACCAGAGGAGAGATAAAGGACATCTTTGTCGAACTGCTCGGTATAGAGTCGCTGAAAGCCAAGGGTCAGAAGGCGAAGGAGAGAAAGGAAGGCTTTTTGAAGGATACTGAATGGCTGAGGCGCGAGAAGGAGAGGCTTACGGCGGTAATTGACGAATCGAAAAAAGCCGATGCCGAAGCCGAGAGGCTTAAAACTGTGAACATGGACCTTGAAAAGGAATTAAGGTTGGCCGAGGACGGAATAGAGGGAAAGCAGGTAGAGCTTAGGCATATAGAGGCTCAGGCAGCCCTTTATGCCAGGTCACTTGAAGAACGCGGCTCCATAGAAGCTAGGATCAGGGAGGTTGCAGGGAAAATAGACAAGATGAAGGGTATTCTGTCCAGGGCTCAGACCGTCAAGGACGCTTCGGCGGAACTGAAACGGTATCAATGCAAGGCCGAGCTCCTTAAGAAAGAGATGGCCTCTCTCGAAACCGCCTTAACAGGGCTGCGGGAGAGGGAACAGGCTGGCCGGGAAGCTGAAAGGAAACTCCTTTTGCTAAGGAAGTCCCTTGATGAGCTTCTTCTGGTACAAAAGCACTCGGAAGAAGTGTTGAAAAAGGACCTCCGTCTAGCGAAGGAGACCGCCGGGCTTCTTGGCGATGTTCCGTGTGGAACGGAACATCATAATAGGTGTCCGCTCCTTAAAAACGCGGTGAAGGCCCAGAAGTCTATCCCGGAGATGATCTCCAGACTGCAGGCCTCCGGCGCAGCTCCCGGTAAGGATGCGGGACTGCGGAAAGAGATTAGACAACTGGAACCTCAACTTTTAAAGCTCAAGGAAGCCCAGGTTGAGTTACTGGACGCGGTCAGGAAAAAGCAGAGTCTCTCAAAGGAGATTATCGAGGTCGAGACGGTGATAAGAAAGGCAGGCGAACTGGGAAAGAGTCTGCCGGAGGTGGAGTTTGCCGAATCTATGTATCCCGGGCTCGATGTCGAGCTTAAGAACCTGAAGGCCGAATTGGGGTCTTTCCTTGCCGGCGAGAATCCACTTGCAAAGGTCAAGGAGAAGGAACGGGAACTTGGCATTTTGAAATCGAAGCGCCAGGAATATATCGAGAAGCTCAATGACATAAAGAAGCTCCTTGGGGGTGTCGAGAAAAAGCTGGCCGATGGAGAAGCGGCTATAAAAGAGATTAAGACCTTGGATGACCGTTTATCATTCGTGAACGCGGAGGTTTCGGAATGGGCCTTGCTGGAGAGGGCCTTCGGGAACGACGGCGTCATCGCTTTG
This sequence comes from Deltaproteobacteria bacterium GWB2_55_19, assembly GCA_001797465.1. Classification (GTDB taxonomy): domain Bacteria; phylum Desulfobacterota; class GWC2-55-46; order GWC2-55-46; family GWC2-55-46; genus GWB2-55-19. Next base: position 134,808 of record MGPQ01000005.1, on the reverse strand, counting down.
GAGATAGACGATGCCGGTCCCGCTATAAGTTCATCAGCCAATGATCTCCTTGCGAGCTGTTTCGGCACGAGGTTCAGCGTAAAGATAGATACCCAGGCTGTCAAGGCCGACGGGAAGGGGACTAAAGAGACCTTTGACATAACCGTCTATGACTCGGAAAGAGACGAATCCAAGAGCCTTAAGACGATGAGTGGCGGGGAGAAGGTCTGGATTGAAGAGGCCGTGACCAGGGCGATATCACTTTACAACGCGCAGAGAAGCGGTCGCAGGTATCAGGCACTTTTTACCGACGAGAAGGACGGAGCGCTGGATTTTAGGCGTAAAAAGGAGTTTATCGCCATGAAGAAGCGGGTCATTGAACTTGGCGGGTACGATGTGGAGTTTTTTATCTCCCAGTCGCCTGATGTGCAGGACGCCGCTGATTCAAAGATACTTCTTTAGTAAAAGAGATAATATATAGATATGTAGTTTTTTCAGTAGGTATCACGAACATAAAGCCATGGGAAGTTTTTTCCTGTGGCTTTTTTTATTTCGAAGAAAATCAAAAAGGAGGTGGATGGTGTTTTGTCCTGCTTGCAGAAGCAAGAGATTTAGACGTTACAGGAGGGGAGATGACGAATTTTTTTGTCCGGTCTGCAAAACTGGCTTCAGGATCGAGAAATTCGAGGTTCCTTCCTGCTACAAGTGCGGCCGTCTGCTGGACGACTATTCGAAAGCCGTCCTAATGGGCAGCGGCAAGGCGAGACACATAAGATGTAGAAAAGTGGAGGAGAATGAAACAACCAATAAAAGAAAGGGAGGAATAAAGACATGCTGAAAGCTTCTGAGATTAAAAGTTTGATACCAGAAAAAGGGGATCTGCTCCTGTCATTAAGGGTTGCCGAGGACGGCAGGCTGTGTGTCATGGTGCATCCCAGATATCCAGAAAAGAAGTTGAACAACGTAACGGACGCCGGTGACGCCATCGAAAAGGTAAGGTCGCCTTTTGTCATAACCGCCACTACGGAGGAGCTTGACGGGAAGTTCATGGAGATCCTTTCTCAGGATAGCACCAGAAGGCGCAGTTTCGAGGAGGCCCTGAAGGGACTGGACGACAGCACTCAAGAGGCGCTTAAACAGGCGAAGGAAGCCTGCAACAAGAAGCTGGAATCTGCAAAGAAGTCTGCCGCCAGGACAGTGCCATCGCCTAAAAAAACAGATGGTACGGAATCTGAGGACTCTATGGAGTCAGGTAAGAACATGGAAGCCGCTGCTCCGCCGGATAAGAAGGAGTCGCTGATCCCTACCCTGTTCGGTTGATGCGTTCGTCTACAAAAAATCTTTGAAGGAGAAAACAATGGCGGAAGTAACCGAGGTAAAGAGGGTTTTCAAATACAATTCGATGGTCCTTCAGGACCCGGATGTCAATATGAAGCCTGAGGAAGTAAGGTCGTTTTATTCGAGCGTATACCCCGAGCTCACCCAGGCCGCCGTCGAAGGGCCCGAGAACAACGAGAACGGGGAGCTTGTCTATGCCTTCAGAAAGGCGATAGGGACCAAGGGATGTCTGGTGGTAAGGAAGCCCCGTTTAGACCCTGATAATATCCTTATGGTCTCTGAGTTCAGGATTCCTGAAAACGACCGTGAACCAGGTCTGTTCTATTACGATATCAGGCATGGGGATGACTGGGGGGACCCGGTGACGGTGGAGAAGACGGTTCTGGTCAATTTTTTCGGGACTGTCGTTACTGCAGCTCCTCTTGAGCTTAACGACAGACAGGAAGGGGAGTCGATGCCGGATTATCTCTACCTTACCCCTGAGGAAAAGGATACGTTGATTGAGATCATGACAAAGAGGTGAATATATGCTCACCCTGAATTCCTTTCAGCGGGGAGTCAGATGGCGCCCCTTTCTTTCGACCAGAGGGGAAACATATCCGGGTTTTTCGGATAGAAAAGTCCAACAGGGGTTTGAAAGGCTGGCGCGCCGGAGCAGCGGGGGAAAGTTCCTTATACCCGTGAATCTGCCGGTAACCTTGCCTCCCTTTACCGCGCTGGCGCTTCCCGAGTTGAACGCCCCGGCATCTTTCTGGCCTGAAGTCGGGTTTTTCTCGGACAAGGAGCTCAAGTTCTTCATCAAGGGTCTTGCAAGAACGATTCTTCAGGTCAATCCGGGCATTTCAATGAACTGGGAGGATCGCGCCTGTGTCACAAGGCTCGTGCTTGATATGACGAAGTGTCTTGCAGACGAGCTTAACGGGTATTCGTCGGCATATGGGAACGGAGTGCTGGTGTCTATAACCGGTTGTAATGACGGTTCTTTAGGATTGACCTTTGAGACCACCGTTTCCGATATTTTGTCGTTCGTATATCTGGCGCAGAAAAGAGAACTGGATTCCGGGGGAAAACTGATTTCCTGTATGTTTGACGAGGCGGTGAAGCTGTTGGGGACCATTTGTTACACATGGAGAGATATCAGGGATGCTGCCGAGGATTTTTACGAGAACTGCATTTTGCCTGAGCTGGAAGTTCCGGGAAACTACGACGAGGAGGATATCAAGCGCTACCGGGAATCCTATGCCGCTATCAAGGCATATCCGGCTGTCCGGTTTTTCTCTTCACGCTTGGAAGTGAAAAAGAGACTTAAAACCTTTAAGAAAGATGTCTCTCGCTTCAAACCGAAAAACGGTTTTGAAAAGGGGTACTGCGATTGGTTCAAAACCGTTATCGAATTTCTTGAAGATGACCCGGTTGCGGCGATCAGGAATATCCATGATGTTTGTGAAGACGAGAGTTTGAGGCCTGAGCTTATGTTTTCCATCCTATACGATTTTGATGACAGAGATGCCGTGACTAAATACTACTGCGAAGAGATAGATAACATTATGCAGAGTGGATCAGGTTCCGATATCGTCTGTCACTGGGAAATCCCGTTTAAGTCCGGAGCTCAAATGGAACGCCAGGTCTCCGAATTGAAGCACACATTGCGGACGCTTGCGCGTCTATGCAGGGTGTTCGGCTTTTTCAACACTAAAGGAAAGGAGTAGATTATGTTAACCGAATACAAGCTGTCAGAGGCGATACTCGTGTATTCGGCCTTTAACGGGTACTACGGCAACAGTATGTATCTTCAAAGGCATAAGGTCATGGAACAGGACGGCAGATCTATGCTGCTTGAAGGGGTTCCGTATACGCTGGAGGACCTGACTGCTTTATGCAGGCAGCTACTTCCCGGACTCGTATCCGACAGTCTGAGGTTTATCGATGCCGGGGTCCTTGCGTCTTCAGGCTCGGCGATGGGGCCCGACGTGTGGTGGGTTCCAGGCAGTGTAAAGCACATCTTCTTCGAGAAACTCGATGCAAAGAGCGGGAATGCGCCTTGGCCGAGTCTTGTTTTTGTCACACATGGGGGACATCTCAAGGTCCATGCGGTCAAGGGCACCAAGAGGCCTGGTCTGAAGACGAGGCTTTATGTCGCGCCTTTTCCGAACATGCACGGTTCTGATGTGTGCCTCGGCAACAGCTCCCTCCCGGAAAGATCGTTTGATTACGGTGGATGGGAAAAGGCTTTCTTCGAGAGCAGTTTTTCAGAGGTTCAGGAGGAAAATAGAGTCAAGACGGGCTCCTTGACCGAGTTCTGGGACGGTCTTGTCAAATCAGGGGCTTCCAGGTTCCCTGACTCTCAACTTGTCCCGTCCCGTAGTTGCAGGACGGTTTCCGACCTGCTGTCTGATTTAAGGAGAAGAGTGACAAATGGATATTAAGGACAGGATCATACAGGAAGCCTGTCCGGTCGTCATGGTGCCGAGGTATTCCGAGCTCCCTGCAATTGAAGGGGGATACAGGTATCTGATGGCTTTTGACGGGCTGTGGGTCGAGGCAAAGGTCCCGTGGGGGCATTTCAGGCTTCCTTTATGGAAGTCACTACGGTCGCTGCCATACGGGGAGGCGGAATATATTTACCGTCTTGAGAGTGGACAGCTCCCCCTGTCTCTGCTGGACCGTAGTATCGAGGTTGCCAGGAATAAAGCTAGAAAGGGGCTTGAGTGGGCTGGGTGGATAGTATGGGGCGCTCTTGACGGGTATCGTTTCGTGGAACCGACAATAATAAAAGAGTCGTCTTCCTCGGTGAGCTACGAGTATCCGGAGCTTAACGGAGGTCATCTTGTCGTCGACCTCCACAGCCACCCATTCGATATGACCGCCTTCAGCGGAGTCGATGACCATGACGACATGGGAGGGATACGTTTTTCAGGGGTCATAAGCTTCGACAAAAATATGCAACCGAATCTTAAGGTAAGGTTGTGCATAGAAGGCCATTTTTTCACTTTTAGGGGTGTTCTAGATGAAAAAACACTATCTGCATAAAGAGATAACCGCAGCCGATGGACCTGTTTATGTCGCGCTTGTAGGTTGCGGCGGCACCGGTAGCCAGATACTTACCGGGCTGGCAAGGCTCCATTACGCCCTATGTCAGTTAAGGCATCCCGGCCTGAATGTGTCGGTTTTTGACGACGACAATGTTAGCGAAGCCAATATCGCGCGGCAGAACTTCTCCCCGCTCGATGTCGGACGGAACAAGGCGGTGGTCTCGGTAACTAAAATAAACCAGTTCATGGGGTTCTCCTGGAAGGCCTGTCCCTTCGCCTTCGATGGCTCCAGGTCGGACGATACTGTGCGACCGTCAATCCTGATATCCGCCGTGGATTCGGCCAGGGCTCGTACGGTTATCGGGAGGGCAGCCCGTTTGGACTCGCACTGTCTTTACTGGCTCGACACTGGGAATACAAGGGATACTGGCCAGGTGATACTGGGGTCTCTCAAGGATATACCGCAGCCGCCAGGGAGAGACGCTGTAGCAGTTTTGCCGTCTGTAGACGAACTTTATGATCTTACGAAAGTTAAGGAAAAGGCCCAGGGCCCCTCGTGTTCGCTTGCAGTGGCTCTGGAACATCAGGACCTGCTGGTAAACACGATTGTCGCATCCTGGGCCGTGCAGTTGCTCTGGACAGGCTTCAGGCAGGGGCATCTTGAGAATCACGGGTGCTTTATCGACCTCAAGTCGATGAGAGTGAACCCACTGCCGGTCGACCCCGAAGCCTGGAAGAGAATCAAAGGTAATATATAGGCATGTAGTTTTTTCAGTAGGTCTCACGAACATAAAAGCCACGGGAATTTTCCTGTGGCTTTTTTTTATTTCAAAAACGGAGGTGTCTATGGCGGAAGGCGTAAAGTATTGCTATGAACTCACAGGGAGAGAAGGGAAGACGTTGTGGGATTCGCTGGACCAGAAGTCTTTTGATGAATCAGTAGCGGAGCAAGTCAAGTTTTATGAAAAGGAGGCGTGTCAGGGCGGAGAATGCAGAGATGCCTTTATCAATGAATGTCTTTGGAACGAGCTTGATAAAGACGACCTTGACGGCATTGTAAAAGGTCACCCGGAGCTTTCCGGCAAGAGTGACAACGAGATAAAGGAGTGGCTGTTTTCCAATGAATGTCCTGGGATTGAGGAAAATGAATACATTGAGAGCTGGGCGTTTGATAGGGCTTGTTCTGACGCACAGACCGGGGTTCTCTGGGATCATTTTGACCATAAAGACGACATTGAGGTCGCTCTGCAAATGGGGCTTGTAAAATATCCCCTCATGGCCAACGGGAAGTATGTACCAGGCACCGAAAGCGATAAGGCTGAAATCCCTGTTGATGTTGCGAACAGGGTCTTGGCGCTCCGTGAGAAAATGAAGGAAGGGGAGGAACAGAGTCTTGAGCTGGGCATGGAAATCAAGAAGCTCGAAAGAGAGGCTGTAGGGAAGCTTATCCGAGTAACCGGATTTTATTGCGATATACACGGCGGGAGGGCTATATATAAGGTCCCTGTGTTGAGGTCCGAAGTCCTTGAATGCCCTTCCTGCGGTCATCCGATCTGTCCAGTCTGTGCGAATTGCTATAGTAAGGACCCTCAGACAGTCGAAGAGGCAAGGCAGTATCTGTCCTCATGTGATGAGGTGTCGGGCATGGCGTATTGCGGCAACTGCGGCGATTGGAGCGAAGAGTTCATGTTAAGGTTCCTTAACCTGGTGGGATGTCCTGTCCCGCCGGAGTATCAAGACAAAAAGAGCAAACCGCGGAAAGCGACTTACGTAGCGACTCAAACTGTTGCGGCCCTGCCCGATGTCGACGAGATTATGAGCAAAGTGAAAAAGAAGTTTGACGAGGGGATTTCCGGGATCATAAAAGTATCCCATCCTACAGGCGAGATATGGGGTTTCCCTGAGCGCCATCCGGGAGGATGGGTGGTTACGGTGCTTTACCCGGAAGAGAGATGAAGTTGTAGTCTGAAGTAATATATAGACATGTAGTTTTTTCAGTAGGTGAACGAATAAAAAGCCATAGGAATTTTCCTGTGGCTTTTTTTTATTTCAAAAAAAGGAGGACTATGGAGAAAACGTAAGGCGAGGTTTTATTTTAACGGCATTAAAAATTGTAAAAGAAAAGGGGGTTGTTAAATGCAACTGCAGAAAACCATAAACGAGGAGCGGCTTTTTAATCTTCTGCCTTACTTCTTCGACCACCCTTCGTCGGTGTTGGTTGAAATAGCCCAGAACGCGGTCCGTTCAGGGGCAACCGGGCTGAATATAACGCTGAAGGACGGAGTGCTTAAAACTATCGATAACGGTTCCGGTGCTGTTGACCCAATGTCCCTTTTTGTGCTGGCTGATTCCAACTGGCCCGAGGAAGTCGAAGAGAACCAAAAGCCAGCCGGCTGGGGCCTGTTCTTTCTCTACAGCATTTCGGAGGAAGTCGTCTTCACGAGCAGGTTCGGCACGGTCAGGGTTGATTGTAAGAGGTATCTTGTAGACCATGAATACAGGCTGAGTGTGCTGGAAGGCATAAATCCGGATATGCGCTTTGATGGTTTTGTCATAGAGGCGCGCCTCAGGTCAGAGGTGAAAGATAAGGTGCTGGATCAGGAACTGCTCCAGTGGTTCCCGTTAGACATAATAATCAACGGGACCCGTTTACCTGAAAAAAAGGCAGAAGAGCAATTTGGCGACTACGGCATAAAGACGATGTATGAGTCCAACCCGGTATACATCAAGCTGGACTGTTCCTTTTACGATGTCCCTGAAAAGCTGGTGAGGGAGATGTTCGTCGTCTGGTACGGCATTCCTATAAATCATAACCTTAGATGGCGTCCATCCGTGGTTATGGACGTGGTGAACGGGTCTCCGGTGACTCCTGTGCTGCCTTACCGTAGGACTGTTAAACACGACGGGAAGCTTGAGGCATTCTGGCAGTTCGTGAGAGATACGGTCGTCAAGGAGTCCATGTCCGCGATTAACGACCTTAAGAAGGAGATCCCTTTTCATGAACTTGAGAAAAGGATGAAAATCATGGGGGCGTTGGGAACGCAGGATGAGCTTAACAACCTCGACAGGTTCTACGTGGAAGTATACGAGCCTCACCATGACGGCTCTTATGGCTCAGGCAGGGACCATGAGATCCGCATAATCGGCAGAGGCGACCCCCTGCCGGTTAACGAAGAGCTGGTTCTGGAAGGCATTGAGGCATACGAATTCGACGAAGAAGGCGTATGCCTCCCGGAAGGGGCGGTAACGGCCGTAAATCTACCGGAAAGGCGTCCTGAATGGCTGAAGTCGCTTAACAGAAAGCGCGCCGTTAGAGTCGTGCCTGATGCGGAGAGCAAATATTGCGGCCGGCTTACATGGTTCAAGGCCGACATAGATTCCGACATGGGCATAAAGGCAGTGGCCGTAGCCCAGGATTATTGTGACGGTTATGTCTTCTACGCGGATACTCCCGAGGATGTTTACGGGGTGTCTGACGTCTTCTTTGACAATCGGGTCTATTCCGAGGACGGGGACCAGTGGGACAGTCAGAAATATGACTTCGATGAAGATATACGGAAGGACGTTATGGCTATCACCGGGACGTACAGGATATACGACCTGCTGGATGGATTGTCAATTGCGGGTGTTTCTCCACATGAGGTTGTCTCCATCGATATCAGTGAAAGAATCATGACTCTGAAGACGAAGAAAGGTGTCAAAACCTTAAATATCGCCTGAAGTCAGGCGTTTTTTAGAGAAAAGGAGGAAGTAGATGAAAATAATGGTTGTCAAAAAGGAACTACAGCGCGTTCTCGACATCGTGGCATCAACGGTCGGGGATACCGATGAGTTGTTGTTAGAGGCTTCGTCTGGCCATCTGACCGCGAAGGTGCAGATCGTGAAGGATGGTGTTTATCTGTCTGCTATGACAGATGTGGCAGATATAGCCAAGGATGGTGCATTTCTGGTCAATGCCAATAAATTTTACGAGGTTTTGAAGACTTTTTCGGGTGACTCCGTGGCCCTTTCAGCCAAGGAAGCGAAGTTAACGGCTAAGTCGGAGAAGACCAGAGTCTCTTTCAACGGAAAGGTTCCTGTTCCTGACAATTATCCTTCCTTTCCTTCCATCGACGAAAGCGCTATGTATCCGGTGGATGGCAAGACTTTCAGGGGGATGATAGAGAAGACCGTATTCGCGGTTCCCATAGCAAATGACAGGATTTTTATCAACGGGCTCTTTCTTGAGAAAGACGGGACAACTGCTGCAAGGGCTGTCGCCACCGATGGTTACAGGCTGGCATGTATTGAGGGTCCAATAGAGCTGAAAGACAGTCTTTTTATATCGAAAGCAGGTGTCCGTGAAGTCCAGCGCCTTCTTAAAAAGGCGGAAGGAACCGTTATGATCGGGGCGGATAAGACCTATTTCGTTCTGAGAGACGGTAACATCAAGGTAGTTGTCTCCTTGATACACGCTGATTTCGTGGATTACAAGAAGGCTGTTCCGGGAGAGAGCGTAAACAACAGGGTTCTTGTCATGTCGAGAGAGGCATTAATGGCCATGCTGCGACGCGCGATGATCATACTCGAGAACAGGAATTCCATGGTGACACTCGATATGAATCCGCAGGGCCTGACCATATCCTCGCTCTCGAATATAGGCGATGAGACAGAGGAATCCGAGGCCGAGTATAGCGGAGAGAGCCTGAAGATAAAGGTCAACTCTTCCTACTTGACCGAAGCGGTAAGGGCTGTAGAAGGAGAGAAGGTCAGGCTGGAATTTAAGGACGAGGCCAGTGCGATAGTCGTTAAGCCGGCGGATACGACTGGGTATTTCAACCTAATAATGCCCGTAATGAACTGATAAACACAAATCAGGCGTCCTGGGATTTGATTTGCGGTTCTGTGTGGTAGTTTTCTGATACTGAAGCAAAAGATGAATCAGCCCGAGGGTTTCCTTCGGGCTTTTTTTCGTATTTTTCATTTCAGGATTCATCTCCTTGAGAGTGCCTAATAAGGGTTTTTAAATGGATAAAAAAGGATATAAAAAGACTTGATTTTGCGTAGCTTATAAGCTACAATAAAACTAATGGAAACGTATCCGTACACTATCGAGTATTACCTGACAGCAACCAACAAGAAGCCGTTCAAGGAATGGGTGGACGGGTTAGACGGCATTACAAGGGCAAAAATTCGCATAAGATTGGATAGAGTCAGACTCGGTAATTTAGGCAAGAATCGCAATGTCGGTGAAGGGGTATATGAATTAAAGATTGATTACGGCCCAGGGTACAGGGTTTACTACGCGCTGAACGGAAAGACAGTGGTATTGTTGCTGCTCGGCGGTGACAAATCAACGCAGAAAAAAGATATCTTACAGGCAAAAGCTTACTGGGAAGACCATAAAGAGAGGGAACAATGACAAAAAAAATCACGAGTTATCAGGAAGACCTGATTGAGGCGTTAAAAGATCCTCGCGAGGCAGCCGCATATCTTAATGCGGCTATCGAGGACGGAGATAAAGAGGTGTTTCTCTTGGCAATGCGAAACGTGGCTCAGGCTCACGGCGGAATGTCTACGATCGCAAAAAAAGCGCATATAAATCGAGAAAGCCTTTATCGTATGCTTTCTAAGAAAGGCAATCCGGAACTTAAAAGCGTTTTCAATCTACTTCATGTTGTTGGTTTGAAAATCAGTATTGAACCGGAAAAATCACGCCGTTCTAAAGCAGTTACGGCATAATGCAGCCCAGAGCGGCAGAAGCACGGGCAACAACTTCTTGGCAGACAGCGGACGCCTCTAATTGCCGCGCCGCTCACCAAAACGTTAGGGCACACAAGAGAGGAAGGGGCATGTTTGGTTGGTTGCGTAAGAAGGATTGGAGAAACTCGCCAGCACATTTGCTTCTATTGAGCAAATTCCGAAGCGGTGATTCCACCGATAGATACCGTGGTGCCGAATATTGGGAAACAGTACTCAAGGAAAAACCTCTTAAAGTCATTGAGCAATTTCTTAAAGAAGGGGTGCTGGAACCGGCGGGATTGCAAGAACTCGTGGACTATAAATTCAAGGTCTCCGATCTTAAACCGATGCTAAAGGAGAGGGGTTTAAAGATTTCCGGCCGCAAGGAAGAACTTATCCAGCGCCTCATTGAGAACGACGAGCAATCAATGCGTGACGCAACGAAGGGCCTTGATATATACCGATGCACAAAAGAGGGGATGCGGCTCGCAGAGCATTATCTCGAAGGCGAAAAAGCAAAGAGAGACGCTGCAGAGCGTGACGTTGTTGACCTTCTAGTGAGGAAAGAGTTCTCGAAAGCCGTTCGTATCGTTGCTCAGTATGAAACTTATCAAATATTTCCGCGTGGCCTCGGAATCGACTGGAAAGACTACGATGTTGAACCAGGTGTCGAGTCGTTAAAGATAATTTTTGAAAGGACGCCAGAAATCTTGAAGGATATAGAGGAAGATCGACTCGACAAATTGCGTCTATCCGCCGCGATGATGCAGTTGTGGGGTATAAACATCGCAGGACGTTGGCTGCCGGATGATTTTGAAACAGGCAGCCGCCTGGACAGCGATGCTGCTTGCCGAATGTTTGTCTTTTATGCCGCCCACCTCCGCAATATGGCGGGTTACAAGGAAGCTCGGGTTAAGACAGTCGAAGTGAGCAGCGTCGATGACGGGAATACTTGCGCAGAATGTCAAAAGATCGGTGGAAAGAAGTACAAAGTGGAGAGTGTGCCTGAGCTTCCTTACGCAAAATGCACATGCGATATTGGTTGTAGGTGCACAACTATTGTAGGCGACTTCCAATGAGTTTCTTGAGGAGTCCTGGCTAAAGTATAACGTTGATATGGGAATGGACAAGCAGAAACTTTTTCAGGCCAAAAATTTCATCTTTGCCGATATAGAACGCGAAATAGCGCTTGCAGACGCTTCTGAGCATTTTCTCGGACGGTTCTGTCTGCGCCGAGCCAAGGTTCATCCGGGTGGAGCAAACTTTATGGCTGCCTTGGCGCTACTTTCGTATACCGAATTTGCTGGCAGACTGAAGAACAATGACTTTTCCGATCAGAATTCGAAAAAAAACTTCGACGATTTCTTTAAAGATCTCGGGCCGTCATACCAACAGTTCCTGTCCCAGCATAACGCCTACAAGATCTTCCGTTGCGGTTTGGCACATGAGTACTATGTGAAACAGGACTGTATTATCGCGGTGCGGTCACATTCGCAGGCGGCAACTGGAATTGGATTTGATGGCAAACAATACTTTTTCGTCATTGAACCCTATTTTCAGGACTTCAAGAACGCTTTTAACGTTTTGTGCCAGACACTAACATAAATTAGCCTAACATCCGCGTCGAACTGGCCTCGGGGGACGCTGGGGTGCCCCTAATTAGCTCACGCGAGGCGTTATCTGGAAGACATATGAACAAAAAGAAACTTAAAACATTAAGGGGTTGGGTAAGAATTCACCCAGCACCTAGAATAGAAATTCCTGCTAATGTCGATTTGCCCGAGCTTTGGTTCGTTGAAGATGTTACAGACAACCATATCAGACTCTCCTATCCCTCGACAGGTCACAGTAAAAATACAGGGCTCGACCATTTTATAGAATACAGAACCGATTCTTTTGTACATAAGGGGAGAGTGAGTAAAGGTATTCTTATCTTCAAGACTCAAATAATTGTTATTGGAAACAGTGTGATATTAGAACCGTTGATCAGAGCACCCATTGTTGGGTAGCTTTGCGTTATTATCAGGTCTTGAACTCATCAGTAGTCGGTATCAAGTGTTTCGCCAAAAAAGCGTTGATTGATTCAGCGGTTATCCTTAATTCCCTTGCGTCCGAGCCTGGGATTATGGGCGATAAGCTCGCCCCGCTTAAGAAGTTCGTAGATTCCGCTTCTGCTGCTGGCGATTATTTTCGCAACCTCGTCAACGCGATAGAGTAGTTTTCCCAAGGCAAACCTCCTCCCTAAATTTCTGTCCCCTTGTTTATAACCCTCCGTCCGATAGCCGCTTGGTCGGGGGACTCCCTTGGGCCTCAGCCTGTGAACCTGTAGCATATAGGCGGCTCCGGCGTTCAGCATCTCGCAGTCGAGGTAATGGTTAGCTCCGTGCTCCTTCCATGTCCTTTTGCCATTTGGCGAAACCACGGTAATATATAGACATGTAGTTTTTTCAGTAGATCAACGAACAAAAGCCATAGGAATGCTTTTCCTGTGGCTTTTTTTTATTCAAAAAAAAGGATGGTAAAGGACTATATGTCAAAAGTCGGACGCATAAAAAAAGGAGGTAGAAAATGGATACTGATTCCGCATCAAGTAAAGTCGAGCGAGACGATCCGGCTACAATTACCGAGATAATGACGCTTTTGGGACCCAAGTTCAAGTTCCCTAAATCCGGCGTAATCCGGCCCGGGATCATGGTTCCCAAGAGCAGCTGTTCGGCTTCCGACGTCGAGCTTTATAAAACGTTGGCGGCTCAAGGAAAGACATGGGATGAGATAGAAGCCAAGTTAGGCACGGATGGAGGTGGTAGGGCGAAACTTATACCTAAAAATGTTGATTATTTTTCGGTATTCCCCGGTGATTGCGTAAACCCGGAAAATGCGCATAAGCTGACGCAGCTCTATGCGGACGGGGACGGAAAACTCAGGTCCTTTCCAGTCGTGTTTCCTATGAACGAGTGGTGGAACATCGTCCCTCATTCATTAATATGCTACGGCTCCGCAGGGCTTAAATACAAAAGCGACTTCAAGCTTGTGAAGGAGAAAAACGGAGATGGACTGGATGCCGAAAGTATCTGTACTTATCCACTCGACCTCAAGCCTGGCATAAAGGTATTCGGCGGCAGGGCATGGGATGAAAGACCGTGTGACCCAGCGACCTGTGTCGAGTACCAATCAGGCGAATGCGCGTTCAGGGGCGCCGTACAGTTCTACATACCGGGTATTTCCGGTGCGGGACTGTGGATGTTACCGACATCATCCTGGTACTCCCTTGTGGACATAAAGAGCTCGCTTGAATTGGTATCCAGGATAACAGGAGGCAGGCTTTCAGGCACGTTCGGAGGCAAGTCGATCTTTCGCATCCGAAAGGTGAATGAGGAGGTTTCGAGGATAGATCCTAAAACCGGCAAGTCTGTAAAGACCTCTCAGTGGCTTATAAAGCTGGAGGCCGACGTGGACATGACGGCGCTTGCTGCAAGGTATGAATCCGGCAATCTCTTATCAGCCGGGTTTGCCGCCGCTAATATGCTGGCCCCGTCCAATGCATCATTTGTCTCTGAAAAAAGGGAACCGGTCGAAGAGGTGCCAAACTTTGAGAGGGAAAAGCCGGCAAATCACGAAAAGAATAATGCCGATTTGAACGGCAATGGAACCGGGAAGGTCGAGCCAACCGAGACTTTTGGGACTGCTTCGGTACCCGATACGGTTCCGGAAGAGAAGGATGTGGAGAAAAAGCTGTCCTCCACGGCCGAGCTTCTGTGGAAGTCGCTTGCCGGGGTTTGCAAGTCAAAAACTGAGATAAAAGAAAGGCTCCACAAACTTTGCGGCGCGGATTCGTTCTACGCCCTTACGAATGAACAGGCCAGGCAGGCTCTCAATAAGCTGACCGAGCAGATGCTAAACAGGTATTAAAAATGAACTTTTTACACCTTTGACAGTGGAGGACTTAGGGTTTTCTTCTTTTGTAAGAAGGAGTGGCCTGATGAGCCTCTGCGATTTCATTCGAGGACATCATGGCAAAGCGGAAGGGAGGTGTTTGATGATAGATGAGAATGCTTTGGATCTTGCCAGGACCGTTGACCTTCCGTCATTTCTTGAGATGGAATTAGGGCTGACGCCTGTTACGTTTGACGGAAACGGCAGGTTTTATCTGAGCCCTTTTGGCGAGGAAAAAACGCCATCGCTCCATGTTTCATACCGGGATGGCGTATGGCTTTGGTTCGATCACAGGTCGGCATTGAGGACGGGAGGGGATGCCATTGCGCTTCTCCGCAGGCTAGGATATTCGTTCAGCGATTCCGTTGCCAGACTTTCCCGTTTTAATGGCTGGTACGACAGGGGAGGCATAACGCAGAAAAAACGCATGGAGCCATCTAACAACAGGAAGGAGGAATCTTCTGCCGGAAAGCTTGAGAAGGCGCTTTATGCGCGCGAGGTGCACGCGAGGCTGCCGGATTCCGGGTCCACGGTCAAAAGTTACTTTACGGACCGCGGCCTGGCTTATTATCCGGAGATCGAAGCCAGACTCTTTGTGGATTTCAAGCATTCCACGAAGTATATAACGATTCCGGTGCCGTATCCTTCGGACCTGAGGGGACTTGAGCTTCGCGAATATTTCCCGGCTTCCATGGAGATGTCAGCCGATTTCAGGAAGAAAAGGAAGTGTTACGGGATAAAGTCCCTTTGGGTCTTCAAGAGAAACCCAAAACGGCTACTGATTACGGAATCGGTGCTTGACGCCCTTGCAGGCGAGAATCTGTTCGATCTGCAGGATGCTACACTGGTGGCCTTAAATGGTGTCGGGCAGGCGGCTGAAATCGAAAGGCTTTTGAAATGCATGAAGCCTGAAGAGGCGTTCGTCGCTGTGGACAATGACGGACCCGGGAGAGAGGCAGGAAGGATAATCAAGGGGATTCTTGAGAGGAATCGTGTCAGGGGCATTTTTCCGGAATTTAACGGAAAAGACCCTTTAAAGACATATCTTTCACGAATGACCCAGCCGGCATTGAACGAGCAATATAAAAACTGACTGCCGGACCGGTAAACGATCGGCAAGGTAAAGAGCTGAGGGGATAAATATTTATCCCCTCTTTTTTTTCAAAGAAGGAGGTGAACATGGCGAGGTTGGCGTCGCAGCAGAAAATGGGGTTTTATCCTACCCCTGAGAAGACGCTTGAGGCGATCAAGGGATGTCTTTATGGGAAGGATAACTACGGTAAAAAGCGCATACATCTGCTGGATCCGTGTTGCGGAGAAGGGAGGGCGCTTTTAGAGGTTTTCCTTCATATGGGAAGAGGAAATAAGTCATGGGGTGTGGAACTGGACGTTGAAAGAGCGGCCCAGGCTTCCCAGGATTTAAGCGAGACTGTCCAAGGCTCCATTTTCAACGTGAAGATAGAGCCTGAGGGGGCCTTCGGCCTTTTGTGGCTGAATCCGCCCTATGACTCGGCAGGTAACGGCGAAAGGGAAGAGATGCTATTTCTCAAGCACAGCGTAAAGTGGCTCTGCCGGGACGGGATTCTCGTCTTTATAGTGCCGGAACACATCCTGGAGAACGAGAAGCACCGAATCTGGATCGCGTCCTATTTCAAGGACTGTACCGTTTTCAGGATAGTCCAGGACGAATTTTCTGTATTCAAGCAGGTGGTTCTTTTCGGTAGTAAGAAGGCCACTCGTTCCGACTCCGGCGACCCTATTCCGGCGCCTCCGTATCCTTATATGGACGAGGTTCAAGAAATGCCTTGCTATCGTGTGCCGGTAACTGACGGTCCTTCGCTCTTTGAAGGGGATGTCATTATCACAGATGAAGAGATAAAAGGCCTGCGCGAAGAGGTAAAGGGCAGGATCAAGGCCTTTTTCAAGGATAGGCGGGTTTCAAAGACTCTGAGTCCCATGTTTCCTTTAAGGAAAGGGCATCTGGTCTCCCTCATAACAGCAGGGTTCTTGAACGGCAGGGTTCTCAAGCCCGACGGAGGGTTTATCCTCATGAAGGGCTATTCCGAAAGGCAGGAAAGCATACGGGTTGAGGATGACAGGGAGATCACGACCAGTACATACCGTGTCGGCATAAGGGTGATAGATCCTGACGCCGGGCGCTGGTACGACATTAACTGAGGAGGCGCCATGATAAAAACACTCAAGGTCGATGGTGTCACGGTTAGGTCTGATTTCGGTCTTTACCGGGATTCCGGAGGGAATAAATCCTTGATATTGATCTCCATCTACGGGTCTCCACAACAGACGAAAGCGGTTTTTTCGTCTCTGGCTGAGAATAAGCCGGTTAAAGTGCTGCCTGATGCGTATGAACTTGACAGACCATCGGCTTTACGCGGTAGAGGCAGATCCATAGGGAGGGGCAGACAACATATGCTGATATGGTCCGATGAAGACCTTGACAACGGGGTCGTCTGGTTTGGCGAAAAAACGGAGGAGAAACAGGTTGGTTTCGGACCATTTGGCGCGGCGGAAGAGGCAGCCTTCGTAAGATGGCTGGAGAAAAAGAAGGTGCCTTATGAAAGGGAGTATCTTCCGATGTTGAGGGAAAGGCTTATCAAGGACGAGGATGCCATTGTCTTCGGGAGCTGGGGAGGCATCCGCGGATATGAAGTATCAGTTGAGGATGACCGCCTATGCGATCTCATGCTGAAGATCTCCGGCGGAGAGAAAGCCGGAGAAGATAATATTATGAAAGGAGGTAAAAGGGGTGCTGGGGGGACGGGTTTTAGGAGAGGAGAACATGAAAAAAGGCATTACGGTACAACATAAGAAATACGGAAAGGGCATACTGGTGTCCTTTAATCCTTTCGTAGAAATGGTCATAGTCTTCAACGGTAACGGTCGCAAGGGCCGTATGAAGAATGTATGGAGAAGCTTCGCCTCTTCCTACATGGATGACGTGAGCGTAAACGGGGTGCCTATCAGATCTTTGGTGGATTATGGTGATTCACGCTGGTATCCCATGGGGACGCTTAAGCATCCTGAGTAGGAGTTTTAAAAACATCGAGGCCATGGTGGTTCCTGTGGCCTTTTTTATTTCAGAGGTAATATACAGACATGTAGTTATTTCAGTAGGTCTCACGAACATAAAGCCACGGGAATCTTTTCCTGTGGCTTTTTTTATTTCAGAAAAGGAGAGGAGATTATGAAATTCAGGTTTACAAGCCCTATGAAAGGAGGAGGAAATGCAGACAGATAATGAAAAAGGAATGGAGCTTAAGGAGTTTCTGATGAAATTCGGCTCACGGTTAAGCGAAAAGACGACGAATCATCTATCCGTCGTTTACGACCCGCTGTCGGCCGCTTCAACAGCCATGGCAGAGGAGTACGGCGGCAGGATAAAGGGCCTTTTAAGACGGCCCTTTCCGGTCCAGGAAGAGATAATCAAGGGAATAGCCGTAGGTCTTTACATGAAGGGCCGGGAGAGGCTTTTCGTCTGCGGGGAGATGGGGACGGGCAAGACCATGATAGCCCTCTCTGCCGCTGCGGTCTCTGCGAAACCTTTAAGGACGCTGGTCGTATGCCCGACTCACCTGGTGGAAAAGTGGATAAGGGAGACAAAACTGGTCATCCCCGGCGTTCAGGTCTGTGATTTGGCCGTAAAAAACGCCATCAGCGTTCTTGAGATGTTCAGAAGGACAAAAGGCCGTCCATCGGTTCACGAGATATATGTGATCTCCAGGGAACGGGCAAAGCTCGGTTACGGTTGGAGGGCGGCCGTCATGCTTAAAAGAGGGGATCCGTACTGTTCAGTGTGCGGGACCAGGGCCATGAATGAGGATTACTACCTGACCGTGGACCAGCTTGAAAAGAAAAAATATAAGTGTTCAGTTTGCAAGAGTCCTCTATGGCAGGCTGACAACAAACTCAAAAGGTTCGCACCGGCCGAGTTCATCAAGAGATACCTTAAAGGGTTCTTCGATCTTGTAATTTTGGATGAGGTCCACGATTACAAGGCCGGAAGTTCCTTGCAGGGTCTGGCCATGGGCGCCTTGCTCTCCGCGGCGAGGAAGTCTCTTTGCCTTACCGGGACCCTGAACGGAGGGTACGCTGACGATCTGTTTCATCTGCTTTTCCGGCTTGAGCCTGAAGAGGTAAAGAGGGCAGGGTTCAGCCACAACGAGGTAACGAAGTGGCTTGAGACCTACGGGACGCTGGAGAGGGTCGTAAAACTCGACGATGAAGACAACTATTACGGCCGTGGACGCAGGAAGAGCCAGATGACGAGGAAAAGGCCGGGCGTTTCTCCTGTCGTGATAGGAGAGTATCTTCTCGACAAGTCCTGTTTCGTAAGGCTTTCCGACGTGATAGAGGGCCTGCCTCCGTACGAGGAAAACGTGGTGACTGTTCCTCTTCATGAAGGTGAGCAGGGAACTCATTACAAAAAACTGGAAAATAGTTTAAAAGGAGCCATCAAAGCATACGGCACGAGGTCCCTCTCGGCTATGCTTCAGGCGCTTCTTTCGTATCCCGATTCTTGCGCTCTTTACCCTGAGTGCATCGAAATAAAGGATAAGACCGGCCTGGTAGCCGACACGCTTACCGCCCCGAGACTGGCTCTTGCTCCAGTAGAATTGTTGCCTAAAGAAATCGAGCTTGTTAATCTCGTCAGAAGGGAGAAGTCGGAAAGCAGGAAAGTTCTCTGCTATATAACCTTCACCGGTACGAGAGATATAAGGCCCAGGCTGCAAAAGATACTAGAGGAGGCAGGATTCAGGGTAAAGAGCCTTGACGCTTCAGTCGAGCCTAAGAAAAGAGAGGCGTGGATAGCCAAAAACACAAGAGATTCCGACATGCTTCTCGTTAATCCCGAGCTTGTGAAGACGGGGCTCGACCTTTATGAATTCCCAACGGTGGTCTTTTATCAGGTCGGCTATAACGTCTTTACGCTCAGGCAGGCCGCAAGGAGGTCCTGGAGGATAGGGCAGACGCGTCCGGTAAGGGTGTTTTTCTTTTGCTACGGGAAGACCATGCAGGAGACCGCGCTTACCCTGGTGGCGAAGAAGCTCGAGACGGCCCTGATGGTCGAAGGGGACCTGCCGGAAGGTCTTGCCGAGTATACCTCGTCCGGGGAGTCCATCGTAGAAGAGATGGGCAAGGCTCTTGCGGAAGGGGGCAGCTACTCGGGGGCTGAGGCCGCATGGGCGGCTTTCAGAAAAAAGGAGATAGAGGCTCAGTTGTCCATGAACGGCGGAGAGACGGTCTTTACCGAAAAAAGCGACAAAATAATCGGGATGAATGGGTCGGCTGTAAAGACCAGCGTAAGCGAGAACGTGGTCGTTAAGGTGACTTTTCTCTCGGACAGGAAAGGCAGGAAGCAGTCCGTTATGGAGGTGTCTCATGGCGACCTTGAGAAGGCCCTGGCCGGCAAAACGGCACAGTTTGCACTGTTCTAAGCCGGGATAAACATAAGCATGAGATGAAGAGATGAGTGAACCTGAAGCTGTTAAGGATGGCCGGACATGCTAATTGCGCCTGCAGGAAAGACTGAGTCTCAAGAAGATGTGTTATTGACCAGCTGCCGTTTTAAGAACCGGTTCCGGAGGTAATATGTAAGTAGATAGTTTTTTCAGTAGGCACACGAACATAGCCCTCTTTTACGAGCGGTATTGTCTTTTCAAGGACTCTTTACAAAGGATCGGCTGGCCCGGTCGGTAAAGAGTTTTTTTTAAAGGCAACACCCTCTTTTAAGAGGGCTTTTTTATATAAAAAGCGGTCCCCTGTGAGCGTCCTGTCAGGGGTGTGTGGTAGCGACCGGCCTGTTATGAAAGTAGCAGGCAACAAACACCCCGCCCTTGACAGGACAGGTGTGGGAAAAACGAAGAAAAGGGATATGGAAAAGAAAGAGATGGATGTGGAAAAAAAGGGTCGTGTAGCTTTAGTATCCGGTCAGTTAGATGATGGCAAGATAGCTGAAATTGTAAATAACGGCTATCGCGTAGAGAAAAGGGTGTGGGGTGGATATATTGTGTCCGATCCGGCGATGGGGTTCACATGGGAGATTGAGGACATGATCTTTGATCTCAAAAGGACTTTGGGGATGCTTTAGCATCCCCTTTTTTTATTTCAGCGCTTCTGAATCGTCCCACAGGTCTTTGGCTTTTGTCATGGCTAACTCTTTAGCGATTTCTTTTGGAGTCCCGTCTTTAAGAAGATTCGAATAGATTTCAAATTCAAGCTCTTCGAGGGTCTTGCAGTGGTCATAACTGGTGACTCTTACCTGGTCGGACGGGAGATTGAGGGCACATACGATGTCCCGTAGCATCTTATCGCCTTCTATCTCGGTCTGGCTCATGAAAGGGGTCTTATATTCGGTAGCCATACGGTCCTCTTAAGCTTAATGCAATGATATTACCTTTCAATCCGAAATTCAAGGCAGGCTGTCAAAAGTAATATACATGTAGATAGTTTTTTCAGTAGGCCAACGAACATAAAGCTTTTTACAGGGAACAGCCTTTTTCTGGCGGCATCCCTTTAAAAGGCTTTTTTTTATTTCGGAAAAAACAAAAAAGGAGGCGGAGTAAATGGAGACAGGGAAGATCGAGGTCGAAGATGTGCGTTTGGAGATGGAAGAGGAGATGTACAGGGAGGCCATGAAGGCTCAAAAGTATGTGCCTCTTTTCGGAGTAAGGGAAGAGGCGACATAGGCATCTCTATCAAAAAACAAAAGGAGAGTTTCGTATGGGGTGGACGTGGACCCACAAGGAACAGGGAGAAAGCATTTTTGATTTCTTTTCCAGCCGGTGGAACGACGAGGAAAAAAGAGAGGACGGGAGTGTGATTTTAAGAAAAGTGCTCGATTGCGCCGTCGTAAGGTTGAAAACGGCGTACCTTGCGTATGAAATCATCTCCTCGAATAGAGAGGTCGTGGCTTGCGTATGTCTCCTTGGCTACTCGAAGGATTACTACAACTTCGGGTTCAAGGACATGGACGAGAACATGGGGCCGTTTAATTACGACTGCCCTGAACGCATTTTGAATCTCCTGACACCGACTTCTAACGGGTTGGCGAATAAGTGGAGAGATCAATGCCGGGAAATGCTTGAGATGAAAAAGAACGCACCGAAGCTGCATGTCGGGGATGTTCTTGAGTTCGCCGAGCCTATTCGTTTTACGAACGGATCCGTTACGCGGCATCTTGCGGTTACGGTCTCGAGGCCTCTGCGTTTCAAGATCGCTCACCCTACCGAAAACGGAGGGTTTGAGACATCCTACGGGCGTTTTAGGCTTAACAGGAAATCTCTAGAACCCGGCTGTTTTACGGTGGTTGGGAGAGTACAGGAGGCATAAGGGATTACAAAAGTTATCGGATTTTCAACAGAAAGGAGAGAGGACATGAGGATAGTCAAGGAGGATGTTATCGGAGGAAAAGAGGAAATAAGCATGAAAGAGTTAATAGATACGGTAAGGGGGAATTTTCTTAACCCCCAGGAAGTGTTCAGGAACCTGTTTGCCGCGCCTTATTTTGCCGTGCAGGTAGGCTCCTACACATACCGCGTAATCTGAAACATAAAAAGAATGGAAGGGGGTTTGAGATGGAAAACGCAGCCGTAACGGAGAAGTACGATTTTAAAGAGCAAGAGGAGAAGTCTGACTTTGAAAAGATGCTGCATCTGGCTAGTCGCAAGGAGGCGGCTTTTCTGGCTCTCGTAAGTGCCGAGAGTAAAAAGATACCGCTTTCGGTGAGGATGTTCCTGGCAGACCAGATCCGCAACGCTCTCATGGGCATGGAGGATACGGAAAGGGCTGAGATCATAGTAAGGGCCCTTGATACGGTTGGCATTTAGGAGGTGAGATAAATGAACGGTAATGCGCTTAAGGTTTTAGAGAAGCGTTATCTAAAAAAAGACGCTGGCGGCAATGTCGTGGAGACACCGGAGGAGATGTTCAGGCGCGTAGCCATAAACGTAGCACTGGGCGATAAGTGTTATGACCCCGGGACCGACTGCGATGCAACGGCTCGTGAGTTCTACGAAATGATGTCGAGTCTTGAGTTCCTGCCCAATTCCCCGACGCTCATGAATGCCGGGAGGGAGCTTCAGCAGCTTTCTGCCTGTTTCGTCCTGCCGGTTGAGGACGATCTTATGGGCATCTATGAGACCCTCAAAAACGCGGCATTCGTCCATCAGAGCGGAGGAGGCACGGGGTTTTCGTTCTCAAGGCTCAGGCCTGCGGGGGACATCGTAAAAAGCACGATGGGGGTCGCGTCCGGACCGATTTCATTTATGAAGGTCTATGACGCCTCCACTGAGCAGGTCAAGCAGGGTGGAACGAGAAGGGGTGCGAACATGGGCATCCTCCGTGTAGACCATCCGGACATAATGGAGTTCGTCTCCTGCAAGGACATGGAAGGAGCTATCTCCAACTTCAATCTGTCGGTAGCCGTGACGGACGGCTTCATGGAAGCCTTGAAAAATGATTCAACATATCAGCTGGTAAATCCGCGGACCGGAAAGGCAGTAGGAGAGATCAGGGCGAAGGATGTCTTCGAGAGGGTGGTGGAGCAGGCATGGAAGAACGGGGAGCCAGGGGTAGTCTTTATTGATAGGATCAATGAGCACAACCCCACCCCGCACACCGGAAAGATAGAGGCAACGAATCCCTGCGGGGAGCAGCCGCTCCTGCCGTACGAGTCGTGCAACTTAGGCTCCATCAACCTCTCATTGATGACAAAAGACGGAGCGGTCGACTGGTCCAGACTTGGGGATACGGTGAAGAAGGCGGTCCACTTCCTCGATAACGTCATCGACATGAACCGCTATCCGATCCCTCAGATAGAGAAGATTACCAAATTGAATCGCAAGATCGGCATCGGAGTCATGGGGTGGGCGGACATGCTTCTGGAGCTAAGGATCAGATACAACTCAATGGAGGCGGTCAAACTCGCGGAAAAGGTCATGAGTTTCATTCATGAAAAGGCCGTTTCAGCCAGCTCGGACCTCGCTAATTCCAGGGGGAACTTCCCCAACTACAAAGGGAGCACTTGGGAAAGAAGGGGGATAAAGGTCCGGAACGCGACCCTTACAACTATAGCTCCTACGGGTTCGATATCCATCATAGCTGGTTGTTCCTCGGGTATAGAGCCGGTCTTCGCCTGGAGGGGCGAAAGCGAGCAGGTGGACGAAACGTTCACCTGGGAACATCCGCTTTTCGCCGAGGTGAAAGACCTGCCATTTCTTCCTGAATGGTTCGTTACGGCTTCACAGGTGGCTGTTGGATGGCACATAAAACATCAGGCGGCCTTTCAGAAGAATACGGACAACGCGGTATCCAAGACTGTAAACATGCCGATTGAGGCATCGAAAGAAGATGTCGAAGAGGCATTCCTTTCGGCGTACTCTCTCGGTTGCAAGGGGATAACTGTCTATAGGGACGGAAGCCGCGTAAAACAGGTCATCAGGAAGGCCGCCTCGGAGAGCCCTGCTCATGGAGACGGCGTACTTCCGGATATCATCGATGAAAAACGCGTCAAGGTTGATACTAAGGAGGGCAGGTATTACATCCACGTAAGTCATCTGGATGGAGAGCCTAAGGAGGTGTTTGTAACTGTTCCTCCACAGGGCGCTTCGAGACCGTGGGTCGAGTGCATAGCGCGGCTTATCTCGCAGTCTCTAAGGCATGGCGTGCCGTATGATGAGGTGCTGGAGCAGCTTTACAAGAGCTATCTGCAGTACGGGGATATAACTTCTCCGCTCCTTGCCGTCAACAAGGGGCTGCAGAAGGCGCTGGAAAGCCTTGGCAGAGAGGTCAGGTTCAAGTCCCTGTCCTGTCCGGATTGCGGAGGGGAGCTGGTTATGGAGGAAGGCTGCACGAAGTGTTACTCGTGCGGTTTTTCTAAGTGTTAAGGGAGGGACTTTCATGCTGACTCAAAATAATATGCCTGTAAAGGTTGGAGTCAAGCCCTACCCATGCTATGGGTGTCCGGGCCTATCTTTCAACGAGTTCAGTTTTGAGGATGGCGGCGTATTCCGTCTTCCTTACTGCGCCAACTTTGATGGATGCCCCGACGGCCATGAAGACGAGGGAACCTATGGATAGACCGCTCAAGATAGGCGATACGGTCCGCTGGAAGGGATGTTGGGGAGAGGCTCAGGAGAAGCTTGCAGTCGTTACCGGTATGGAGACACGTTGTATCGGCAAATACGGACAGCAGGTTTCCGAGGCGCCCTGGAGAGATATCAAAGCCCATGGAGTCGTTTCTCTTGATAACGGTCATTGGGCATACGGATATCAGATAGATCCCGTTGTGGATAACAATTAAAGGGGGTAATTTAAAATGGTAAATAAGGTAATTCTTTTAGGGTTTCTGGGGAAAGATGTCGAGATGCGTTATACGCCGTCAGGCACCGCGGTGGCGAATTTTAGCCTGGCTACCAGTGAGACTCGCAACAAGGACGGCCAGAAGGAGACGAAGACCGAATGGCACAGGGTCATAGCCTTCGGAAAGCTCGCGGAGATTTGCGGGGAGTATCTCTCCAAGGGCCGGCAGGTTTACCTGGAGGGCAAGCTTCAGACTCGTAGCTGGGAGGATAAGGAAGGAAACAAGCGTACTACGACCGAGATATTGGCGAACACGGTTCAGATACTGGGTAAGAAGGATGATGTGTCTAAGGTCTCCAATGGTACGTCATCCCAGGGTGCATCTAAGGCTTCTCCTCTGGCGGATGATGTTCCGCCTGATATCTCGGATTTGAACGTTCCTTTTTAAATAAGGGAAACTAACCTTAAAAGGCATACCCTCGGGTATGCCTTTTTTTGTTGGAAATCATTATTTTCCTCCCTTGCCGAAGATGTCTCGGTCGGTAATATACAAGTATCAGGAGCCAGCGATGGAGACCAAGATGTATACGAATTTTCCGGTCAATTTTGTCAGTTACACGCATTCAGGGAACGGATGTTTGTCCTTATCGCTCAAGAATCCCACTCCGCGCAAGGAAATCTCGGATTTTCTAAAGAAAATCGAAGTCGGCACGGACAGGACGATGCTGGTCTTCAATCTGGAAGGAGTAGTGTTCAGAGGCATCATGAGGTCTATTATTTCACGCAAAACAAGCATCTCATTTACCATACATATGAAGTCCGACAAATTCATAGCCATGAGGATATACGACCTGGTGGGAAGGTCCGGGCTTTCACTCGGCATGGGAGAGGAATACGACTCTTTAAGGAACGCCGTCGAGGAGAAGCTCAAGAGGCTTGCGGAACTGACTGGTGAAGAGGCGGAGGCGATTCTTTCCAAAGAAACGTCTTATAAGGGAAAGTTGGGAGTAAAGACCTTCGAGGGCATGCGCCCTGCGAGGTTCGAATACCTCAACAGGAGGCTGGATTTCCTGTTGAATAAATTTTCAAGGAACGGAAAACATGTATCTGATTCACGCGGCACCGAAGAAGATAAAACTGATACTCAACATCCTTAAGAAGGTCGAGGAGCTAAAGGTCTATGAGACCAAGCTGCCCGATTATCTGTTTGTGAACGTGGACCCTTCACGATTTCTGCCGGAGGAGTTCGTAACCGCAGCGCGGATCGAGTATTTCAAAGGGAGCTACACAACGTTTCTCAAGGATGCCGGCCGGATCTCCGAGCTCATAAAAAAGGAGATTTACCCTCCGGGGACTCCGGTAAGGATAGTCGGTGGCCGTTACGAGGGGTTCTCGGGGATTGTCAAGGGTATGTCCGGTGAGAAATACAATGTAGAGGTCAGCGTCTGGGGGGCCATATTGAGAGCTGAATGTCCGCCCTCGGAAGTCAAAAAAACGGAGGCCAGGTTCTGATGTCAGATATCGATACGTTGTTCAATATCAACAGGAAGGGCAGTACAACCAATGATGGCGGTCGTATATGTCTTGGCAGGGGTGTGTCTCTCGTTAAAAGTCTGCGTTCGGAGATAAAACCTCATCCTCTTTATCTCAGTGCACGTGAAAGGGCCGGTCATTTCGGTTGTTTCGGCACCACGAGGATAGGGAAGACCAGACTTTTAACTCACCTTATTACGCAGGATATCAAGGGGGGGAGAAACGTAATAGTCATAGACCCGAAAGGCGACCAGGACCTATTTTCCATGGTTGTTCAGTCCGCAGTCGAATCCGGCCGTTTAAATGACCTTATGCTTGTCACTCCTATATATCCCGATTACTCCCTGCGGATAGACCCGCTCGCGCACTTTTACATGCCTGATGAACTTGTGGACCACGTGGTTTCCGGCATCCGGGCCAAGGAGGAATACTTCATTAACGTAGCTAGCGAGATAAGCACCGTAATCGTTGAGGGGCTTATTGCGCTGGCGAAGGCCAAGGGCGAAAAGCCGAGGCTCAGTTTTTACGACATTAAACAGAGGTCCAGCCGCGAGAGCCTTGAGCAGTTCAGGGAGACCATCTCGATGTTGAAGGACCATACTGACCATGCCGTGGCTACGGTCGCCCAGGAGGTATGCGCCGATATAGCACAGATCATAGCTTCTCCGACCGATTTTTTCGCAAAAGTGTCTTCGTCGTTGAGGACCACCCTTACGGCTCTCACGTCATCCACCACAGGACGCATCATAGGCAAGGCCTACACCAATGAATTTGTAAAGAGGTTCGAGGAAGGGAACAGGGGGGTGATACTCGTATGCAATACAGGAAGCCTTCTGTCGCGCCGGACCGCTCACATAATCGGGAGGGTGCTTCTTTCGATGATCCAGTCAACGGTAGGACGGTTTTTCGCTTCCGGCAGGACGCTCAATCCGCCTCTGTGCGTCTATGTGGACGAGGGGCATAACGTGCTTTACAAGGGGATACAGGAGCTTTTCAACAAGGGCGGAGGCGCCGGGGTGTGGCTTCATTTCTTCACCCAGAGTATCGCGCAGATAGAGGAAGAGATAGGCTTGGAAGCGGCTCAGTCCATCCTGGATAACATCAATACGTGGGTTTTCATGCGGGTCAACCATGAAAAGACCTCGAAATTCGTAGAGGAATCGACGCCACTCAAGAAGATGCAGCAGCCAATCCTGAATCTTTCGGGGGAGAAGACGGGGGTGTCTTTAAGGGAAGTTGAAGAAAGGCTTGTGCTGAAAGAACGGGTTGTGGCTCTTGCCCCACGATGGTTCTACATGCGGAAGGAGGGGATAATGTTCAAAGGGGAGACGGCCATGGTTCATGACCCGTATATACGGGTGCAATTCCCGAAAATAAGCGGCATTTAAAGAGGATAATGAATGTCTTCTTTTGAGTACTTTAATCCTACAAATTGGGGTGTGACGCCGGAAGCTTACAGAGAATGGTGGTTCTATCTGATATCAACCCTGTTCTATGGCTTTACGGCACATATTTTTGCTTCGGCGCTTCTGGTGATGAGTATGTATGCCCTTGTTGTTCGAAGGTTCGGCCTGACGATCATCCTGCTTATCTTGACGTTGTTATTTACTTATTGCGGAACCTTGTTGAAGTGACTTCCGAATCTTTGAGGAGTAAAGAGATGCATCTGACCGACTATTTGCAGAGAATCGGGAAACCTATCGCCTATTATCCGGGGCTGGTTCCTTTAACGGGCAGCGTTACGGCCACGATTTTTTTGTGTCAGATGCTTTACTGGAAGGGGGAGGAGCAGACTCCGGACGGATGGCTTAATAAGACACAACGTGAGATGAGCGAGGAAACAGGGTTGTCAAGGTGCGAACAGGAGTCCTCGAGAAGGTTGCTCAAGGATCTCGGGTTCTTGGAAGAAAAATACGCAGGTTGCCCACGCAAGCTTTACTACAGGCTCAACATGGACAGGATAAACGCGTTCTTCAGCGGGATTTTCTTTTCAAATCAACATAATGCTGATAACCAGCAAACAAGTGTGAGGAGATCAGCGGACAAGATTGTTGGAGTTAAACAGCCCGAGGGAATCCTTCTTGAAGATCAACATAATGCCAAAAACCAGCAGACAAGTACCCTAGAAACTAACAAACTGGGACAATTCATCATGAAAAACACCAGCTTGCTGAAAACCGACAAACAAGAAGGTGGAAAACAGGCTGACAAGATTGTGAAGAGCGGGCAGCCTGAGGCGATTCCAGTTGAAAAGCGTCATATTGCTGAATCCCGGCATGCTGGAGGTGCCACGAAATTATTAAATACAAAGACAAGTATAAATACTAAAGACTTAAATACATTCGCGCTCGATAAAAACAGCGGTGAAGCAAAAACGAATGCGAAGTTGAAGGCAAAGGCGAAAGAGAAGCAGGCAGATCCGGCGATCAGGCGTCTTATCGACTGGTATCACGGGCTTTGGGAAAACTCTCCACCCGAGAAACTTAACGGGAACGGAGGCGGCAGGATAGCTAAAATATTCAGCGAACTCCTAAAGAGCCTAGGCGGCAGGCGCGATTTACAGGATCCGGAGGATTATATACGCAGACTGTATCTTTACTACAGGGATACCTCTCCGGCAGGCAGGAATGTTGACTGGATTTTCGGCGATGAAGTAAAAAGCCTTGCGAAATTCAGGAGTAAGTTTGCTGACATAGAAGCCTTCTGGCGGAAAAACAGCCAGGTTGTAAAGCTGGCCGCTAAGAACTTCGGCGTTCCCGACCACATACTCGAAAGGAATAAACTGCCGTTTCTGGAGGTGAATTAAAACATGCAGAGCAATATTTGTAAAATCAGCGACTTAATGGAGCATTCATATTCGGAGAAAAGACCGTCCAAGCCGGTATCTACGTGTCCCTATTGCGGCTCCGATCTTCAATATATCTGGATAGGCGAGAGTCTATCGTTTCTTTTCAAGCATACAGGATTGTCGGGACCTGGATGGGTTCCTACACCGTGCGGCTGCGGCGGGGCGTTAAATCAGCCCGATAATTCACGTTCGTCTCCGGCGGTGACGGATACCAGATTCAAGTATGCAGGCATGTCGACGATTACGGATGTCAGGATCAGACAGACCGGCGTTAACGAGTTGTTTTTGGGTAAGACGTTTGACGATTACAGAGTTGAGAGTGCAAAACAATCTGAAGTGGCTGATGTAGCCAGGACCTATACTGAAAATTTCGAGACCATAAGAAAGCTCGGCACATGGCTTTTATTCCTTGGCAGTCCAGGGACCGGTAAGACGCATCTGGCATGCGCTGCGGTGCAGTCTCTGGCGGTCCGTGGTTATTCCGCAAAGTATGTCAAAGCAGCGGAATTATTCCGGCGAGTTAAGGAATCCTGGCAGGACGGTACAAAAGAAAGGGCATCAGAGGTAATAAAGAAGATGATAGACGTCGATCTCCTCGTGATAGACGAATTGGGCGGTCAGTTTGGAAGTTCAGCCGAGCAGAACATCCTCTATGATGTCATCGACGGGAGATATGAGAGGAAAAAGCCTCTTATAGGGACGAGCAACAGGGATTACGTCACTCTTACGAAGCTTATCGGCAATCAATGCATGGACAGGTTTCAGGACAGGATCTGTAACAGCAGGATATTTGTTTTCGACTGGCCGAGCCACAGGTCAGGCATCTGCCGGTCCTGAAGACCGTAAGTATTTTTAAGCTTTTTTCGGCTCAAGGGATTTTTTTACGAGGAACGGCATATTTATACAGTAGGAGGTTAAATATGGCAAGGGATAAGGATGGGGCAATTGTTACAACAACGACGAATTCCAAGAATTTACCCAAAGGACTTCTGCAGGTTCTGAGCGATATAGAACAGTATTCGGTCGCTGAAAAGGAAGGCTCGTCCATACCTGAAGAGGTTCTTACGACTGAAAAGATGCGTACATATTGGATCGAAGGGGGCAGGGTTTCCGCCTTCAGCTCCGTTGCGACCTTTATTCTCTCTCTGTTTATGTTCGCCGCGCATGATGGGATTATCCCGGTTTTCGGCTCATATTCGCCTTCGACTTTCGAAAGAGTATTTATCCTACTATTTACCGTCTCGTCGAGTCTCGTCACTTCGTTGTTAGTTTTTGCAATTCTGAGGAAAACATACTGTAAAAACATTACCCGAAAGGCGATTTATGCCGTTACCTTCGGAATGGCTTCCGTTATAGTTCTCTCAACCATCGTTATGTTTATTGTAGTTCACATCCTGTACTTTAATTTTCTAACGCCTGACCACATCCTGCGCATGATCTGGAAGCTCCCTGAGTTTCTACGTCCCGGCTACAAGACTTATCTGTGGATGACCAAGTTCATCGAGCAGCTCATCCCGAGTGTTTATTTCCTGACGATTGTAAGTCTTTTTTCGATACTCATACTGGCTCTTTCC
This sequence comes from Deltaproteobacteria bacterium GWB2_55_19, assembly GCA_001797465.1. Taxonomy (GTDB): domain Bacteria; phylum Desulfobacterota; class GWC2-55-46; order GWC2-55-46; family GWC2-55-46; genus GWB2-55-19. The sequence continues at coordinate 104,530 of MGPQ01000005.1, read as the reverse complement.
GTCGTCATGGGAAAGATAAAGACCAATAGGATAGACAAGTACAAGAAGATATGGCAGTGATTGAAAAAGATCCTCCAAAATCTATTTTGTGCTGTGCATGTCGATAATTCTAACGCTTCTTCAAAAAATACGAATTTTAAAGGATGGTAGTTTACAAATGATCGCTATGGAAACCGTGCCGATACTCTTGATCGCCGCAGGCATATTACTTATCGTCCTCGCCATTGTTTCTTTCTTCTCCTCTGCCCGTGAAAATCCAAAGCCCGTGATAGATGTTTCTCTTCCGGAGCTTGCCAGCGTGTGGCTTAAATATAACGATGAAGTTACAGCCATAAACGATATCCCGGAGGGCGTAGAGTCGCTTTATAAGAATAAATGCGATACCGGGTCCGTTGAGGAAAAGAAAGCTGGTGAAAATTCTTCTGCAAAGGGGACGACGGAAAAGGCTTCTCAGGCACAGGCCTCTACACCGGCTCAAGTCATGGTTTCACCTCCAGCCTCAACCCCTGTTCCTGCGGTTCCTTCCTCGGTTGCTATCAAGGCTCCTCCGCTCTCGGAGGGGGCCCTCATTGGGCTTATCGAAAGGCTCAAACCCTATGAGGGCTTATTCGCCGCTCAGAAGGCGGATGGCCTTTTAAAGGCGCTTATCCATGAGATTGACCGTTTCGGCCATTGCTCCTCGTTGGTGACGAAATTGAACGATTCGGAAGCCGTGGAGCTCTATAGCGTCAGGGACAACCTTTCCCGGGTCTCTCTTAAGGAGCATACTGCGGGAGTTGTGAACCGGATATTCGGCCTTCTGGAGAAGACTTATGCGGATTTCGAGAACCACATTCCCAGGGCCGTGATCGCCGCGCTGGCGCACGATCTGGGAAAGATACCCGAGTATTGGGCTTCCGGCGCCTATAACACCCATGAACACCCTTTCGTAAGCGCCTCCAGGCTCAAGGAACTCGCAGGGGATGCGCAGATATCGTGGTTTGATGACGTGATAAAGGCGGTAAAGGACCATCATATACCAAGCACTAACCCGTTTACCGTGCTGCTCAAGGAGGCCGACAGGAGCGCCCGTGAATTCGAGCTTTTGAAATTCGCCGGAGCGTTGTCCGTCATGCCTATGGAAAAGTGGCTGGACCCCGTAAGGCTTGTGAAGCTCCTAGAGCCTAATATAAACGTCCTGAGGGACGGTAGATGGCAGTCGTTCTCCTTCGGCGGGCTCGTCTACTGCAATCCAGGGTTCCTTTACGAACAGGCGAAGCTGTTGTGCAGGGAGGCCAAGGCCCTCGATCTCGTCGTCATATACGAATCCGAGAAGGAGGTCGCGCTCCGCCGTATGACCGGGATACTCCGGCAGACGGGGTATATCCCGGACATACTGCAACAGAACTACTATGCGAGGAAATTTGAGATAGTCGCGGCGGCGGGCAAAAAGAGGTTCGTCCTTACCCCTATGAAGGGAGAGCATTTCAACCTTCAGGAACTCGAGGCGCGTAAGACAGGGTATCTGTCGACCATCAGGGAAGTGAAATACATGTGAACGCGAGGTATTTACGATGGGGTCTTCCAGAGCCTCTCAACGAAGATGTTTTCCATTGAAAAGGGGCTACGAGAAGCCTCGTAACCCCTTTATTTACTGTGGGACCGCACAATAAAGACCCACTGAAACTCTTTATGCCTCAAGACTTAATTTATCAACAACGAAGAGCCTCTTTACGGCAGGCGAGTTCTCATATCTCTTTAGTGTTTTAACAGTCAAAAGAGTGATAAAGGGTTCTACCGCCACAACCGCCAGATACGAGCTTGCAAAGGCCATCCAGGCTGAAAAAGGCGTCTCAACTTCCCCGATGAGCAGCCAGAAACCGACCATTGATGTGACCCCCACATAATAGATGCCGTCAAGCTTCAAGATGGTTGACCATGACACCCTTTGCCTGAGGCCTTTGACGAAAAGCTTTCTGCCTGCGACATAGTGAACGGTAATGAGCGGCACTATTAGCGACAAGGAATTCACCGCGAGATGTGGCAGGTCCATCGGCTCAAACAGGAGTCCCTGCAATAGGAGACCAACGGCAAACCCAAACATCGTCGGAATGAAACCGAGGGTCAGATATATCGACATGGCTCCGATAAAGTGCAGTTCCGACGGTCCGACGCTCATGTGGAAGCTCTGCATGAAAACCGAAAAGAAAACAGCCGCCAATAAGACCTTGAAGATGTCCAGCGGATGCCTGATCAACCTCTTCAGATAGAAAATCAAAAGACCAACAACTGCCGCGTTCGCGCCCATCACCTTTGCCGCTGAGACAAATCCAGGTTCGATATGCATGTTACTACCTCCTTTCTTTTTTAAGCGTATTTAACATTGCTCACATGTAACATCCCAGTATAGCGGCCACGCAATAGATCCTGAATACCCATCGTATTTCTTTTTGAATGTTTCGATCGTACCTCCTTTCAGTCTTCGAAATAAAAAAATCCCCGGACCTCATGACAATAGGTCCGGGGATGCCGTTTTTCATCCTCGAAAATAAGCCTAGCCTCCAACCACGAAGGCAGACAAATTATGACATTAGGGTAGGTCTTCTGGCTCCCGGTTCATCCTACTTGCCGCGCCTTCCCGTCCTTACAGACAGTGGCATTTTGCGGCTTTCATCCCCGGTTACAGCGGCGGGTCCGCGACGGTTTTACACCGTACTTCCCTTTTAAGGCCCTCTCGGGCCACCCATAATTTAAAACGAGATTATAACAACTTCAACTGGTTGTCAAGACCTTGCTGCTTTTGGAAATTAACCAGGTCATTTCTATAAGCCCGAAGCAATTTTTTCTTTGAGAAAAAGTAATAAGTAAATATGAAAGTGTTTCTGAACCGTCCTTACAGGTGCAGGATACCATTTTATACGGATAAGACATATGTTTTGAGTCCATGGACACATATAAAGCTTACGGAGGTGATGAAGATGCGCACTCAGCTCGGCAAGGATGAAAAAGTGATACTCCTGGTGAAAAAGCACTGGATAACGCTTACCAAGCCGTTTTTTCTAATTTTCATTTTCATAGGGGTGATTATCGCCGCCTTCAAGTACCCGGCTCTGGCGAGTTTCAAGGACGTGGGCCTGGCAGGGACTTTAATAGCCATAGGTTATTTCTTTTACGAATATTTTGAAAGGGAGGTCGATATCTGGGCTGTCACCAATACGAGGGTGGTGGACGAGTGGGGTATTTTTACCAGGAGCACCAAGGACAGTCCTCTCGACAGAATCAATAACGTTTCATACAAACAACCGTTTGCGGGCCTCTTGCTCGGTTACGGGAATGTGGAGATACAGACCGCAGCTAAGGACGGGGATACCACCATAACCTTCGTGATGCAGCCTAAAGAGCTCAAGGATGCCATAGTCAAGGCTCAGAAGGAATTTGTGGAGGGCAACAGGAAGAGGGATCTCCTGCAGGCCGACCCTTCCTTGGATGACACGATCATGAGGGACTGTCCTCTCTGCGCCGAGCGAATAAAGAGGAAGGCCAGAATTTGCAGATTTTGCGGTAATACCATAGAAGAGGTTTCCCTGAGGATGCAGGGGGAAGTCAAAAAGCTGTCATAACAACAAACGGAGGAGACAAAGATGAAAAAAGTCATGTTGGCGTTGGTCCTTGCACTTTCCCTGTTCGCACCTTTGAGGGTACATGCGGCAGGCGGGGATATCGAGGCGATGAAGACGGAGATCGATATCCTTAAGAAGGACATGGATGAGATAAAGCGCGTGCTGATCTCGATCCTGCCGGCTATCGTAAGGAATGACCGGGGAGAAGCCCAAGCGCAGGCGGTCCCTCCCCAGAGGGCGGAGGCGCCGCAGCAGGGCACTGTTTCCATAAAAGACAGTCCTTCTATGGGTAAAGGTGAACTTGTGCTTGTCGAGTTCTCGGATTACGAGTGCTCGTTTTGCGCCCGTTTTCATATTGACACCTTCAAGCAGCTCAAGAAGGAGTACATAGATACCGGTAGGCTCAGGTTCGTGTACAGGGATTTCCCTCTACCTTTTCACCAGAACGCCATGAAGGCGTCCCTGGCTGCGGGTTGTGCGGGGGAGCAGGGCAAGTACTGGGAGATGCACGAGGCCCTGTTCTTGAACCAGCAGACCATCGGGGATGTGGACGGGCTTGTCAAAAAGACCGGGCTTAATGCCACGTCCTTCAACAAGTGCATGGAGGGAAAAAAATACGAGGATGCCGTTACTAAGGACATCAATGACGGCAGAGAGCTCGGGGTCAATGGGACTCCTACGTTTATTCTTGGCAAACTGGATGCGTCCGGCAAGGTGTCCGGCGAGGTCATACAGGGTGCTGTGCCTTATAGCGTATTCAAGGGAAAAATAGACGCACTGCTTAAGTGAGATGGCGGACCGCGGTATTAATTATCCTGCGACTAACTCGTTCTGGCGGACGGGATAGTTGCAGCAAGTCCGGTGATTCCTCGAAAAAGCTGGAGGCTTATTTGAAAAAGGTTTTTTTCGCGGCATTTTTCCTTTCCGCGTCCATGTTGCCAGGCGTCTCGTCTGCATTCTGCTTCGACCAGGCTGGACTTTACTACAACATCCCGGCTGATTTATTGAGGTCCATCGCGCGGGTCGAATCGAATCATAACCCTGCCGCCGTTAACCGCAATAAGAACGGTACCATGGACTACGGGCTTATGCAGGTCAATTCAAGGTGGGCGAGGGAACTCGGGGAGCGGTGGGCCTATATTCACGACCCTTGCTACAACGTGACGGTCGGCGCCTGGATACTGAGCCGGTGCTTCTCAAGGTACGGTTATGCTTGGGAGGCCGTCGGATGCTACAACACCGGACGGGCCGACGGTGCAAGGACGCGTAGTTATGTGAAAAAGGTAATAGATGCAATGAATAGTAAAGACGGTAGCGGCAGGGATGGGCGGCCATAATCATTTCTGTTACTGGTGCAGGCTTTGAGGACCATAAAATATACTGACGGATCGGTAATACACAGGTGTGGCAAGAATTCCTACTTGCCTGGCGGCCCAGGCAAGTCAATAAAAATTGTTGTGAATTACCGTAAGGAGTTTGTTGGATGAACGGAATAAAACTCGGCAGGTCTACAGGCGGGCATTATTTGATTCTGGGAATCCTCGCCGTTTATGCGATGGCTGGGGCCGAGGCTGGCGCTGTCGAACTCAGGCAGGCGGTTTTATCTTTTGACAGCCCAGTTGCGGTATGGGAGTCCAAACCGGCACATGTGGTCTGCGATGGTTGCAGTCCGTTGAAGAAGCTTACGGTCGTGCCGACGGATTATGCGGAGAACATAATCAAGGTCCGTGTTCCGGTTTTTGATGACGCATCCGTCGAGCAGAAGGACGGGAAGGAAAAGGATGGGCAGGTCGATAAAAAGCCGGAACCTGTCAAGGTAGGACAAGAGACGGTCTTTTTCGACTTTGACAGCGCTTTTTTAAAGAAATCGGAGCTTGAAAAACTCAAGAATGTAATCGTCCCTGACGCAAGGTATGACATTACAGGCTATACCTGTTCCATCGGTGACGAGGATTACAATTACCGGCTCGCTCTGCGTAGAGCCCAGTCCGTATATCAGGCTTTCCTTAAGTTGGGTCTGGATGCAGCCCGGATGAACGTAACCGGGAAAGGCAAGTGCTGTTATGCGGACTCTGATAGGGAGAACGGGAGAAATCGCAGAGTGGAGGTAATACTAAACAAGGAAAGGAGGTGATTTTTTAATGTTTAAGAAACTCTTCAAGGACACAAAGAGCTTCACGAAGCTGGCCGTAGGCTTTATGGTATTCGGCCTTGTCGTGATGCTCGCGAATGACGCGTCGGCCATAACGACACCAGTGGCCGGCAGCTTCGCTTTTGACGTCTACACTGCTTTTGACAGCATCATGAACGGTCCGATAGGCTTCGTTGGCGGAGCGGCAGCTGTGGCGTACGGCGGCGTTGTGACAGCCCAGGGGGATTATCCCCTTGGCATTCCGGCGGTCCTGGGTGGGGTCGTAATACTCAAGGCGACCGCCATCACCCAGACACTCGGTATGCTGGTCTAACGCGGGTCATTCCCCGGTTTTGGGGCGGTTCCGGCCAAAAACCGCCCCACTTTTATAATGCTTTTATTGAATCATTTTTTAAATTTAAACGAATGAAAATACCTCGTTATTTACATAAACCGCTCCAGGTATTGTGGTGGGAGAGCGATGAATTCCTGATAGTCATGTTTGGCCTTGGCCTGTGGCTGATATTCGGGGGTTATTATTTCATCATAATAGGTTTTGTGCTCCCGTATATCTATTCAAAATTCAAAAAAAAGCATAGCCGGGGGTTTTTCAAGCATCTTTCTTATTTTTCCGGCATCAAGACGTTGAAGGGTTACCCCGAGTTTTTTATGAAGGACTTTATCGAATAAGAAGGATGGAGGAACCGGAAATCCATGAAGTTAGACCTTTTCGTTCAGAAAACCTCTAATCTCCAGCTTAAGAACCAGATGTACAGGTTCGCGGTCATCGTCATAGCGCTGGCCGTGGTGGTCAATAGCTATTATACGTACAAATTCCTCAACGAGCAACGCATAGTGGTGATACCGCCTGGAGGTCTCGATGAGAAAGTCTCCGTTTGGACCGGAGGAGGTGATGATGCTTACCTGAAGATGATGACGAGGTATGCGATGGGTCTCTATCTGACCTACAGCCCTGCCACCGTGCGTAATCAGTACGCGGAGCTTCTGTCCCTGTATCATCCTGCCTCATACGACGAAGGCAAAACAGCCCTTTATGATCTCGCGAGCAAGGTCGAGATATCGAATGTCATCAGCGTCTTCACCTTAAGCGGGATCGAGTATTTGAATAAGGCGCGTAATATCCTTGAAATAGAGGCCAAGGGAGTAAGGAGCCTCTACAGCAAGGGGCAGAAGCTGGATGAGAAGACGAGTTCGTTCTTTATGACGGTCATTTTCGAGAACGGCAGGTTTTACATAACGGAGGTAAAGGATGTCGAAAAATAGGAAGGGATTGGCCTTGAAAAAGAGTTTTTTTTACCTGCTTGCGGCCATGTCGCCGCTCTTCCCGCCGAGCGCTTACGGGTCTTTGACGATACCGCCGGATTCGCTGGTCCGCGTCGAGCTTAGCGCGACCGATGTCAATAGGGTCGTTTGCGAAGGAGGGGAGATAAAGGATGTCGTCTATTCGAAGGAGAAGGGGCTTATCGTGAAGGCCTCCGGAAGCGACGTCTATGTCAAGTTCCAAGTGTTCCAGAAGGAAGACAAGCTGGTCTATGACGAAGCGCCGTCGGAGATGTATATAAGCTGCGAGGAATCGGTCTACAGCCTTATAGCGGCTCCTGTGAAAACGCCGTCCGTTACGGTCAGACTGGCCGACCGGAAGAACACCAGGGTCAAGGGGAACGCCGCCGTGTTCAAGGGGCTTGTTTACGAGGAAAAGGTATTGAAGTTCCTCAAGATGGCCTATATGGACGAGCTTTCGACGGATACCTTTTCCATTGAGGAGGTGCAGGGCGATGCTTCCATCCCTGAAATACGGTTCTCTTCGATGGAATTGCGTCTGAGGAGGGTTGTAAGGACCGAAGGGTTTGTTTTGAAGGAATACAGGGTGGTTCCGGGCGATGATATCGAGGTCCGCGAGGTCGATTTCATGCTTCTGGCCGAGAGACCGGCTGCCATCGCCCTGGATTCGACCGTCATGAAACGTGACTTTGAATACCGTCTTTTCGTGATCGACCAGGCCCCGGGTCTGCGGTAAGGAGGACTTCCGGATGGGATCCATAAAAAAGTTTTTCAACGAGCTTACGCCTAAGCAGAAAAAGCTCTTTGTGATCGCTATTATCATCATCCTTGGCGGCGGTCTTCTTTTCATGGGCTATAAATTCAGGGATGGCGGTATCCCGATGAAGACGGGGGTTGAGCAGAAGAAAAAGATAAGTCTTGATCCCGGACTGCTGGAAAGGGCTTACAGCGACAATATCAAGCTGGAGCTTGAGAAGAAGGATGCGGAGCTGAACGCGGTTAGGGCTACGGTGGAAGAGCTTAAAAAGAAAGTCGATGAGGACGAGAGGGTTAAATTCCAGCAATGGAAGGAGCAGTCATCCGGACAAGGCAATACTGAAAAGATAGTCCGTAACGAACCTTATCCCGCATCCGGAGCCGGGCAACAGTATCAGGTACAGCAACCTCAAGGGCAGCAGCTCCCCGGTGGGCAGCCGTCCAGGTATCCGCCTCTTTTATCTCCGCCGGTTGGAGGGTCCTGGGGGCAGTCCGCGCCTCGCGAAGAGAAGCCACAGCCGGTCGGCGGGATAGAAACTACGGTCGGGACCAAAAAAGATGGAAAGGACGGGGCTGCTGTACAGAAGGATCAGCTGAAAAAATTAGCGAAACGGACGGTCTATCTGCCGCCATCCTTCATGGAGGCTTCTTTGTTGACCGGGTTCAGCGCCGCTACGATGCAGTCGGCGAAGACCTATGAAAAACCACTGCTTTTGAGGGTAAAGGACATAGCGGTACTGCCGAACGAGATAAAGACCGATCTCAAAGGGTGCTTTATCATGGCCTCGGCCTACGGGGACCTCTCTGACGAGAGGGCGCACGCAAGGCTCGTCAACTTAAGCTGCATAAGCAAGAACGGCGAGTCCGTGATAGATGCCCCGATCAAGGGGTTTGTAGTGGACTCTGACGGCAAAATCGGCCTTGCCGGTGACGTTGTGACAAAGATGGGGGCTCTGCTCGGAAGGTCCGTGCTGGCCGGGTTCTTCGGGGGCGTGGGCGATGCCTTCAAGGCGGCCTCCACAACGAATTCTATCTCCAGCCTCGGCACGACTCAAACTATCGATTCGAACCAGATAATGCAGGCCGGGGTAGGGGGCGGACTTTCCAAGGGGTTCGGCGAACTCCAGAAATTTTATCTCGAGATGGCCAAACAGACCTTCCCGATAGTGGAGGTCGGCTCGGCCAAATCGGTGACCGTGGTGATTGAGCAGGGCGTTGAACTGGAAATCAAAGACTACTGCGTGGGAGGGCTTGATAAAAAATGTTCAGAAAAGCAGGATTGATATTCGTTTTGTCAGTATTTCTGTCCGGTTGCGGCACCCTGATGCCGTATAAGACCGAGTTCCAGTGCAAGTCGCCGGATAAGGGGAAGTGCGCCACGGTAAAGGCGGCGTACGACGAATCGAAAAAAGATACCGTTGACGTCGATGCCGGCGGGAAAAGCAAGAAAGAGAAGAATGAAGAAAAGAGAGATGAGAAAAAGGATGGCGGAAAGGACAGCGGGGTGGAAAAGACCGGCGCCAGGAAAAACATCCCGGCTGCGAGTGCGAAGGATGTTTACAGAGACAACCTGCAAAAGGAGCTTTCCGGCCTTCTGGAAGCCCCTGTGACCCCGGTGATCATCCCGCCGAAGGTCATGCGGGTCCTTATTTTCCCGTATCCTGACAAGACCCTGCTTTTTATGCCGAGGTACATCTATATGATGATCGACGAGCCGGAATGGGTGATCGGCAATTACCTTATTAAGGAAAACGGAACGAAATAGTCAACCAACCATCCATCCTTATAGACAGTGCATGATGTAGTGTCTTTCAAGCGATGAAATGAGGCAGGAGGTTTTTGATGGAACTTTCTTTAGGGCTTACGAAGGCGCTACTCGGAAAAATGACGGAACGGGATAAATTTTCCAGTTACCTTCCGTATGTCGCGTACGATCCCGCTACACATACTTACCATAACGCCGACGGATCGAGGGGACTGATATGGGAGTGTACGCCGCTCTGGTTTGCCGGCGAAGCCACGGCCAAGACCCTTACCGGGCTGTTCAGGTCCGGGATACCAGAGGGTTCGGTCATGCAGTTCATAATGTTCGCCGATCCTTACGTCAAGCCGATAGTGGACCTTTTTCTGAAATCGAAGACCTCCGACGACCCCCTTTTGAAAAGAAGCATGGAGGAGTATGCGAAATTCATACTCAACGGAACCGAGGGTCTTGAGAGTCTTTCGGGCATTCCTGTAAGGAACTTCAGGCTGTTCGTGTCCATATACATACCGGAAAACGCGCCTGTAAAGTTTGAGGAACTGAAGTCCTCCATATACGATATCCTCGTCGGCGCAAAGCTTTATCCGCGCCCTTTTGAGCCGGACGGGCTTGTAAGGATGCTCTACAGGATATTTAACGACAGGTTCCCGGAGCACCTGGCATACGACAAGACCAGGGAGATGAGAAAACAGATCATCTCCGGAGAGACCACCATAGTGAACGAGATGAGCTATCTTAAGCTCGGATCCAAGGTATGCAGGACCATCACTCCCAAGTCTCTTCCGGTGGAGTCGTCGCTTTTGACTTCTAATATCGTCACTGGTGACATCTGGGGCGTTCAGTCCGACAATAACCAGATCAGGTCGCCGTTCCTGATTGCGTATAACGTCATCTTCGAGAATACCAAGGCGAAGATAGGCGCCAAGGCGTCCGTCGTCATGCAGCAGCAGGCTATTGGGGCCTTCGTCCCTTCCATCGCGAGAAGAAAAGAAGAATTCATGTGGGCCATTGACGAGATGGAGAAAGGAGAGGTTTTTTTCAGGGTGATACCGATAGTCGTTGTGCTCGGCAAGGATGAGGAAGACGCAAGGGACTCCACCGCGAGGGTTAAAAGGCTCTGGGAGGACAGGGGATTCGTCATGCAGGAGGATAAGGGGATAATCCCGATACTATTCCTCTCTTCCCTGCCTTTCGGTCTGTACAATGTCGGCGACAACGTAAAGATGCTCGACAGGGACTTCATAGTGCCGGCCGGAACGCTTGCGGAGATGCTCCCGGTCCAGGCGGATTTTCAGGGGAGCGGAGACCCCAAGATCATGTTCGTGGGTAGGAAGGGACAGCTTTCAGGGATAGATCTTTTCGACCTCAAGGCCCCGAACATGAACGCTTTGATAGCGGCCTCCTCAGGCGGCGGCAAGAGTTTCCTCATGAACCATATAGTGATCCCAAATCTCGCTTCGGGGGCTTATGTACGGGTAATAGACATAGGCAGGTCCTACAAGAAGGCCTGCAACCTCTTTAACGGGAAGTTCATAGAGTTTACCGCCGACTCGACGATCTGCCTCAACCCGTTCACCAATATCCTTATCGATGAGCTCGACAACGAGCTTTTTACGATCTCCTCGATAATACTGCAAATGGTCTATTCATTCACCGATACACGTCCGAGCGAGCTTGAAGCCTCGCTGGTCAAGGCGGCTGTCCGGTGGGCGTACCAGACCGAAGGGCAGGACGCCACGATAGACACAGTTTACAGGTGTCTTTCAGATTACGGCGGTATGCACAACGCGCTTCGTCCGGAGGACGCAAAGGCCGGGGATAAGGAGCTGGCTGCCATAGCCTCGAAAATAGCCTTTAATCTCAAGGAATTTACGTCGGAGGGAGCTTATGGAAGGTGGTTCTGCGGCAAGGCCAACCTCGATATTAAAAACGACAGATTCGTGGTACTGGAGCTTGAGGAACTACAGGCCAGGAAAGAGCTTTTTAAGGTCGTGGTGCTGCAAGTTCTAAACTACGTAACCCAGGACCTCTATCTGTCTGACAGGAGCAGCCCCAGGATGGTCATATTCGATGAGGCGTGGCAGTTCTTTAAGATGGGCGGATTCCTGTTGGATATCATCGAGGACGGTGACAGGAGGGCGAGGAAGTATAAGGGGAGTTTCACGAAGGTCGTGCAGAGCATGTTGGACCTCAGGCGTTTCAGGGACATAGGCGACGTCATACTCAACAACTCGGCGTTCAAGTTCTACCCCCAGAGTTCTGATTTCGAAAAGGCCAGGGAGGAAAAGCTTATTGACTGCGAGCAGTTGAAGTTTGAGATACTTAAAAGTATAAAACTGAACCGTCCGAAGTACTCCGAGATATACGTTGAGACGCCGGTCGGCGAAGGGCCGGTGCGGCTCGTGGTCAACCCGTTTCTGTACTACCTGTATACCTCCGATGCGGATGACAACGTGCGCCTCGATCGTCTGGTGAAGACCGAAGGGAAGACATACCTGGAAGCGATAGAGATTTTGACGGGGCAAAAAAAGGTCTAAGTAGACCATCGTATTATCATATTGGGGTATATATCGGAGGTCTATTTCAAGGTGAATCTTTTATGTAGCCCTGGTTCCGATGAAACCCTACGGCTTAGAAAGCAAAAAGGTATCTACTTTATTGAACAAATACAAATGTCTTTTCTTTGGCTAATTCAGCTAAATATTTTTCTAATTCAGGAAAAAGTAACTTCAAGATTGAATCATAGCTCTTATCCTGGCTGTTTGGCTTTCCTTCTTTTTCGGCTATTTTAAATTCTTTCCAAAAATCATTCACCTTCTTCTTCAGCTTGTCTCCAAGCTGTTCACTTTTAAAATCTGGGTGGTATTCTTTGACCGCCTTACAATAAATATATCCATGTTGGGGGTAGTACTGAATAATTTGGTTTGTGAATTGTTTAATGTTATTGAAGTTATGATTCAGGTTCTCTACTTTTCCTGTTTTCAAGAAATAGAGTGCATCTATAATATTAATAAAACTATCCGTAATCTCATTAGGAATAGACTCGTTCTGCAAGTGAATCTTTAACTTACTCAAAAAGGAACCATCCTTTTTTCTCTGTTCTTTATAATTAATTTCTTTTCTGCCCCCACAGATATAGTTTTCAAATTCCTCTACTAATAGCTTTAGCTCTAGTTTTTCTCTAGCTGAATCAGAGTCGAAGTAAAAAGGCTTATAATAGCTTTCATTTAAGTTCAATTCAGAGAAGGAGAGAATCCGAGCTACCCATCTATTCTTAACAGCTGTACCGTCAATTACCGGGTCAGTGTAGTGACACTCTATTAGTAAGTCGCCTTTTTCTTCCGAAAGCCGCATAGTTTCTTCCGTTATAGCGAAAGCGTTAGACTTATTGAGCCAGAAAATGTCCCTCTGGCCGAAAGCTGTATCATATGAGTTGAAACCATCAAACAACCAGCAAATATAGGTATGCTCATTAGCATAGAACTCTTCTCTTCCTTGTATGACTTCAACAAATGTATTGTTAAGTTGAAATTCAAATACAAGTGGTTTGCCCTTATAAACACACGAAACGTCGGGTTGGCGCCAGTGTTTTTTTCCTTCGGAAGACGTAATCCTCGTCTCAATTTTGCTTTCTGTAAATTCTCCTTTGGGCTTCAAACTTCTCAGAAAGTCACCCATCCATGTTTTCAGTTTCATATGGCGTTCACTCTCTTTTGCCCCGTTATATATAATTTTTTTCAAATCTTCTTTTGAAATGTTATTGCCTTCTTTTAGCGGGCATTCGCCAAGATTAGGAAAATGCCTAAAATGGTAAATTTTTCCTTCTGCTTTACCTTTACCGGAAAGATAGACCTTTTGGTCGCAGACCGGGCATGCGTAATTACGAATTTTTGGGCCTAATTGTTCTGCTCTGAGCTTATGTTTTTCCTGCTCAGGCATTCTTTTAAGAAGTTCTTCTGCATCTAAAACTTTACCTGTTCTAACATTAAGAACATTATAAACACGAAGCATATTTTGGCGATTCTCCTTGTATAAAACACCTCGGATCCAGTTGAGCTAACAAAAACTGTCCTCGGAATTTTTAATCCATGGTTAGTAGTTTCCTATGCCTACAAAAAAGGTGAATTGTTTTTTGAAAATATATAACAGAACAATAAAATTCACAACCATCACCTTGCAAATATTATCCAGATCTTTTCGCCAAAAGCATCATTAGGCAGATAATCCCGTCATTGTACTTTCTCTATCAGATTACTCTCTGTTTCTGTTCTCTACAATTCCTGATTTTGCGGTAATACACAAAAGAGGCGCCTTGATATACGGCGTTCTGGAGGGTCTTTTTTATGAAGACAACAAGGCTTTGGGTCTTTTTGATCGCGTATGCGTGCGCAGTAGCCCTTTTTTCCTCTTCGGCTTCGTGGGGAATTGCGCCTGAAGATGCCGCCTCCGCCATATATGGCGCGACAAGTGGCAATTATGACTCCACCGGGAGCTTCGAGAATAATGTATCCAAGCCCATAACCTCGAGCAATACTCCCATGTATACGCTCGACGGCAGAAAATCATTCAACGCGCAGCTTACATGCCCTTCGACATCGAGCTTTCTTGAGATATCCGTAATACCATCCGCCACGGGGGACCTGAGTGCTACGGTAAGGCAGGATACGAATTTCGATGGGATTCTGGATTATGTCTACTCGCCTCCTTTTAATCTCTCGGGCGTCTGTTCTAACGGGGTCGTCTCCTGCGATTCCGGCACGTGGTTGAACTGCAAATACTACCTGTGGACCGCAGGGGGTAATTTTCAGACGACACTCCAGCCAGCCTCCATAACCGAACTCGGAGGCTGCTATTGCGTCAATCAGAGTTGCGGCGCAAGTTACAGTGATTATTCGAATGTTTTAAAAGACATAGGTGGAGGCGCGGCCGGGGCGATACAGAAAGTGGACGCCAGGTTCGCGATAACAGATGCGAAAATAGCCGGCGGCACAATTTCCTATTACGGACAGGATTCGGCCGGATGCGCCACGACAACCTCTACGAGTTCAAGCGGTCTGCAAGCTTTTTATACCAATCAGGATAATAGCGGCCTTACTATCGCATCCGACTCTGAGATCCTCAACCAGATGAAGGATACTTCCAGCGCCTACTATAACGTAAAACAAAGTTTCGACAACTCTTCATCGGGCGTATTTGCGGCCAGCTGCAATATAAAGAGGGTCATAACAATCAAGACGGAGACTTATTCGGTAACCGGATCATCCCCCAGCCCTGGTTCTCTCTGCGTCGACCATTACCTTTACGCGAGGATTTTCGAAAACGGCTTTGATTATCACCTCCAGATAGTCGATACCGGGCCTGGCAACGAGCCTCACAATGGCTGCGACAGCGGAGGAGGTGGCATAGACGGCTGGCATACCCTTGAGGTGATAACACTTCCTAAAAAGGCCTCATTTCTTTATTTTTGCGTCAACGGGTCTGGCTGCAGTCCAGGTCCTTCCATCTGCGTTTCTATCGCAGGCGCCCAGACGGCTGTTCTTACATGCGGAGACTCCGGTACGCAAAGCCCGTCTTATAACTACAGCTACGACCTCCAATACAAGGAAGACTTCATTGTCGAGTCGATAGACGATAAATGCGTCACACTGGCTGCCGACGCAGACTGCAAGCTCAGAAAGGAGACCATTGACGGGGTTATCATCTATTCAAACTTCAACCCAACAGGTAAAACATCTTCAAATACCTGTCAGACCTTTACAGGGGTGGAATCGCATGACATCTGCCGGGAATGGTGGACTGACACCAAGGAGTATCTCTGTTACGGACAGAAGACTGATTTTGATTTTTCTGAGGTAAGGGAAAGAGGGAAGGTGGTGCTTACAAGCTCTATGCAAGCAGGCTCAATGCTTTCATATGACGATTACAGGAAGGACGGATCGGGCGGTTATTCAACATCCAAAGAGGCTATGAAATTATATGATTCTGCAAGCTACGACAATTGCGTCAAGGTCTGCAAGATCAGAGCTCCCAAGACAGACACCCAGGCCGGTATGAGCGGCACCACCGCGGACTACAGAACCGGTACCTCCGGTTACGATGTTTTTTACAAGAAATGCTCCAACGGACTGTGTCCGCTTGATACCGTAGCTGGCGAGGAACTGCTGGCAGATTGTGCCTGTCCTGATGATTTCGCCGAGGCCGCTTCCATCATGAGCGCACTTGAGGAGGCCTCCAAGGACATTTTATGCAGCAGCTCCGGAGGATGGTGACCCCCATGTTTAATCTTAAAAGAGTTTTTTGCGCTTTACTGGTCGCGATACCTGTTCTTTTTGCCATACCCAAAAATTCAGCCGCTGATTACATATGCGGAGCCGATCTTAACTTCGATGGCGACACCGACGACAAGGGGGAGCTGCAGGGTTGCTGGCAGGCCGCCGACGGGGTCAATTATCTGTGTCCGATCAAAACCGGCGGCTGCATGGCCGCATATTCAAGCCCGGTCTGCTCTGACGGCGGCGTTTTGAATCCGACAACGGATCAATGCGAACTGGCCGGCGGAGTGACATGCCCTACCGGGTATGCGTACGAACCAACCAGTAATCTGTGTTCAACCGCGTCTATATGTCAGGGTGGCGGGACCCTTGATGCCGCGAATGACGTCTGTAAATACAACATAATATGTCCGAATGGATATTTCTTTTCCTCATTATACCAGGGATGCGTAAAGGCACCGACCTGTCCGGCAGGAGGATATTATTCCAGTGTAGTAGGTACAATTAGCGGTTGGATAACGGTCGACAGATGTATAGCCACTCCTGTCATATCATGTCTTCAGGGTTATACATGGGGTACATATTGGAATGGAACGGCGACGGTATACGGTTGCCTTAAGGACGCCTGTCCTTTGGGATATCAAGGCATACAGTATACGGATCCAAATTATCCATACAGCTTGGCCTGCTTCAATTGGCCTACGCTTTCCTGTCCTGCCGGGTATACATTAGACTACGATAATTATTGGTATGAAGATTTTATATGTAAAGCGCCTAAAACATATTGCACTTCGGGGGGTTACAATACAGCGACGCAAAAATGCGAACAGAATGTCACTTCCGACATACCGTCAGGTTATGTTCTGGACACACAAACAGGGGCTTACCTGGGAGACCCTTCGTGTCCTTCAGGAACGACCTACAATGCCGCAACAAATTTGTGCGAATCCACGCCGGGTTCGCTGCAATGTCCGGAAGGCTATGCCATAAACAGCTCGTCAACAGGCTGCGAAGCCCTCAAGTGCCCGGATGGCGTTTGGACCTGCAGTTATGACGATGCTGAAAAATGCACGAGCTCTGCAAATGTAAACTGTGCTCCCGGGCTGGTATTTCAGGGTGGTTACTGCGGTACATCTCCTACCTGCGATACTGACGCCACATACAGCCAGTCCCTGAACGCATGCGTGCATAACGCTACATATGGCTGCTCTGCAGGTTATGCATACAATATCACTGTGGGCAGATGCCAACAGGAACCGGTATGCCCTGTAGATACCGTATATGACCCCGCGCAGGACCGTTGCGTAACCTTGAGTCAAGCACCCGGCATATGTCCACTAGGCGCTTATGCCTGTGATCCAACCGCAGGGATATGCACAAAAACTTATCCGTGCAATACAGGTTTCCAGACAATGGACATATGCGCTCAAAATTGCGATGTAGCATGCACGAGTTCGTGCAATACAGACGCCATCGCCGCTCTCGGCGATGTTTTCTGGACGGGCATGGCTGAGTCCTGGTTCGGGATAACAGGGGTGACCGGGAGTAACGATCAGCTGATCTTCTACGGGAAAGACGGCTCATATCAGGACATCGAAGTCGGCAGGGTCACGATGAACGGGTGTAACTTCAGCGGCTCGGCAAGCTATTTCACCCCATCCGGTGATTCATGCTCATCCACCAGTTGGGGATTATCAGGGATTTCTGCAACAGGCAACCAGCTATCTTTTTTAGGCGGTGAATGCGGCACGAACGCAGGTTCCATAACCGTAACAAGCTGCTATATCAACATCCCGGTGAGTTCTACAAGTTTCGACATAACGCATGCCATAGGCTCGGGCGCAACCCTTGCCTTTTACGGAGGCCTTTCAGGCAATCAGCCGCTAATTTCCATGGACCTCTGCCAGTATAGCTTTAAATGTCCGTCATGCCAGGTTTCAAAGTCCTGTGTCTATACATGTCCGGACCCTTCATATACCTTGCTCGCGGATTTCAGATGCGGCGTATACGCCACATGTCCTTCCTCGGGCGCCTTGAGCGTGCAACTGGACAAATGCGAGACCGTGGCGATAGTGGAATGTCCCTTGGGATATTCATTATTCAACGGCGAATGCCTGAAAGTCCCGGCCTGTCCGGTAGGAACGGCGCTGGATTCTGTTACAGACAGGTGCGTTACTTTAAGCGGAATAACGTGCCCCCAAAGGCCTACCGGTTATAGTCAAAATTACGCTTACGACCCGGCGATTTCAAAATGTGTTGTAACGGTTTATACGGATCCGAAAAATCTGATCTGTCCAGGCAATACGGCAACCTCCACCATAGCGCCAGCCACCTATTGCGCCTCAGACAAATGCAGCGCTGCTTTTTCCAGTGCAACCTGTCCGGCAAACACAGCGTTGAATACGGCATCCGGCAAATGCGAGGCTCCTCCTACAGGGTACGGTATCCTTGACACTGCCCTTGATAAATTTGTTTATTATGCGGTCACGACATGCCCTTCAGGATGGGCTATGTCAGGAGATAAATGCATTCTAGACCCTATATGTCCTGGGACAGGTATATGGAGCTCCTGGGTCGGAGCCTGTAAAGATAATATCATTTATTCCTGCCCGTCAGGATACACATACAGTGCAACCTACGGCACCTGTCAGACGAATGTATTGTGCGCGGAAGGTTCGGATCAGGTGATATCCGGAAGATGTTTGAGCCCGACATACCAGGTCACCTGTCCGGTGAATTATTCATACGACTCGACGTTACAAAAATGTGCCACCCAGGCGGTATGCGAGATAGGGACGTTAGATACGGCAATCGATTATTGCAAGGTATCTGACCCTGCCGTTCTGTGCCCGGTTAACTATACGATTAATTTTGCAAAATCACGATGTGAATCCGCACCATCGTGTTTAACGCCCGGAACTTATTCAACCAGCCTTGATAAGTGTACCGCTCAACCCAATTACAACTGCCCTGCAGGATACGCTTATGTAAACGGCACATGCTATAAGCTTCCTGATTGCCCTAATGGTACGTATCAGGCGGCTACGGATAACTGTTACGACGGTTTGACCCAGTGTTCATTGGGGAATTATCCCTGTTACAGCTATAGCGGACAGGTATTATGTTCACCCTATCCCTGTGTCGATCAGACCAATCCGACGATAACCGATACCGCTCAATCCACCCTTGCAAGCCCTCAGAATGACGGGATGGTAGACAATAACGGCAAATGCTCGGGCCAGTTCTACATTTTAAGCGGCACGGCAAGCGAATGCAGGACTTCTGGGACGCAGACTCTTTTCAAGAACTGCTGCAATACGGCAAACGCGATGAACCCCATGTTCTGCGATGTTTCTAATGAAGGAGCAGTAGCTCAAAAGGCTGCACAGGGTATGTGCCATTACGTGGGCACTTACTGTACTGAAAAATGGGCTCTCATAGGCTGCGTCCAGAGCAAAAAGGTCTACTGCTGCTTCAATTCCAAGCTCGCAAGAATAATAAACGAGCAGGGTAGAAACCAGCTTCAGAGCTTCCAGCCGGATATGTGGGGTGTCCCGGAAAACCCGGTCTGCCGCGGTTTCACGCCCGAAGAATTCCAGATGCTGGATTTCTCGAAGATAGACCTTACGGAATTCTTCAATGACATCAAGTCCAACCTTCCTCTGCCTGCGGACGTAAAGCAAGGGGCTGAGCAGAAAATCTATGATTATTACCAGAATGTCCAATAGAGATTCAGCTTTTTACAGATCTATAACGATTATCTCCGCTGTAGTTTTCGTTCTATCGACTTCTGGTCCGGCCTTCGCCAAAACCGTCGGGCGTTCCGGGAACATCTATCGCATAGTAGAGCCCGATGCCCTGAAGGAGTTAGAGGATAAGGCGGCGTCAATGGATTTGAAAGAGCGTATCAAGAAGGAAGAGATAGCTAATAAGATAAAGCGTTACCGTCCCTCCAATGTAGTGAACCTGCCTCCAGCTAAGAAGGACAGGACTTCCCTGGTGGATATGACCTATACGCTCGAATTCGACATCCCTGACGGCAAGGGGGGCATGCTTTATCCGAAGGGGTTTATCTTCAACCCGCTTGATTACATCCCCTTTTCCAGAACAATAGTCGTTCTGAACGGGGCTGCTGAAAACGAGGTTGACTGGTTTATGGCCTCTGAATATTACAAGAGAACGGATGTAGTGCTCCTCATAACGGATGGGACATGGAAAGACCTCATGCATAGGTTTAAAAGGAATGTCTTCTACTTAACCGAACCCGTGAGGGCAAGGTTCAGACTTTCCTCCACTCCGTCGGTTATCGTGAAAAAGGATAATAAGTATATGGAGGTAAGAGAAATTCATGTTCCGGCTAAAAAAGATACTGCTGGCCGTCGTAATTAGTCTTTTTCTGGCGCTTTCTCTTTCAACCCCGGCAAGGGCGACCTGCCTTAGCGATTTCAAGCTGCTGGATCTTGTCAACTGGAGTTCCGTGTTCCCTATTTCGATAGCAGGGATAGAGATTGCGGGCTCGACCGATGAGGTTACTACGGTGGATACCATAAGTTCTACTATTTGCGTTTGCCCCGCGCCTCCTCCGATATTCATCCGCATAGGCCTGACCGTTGGTTTCTGGGAGCCTGCAAGGTATATTGAAACCGTAAAAGACCCAGGGTGCCTTCCGTCATTGGGAATAAACCTCGGTATTACTTCAGGCGGGGAGCTCGGAGGGACCAATAGCTCGGTTGCGTCCACGGGAAGCCACTTCACCTCAGCCCAGGCCCATTACTTCATATACCCGATCTGGTCGATGATGGGCATGTTGACCGATTGGATATGCGCGGAATCTTCAGGTTTCGATGTGGCGTATATGACGGAATTCGACCCCCTCTGGCAGGACGATTCCCTCTCGGCGATCATAAACCCTGAGTCGGTGCTTTTCGGCAACCCTGTGACACAGGCGGCGTGTATCGCTGACTCCATCGCCTCGACGGCAGGGCTTTCTCTTTCACCTCTTTTCTGGTGCATGGGGTCATGGGGGAGCGCTTATCCTCTGACCGGCCACATAGGCTCCTCATTGTATACGGAGGCCAATGCCGCTATAGCGGCACGGATGCTCTATAAGCTCGCGAGGGAAATGCTGGTTTGCGATACGAATATAAACATATGCGGCTGCATGCCGACTCCCATCTGGGTCAAGCACAATTACAAGATGCACGCAGCCGTGCCTGTAAAAGATTTCTCGGCCCACCCCATAGGGAGAAGCGGGCTTTTATGGAGTTCGGTCAAAAACCCTCCGGTCGGAGGTGACAACTTCGTGTGGACTCTTTACAGGAGAAGGAACTGCTGTGCGTTCTGATGTGCCACCAATGCCGGTTCATCGAAAATAGGCGCCTTATATGATGGAAAAAACCTTGAGATCCCTTATTGCCATCTTTATAAACGGTCTTTTTTTCGTTTTGATGTGCCTGTCCATGTCCGTCCATGCTTCAGGGCCTGAAGGCATCTCTATCGACGATATAAATGTCGATACGGGGGAATACGAAAGGTTTTTGAAGGGGGTTCCCATGAGCATTGACCCGGAGATGATGGAAAAGGCGAAGCAGGCTATCCCCGGAGATATTAGTGAAAGGGTGGAGAAGGAAAGGTCGAAGCTTATCGAGAGGGAATTTTATGGCATGGACGCGGCTGGCGGCGTACCTGGGAATAACCAAGGGCAGGCCGGGAACACCCGTCATGGAACAGCGATTCTTAAAGAAGACGAGAGGATATACATATTCATTTCATCATCGGTCCCCAAGGAAACTCTATGGAATTACGCAAGAGACCTTGACGCCCTCGGGCAGCCCCGGATGTCGATAGTGATGCGCGGGTTCGTAGGCGGGATGACTAAAGTAAGGCCGACGCTTGAATTCCTCAGGGGGGTGCTCTTTAAAAACGAAAATTGCGCTTCAGATGAATGCGAAGCCTACCAGGCACCAATCATTATAGACCCCTTGCTCTTCAGGCGCTACGGGATAGAGGCGGTGCCAGCCATTGTATACGCCAGGGGAGTTACAGACCTCACGATTAGCGAAAAAATAAAGGAGGGAGGCGAACCGGGGGATTACTACATGCTTTATGGAGATGCCGCTCTGGATGGGGCACTCGAACTCATAGACAGGGAGGCCGGATCCAAATCCCTCGACTGCCTCGTGTTAAAGCTCAGACGGGGTGGTGGCTATGAGAGGGATTGTAGATAAATTGTGCGGCCCATAATGCCAAACATGAAGCAGCTTTTTTCTTTGTTTTTCTTTTATTTGGGATTGTTTTATTACACAAAAATGTGATATTTTTGAGCCTTATGCAAACCGATCTGACATTTTTCACAAACGAGCCTGGCTCCACACTGCTCGATAGATTCCGGAAAACCCTTAAGGATGTTAAGCACTTCGACATTCTTGTTGGATATTTTCGTACAAGTGGATTCCATCAGCTGTATCAATCTTTTGAATCCGTCGAAAAGATAAGAATTCTTGTCGGCCTGAACGTTGACAGGAAGGCATTTGAGATAATTGATACGCACAGGCATCAATCTGATCTCGATTTTGAGTCTCACAAACGAACTAAAGAAATTTTTGCAGAGTCTTTGACAGTCGAGATGGATCATTCACATGACAGCTATGAGACTGAGCTAGGGGTCAAAAAATTCATTGAGTTCCTGCAGTCAGGCAAGATGGAGATAAGGGCTTATCCCAGTAAAGATATACATGCCAAGGTTTATATAAGCCGTTTTTCAGAGGATGACCGAGATTTTGGCAGGGTTATCACTGGCTCCAGTAATTTTTCCGAATCCGGTCTTGTGGCAAACCGGGAGTTCAACGTCGAGCTAAAAAACAGCGCTGATGTGAAGTTTGCCCTTATGAAGTTCGATGAACTCTGGGAAAACTCAGTAGATATTTCAAAGGATTATGTTAATACCATAAACGAAAAGACCTGGCTCAACGATCAGATCACGCCATATCATCTTTATCTCAAATTTTTATACGAGTACTTCAAGGAAGATATTAATCTTGACGAGGATTTTGAGATCTATCTTCCCGAGAGTTTTATGGAACTGGATTATCAGAAGCAGGCGGTTGTAGCAGCCAAAAAAATCCTTGATGCTTACAATGGCGTTTTTCTTTCAGACGTAGTCGGTCTAGGGAAGACCTATATCTCTGCCCTGCTTGCGCAGCAACTTAGCGGAAAGATACTGATTATCTGCCCTCCGGTTTTGCAGCCATACTGGCATGATACCTTCTTTGACTTTGGTATACGCAGTTTCAAGGTCGAGTCCCTCGGAAAGCTTGACAATGTAATAAAAGAAGGGGCAGGGAAGTACGATTATATTTTTATAGACGAAGCTCACAGGTTTCGTAACGAAGTTACGCAGGGTTACGAGAAATTGCACCAGTTATGCTTTGGTAAAAAGGTTATTCTGGTCTCTGCAACTCCGCTCAATAACACCGTTGATGATATTTACAGTCAATTGAAGCTCTTTCAGATACCGAAGAAAAGCACCATCCCAGGCATACCTAACCTGGAAAAGTTTTTTACCAGCCTCAAAAAAATAACTAACAAATATGACAAGACCGACCCTGAATACATCGGAGCCATAAAAGATGCGTCTCACGAGATGCGGGAAAAAGTTTTGAAGTACGTGATGGTGAGGCGGACGAGAACCGAAGTATTAAAATACTTCAAAGGCGATATAGATAAGCAGGGGCTATCATTCCCCGAAATTGCTGACCCTGAACGAATCATTTATAAATTTGACGAACAAACAGACCGAATATTCACTTCAACTATAGAGCTATTGAAGAAATTTTCATATGCTCGTTATACGCCGCTTCTATATTTGAATAAGCCCATATCTGAATTTGAAAAGCAGTCCCAGCGCAACATCGGCGGGTTTATGAAAGGCATTCTTGTAAAGAGGCTTGAAAGTAGTTTTTATGCCTTTAAAAATAGCCTCAAGAGGTTCGTTGAGTCTTATACGAAATTCATCGATATGTTCAGCGGAGGAACTGTTTATATTAGCAAAAAGGTCAACGTTTATGATTTTCTGGATGAGGATAATGAAGAAGCCCTGCTCAAACTTGTCGAGATGGATAGGGCTCAAAGATATGAGTCCTTGGAGTTCATCGATGATTTTAAGGTCAAGCTTGAAAGTGATCTCAAGCTCCTGAAAGAAATAGAGTCTTTATGGGTAGGCATTACAACAGACCCAAAACTTGAGCAGTTTGTGAAGGAACTGAAGAGTAATTCCGTTCTTAAAGGCAATAAGCTTATCATCTTTACAGAGTCAAAGGAGACAGGTGAATATCTGTATAGAAACCTTGATAAACACTTTCACGGAAAGGCTTTATTTTATTCAAGCTTGGGCGGACTGTATGGTGAAAAGGAAATAAATAACACCCTTGCCCGAGAAATGGTTATAGAAAACTTCGACCCACGACAGAAGGAAGAAAAAAACGATATACGCATACTGATAACTACTGACGTTTTGGCGGAAGGTGTGAACCTACATCGCTCCAATATAGTGATAAACTATGACCTTCCTTGGAATCCTACAAGGGTCTTACAACGGGTAGGGCGTGTAAACCGTGTCGGTTCTGAACACAATAAGATATTTCTTTTCAACTTCTTTCCTACTGCACAATCTGATGCGCAACTGGGCTTGGAGGCAAGTATCAAGTCCAAGATCCAGGCATTCCATGATACTTTGGGCGAGGATTCTAAATATTTGACTGAAGAGGAAGAGGTCTCCACCCATGAACTGTTTGGAGATAGGCTTTACAAAAAGCTTTCTGATAGAAAAAGTTACGAAGGTGAGGATGAAGGGGAACGTTCTGAGCTTGAGTATCTGCTGAAAATAAGGGCTATAAGAGATAAGGAGCCAGCACTCTTTGAGAAGATAAAAAAGCTTCCCAGAAAAGCGCGCACCTGTCGTTTAAATAATAATGGCACGGACCTATTGATAACCTTTTTCCGCAAAGGAAAGCTCAAGAAGTTTCTTCTGTCAAATGGCACAAACACGCAGGAAGTTATGTTTTTGAATGCGGTCGATCTGTTTGAATGCGAGGCAAACGCTAAAAAGCTCCCTATCCCAAAAAGTTTCTATCAGATGCTGGAACAAAACAAGGCTGAATTCGATCTCATCACCTCTGGAGAGATGCTGGAGAAAACCGGCCATGGCAGCAAATCTAATGAGAGCTACATCACTAAAAGACTTAAGGCAAACGATGTTAAACGGTTCCAGGGATTTACCGAGGAAGACGAAGATTTTCTGAGATTAGCTTTCACAGCCTTTGAGGATGGGGTTATTCCCAAGAATACGAGCAAGAGAATCAAGGATGAGCTTGAAAAAGAAACCAATCCTTTGAAGGTGTTGGCAATTTTAAAAAAGAACTTACCTTATAATATTCTCAGTGCAGGACAAGTGCCTCAGAATTCAGGCCCCGCTACAATAAGGGAAATTATCTTATCCGAGTACCTGACAGGTAAAGAAGGCAACGCATGAACAGACAGGATGCCGTAAGGCTCATCTCCGAGACATTTCATAACGCCTTTGATGAGAATAGGTTCCGTCTTTTTACCAGAAACCTCTTTAACGATTTGGACGAATCCAAGGCTTTTGATTATTATGGCCAGTTCATACCGGATGCTTATAAAGACCATGTGAAGCGCTACAAGCGGGTCGGTAAATATACAGACCCGGAAGGGGCCGCTCTTGATGTTCTTATCGTCAACCTGAAGAAAGAAGCTGCTCTTGACCGATCCCGCACCATGCAGCGTAACTTTATTGCATGGTACCTCAAGAACCGTGGTGAAAAGGACGCTGCTTTAGTTGCCTACCATAGCGATGGGCTGGATGACTGGCGTTTTTCCTTTGTCCGCATGGATTACCGGACAGTTGAAGAGGGAACTAAGGTCAAGATAAGAGAAGAATTGACCCCTGCCAGGCGCTACTCCTTTCTCGTTGGCAAAAATGAACCGAACCATACAGCCGAGCAGCAACTGCTTCCCATTTTGCAGGATGACCGAAGCAACCCCATCCTTTCAGAACTTGAAAAAGCCTTCAATATAGAATCGGTTACAAAGGAGTTCTTTGAAAAGTACAAGAACCTTTTCCTGAAGCTTAAGGAAGAGATCGATACGCTTGTCGCGTCTAACTCGAAAGTCAAAAGAGACTTTGCATCAACAAAGATAGAAACTGCCGATTTTGCCAAGAAACTGCTGGGGCAGATAGTCTTCCTCTACTTCCTGCAGAAAAAGGGATGGCTTGGCGTTGAGAAAGATGAGGCTGGTAATTTCAAAGGATGGGGAACTGGTCCTAAGGACTTTCTGCGGCGGCTCTTCGAGAAGATGATTGTGCCGTACGACAATTTCTTCAATGACCTGCTGGAGCCTCTTTTCTATGAAGCCCTTGCGATAGACAGAGGGGTTAAGTCCTTCTACAGCCCTTTTAAGTGCAAGATACCTTTCCTTAACGGTGGACTGTTTGAGCCTATCGGAGGCTATAACTGGCAGGAAACCGACATCCTTCTAAAGAACGAGACCTTTGCCGAGATATTCGATACTTTCGACCTTTACAATTTTACGGTAAGAGAAGACGAGCCGCTGGAAAAAGAGGTGGCTGTTGACCCGGAGATGCTAGGGAAGGTCTTTGAGAACCTCCTTGAGATCAAGGACCGGAAATCAAAAGGGGCCTTCTATACGCCGCGAGAGATTGTCCACTACATGTGCCGGGAGAGTCTGATCAATTACCTTGATACGGCTGTCAATACAAGTGGAAAAAGCCTTGTCCCACAAAAAACGATTCAAAATAAGCTTTTTGGCAAGCCCGACCCAGAACGTATTAAGGCGGAAACTTATCATCTTATTGTTCCCCAAGAAGATATCGAAATCTTCATACGTCATGGAGAATATGGCATTGAAAACGATATTGCCAAGGAACGCGGGACAAAGTCTTATTCCTATAAGCTTCCTGAATCCATCCGTACAAACGCCAGGCTTCTCGATAGCGTCCTTGCCAATATCAAAATATGCGACCCTGCCATAGGCTCTGGGGCTTTTCCAGTAGGTATGCTCCATGAAATAGTAAGTGCCCGTGAGATATTGACCGCGTATATCGGCGAATCCCCTGAACGCACTCGCTACAACTTCAAGCGCCACGCCATTCAGGAATCCATCTACGGAGTAGATATAGACGGCAGCGCTGTTGATATTGCGAAACTAAGGCTCTGGCTTTCGTTGGTGGTGGATGAGGATGACTTTGAGACCATAAAACCCTTGCCAAATCTGGATTATAAGATTGTTACTGGCAACTCGCTTTTGGGAGTTAAAAAAGATTTATTAAATGACCACCTGTTTAAGGAATTGGAGGGGCTCAAACAACAGTTTTTTGATGAAACTAATCCGAGGAAGAAAAAGGAAGAGAAAGGAAAGATTGACCAGTTAATAAGACTAATTACCAATAACGATGAACACTTTGATTTCGAGATATATTTTAGTGAAATATTCCATCAAAAAGGATTCGATGTTGTTATTGGAAATCCACCTTATCTAGGCTTTCATGGTATAGAAAAAGTCTATAAGAAAAAACTTCAAAATCATTTTGATTCAGCTAAGGGGAAGTTTGACTTATATGTATTGTTTATTGAAAAGGGTTTTTATCTTTTAAAAAATAATGGTTTTTTTATTTTTATCTGTCCAACTGCATTTACTAAAAGAGAACACGGAATCGAAATAAGAAAATTTCTTTTAAAACACACCAGCCTAGTAGAATTAGTAGATTTTGAGCACACCCAAATTTTCGATAAGGCGACGAATTATACTGGTATTTTTTCATATAAAAAATCATATAACTCTAAGAATCAATTTAAATACAAGAATGGATTAGATGACCAAAATAAAATGATAGAACAATCCAATTTAATGGAAACCCCATGGATATTAACCGACAATATTTATAATGGCATAATAACTAAAATTAATAATTTTACAAAATTGCATGAAATAACTAAGATATCAGAGGGTGTCGTCACAGGCTTAAATACCTTATATTTACTAACGAAGAAAGAAATAGAGCAAAATAATTACGAAACAAAGTACTTTGTGCCTTGTTATCGGGGAAAAGATGTTGACAAATATTATCTAAAAGAAAACACGGAATATCTGTTTTATCCATATCAACTGATTAACAACAAAACAGTTCCCATAGATGAGGAAACGCTTACTGCCAATTGCCCAAGATATTTAAAGTATTTAAAAGATAATATCGAATTAATTAATAAAAGAGCATACTTTGCAAAATCTAACAAAAAGTGGTACGAGCTTTGGAACCAAAGACATTTATCTAATTTTATTAATTTGAAAATTATTACTCCTGAGCTATCAGATCGGAACAGATTTTCAATTGCAGACTCTTGTACATTTTATGGTGATACAGTTTGCGGCATAACGATCAGGAAGGAATTTGAATCGCTTTTAAGCATAAAATATTTAATTGCTATTCTAAATTCTTCTTTAATGGAATGGGGCTATAAGCAAATAACTGTCCCTAAAGCTGGCGGCTTTTTTATCTATAAAGTAATGTTTTTAAAAAATATACCTATTAAAATAGTTCCTTTTGATGATCAACGCTCATTCATGTCAATTGTTGATCAGATTCATGCATTAAAGCAAAAGGATTCTAAAGCGGATATCTCTGGTTTAGAGAGAAAAATTGATAATATGGTGTATGCGCTTTACGGTATAACTAGAGATGAAATTTTGATTATTGAGCACGATATAAATAGGCGATTAGAGCATGATATATAAACTGTAAATCAGAGGACAAGTGATGCGTCAAAGCATAGCAATACAGGGGCCTGAAAATGGAGGCTCCATTTTGAGACTAATTAAGAAAATGGCAGCGGTTGGTAACTATGATAATTTGATAGGTCTTTATGCGTATGCAACAGACAGAGGGGTTCAATTATTAACTGAAACTCTTAAAAGTGAATTGTCGACTTGGGATAAGATTTATAAACGCTGGGTAATCTCTATAGATTTTGGATTTACTGAACCATGTGCATTAAAAAAATTATTATGCATGCCTAATACAGAGGTTAGAATTCCCTATGCCGCACAAGTGCTTCAGAAAAAACTACAACCTGCCACATGTTTTCATGCGAAAAGTTTAATCCTTTTTAATAAAGGATACGAGAAAGGTCCAACAGGTATAGTCGTAGGATCGGCTAATATGACATTAAATGGCTTTAGTTATGGGCATGAACATGCAATGAGCATGGCATGGAAAAAAGGACCAAAGAAAATAGCTACAGACTTTAAGGCAAAAATTAATGAATTCGCGAGAATTGAGGAAGTCTATAGAAATGCAACTCTTTTAGATAATGATTTACTTTCAGCGTATGTTAAAGCCAGAAAAAATCTACAAGTAACTCAAGTAGATAATATTCCTCAATTGGTAGAAGGCTTCTTAACAGAATCAGATAAACATGATTTTAACATAACTTTACCGGAAGCAATTTTTTTAGCAGCAGCTAAAAATTATTGGATTCAAGGTGGATACATTGTGAAAAATCGTGGGCCGTTATTGCCTGGTAATCAAATTGATCTTCCCAGAGGCACTTCACTGTATTTTGGTTTTCCTGTCAGGCAGCAAGATAGAAATACTCCAATAGGTGAAATAAAGATAGATTTTGGAGGAACCAAGGGTGAGTACAATTTGCGATTTGGTAATAATTTTATGGAAAAATTGAATCTTCCTGTGCCTGGTGAAAAAGGGCCGACTACTTATGAAGGGCAAACTTTGCTTCTGTCGAAGAAAAGCGATGGGGTTTTTAAGCTGGATGTTTGTTCGTCAGATTCGAGCAAGGCTATCTTATGGCAAGGGAAATCAAAGAAGCAACATACTTTATTTGCAATGAGGAGTGGCAGAGAATTTGGTGTATTTGATTAGTAATTCTTGAGGCTGAATGAATAAGGCAGGCTGGTTTATGTTACGGCCTGACGGAGGGGGAGATTAGGGTTGTAGAGGGGAGAGGTAAAGTATTTAATCTGTTGTGTTGTAGAATTTTTTAAAGTTCTTTGATCTTGACATAGTACTATATATTGTGGTTAATTATTTTATCAATACAATATATATGCTTTTTTCTATTTTAAGGACTTTCTAAATTGTAGCATCTACGGAGGTATTAGTGAGTACCTATATAAAGTCGCTCTCTACAACCGCTGGTTTTCTCGAAAATTCTAAAGTTGAATTTGACCAGGGATTAACTTGCATTATTGGTGCTCGGGGTACCTGTAAATCAACCTTAATCGAAAGCATTCGATTCGCATTTGATACCGATCCGAAAACAATAAAGATTCTCACCACTCAGTGTGAGGATGAGAAAGACCTGCGGTCTGGCATGTTAAAGTCCACACTCAATGCTGGAAGTGTTCGCTGCGAAGTTGAAGAACTAACTACCCTTGGTAAATCTCTATTTGTATTAGAACGTGAGATAGGCTCTGACGCACGCATTTTTCAAGATGGAGTTAGGGAGCATGCTGTCCACAATATTTTGCACAATATCGAAATATTTTCTCAAGGCGACCTGCAACGAATTGCCGAAAAGGATAATCATGATTTACGGCTTGGTTTAATAGATAGGCCTAATCAAGCAAAGATCAAATCCCTGAGAGAACAGAGAGAAGAGAAGTCTCAGGTACTACTTAAAGTTGGGTCAACCCTTCGTTCACTTCGCGTAGATATATCATCCTTGCGGGATAAAATTCAGCCGCTAAATGAACTTAAAGAGCAACTTAAACAGGCTGAAGCATCATGTCCAGCTCTTTCCAAAGAACTCGAAACTAATCGCATTCTTTTTGAAAAGCGCAATCGTATAATAGAAATTCTTTCAGGTGTGCTGAGCCTGCAGGGAGTAGCAATTTCAAATCTTCAACACACGCAAAATTATATCAGCCAGCTATCAACTTCGTCAGATCTTGTAGAGCAGGAAGCACAACCGGAAGCTGAAAAAGCCATAAAATTGACACGACACATAGAGTCCGACCTTAGAGAAATTGCAACCATAGTAGCCAAGCTTGGCTCTCATGATTTACAGTCAGCGATCCAGGAACTCAAGAATATCTTTGAGGAAAAAAATGAAGTCTTTTATCAGCTACGTCAGGAACAACAGGCAGTTAATGAATCCTTAAAAAAGCAGGAAAATCTTCGTCGTCAAGTCTTACTTATGGAAAAACTTGGTAAGGAACTTGAGAATGCTCAGAATCAAGAAGCAGAATTATTAAATCAGCGGGAGTATATTAGGGCAGAAATTGCAGAATTAGACAATCAAGCATATAGTCTCCGACTTAAAGAAGTTGAGATGATTAACAAAGAACATGGGAAAAGGGTTTATTTAACACTACAGTTCGATGCAGGTCCGACTGGCTATACAGCACGACTTTCGTCCATGCTTGGCGGATCCCGAGTACGCGCACAGGATGAAGTGGCCTCGGATCTAGCTAAAACCTTTCCATCGGCGAAGCTCATAGATATTGTTGAATCAGGCAATGGACAACTTTTTGCTGACGTTCTTGGCCGTGATATAGGCCAAATGAATAGAGTGGTAGCATATCTATCGGATCATTCAGAGCTTTATGAATTGGAAGCTATACCGCCTGCAATGAGGCTGGATATAACAATGTATGATGATGGACAACCCAAATCGGTTGAGTCTCTTTCAGTAGGGCAAAAAGCTACAGCCCTGCTTCCTTTAGTCCTTCGCCCCCTACCATATCCATTGCTGTTTGATCAGCCTGAAGATGATCTCGATAACCATTTTATTATCGAGTCATTGGTCGAAGAGATACGTGAGCTTAAATTAAAGCGCCAACTTATTTTTGTAACTCACAATGCAAATATCCCGGTGTTAGGCGAAGCAGATAAGATCATTGTAATGAGTATGGAAAATCCAACTAAAGCTAATCCGCCAACAGGCGGTTCAGTTGATGAACGAAAAGAAGACGTTCTTAAACTCTTAGAGGGTGGAGCTAACGCTTTTAAAAGGAGAGCTTTAAAATATCAAGACCTTCTATCGAAGAGTTAAGTATGATGGACAATAGTACCAAACAATTAATCGAAGACTGCGCTAGCACAGATGCCAGATTTTACAAGGCATTGACGCTCATTCAAAAATGGCGCGAGAGCAGTAATACCTCAAATTCAAATCTTGTAATTGCAATTACTAAGGAGATGATTAGATGTGGAAAAATGCCAGAGCGTCGTCAGGATGAGAGGCTAACCGCACTCATCCACAAGCTCAACCTAACACTTAATGATAGAGAAGAGCTGTCGCATTCAGCCGTAGTTTTACCTTTAAGTTTGCAGAATACAATCTCAAAGTTTTTATCACCTTCCCAGCGCCTTCATCTTTTAAGTAAAGAAAAAATACCGCAAAAAAAAGAGAGTGATTCGGCTTCCGCTTCTCCAGTGATAGTTCAATCTACAGAATTTCCCTCTGCTCCGGTGCTAAGTGGCGCAATAAATTTAACAGAACAGCGTTGCTCAACAGTTCTTTTATTGTCGAAAATAGGAAACCAAGATAAAAATAAGAAACTTCTAGAAGAAAATGGTTTTGGCCCAATTCTTTACAATTCTTTCGAAAAGCTCCGTAAAGACTTGGAAAGTGGCACAGATATTTGTGCTTGCCTAATTGATGGGTCTTTCCTAAAAGATATGAGCAAGGAGGAGCAAATTAATTTTCTGGAAGAATTAGCCCGACACTCTACATTTATGTGGATACGCATCGATGGGTCCAGTTTAAAAGTAGATCATTCCTATGCTATAAAAATTATTAAGGACGCTCAATGCAAGAAGATTCTGCCAGCCGAAAATATGTCTATTCCATCTGACGGTGATCTTAGAGAGCCTGAACTAAGTTTTGTTAAACGTGCTAGAGACCTGCTTCAAACTCATCAAGGCACACATATTGTTCAGAAGGAGATAACTGAAAATATTGGAAGAGTGCTTATTGCGGCTGTGCGTGAACATGCACAAGAATTGAGGCATGATGGGCTGTTGAAGGTACATTCTATTGAAACTAAGTTCCTTGTCGGAGGTTATTCTGGTGCGCAAATCGCTTTAATCAGGGTCAACCGTGAAGGGAATTGCGTTGTTGCCAAAATAGACAAAAAAGACCGTATCCTTGATGAGATGAAAAGATACCGGTGCTTTATACAGGCGTGGGACGATAGGCTACAGGCAAGGGCATGCTTTCATGGCGATACTGCTGTTATATTGTTCATTCTCGTATCAGATAGAGCAAATATGGTAACACCTGCACCAGTGTTAGAGGAATGTCTTGAAGAGGTGTGGAATAATGAAATTTTTGGAAGTTTAGATAAAAAAGAGCTTGATAGAAAGGCAGACAATTTATGTGACGGGTTAGATAAAATCACTCTTGCAATTTGCGAATTAAATAAAAATAAATCCATTGTACCCGAATTTGAGTGCTACGGAAATCCATCCATGGATATTTTTCGAACATTAGATAAAAACTTTAATTGGGGATTAAATGCCGAACATAGAAAAGCAAGAGACCTTGCCGAAGAACAGTTTCAAAAGCTAGCTTCGGCCGCAATTGTCCATGGTGATATGCATCTTCGTAATATTCTGGTGCGCAGCGATATAGATATGCATCTTATAGATTTTGCTGCCAGTGGTCCTGGGCATCCGGCAGTTGATCTTGCCAGGCTTGAATTAGCACTTTTTCTTGGATGTTTTAGACCATTAGAAGAGGAATCTGTTTATGTAGAGTTTCAGAAAGCCATAACTTTTGAACTTGCTTCAAAGGACGAACTCGAAAAACGATTTCCGGGTTCTTTTCGTTCATCTATAAATCATGTATGTTTAAAAGGCTGTGTAGCTGCAAGGGATCAAGCTATAGAGGCATTAAAAATGCATGGCGGTAGTGAAAAAGATTATATTGCTGCTAAATATCTCCTGGCATGGCAGAATCTATTAATGCCAGGCCGTCAAACAAGTCTGACTAGAAGTGTTATTTTAACTCTTGCACCTCAGATAATCTCGTGGTCATCATGATAGTTAGTACAACGATTTTTTTCTATGTAGACGCACTTAAAATTAAGAATAATTATTCATTTACTAATACGATGATTGTACTATATCAAGCAGGTGGTGCTGGTGATTTTTATTTGGGCAATAAAATGCCTATCGAACAAGTGCGTGCTCTTAAATATAATGTTGCACGGCTTCTGACGGCGCGTGATAAGGCTCGTGCCGCACAGCTACTTGGTTCATACCCTTTTGAAGTAATAGATTCTTCAAATTTTTTCAATGATGATTTTTCAGTGTTGTATGCAAATTCCCCGATTGATCAATATGAGCAACTTGCAAAATTAAAGGATGACTCACTCGCTCGTGCAATCTTTAAGGACATTGCAGAGACGTTTACAGAACTGGGAACATATATTAGATTCGTTGCGGCTGAACTTAAAATGGAGTCTGCTCCGAGGAAAGAACAATGTCTTCGTGATTCAGAAATACAGAAACTTGTTTATAGCTATATCGGAGTCGAGGGTGGATACCTTGGAGATTTCAGTTATCGAAAACATCATGAATTTTACCTTCTATTAGATTTGGATATAAATCCTGATAATTACACAGGCACGACACGAGAGCGTTTTATTAAAGTCATTTCAGAAAGCCCACCAGAAGTTCAGGCAAAAATTCTCGAAGGGATACTAAACCGTTATTCTATTGGATCGTCTAAATTAAGGACACAAGATAGATATAATGAAATTCGAGGGTGGATTAGTAGACTTACTGGAATAGGTCCAATAGAACATCCGGATTTGCAAATTACCAGTGAGGTTGTCGAGCGTGCTCTTGCCGATGCAAAGCATCTTCTGGGGTCAACTGGTGCTACTAGTGGGGTAGATAGAGCTCATACCGCACTTCATGGATATTTGCTTGTTGTATGCAAGCAGGCTAGTATTGTTAGCAAATCAGATGCCAGTATTAACGAACTTTTTAAGCTTATACTGCAACAACACCAAAGCTTAAAGAATTCAGGTCATCGAAAAGAAGATATCGAACGTGTTCTTAAAGCTTTCAGCACAATTCTTGATGCACTAAACCCACTCAGAAATCGTGCAAGTGTGGCCCATCCTAATGAAGTATTACTTGGCGAGGCAGAAGCTATGCTTGTAATTAATAGCGCGTGGACAATTCTTCATTATATTGATGCAAAGCTGAAAGATCGATTAAGCAAAGTGGAGACTTAAAGATAAAATTCTTATTTGGCCAGCTCATTGCTTCCTCTTTCCCCGACCCGCGATGTCCTACTCTCCCATAAAGTTTCTGCATTAATTATTTATTTTCCAAGCACTGCGTCCTTGCACGCCTTTGCCACCCTGAACTTAACCACCTTTTTGGCCGGTATCTTGATGGCTGCTCCGGTCTGAGGGTTCCTGCCTACTCTGGCCTTCCTGTTCATAAGCACGAGCTTGCCTATTCCGGGGATGGTAAAGGAGTTTTTCGCTTCCTTGTAAGCGAGCGCCGTCAATCCCGCGAGTAAATTCGACACATCCTTTTTCGTAAAGCCGGTTTTCGCCGCCAGGGTTTCAACTACCTTCGCCTTCGTCATGGGTTTTGCCATTCAATCTTCTCCTTCTCAACATAACAGCCGATTTTTACAGGAAGTTTACTGTTTTGCATGGCTCCTTGCAACTAAAAAAGGAGGCTTCTGAGGTAATACATTATGTATGGGGCGATAGAACGGTACTGCCCAAAAAATATAGAAAGGGGGTATTCAATGGTTTCGGATAAGATAAAGACGATGGCGCTTTCGGCCATCGTTAGCGTTATTGTCTCGGCTGGTACGGTATACCTATACGATTCTTACTTCGCTCAGAAAGTAGTGGTGTTCGACCTGGCATCGTATCTCGATAAGCAGAAGGCGGATTTTGTGGCTGGCAAGATAAACGAGGAGAAGCTCAAAAAGGAGTTCGCCGGGCTCAAGGAGAGGATAGATGCCTTCGGAGAGAAGAGGATAGTGCTGTCAAGAGGTGTCGTCTTAGCCGGAGGGAGGGATGTTTCCGATGAGATTTCGATATCTCCTGAAAAATAAGCTGTTTATTACGATAATGATCGCCTCTGCCGCCGGTCTTCTGTCGTGGGCCATAGAGAGTCATCTCCTCATCACTCTTACACCATCTCTTTCCCATAGGGTCTACATAATGGGGAGGGTGAAAGAGGTCAAGAGAGACGACTACGTGGTCTTTAGCCTCAAGGGCGACAGGTTCGCAAAGGATGATGACAAGCTCCTCAAGAGGGTGAGTTGTGCTGAAGGGGACGCTCTTAAGACCGTGGGCAAGGGCTACTTTTGCAACGGTGCTCTTCTCGGGACGGCAAAGGACTTTTCGCTTAAAGGAGAAAAGCTCAAAAACTTTGTCTATGACGGGGTTGTGGAAAGGGGCCTTCTTTTCGTCACAGGGGAGCATAAGGACAGTTACGACTCCAGGTACTTCGGGTTCATACGCAGGGACCAGGTGACGGCAAAGGCGTATCCCGTATGGTAAGGACAGGGTGGTCACATGAATTTTGAAGAAAAAACCGCCAGCTGAACCGGGGCTTAAATGATAGAGGGAAAGATATGAAGTACTTGATTTCGATACTTCTGTCAATATTTTACGTCTTCGCTGTCGTTTATCCGGCAGTCTCTAAAGAAGAGCCTCCTGTCGTTCCTGTTCATTCCGGTTACGAGAATAACGACATCAAAAAAGGCTGGTACTGGTATGAAATCATGAAAGAGAAGAAGGAAGAGCCCGTGGTTGAACCTGCCCCTGCTCCTTCGGCTTCTCCGTCTCCGCCGGCGGATCCATGGAAGATGTCGGTAGAGGAATTCAAGGAACTGCTTGAGAAGACAAAGAATACGGCTGTGGCCAATCCGACAATCGAAAACATGCAGAAATACATAGAGTTGCAGGACATAACAAGGAAAAAGGCCCTGGCCTTTGCCAATGTCTATCAGATGTTTATGCAGACTCACCCGGAGTACTCGGTCGCTTCGACCGTTCCAATCTCCAACCCCGGCATCGACGCCATGCACTCCATAAGAGCCAACGAGGTCGAATCGACCATCTCAGCATCGATGGATGACTTCGCGCTTGTTTATTTCCATAAGCCCGATTGCCGGTTCTGCGGAGCCCAGAACGGGATACTCAAGTACTTCATTGACAAATATGGGTGGAACATCAAGGTCGTCGATCTCTACGAGGATCCCGGGGCGGCCCAGAGATTCAACGTAATGACCGTCCCTTATATCCTTGCCGTCTACAGGGCTACGGGCGATTACATGCCGGTTACGGTAGGCGTGGCCAGTCTGAACGAACTTGAGCAGAAGCTGTACATGGCGATCAGGTATCTGAAAGGGGAGGTGACTCCTTCACAGTTCTCCATCTACAACTATGACCTCGGAGGTCCGGGGGACCCGGATAAAAGGTAATATATTATTCGAGGGGCGGATACGCCCTGGGAGGTTATATATGCGCGTTAAAATCACGCTGATTTTTCTGTCGATCATCC
Source organism: Deltaproteobacteria bacterium GWB2_55_19 (assembly GCA_001797465.1). GTDB lineage: Bacteria > Desulfobacterota > GWC2-55-46 > GWC2-55-46 > GWC2-55-46 > GWB2-55-19. The sequence goes on along the minus strand of MGPQ01000005.1, from coordinate 67,098 downwards.
TCGCAACAGCAATTTTATCTGCCCAGGCAAGTGCCGGATGGGTTGACGACTGGTTTACCCAGTCCACATACTCCGGGCCTGGGGCTTTCGAGGGGCAGAAGCGCGGATATTATACGGCCGGCAACCTTTCCGCAAAATTCCCGCATTCAAACGATTTTCCGGTTACCGCTTCCCTGCCGAAGTTCAAGGCCGGCTGCGGAGGCATAGATATGTTCATGGGCGGGTTTTCCTTCATGAATATGGAGTATCTAGGGGATAAGTTCCAGAGGATTATGACGGCGGCCCCGACATTCGCCTTCGATATTGCCTTAAGGGCCCTGAGCGAACAGTTTGCCGATGAGGTAAGCAAGCTCGAGAATGCAATAAACGCCTTGAACAAACTCCAGCTCGACGACTGTAAGGCGGCCAAGGCGGTCGTGACTATAGCGGCGGATACCTGGCAAGGAAAGACCGAGGCGGCCAAGGAAGAGTTGAACAGGGTGGCGATGGATACCGGGATTAACGACCTTTTCAAGACCGCTGATACAAATACGAAGGCCAACCCCTCTCTCGCTATGACCCAGGCGAAGGCGGACATTACAGGCAATGATACGGACCTTGATGTACTGCTTTATCAGTCCGGCAGCCTTCTGTCAAAGGCGGCTCAGAAATACGGCACCGATTATAGTCCGGATTGGGTAGCCCTTATAAGAGGATATATAGGGGACCTGTATCTGACAGTGGCGGATAACATGCTTTCGGTCAAGGAGACCGGCCCGTGCGAGGACAACAAATGGGACGAAAATTATTCCGACTTCGTTAACGGTACGGCCATGATGAAGCCGGATGGGAGCGAAACCTGCACGCAGATAGCCGATGCCAAGAAATCCATGTACGATTACGTCAGGGCGACCCTTAACGCTATCGATTTGAGGATTAAGACCAAGCAGCAGTTTACTCCAGAGGAACAGAACTTCATACAGCTTTCCCCGGTGCCGGTCTATCTCCATCTCAAAATCGCGCGCGCCCAGAATATCGATACCGATTTTATTGACCAGTTTACTCTGGACCTGGCCTATGCGTACGCGGTCAAGCAATTGAAGGACCTCTATGAAACTTCAGATAAGATGCTGACCCGCTACCGCAAGGACATATACAACAAGAATGTCGTCAACGTTTTCAAGGATGGCGCTCTGAAGAACATAGAAAATCTGCAAGACAGGATAAGGCCGGAGATTCGCCGCTTGGACGAAGTATTATATAAAAAGATCGAGCTTTACGGCAGGAACGCGGACAAGTTCTTTGAGAAAAATAAGGATTTCAACCGCCTTGCACAGCAGGTATTCGGGAATTACAGCAAAATAAAGTAGAAAGAAGCCCGTAAGATGACCTACGAATATATAATATACGGCGGGTTCGACGTAGTCGTCAAGGCCCTTCAGTCCATCGCCCTCATATTCAGCGACAGCAGCTATACGAGTCTCTTCTGGACGTTTGCCACCTTCGGTCTAGGCATGTCCGTTGTAGCTTACTATCTGAGCGCCCTTTTCGCCAGGACCGCTCTCGGTCCTTTCGAATGGGCGAAGACATACTGGTGGGCGATATTCTTTTTTTTCGTCCTTATGTCGCCGACAGGCACCCTTAATGTCTATGACGCCCACAAGAACCGTTTTCAGTCCGTAGGCAACCTGCCTGTGGGGGTGGTGCTCGCCGCAGGGTTGTTGAACAAGGTGGAGGTGGGCCTTACCGACATGGTGAATACCGCCATGTCTCCCATTATCAGCTACAACGACGCGGGAAACGGCCAGGGCATGGATATGATCAGGGAGCTTTACGGTTTCGTACAGAAGGATTTCCGGTTTTCCGACAGTTACGACCAGAAAACTCTCGATAGCTTCGTCATGGAATGCTATCTTTTTGGGGTCCTTTCCGGCGATATATCGCAAAACGACTTCAGGGTCGACCAGAACTTCATGACCGGCACTTTTGCACAGGCCGATTATCCCAATATATACTCGATCGTGTATTCTGAGGCCAACAGGAGCGGCGCCACCACGAGCTGCCAGGATGCCTATACCTATCTTAATAGTAAGTTTACCTCGGCTTATTTGGAGCAGATGTTCGGGGATTTCTGCTCCAAGACCGGCTATTCGAAGAATTCTCCACAGGAACTTGTCAGGTGCAAAGAGGTTTTCTTTTCCCATATTGAGAGTTTGGCGGGTTACGCCGGGACCGATCCGAACTTTATATTATTGCAGATGTATATAGCCCAGGATATCAACAACATCATGATCCAGGGGAATCCCGTCGAAACTGCGCAGTTCGTCGGGGCTAGAGAAGCCGCTTCCGGGATGATGGGTGTGGGGATAATGGCCAACGAGTTCATCCCGATCTTCAGGAGTGTGATGCTCTCCGTCGCGTTCGCCATAACGCCGCTCCTTTTTCTTTTCATAGCTACATTCGCGCTTGAGGCGTTCGGGTATTTTCTCGGGCTCCTTACCTGGCTTGCCGTATGGGGGGTCATGGATGTGATTCTCCATAATTTCGCCATGAGCTACGCGTATGACATTCTTGCTTCTCTCAGGACACACAGCACCGCTTTCGTGAGCATCTTTTCTTTCGATGAATACGCCGCGCGGGTTTTGAGCGTGATGGGGTATATGAGGGTCCTGGGCGTCATGCTGTCCTCGAGCATAGTCTTCGGGATCATAAGATTTGGCGGCGAAGCCTTTGCCAGGGCGGCGGGCTCCATGCAGGGTACTGTGGAGGGGGGCGGAAGGGCCGCCGGGAGCGCAAGCCTGACGGCAGAGGGGAGGGGATCTTATGTCAGCAATTTTGACCGGGGGATAGGGCAGAGCATCGCGCAGGCGAACACCTCTGGGTTTGACAGGCAGAGTATTACGGCGCAACATGATATGGCCGCAGCCACGGAAGCCAGAAACCTTAATAGAAGGTATGGCGGCCCTGTAAACGTAGGGAACAATATCGGTGATTTTAACTCGGCAACGACGTCCGCAAATGTCGATAGTTTTGGGAAGCAGACCGATGCGGTAGGTGGGACTGATAATTGGATAGATCAAAAAAGCGACGGTGAAGCTAATAGAGGAGTTTCTCAGATACTCCAGGGCCTTGGGGAAATTAAACACTGGGGTGATGGAAATATACGTTCAGCTGCTGAAGAGGGGGCGAAAATAGGACTGTTTGATAACATAGAAAAAGGTGAAGGCACGCTGCGCGCAGTTAAGAGTCTTTCGGATGCCACAGGCCTGCCGGCAGAGGTTTCAGCAGCGGCTATCGGCATACACGGGGGAGCAGAAAAGGGGGCGAAGTTAGGGGAGTATTTCAACAGCGGGGCGGTCAGAGATTTTATGGCTAATAAATACGGTGTAAGTTCTGTCGCTCTTGGTAATTTCAATAGTTTTCTCAAAGGTTCTTCTTCAAAGGAGGATTTTGCTGAACATTTCAAGGACGATTCGGAGACGATGGGTCTTTATGATTCTTTTGCCAAGGATGGCAACGGCAATGAGCTTTCCAAAGAAGAAATGTCTAAAAAGTTTAGAGATCAGAAAACTGCCGCAGGTATCGAGCTGGCCAGGATGAAAGGCTCCACTCAGGGCGCTGAAGATATCGGAAAATTACAGCAAATGTCCACTAAAGCGGCGGCTCTTTTCCCTGAGACTTATGAGTCAGAAGGAGCTTCAGCGGCGATATCGAAGCTTGCACAGTTTGAAAACGGAGGCACGATAACGCCGGAGTCAAGTCGCGCCCTCAATAAGGCTCTCGGGGCCGATAATCCCGATGGCGGTCCTGTAAAATCCGGTATGATAGTTAAAAAACAGGGTATCGGCGTAAACTCTGAGACCGGCGCGTTGAGCTTTACCGGGGCCGAATTACTGGACTCAAACGGCTCGGTCTCTATTGGCGGTGGCAAGGTTACAAGGGAAGGCACTCTTACCGCTTCTGAGGCTCTGGAGAAAGCCAGGGATCTCAGGGCCAACGGGCATGGCGCAGCCGCTGAAGGGCTGGAAGAGATAGCCAAAGGGCTGAAAGGCAGTGAGGCTATAGCCTTTAAGGCGGAAACAGGCTTAGACGGCAAGAGCGCTACATTCCACGCGAAGCATGGGGCGGAGACGGATTGGAAGGATTTGAGCAATAGGACTTCCGGGAGGGAAGCAATCCATAAGGACGTGGACAAGGGTATCTCGGATCACGGGGTTAATCTTGGCTCCGCAATGCAAATGGCGCTGGCAAGGGATCCAGCGATAGCGAGTTTCGTATCTGATCCCACGCTTAACAAGTATAAACGCAACGCCAATATTGCCGAGACCGCCAAGGACCTCGGGGAGGATATGGGAAAATGGTTGAGTCGAAAAGGGAAGAGTATGGGATATTCAGATGGTAGTGCAAGTGGCAACTTACACGGAGGAGTTGGTTTAAGTATACTTGGAAACGGCGGAGGGATATCTGGAAGTGTAGATGGGATAATAGGTAGAAGATCAGCAGAAGAAGAAAATGTTAATTTACTTACTTCAGAGTACGATAAACTCATCCGTCAATCGGTATCAGAGGCCAAAGAAAAAGGGTTCGATAGAAATACTACAGAAAAATATGTGGCAGGCAAGATAGGTGATTTTACGCAAAATCTCTATGACCAATCCAGAGAAGCAAAATCAATAGACTATGGAGCAGATGCCCCGGTAGGCACAGCTAAACATGTGCTCGACAAGGTAGGCGAGAATATACGTCAGATGGATTTGGAGGAACTAAGAAAGAAACCCGATTAAAATTTGTTTTTTCGGTAACCACCTGTGTTAGGGAAGTCCATTTCCTTTCCAATATCAAGCGGATAGTGATGAGACTCGACTGCCACTTTTTCAATCCCTTTAGCCTTTTTTATTTTATTTACAATGGCGATAATAATTAGAAATGCGATCCCAACACCCCATATAATTAAAATATCCATAAGGTTACGCTCCTTTTGACACCATTCTACTCTTGGCCTCTAGGGCTGTCAAGATGGGTAAAATGATCGTTGCCAGGCCATTATGAGTAAAAATTGTTGAGTTGCTTTTTGCAGTTCACTCGAATTTCAGCACCGTTCCTGGCATATGTCGTTAAATTCACAAACCCGGCATCTCCCCTTAGTAGGAGTCCCATGCGGCGCTGTATTATGGTCAAGATGCTCTTTCATCGTATGAAAAACGCGCATAAGAACGCCTCTCAGATGTAGGGTGTTCTCCACTCGGAATTTCCTGTTTAGATAATGGATTTCGGCCTTACCCACTCCAACGGCGTTCATCTCGGCAGTGGTTTGAAGAATATCTCCACTAAATGGTCTATTCTTCACGGCGTAACTCTTAACCTCGATGACCTTGCCCTTTAGAACTATATCAGGCTTGGCTACTATTCCGGTAGCCTGGTCAACATATTTCCTCCCTCCGCCTTTGAGGTCCGAATCCTTCACCCAGCCGCCTATGCCGGCTTCCGAACGCCTTTTCAGAAGGACAATCCAGGAGACCAGTATTATCGTAAAAAAAGCCAGTATAACGAAAACAATAACAAGCATATAACACCCCCTGTCTTGAACATGAAAACAAGGTTATTTTGGGCCCTGACAACCGAGTCCACCGCCTCTCCTTTTAGCCGGTGGTGTGCAAGGCCCCCTTTGATAGCCTTGTTGAACTTCGGTTTTTGTCCGGTTACCTTATAGTAAAACCACTGGCGAGGGCAAAAAGACCATTGTTTCAAGTCCGTAGCGCTGATTTTGAGATCGGTCTTATCCATCGCCCCTCCCTTCACTTTTTCTTACGCTCCCGTTCTCTTTCCCTTTTTAAAGCCTTTACATACCGTTCGCCGGCGAGTACCGCGAGCTTTTCGAGTTCCCTGCCGTTGCTGACAGCCTTTTCCACAGTCCCTGCCAACTCCTCGGGTATATAAATAGAGGTTTTCCTGTCTTTCACACCGATATGAAGCGTATAAACCGGATGTCCCTTACCTTTTTTGCAGGCTTTGCAATCTGAACGTACGCAGGTGTTCTTTCTGAGCCCAAAAGAACCTTTCGCAACCGGCCAGAGTTTCTGTACTTCATTCTTGAACCATTCAAATACCTGCTCGGGTGTTTCTCTCTTCATATATGTATTTTAATACATATACAAATAACTTTTGTCAAGAGGTAAATGCTCCTTCCTAAAAGTCCGGGTTCTCGAGCATGGACATTTTTCCCTTCATAGCCGCGTTCAGCTTGTGCCTGGTGGCTGAAGGGTTCAGGTCCTCGCCCGGCCGTTTATTCGGTAGGCCTTTGATGTGGCAAAAGATTGCCTTCCTGACATAGCTCGCCTTGTTCCTCTGCTTCTCCAGGATTGGTATGATTTCGGCATCAATCGTGTTCAGGCTTGAGAACGTTACCTTGACCACCAATGTCTTACGGGAGTTAGAGCCATTTTTACTCTGTGTTTTCATTTTTATACCTCCTTTAGGCTCCTGGCGAATTTCACGTAACCTCTTACGTTGGCGAACTGGCCGCCAGACATGAAAGTAGCGTGCTTGTAGAATTCAAGATAATCCTTCAAGTCTTCGCTTCCCCCGCCTGTTACAAGAATCCGGTCGATATCGGCCCCGTCTTTCCACAATATCCTTGCCGTTGATTCGATCTCCCTGGCGAACCTCTCGAACCTCGGCCGTACAATGTCGGCGATCCTCTTCTTCTCGCCGTACACCTTTACGTAGCCGTCGGCGACTACGCGCTCGACTTCGTAGGTCTCCTTCCTGATGCCGTGGCTGTTGAATATGTCCCTGGCTATCTCCTGGTAGACCGAGGACATCCCACCTTCTCGCGTCTCCAAGAGGTTCTTCACGAGTTCGAGGGACTCAACTGTTATAAAATCGCTCGTGTAGAAACCGATGTCTATGACCCCGACCCGGTTGTGTACGAGTTCCATGTCTTGTATGCCCCCGTCATCGCAGAGGAGGTGATCGAAATAGCTGCCGAGGGGTTGCAGGGTCACTTTGACGGATACGTCAGGATGGGCCATGCTCTTTACGAGGTCTATGAGCTTGGGCCTGCAGGAGCGGTAATGGGTGACCGGCAGTCCGGTTACAATAACCGTTTCCTGGGGAGTTAGGGACGAGTTGTCGACTCCGGCGAGCCTTAGGGCGTGGTGCAGCAGGCAGCGGTAGGTAAACGAGTCTATCCAGTCCTTGTCCCTTGCCTGGTAGACCCTTTCGGAGTATCTGGCAGCGCTGTTCCCGACCAGGAACTTCTTGTTGTCGAGAAAGACGGTCTCGTGTTCATAAGCCGGGTTACGCACCCCTGAAACTCTCAGGACCTCTTCGTTACAAGGGCCCGCGATTGAAGGAAATATGTGCCTTCCGTTGTCAGAGAATACCTTGCAGAAACCAAATCCCAAGTCGATGCCTACTATCTTCTGCATATCCTTTTCCATCCTTTTGAATTGATTGATATAGGAAATTCTTGCCGTCATATTCATGTATTACCGCCAGAGAGTGCGGAATTAGGAACTTTTAAATGATTTTTGCCGTTTTTTTGTGAAAGAAAGGAACCAGATTGGTACCATCTCCGGAATTTTCTCGAAAAGACGGTAGCTTACCTATTGCGACTTTTTTGGCATGAGATTCGAAGCGCAAATTTAAATCACGGGGACGTTTCGGTGGTTTATGGGATCGTAGAGTCGGGGTGAGTGGTGGGGATTTTTAGCATTCTTTGATGGGAATAGATTCAGGAAGGGTCATGTAGAGACTTTTCAGGGCAGAACCACAAAAAAATCAAAATTGTTCCTGGCATTTTTTTAAAATCGGCAATTTTAATGTTTAGTTCGTTTCATTCTATGACTTGATAAAAATAAAAAAGTTCCTCTATACAAGAAATTTTCAATTTCTTTCCTCGCCGCCTGACTTTCAAAGGTAATACATATATGGAGCTCATCGTCTCCGTCAAGAGTCGCGTATGGCGACCGGACCTTTTAGTAGGCATGTGGCCGAACATCCCGTTTGAAAAAATTGCCCTTTATTCACAGGGCATATTTTGTTTCGGAGCGGATTGTAGCAGTCAAATTAACACACAACATATAAGTACTTATATGTCGGCTGCTCAAATTCTGTCAGGATGCTACTGGATTGATTAATAACATAGAAAGAAAGGCTAATTATGAATCAGAAAAAGTATGTCGCAACCGGTATCAAGTTGGTCAAAGGCCTCGACGATTACTCTCAGCAGCGTCTTTTCATGAAGACTCTTACTAAGGGTTTCTGCGATAAAAAGCGCCTTCAATGGCTTGAGTGGACCTGTCATACCCTTTACCCGGAGACAAGATGGATGAAGATAGACCGCTGGATGGAAGGGATGTTTAGAAGCGACATGAAGAGAACCCCCGGGATGATAGTTTCAATGTGTGTCAATTACTACCATACGAACTTAAAGATGTATCCGTTCCTGATGAAGATGGCGCGGAGGGTAAAATGCAGGGTTTTGATGCGTATGCGGATGCACCCTGAGGGATATGCCGGCCAGGAAGACGATTGGCAGGGTTGATGACTGCTCCCTTCAGCGGTTTGGTGCGTTTGGTGCTTTTAGCGGGAAGGAGGACACTATGAATCAGGAAAAATGCGCAATCACGGCCGCCAGGATGCTCAATTGTGTTGATGCCCGCCATCAAAGGCTTTTTATCGATGGTCTTCTTGCCGAACTCAGTGAAGCCAGGCGCCTTCAGTGGATGCAGTTGGTCTGTGAGATGACCTATCCCGATCTCGTGTGGAAGGATTTGGAGGCGTGGCTGGAGAAAAAGTTTGGTAGGGACCCGAGAAAGACCCCACGGGAGGTTGCTTCCTTGTGCAGGCGCCGGTTTAGAATGAATCCGAAGACATTGCCGTTTCTAGTAAGGGTAGCACAGAAGGTGAAATTAAGGGTAAGGGCGCGGCTGAGAAGGCATCCGGAGCTGAAGAAGATTTGAGCGGGAGATGAGCTTTCTGGTGCTTGAGGGTTTTGTTTGGCGCGTTTGGTGGTTCGTCGGTTTCTATGTTTGGCGGTTCAGCGCTTTTGTTGCTAACGAGGAGAGAGACTTTTAAAGGATTGCGAGCTTAGCAGACTGAGAACAAGGAGCGTACGAATATGAGACTTAAGGCTCACAGAGGTGGAGCGGCTAAGGATTCTAATGGTATCTGTAGGGTTTGCGGAAGGTGGGAGGATTTAAGGTCAGGAACATGTTCTTCATGTAAGGAAGAAGCTCATGACGCCATGAAACATGATGGTGAGAAGCGTAAGGGTCATGTAGCTGAGGAAAGGGTTGCGTTGTTTGTTGATGGCGGGAATATGTTTTACGCGCAGATGAATAACGGTTGGTTCATAGACTGGGAGAAGGCATATCGTTATTTCGGCAGCCGGAAGAAGATGAGCGGGGCCTTTTTTTTCACCGCGTATCCACCGGCGTCGGAGGTTGAAAAGATCAGCAGGTATCACGCCTTCAGGAAGGCACTGATATACAGCGGATATAACGTCATCGACAAGGAAGTTAAGGTGCTGCCGGATAAGATAAAGGGCAACATGGACGTGGAGATAGCTTTCAGGCTTCTGACCGAGATAGACAGATATGACGAGCTGGTGTTTTTCGGCGGGGATTCCGATTTCGTGGTTGTGTTCAACCATCTCAAGAACTTGGGGAAGAAGATCATTTGTGTTGGACGGTCGGATATGACGTCTTTGGAGATAAGGAATGTAGCTACGGCCTTTCACGATTTGAACGACCTGAAAGGATATCTTATGATGAAAGATAGGCGCTGTGGCAATGGAAACAGATAGGGGTGAACCCCGCTTCAGACATTCTTAGACGGCCTGAAGCTCTATCAGCAGTATGTCTATGAAAATCCTGTGGAGGAAAAGGAGGTGATGATGTAGACTCAGAGGTGCCTTAACCCGGAGACCGACTGTAAACGCAAATTTTGTTCATGGCACGTCAAAGAGAAGGACAGTCGAATCGGTCAGGGTCTCCTTGGCACTCGCCTTTCTACAGGCTTATACGCCGGGTTACGAGCCTTTATGCCTGTATCTACGAGTCCCGAATGGGCATTATTTGTTGGTTTCTTGAAATGTGGGATATAAGTAGCTGCCCGCAATTTGGGGTTAGGACGAGGATCAAATAAGATGCACGCCTCTTTGTCCAACACGGGGAATGTTTAGTGTTTAGTTGACAGGCGCGTCGTAGTATGCTATAAAATAGAAATAAGGAGGAATTATGGGCGAAACACTTGGAGCCCGTTTGAAAAGGATGAGATCTTTGCGTGGGCTTGGATTACGCGAAACAGCTAACAAGGTAGGCATTTCTGCAACTTATCTTTCACGAATAGAGAACAATGCCGAAACGAGTCCTCCCAGCGAAGAGAAGATTTTAAAGCTGGCAGAAGTGCTCAATGACAACTTTGACGACTTAATGCGGTTAGCAGGGCGAGTACCAGGAGAAGTCTCTGATCTGATAAAATCCGACTCAAGCATGCCGGCATTTTTAAGGAGAGCTAAAGAAGATAATGTTTCTGCAACCGAATTATTAAAGATGCTTGAAGAGAGAAAGTCGAAGAAATGAGTTTAAAAGTCCCTTTTTGGAAAAAATTAGAGATTGAAGGTATGGCTTTAGACCTTTTGCACAAGTATGAGTCTTGGAAGGGTGTAAGGCTCGTACCTCCAATCGATATTGACGATATAGTAGAAGGTTATTTGAAAATAGATCTTCAACTTTTTGACCTCAAAGAACTTCTTTCTATGCCAGATGTTTTAGGGGCCACCTGGTTTGAAGACAAGGTTATACGGATTGACTCCTCTTTGGAACAAAAAGAAGGGCGGCTTTCTTTTACGATGGCCCATGAGATTGGACATTGGTGGATGCATCGACCGATATACGAGATGGATAAGGTAACTCTTCCTTTGTTTGCTTATGAAGAGCACATGCGGCCAACACCTGCTGTAGTATGTCGATCTGGTAAAAAAAAGGATCCGGCTGAATGGCAGGCGGACCAGTTTGCGGCCATGCTTCTGATGCCGAGTTCTATGGTGCGAGCCTCTATATCGACTATTCAAGAGCATGGACTGTTTCCGATTAAAGATTTGGAAAAGAACAGGCTTAATGTTGCAGAGAATTATAATTTGCGAACCGTTGCCAGGCAAATAATCCAATTTGGATTTTCTAACGTCTCAATTGAGTCGATGTGCTATCGTTTGGTTGATCTGGATCTTGTCATCGATTCTAAAGTTCAACAAGGTTCGCTTTATTGAGCATCCTTTTTTTTGCTTTTAATGTTTAATGTTTAGGAAACAAGTTAGAAGTTGATTTGAACAATATTGAAAAAGGAGGTGATATATGGCTAAGAATCCGCCTAATGGTGACGGACATCGGCAAGGTGCAGTGAAAGACCGTAGCCAAGTCTACAATCCAGTTGTTGATCGCTGGATCAAGCGTGACGCCGAAACTGGAAAGTTTATGGATCAGAAAGTCGACAACAAGCCTTTCAAGGGCGTTCGCAAGGAAGACTAAGCGCCCAAAATAGCAACTTAAATTCAAAACCATAAGGGAGAAGAAAAATGGAAAAGATTATCGACATTGAGGAATATGCCAAAGAGGGCAAGGAAATTCTTCACGCAGAACAGTATCGTATACGTATCGACAATAAGAAATATGATGTGACCGTGCCCGAGATGACTGGTAGGCAACTTTTGATTTTGGCCGGAAAGCAGCCCCCGGATCGTTTTTCGCTCTATCAGAAGCTTAAGGGCGGAGAGACCAGAATAGTTGGGCTTGATCAGGTTGCAGATTTCCGCACCCCTGGTGTTGAAAGATTTATGACTTTGCCGCTCGACCAGACGGAAGGCGCTGAACCTGCACAACAAAAGCAGGAGCTTAGGCGGGATTTCGAGTTGCCTGAAGAGGACTTGAATTTTCTTGAACGCCTTGGCCTTCCCTGGGAGGCAGTTAACGAAGGTACTGTGCAGCGGGTAGTGATTTACGGTCACAAACTCCCCAATAGCTATGAACCAACGTATGCGGACTTGAACGTCAGGATCGAGCGTACTTACCCCGATACCCAAATTGACATGGTATATTTCTTCCCTGCCTTGGTCAGATCGGATGGTAGGGCAATCAAAGCCGTATGTAGTGACAGGTTCGACGGCAAGGATTGGCAGCGCTGGTCCAGGCATAGAACTCCACAGAACCCATGGCGACCAGGTATCGATAGCCTCGAAACTCACATGATCCTAGTGTCTGAATGGTTAAAACAAGAACTGGGAAAGGTTTAGTCATGAATGTCACTCTGTCGCTAACAGATAAGCAGCACGATCAGCTTACGGCGCATCTTTTTCCCGGTGATGGGAAGGAAGCCGTTGCTTTCGCCTTATGCGGTCGCCGGCATGGAAAAGGAGAGCAAGGCCTGCTCGTGAGGGAAATCGTTACCATACCTTACCATTCTTGTGGAGTGCGTACGCCTGAGTGCGTTAATTGGTCGACTAGCCAAATGCCGGAATTGCTGTCCCGAGCAGAAAGAACCGGTATGGCAGTGATGAAAATTCATAGTCACCCGAATGGTTATCCCTCTTTTTCACGTACTGACGATAAATCGGACCGTGAGTTTTTCTCTTATCTCGGCATTTGGTTAGGTGATAATAGCCCTCATGCAAGCTTAATTATGTTGCCTGATGGCAAATTGATAGGGAGGACCATAAATCAGGAAGGCCAATTCCGGCCACTTGCCTCGATAAAATGGGTCGGAGATGATCTGAAGTTCTGGGGTTGTTCGCATTTGGATTCCAATACGATTCCTGAATACGGTATCCGTATAGCCCAAGCTTTTGGAGATGGGACCTATCAATTACTTCGTCGCCTAAAAATCGGTGTAGTGGGCTGTTCCGGAACGGGAAGCCTCGTCATTGAGTTATTGAGCCGAAATTGTGTCGGCACTTTAGTTCTTATAGATCCAGAGCGTATTGAGGAGAAGAATCTTAATCGAATTCCACAGGCAACAATGGAAGATGCCAAATGCAGGGCCTTCAAGGTTGATGTAATGGCACGGGCCATAGGCGAAATGGGCTTTGGGACCAAGGTGGAGACTTTCGCGACAGACCTATATGATCCAGATGCGGTCAGGGCGGTTACCGCGTGTGATATAGTTTTTGGATGTATGGACAGCATAGACGGACGCCACCTGTTAAACAGGATATCGTCGTTCTACATCCTCCCCTATTTTGATATTGGGGTAAGGTTAATAGCAGACGGCGCAGGTGGCGTTGAACAGGTTTGTGGTTCTGTCCATTATCTCAAGCCTGGCGGATCCAGCCTACTCAGCAGAGGTCTTTATACTCTCGACCAGGCGCATGCCGCCGCACTATTTAGTACCGATCCCGTAGCATATGCAGAACAGGTGGGGGATGGCTACATCGAGGGTGTTCACGAAGAAAAACCGGCCGTGATGTCTGTAAACATGGTATATGCGGCATTAGCTGTCAATGAGCTGCTGGCGCGCCTTCACCCATATCGGCTAGACCCTAATGCTGAGTACGATCGGCATACTATAAGTCTCAGCCATGGTATTTACGAACATGCGGCACATGATGTGCCCTGTGCTTTGCTATCCAACCACCTAGGGCGTGGGGATGTGATCCCACTCCTGGATATGCCAGCACTGAGTGACAAAAGGAAGGAATCAGTAGCATGAAGTGGATAGTGGACGTTTTAAATAAAATCTGGAATTGGTTTTGCTGCAAACCAGCTTTCTATACAGCAATAAAGGTAGAGAATTTGCCTGAGCAATTACATCCACGGACGATTTATGTCGCGGGGGAAAATGATCATCTATGGTATGCTGCGATGATTTGCCCTTGCGGGTGCGGGGAAGTCCTTCAAATGGGATTAATGCACAACCAGCGCCCGCGATGGACCATTACGGAGCATGATGACGGCGCGGTAAGTCTTTATCCTTCAGTGTGGCGCAAAGTCGGATGCAAGAGTCATTTTTGGCTACAACAAGGAAACGTATTCTGGTGCTATGCTGAGAACGACAAAATTTAAACTGCAAAAATTCCAGGGGCCTGAAAGGCTATGGTGCAACCATTGAATTTAGCCGACATAGCAAGGCGTTGAGCTTGGTCACGAGCTGGTGCAAGGAGAAAGGAAATCAGCCATCGGAATGGCATCGCGGTACCTGAACGCAGTTTTAAAGGGGCACTATTTGTCCTACGGCGTAACCGGACTTCCTGATGCCAAGCTGCGTTCTACAGGCATGTGAGGTGGGCATGGCACCGTTACTCAGCCATCGATAGCCGTAAGGCTTTCTAAAAAAACGACCTGCACACAACAAAAAGCCACTGATTTTGTTAAGGATATTTCAGCATGTTAAAACTATGAGAGTTGCAGTTTTTTGTCAGAACTGGTGGCAGAACGAATCGGAAGAGTGGCTGCAGATGTTGAGGCGTTGTGGGTCGTCACCTGCTTAGGGTGCCGAAATAGAAACCCCGATTACCTGTTAGCGTAATCGGGGTTTTTTAGATTCAAAGGTTGCCGGTTATATTCTATGTCGAGCCCGGTAACACCATTTTCCGCCTTTTCTTCGGGTCGGCCTTTTCCTCTTTTTCCGCTTGTTCCACGGAGTTTGTTGCTTCCGTTGTTTCCTCGGAGAGGAGAGGCCAGGCTGTTCTGTCCGTTTTCTGCCCATCCTCTCCGAATTCGTGTTTTTTGAGGGAAGACCTGTAATCGAATTTTATCGTCTTCGCGAGGCCGATCAGAAAGGAGTCGAATTCCTCAATAGTGTTCCGATAGATGTTGATGGTCTCTTCCATCTTATCGAACGACCCTGTTGTCCGGACGTAGAGTATGTGATTTTCCAGGATTTTTACGGCGATGGCAATCTGCCCTATTTCCTCGCTTCGTGGGTCAATAACATTGACGAAATTCCTACCCTCCACGAGTTTCAGCTTTATGTCTATTGTGTCGTTGAGCTCGCGCCAATGTCTTTTGTTGAAGGAATAGAGATGGGGCGAGGTTTTGATGACATTAGCCCAGAGATGATCAATGAAGTCATTGAGGTTTTCAAGGAGATTCCTGGCTATATCAAACGATAGATTGAAGCCGACCTGTCTTTTGAGTAAAGAGACCATCTTGTCGGCGTTTAAAATCATATCAACGAGTGCGTACCTCGCCGATGCCGGTTTATCAGCCGGAATAATACACACCGAATCTATATGTTCGGTTATTATTCGGAGGTTTTTTTCGCGCCGTTTCTGCGCCTTCGCCTTGAGTATCTCTATCTCTGCCGGTGTCTTTTCTTTCCATCTTCTTTTTTCTTCGGTCATAATATTTCTCCCTTTTCTTTTTTGGGTTGTAGCGGGACTACCTGTATGATCCCGTGTTTTCTGACGCCCTTGAGTCTCTTGCGATATATCTCCATTGCGTGTAGCGCGTCCTTTGCATAGATTGTACGAGATGAGGCGCCTACCCTGAACGGCTTGAGCGATTTGTCGGTTTTACAGCTGTTTCTCATGAAAAATTCCCTTCCGTTGAAAATTAGTGCCCTGCCTGCCGCTCCAGGCAGGGCTTTTTTTCCTCTTTTTAGAGGATGGGATATTTCGGTTGGCGATATCCCTTCGCCAATAGGGCTGGGACTTATCGAGCAGGAATTACCCGGAATCACCGGACCCTTATTGGTATTACCGTGATCGGGGTCATCCTGTGGTGTTCTTCATTCTTCTTTAGTCTCCCTTGATTTCGATGGTTATCCCCGTGAGCTTTGCAGCGGCCGCTACGTTCTGTCCGTGCCTTCCGTAGAAGATGGCGAGACTGGAAGACTTTACGTAGACCGCGGCGGTATTGGATTCCTGAAAGAATATTACTTTTTTTATTGCTTTTTTCGGTCCAGGCGACAGGGCGTTGACGACGTACTTCTCGATATCGTCGGAGTATTTGACGAAGGTCACGTGCTCGGCGATGTATTGCTTGAGGTCCGCAAGATACGGTTTACAGAGCTCCACTAGGTCTTTCTGTGACATTTCGTTGTCTACCGCTACTGCCACCTTGCAAAACGGGGCACCGGCGACTAGGGCCACTTTCTTGAACCTGATCTTTTTTTCCTGAATAAGGGGAGCGGTGAGGTACTCGAGGATTTTCCTGATGTACTGGGGAGATTTTTGGGAGAGGTTTATTCTTGCCCCCTTGATCTCGAAGACCGCCGCCCACCCCGCTTCCCCTACCTTGTAGAGACGGTTCGCGTATTTCCTGGGCAGTAACGCGAGCAACTCCCCACCCTGAAGACATACGAGGTACGAGTCGTAGTCTGCCATCGCTTTGACCACGAAAAAATTGACCAAGTGTCCTATCTGCACGTTCTATAGCCCCAGGTAAAGAATCCATCTATCTATTACCTTCGACTGCCGACGAGCGTACGGACGTAATTGATAAACAGAGTCTTTTGAGTATGTCTTCAAACGAAGCCGCGAGGTTTTCCTTGGCGGCTTTTTTGTTTTTCATCATCTTGAAATTAGACCCGTACGAAAGTACAGGCTATTAACATATTTAAATAATTAGTTGAATTTTAAATAAGAAACATCGAAGAGAGGTAGTGAGAGGGTAATTACGTTTTTGGAGGTAATACAAAAAAAGGAGGGCAAAATGCATGTAAAGAAGAAACGACGGGAAAAGGCAATGGAAGAGAAGGATTCATGGCGAGACGTGCAGACCCTGTATGAGAGGATGGAGCCGGCCATTAACAAGCTTGCGCGCCGGATAATGAGGTTCGACGATACGAGCCTCGATGATCTGAAGCAGCAGGCGTTCATCGCTTTGATGTCCGCCGTTGCGAAGTACAGGAAAGGCAAAAGCAGTCAAATGAAGTTGGAGACTTACGCATACTGGTATCTCCAGAAGCATTTCCAGCTCGCCGTTGATACCGACCGTGTAATCTATGACGTATACGACGCGGATGGGAAGCACGTGAAATCGTTGCACGGCAGTGAGTACGCCAGGCGTAAGAAGGATCTGCCATCGGCCCATACGGTTCGCAGCAAGCGCGCGTTTGTGGATATGGCGAAAAAAGACGCTGACAAAAATGGTGACTGGCTCGAAGATATGGCCAAGGAGGAGGAGTGAAATACCAATTCCTCAGTAAGGAGCCACGGCACATAGCGAGGTGAAAGTTAATGAGTACCGCTACTGTGGTGCAAAGCGCTCAATTCAGAAAAGAACTACTCGATAAATTGCTCTGCAAGAAAGTCACATATCAAGATGTTTTGAGGTATGGGCTGTCGCAACAGGAGATAGATTATCTCCATCTTAATGATATTCTCTCTCGCCGCGAGTATGTCAGGTTGATCAGAAAAGCCGGGTATTCAAAAAAAACGGCATACAAGAAGTGGAGAAAATCTTTTGAAGAAGTCTCAAAGGATTCCGATCCAAAAACATACATAGCGATGATGCAGTCAATAAGAAGTTGCGGTGAGCTCGGCGTAGCTGAAAGGATGGAGGGGTATCTTAAAGTGAAACTTGAGGGCGGCATACCAGCTATAGAAACCCTTTCAGTCAAGGATTACGTGGTCGATTTTCTTGGACTCGTAAGGGACGAGCTTTACGAAAGGAAGACGTTTCGCACCGATGAAGCCGCCAGAAAACTCGGAATGAGCTCTCGACATATAAGACGACTGGCAAAAGAGGGAAAACTGCAAAAAGAGAACCGAGGCCTGATTTCGGAGAATCAGGTGTCGAATTATATGATACAGCAAGCTTTTCATCAGGAACAAGAGGCTCTGAGAAAAATCAGCTCCTGTATTGATGAGGTAATAGAAAAACTATTGGAAGACAATGTCGATCTTTCCGGCGAATTACTGGAAAGGTTCGAAAAAATCAAGTTTTTGGCGTCACCTGGTTACCAAAAGCGGACATGAGTTATGAAGGATGTCCGTTTGGCGTCACCCGGTTACCAAAAGCGGACACGAGTTATGAAGGATGTCCGTTTGGAGTCACCCGGTTACTAAAAATACGATTCATTTTCGCTTTAGAGGGTCAAAACCTAAAAGGAGGTCTCAAAATAATGGAAAAAGGCAAAACGATTTTGATCGAGATCGACAAACTTGTCATAACTGGTCAACCGATTGAGCCGGTAGGGTCTGAAGATGTAGAAAGGCTGAAACGAAGCGTCATAGCGTTAGGTCTTCTCTATCCTCTTCTCGTCAGGGATCTGCCTGATGATACATTCGAAGTTCTCGATGGCCGGACCAGATTAGGGGTGCTGAGGGAACTCGGCTATACGGCGGTAGAATGCTCCCTTGCGGATCCTGCGTTATACACCGCTGTGATCCCATATGAGACTGAACTTTGCCGTAGGCACATGGATGTAAAACAGAGAAAGCACTACGAAAAAGAGAAGGACGCATTGTTAGCAATAGCCCCTCACTCTCTGCTGGATCGTCTTATTCCTGCATTGAGAGATAAAGCATCGAGCATGCTGAAGAACCCCGAGATACGTAAAGAGGAGGTTGCTTTGATCTCGGATTGGGCGAACCTTTCAGAGGATCGACAGGAGAAGGCGCTTAGGGATTTTTCAGCCGGGGCTGTTGATGTTGCGGTTCAGGAAATGACCGAAAAACTCGACAAGCTCGATGTCAGTAAAAAGGAGATAGAGGAAGAGCTGGAAGAGGCCAGACAGCAGATTAAGGCTAAGGAAAAGGAGTTCGAGCAAAGACTCAAGAGCTTTGCAGAAGAGGCCAAAGCTCAAGTTCAGGCTTTACAGGAGAGCAAAAAGCTTGTCATTCCTGATGACCCTGAAGATAGGGATAAGGTGATAAAGAAAATAGAGAAAGAGGTGGCCAAGCAGTACGCGGATGAAATCAAGCATGCCAAGAACAACCTTGAGAAGGCTAACGAAAGCTACAAAAGCCTTCAGGCGCAACTGGAGGAAAAAAAGGATGCTATAAAGGCCTTGGAGCGACAGAAGAAAGACCTTGTGGATGAAAATCGTCATTATGAGGAAAAGCTTTCGACCTTCAAGGAATTGCTGGAGCAGGCCACGGATATCGACAAGACTATCCATAAGTTTGAGGGCGTTCGTGAGGACCTACGGACGTTCAATGAACTGATGTTAGGGCGCAATTTCACGCTGAAGGAGATCGGCGCTGAGAAGAAAAAACAGATTAAAAAATTTTTGGCGGAGATACAGGAGGTGTTGTCCGAGACTGCCAATATAGTCAAAGACATCGCCTGATATTCAAATAAGTTGTTTTATACAACAATGGCAGGTAAGGGGGAGCATTTTTGCTCCCCCTTTTTTTTAGCGGTTTCAGGAAAGGGGAAAAGCAGATTGAGAGAGGGAGGGAAAGACTTTAAAGAGAAGGAATGCCTGTATAGATATATTACCTGTGAAAGTAATATTTAAGTATATCTCCCATAAGTGAATCGCTTGATCTGAATAAGGCTGAAAAAATGTTTATAAGGCCGAGAGGGATTGTTAAATGAAAGGGTATTTAAATATTGACGAACTATCTGAATATCTGGGGATTAAAAAGAAAACCTTATATAACAAAGCCAATAGGGGAGAAATCCCTTATTTCAAATTTGGCAGGCTGGTCAGGTTTAAAAAGTCCGATATAGACACATGGGAGATTGGCCAGAGGAAGATAGTTGACGCCGATAAAAGGGCCAAAGATATTATCAGAAGTTTTGACAAAAATGACATGATTGATATAGATGTCATCATGCGGAAAGCTATTGAGGAAACTACAGGGAAAAAGGTATACTCTAATCACCGGAAAGTCAGACCGACCAAGGGCCTCGGAAAGGAGGAGAAGGATGGGGCTTTTTAAGAGAGGCCGGGTCTGGTGGATGAGTTTTACCCACAATGGTGAACGGATACAAAGGTCCACAAAGGTGAAAGATAGAAAACTTGCCGAAAAGATTGAAGCAAAGGTCGTAACCAAAATAGCTGAAGGCAAGTGGTTTGAGAAGCCTGTCACAGCAGATAAGACCTTAGGTGACTTATTGGATAAATATATTAAAGAGCATTCTGCTCCCAATAAGGCACCCGGTACCGCTAATAACGATATCTGCATGGTGAAGGATATGAAGGAGTTTTTTGGGGACACGCGTTTGAAGGATGTTACTCCAAGCCTCATATCGGCCTATAGGGCCAAATGCAGGGAAAAGGGTCTTGCTGCAGCTTCTTTAAACCATAGACGCACGCTATTGCATCAGGCCTTCAAGCTGGCTGTAAGGGAGTGGGAGTGGTGTCAGACAAATCCTGTTGAAAAGGTCTCAAGGGAAAAGGTCAGGAATGAAAGGGACAGATGGCTGACTGTGAATGAGGAGAAGAAGTTGATAGAGAAATGCGTCCTTCATCCCACGCTAAAGGAAAACAAGACAGAGCCGCGCTATTGGCTGCAGGAGATAGTTGTCTTTGCCCTTAGCACCGGGATGCGCCAGGATGAAATCCTTTCTCTTGAGTGGCCTGATGTTGACCTTTTCAGAAAGACCGTCACCGTTGTGAGGTCCAAGAACGGCGAAAAGAGAACCATACCCTTGAACCAGAAAGCCTTCGAGCTTCTGAAGGAGAAGGCAAAGGTAAGGCATATCAGAAACAGTTATGTCTTTGCAAGCGAGGCTGGCTCGAAGATTTTAAGAAGGAATCTCCTTAGGGCGTTTTACAATGTTGTGGATCGCGCCAAGATAGAGGATTTCAGATTCCATGACCTCAGACATACCTTTGCCACAAGGCTTGCTCAGGCAGGAGTAGACCTCTACAAGATAGCGAAGCTTCTGGGACATAAGGATATCAAAATGACGCAGAGGTATTCGCATCATTATCCGGAGAGCTTGAGGGATGGGGTAGAGGTGCTGGATAAAGTTGCAACAGTTTTGCAACAGTCCAATGAAAAAGGGGCTACGCTTAACGCGTAACCCCTTGGTTTTCTTGGTGGAGCAGAGGGGGATCGAACCCCTGACCTCAAGACTGCCAGCCTTGCGCTCTCCCAACTGAGCTACTGCCCCGCATTGTCGAAGCCGCCCTGCAACAATCCTGACTGCCGCCGGGGGCGTAATAGACATTATTATCATTCGTTGGGTGATGTGTCAATGAAAATTAAAATAGGCGCCGGGATTTTTCTCGCGCGCGGGGTATGGCTCGGACCGTATCATGGAAAGAGGTTTTTTCGAGGCCTGGCGCGCCGGTTTTCCCGATGGACGTTTTAAAAAAAAATCTACTTTTGTTCTTGCAAATGGTTTAAAAAAATTGTATGAATAAGAAACCCTAAATTACAGAGACCGCGTAAACAAAGGGGCGGCGCAACCTGAACGGGCGCGCGGTATGAAAAGCCGGGAGCGTTTAGAGGCCTGGCCGCGTTTGAAAATAGAGGCATCAAGGTGTCGGCGGGCTCAATTCGGGCGCGGTAATGAAACGTCCGCCGGAGTTTAAAGTGTGTGGCCGCGGGGAAAGCCGCGGCGCGGATTCCAAAAATCTCTTATTACAAAAACAGGAGGTTCAGATGGGAAAGGCGTTAACGAAGTCACAGACAGCGGATCAGTTGGCAAAGAAGGTGGGAGTCACCAAGAAGATCGCCGGCGAGATGATCAACCAGCTTGCACAGCTCTCCTACAAGGAAGCGAAGAACTCTTTTACGATACCGGGGATAGGCAAACTCGTGCTCGTCAAGAGGAAGGCCCGCATGGGCAGGAACCCCCAGACCGGCGCCGCGATAAAGATCCCTGCCAAGAAGGTCGTGAAATTCAGGGTCGCCAAGGCCTGCAAGGACGCTGTACTCGGCGACAAGTAAGGGACTGTCGAACGCGCAAACTCATCTACCCGTCGCATTGAGACAAAGGGCCCCCGGAAGGGGGCCCTTTGTTATTTTAGCCGGTAAGACACCAGACTCCTGTCGGCGGAGATTCACTGTCCTTCATAAACCACGGCCACAGGCGAGCGAAGCATCTTGTTTTTTTTCAGTCAGTCCTGGCCCGGAGATTGCTTCGTCGCGCGCGCTCCTCGCAATGAGGCCCGCTAACTCTTTTCGGCGCGGTCAAGACGGCAAACCCCCTCAAACCTCTTGTCTTTTCCGCCTTTTTTTTGTATATTGCCCGGATATGAAGTGCCCCTTCTGCGGTTTTCTCGAAGACAAGGTCATTGACTCAAGGCTCTCCCAGGACGGCTCCACTACAAGGAGGCGCAGGGAATGCCTCGAGTGCGCCAAGCGTTTCACCACCTACGAGCGGGTGGAGGAGACGCTCCCGCTCGTCGTTAAAAAGGACGGGACAAGGGAGTCGTTCGACAGGGGCAAGATCCTCGGCGGCATAGTGAAGGCCTGCGAAAAGAGGCCCGTATCCATGGAGGAGATGGAGAAGGCCGCAGACAGGCTAGAGTTGCGGTTCCTGGACTCGGGCGAGAGAGAGATACCGTCGTCTTCGATAGGCGAGGCGGTGATGGAGGAGCTGAAGACCCTGGACGAGGTCGCGTACGTGAGGTTCGCTTCCGTCTACCGCGAGTTCCGCGACATAAACGAGTTCATGAAGGAGCTGAAGGACCTGCTCGACGTCAAGAAGAGGTCGAAGTGAGGACAAGCGACGAGCGCTTCATGGGGCTCGCCTTAAGGCTCGCCAAAAAGGGCGTTGGAAAGACGTCCCCAAACCCTGCCGTAGGCGCGGTCATAGTAAAAAACGGAGAGGTTATCGGGTCCGGCTGGCACAGGAAGGCCGGGGGGCCGCACGCTGAGATAGAGGCGTTAAGGTCGGCGAAAGGCGGCGTCAAAGGCGCTACCCTCTATGTAACGCTCGAGCCGTGCGTGCACTACGGGCGCACTCCGCCCTGCGTCGACGCCGTAATAAGCGCCGGGATAAAAAGGGTGCTAATCGGCGCGAAAGACCCGAACCCGCTCGTGGCGGGCAAGGGCATAAAGAAGCTCAAGGCCTCGGGGCTTGAGGTCGAAAGCGGGGTCCTTGAGGCGGGATGCCGCGCGATAAACAGGCCCTTCGAGAAGTTTATCACCACGAAGACGCCATTTGTCACTTTAAAGCTCGCTTCCACGCTCGACGGGAGAATTGCCATTGCCTCCGGCGAATCGCGCTGGATAACCTCTGAGGCGTCACGCAAGGCGGTACATAGATTACGCGCTGAGGCCGACGCCGTCATGGTCGGCGTCAACACGCTGTTGCGCGACGACCCGGAGCTTACCGTGAGGAAGGTACGTGGCAAAGACCCCTTGAAGGCCGTCCTCGACAGCTCGTTCAAAACACCTTTCGGCGCGAAGGTCTTTAATAACCCGGGCAGGCTCGTCATATTCACCGGACATGGCGCGAGCGCGGCAAAGGTTGCAAGGGCGCGCGCGCTCGGCGCGAGGGTTGTTCCCGTCCCCTCAAAAAAGGCCGGCCTCGATATAAGACGCGTTTTGAAGGAACTCGGGAGGCTTGAGGTATCAAGCCTCCTTGTCGAAGGCGGCGGCACGCTCGCCGCGTCCCTTGTAAGGGCCGGCCTCGTCGACAGGTTCGTCTTCTTCATCTCTCCCATGCTCATCGGGGGCGACGGGAGGCCGTCAATCGGCGCCTTGGGTCTCCGAAGGCTTGAGGCCGCCCCAAGGTTGAAGGATGTCATTGTAAAAAGGTCAGGTTGCGATATATTGATAGAGGGCGCTCCAGCTTGAATCTCTTCCCCTTGACAGGGGGGGCCGGGCGGGGTGGTTTGGAAGCGTATGTGGCCTTCTTTCAGGCTTTAATGGGGTTTTCGCCATGTTCACAGGCATCATAGAGGACGTCGGGAGAGTAAAAAGCATTGAAAAAAAAGGCGCGTTTGGTAGAATAACCATAGAGACCGCCCTTTCTCTCGATGAAGTAAGTTTAGGCGACTCCATCGCCATCAACGGGGCCTGCCTCACGGTCGCGGGTAAGTCCGCGGGCGCGTTCACGGCGGATCTGAGCGAAGAGACGTTTGCTGGTACGACGCTCGGGGAGTTGCAGGCCGGGGTCCGCGTCAATCTGGAACGCGCCCTTACCTTATCGAAGCCCTTAGGCGGCCACATGGTAACCGGGCACGTCGACGGTATCGGCAGGATACTCAAAAAGACGCCGAAGGGCGGCGCCATGGACATCGAGGTCGAGATCCCCGACACCCTCATGGGGCAGGTAGTAAGGAAGGGCTCGATAGCCATAGACGGGATAAGCCTCACAATCGCGGAGATAACATGCCGTAGTATAAGGGCCGCGATCATCCCCCACACATTCAATAAAACCACCCTACTGGACAAGCCCGAAGGCGCAAAGGTGAACATAGAGACTGACGTCATCGGGAAGTACGTCGAGAGGTACTTATCATCCGGGAAAAAAGGCATGACCGAAGACTTTCTCGCTGAACACGGGTTTTTAAAGAAGTAGCAGGAGCTTTTAAAGTATGTCGATCAAGAGAATAGAAGAGGCATTAAGGCAGATAAGGGAAGGCAGGATCGTCATCCTCGTCGACGATGAGGACCGGGAGAACGAGGGCGACCTCTGCATGGCCGCCGAGCTTGCGACCCCCGAGGCGATAAACTTCATGGCAAAGTACGGGCGCGGCCTCATCTGCCTGACGCTCACCGAAGAGAAGGCGGACGAACTCGGCCTGAAACCCATGGTCGAGGACAATACCTCGCTCTTCAGGACCGCCTTTACTGTATCGATCGACGCGAAGAAGGACGTCACGACCGGCATCTCCGCTTCCGATAGGGCCGTCACCATTCTTACCGCCATACAGGACCATGCGAAGCCCGAAGAACTGGCCCGCCCAGGACACGTATTTCCGCTACGCGCGCGTAAGGGCGGGGTACTGGTCCGCACGGGACAGACCGAGGGGTCGATAGATTTATCGCGTCTGGCGGGTCTTCGTCCGGCGGGGATCATCTGCGAGATAATGAACGAGGACGGCACCATGGCCCGCATGCCGGACCTTGAAATATTCGCCAAAGAGCACGGGCTCATGATAGTGACAATAGCGGACATAATCGAGTACAGGTTGAAGAAAGACCTCCTCGTACACAGGGCCGCCGAGGCATTTATACCTTCGAGGTACGGCGGCGAGTTCAGGGCCGTGGCCTATACGAACGACATAGACATTCACGAGCACCTCGCGCTCGTTAAGGGTGATATAAGCCCGGATGAGCCGGTGCTCGTCCGTGTGCATTCCGAGTGCCTGACAGGCGACGTCTTCGGGAGCGAGCGGTGCGACTGCGGCGAGCAGTTGAAGGGCGCGATGAAGATGATAGAGAAGGCGGGCAAGGGCATCCTCTTATACATGCACCAGGAAGGGCGCGGCATAGGGCTTGTGAACAAATTGAAGGCGTATACGCTGCAGGACGCGGGGCTCGACACCGTTGAGGCGAACGAGAGGCTCGGCTTCAAGGCGGATCTGCGCGATTACGGCATAGGCGCGCAGATACTCCTCGACCTCGGTGTGCGCAAGATGCGCATAATCACGAACAACCCGAAGAAGATAGTCGGGCTCGAAGGCTACGGATTAGAGGTCGTCGAAAGGGTTTCCATAGAGTCGACCCCCCACGCGAAGAACGTCAATTATCTCCGCGTGAAAAAGGAGAAGATGGGGCACCTCCTCACGAACCTCGACTCGTTCGAAGCAGTCCCGGGGAAGACGACGAAGTAGGGCGGGGCAGGGTGCTGGGGGAGAAAGTCCGGTATCGACAGACCAGGGGCCGCCCCGTTTAACGGGGGCGGGTCCGGTTTTTTATTTTTGGATTTGAAAATCCCCTGTTACAGGAGGCTTTATGCCGAGGACGATCGAAGGCAACCTTACAGCAAAGGGTCTCAAGTTCGCGCTCGTGGTTGGCAGGTTCAACGACTTCATAAGCGGGAGGCTCCTCGAGGGCGCGCTCGACACCATCTTGAGGAGCGGCGGCGCCGAAGACGACGTCGATATCGTGAAGGTCCCCGGCTCCTACGAGATGCCGGTAGTCGCAAAGGCGCTCGCGGCGTCTAACAGGTACGACGCCATAGTCTGCCTCGGGTGCGTCATCAGGGGCGGCACGCCCCACTTCGACTACGTCGCCGGAGAGGCCGCCAAGGGCATAGCCAAAGTCGCGCTCGACACTGGGTGCCCCGTATCCTTCGGCATCATAACCGCCGACAACCTCGAGCAGGCGATAGAGCGGGCCGGGACCAAGTCCGGCAACAAGGGCAGGGACGCGGCGCTGACCGCCATGGAGATGGCGAACCTTTTGAAGACCTTAAAGAAGAAATAAACCAAGGGGCTTTACGGAAAACAGCATGAATGTAAGAAGAAAGGCGAGGGAGACGGCCCTCCAGGTCCTATACAGGATGGACATGGCCGAGGACGCCGCATCCGAAGACTATGGCGGAGAGATGGACGGGCTCGCCGAGGGGACCGAGGCCCGCCTCTATTGTGAGGAGCTCATAAAGGGCGTTGTCAGGAACAGGGCGGAGGTAGATTGCCTCATAGAGGAGAATTCTGACAACTGGACGGTTGCGCGCATGGCAATCGTGGACAGGAATATCCTCCGCGTCGCCGTCTACGAGCTTAAATATTCCGACGTCCCGTACAAGGCCGTGATAGATGAGGCCGTGGAACTCGCCAAGAAGTTCGGGTCAGCGGAATCCGGGGCCTTCATAAACGGCATAGTCGATAACGCGCGCAAGGCCATCGAAAGGGAAGGGCCCGCAAGGTCAAAGCTGGTCTGAAAATACAAATATACAGGAGACAGGGTTTTGAAAGTCCAACTGCTCAATCTCGCCGCGCAGTACAATAAGATAAAAAGTGAAGTGCTCCGCGAAATAAAGGCTGTCTGCGACTCCCAGCACTACGTCCTCGGAAAGAACGTAGCCGGGTTAGAAGCCGAAATAGCCGCGTACTGCGGCGCAAGGCAT
Organism: Deltaproteobacteria bacterium GWB2_55_19; assembly: GCA_001797465.1. Lineage (GTDB taxonomy): Bacteria > Desulfobacterota > GWC2-55-46 > GWC2-55-46 > GWC2-55-46 > GWB2-55-19. Next base: position 40,243 of record MGPQ01000005.1, on the reverse strand, counting down.
GCGATAGGCGTCGCCTCAGGGACGGACGCGATACTCCTTGCCCTCATGGCCGTGGGCGTCAAACAGGGTGACAAGGTGGCGACGACCCCGTTCACCTTTTTCGCGACAGCCGGCTCTATCGCCCGTCTCGGCGCCATCCCGGTATTCGTCGACATAGACCCGCGCACATACAATATAGACCCTGACGCGCTTGCGTCCGTCATAAAAAAGACAAAAGGCATCAAGGCCGTAATCCCGGTACACCTGTACGGACAGTGCGCGGAGATGGTCCCGATAAACGCGGTATGCAAAAAGAACAGGATAGCGGTAATCGAGGACGCGGCCCAGTCGATCGGCGCCGAGTACAGGGGTAAAAAGGCGGGGGCCATAGGCGACATCGGCTGTTTCTCCTTTTATCCCACGAAGAACCTCGGTTGCTTCGGCGACGGCGGGATGGTGACGACGGATAACGACAGGTTCGCCGACAGGCTCAGGATGCTCCGCGTCCACGGGTCCAGGGTGCGCTACTACCACGACGAGATCGGCGCGAACAGCAGGCTCGACGAGGTCCAGGCCGCGGTGCTCCGCGTCAAGCTTAAATATCTTGATAAGTGGACCGAGGCGCGCGTAAAGAACGCGGAGAGATACACGAAGCTCTTTAAAAAGGCGGGGCTCGAAGGCGCAATCACGCTCCCGCACGTCGAGGAATGGAACTACTCGGTCTATAACCAGTACGTGATAAGGGTTAAGAAGAGGGACGAGATGAGGGGTTGGCTTTCAGGCGAGGGCGTCGGCTCGGAGGTATATTACCCTCTCTGCCTCCACATGCAGAAGTGTTTTAAGTACCTGGGCTACAGGAAGGGCGCGTTCCCGGCCTCTGAAACCGCCGCCAAAGAGGTGCTCGCGCTCCCCATATACTCGGAATTGAAGCCGGTTGAGCAGGAGTACGTCGTCGCGAAGATAGCAGAATTCCACAACAGGTAGCGAAGGGGGTTTTTTTGAAAAGGATACTTGTGACCGGCGGGGCCGGGTTCATCGGCTCCCACCTCTGCGAGAGGCTTCTTGGCGAAGGAAATGAGGTCATCTGCCTGGATAACTTTTTCACGGGCAGGAAAGAGAACATAGCGCACCTCATGGACAACCCGGTCTTCGAGGTCGTAAGGCACGACGTCACAGAGCCCGTGCTCATAGAGGTCGACCAGATTTACAACCTCGCCTGCCCGGCATCTCCCGTACACTACCAGTACAACCCGGTTAAGACCATAAAGACCAACATTATGGGGACGCTCAACATGCTCGGTCTCGCCAAGAGGGTGAGGGCGCGTATCCTCCAGGCCTCGACCTCCGAAGTCTACGGCGACCCGAAGGTCCACCCTCAGACAGAGGACTACTGGGGCAACACCAACCCCATAGGCCCAAGGGCCTGCTACGACGAGGGCAAGAGGTGCGCCGAGACGCTCATGTTCGCGTACAACAAGCAGAACGGGGTCGACATAAAGGTCATACGGATATTCAATACCTACGGCCCCCGGATGCTTGAGAACGACGGCAGGGTGGTGTCGAACTTCATAGTCCAGGCCTTGAGGGGCCAGGACCTCACGATTTACGGCGACGGGTCCCAGACGCGCTCGTTCTGCTACGTCGACGACCTCGTCGACGGCATCATAAAGATGATGGATAATAACGACGTCACTGGCCCGGTAAATCTCGGCAACCCCGGGGAGTTCACGGTGCTCGAGCTCGCCAACATCATAAGGAGGCTGACAGGGTCTTCTTCCAAGGTCATCCGCATGCCCTTGCCCCCTGACGACCCGGTACAGAGGCGGCCGGACATAACGATAGCGAAGAAGACCCTTAACTGGGACCCGACTATAAAGCTCGAGGACGGCCTTAAAAAGACTATTAACTACTTCAGCGAGCGGATAAACGGGACCGGGTCGTTCGCGCTCTGACGACTTCCGCTGTTAACCAAGTCCCTAAAAGGCGCGGCTTTCAGCCGCGCCTTTTTTTGTGTCTTCAGCCCCTTATCCCCTTGAGAGAGGGGGGGCTTTTTTTGGAGGTCATTCCCGATGTTTTAATCGGGAATCCAGTCAGGGAAAACCTGATGTAATGCAGGCAGGCTGGTTACTCAAAGGTATCCCTTCAGAGGGGGCCTTTTTGTTTTAGGGAGGCTTTCATGGTCAAGACAAAGTCCGTTTACAGCGTCCCGGACGAAAATGACGGCCTCAGGGTGCTCGTGACGAGGTACTGGCCCCGTGGGATAAGGAAAGAGGCGCAGGACTACTGGATACGGGACCTCGGGCCAGAGCCCACGCTCATAAAGAAATGGAAGGCCGGGGAGATAGAATGGGCGGAGTTTGAGCGCGCCTACATGGAAGAGTTCAGAAAGGACGCCCGCAAGAGGGAGCTTCTCTCGGAGCTTAAATCCATTATAAAGACAGCCCGGAAAGATGTCACCCTCCTTTGCACCTGCAAAGAAGATGAACCATGCCACAGGAAACTCCTTAAGGAGATGCTCAGGAGATAACCTTCATCAATAATCTCATCAGGTGTGTCTATAAATTTTACACCCTCAAAAAATAGTATCCAATTGAAAAATAAGCACTTTTTAGGGAGTCTACGGATTCTTGAGTCCCAGGCGAGTCCACTTTTTTTACAATTCAAGACTTGCAGAAACTATAAAGCTCAAAAAACTATTACAAAACAATAGGTTGTCTGGCTATTGTGTCTCTGGCATGGTACTTGCTTAATATCTAACATCTGGTTGACTGACCACCCAAACAAGGAGGATTTTAGTGAAAAGGAAACTCATAGGTTTTTGCGCTCTCACGCTTGCCCTCGGTTTTGCCGGCGTATCTTCGGCCGCCACGCTTGATTTTGAATTAGGTCAGACCGGGAGCACATTCGGTAGCCTTAATGCGCTTGACGCCTCCTACGGCGGATTTACATGGGACTCGAATTACTACGTCGTCACGCAGGACTATTACAATGGCGGTTATGCGAATTCATCGACCTTTGTGTCAGGCAACGAGGCCGCCTTCAACGGCTACGGCGTATTGACGGTAACGACTACCGGCTCGCCTGTCGACCTCACAGGGGCATGGTTTCAGGGTTGGGGATACATGAACAACGCCTATACCGCCACCTCCACATCCGTGACCGTGGAAGGGTTCCTCGGCGCGGCCTCGGTCGGGACAGCGTCCATGTCGCTCAGCCCGTCGAGCTTTTCGTACCTGAGCTTCAACTTCGGCTCTCCGGTGGATTCATTCACGGTCACTTCGAGCGGCACCGGCAATTGGTGGCTCATGGACGACCTCTCTTACAACACCGCCTCAGTCCCCGAGCCTTCTACGCTTATCCTCCTCGGCTCAGGCATGGCCGGGCTCGGGCTTATGAGGTTCAGGAGAAGGAAGTAGCAATTTTCTCTTTAGAAGAAGGTAAAAGCCCGCCGGACCTCCGGCGGGCTTTTTTTTGTCCTGGCCGGACTGGCAAATCCGTATCGAACGGCTGGAGAATCGATTGATCCCAAAGACTCCGTTCGTGACTTTGGCGTGCCGAAGTCCCATGAAACGGAAAGGCCCGGTAAGGTCATGCCTCGCCGGGTCTCATTAGGGTTTTGAGATGAGGTGGTCTTTTTGGCCTGTTTATTCAGGTCAGGCGGCCTTCTTCGTCTCAGCCTCGATCTCGATCAGCACCTTCTTCGGAAGGGCCTCGGCCTTTGCGGGCATCAATACCTCAAGGACGCCGCTCTTGTAAGTGGCCTTTACCTTGGAAGCGTCCACGCCCTCAGGCAACGTCAACACCCGTTCGAAAGCCCCGAAAGAGGTCTCGTGGAAGAGATATCCCTCTTTCTTTTCCTCGATATCGGACTTCCTCTCGCCGCGGATGGTAAGCACGTTGCCGACTATCGAGATGTCGACATCCTTGGGGTTTACGCCCGGCAGATCCGCGTGCACTATGAACTGATTATTCTTCATGTAGCAGTCGATCGCCGGATACCATTCGCCCCTGAACGCATCTCTCCTAAGGAGCCCCGTGGGTGTCAAGCCGCCGAAGACCCTCCTGAAGAGTTCATCCATGTCCCTCTGGATCCCTGAAAACTCTTTTAAAGGATCCCATTTTTTAAGCTCGAACATATATATCACCTCCGTTGAGGCTACTCCACTCTCATCTCACTTTTTCGCCTGACCCTGACTATATTATAGTCCCCGCGTTTTTTTGTGTCAAGAGAGGGCCGACGCGACGGGTTGGAAAAAAATAAGTAAAATAAGGGGGTTATGTGGCTGGCTGGCCAAATGGGCAGGGAAAGGGGATATTATCAGTCCGCTATGGTGACCCTGTTCTTGCCGGAATCCTTTGAGCGGTACATGGCCGAGTCGGCCTTCTTGATGAGGGCCTCGTGGACGTCCCTCATCTGCCCTGCGGCGCATGATTTTAAAGTGGAAACCCCTATGGAGCAGGTTATCTGACCTTTGAGCCTTATCGCCCTGCCGCCGTGGAACCTGGTCTTCAGGAAGGTGAACCCCTCGATAGCCGCTCTCAGCCTCTCTGCGGCCGCCCCGGCGGCCTCGGCATCGAGCCCGGGGAGCATCACCACGAACTCATCCCCGCCGTACCGCGCGGCGGTAGCCGTCCTGAACCTTTCGATGGACTCGAATATCAGCGCGCCTACTTCGACGAGCACCCGGCTCCCGGCCAGGTGGCCGTGTGTGTCGTTAACCTCCTTGAACCTGTCGAGGTCGAGGAAGAGGAGGCTTAAGTCGGACTTTTTTTTAAGCGCCTTCGAGATGTCCTTTGTGAGCCTGTCGTAGAAGTACCTGTCGTTATAGAGGCCGGTCAGGTTGTCCCTTATGGAGAGCTCGCCGAAACGCCTGGCGTCGAGCAGGTTCTGGATGAGGGTCGAGGTGTACTCGGCGAATATCTTAAGGAGGTTCAAGTCCGCCTGGTCGTAGTTTACGCGGTCTATCCTGTTTATGAGCTCTATTACACCGATGGTCGCGCCCTTTATCCTTATAGGGGCGCATACTATGGACTTGGTGACGAACTTGGTCTTCTGGTCCATCGCCGGGAAGAAGTGTTTGTCCTCACGCGCGCTCTTGCTTATGTATACCCTGCCGGAGGTGTAGGTGCGGCCTGCTATGCCTATCTTCACAGGGAGCATCGTCTCCATGAGGGCGGCAGAGCCCTTGCCGAAGCAGGCTACAAAATGAAGGACCCCCGCCTTCTGCCTGTTCTGGTTGAGTATCGGGTCGTCGAGGAGTATGGAGCCGGATTCGGACGGCACGAACCTGTTGGCGAGCGTCAGTATTTCTTTGAGCATCGCCTTCAAGTCGATGTACTCCGGCCTGTAAGCGTCCTTTTTCTTACGCTCGAGCGTCTTATCCAGTATGTATTTTGGGGCTATGTTAATCTGCATCGGGGAAAGGGGCCTGAAACCTTTTTCAGAAGGAAAGCCGTTAATGGGCCAAGAGGCTAGAAAAATCAATAATACTATACAGGGATTGAATTTACAAGGGCTTTAGAAGGGGCGCGGCATTAAGCGAACTTCACGTCCATGATGTGGGTGGAGCAGGATATGCAGGGGTCGTATGCGCGGACAAGCGCTTCGACTGCGCGGGCTATCTCGGCCTTTGGTCTGCCGAGGAGTTCAGGCACGAACGAGCGGAGGTCGTCTTCTATCGAGCGGAGGTTCTGCGCCGTAGGTATGATGCAGACCGCCTTTTCGATCAGCCCGTTTTTATTTATCTTGTACTCGTGGTAGAGCGTTCCCCTTGGGGCCTCGACGACCCCGAAGCCGCGCCCCCAGGCCTTTGGCTTCTTCACGGGCTCAGGTTTTGGCCCCATGAGGAGGAGCTTATCTATGACGGATATGGCTTTTTCGGTCGAGTGATAGCACTCGACGAGCTGCGCGATGTTATTGAGGAACGGGTTGTAAGACGGGACCGTGAGTTTCGCCTTCTTAGCCGCCGCCTTTGCCCTGGGGCTCAATTGTCTGAAGCTGTTGTTGAGGCGGGCCAACGCCCCCACCATGAAAGTCCCCTTGGTCCTGGCGTGCTTTGCCGCTGAGTGCTCGACGACATACTCCTTTATCTTCTTCGTGTAGCTCTCGGGCTTGAAGGCGTATCCGTTGGAGGATACCGGGTCCCCATTATAGAGCCCGTACTCGCCCCTGTCCTTTAAAGAGATGTACTCGCGCTTCAAATTAAATTCCTGGACCGGGTGGTCGTTAAGGAATGCGAGCATCCTATCGAGCCCCTCGAAAGACCCGGCAAGCGCCTCCCTGAGCCTCTTTAATTCCTTCGGCTTCGGCGTGTGCACGACCCCTCCGGGAAAGAGGGATATGGGTTGAATGTGCCTGCCTCCGACTACCGCGCAGATGTCGTTAGCGAGCCTCTTAAGCTCGAGCCCGGTCCTCGCCAACTCGGGGTGAGAGGCGAGGAGCGGGACTATGGAGCCGACCCCGGCGAGGTCAGGGAGGACGAGGAAGAAGAGGTGGAGTATGTGGCTCTGAAGCGTCTCGCCGTAAAAGGCGAGTTTGCGCAACAACTCGGCCTGTTTTGAGATCTTTATATCCATCGCTGACTCGATGGCTTTAAGCGACGCTGAAGTGTGGCTGACGGCGCAGATCCCGCAGATGCGCGACATTATGTGCTGGGCCTCGTCGTAACGCCTGCCCCGGAGCATCGCCTCGAAGAAGCGCGGGGACTCGATGATCTCGAGTTTCAGCTCCTTTATCTTTCCGTTCTTTACGTCGATGACGATGTTGCCGTGCCCCTCGACTCTTGTTATCTCGTGTATTTTTATGTTGAGGTTTTTTTTCATTGCCATCAAACCTTTTTTACTTTTTAGTCCCTCCTTATAAAAAGGGGAGGATTTCAGAGCCTCAGCACTTACGCGTCTTGCAGGTCCCGTAGAGGCTGAACTTCCTCATGACCGCGTCTGCCGTCAACCCGTGTCTCTTCAAGGTCTCGGCGTGGGCGTCCGTGTTCGGGTTGTCGACGAGCCCCCTGCAACCCCAGCATATCGCTCCGTAGGTGACGCAAATAGCGTCGCATCCCGCGCGCGTTATCGGCCCCACGCAGGTCATGTCTTTCTCAAAGACGCAGGTGTTTCCGGCCATCTTGCAGTCCACGCAGACAGGGTGGTTGGTTGTGTCGGGCCTTTTCCCGAGGAGGAGCGAGGTCGTAAGATTCAGGAATTCCTTTTTCGATATCGGACAGCCGTGGAGGTAGTAGTCTACCTGTATTATCTCGTCTATGGCGCGGGTGGGGAGCGTCGCGAACAGCTCGGACCGGAGAGCGTCCTTTCCGTAGACCTCTTTCTTCACCTCTTCCATGGGCCAGCGGTTCTTAAGACAGTTAAGGCCGCCGGTAGAGGAGCACGCGCCGAGGGCGACGACGACCCGCGCGTTTTTGCGTATCTTCTTGAGCTTCCTTACCTCTTCCGCTTTCGTTATCGACCCCTCGACAAAGGCGATGTCGTAGACGTCGGACTTCTGGTCCATCGCCTCCCTGAAGTTGACGATCTTTACGAGGCTCAATATGTCGGGGAGCTCGTCTTCGCAACTCAATACCACGAGCTGGCACCCTTCACAGCAGGTGAAGGAGAAGAAGGCGAGCCTCGGGAGTTCTTTTTTTTCCATAAGGTCTGAACCACCATTTTGAATTGCCAGGCGCTTAAGATTACTTAAAAAGCATATCATACGGTACAGGCTGTGAAAACAAAAAATGCCTCTGGACAAACCACCCTTATAAGGGATATTTTATCTTATATTTCGAATAATTACTTAAATCCTTCCCTTAAAGAGGGGCATTTGTCTGAACGCACAGCGATAATCGGGACAGCAGGGCACGTCGACCACGGGAAGACCTCTCTCGTAAAGGCACTGACCGGCATGGATACCGACAGGCTCTCTGAGGAAAAGAGGCGCGGGCTGACCATAGACCTGGGGTTTGCCCACATGGAGTTTATCCACAATGGCGAGAAGCGCAGGGCCGCCATAGTCGACGTCCCGGGCCACGAGCGTTTCATAAGGAATATGCTCGCCGGGGTCACTGGCATAGATTTCGTCCTCTTCGTCATGGCGGCGGACGACGGGGTCATGCCTCAGACGAGGGAGCACCTCGACATCGTCCGGCTCCTCGGGGTGCGTGACGGCATAATAGTCATCACAAAATGCGACCTCGTGACGGTCGAGAGGGTAGGGGAGGTAAGGAAAGCAGTCTCCGCGCTTGTAAGAGGGACTACGCTTGAAGGCGCGCCGGTCGCGCCTGTCTCTACGGTGACAGGGGAAGGGATGGAGGCACTTAAGTCGCTGATAAGCGAAATGGCCGTTAAGACCGAAGATAGGGGGAGCGGGCCTTTTTTCAGGCTCCCGATCGACAGGTCCTTTGCGATAAAGGGCTTCGGCACTGTCGTTACCGGGACCGTCGCCTCTGGCGGGGTTAAAAAGGGGGATGAGGTACTTTCATTTCCATCCGGCGCTGTCGTAAAGGTGCGCGGCATACAGTCGATGCACATGGACGCGCACGCCGTATCCTCTGGAGAGCGCGCCGCGTTAAATATAGGGGGCTTGAACCACAGGGAGATAGGGAGGGGGGCGCTCCTCTGTTCCGCCGGGCTCAAACCGTTTATGGACAGGGCCGCTAAAGGCCTTATCGTCGACTGCTCGTTCGAGTTCCTTTGTGATAGCAAGTCTAAAGTGCCCTTGAAAGACCGCGCCATCGTAAAGGTGCACCACCTGACTGACGAGACACTCGCGGTCATCCGTCTTGTTGCCGTAAACGACGGAAAGGCCTTCGGCAGGCTTATCCTTAAAAAGCCGCTCCTCATGCTCCGCGGGGACAGGTTCATAATAAGGGACCCTTCGAGGAATGCGACCGTCGGGGGAGGGATTGTCGTATTCCCGTATCTCGATGCCTCGTTAGCGCCAAAGATGAAAAAACTTTTGCCGCCCTGCGGCCAGTCTGACTCTTCCGCCCTCCGCGCGCTCATGGGGGAGAGGGCGGCGGTCGACGCGCAGAAGGCCCGTCTCATGTTGAACCTCTCTGAAAAAGCGTTGAGCGAGGCGCTGGGAGATGCGTACGAGGAGACGGGCGGCTTCGTAGTTGACACGGAGAGGGCCGGGTCTCTGAGAAAAAAGATCGTCGAGTCCGTCGCCGCCCATCACGCGGCGCGCCCGATGGATGCGGGCTTAAGCGAGGACGCGATATTTTCGGCCCTCAAAAAAGATACGGGGCTCCCGGCGCTTAAGGAGCGGCTTTTCCTGAAAGGGTTCTGCGAGGGGCTCGTCTCTTCAAAGGCCCTTAAGCGGGACGCCTCCGCGCTTGCGCTCCCTTGGCACACTCCAGGCTCATCAGGAAAGGACGCCGATATCGAGAGAGAGATACTCGCGCTTTTCCGCACTCCGTTTTTACCGCCCCACAAGGAGGATATCGCAAAGCTCAAGTTCAAGAAAGACGACACCTCCAGGGTGATGAACTTTCTTTTTAAAAAGGGTTCCATAATAAGGCTTAAGGAGGAGAGCTTCCTCTCAGGCGCTGATTTGCAGACCGCGCGCGAAAGGCTCGTCCTTCATATAGGCGCAAATGGCCCGATAAAGGCCGCGGAGTTCAGGGACGCTATCGGGTGCGGCAGAAAACTCGCCATAGAGATACTCGAGCACTTCGACAGGGAGCGGTTCACGCTTCGCCAGGGGGACTTGCGGGTACTCCGTAAATAAGGAGAGGGGGCAATATATTGCCTGACAGGTTCAAGTGGCTGAGTAGATTCATCAGGTGGTTCTCGTCAGCTTTCACGGCCGCCTTCCTTATAATCATGTACACGCCTGTGGCTAACTTCGCGGCGAGCACACTCATCCTTCGCCACCCTGAGCCGGGCGCGGCCGATATAATAGCCGTACTCGGAGGCGGCGCGTACAGGAACGGCGTCCTCGGCGCGGCATCGAGCGAGAGGCTCATAAAGGGTCTGATACTCTTTAAATCCGGCAACGCGCCGAGGATAATATTTTCTGGCGGGACGATCATCGAGCCGTCGAAGAAGCTCATGCACACGGTATTCATGCGCGACCGCGCTGTCTCCATAGGGATACAGGAGTCAGAGATAATGAGGGACACCTCCCTCATATTCGGTATGTCGGATGAGGCGGTTGAGGCGGACCCAGCGTCAACGAACACATACGAGAACTTGAGGAACATAAACGCGTACATGAGCGACAAGGGGCTTAAAAAGTGCATCCTCGTCACATCCCCTACGCACATGTTGAGGGCGCTTTTGGTCTCAAAGGCCCTTAAGCTCGACTGCGACGCCGCGCCCGTAGACGACTATACGGCGCAAAGGAGCGGCGCGCTCGACCGCCTGTCGCTCTTCCGGGAGGTCCTCTGGGAGTACGCGGCCCTTGCGCTCTATAAGGTTTACGGATATATATAGAAACTGATACGGGAAAGGAGCGCTTTTGAGTCCCGGAAGAAAGATAAAGCTCACAAGCTGGGCGAGTTGCGCCGGTTGAGCGGCCAAAATAGGCCAGGACGCCCTGATGCAGGTACTGCATCAGCTGCCAGTCGTAAAAGATAAAGACCTTCTTGTAGGCATCGAGACCGCCGACGACGCGGGGGTCTATCGTTTGTCCGACGATACTGCGGTGATCTCAACCGTTGATTTTTTTCCGGCTATCGTGGACGACCCGTTCACCTTTGGAGAGATAGCCGCGGCCAACGCCTTAAGCGACGTCTACGCCATGGGCGGCACGCCGAGGCTCGCGATGAACATCGTATGCTTCCCTAAGGGGCTCACATTTGATGTATTGAACGAGATACTCAAAGGGAGTTTATCGAAGCTGAACGAGGCCGGGGTACTCCTTGTAGGCGGACATTCCATTGAGGACAGCGAAATAAAATATGGTCTGTCTATTACAGGTTTTGGGCATCCAGACAAGATAGTTACGAACTCCGGCGCGAGGCCCGGAGACGCGCTGATTCTAACAAAGCCCATCGGCACCGGCGTTATTACGAGCGCGATAAAGGCAGGGAAGATGCGCGAGGAGGAGGCGCAAGCGGTCTTCGATTCCATGAGGGCTCTTAACAGCCACGCCTCCGCCTGCATGGTAGAGTTCGGCGCGAGCGCCTGCACGGATGTGACAGGCTACGGTCTTATAGGCCACGCGATGGAGATGGCGAAGGGCTCCGGCGTTTCCATCAGAATAGACGCGCCATCGGTCAGGGTCTTTCCTGGCGCATTGCAGTTCGTCGCTAAAAAGTCGTGCAGGCCGAGGACTCTGCTTACGAACAGGGAGTATTTAAGGCCGGAGGTCGAGGTCGGCGCGTCAGTGCCTGAGGGGCTCGAATTAGTCCTTTACGACCCGCAGACCTCGGGCGGGCTCCTTATCGCGATACGCGAGGAGGAGGCGACGGCGTTTATTGAAAAGCTGAGAGAAAAGGTCGACGCCTTCAGGGTGGGGATCGTAGTTGCAAAAAGCAGGGTTCGGATATACATAGAATAACCTTTAAGGAGGCCGTAATGGGGACGAACAATATCAATGTTGAAAAGATAAAGGCGACAATAGCGGACGTCAGCAAGGACCTCTCCAAGGCGAAGAAGGTAAACAGGATAGAAGGGGAGTGGAACCTCGGGGCCGGGAGCCAGTTCAGGGCGACTGTCCAGTTCGAGGGCGGCAAAATTACGCTTGAGGCGGACCAGCCGTCGTTTCTTGGCGGCGGAGGGACCCAGCCCGGGCCGATGATATACTGCCTCTACGGCTCAGCGTCCTGCTACGCCGCGACATTCGCGACGATGGCCGCGATGGAAGGGATAACTTTAAAGAAACTTAAGGTCGTCGCCGAGAGCTCGATAGACTTTTCGCGCGTATTCGGCCTCTCCGATAACCCGATAGCCGAGAAGGTCAGGTTCACGCTATTTGTGGAGTCCGACGCGCCGGCTGAAAAGCTCCGCGCCCTCGAAGAGCTCTCGAAAGAAAGATGCCCCGCTGTCTATTGTCTCACGAACCCGATACCGCTTGAGACGGAGCTTAAGATAGGGTAAGGGTTATCAAATCCCCCTCAATTCCCCTTTAGAAAAGGGGGATGTATGTCCATGATATCCGACAGGCGGGGTTTTCCGGCCCCGCCTGTTCATTTGCGCTCGAACGCCTCCTTCAAAGGCAGGAGCCTCACCCCCTTGTTCTCCCCGTAGAACTTTAGCAACTTCTCAATCCCGCCCTCCTCGTTGCCGTTCCCGTGGACGAGGATAAAAGACCCATTGCGCGGCCTCTCGCCCTTGGCGAGCCACGCGTTAGCGCCTATGGGTATGAGCGAGAGCGCCTTAAGTTTCTCAAGCAGGCTCGCGTCAGATATGAGCCCCGGAAAGCGGAAGAAAGGCGCGGGCGTTACTCCGTTCTCCAGGAGGAGCGTTTCGTTCCTCAAAACCTCGTCTTCAAAATCCACGCCCGGCGTAAGCAAGAAGTTCTCCTTCGGCTCCCTGAGCCTGTCAAACGGGTGCGAGTACGAGTGGTTCATCCATGTGATTGCGAGCCTGCCTTCGGACTCTTCCCTTCTTATCCAATCGAACTCCTCCCGGTGCCGCTCTATCCAGAGCCCGCTTACGGCGATGGCTATCGGCGCGGGCGTCCCAAGGGCCTCAGTCGCCTCAAAGGCATCTCTATCAAACCCCTTTGTCGAAGGGCAGAGGTCCATTGTCAAAAACAACCCGCCTTTTTTTACCTCAGCCGACCTCATACCCTGGTTCTCAAAGCCAGCGACAGGGGCCGTGTACTTATGCAAAGCATGAATGAACCGCGTCCCTTTCCATTCAGTTGTCTTTACGTCTGCAAAAGAAATCGCCCCCTCATCGACGACCTCTGTCGTGAATGTCTCGGGGTCGAGGGAGACGAGGCGCGCGTGGCCGTCCTCTTCAAAGCTCCTTATGGCGATCTTTATCCCTTTGTTCGCGTCCCTGTAAGGCTTGAATACGGGGCTCAGGTTTGCGATGGTTGCGGCAAGGGATATGTCTACAAAGGCGAAAGCGAGGAAAAGGAGGGTAATGGCGATAAGGTTTTTTTTCGGCATACGGGCGGCCTTTCCGGCGGCATACAGGTTAGCCGCCTACATTATCCATAGGAGAAGGAGCGGGGTAGTAACAATACTGAAAATGGTGGAAAGCGCGACGGTCGAGGCTACAAGGTCGCTGTTCACGTTGTAGCGGTGGCTTACGACAAAATTAATGACGGCAGAAGGCATCCCTGAGGACAGGAGTATGATCTTCCCGTTCAACCCCTCTATCCCGAGCGCGGTCACGACGAGCCATCCTATCGCCAACCCGCCGCCTATCCTGATGACGGAGCCCGCTATCGACATCCCCGGGTACTGGAGCTTCGCCGAATGCAGTCTGTATCCGAGGCTCACCTGCATGATCGGGATCGTCGCGGCGCCGAGCATGTCGAAGGTCGTAAGAAGCGGCGAGGGTATCTCGATGTTGCCGAAGTTCAGGGCGAGCCCGATGACGGACGCGTATATGAGCGGGAGCTTGAACATCTCGGAGAGCCCGCCCTTGCCCTTGGCGATGTATATGCCGAGCGAATAGACGAGGAGGCTTATCGCGATGTAATAGAGTATCGCGACGGTCAGCCCCTCCTGCCCGAAGGCGAGGAGGGCGAGCGGAAACGACATGTTCCCGGAGTTCATGAACATCGTAGGCAGATAAAAGCCCCGGAGGTCCTTCCTTTTTTTGACCGATAGATAGGCGAAGGCTATGGCCCCGGTGCCGAGGACGACGATGAGCGCGGCGACCGAGACCGTAGCGAGGTCGTCGAATATGAGTTTTTTCCTGGAGAGCGAGGAAATTACGAGCGCGGGTATGGTGAGATAGAGGAGTATCTCGATAATAGGCTCAAGGCTTATTTTTTTGAACCTGGCAAAGAGATAGCCCAGGCCAATGATGCAGAAGACAGGGAATACGACTGATAAGACTTTGAGTAGGGCCATCGCGTTATCGCATTTATGTTGACCCCTCTTTTCTAAAGAGGGGTGGGGTTTTGATCCCCCTCATTACCAAGGAGGGGCAAGGGGAGGAATTGAATCGCAAAACCACATGTGGCATCCGTGGCCCCCATTCAGGAAGGGAGAGGCGGGAATGCCTTTAAAAAAAAGGGGCGGAAAGTTCCGCCCCTTTGGTATCCTTCTGGGAGATGAAACCTTACTCCTTCTCAACCTCTATGAGCGTCTCATCCGGGTTCACGGAGTCGCCTATCTTTACGAGTATCCTCTTGACGGTGCCGCTGATGGGCGTGTGGACCTCGTTCTCCATCTTCATCGCCTCAACGGTCAGGACGGTATCTCCCTCGGCAACCTTGGCCCCGACCGCGATCTTAATGGAAGTCACCTTGCCGGGGATGGGTGTGGTCACGTCGCCCTCTTTCCGGGCCTTGGGCCGGACCGACTGCGTGATCGAGGGCCTTTCTATCTCACCGGCGGTAGTGGGTATGACCTCAGTCAGGGACTCTATCATCACCTCTTCCAGGCGGTTGTCGACCGAGATGAAGAACGGCCTCTTTCCCTCGACCCTGTGTCCGGCGCCTGCGACCTTTATCCTGTATGACTCGCCGTGGACCGTTACTATGAACTCGCTCGGCGCCAGATGCGGCACCACGTGGTCCGGCTTTACCTCAGGCTCGACCTCGAGCGGCTCGGGCGCGAGTTTTCCCGCCTCTCTCTGCTCGAAGAACTCAAGGGCGACTATCGGGAACAGCGCGTAGGAGAGGAGGTCTTCGACCGATTTCGCCTTCCCGTCTATCTCCCTCATGAGCTTGTCGAGCTCGGGCTCGAGCAGGTCGGCTGGCCTGCAAGTGATCGGCTTTTCATCGCCTATCGCCTTTTTCCTCGCGTCCTCGTCCACGGGGCCGGGGGGCCTTCCGTAGAGCCCCTTGAAGTAGTTCCGGGTCTCGCTCGTTATGACCTTGTACCGCTCGCCCATGAGGACGTTCAGCGTCGCCTGCGTGCCGACGACCTGGCTCGTGGGGGTGACGAGCGGCGGATATCCCATGTCCTTCCTCACCTTGGGGATTTCGGCGAAGACGTCGTTCATCTTGTCAAGCGCGTTCTGCTCCCTCAACTGGTTGGCGAGGTTCGATATCATGCCGCCGGGTATCTGCACGACGAGCGTCTTTGTGTTTATGGCGGTAAATTCGCTTTCGAACTTCTTGTACTTCTTCCTTACCTCTCTAAAGTGGTCGGCTACGTCGGAGAGCAGGGCGAGGTCGAGCCCGGTGTCATAGGGCGTGTCCTTAAGAGCCGCTACGATAGATTCCGTCGGCGGCTGAGATGTCCCGGAGGCGAGGCTCGATAACGCCGTGTCGATTATCTCGGCCCCGGCCTCTATGGCCTTAAGGTAGCTCATCGCCGCGAGCCCTGAGGAATCGTGCGAGTGTATGTGTATGGGGACCGAGACCTTCTCCTTGAGTTTCGTAACGAGGTCAAAGGCCGCGCCCGGCGTCAAGAGCCCCGCCATGTCTTTTATGCAGACGGTGTCCGCGCCCATGGACTCGAGCTTCAAGGCCATGTCGACGAAACCCTCGTGCGTGTGGACCGGGCTCGTCGTGTAGCAGATCGTCGCCTCTACGTGGGCCTTCGCCTCTTTGGCGGCCTTGACCGCTACTTCAATGTTCCTTATGTCGTTAAGCGCGTCGAATATCCTGAATATGTCGATGCCGTTTTTAGCCGCGCGTTCGACGAACTTCCGCACGACATCGTCGGGGTAGTGCCGGTAGCCGACGAGGTTCTGGCCTCTGAGCAGCATCTGGAGCCTGGTGTTGGGGATCGCCTTCCTGAGGAGTTTAAGCCTTTCCCAGGGGTCTTCTTTCAGGAACCGGAGGCAGGCGTCGAAGGTCGCGCCGCCCCAGACCTCCAGAGACCAGTAGCCGACTTTATCCAGGAGCGGCGCCATCTCGAGCATGTCCTCCGTCCTCATGCGCGTGGCGAGGAGCGACTGGTGCGAGTCGCGAAGGATCGTGTCGGTTATCCGCGTGCGGGTATCTTTTTTCTTTTCAACTACCCGGGCCTTGTTGTTTGCCGGGGTTTTGGCTCTGTTCGGCATTTACTTAAGCCTCCGTATTCCGTGAATGCTTTTTACAGCCCGTGGTGAGCGGCTATCGCCGCGGCTATCGCCGCGACAAGGTCTGTCGGCTCTCCGTACTCGTCGTACGCCATAAGCTCGGGTTTCCTGTCTATGTAGCCGGTGTCGAAGTTACCGGCCTTGAAGTCCTCGTCCCGCATTATGTTCTTGAGGAAGAGTATCGTCGTCTTTACACCCCTTATGACGAACTCGTCAAGACACCTGTGCATCCTGCTTACTGTCTCGTCCCAGGTGGAGCCTCTTACGACGAGCTTTACGACAAGGGAGTCGTAGTAGCTCGGTATTATGAAGTCCTTGTATATGGCGCCGTCTATGCGGACGCCGATGCCTCCGGGGGAGTAGTACGCCGTTACGCGCCCGAAGGACGGGAAGAAGTTGTTCTTCGGGTCCTCGGCGCATATTCTGCACTCCATCGCGAAGCCGGTTATGCGCACGTCCTCCTGAGTGAACCCGAGGGGCTTGCCAGCGGCTACCTCTATCTGCTTCTTTACGAGGTCTATGCCGGTGACCTCCTCGGTTATCGGGTGCTCGACCTGTATCCTCGTGTTCATCTCGAGGAAGTAAAAGTCCCTTTTGCTGTCCACGAGGAACTCTACCGTCCCGGCGTTGGTGTAGTCAGCGGCCTTCGCGGCCTTTATCGCCGCCTCCCCCATCCGTTTTCTCAAGCCCTCGTCGAGTATGAGCGAAGGCGTAATCTCAATGAGTTTCTGGTGCCGCCTCTGTATGGAGCAGTCCCTCTCGCCGAGGTGGACGATGTTCCCGTGCTTGTCGGCGAGTATCTGGAACTCTATATGGTGCGGCTTTTCGAGATATTTTTCGAGAAAGACCTCGGAGACGCCGAAGGCCGCGGCGGATTCTTTTTTTGCGGTCGATATCTGGCTTACGAGCTCTGCCTTGTTGCGCGCGACGCGCAGGCCCCTGCCGCCGCCGCCCCCGGAGGCCTTTATCATCACGGGATAGCCGATCTCGTCGGCGAACTTGACAGCCTCGTCCACGTCCTTTATCGAGCCCTCTGTCCCAGGGAGTATCGGCACCCCGGCCTTTTTCATCATCTTGCGGGCCATGACCTTGTCGCCCATCTCGGCGATGGTCTTGGAAGTGGGGCCTATGAAGGTAATCCCTTTCTTTTCGCAGAGCTGCGGGAAGCGGGGGTTTTCGGATAGGAACCCGTAGCCCGGGTGTATCGCGTCGACGCCGACCTTTGTGGCGAGGTCGACGAGCCTGTGGATGTTCAGGTACCCCTGTATCGGGCCAGGGCCGACCATGTAGGACTCGTCCGCCTTTTTTACATAGAGGGATGTGGCGTCCTCCTCCGAGTAGATGGCGACGGTCGGGATGTCGAGTTCCTTGCAGGCCCTGATGACGCGGGTAGCGATCTCGCCCCTGTTGGCTATCAGTACCTTTTTAAAGAGCCCCATGCGAAAACCTCTTGTGATAATCTGCGTTGTCCTGACGCCCTGTTATGCGTACTTACAGTGTATGTCCCAAAGACAAAATCCCGTCAGGGGACTGGACGCGAGCAAACAGCTATTTAGACAGTTTTGCCAATATAAGTCAAGGGAATTGCGGGTCCCCGGCTACTTTGCGGCAAGGCTTTTCATGTGGGAGCGCGCGTCATTAAGGCGCGCCATGACCATCCCTTTTCCCATCGCCTCCATCATCTCGAATATGCCGGGGCTGACGGTCCCGCCGGTGAGCGCGACCCGTACAGGCTGGGCGACCTTCCCGAGCTTCAGGTCCTTCTCGGCAAGTATAGCGTTGAACGCCTCTTCGAGAGACTTATGATTAAAGGCATTGATAGGCTCAATACGCTCTATGATAAGCGCGAATAGGCTGTCGTTATCAGGCGCGAGGAACTTTTCAGCCGCCTTGGGGTCGTACTCGACCTTGTCCTTGAAGTAGAACGCGCCGGACTCAGCCATCTCCTTCAAGGTTTTGGAGCGCTCTTTGAGCGTCCCGGCTATCTTCGCCATCCTTGCGTCCCCCGACACATTAAGTCCAAGGGACTCAAAAAACGGCGCGACGAGCCCCGCGAGCTCGTCATCCGGCGTCGCCTTTATATAGTGCTGGTTCAGCCACAGGAGCTTTTCCGGGTTGAATACGCCTGAGGACGCGCCGACGCTCTCCAAAGTGAACTTTTCTATTAAGTCGTTCATGGAGAATATCTCCTCGTCCCCGTGCGACCAGCCGAGCCTTGCGAGGTAATTTATGAGCGCGTGAGGGAGATACCCCATTTCCTTGTACGCCATGACAGAGGTCGCGCCGTGGCGCTTGCTGAGACGGGTCTTATCGGAGCCGAGTATCATCGGCAGGTGCGCGAATACCGGGAGCTCGTGTCCGAGCGCCTTGTAAAGCAGTATCTGCTTAGGCGTGTTGTTCAGGTGGTCGTCGCCACGGATCACGTGCGTTATGTCCATCGTCGCGTCGTCCACTACGACGCAGAAGTTGTACGTAGGCGTCGTGTCGCTCCGCAATATTACAAGGTCCTCTATCGTCGAGTTGTCGAAGGAGATAGCCCCCTTTACGACGTCCCTTACCACCGTCGTCCCCGGAGGCACTTTGAACCGGAGCGCAAATGGCTTGTCCTGTTTCTCGTGGATGTCCCTGCACCTGCCGTCGTACTTAGGCGGGCGGCCTTCCTTCATGGCCGCCTCCCTCCGGGCCTCTAATTCCTCCGGAGTGCAGTAACAGCGGTAGGCCTCGCCCGACTCAAGCAACTTGTAGGCGTGCTCCCTGTACAGGTCGAACCTTTTGCTTTGAAAGAACGGGCCCTCGTCCCAATGGAGCCCGAGCCACTCCATACCGTCGATGATAGCCTTGATGGATTCCTCCGTGGAGCGCGCGACGTCGGTGTCCTCGATCCTGAGAATGAATTTGCCCTTGTTGTGCCTCGCGAAGAGGAGGTTGAAGAGCGCGGTCCTTGCGCCCCCTATGTGGAGATAGCCCGTAGGGCTCGGCGCGAAGCGTGTTCTGACTGTCAAGTTTGTAGCCTCCAACGGTTTTTTTTATTTTATAATCACCCCGGCGTAGCCGACGACCTGATGGAGATCGCCGCTCGTCTCGCCGGAGGTGGCGTACTTTACGAGTGTCGCTTCTTTCGCGCCCAGGCGCCGGGAGGCGTTTATGGCAATCGCGGCAGGGACTACACCGCACATGGTGATGTTTTTGCCCTTCGTTACCCGGAGGAGCCCGTCGGCGTCGAGTTGCAATACGCGGTCGAGCGCGAGTCTGTCCTTTTCGCGCGTCCTGGCGTCCGGCTCGTAGTGGTTCATGTCCGAGCTTACGACGATGAGGACGGGCTTTCCGTACCTTTTTACGGCCCCGGCGAGCGCCTCTCCGAGCGCGGCGCATTCGGAGGCGTCCGCGTGCATGACCGTTATGGGGACGATAGCGGCCTTGTCGTTTAACGCCTTTATGAACGGGAGCTGTACTTCAAGCGAGTGCTCCATCAAGTGCGCGGACGCGTCCGACGTAAAGAGGCCGTTCTCAAGTATCAGGTCGGAGAGTTCCGCGTTTATTCCCAGCGTC
Source organism: Deltaproteobacteria bacterium GWB2_55_19 (assembly GCA_001797465.1). Classification (GTDB taxonomy): domain Bacteria; phylum Desulfobacterota; class GWC2-55-46; order GWC2-55-46; family GWC2-55-46; genus GWB2-55-19. Next base: position 20,617 of record MGPQ01000005.1, on the reverse strand, counting down.
CCCGTCGGAATCTCCCACGCGCCTTCAGGCATGACGGAGACCTGCTCGCCGAGGCCGGTGTGGTTCGGGCCTATGAGTACGACGGTATCCGGTATCTTTGCGGCTGAGTATACCGCGCCAGCGACTGCCCCGGAGTATATGTATCCGGCGTGGGGGGCGATTATTGAGACAGCCTCCTCAGCAGGAATCCCCTTTATGAGGAAAGATTCGACGGCCTTTTTAAGGGAAGCGGCCTCGCCGGGGTAGAACCTCCCGGCCACGCACGGCGGCCTTCTTGTCATCAGTACGCCTGATTTAAAGGTCCCGGAACAGGAACGCCCAAGGCGTCAGGCCTTGCACCCCCTATCCCTTCGAATAGATTGAAATATTATCAAAAGGAAGGGGCTATGTAAAGGAGTGAAGGCGCTTCGAGGCAAAAAAGGCCCCTCCTGGCGCTCTTGGCATGGCGGGTCAGGCCCCGGCCTGTATGGGGGCGGCCAGATATGCTATACTTACGGGCCGTAATATATTGAGGGAGGGACAAGGTGATCTCAGGTAAAAGGGAGAGGCTCAAGGGCGGCCTCGTCATATTCGACCTCGACGGCACGCTCATAGATTCGAGCAGGGACATCGCGTGGTCGGCGAACATGGTCCTCCAGTCGATGGGATACGACAGGCTCGACATGGAGGTGATAAAGGAAGCGATCGGGTGGGGCGTGAAAAACCTCCTTGAAAAACTCATGCCAGGCGAGACGCCGGAGGCGATAGAAGAGGCGCGCCTTAAGTTCCTCAAGTTCTACGGAGGCCACCTCGTCGTTCAGACGACCATATACCCCGGCGTCGTCGAGATATTGGAGTATCTGAGGTCCGGCGGCAAGAAAATGGCTATCGTGACGAATAAGCCTCACGCGCTCTCGGTCGCCATACTCGAAGAGCTCAAGATAGGCCCGTACTTCGGTGCAGTCCTCGGCGGAGACTCGGTCGTGAACAGGAAGCCGCACCCTGAGCCGGTGGAAAAGGTCCTCTCCATGCTCGGCGTTCCCGCGTCGGCGTCGCTCATCGTAGGCGACAGCCCCGTAGACTGCGAGGCGGGCAGAAGCGCGCGCGTCGGGACCGTCGGCGTCACTTACGGGTTCAGGGGGAGAAAGGAGCTTGAGGGCGCGGGGTGCGACTTTATAATAGATTCGATTTTAGAGCTAAAGGGGTGCGTGGAGTAGAGGAATAACTCCTTTCAAAGAAAGGCAGACTGACGAGACGCGCTCTCCTTTGACAAACGCTCCAACTCCGATATATTTAGTCAGAAATCCCAAGGAGGAACCCTATGCAGTTGGTTTTGTCGTTCGTGTTCTATTTATTCGCAATAATCGCGCTCTCTTCCACCGCATCAGCCACGGAGCCGCTCCCGTATCTGCCGCCGATACCAGCGGACAACACGATGAGCCCTGCCAAGATAGAGCTCGGGAAGATGCTCTTCTTCGACCCGAGGCTCTCTTCAAGCGAAGCCGTCAGTTGCGCGTCCTGCCACAACCCCTCTTTCGCCTTCACGGACCGGATACCGAGGGCATTGGGGCACAAGCATCAGGTGGGGCCGAGGAACACGCCCACGGTTTTGAATTCAGCGTTTCTCAAGAACCAGTTCTGGGACGGCAGGGCAACGACTTTAGAGGACCAGGCGCTCGGCCCCATACAGGCGCCGGGCGAGATGAACGAGAAGCTTGAAAACGTCGTCGTGAAGCTAAAGGGGATCCCGGCCTATGTGAAGCTCTTTAAGGAGTCGTTCGGGGATAAGGACCCCGTGACCCCGGCGAACATAGCAAAGTCCCTTGCCGCGTTCGAGCGGACGCTCACGACCCTGAACGCGCCGTTTGACAGGTATATCATGGGAGACGAGGAGGCGATAAGCCCGGACGCGAGGCGCGGATGGGCCCTCTTCCAGAACAAGGGGTGCGTTGGCTGTCACTCGGGAGCGAATTTCTCCAACAGCGGGTTCTTCCGCATACAGGTGCCGGGCTCGACCGACCTCGGGAGGTTCGAGGTGACTAAAAAGGAGGAGGACAAGTACAAGTTCAGGGTCCAGTCCCTCCGCAACATCGCCCTTACCTACCCGTACTTCAACAACGGTTCTGTAAGGGAGCTTCCCCAGGCAGTCAGGATAATGGCCCGCGAGATGCTCAAGATTGAGCCGAAGGAAGACGAGGTGCTGGATATAGTCGCGTTTCTGGAGTCGCTCTCAGGAGAGATGCCGAAGTTTAACTACCCGGTACTGCCTTAAAGCGGGTCGTCAAGATTAAAGACGCGGCCCCCTTCGGGGGCCGCGTCTTTTTATGGCTTGAAGGTCTTTTGGTCTTGACTACCCCTGCGCAACCCTTCTCTTCCTGGCGAGGTTAAGTAGCCCCCCTTCGAGTATATATGACCTCTCCCTTTGCGTGAGGGTGATGTTGAATACGAGCCTCCTTCCGTTAGTCTCGCCGTGAATCTCGGTTGACCCGTCCTCTATCGCTCTCCTTAACCCCTCGAACGAAATGCGCTCGCCCAGTGAAAGCTCCCCGTAGTCCGACGGGTACTTGAAGGTGAGGGGGACTATGCCGTAATTTATCAGGTTCGTAAGGTGTATGCGGGCGAAGGACTTGGCGATCTTCACCCTTATACCCAAGTACCTCGGGGCTATTGCCGCGTGCTCGCGGGATGACCCCTGGCCGTAGTTCTCTCCTCCGACGATCACGCCGCCTTTTGCCTCAACGCACCTCTTGTAAAAGGTCCTGTCCACTCGCTCGAATAGGTGGACGCTTATAAGGGGGACGTTGGAACGGAGCGGCAGGACCTCGTTCCCGGCAGGCATTATGGAATCCGTCGAGATGTCGTCCCCGACTTTCAAGAGGATCTCGCCATCGTATGAGTCAGGGAGCGCGTCAAAGGCCGGGAAGGGCGCGATGTTCTGGCCGCGAATAACCGCCACCTTTTTTCTCTCTTCCGGGGGGAGCGGTTTTATTATTATGGAATCGTTCCGTATGTAGTGCCTCGGCTCTACTATCTTCGGGTACGGCCCGAGCCTCCTCGGGTCGGTAATTCTGCCGAATATCGCCGAAGCCACAGCCGTCTCAGGGGAGCTTAAATATACGCGGTCTTCCTCGGTGCCGGACCTTCCGGGGAAGTTCCTCGGGAAGGTGCGCACCGAGTTTGTCCCAACGGACGGGGCCTGCCCCATGCCTATGCAACCGAGACAGCCAGACTGGTGTATGCGCGCGCCCGCCCGGTTCAGGAGGAGTGTTGCCCCGGCCTTATCGAGGTTCATGAGGACCTCCCTGCTACCGGGGTTTATCTCGAATGAGACGCCCTCTTTCGCGCCCCGGTCCTTTACAGCCCTCGCGACTATCATGAAGTCCCTGTACGAGGAGTTGACGGACGAGCCGATGATGACCTGCGATATTGGGGTCCCCTCGACCTCGGAGACCTTCTTCACATTGTCAGGCGACGACGGGCAGGCGATTAGCGGCTCAAGAATAGACAGGTTTATCTCGTCGGTCTCGTCGTACTCGGCGTCAGGCTCCGCCTCAAGAGGCGCCCAGTCGGCAACCCTGCCGTGTCTCTCCAGAAAGTCCCTCGTTTGAGTGTCTGACGGGAATATCGAGGTCGTCGCCCCGAGCTCGGCCCCCATGTTGGCTATCGTTGCCCGGTCTGTCGCGGCAAGGTATTTAAGCCCCGGCCCCCAATACTCTACAATCCTCCCGAGCCCGCCCTTTACGGTATGCCTCCGGAGCATCTCTAATATCACGTCCTTTGCAGAGACCCATTTGCCGAGCCTGCCCGTGAGCCTGACCCCGAGTATCTTCGGCACCCTTAAATAGAACGGCTCGCCGGCCATCGCGAGCGCGACGTCGAGCCCTCCGACCCCTATCGCTATCATCCCGAGCGCCCCTGCCGTGCAGGTGTGGCTGTCGGAGCCGAGGAGAGTTTTACCCGGCGCCCCGAACCTCTCCATGTGCACCGGGTGTGAGATGCCGTTTCCAGGAGGCGAAAAATATACGCCGTACCTTTTCGCCGAGGTCATTAGAAATAAGTGGTCGTCGGCGTTCTTGAAGTCAGTCTGTAAGAGGTTATGGTCTACGTAGCTCGCGGATAGCTCGGTTTTCACGGTGTCGAGCCCGAGGCTCTCGAACTCGAGGTACGCGAGCGTCCCTGTCGCGTCCTGGGTGAGGGTCTGGTCTATCCTTACCCCTATTTCGGCGCCGGGCTCCCAGCGGCCCGAGACGATATGGTCTTCGATTATGATGCGGGCAAGCGGTCTTCTCATCCGGCCCTCCGGGCGTTTTATTTGGAGCGGATAGAGTATATCGTATTTTAAGGGGCCCGGGCCTGACGGGCCCCAACGGCGCCCATGACAACCTTTTGTTTTTAGGATATAATAACAGTGTTTTGTCCCTGCAGAAGGGCAAATTTGTATTGAATGTAAGGGTTGAAGCGGTTAGAATGTCGAATATTTTCTGGCGCCTTAGCGCGTACATAACGAATCCAAAAACCGGAGGTGGATGATGCCATTGAGCGAAGACGCAAAGAAAAAGATAGTAGACGCGCTGAATACGGACAGGTCTTTTGAGCTTGCCGCGATACTCCAGTACATGGGGCACCACTACGAGGCAGAGGGGATCGAGTCCCCGGCGGTCATAGAGATATTCAAGAAGACCGCGATGGACGAGATGAAGCACGCAGAGGCGCTCGCCGAGCGTATCGTCTACCTCGGAGGCACGCCCGTACAGAAGGCCTCCAATGTCAAGAGGGGCGGAGACCTCCGCGCCATGATAGGAAACGACCTCGAGGCTGAAAACGAGGCCATAGAGCGCTACCGCGGCCACATAAAGCTCGCCGCAGACCTCGGCGACTCGACGACAAGGCTTATGCTCGAGGAGATACTCCAGCAGGAAGAGGGGCATGCCGACGTGTGGGAGACGACCCTCGGGATAAGGAAGTAGCCTTATACGGTTCCGGTTCAAAAATCCGTCGAAAGGCCTTGAAAAGTAATATGAAGAAGAAGTGGCGCTGTATAGAGTGCGGATACATACACGAGGGCGAGCATGCGCCTGATACCTGTCCGCTCTGCCTCGCTCCGAGCGAGGCGTTCGTCGAGGTGCTGAATGCTTGATGGAAGCGCCCTGCCGGCGGATGGTCGACTTGCCGGCAGGGCTTCTTCCAGCGGCCCCTTGAAAGAGATACGGAGGAAGGTCCGTGAAAAGGGCGCCATCACCTTCGCGGAGTTCATGCGGCTCGCGCTCTACATGGATGGCGAGGGGTATTACACGGCAGGGCGAGCAAGGTGGGGCGAGGCCGGGGACTACGTTACCAACGTGGACATAAGCCCGGTATTCGCGAAGCTCATCGCAAAAGAGTTGAACGAGATGTGGATTGCGCTCGGCTCGCCTGAGAGTTTTACGCTCATCGAGGCGGGCGCCGGCAGGGGGCTACTCTCGAAAGGCATAAGGAAGGCCGCGGACGAGCTCTACCGCGGGTTCGCTGACGCCCTCGACTTAAAGCTCGTGGAGCTTAACCCTGACACTTCTGAACCACTTCCGCCGGGCTCCTCCTGGCACCGCTCCCTCGATGAAATAGCTTCTCCCGTCAGCGGCTGTATCCTGTCAAACGAGCTCATAGACTCCTTTCCAGTGCACCGGGTCATTGGGACAGGGGACGGAGGCATCAAAGAGCTCTACGTAGCGCTCGACGGGGATTCGTTCAAGGAGGTCCCAGGCGAGCCATCAACCGGAATGCTCTCCTGGTACATGGACAGGTTCGGCATACGCCTCGAAGCGGGTCAGAAGGCCGAGGTCAACCTCGCGGCGATAGACTGGATAAGGAAGGTGGCGCGCTTACTTGACAAGGGTTTTGTTTTTACCATCGATTACGGGCTTCCGGGCAAAGAGCTGTATCAGTCCGGCAGGTGCGGGTCGCTAATATGCCATCACAGGCATACGGTCAACGACAACCCGTTCGTTAATATCGGCGCTCAAGACATAACCACGCACGCGGACTTTACGGCGCTTAAGGAGACAGGCGAGGAAGAGGGGCTTAGACTCACCGGCTTTACGACACAGAAGAACTTCCTCCTGGGGCTGGGAATAGCCGGGGAGCTCAAAGAGATCTCGGGCGAGGGGCCCTTGGCCTTTGAAGACATCGCGCTGAACAGGTCTATTGGCCTCCTCATAAACCCGGGCGGCGCCGGGGAGACCTTCAAGGTGCTCATACAGCACAAGGGGATAGAGAGGCCGGAGCTGAGCGGTTTTTCCTTCAGGGACATGGGCAAATACCTTTCGTCAGGGCCGCGCTTTTGAGATTGAGAAAAATCCGTTTTTGTCCTATATTACCTCCAATCCGATTATTGTAAAATTCCGGCGTCTGTGATATTTTCACTGCGTGCGGCAAAATGAAAGTTCCAAGGGGGTATATCCATGGAAGAGAAGGAAAAGAAGGAAGAAAAAAAGCACGTTGTCTGCTCGATATGCGGAAAGCCTTCAGAGCTCACGATATGCCACGCCTGCGAGGACAAGATAAGGGGCGAGGCGGTCGAGAAGAAGCACGAGATAGACAAGGCGGGCAGGACCGACTCAGGCAGGAGATAGCGCAAATACAATCCCTTCGGAGGATATGATGCCGGACCACAATATCGTCGATCAGCTCTCAATCGCCTACAAGACCGAGATATCCGGGTACTTCTTCTACAATACCGCCGCGATAATGGTCGGCGACGACAAGGGCAAGAACATCTTCAGCCACCTCGCCAAGGAGGAGCTCGACCACATAAGGGTCATCTCCAGGATAGCCGATTCGGTAAAGAACGGCATGGGCTGGATAGGCTACGAGGAGGCGTTGAGGGAAGGGGTCGCCTCGCAGAAGGGCCTGCCGATATTCCAGGGCGAGAACGACCTCATAAAGAGGCTCGAGAAGAACCAGACCGACGTAAACGCCGTGGCGATTGCAATTGAAAACGAGGAAAGCGCGGTGGATTTCTACTCCAGGCTCCTGAAAGAGGCGAAGACGCCTGTTGAGAAGGTAGTCCTCACGAACTTCCTCGAGATGGAGAAGGGGCACCTGAAGATACTCCGCTGGGAGGCCGAGTCGCTCGGCAAGACCGGCTTCTGGTGCGGGGACATGGAGTATAGCGTCGAGAAGGAGAGGGAGTAGGGGAGCATGTATGACGCGATAATCGCCGGGCTCGGCCCCGCTGGCTCTACCGCCGCATACACTCTCGCGACAAAAGGCTGGAAGGTCCTCGGCATAGACAAGGCAAGGTTCCCGAGGTACAAGTCCTGCGGCGGTTGCATATCGACGAAGATCGAGCGCATCCTCGACTTCGACATAAAGGAGACCCTCGAGGAGACCGCCTTCGGCGCTACCTTCACCTACAAGACGGGCCGCGCCATGGACATCCTCTCCGACCGCCCCGTAGGGTATAACGTCATGCGGGACGTCTTCGACAACCACCTGCTCAATAAGGCGAAGGAGGCCGGGGCCGAGGTCATCGAGGGGTTGAGGATAAGGGGCGTCGCAGAAGGAGGCGGCTTTGTAACGGTCTTCTGCGACGGCGGCCAGGAGTTCAGGGCGAAGTTCCTCATAGGCTCAGACGGCGCCTCCGGCGTCGTCGGCAGGGAATACTTCGGCCTTGACCCCAAGGAAGCGGCCATTTCGATTACAGCGGAGGTCCCATATGGCCCTGCCGGCAAGACAGTCCAGAACAGGCTCTTCATAGACTTCGGCTCCATCCCCTTCGGCTACGGCTGGATATTTCCCAAAAAAGATTGTCTCTCCGTCGGCATAGCAGGGGACGCCGCCAAGGTGGGCGGAAGGGTCAAGGACTATTTCAACGAGTTCGTCTCGACCCATGAAACGCTTAAAGGCCTCAAGATAGACCACAGGGACGGCTGGACCGTCCCTGTTTTCTACTCCGGCGCGGCGACCCCCGTAAGGGGGAGGGTGATACTCGCCGGGGACACCGGCCACCTCGTCGACCCGTTCCTCGGGGAAGGCATCTATTACGCGATAAGGACCGCGAAGGCCGCTTCAGTCGCAATCGACACCGCCCTTAAGGCCGGGGACGCCGACCTCTCTGCCTACAAGGAATGGCTTGAAAAAGAGGTCTACGCCGAGTTCCGCGCCGCGGAAAAACTCTCGGACCTCGTCTATAACCACCCAAGGCTCTGGTACAGCATAATCGAGAAAGACCACGAGATAATGCAACGCTACTACAACGTCATAAGGGGCGAAGAGGCGGTGGATTCCTTCTACAACTGGGCCTATAACAAGGTGAAATCAAAACCCTGGAAGGTCTTAAGAAGGTGGTTGGAGTCCAGGTTCATGCCGGCCTGATCTTTGAGGCGCCTAAAAATAGCATTTCTGGATCAGGCAGTATCGGACCGCATTTCGCTTGAAGCAGTGTTTTTTCCTGTTCCCAAAACGCGCAGGAGGCAGGGATGAGACAGTTGAAGGCAGTTGCTTTAAGCGCCTTTCTTTCGTTCTTCTTCATAACCGGGACATCATTCGCGGAGCTATCCGAGAGGCCCTGGCTCGGGGTCGTCATAGAGGATCCCGAGAGGGGCGGGGCCGTGCTCGTCTCAGAGGTAGTCCCGGGAGGGCCGGCTGATCTGGCTGGGGTGGACCCCGACGACCTTATCATAGGGCTGAACGGAGAGCCGATATCAGGGACCGCGGACCTCATTAAGGGGATAATGGAGTTTAAGGCGGGAGATAAAGTCGCCCTCGACGTCGACTCCAGCGGGAGCATTCAGAAAATTGATGTAACGCTTGAGCCTATGCCAATCGCCATGCCGGAGCGCGGGCGCGTCCATGAACACGCCCGCCATGGCCGTGATAAGGACGCCGCTCCATGCGCTGTTAAGGATCACGGTTGCAAGGACGGCAATTTCAATGATGGGTGCGAAGCGCATGAAATGGGAGTGATGGAAGGCGCGAATTATGGTAAAATGTATATTAAGCTCAAGGCTGTCGGCCTGGACGCGGTCCAGACGGCAAAGGCGAGGGAGATAAACGCGGACTTAAGGAAAAAAGCGGCGCGCTCAGGCGCGGATATAGAGGTCGCCCGGATAGAGTTACGCGAAACGCTCGACGCGGCCATTATAAACCTTGATAGAGTCAAGGTAAAACTGGTTGAAATTGCTACAAAAAAGGCTGACCTCTCGTTCCTTTACATAAGGGCCATTGAGGATATAAAAAAGACGCTTACGCCGGAACAGCTTTCTCTGTTTAACGGGGGCGAGAGCTGTCCGTTAGACGCCCACGATGAGGGCGATTAGCTCTCAGAAAGGAGGGATGATTATGACAAGGTTCATGGTCCCGAGGATTGCGCACTGCAGTGATGGATGTCCAAGATGGTCCCGGGCATGACCTTAAACTGCCCTTAACCTGCCTTTCGGTTTCTTATTTGCATTTCTTTCCTTCTTCAAATGGTTTATAATATTCCCATACTACGGTCCCCCGATTTTCCCAAAAACGTGAGGTTTCATGTCGATTGAATGGAGCAAAAGCCTTGCCACGGGGCTTGAGTGGCAGGACACCCAGCATAAGGAGCTTTTCAAGAGGATAAGCGCCCTTATCGACGCCATGAACGTAGGGCTCGGCAGGGACGAGGTCGGACGCATCTTCAAGTTCCTTGACGAATACTTCGTCATCCACTTCAGCGCCGAGGACGAGGCGATGAAGAAGTATAACTTCCCCGGAGGCGCCTTCCACATGGCCGAGCACCGGAGGTTCCAGCAGGACGTCGAGCAGATAAGGGACGAGTGCAGGGGCAACAACATCACGACCAGCACGGTAATCAAGGTACAGAGGCTCGTTGTGGACTGGCTCATAAACCACATCGGCGGCATAGACAAGGTACTCGGCGAATATATCCTCCGGATCGAGAAAAAAGGCGTCACAGAACCGGCCCGGCCCGAAGACCTTGCGCAGGTCCGCACGGATTCAACGAAAACTCTCTCCTGACCCCTTCAAATCATTGAAAATAGAGCGCCGGATACATCAAAAGCCCCCGCGACCTATAAGTCCTTTCCAGTCTTGCAAAACCGTGTCCCCGGAGATTTCATTCATATGGCGATAGAATGGTCCAACAGCCTTTCAACAGGGCTACTGTGGCAGGATACCCAGCATAAGGAGCTTTTCAGGCGCATAAACAACCTCCTTGAGGCTATGAACGTCGGCAGGGGCAAGGAAGAGGTAATAAGGCTCTTTCAGTTCCTCGACGACTACATAGTAGTCCACTTCGAGGCCGAGGAACAGGCCATGGGCAAGTTCAACTACCCCCAGATGGTCTCGCACCTTGTTGAGCATACCCGCTTCATCGATGATATATCGAAACTCAGCGCCGAATGCGGGGAAAATATGACGACCGGCCTCGTCATAAAGGTCCAGAGACAGGTCGTCGACTGGCTCATAAACCATATTGGCGGCATAGATAAGGAGCTCGGGAAATTCCTCGCCAGTGCCGAGAGCGAACGCAAAGGGAAGGGCTGAGTCTTCGCCTCTTAGGGCCGCTGGCGCGGCCTTTTTACTTCCCCGGACGCTCGCGCTTCGCGATTCAGCTTCCTCCCTTAGGGTCGCTCACCCCATGCCTGGATTTCTGAAAAACAAAAAAGAAGTTTGTTTTTGTTCTGTCTCTACAAACACACGGGCGCATGGCGGAGAGCGCCTAAGGGAGGAAGAGGCGAGCGCGCCGAGGAGATTAGACGCGTGCGCTCTAAGGGGCGCGCGAGCGGGTGGGAGAGGAAGAAAGCGCTCGGAGCCATCGCCGAAAGCGCGCGGAGCGCGCAAAAGGGCTTTAGGCAAAAACATCCCCCCCCAACATATTTTGCGCTTCAGCCCTTCAACTCCGCGTCTGCGGCTCGATCTTCAATCGTTTCGGCGTCTTCTCAAGCGAGATGGCGAGGACGCCCGCGAATATGAGTATCATGCCTGCTATCTGGACGAGGTCCATCGTCTCTCCGAGGATGAGGTAGGCGAGTACCGCCGTAGACACCGGCCCAAGGAAGCTGACGATTGCGCTCCTTGTCGCTCCTATCCTCTTTATGCCGAGGGCGAGCGTCAGGACAGGGACGAACGTCGAAATCGTGGCGATGAGTACGAGGAGCGACCACGCCTCTATCCCCTCTGGCACGGTCTTTCCGCGCCATGTCGCAAGGAAGGCAAACCCCGCGGAGGTCGTAGTATAAGCCGCGATCTTTACGCCGGATACCCTCCTGCTCAAGACCTCAGTCAGGATGTAGCTGAGCGAATATATCACGGCTGAAAACAAGACAAGCCCACCGCCTATGAGCCCGGCCCTCGGCACGCCTCCGTACAACTTCATCACCAGCACGAGCCCCGCGTAGGTGAGCGCCATGGAGACGAGCTTCGTCCTCCCGAGCCTCTCTTTCAGGAATATCCTCGCCCAGACGACTACTATCGCCGGATAGGTGTAGAGGATGACCCTCTCCAGGGACGCGTCTATGTAGACAAGGCCGTAGAAGTCCGCGAGCGCCGCGGCATACAGGCCGAGGAGTCCGCTAAGTACGAGTATGAGTATGTCTTTCGCGTTTACCTTGCCTGAGGGGAAGAAGAACACAGCGAGCCAGAAGAGCGGTATGGCTATGGCGAACCTGAGGGCAAGGAGCGTGACCGGGTCGACGCCGAGGCCGTAGAGGAGTTTTGCGAAGATACCCTTTATGGAAAATGTGAGGGCCGAGACCGCTGAAAGCAGGTAGCCGATTATAAGTTGTCTGCGTTCCATATCGTAGTCAGCCTTTTTAATGAATAAAAAAAGGCCGGGACTTTAGTCACAGCCTTTTTTTTGAACATGGACTATATTAAAGCAGGGCGCGTGCCGTCGATAACGCATCGGTCGGGGGATAAATATACCTGAAAGGGGCCGTCCAAGTCAAAAGGATAGTATCCGCACCCCTGCCCCCTTGTCTCTCGCAGGCGTAAGCAGTACAATGTTTTTCATAATAAATGATCGAGGCAGTAGCCGTACCGGATGTGACATATGAAGACAAGAAATCTTTCCATCTCATTGTTTTTTTTGGTTTTTCTCCTCCTGCCGTCCATGTCAGCCGCGGCCCGTGCGGGCGTTAACAACTCCGACTATTGGATAGGCAAGCTTAAACGTCCCGATAAGGCCGTGATGACGGCTGGAGAAATAGAGGCGCTGAACCGCTCTATCCTCGAAGGAGACGGCCAGATGGCGGATGTATCCGTCCTGCCTGACCTCATATCGGGGTCTCAGCTCCAAGCGTGGTTGAATGAGGACCACCTTCCCACGCCCCAGAGGTATGACGCGGACGGGATACCTCTGGACGACGGCTTTTTCGCTGGCCTTGCGCATAATATGAACCTCTCAGGCGTTGCGGACGAGAACCCGGTCAGGTTCGGTTACGTGATAGAGAGGGCGGATATCAGGGCATTCCCGGAAGTCAGGCCGGTATTGAAGTCGCCTGAGAAGGCCGCCTTCGATACATTCCAGTATTCAAGCATAGCGCCCGGCGAGCCGGCCGCCCTTTTGCACACGAGCAGCGACGGGCTCTGGGGTTTCTTCCAGACGAGGATAGTCCGGGGCTGGCTTCCGCTTGAGAAGGTTGCGCTCGGGGAGCGGGAGGCGCTCGGTGGCGATGGGGATGTAATAGTAGTCACTGGATCTTCCGTCGATATCTTCGTTGACCTTAAATTCAAGGAGACCGTCGCGAGCGTGCCGATGGGCGCCGTCTTTTATCCATCCAAAAGGCGGTTTAAGGGTGCGTGGGCGATAAGGTATCCGGCGCAAGGGGCCGATGGGCTCATATGGAAAGACGCCTACATAAAAAAGGGCGCTGACGTATCGAAGGGGTTCCTGCCGTATACGAGGAGGAACGTCATAAGGCAGGCGTTCAAGATGCTTGGCGAGGAGTACGGCTGGGGAGGGCGGGACGGGAAGAGGGACTGCTCGGAGTTCATAAGGTCGATATTCGCTACGATGTCCATAAGGCTCCCGAGGAACTCGTCCAGGCAGGCGGTCGCGGGGGACGTCAGGGCCCATGAGGAATACGAGATCACGAGAGAAGACATGGCGCTCGCGCTTGATGAGGCGGAGCCGGGCATCACTCTCCTCGGGACCCCTGGGCATATAATGTTATATCTCGGCGAGAGGAAGGGAACACCGTACGTCATACACCAGATATTCGGGTACATGGACAACTCGCGCCTCAAGGTAATAAACAAGGTCGCGGTAACAGACCTTAACATCGGCTCTCGCTCAAAGTCCGGCCCGTTCAGGGAGAGGCTCAGATCGGTCAACGCCATAGTTAAGCCGGCGATGGCGGATGGCGACGCGTATAATAGCCGGCAAAGCTTCTAATAAGGCTTGAGGTATTTACTTTAACTCTTTGATTTTGCTGATATTTGCCTTGGCTGGAATTTGATGGGTTTCACGTTAGCATACAACAGCACTCAGCAGGTTTTAAAATCCACTTTGAAGGGAGGCGACGGATGGGTAAAAGGCTCTCCATTGAGTTTCTCTCTGGGATTGGCCATATTTTCGTCATGGCGCACGCCTATTCAATAGTCGCGCCCTGAAAAGAAAAGTTTTTATGGTGTCTTTCCCTAAATCCGGGCCCTCTAATCGTTCTTTAATCTACAACCCGTACAATGTTGGCTGTACAAGGGAGGTCACCGGGCAACTGGCTTAAGGCTACGAGGAGGTGACTTTACAAATGGAAAGAAAACAGGACCTCATTGACAAATTGATCTGCAATCTCGATGGATTTGTCGTCCCTGCCGTACTTTTGATCATCACCATTTCCATACTCCGCATCTACGCTTTTTGACGCTCCCCCTTTAAACCCCATCCCCCATAGAGGAGGCCCTTCGGGCCTCCTCCCATCCTTTTTTGCCGTTTTTCTTGACAGTGTTACCTTTTTGTAATACTCTATTTTCTATACCAGTGCACACCTAAAGGCCGGAACGTACCGGAAAAACGGCCTTTTTCCCCGCTCCTCCTCAAAAAGGCGTAGTAGATGAATATCGGCGGCAAACTGATACTCTCCTTCCTCCTGGTTACACTCTTGCCCACGGTCCTGATAGCCTTCCTCACCACCACCATCATAAGCAACAGCAAAAAGGACGACGCCCAGGAGACGATAAACAACAACCTCAAGGCCGCCTGGATGCAGTACTACGCCAGGGCCTACCAGATGCAGTACGGCATGCTCCAGGCCTCGACCGAGGTCTACTTCAAGGACGCCATCATCAGAAAGGACAAGGAGTTCCTAAGGGACCAGTTGAAGTCCTGGAAGAAGTTCCGCCCGTATGTCGACCTCTGGGCCGTTGTTGATGAAAAAGAGCGCCTCATAGCCTCGCAGAACTCCCCGTATTCGGGCGTCAGGATGTCTTTTAACGGCCTCGTAGATACGGCCCTTGACAAAAAGACCTCGTTCATCTCGACCGAAGTCGTCCAGAACAGCGTCCTCGTCAGCGAAGGCCTCGACGGCATAGCGAGGATCACGATCGAATCCGAAAAAGAAGGGCCCAAGGGCGAGCTCAAAGACGGCATGATGCTCCTCGTCGTCACTCCCGTAATGGACGAGAACGATGCCGTCTTAGGCGCCATCATCTCCGGCGACCTCATCAATAACGACAACTTCGTCTCCGACGCGCTGGCCGACTCCATCCCCGGGTCTTTAGCCACAATCGCCATGAATGACGTCCAGATAGCGACCAACGTCAGGCAGGAGTCGGGCTTGCGCACGCTCGGCCACCTCATACCGAAGGAGGTCGTTGAGGCCGTAAACAGCAACTTAAGCTTCCGCGGCGAGACTGCAATCGCGCACCAGAAGTACATAACCGCCTTTGACCCGATAATAAGCTACCAGGGGAAGATAATCGGTTCTCTCTTCGTCGGCGTGCCCAAGGTGAAGTTCGTCGACCTCCAGTACAAGAACATAAAGGCGGTGACGGGTATCGCCTTCATCGGGCTTGTCATGGCCGCAGGCGTCGGCTCTCTCATCACGTACAGGATTACGAGGCCCATAAAGGCGCTTAAGAAAAAGGCTCAGCTGGTGTCCTCGGGCAACCTCGACATCAAGGCGCAGGTCAAGGAAGGCAACGACGAGCTCGCCGACCTCGAGCGGACGTTCGACAAGATGGTCATTAATCTCCGCGACCACGAGGAGAAGATAGGTCAGAGCCAGGTGCGGCTACGCCAGCAGAAGAACCTGATCGAATCCATCATAAACAGCCTCCCGTACTGCCTCTACGTCCTTGAGCGGAACCTATCCATCGCGGTCTGGAACCGCCACGCCGCGCAGGCCTGCCCTGTATGCAAGTGCGAAAACGGCGAGGACTGCTACAACCTGAACTTCATAGGGCATCTCCCGAACCAGGAGATGAAGAGGGGGCTCGACAAGATAATAAACAACGTCTTCGAGACCGGGGAGCCCTGCCAGATAGAGCAGAAGATAACCTCAAAGGACGGCAAGGACATGATGGTGCGCACCTCCATCTTCCCGATACTCTCGGGCAGGGGCAGGGACGCGGACTACGTCGTATGGATGGCCGAGGACATAACAAAGAAAAAGGAACTCGAGGCCTCGATACTCGCGAGCGAAAAGCTCTCAGCGATCGGTCAATTGGCCGCCGGCATAGCGCACGAGGTGAACAACCCCCTTGGCGGCATTTTGAACTGCTTCTACAACTTCAGGAACTCAAGGATTTCGGATGAGCGTAAGGTCGAGTACCTCGACTTCATGGAGGACGGCGTAAAGAGGGTGCAGAACATCGTAAGGCAACTGCTCGACTTTTCTCAGCAGCACGCGCCGGAATTGGGCCTTACCGACATAAACTCGATGATAGAGGGGATAGTCCCGCTCTTCGTCCACTCGATAAAAGGGCGCGACATAAGGCTCGTCCGCAACCTCGGGCAGGGGCTCCCGCCGATACTCGTGGATAAGCACCAGATAGAGCAGATACTCGTGAACCTCATCCTTAACGCCGTTCAGGCCCTGCCAGGCGAGGGCGTCATAGAGGTCTCGACAAAGTTCGAGGGCAGGTGGTTCTGCATCCAGATCGCGGACAACGGTTGCGGCATACCCCCTGAGAACGTCTCCAGGATATTCGACCCGTTCTTTACGACAAAGGGCGTAGGCAAGGGGACCGGCCTCGGGCTTTCAGTAAGCAGGGGTATAATCGAGCGCCATAAAGGCAGGATAGACGTGGAGAGCCAGGTCGGCAACGGGACTGTATTCAAGGTCTATCTGCCTATACCATCAAAGGAGGCGGCATGCTGAGGACACCGAAGGTGCTTATAATAGACGACGAACCGCTGATGCGCATATCCATCAGCGACGCCCTTAAGGTAGAAGGGTTTTCGGTCAGGGAGACGGGGCTCGGCAAAGATGGCATAACGCTCTTCCGTGACTTCAGCTTCGATGTCGTCATAACCGACTTACGGCTCCCGGACCTCGACGGCATAGAGGTCCTGAAGGCCTGCAAGAGGTACTCGCCCGACACGATGGTAATTCTCATAACCGCGCACGGCTCGGTAGACACCGCCGTGGAGGCGATGAAGTACGGGGCGTACGACTACATCACCAAGCCATTTTCGATGGATGAATTGCTCCTCATGGTCAAGAGGGTCATAAGGTACAAGGACCTTGAGGAAGAAAACCTCCTCCTTAAGGAACAGGTCGAGGGGAGATACAACTTCAGCGGCATCATCGGAAAGAGCGAGCGGATGCAGGAGATATTTGATAAGGTCAAGATTGTCTCGCAGACGGATTCCACCGTGCTCATCCTCGGCGAATCCGGCACCGGCAAGGAGCTTGTCGCTAACGCCGTCCACTATAACAGCGTCCGGAAGAAAGAGCCGTTCGTCAAAATCAGCTGCGCGGCCTTGCCTGAGACGCTCCTTGAGGCCGAGCTCTTCGGGTATGAGAAGGGCGCCTTTACCGGGGCGGTGAAGCAGAAGAAGGGGAGGTTCGAGCTCGCGCACAAAGGGACTTTTTTCCTCGACGAGATAGGCGAGATATCACCGGCGATACAGGTTAAGCTCCTGCGGGTCCTTCAGGAAAAAAAGATAGACAGGCTCGGCGGGACAGAGACCTTGTCCGTGGACGTGCGCATCATCTGCGCGACGCAGAGAGATCTGAAGAAGGAGGTCCAGAAGGGGACGTTCAGGGAAGACCTCTATTACAGGTTCAACGTCGTGCCGATAACGCTGCCGCCTCTTCGAGAGCGGCAGGGCGACATCATGCTCCTTGCCAATCACTTCTTGAAGTTCTTCGCCGAACAGCACAAGAAACAGCTTAAGGGTATCTCTATTGAGGCGATGGAGTTGTTACTCAAGTACCCGTTCCCGGGGAACGTGAGAGAGCTTGAGAACACGATAGAGCGGGCAGTAGTCATGGGCAAATCTGACGAGGTACAGCCCTGGGACTTACCCGAAGAAATAACTAACGCCGCCGAGTGCTTCAAGGTCATACAGCACAACATCCAGAGCTACGAGAACTTATCGAAGGCCATGAAGGAGTTCGAGCGCCAGTACATCGCGAAGGTGTTGGAAGAGACGAAAGGGAACAAGAGCCTCGCCGCCAAGCTACTTGGGGTATCGAGGAAGACGCTCTGGGAGAAGTGCAAGGTCTTCGATATTGTGAAGGACGGGGTGAATAATTAAGCTGTTTTACGAACGGCCCGCCGAAAGGCGGGCCGTTTTTTTTTGAGGTGCGCTCCGCGCACCAGTTAAGTTTTTTGTTGGTGGAGACCATCAGCAAGACTAAATGGAAAAATGAGCAATAAATCGGTTCGTTAAAACCGACCTCCCTTGACCCCTCATTGTCAAGGAGGGGAGCCGTTTCACTCCTCCCCTTTTTATAAGGGGAGGAGTGGTGGGGTGATTTGGACTCTATGAATTCCATATACGTCTCTTTTGGCTATTCGAACTTTCTGCCGAATGTTTTTTTGCCTGAAGCCTTTTTGCGCGCTCCGCGCGCTCATTCGCATGGCTCAGAGCGCTTTCCACCTCCCCCACCCGCTCGCGCGCCCCTTAGAGCGCTACGCGTCTAATCTACCCCGGCGCGCTCGCCGCTTCCTCCCTGAGGCGCTCTCCGCCATGCGCCTGTGTGTTTGTAAAGACAGAACGAAAACTCGCTCTCTAACTTCCCCTCCCTTGATGGGAGGGTGACTGCTCGGCGCAGGGCTAAAGTCGGTACGGAGCCTCCGGGGTAATCGATTCTCCAGCCGTCCGTTACAAATTTGCCTGCCCGGAGAGGGCCCCCTCACCTCGGCCCTCTCCCACTATGGGAGAGGGGAAAACTTCTTGCGGGCTTTTTGTTTTTTAAAATTTCCATGCCGAAAAAAAACGGCAGGGCGCAAAATGTTATATCTACGCCTTCCTCCTCCCAACCACGATCCTCTCCACCCCTCCGTAGTCCTTCCTGATTTTTATTCCCTCGTACCTTTCGTCAGCCTCAAGGAGCCCCTTTACCTTTTCCGCCTGGTCCCAGCCGATCTCCATTATGAGAAAGCCGCCCGGTAAGAGAAAGTCCGGGGCCTCCGTGATTATCCGTTTTATGACTGCAAGCCCGTCCGCGCCTCCGAAGAGTGCGGCGTGGGGTTCGAAGTCCTTTACTTCGGGCGCGAGGCTCTCTTTTTCGGCCTCTGAGACATACGGCGGGTTCGTGACGATGATGTGCGCGCCTTTAAAGTCTGTATCCCGTAACGGCCAGAAGAGGTCGCCTTCGATGAACATTATGCGGCCCTCGACTCCGTTCCTTTTCGCGTTCTCTTCGGCGATAACGAGCGCGGCCTTTGAGATGTCGGTAGCGTAGACGATCGAGTCAGGTAATTCCACGGCAGTTGAGACGGCGATACACCCGGAGCCCGTACAGAGGTCTATTATTGTAAGCGCTTTTGACTTAAAAGACCCCGCCGCCTCTATCGCTTCATCAATAAGCAGTTCTGTCTCAGGCCTCGGTATGAGCGTGTCCCGCGTGACCTTGAAGGCGTGGCCCCTGAACTCGGTCTCTCCTGTTATGTACTGCGCAGGCTCCCGGTTTGAGCGTCGTTCTATAAATGAGAGAAACGCCTCTTCCTCGGCCTCAGTCAGGGGGAGGCTGGAGTTTAGATAGAGCTCGTGCCTCTTGCGTTTCAGGAGGTGGGTGAGCAGGAACTCCGCCTCTGCCTTCGCGTCGGGTATTTTGAATTCTTCGAGCTTTTTTACGGCCCAGGTGAGGGCCTCGTTGATGGTCATGGAAGAAAAGATTTCACCCTCCCCTCAATCCCCTCCCATCGAGGTAGGGGAAGTTACTTCAAAAAGATACGCGAGCCTTTCATATTTGTCAATTTCAGTCAGCTGGTGTTGAGGGGGCAGGGGGGTCAGGCGAAGTACTCGGGCGCCTGTTCCCGGAGGGATTTTAACAGCTCATAGGCTATCTGGCGCACCGAGGCGAATTCTATCACCATCATGTCGGCGCGCGCGGCCTCGTGCTCGTCGATCCAGCCGATGGCGGCCTTGAGGAGGAGCTTGTTGAAGCTGTCGTTAAGCGACGGGTCTACATCGTTCGCCTGCGTGTTGGATACCGCGATGACGATCCCCTCGCGCGTGAGGTCAAGCCCCTTCTCCTCATCCACTATCTCCGTCTTCCTCCACCAGGCCTCGAAGGGGACCATCGCGGATTTTATCCGCGGGTTCCTGCCGAGGCGAGGCGTGTACCTGCTCACCGGGCCGCCTATGGTGACGACGGCGAGGCCGCTGAACGGGAGCCCTATGGACTGGTCGTAGTCTGGTGAGTTGTCGCAGAAGAGGATGGATTTAAGTTTTAGCCTCTCCAGGAGTGAGCGGGAAAAGCCGGTGTCTTCGGCTATCGCCCTGATGCAGACGGCGAGCCTCTGCGCCTCGCCCGTGAACCCGTTGTCGTAGGAAGAGGCAGAGTCCTCCATGAAACGGACGAGGCCGCGCAAGAGCTCTTTCAAGTTTTCCTTCGCCGCGTCTCCCACAGGGCTTCAGGCCTTTTATATTAATGTATCTGGAGGTGCTCGCCGTACTGTCCGTAGAGGGTGTCGAAGACCTCGAAGGCTATCTGCCGGACGCTCGCGTACAGGACCTCCATCATCTCGGGAGAGGCCGCTTTGGCGCCGGTCTCCGGGAGGCCGGCCTTGTTTACGATAGCTTCGAACGCGCCGGTCAGCTTGGAATCGACGACGCCGACCTTCGTATTCGAGACGCTCTGCAGTATCGCCTCGCGGTTCATGTCGATGCCTTTTTCCACCTCGACAAGGACAGGCTTCGTCCACCACTTCTCGAATGACGAGAACTGGATGCGCAGGTTGTTATCAAGCCTCGGGAAATACCTCTGTGTCTTGCCGCCGATGGAGATTATCGCGAGCCCGCTGAAGGGGAGGTCGAGCTTCTTCGCGTAGTCCGGCGAGCCGTCATGGAAGTTGAGCTTTTTGAGCCCGAGCCTGTCCAGAAGCGAGTCCTGCCCCTCGGCTATTACGCGGAGACAATACGCGAGCCTGCGCGCCTCTCCGCTCATGTTTAAATCGAAGGCCTCGCAGGAGCCCCTCATGTAGGAAAGGACCTCCCTTAAAAGGGCGAGTGATTCGCTCTCGGTCATGTCAATGCTCCTTGTCTCAGGAT
>MGPQ01000004.1 GCA_001797465.1 Deltaproteobacteria bacterium GWB2_55_19 | reverse complement strand
CACCTCTTCGGCGTACATGGCCTCGGCCTTCGGGAAGTCCCCGGGCCTGTACCCGAAGGCCCTCCTGTAATATGGCTGGAGGTGTACGGGTATGTAGTGTACCTGCGGGTGTATGCCGATGGACCTCATCATCGAGAACCAGTCGGCCTTTGACGCCCCGAGCTCCTCAAATGGTATCCTTACCGGGTATAAGTGCCATGCGCTCGACCTCCCCTCGCCTTCCGCCTGCGTCCTCACTAACTGGTGCTTGGAGAACATCGCGGAATAAAGAGAGGCTATCTCGGCCCTCCTGGATACAAACCTCTCAAGCTTTTTTATCTGGCTTATGCCGAGCGCCGCGTTCACATCCGGGAGCCTGTAATTGAACCCCGGCTCCTGCATCTCGTAATACCACGGGCCGTCGCTCGGGAGCTCGAACTCCACTTCATCCTTCGTAACGCCGTGGGTCCGAAGCCTCTTGAGCCTCTCATAGAGCCTTTTGTCGTTGGTCGTGACGGCCCCGCCCTCGCATGTGGTGATGGCCTTCACCGGATGGAAGCTGAATACGGTCATCTCCGAGTGCGAGCAGGAGCCGACCCTGTGGACGGCCCCCCTGGAATCCTTCCATGACGCGCCGAGGGCATGGCAGGCGTCCTCGATAACTACGGCGCCATGCCTTTTCGCGAGGGCGCGAACGGATTCCATATCCGCCGGGAGCCCCGCGAAGTGGACCGGGACTACCGCCTTTACGGGGGAGTTGTACTTTATCTTTCTCTCTATCTCAGCCGGGTCGATATTGAATGTATTCGGGTCGATGTCGGCGAATACCGGGGACGCCCCGGCGTAGAGCGCCGCGTTGGCGGAGGCGAGGAATGTTATGGGAGAGGTTATGACCTTATCCCCCTTGCCTATGCCTGCCGCGAGGTGCGCGATGTGCAGGGCCGCGGTGCCGCTCGAGCACGCGACCGCGTATTTAGCCCCTGTATGCGCCTTTATGAGCTCCTCGAACTCCGAAACAAGCGGCCCCTGTGTGAGAAAATCAGACCTCAAGGCCGCTACTACGGCCTTTATGTCGTCTTCCTCAATTGTTTGCCGCCCGTAGGATATCGCTCTCCTCGGCATCGCAAAACTCCTTTATTATGTTCTTTATCTGCAGTGTGTTGAGGACGTCGCTGTTATTGTCGCTCGAGTAGCTGAACCCCTCGGCGACGGGCTTGCCGCCGTTCTTCCTCTCCTCGCCCCACCAACTGAACTGGGGCTGGATTACGTAGTGGGTGTCGTACTCGAGCGTGTGCCTGCCGTCGTCTTCGGATATGAGCGTCTCATGGAGCTTCTCGCCAGGCCTTATGCCGACGACCTTAGTCGTACACTCGGGGGCTATGGCTCTGGCGACGTCCATCATCCCCGCGCTCGGAATCTTGGGGACGAATATCTCCCCGCCCTTCATCCTTTCAAACGATGAGAGGACGAGCTCCGCGCCCTGGTCGAGCGTTATCCAGAACCGGGTCATACGGGGGTCGGTTATGGGAAGGACCCCGGTCTCCCTCATCTTGAGAAAAAACGGGATTACAGAGCCCCGGCTACCGACGACGTTCCCGTATCTGACGACCGAGAACCGCGTGGGCTTGCCTCCGGCATAGGAGTTGCCGGCTATGAAGAGCTTGTCCGAGCAGAGTTTTGTCGCGCCATAGAGGTTTATGGGGTTCGCGGCCTTATCGGTGCTCAAGGCTACTACCCTTTTAACGCCCTTATCCACCGCGACGTCTATTACGTTCTGGGCGCCGAGGACGTTCGTCTTTATCGCCTCGAACGGGTTGTACTCGGCGGCCGGGACCTGCTTTAACGCCGCGGCGTGTATGATGAAATCGACGCCGTCAAAGGCCCTGTAAAGCCTGTCCTTGTCCCTTACGTCGCCTATGAAGAACCGTAGGCACGGGTCAGCAAAGGACTGGGCCATCTCAGACTGCTTGAGCTCGTCCCTGCTTAATATGATGAGGCGCTTCGGGTGCCACCTGGAGAGTATCTTCCTCGTGAGCTTTTTGCCGAGTGACCCAGTGCCGCCGGTGATGAGCACTGTCCTTCCGTTCAGGTCCATGATGGGCTCCTGCTGATTTTGGATTAGTTTAATGCAACATATATGCCATTAAACTCCATATCGGGAAGACCGGCGATTTACTTGAATTTTACTACGGCGTTGAGGGGTTTGCAGGGGGTATCGTCAATAATATGACAAGGAAGTTTTTACAGGTCTGACAGAAAACCAACGAGAAGTTTTTGCCGGTCGAGAGGGCGCCGAAAAGGCCGCCCCCCTTAAAGGGGGGCGGCCTTGGAAAAGACTTTAGATGTTGATCACGAAGTGCGACTGATAGTCGTCCCTGTCAATTATGCACTGGAGGGCCCTCATGTTCTCGGAGTTGAAGAGGACCGGGCCCTTCAGGTTCAGCGTCACTTTGCCGTTGGCGAAGCAGACCATGACAAGGGATACGAGGTTCTTCATATCCTTCACGTCGAGCGTCTCTAAGTCGTTCTTCCTCAGGGGGACCGAGTACTCGGGCTTATAGACATTAGGGTTCGTGAGGAGGAACGCTACGAGCGGGTCCTCTATGGACTGGAGCCACTTGAAGAGCCCCTCTGAGTCGTGGTCTATGAGGATGAACCTCCGGAGGTTCTTGAACCCCGGTATCCCCTGCGCGAAGGATATTACCTTCTCCTCCATTATAGAGAGCGTACCGAACCTGTGCGTCTCGAAGACTATCTCCTGTGTCGATTCCCTTGCTACGTTCATTTGTTTTTTAACCTCTTTAGGGTGTCTGAGACGTCGGCCGGGAGCGTGGAGGCGCTAAGGTTCTCCTCCTGTATCCTTATGAATATCTCTTCCCTGTGCACGCTCATGGCGGCAGGGGCCTCTATCCCGAGCTTTACGTGGTTTTCCTTTACTTCAACGACTACGACCTTTATGTCGCCGCCTATCCGGATCGCCTCTCCCGACTTCCTTGTCAATACAAGCATATCGCCCTCCCTGGCATGTTCTGTTTAATACATATTATCCCGGTTTTTTGTGCATATCAACGTATCAATGGCGCGCCTTACAGTCCAGCCGTCATTACGTCCTCCCTCGGTTTTCTGCTTACAGGTAGTCGAAGATATTGACGCTTATGACCTTCCCGGCGGATGACATCGCCGCCTCAAGCGCGGTCTGGCCAAGGGTGAGCTCGGATATCACTCTCGCGATGTCGGCGTCCTCAAGGGTGCCTATCATCGTCTCGACGTCAAGCCTGGCGCTTGAGAGGTCGTTTTTCGCGGACGTTATCCTCGTGATCCTGCCGCCTATGTCGGAGACCGCGTTCGAGACCTGCTGGAACGCGCTCTCGAGGTTTGTACCGGCGGCCTGAATGCCAGCCGAGTCGTTGTTATTGAGCGCTGTCGCGAGGTCTGCGACCGTCTGGAATATGTCCACGCCGCCGTTGACGCCCTTGAAGACCTCTCCGCCGTTTACGCCGACTGTCATGTAGCCGGACGAATTTACGCGGACTTGGTAAGAGTTGGTGTCGCCCAGGTAGTTCCCGGTCTGGTCAAATGGCTCAGTCCCGGTCTCATAGCCCGCGAAAGCGTACTTATTATCGTAGTTGGTGTTCGCGATGGTCAGGAGCTGTTGATAGAGCTGGTCCACCGTAACCGCGGTATTTGCCCTCGATGACGCGTCGGAAGTGCCGGTGGCCGAGGTGGTCGCGAGTTCCTGGAGCGTCATGATAACGTCCTTGACGCTTGCGAACGCGTCCTCCGAGGTATTGAGGTAATCGAGCGCGGAGTCCATGTTCCTGTCGTACTGCTCGAACCCGGAAAGTATCGACTTTGACGTGAGTATCTTGTCCGTCTTCACCGGGTCGTCCGATGGGGCGTTTACCGCCTTGCCGGTCGAGAGCTGTTTGGAGAGCTTGTAGAGCGACTCCTGCCGCCTCATTATGTCGTTTATGTATGTGTTGTAGGTGATATTCTGGGTTACTCTCATAATGACCTACCTCAGGTTTAGGAGCGTCTCTAACATCTGGTCCGCGGTGGCCATAACCTTTGCCGCGGCCTCGTAAGCCCGCTGGAGTTTTATGAGGTTTATGGCCTCTTCCTCAATCGATACGCCGGATACCGACTCTCTCGCCGACTTCAACTCCTCGACGAGCTTTGACTGGGCGTCGTAGCTCCCGGACGCCTCGCTGGAGGCGAACCCCACGTCGCTCACTATCCGGTTGTAATAGTCGTTAAAGGTGGCTCCCTCGATAAGCGCCGCGCCCTTGAGGTCGGCAAGCGCCATCGCGTTCAGGTTGTCCCCTGGCACTCCGGCAAGGGTCGAGGACGCGGCTATCGCGTTCGGGTCCGTGACCGCGACTCCTATATACTCCGCGGCGTTCTCCTTGACGCTTATCGAGAACTTGTCTCCGGCGGCCGGTGCGCTTGTGTTGTCGGAAATGGTGAAGCTCAGGCCCTCGAACGTTATGGCGGTCCCGGACGTATAAGCCCCCTGCGTGACCACCGCGCTGGTATCGGTATTGACGATGGTGTAACTCGTTGCGCTTGAGAACCTGACCTCGTAGTCGTTAAGCGTCAGCAGATTGTAATCGGTTACCGCGCCGTTGGCGACGACCGCGCCTCCGGAGTTTCCGCTGGAGGCGTGCGTGTAGACGGTGGGAGCCGCAAAGAAGTCCGTACCCGTAGTCCCGTCGAGCCCGTAGCCCTGGGAGTGCTGGAGGTTCACCTCTTTTATGAGGCTTGCGGCAAGGAGGTTCAGCTTGCCTTCGGCCTCGTCGTATAAGGCGGCCCCTTCGAGGTGCCCCTTCAACGACCCGCCGGTGATCCTGTCGTTAAGGACGGTCCCCCGGCTGACGATATCGTAGACCGGGGACTCCGGGTTAATCTTGAGCTCGAGCGGCGCCGATGTTATGCCGGTAACGAGAAAGAACCCGCCGATGTAGACGTCCGTCTGGCCGGTCTCGGATTCGATGGTGGATATATCCACCATGCCGGAGAGGCCCTCAAGGAGGAGGTCCCGCTGGTCGCGGAGGTCGTTCGCCTTCATGCCGCCGACCTCGATATTCGATATCTGGTGGTTGAGTTCGGCGACCTGTTCGGCTATCGAGTTTATCTCCTTTACGACCGACTCCATCTCCTTATTGATGCTTGAGAGGTTCTGCCTTATCGTAGCGTCTATCGTGTTGAACGCGTCGGTAAGGAGAGACGCGCTGGAGAGAAGCGAAGAGCGCTCCGGGTACGACGACGGGTTGTTGATTATCTCCTGAAACGAGTTGAAGAAGTCGTCTATCCTGGAGCTCAGGCCGGCGCCGTCGAGGTCGTTTACAAGCGCTTCGAGAGCGCTTAAGTGCTCGCCCTTGGTCTCGTACCTCGAAAGCGTCGACGTCGCGGTCCTTATCTGCACGCCCTGGAACCTGTCGAATACGCGCTCTATCGAATTTATGGTGACGCCGGTGCCGAAATAAAGGCCTCCGTACCGGACGGCCGTCATTGGTTCGAGTACGGCCTTCTGCCTCGTGTACCCCTCGGTGTTCGCGTTAGCGATATTGTGAGAGGTGACGTTTATCGCCTTCTGGTTGGCGAGAAGCGCTGTCTTCGCTATGTCGAGGACTGATGTAAGAGACGCCATACCCTGTTCAAGCCCCTTCGCTTAAGTGAGAGCCCTTGACGGAGGCGAAGCCGTCGAACGCACCCTTCTGCCCGTAGACGCCGGTTTGCAGGAAATTACCGAGAAAGCCGAGCGTCTTGTTGATGTTATCCAGAGACCCCCTTACAATAAGGCCGTTTAAATGGTTCAGCTCCCTGATGGAATCGATAAGAGAAATTATAATATTCCTTTTTGACTCGAGCGCATCCGCCGAGGGACCAGACCGCTCGATTATCTCCGAGAGGGTAAACTCTCCCTTCGGACCGGGTTTCAGCCCGAGCTTCCCGGCCGCGTCCCTTACGAGCTTCAAGCGCTCGGCGCCTGAGAGCTCTATCCTTTTGAGGATGTGCTCCTTCCTGCCGACCGTCTCGTAGAGGGCTCTAAAGTCCCTTGAGACGAGGTTCTCGGTCTCCGTCTGGAGCACGTCGACGAGGTCCTTGTACAGGGACTCTTCCTTTGTGAGATGTGCTTCTATCGCGCTTAATGCCATGTTATTTTTTTACCGGTATGGCGTTTACGATGGCCCTTTCGATCAACTTCTCGGCGACCTTTCCGGAGTCGACCTCGTAGTTCCCGCTCTCGATATCGGTCTTGAGCTTGACGACCATCTCGCCCCTGACTTCCGGCACGTCCTCCAGAAGCCCCTTGGCCCTGTTCATGTCCTTTGCCCTGGACGAGATGTCTACGCTGTCTCCTGCCTTGGGTTTGGCGCCGCCTTCGGGCCCCTTTACCTGTCCACCGGTCTCCCCTGCCTTTTTGACGTAATTGTCGGCGCTTACCCCGCCTTTTTTTCCGCCTACTTTCATCTGGTCCTCCTGAGTTTAAGGAGCGTTCCCGCCCTCTGATTTTAATATCGGCGGAAGCCTCAAAAAACTTTAGGAAGACCACTAAATATGGGACTGCACTGCCCTTGAACCACAACTAATCATGCTTAGCCGAACCTGAACCCCGAAGGGTCGACGGCGTTGCCGTCCTTTAGTATCTCGAAATGGAGGTGAGGCCCTGTCGACCTTCCAGTGGAGCCTACGGAGGCTATCGCATCCTTCGTAGTCACGTGGTCACCCTCCCTTACGAGGTTTTTCGCGTTGTGGCCGTACCTTGTGACCAGGCCGTTTGAGTGCAGGACCTCTACTACGTTGCCGTACCCGCCCCTCGTGCCGCAGAATACCACCCTGCCCTCAGCCGCCGGGTAGACCGGCGAGCCCTCCCTTGCCGCAATGTCGACGCCGTGGTGGAACCTCTCATGCCCCGTGAAGGGGTCCTCCCTCATGCCGTACTTCGAGCTTACCCTCTTAAAACCGTCGCCCACAGGGAACTTGAGGCCCCTATCGGAGACCCTTGGCTTTAAAGGCTCGTCAACCGCCTCTGGCCCGACTTCCGAAGCGACCGGGGGCGGCGTGTACGGGACAAACGCCCTTCCGGTGAACGCCTCTCCCGGCTCCCGCATATCTTCCGCGCCGCCGAGCTCCCTCATCATCATGTCCTTAAGCCCTATGCCGTGGCCCGAGGCCATGAGGCGCGCAAGCTCGATATCGAAAAGGGAGTTGTAGATCTCCTCGCCGCTCCCTCCGTGGAAGAGCTCGCTCTTGGCGACACCCTCCTTCATCGTCTTCAGCATATAGCCGATAAAGATCGACTCGAACTCGGTCAAGGCCTTCTTTAGTCCGGCCCCGCTGTCCTTCTTTATCGGCTCGTCGGCCTTTATTGAGGCCTCTATGGCATTTGAGACGTTCATGTCGTTCCTTAAAGACCAACCTTTTCGAGGTCGCCGGCTATGTGCCTTATCCTCATCTCTATCTCCTTAAGGGCGTCGGGCTCGTCTTTTGCCTTAAGGGCGAGCCCCATTATCGAGACGAGGCCGTTCCGGACATGGTGAGAGATGTATCTCTTGCACTCCTTCGGTATCTCGCACGACCTCTGGATAGCGAGCTCTTCGTCTATGAGTTTAGCTCCCATGATGGTTCCTCCTTAGATGATCTCAAGCTCCGCCTGCAGGGCCCCGGCGGCCTTGATGGCCTGGAGTATCGCTACGAGGTCCCGCGGGGTGACCCCCACGAGGTTAAGGGCCCTTACCACCTCGCCGAGCGTTACGCTCTCGGGGAGCACGATAAGCCTCGACCTCTCCTCCTGAACGGTCGTCTCCTCAACGGGCTGGACTACCGTCTCTCCCTTCGAGAGCGGCGAGGGCTGGGATATGTGGTACTGGGTCTTCACCTCTATGCTTATGTCGCCGTGGGAAATCGCTACACTCGATATGCTTACGTTCTCTCCCATGACGACCGTCCCGGTCCTCTCATTCACAACGACCTTCGTGACCGCGTCAGTCTTTATTTCCAGCAACTCTATCGTGGAAATAAGCTCTATGAAGCGCGTGGTCCCCGGAAGCTGGGAGACCCTTATCTTGCCGGCGTCGACAGCCGTGGCCGCGTCATAACCGAGCCCCTTGTTTATCGCGTCGACCATCCGCGCGGCGGTAGTGAAGTCCGGGTTCCGGAGGGAAAATACCAGCCCGTTTTCAGTATTCAGCGCGAAAGGGACCTCGCGCTCGAGTATCGACCCGTTCGGGATCTTTCCGGCTGTCTGGTGGTTCTTCGTTACGTTCGCGCTCTTCCCGGCGGTGAACCCCGCGAGGGCGATCGCCCCCTGCGCCATGGCGTAGACCGCGCCGTCCTGCGCGCGCAGCGGTGTTGAGATCAACGTGCCGCCCTGGAGGCTCGTGGCGTCGCCGATGGACGACACAAGCACGTCAATCCTGGCGCCGGGCTTTATGAATGGCGGTATCTCGGCGGTTACAAGGACGGAGGCCGTGTTCTTGACCTTCACGTTTTTGGGGTCTATCTTCATCCCCATCCTGTTCAGCATGTTGGACATCGACTGGTTTGTGGCGTTGCTGGACTTGTCCCCGGTGCCGTTAAGGCCTACGACGAGCCCATAGCCTACGAGCTGGTTGGACCTCACCCCTTCGATAAAGGCGACGTCCTTTATGCGCGCGGCCTCGGATACGCCGCTTACGAGCGCCGTCGCGAGAATAAAGGCGAGTACGGCCAGCGGCCTTTTTAAAATAGTAGTCACATCCATCCTCTCCGTAAACGTTTTAGAACGGCCAGACATTGTCGAGTATCCTTCCGAGCCAGCCCTGGCCCTGTTCGTCGGCAAGCACTCCTTTGCCTGAGTACTCTATGCGCGCGTCGGATAACTGGCTCGACGAGACGATGTTCGCCTCCGTTATGTCCTCGGGCCTCGCGATGCCGCTGAGTATTATGTACTGAAGCTCGTTATTCACGACCATGTCCTTCTTGCCCTCAAGCACCAGGTTGCCGTTCAAAAGCACCTTTATGACCCTCGCCGTAATGGTGGCGCTCAACTCCCCGCTCCTCTTTGTTGTGCCGGAGCCGTCGAACGACGAGTCATAGGTGGAGGAGACCTCGGGGCTGAAGGGTGTGCCCTGGCCGAGAAAGTTCCTCATCCCGAGGTTCGACGGGAGGCCGAAGAGGTTGGCGAGCGCTATGTCCTTTGAAGACGACCTCGAAGTCGATGTCGTCGCCTCTTTTATGGCGCTCGTCTTTTCGGATATTTCTATCGTTATGATGTCGCCTACGTTCCTGGCCCTCAAATCCTGAAAGAGCGTGTTCCTCGACGTCTCGCCGGGCCAGAGAGACCCTGGCGTCGTCGACGCGGCGTTCCCCTGGACAGGGATGTTCGATATGTCTATCTTCTTTGGCTCGGGTGTGGCGCAACCGGCAAAGAACGCCAGGGCGCAGAGCATAACGAGTATCCCGAATGTTTTTCTCATCACGAAAGCTCCGTTTAGCAGGTTGCTGAATAACTCTAAATGCGCGAAGCGTTTTGTCAGAATTCGACCCGCAGTTCGCCCGGGGCCGTTATAACACCGCTTATCTCCCTGCCTGAGAGCGCGCGGGCGGTTATAACTGCGCCCTTGCCGCCGTCCTCTGAGGCGATAGCCGCGGTCTTGACCCTGACGGACTTGCCCTCCACCCAGACTATGACTCTGTCGCCCTTCCTTACAACTGTTTCAAGCTTGAGATAATCCCTTTTTATAATTGAGCCGGCTGAAATCGGCCTCTTTACGACCATGCCGTCGAGTTCGTCTATCGACGCTACCGCGTCTGGGGCGTCCCTGACCTCGACGGAAACAAGTTTCACGTCGTCGGGCGAAGGCTTCGACTTCATCTTAAACGCGCGTAAGGCCACAAGCGCGTCCCTGTATACCCGAATCCGCGCCGAGCCCCAAAGGGTCTTTGTTTCTTTGCCGTCCCGCTTAAGAACGGTAAGGAACGCGACCTTTCCGGCCGCCTTCGCGTTTGGGAGCCTTACCTCGATTGCGTCGAACCTTTCTTTTTCTATCCCAGGCACCTCAATCTCCTCGACCTCGACCTTTGTGCTATTCCAGGGCGAGACCTTAAGGAGCGCGGTCTTTATCTCTGCGTCAACGTCGAGCCCGTAAGAGAGCGCCGGGAACGCAAGGACAAGGAGCGTTATCAAGAGGGCCTTTTTCACAGTTTATCTCTTCATCGAGTTGGCGGTCTGAAGCATCTCATCCGTCGTCTGTATGGACTTGGAATTTATCTCATAGGCCCTCTGCGCGGCGATCATCGCTACCATCTCTTCCACGACACTCACGTTAGACATCTCGAGAAAGCCCTGCGCGAGCGTACCGAAGCCGTCGGAGCCTGGGGTCGAGGTTATGGCGTCGCCTGAAGCGGATGTCGGCAGGTACAGGTTTTTTCCGACGGACTGAAGGCCCGAGGGGTTTATGAACCTCGCGAGCTCGATCGTCCCCACCTGGGTGTTGCTCGCAGACGACGGCTGTGTTACGGATACTATGCCGTCCGCGCTGATGGTCACGGTGAGCGTGTCCGATGGTATCGTTATCTGGGGTTCGAGCAAATAGCCGTCCGAGGTGACGAGGCGGCCTTCGCTGTCGATCTTCAACTCCCCGTTCCTCGTGTACGCCGTAGTGCCGTCCGGCTTCGCTATCTGGAAGAACCCGTCGCCCTCTATGGCAAGGTCGAGCGAGTTCTGCGTCTCCTTGAAGTTGCCCTGGTTGAAGACCTTTTCGACCGATACGGTCCGGACGCCCTGCCCTATCTGGATGCCGGTCGGGACCATCGTGGACGGGGAGGACGACGCTCCCGCTGATTTCAGCTCCTGATAGAGGAGGTCCTGGTAGTCGGCCCTGCTCTTCTTAAAGCCGGTGGTGTTGACGTTAGCGAGGTTGTTGGCTATCACGTCGATGTTCAGCTGTTGGGCTTCCATGCCAGTCGATGCCGTCCACAATGCCCTTATCATGTAATATTCCTCCTTAGATTAAGCTCAGACCCTGCCGACCTCTTCTATCGCCTTTTTCGTCATGTCGTCGATCGTCTGTATCATCTTCGTGTGCGTCTCAAAAGACCTCATCGCCTCTATCATCGTCGTCATCGCGCGCACAGCGTTGACGTTCGAGGTCTCCACATACCCCTGGTCGATCGCGGTTTCTTTGGATACCGCCGTCTCCTTGGCCCCTTCAACTGGCATGAAAAAGTTCCCCTCGCGCCTTAAGTCCATGAGGTTCGAGAACGAAACGACCTTCAGCCTGTCAACGATCGCGCCTTTTTCCCGGATATTCCCCTCCGCGTCAATCGCGACATCCGGAGAAGTCAACTTTATGACACCCTTATCGCCTGTAACCGGGAAACCTTCGCGGGAGGTAAGCGTCCCGTCAGTGGCTAACGTGAACGACCCGTCCCTCGTGTAACGGGGGCCGTTCACGGTGTTCATGACGAAGAACCCCTCGCCCTTTATCGCGAGGTCGAGCATCCTGCCGGTCTTTTCGGAAGGCCCCTGCGACATGTCCGTAACTACCTTGTCCATGGAGGCAAAATCCCGTATGCCGTAGCCGTCAGGCATCGCATCCTCAAAAAGCGGTTTCTGTTTCTTGAAACCGGCGGTATTCACGTTGGCGAGGTTGTCGGTCAGGACTTCCAGCCTCTTTTCCTGTACGACCGCGCCTGAGAGCGCTACGAATATCGACCTGTCCATCTTTTCGCCTCCTTGTATCTGGCAAAGTATAATGCAACATACGTGCCAGGCGCTCAGACGCGCTTGTACCTCAGTTTTCGACGATTTTCAGAGAAAGGCCCGCCTCAAAAGGGAATAAAATGCCGGGTGAGACCTTTTTGCCGCATGGATGTTCCTGTAATGAGGTGCCCCCCGCTCCCGGTGAGGGAGAGGGGGGATTTGGTGGGGTGTTACGGAGTCTTTATAAACCGGGCTCTCACCCGGATAGGTTACCTGTAATTATTGAGGGAAGACATAAGATCTACCTCGCCTGAGAGCAACCCGAGGTTCCTTACGACCTCGTCGGCAGGGGTCCCGGCCTTCAGCATCTTAACCGCCCTTCCGTACATGTCCTCGTTCTTCTCGCTTAAGTAGCGGGCCTCGAGCTTCTTAGCCGAATCCTCAGCCTGCTTGACTGCCGCGTCGAGCCTCCTCGTACGTTCGCCCATGGTATCTTCATGCCTCTCGAACATGGCCTTTTTCCTCTCCAACTCGGCTGAGAGCCTCCTTATGCCTGAGATCTCGCTCTCCAGCGCCTTTATATGGTCTATGGATGGCGCGGGGTCTGGGCCCGGCCTCCGCAGTATCTTCTTACTTGCCATGATATAGAGGATGCCGCCCATAAGGGCGAGGTCGACCGCCGAAAGTACGATAACCCATAGCTCCATCGTTAATCCCCATCCGTAGAAAAGCGCAAATGACGATACAGAATGCCTGGAGTTATGTATATGCAATTGGCGTGCCCGGATAATGGCACGCGCGGGGTTTATTCGATGGAGTAGACGCTGAAAACATCCAAGTACTTAATAAAGCTCGATTCCCTGGCTGAATGTCACCTGTATCTTTTCCATGAGGTCTTTCATCTCTTCCTGATCGAGGCCAAGGGATTCGGGGAGGTTGCCGAAATCTACCCCTTCACCGCCGGGTTTTCTCCAACCCAAGCCAAACTTTTGGCACATCCTGTCGGCGAGCGTTATGATGGTGACGAGGTTATAGAGGTATTTCTCCTTCTTTATCTCCTCCTGGTCGTCGAAGTTCAGGAGCAGTTTCTCAAGGGTCTCCGGGAACCCCCACTTCTTGACCACCTCGGCGCCGAGCTTCCTCTGTGAAAAATCAAAAACCTCTGCCTCGGCTATTGTGAACGTGACCGAGTCGTTGTAGACGCGCTCCATAACGCGCGCGAAGTCCTCGGGGAACTCGTTATTGAGCACGACCTTCCCGATGTCATGGAGGAGCCCGCCTATGAAGGCGTCCTCGGGGTCTGAGAGGCGCGTCTGTCTCGCGATGATATTCGCCGCAAGGGCCGAGCCTATGATCTGCTCCCAGAGCAATTTTTCCGTCAGGCCGAACCTCTTATAGACGTTCTTCATGGATGTGGCTACCACTATCGACCTTACGGCATTCAGCCCGAGCCGGAGGATAGCCTGAGTCAGGTTCTGTATGTTCCTGTAACTCCCGTAAAAGGCGGAGTTTGCTACCATGAGTATCTTTGTCGTCAGCCCCGGGTCGGCCCCGATGAGCCTCTTTATCTTCTCGATGGAGACGTCAGGGTCCGCCATTATGGAGAGGACCTTTTGTGTCGTGACCGGAAGGACCGGCAACTCCGACGCCTTCAGGGCGACCTCCGTGATCTTTTCCTTTTGCGCGGTTATCATATTGCTCTCCTTGTTTTGGCCTTAGGCATGGCCGCTCGCCTTTTTAAAGAGCTTGAAAGGTTTGACTTCCGCGCTCTTCCTGCCGCCTTCGACGACCTTCATATCAACGGCGCGGCTGTTGGAGACATGCTCTACCCTGAAGTTCGCGACAAGGCCCTTGAGTTCGGTTGCGAGCCTGGCCATCTCGCTCGTAGCCCTCGAGACATCGGCTATCGCGCCCACATTGGTCTTCGCTACCTCGGCTATGGAGTCCATGTTCTGGGCTATCTCGTCGGCCGTCGCGCTCTGCTCCTCGGCTGATGTGGCTATGTGGCTTATCATGTCGGTTACATTCTCAACACCGGTTACTATCCTCTTCAACGCGTCGCCGGCCTCGTTGGCTAATCTTACTCCCTTTTCCACCCTCTTAGTGCCGTCGTCCATCGCTGAAACGGCTGTGCCGGTCTCGGACTGTATGGTCCTTATCATCCCGCTTATCTCTTTTGTCGCCTTGGTGGTCCTCTCGGCGAGCTTCCTCACCTCGTCGGCGACGACGGCAAAGCCCCTGCCCTGCTCGCCGGCTCTGGCCGCCTCTATGGCGGCGTTAAGCGCAAGGAGGTTCGTCTGGTCGGCTATGTCGTTGATGACTGAAACGATAGTGCCTATCTCCTCGGAGGACTTGCCGAGCTTCTTTATCGTGTCAGCCGTGACTGAAGTGGATTCCGCGACCTCCTGCATGGCTGAGATCGCTTCAGATACGACGTCGCCGCCCTTTACCGCTATGTTCTGAGCGTTCCTTGCGGATTCCGATACCTTGTTCGAGTTCTTGGCGACCTCTATGACCGTCGAGTTCATCTCCTCCATGGAGGTGGCCACCTGGACCGTCTGGCCCGACTGCCTGTTAGCGCCCTCCTCTATCTGTGTCGCGGACGAGGAGAGCTGTTCCGCGGCCGAGGCGAGCAGGTTCGATGAATCGGTTATCCTGCCTATGACGCCGGACATCTGCACGGCCATCGCGTCGACGCTCCCGCCGAGGCTCGTCACCTCGTCGTGTAGCTCTCTGCCCAGGAACCTGACCTTTATCTCGGCCCTTTTCGAGAGGTCTCCTTGAGAGATGGCCTCTACGGTCTCCTTGACCCTGATGATGGGCCTTATGATGTGGGTGTTCGTCGACCACATGAAAAATACGGATACTCCGACCGAGAGGAATACCGCGACGGCCATTACGGCTATCCCCTTCATCGCTGAAGCCCTGGCGTTTGCGGCTATCTCCTTCGTAAGGTCGTCGGCGGCGGCCAGGATCTCAGGCGTGTGCCTGTTGGAGAGCTCGTTCACGTTGGCGGCGAAGGCTTCCTTGTCCTTCATGCCGGCGGCTACGAGTTCCTTCCTTTTGGCCCAGAGCCCCTCGGCCTCGTTGATCTTCCTTATTATATCCGGGTTGTGGACCGGCCTCAGGTTCAGCTCCGCGGAGCCGTTTTTTAGGCCCTTTAGCGTCGCCTCAAAATCGCTCATGGTCTTTTTGAGGTTGTCGGAAACGAGGTTGAGCTCGTAATTCGATCTCGCGTATCGCTCCATGAGATAGGCCATGTTCACGGTCCTCATCCTCTGGAGCCCGGCAAGGTCTATCGACTTGCTGTACGACTGGTCGCCGAGCGCCACAAACCCCTTGACGATCCCGTTCATCCTGTCGACCATCGGGTATGTGGTACTCTCCAGCTCCACCATGGCCTCGGACAGGCTGTCGCCGCTCTCCATTGTCTTGTCCAGGGCGACGAGCATCCCCTCCCATTTCTCTTCAACCGCCTGGAGCTTGTCTTTCGCGGACCCTGTGACCGCCGGCACCTCGTCGGACCCGGACCGGAGCGACTCGATGACCCTGCCGTATTCGGCCTTTTTGTCCTGGAAGACCTGCTCGAGCTCCTCCTCGCCGTTCATGATATGGCGGTTAAGGACGTAGTTCAGTTCGACGGCCCTTTTTCTCAGGGCGCTCGCCTCCACGACCTGCGAGTACTTCTGGCTCATCCCGCCGACCAGCACATATATTATGGGCAGCTGGATAAAGAAAAGGATTATAAGAAA
This sequence comes from Deltaproteobacteria bacterium GWB2_55_19, assembly GCA_001797465.1. Taxonomy (GTDB): domain Bacteria; phylum Desulfobacterota; class GWC2-55-46; order GWC2-55-46; family GWC2-55-46; genus GWB2-55-19. Next base: position 64,572 of record MGPQ01000004.1, on the reverse strand, counting down.
GGCATAGCTACCAAGGAACCTGGATTTCACTGAATGAAGATCCACTGCAGAACCTCCGGGAATTATAATGTTTTCAGGCTACCGCGTTAAGCTGGTGCCCGAGCGCGTCCCTCTCGCTCCTGCTGAGTATCTTTGATACGTCGAGGAGGATTATGAGCCTGTTGTCGAGCTTGCCCACGCCCTTTATGTACTCGGACTCGGCCCCGGTGACGATGGACGGCGGAGGCTCGACGGTGTCAGAGGGAAGCCTCAACACCTCGGAGACCGCGTCAACCTTGAGCCCCACAGTCCTGTTGTCCACGTCAACTACTATTATCCTCGTCTCGTTCGTCCTGTCTTCCGCCGGCAGGCCGAAACGCTTCCTGAGGTCAAGGACCGGTATTACCCTGCCCCGGAGGTTGATGACCCCTTCGACGAAGTCCGGCGTGCGCGGCACCCGGGTGAGGTCCATGTGCCTTATTATCTCCTGTACCCTCAATATGTCGAGGGAGAACTCCTCGTTCCCCAGCCTGAAGGTCACGAGCTGGAGCACTTCCTTGGAATCGAAGTCCTTCTTTATGTCCATCGTTACGCCTCCTCATAATATCGGGGGATAAAAGCGCCTGTCCATGTATGCTTTCTTTGCTCTTCGGCGTTTTTAAAAAAAACTTGACATTATATTTAAGACGTGAGAGGCGGGCAACGGCGCTGGATAAATGGCTGGAAAGGCCCTGAAGAGGCCCTGAAAACCTGAAATTTGTCCGGTTTGCTCAAAAGGCATCGGGCCCGGGGCGTACTCGTTTGTACGCCGCTGGACAGGGCTTTGACGCCAACGAGGCAGTTGGACTTTTTTGAGGCCGCTACATGGGGACATCCCCGTTCATCACCATTATGTCCACCCTCCTGTTCTTGCCGCGCCCGGTCGGCGTGTCGTTCGAGTCGATGGGCCTGTACTCGCCGTGCCCGACGGCTGAGAGCCTCGCGGGGTCGAAGGAATGGGCGTCGATGAAGTACTTGAGGACCTTAAGCGCTCTGGCGCTGGACAAGTCCCAGTTGGTCGGGAACCTCTGCGTGTTTACTGGAATGTTATCGGTATGCCCCTCGATCCTCAACTGGCTCGGCATGTCCTTCAACGCCGCGCCGACCTCGGAGAGGACCTCGTAGCCGCCCTCGGCTATCTCGTCGCTCGATGGTTTGAAGAGGCTCGTCTCGGATATCCTTATGACCACCTTCTGGTTGTCGACGATGAAGGTGAGCTTCTTATCCTTCTCGAGGTTGCCGAGAGCGGTCTGTATCTTTTTGTAGTTGCCGGCGTTCACATCCTTGAACTCGGTAGCGATGGACGGCCTCTGCTCCCGGACGAATCTCGGCCCCTCCTGCATCTTCGTGGAAGTATAGAGAGAAGGGTTGAAGGATACCGCGAGCGATTCGCTCAGAATCCTGAACTTGCCCTCGTGCACCGACGACATGGCGTACATGGAGGTGAAGAACGCGAAGAGGAGCGTTATGAAGTCGGCGTAGGAGACGAGCCAGCGCTCGTGGTTCTCGTGCTCCTCGGGCCTCTTTTTCCTTGCCACTGGTAAGCACCCCTTGTAATGGCCTTCTCTAAAACAACGGCTATCTTTTCTTCTCCGAGGCCCTCAGGAACCCGGAGAGCTTCTCTTCAACGCGCCTCGGGTTCTCACCTTCCGAAAGCGAGATGAGGCCCTCGATGATCATCTCCTTCACTATGACGTCCTCGCGTATCTTCTGCTTCATCTTCCCGGCGACCGGGAGCCATAGGAGGTTCGCCGAGCCGACGCCGTAGACGGTCGCTACGAACGCCACCGCTATGCCGGAGCCGAGCATCGAGGGTTCGGCGAGGTTCTCCATCACGTGTATGAGTCCGAGCACGGCGCCGAGTATGCCGATTGTTGGGGCGTAGCCGCCCGCGGACTCGAATACCTTCGCCGAGGAGAGGTTGTACTCCTCGGTGTACTGTATCTCTATCTCGAGTATCTCTCTCGTGAGCTTCGGCTCGGTGCCGTCAACGACGAGCTGGAGGCCTTTTCTGAGGAACGGGTCGTCAATCCTCTTAAGGCGCGACTCGAGCGCGAGGAGCCCGTCCTTCCTCGCCGCCCCGGCGAGCTCCGAGATCAGCCTTATGAACTCCCTCGGGTCGGACTTATGGTTGAAGAAGGCGAGCCTTGCGTTCTTCAGCGCAAGGATGAACGTATTAAGGGAATAGTTGACGCAGACCGCCCCGATCGTCCCGCCGAGGACGATTATCGCGGCCGTCACCTGCATTATAGAGGTGAGGGAGCCGCCCTCAAGGACCTGGCCGCCGATGATGGCGCCGAAGCCGAGGATTATGCCTACAATAGTTAATATGTCCATATGGAAAAAGCCTGACCCCCGGTGTCCAACAGGTTGACGAAAAAATCCAATTTGCCGAGGCCGCTGAAAAAGCCCCGGATGCGAGGCGTCGAGGAGCGAGGCGAACTTTGATGGACTTTTTTGAGGCCTGTCAAATCATATTGACTATCTCGCCCGCTATGTTGTCGAGGGGCACTACCTTGTCGGCGAGCCCCGCGTCGACGACCGCCTTCGGCATGCCGTAGACCGTGCAGGTCTCCTCGTTCTGCGCAAGGGTCTTCCCGCCCTTCTCCTTTATAAGCCTCATCCCCTCTCTCCCGTCGTGCCCCATGCCGGTAAGGATCACGCCGAGCGACCTGCCGGGATAGCACTCGGCAACCGACGTCATCGATACGTCCACGGAAGGCTTGTAGAGCGCGCCGAAGGGCTCGTTGTTTATCTCAACGCTGAAATCGAAGGTCCCGCGCTTCCTGATCCTCGTCTGCGAGCCGCCTGGGGTCAGGAGCACGCGCCCGGCCTTTATCATCTCCCCGTTCTCCGCCTCCTTCACCTCGAGGCCGCAGAGGTCGTTGAGCCTCTCGGCAAACGCCCCGGTAAAGGCCCTCGGCATGTGTATGGCTACGAGAAAAGGCGTCGTAAGGCCGGGCGGAAGGTGAGAGAGGACCTCCTGGATGGCCCTCGGCCCGCCGGTCGACGCCCCTATGGCCACGAAGGCAATCTTCTGCGTTACGAAGCTCCTCTTCGCAGGCGTCACTGCCGGCGCGGGCGCTGCCGCGGGCTTTTTGAAGCCGGAGAGGCCGAGGAGCCTGTTCTTCTTCAGCGAGACCGCCTTGACCTTGGAGATAAGCTCCTCCTGTATCTTCATCATGTCAAACGACGAGGTCGAGAGGTTTTTCGAAATGTAATCGGCCGCGCCCTTGTCCAGCGCGTCAAAGGTTGCCTTGGCGCCCTCCTTCGTAAGGGAGCTGACCATGATTATCGGCGTCGGCGCCTTCTCCATTATCGCTTCAGTCGCCTCCAACCCGGTCATCCTCGGCATCTCTATGTCCATAGTTATGACGTCGGGTTTCAGGGAGAGCGCGAGCTCGACGCCCTCGGCGCCGTCTCTGGCCGCGCCTACGACCACGATGCCGGGGTCTGTCTCGAGCATCTGCTTTATGACTCTGCGCATGAACGCCGAATCGTCGACTATGAGCACCCTGATCTTACTGCCTGTCATCTCCCCCCCTGACTTCAGAATGCGTACGACCTCTGGGCCGCCTGCATGAGCCCGGCGAGGTCGAGTATCAATATGACGTTGCCGTCGCCGGTTATGCACGCGCCGGCTATGCCTTCGGTGCCCTTCAGGTACTCGCCCATCGACTTCATGACTATCTCCTCCTGGCCGTGGAGCCTGTCTACGAGTATCCCGAACCTCTTTTCGCCTATGCCTATAAGGACTATGTACTTCCACTCGGATTGCGCCGTCGTAACGTTGCCGGAGACGAGCGCGCCGAGCCTGACGACAGGGTAGACCCTGTCCCTTATCTGAATGACCTCCCTGCTGTCCACGGTCTTTATATCGCAGTCGGCGACCCTGATGTTCTCGATGACGGTTGAAAGCGGTATGCCGTAGACCTCTCCTCCGGCATCGACCGTAAGCGCCTGAATGATTGCGAGCGTAAGCGGGAGGCTGAAGGTGATCGTCGTCCCTCTGCCGACCTCGGAATCGATGTCAATAGACCCGTTTATTCGGGTGATGTTTGTTTTCACGACATCCATCCCTACGCCGCGCCCGGAGATGTTGCTCACCTTCTTGGCGGTGGAAAAGCCGGGTATGAATATCAGGTTCAACGCGTCCTTGTTGGATAATCTCCCTGCCTCGTCCTCGGTCAGGAGGCCCTTCTCAACGGCGGAATTCTTTATATGGACCGGGTTCATCCCGCGTCCGTCCTCAGCAATCGACACTATTATGTGCCTCCCCTCCTGATAGGCGGAAAGGGAGACGGTGCCGCATCTCGGCTTGCCCGCGGCCACCCTCTCCTCCGGGGTCTCCATGCCGTGGTCGAGGGCGTTCCTGATGAGGTGGACGAGCGGGTCCCCGAGCTCCTCTATGACGGTCTTGTCGAGCTCCGTCTCCTCGCCTCTTATGACGAGCTCCACTTCCTTATTGTTCTGCCTTGCGAGGTCCCGGACCATCCTCGGAAATTTATTGAAGACCTTGGCTATGGGTTGCATCCTCATCTTCATTACGGCGAGCTGGAGGTCGGTTGTGACGAGATCGAGCTGGGCTATCGCCTCGTTCACGTGGGAGACGAGTTCTTCCTCGGCGTCCGTCTCAGGGAGCCTGGAACCGAGCCGCATGAGCCTGTTCCTCGATAGTACCAGCTCTCCGGCCAGGTTCAGCACCGAGTCAAGCCTTTCGATGTCGACCCTTATCGACTGCTCCTTCTCTTTGCCCCCGCCCTCGTCCTTCTGCTGTTTCGCCTCCGCGGCCTGCGGTTTCGCCTCAAGCCTTGGTATATCAACGACCTTATCCGCGCCCGGCTCTGTCTTCGGCAGATCAACGGGGTTTGGCGCGCTCTCCGTGACCGGCTCCTCGGCCTTCGGCGCCTCAACCGGAGCAGGCGCGGCCTGCTCAGTCTCTATGGCCGCCGGGGTCTCCGTATCCGCCCTGACAAAGCTCAATATCCGCGTCAATAGCGAAATAGTCCCGGATGCGTCCTCGGTCCTGCCGTTCTTCTCCCTGATATTATTAAGGATGACCTTTATGAGGTCCACGGACTCGAGTATGGCGTCCATGATCCCGGCGTCCACGGCAATCTCGCCCTTCCTGAGCTTGTTGAGCACGTCCTCGGTCACGTGGGTGACCTCGACCATCTGCTGGAAGCCCAGGAAGCCCGCCGCTCCCTTTATCGTGTGTATGGACCTGAAGATGTCGTTAAGGAGCCCGGTGTCGCCTGGGTTCTTCTCGAGCTCGATGAACTTCTGGTCGAGGGACTCAAGCCCCTCGGACGCCTCGGCGATAAAGTCGTTTACTATATCGTCCATCTCGTCGGACGGAAAAGACATACGGCCTCCGGTGTGTTCTCTTACAGCTCTATGCCCCGAGCTCTTTAAGCAGTCTGTCGACGACATCCTGGTTCATCGGTTTTTCAGGCTTTGCCGCGTCAGTGTGCCCCTTTCCAGCGTCATCAAACCCGAAACTCAAGGCCATCTCAAGGAGCTTCGACTCTACTACGGCGAGAGAGCTTATGACCTTTTTGAGCTTCTGTCCGGAAAGGTCGTGGAAGGACATGTTGGTGAAAATGTCCATGAGATCGGTCTTCGTCTTCTCGTGCACGGCGGTGAGCTCCTTTATGAAGCCGCGGCCTTTTTCCGATGCTCCCTCCGGGAGGCTCCGCGCCCACTCTGTGACGGACGCGAGTACCATGTGCATCCTTTCCTGCTCGGTCATAAGCCCTTCGAGTATCGACATTATATTGTTGGCGGCGTTCTCGAGGTCGCCTGTCACGGCGGCTATCTGGTTCGAGGCCTCCGGGAAGCGCTCGGTCCCGGCCTTTACCGTCGTCTCCAACGTGTCTATCCCCCTTCTCGTCTTATCGACGAACTGGGCGAGGCTGGAGAGTTCCTCTTTTATCTTTGACATGACGTCGTTCCAGTTCCTAGCGTCCATTATGGCTTGCTCCTTTCAGCGTCCCATCATGTTTTTTTGGGGCCCTTACGACGCGGCCTTTAGCTTTTCAAGGATCAAGTCTATCCTCTCCTTGAGAGCCGCGGCGGTAAATGGCTTGACTATGTAATTGTTCACGCCGGCAGCGACGGCCGTCATAACGTTTTCCTTGGCCGCCTCCGCCGTGACCATGAGGACCGGCGTGGCCTTCAGGTCCGGGTCCTGCCTTATGGCCTTCAAAAGGTCTATCCCCGGCATGTTAGGCATGTTCCAGTCCGTCACGACAAAATCGAACCTGGCCGACTTGAGCTTCTCAAGGGCCGTGGAGCCGTCGTCGGCCTCGTCCACGTTAGTGTACCCGATCTCCTTGAGGATGTTCTTAATGATCCTCCTCATCGTCGAGAAGTCATCCACAACAAGTATCTTCATGTTCTGGTCGTACATCTTGGATCCTCCTCCTGAACTTTAGCTTGTAATGGCCGGGCATTATATGAGCTTTTCTATCTCGTAGAGGAGCCTCTGCGGCGTAATGGGTTTGGAGAGGTATGTGTTTACGCCCGCCTCCATCCCCATCCTCCTGTCATTTTCGCCGGATTCCGTAGTAATCATTATTATCGGCAGTTCCCTGTACTCAGGCTGGCCGCGCAGGCTCCTTGACAGTTCGAACCCGTCCATCTGCGGCATGTTAAGGTCCGTGACCACGAGGTCCACCGGGTTCGAGGCCATCACCTCCAGGGCCTCTATCCCGTTCGAGGCGCCTATTATCTTGTACCCCCTCTCCCGGATTATGTACGAAAGGAGTTTTCGGGTTGTCCCGCAATCGTCCACTATCAGAATTTTTTTGTCGATAGGCATTGGCAGACCCCTATACTTTTTGGTATACGACCGAGCGTTCTATTGATACCGGCCTGAAAAGCCTTGTTATGCTGTGGAGCGTCTCCGAGAAACCGACGAAGAGGTACCCGCCCTTGTTCAGGCTGTCGTAGAGGTGCGTTACCGCCTTTTTCTTGGAGGCGTCGTCAAAGTAAATGAGCACGTTCCTGCAGAAGATTATGTCCATGCCCCTTATCATCCGTGTCTCTATCGAGTCCACGAGGTTGACCTTTCTGTACTTCACGAGATCCCTCACCTTCCTCGCGACCGCGTACGACTCGGGGCCGCTGGTGACGAAGTACTTGCTCTTGAAGACCTCAGGCGTATTGCGGAGCGAATACTTCTCGTAGACGCCGGCCTCGGCGGATTTAAGGACCCTGTCGCTTATGTCGCTGCCGAGCACCTCTATGCCGTATCCCCTGGAGCCCAGGTCCTCCATGAGCATCATCGCGAGCGTGTAAGGCTCCTCCCCGGTAGATGATGCCGCGCTCCAGACCTTTACGGTCTTCGACCCGGTCCTCGCCTTCTCCTCGACGACCCTCGGCACGATCCCCCGCCTGAAGGCGTCGAGCTGGGCCGGGTCCCTGAAAAAACTCGTCTCGTTCGTGACGATGCAGTTAAGCAAGTAGTTCAACTCCCTGGCCTTGTCCGGGTCGTACATGAGATAATAATAATAGTCCTCGAAGGATTTCAGGTTCTTCTCCTCTATCCTCCTTGCAAGCCTCGTCTCCAGGAGGTATTTTTTCGTGTCCCCGAACTGGATCCCGCTCTTCGCGTATATGATGTCGCGAAGGAGGCAGAAGGTCTCTAAAGAAAGCTTCGGCTTGGTGTCTATCCCTAAAGTCAACATCCAGATTCGACTCTTTCAATTGCGTTCTCGACGGCCGCCCTCACCTGGGCGTCCGGGTGGTTCACGAACATCTTAAGCTCGGGAAGCGCCTTCCTCGATCCGATCGCCTCCAACGCCTTGGCGGCCGCGGCCTTTACAGGCGCCTCGTCCTTCTTTAAGACCTCTATGACGGCGTCCTCGACCCCGGCGTCTTCCATATCCCCGAGAAGGGCTACGGCGTGGTACCTGACCCATAGATTCCTGTCGCGCAGGGACTCCAGGAGCGCTGTCTTTATGAGGTCCCCGGTCCAGCCGCCGAGGGCCTTCAGCACCGAGAGCTTGACGTCGTCGTTTTCATCCTTAAGGCCCCTTACGACCGAATCGGCGGCCTCAGGTATCCCGAGCCTCGCCATCGACTTATACGACATCTTCCTTACGTTTGGGGACCTGTCTCTGGCGGCCTCCCGGAGGAACCGGAGCGCCTCCTCGTCTCCGACGAGGCCGAGCCCCCTCGCCCCCATCTCGCGCAGGTCCTCCCGCTGGCTCGAGAGCAGGGCGCACAGCCCCTTTTTCACGCGCTCGGTGGCTATCGCCGCGACCGTGTCCGTCATCTCCTCGAGGACGTCCCTGTACGTCTCCTTTTGAAGCGCTTCAAAAAGGGCCTCCTGAGCGTCTTCGCCGAGGAGCGTGCCGAGAGCGCGCGCCGAGATCTTCCTCGTGTGACCGTCCGTATTTCTGAGCGCCTTCATGAGCACGTCGATGGAGTCCGGCGATCCGATGGCTTCGAGGGCAGTCACCACCTCTCTAAGCTCGTGCTTGGCTACGTTGCCTATGAGGGAAGCGAGTATCGGCACAGCCTCCTCGGACTTAAGCTCTCCGAACGCCCCTACGATGACCTTCAGGGCCTTCCCGCCCTTCGTCACCTCGGCCTTGAACGCTTCCGGGATAGGCCCTGTCCCGGTCATCGAGACGATGGCGTCTATGAGGAGCGCTTCGGTATCCTCGGAGAGCTCCTTCTGGGAGTTTATGAATTTTAATACCCGTCCGATGCCATCTGGCATCTTAAGGAGGCCAAAACCCTTGATCGCCGAAAGCCTGCAATCCAGCTCGCCGTCTTCCATGGCGAGGGAGAGGAACGAGAAGTACGCCTCCTTGAACTCCCTCGTCGGACGGAAGGTAGAGCCGGGAGAGAGCGCCTTTTCAAGGAGCCTTACAACCGAATTCGGGCTTATGAGGCCGCCGAACCTTATGAACTCCTCGAGCTTGACGAGCACCTCGGCCGCGTCGGCATGAGAGGCGATCTTGCCGAGAGACTCAAGCGCGGCCTCCTTCAAGAGCCCTGAGCCGCCGGCTATGACGCCTAAAAGCGGGGCGAGCGCGCTCTTGTCCTGAAGGAGCCCGAGCCCTTCTATGGCCGAGAAACGCACCCATTCCTCACTGTCGTTAAGTATCTTCAAAAGCGCAGGCACGGAGCCCGTGGATTTGAGCCTGCCGAAACAGACGGCTACTGAGGCCCTTACGTTGGGGTTCTTATGGTCCGAGAGCGTTGTGATCATCCCCGCGGCCCCGGTCTCGCCGATGGACGCGAGTATGTCGATTGCGAACTTGACTACGTCGTCGTCCTTGTCAGTCAAAAGACCGGAGAGCGCCTCAAGCGCCTCCGGCCCCAACTGCCGCAATATCTCTATACCGATGTTACGGAGCGCGACGTCCTCGAGCTTAAGGAGCGGAGCTATCGCCTCGGCGACATGTCGGCCGCCGATGGACGTGAGCGCGTTCAGGGCCGACTCCCTTACCCCCGGGTGCTCGTCCTTGAGGAGCCTGACGAGCTCCTGTATGAAGTCGAGCGCGTGCGCCTCTCCTATGGCCTCGCAGGCGTCTCTCCTCACATACGGGTCATCGTCGCCGAGCTTAAGTCGGATATTTGATTGGTCGATCATGCGTACCCTCACTTCTTTTATCGGGTATGTACCGGGATTCTTTAATTTTATCTTCCACGCTATTTGTGATGAAATGATCCGTCAGTCCGACAACGTCCCGACGCCGATGCATTTTTTCAACTTGCCCTTGAGCCTGTGCATCGTCTGGCTGTGGAGCTGGCAGACCCTGGACTCGGTGATGTCGAGGACCTTGCCTATCTCCTTCAATGTCAGCTCGTCGTAGTAGTAGAGCGAGATGATGAGTTTTTCCTTGTCAGGCAGCGTCTCTACCGCCTCGGCTATGATCCTTTTGATCTCGTTGAACTTGACGATGGTCATGGGGTCCTTGCCCTCGGGGTCCTTTATGCACTCGAGGATGTCCATGCCTTCGTCGTAATGGTTTATGCCCATGTCCTCGAGGTTCAGGACGCTTAAGGCGCTCACCTGGCTGAGTATCGTGTGCAGTTCATCGGTCGATATCTCCAGGAACTTCGCCACCTCCTCCACCTCGGCCGGCCTTCCGGTCTTTCTCTCGATCTCGCCGTAGGCCTTTTCGAGTTGGTTAGACTTGTCCCTCATGGAGCGCGTCATCCAGTCCATGGACCGGAGCTCGTCCATTATCGCGCCCCTTATCCTGATGGAGGCGTAGGTGTTGAACTGGACCCCTTTCCCTGGGTCGAACCTGTCGATGGACTCAAGGAGCCCAATCGTGCCCGCGCTTATGAGGTCGTTGACGTCTATGTGCGGAGGCAGGTTCACCGCCACCTGGTACGCGATTATCTTCACCAGGTGGATATTGTCCTCGAGGAGCTTGTCCCGGAACGGGCTCGGGTTCGACTTGGCTTTGATAGTCATCTGTCCATCCTCAATTAGATATTTCTGCTAAGCATCTGTCTCCAGAAGAACTGGAGCCCGCCTTTTATGGACGGCTTTGCCGGGGTCTCGCATATGGCCCCGGCTATTTCCTTGTAGCAGAGCGACGCCTTGGATTCCGGATAAAGCTCCATGACCGCCTTCTGCTGGACGACGGACCTGGGCACGTTCTCGTCGTGGAGGACGAAGCCGAGGTAATCTACCGAGATGTTCAGGAACCTCTCAGCCGCGAGGCTTATCTTCTTGTAGACCTCTATCGCCTCTTTCTCTGATTTTACCGTGTTCACGAGGAGCTTAAAGCGCCTCTCGCCGTGCTTCCGGAGGAGGACCTTCATGAGGGCATAGGCGTCGGTGATGGAGGTCGGCTCCGGGGTGACGACTACGACTATCTCCTGCGCCGCCATGTTGAAGAAGAGGACGTTGCTCGAAATACCGGCGCCGGTGTCTATTATCATAATGTCTATCTCGTGCTGGAGGCTCTCCAAGTGGCACGACAATGAAAGCCTCTCCTCGGGGGACAGGTTGGTAAGCTCCTGCACGCCCGAACTCGCCGGGAGTATCATTATCCCGGCCGGGCCGCGCACTATCACCTCGTCCATGGTCTTTTCACCCCGGAGGAGGTGCCCCATGTTGTATTTGGGCGCGAGCCCCAGGAGCACGTCGAGATTTCCGAGCCCCATGTCGGCGTCCAGGAGAAGGACCCTTTTCCCCATCCTCGAGAACGCAACGGCCAGGTTAACGACGGAGTTGGTCTTTCCGACCCCTCCCTTGCCGCTGCTTACGGCTATTACACGCGTGGATACCGCATCTTCCATCAACGCCCCTTTCTCTGCCATCGCCCTCAATGTCACAGCCTGATCCATTACATGTCTCCTTAATTCTGCATGAAAAAGTTTACGAGCCTCTCCCTGGTAGCGGTCTCGATGTCCTCGGGGACCCTCTGGCCTCCGGCGAGGTATGAGACGGGCTTTTTAGCTAGCACCATGGTGTTCAGTATCGGCCCGTAGACGCGGCTCATGTCCACCTTCGTAAAGGTGAGCGCGTCCACCGGCATCGAGGCGTATCCCTTTACGCAGTCGTAGAGCGACTCGTCCCTGGTGTCGGCCCCGAGCACGAGGTTGAACCTTATGTGTGGCGATATCCTCGATATCCCCGCGAGCTCTCCCATGTGCTCCCTGCTCTTGACGCTCCGCCCGGCGGTGTCGATGAGGACGAGGTCCTTGTCCCGGTGCATCCTAAGGCACGCGGCGAGCTCTTTGGCGTCCTTTGCGACCTCGGTCGGCACGCCGATGAGCTTGCCGTAGAGTTTCATCTGTTCGGCCGCGGCTATCCTGTATGTGTCGCAGGATACGAGCGCGAGCCTCCTCTTCTTTTTAAGCGCGTGTATCGCCGCGAGTTTCGCGATAGTCGTGGTCTTTCCCACGCCCGGAGGGCCGACAAAGGCGACGACACCCTTCCCGGAGAGCGGGTCCACTACGGTAATATTGCCCAACAACTTCGCCTTTAACTCCGACCTCATGAAGGAGGCGTCTACGGCCTCTTTCCTGCCCACTCCATTAAAGGCGCTGAGGAGTAGCCTGTCAACGAGCCTTTTGTCCACCCCGTTCGCGGCGAATTCGGAAGAGAGCTTCGAATATAAGCTGGAGACAGGGTTCCCTGCCTCGGAGAGCATCTTGAGACAGAGGTCCTTCAGCTCCGTTATCTCGCTCTTTACCGCGTCCAGGCCGCGCCCCTTGCCGCCGTCGCCGCCCTTGCCGCCAGACGGGCTTGCCTGGGCTGGCGCAGAGACCGGGGCGTCGAGGCTTATTACCGCCTCCTCGACAAGGTCATGGTCTATGGCCGCGACGACCTCATGGAGGACCTGGCTCAACTTTTTAGTGCTGAGGATGAGGGCGTTGCCGCCGAACTCGGCCTTTATCTGCCGGAGCGCATCCTTTACGCTTGGTCCCGTGAACCTCTTTATATGCATGTCACAACCTCACTACCTTTAGTGTCTGGACCTTGACATTATTTGATATCTCGTTGTGAGAAAGGACCGCTATGGCCGGGAAGGACCGCTCAGTCAGCTTCCTTACGAACCGCCTCGTCTGGTGGGAGGCGAGCAAAACCGGCTGGTGCCCCTTTGCCATGACCTCCTCGAGCGACTCCCGGAGCCTCGTGAGTATCCTCTGCGCGATGGACGGCTCTATCGTAAGGAACGACCCCTGCGGGGTCTCATGGACCGCCTTTGCTATTGTCTCCTCGATGTCGTGGTTGAGCGTTATCGCCTGTATCACGAGGTCGTGGGACTGATGCGTCTTCGATATCTGCCTGGCGAGGTTCATCCTCACATACTCGGTCAAGAGGTCCGTGTCCTTGGTTATCGGCGCGTAGTCTGCGAGCGTCTCCAGTATCGTCTGGAGGTCGCGTATGGATACCCTCTCCTTAAGGAGGTTCTGGAGGACCTTCTGCACCGCTCCGAGGGAGAGCAGACCCGGCACGAGCTCTTCTACGACCTTGGGGTGGGACTTCGAAACCTTGTCGAGTAGCACCTGCGCCTCCTGCCTGCCGAGTATCTCGTGCGCGTGGGCCTTTATTATCTCGGTTATGTGGGTCGCCATTATAGCCGAGTGGTTTACGACGGTGTAGCCGAGGACCTGGGCCTTCTCCTGTTGCGAGTCCTGTACCCAGAGGGACGGCAGGCCAAAGGCGGGGTCTGTCGTCGGTACGCCGTCGAGGCCGCCCTGCGCGTTGCCCGGGTCTATCGCGAGGGAATGCCCTATCAGGAGCTCTCCACGCGCAACCTCTACGCCCTTTACAATGAAGACGTACTCGGAGGGTTTGAGCTGGAGGTTGTCCTTTATATGTACGGCCTGGACGCCCACGCCCATCTCCTCGGCGAACTGTCTCCTTATGGCCTTTATCCTCTCAAGGAGCTCGCCGCCTTCTGAGGAATCCACGAGCGGGATGAGCCTGTAACCTACTTCGAGGCCGAGGGTGTCGATGAGCGGTATCTCCTCGATCGCGTCTTTCTTCGGCGCCGCCTTCGGGGCTTCCTTCGCCTTCGCCTCCGTCTCCTTGCGCTCGGCCGCGCCCTTGGTGACGATGTAGCCGACGCCGGCGGTCGCCGCGGCGATGACGAAGAACGCGACGTGGGGCAGGCCCGGGATGAGCCCGAAGATGAAGAGTATCCCTGAGGTTATGAATATCGGTTTCGGGTGCATTATGAACTGCTTGCCTATGGATTCGCTCAAGCCCGACTCGGTATTGACGTTCGAGACGACGAGGCCGGCGGCGGTCGATATTATGAGCGCCGGTATCTGCGCGACGAGGCCGTCGCCGACGGTCAGGAGCGTATAGACGCGGGCGGCCTCGCCTACCGGGAGCCCCTGCTGGAGGACCCCTATGACGAGCCCTCCCACTATGTTTATGATAGTTATGAGTATGCCCGCCACGGCGTCCCCGCGGACGAACTTGGAGGCGCCGTCCATGGCGCCGTAGAAGTCGGCCTCAAGCGCGACCGTCTTCCTCCTCTTCCTCGCCTCCTCGTCGCCTATGAGGCCGGCGTTAAGGTCCGCGTCTATGGCCATCTGCTTGCCGGGCATGGCGTCGAGGGTGAACCTCGCCGCGACCTCGGCTATGCGCCCGGCGCCCTTGGTTATGACCATGAAGTTGATGATGACGAGTATGGCGAAGACGACGAACCCTACGGCGTAGTTGCCGCCGACGACGAAGTTTCCGAATGACTTTATGACCTCTCCGGCGGCTGAGGGCCCTTCGGCCCCGTGGAGGAGTATGAGCCGGGTCGATGCGACGTTAAGCGAGAGCCTGAAGAGCGTCGTAATAAGGAGCAGTATCGGGAAGGTGGAGAAATCCAGCGGCTTCTCTATATAGACCGCCACAAGCAGGATGATTATCGCAACCGTTATGTTGAACGTAAGGAGGAGGTCGAGCGCGAGCGACGGGAGCGGGAGTATCATGACGAAGAGAATACCCACAATCCCGAGCGGCACTATGAGCTCGGTGCCTTTTTTGTATTTAGACAATGATTCCAGTACGCTTGCCATTTACAGACCTCTCCCTTGATTACTGCCCTCTGCGCGCCCTGTTTTTCAGCCTGTATACGTACGCGAGTATCTCTGCTACCGCCCTGTAAAGGTCGGCGGGTATCTGCTTGCCGATATCAACCGCCTTGAAGAGCGTCCTTGCGAGCGGCTTGTTCTCCACTATCGGGACCCCGTGCTTCCTCGCCACTTCCCTTATCTTTTCCGCTATCAGGTCCGCGCCCTTTGCGACGACTATCGGGGCGTTCGCCTTCTCTTTGTCGTATTTGATGGCTACGGCGATGTGGGTCGGGTTCGTGACCACTACGTCGGCCTTCGGCACCTCGGCCATCATGCGCTTCCTTGAGAGCTCCCTCTGTATAGACCTGATGCGCGCCTTCACAATCGGGTCGCCTTCGGTCTCTTTCATCTCTTCCTTCAGCTCTTCTTTCGACATCATGAGGCCCTTCTCGAAGCTCCACCTCTGGAAGGCGTAATCGACTATCGCGATGAGGGCGAGCACCCAGAGGGTCTTCATCATTATCTTGAAGGTCATGGAGCCTACGAACGAGAGTACCGAAAACACGTCGGCATCTATGAGGAACGGCATCGTTTGCCACTCGAGCGCCACCGCCTTATATACTACGAACCCGATGACGCTTATCTTCACTATCGACTTGGCGAGCTCGACAAGGGACTGCGTGGAAAAAATCTTCTTGGCGCCGGAGAGCGGGTCGAGCTTTGAAAAGTCCGGGGATATGGGCTTCGTCGTCAGCGCGAACCCGTTCTGGAGAATGTAAGAGAGCGCCCCGAAGATCGGTATTGCGAGCGCCGGGAGTATTATGACGAAGAACTTGTAGGAGACCATGCTGAAGAGCCCCGAGACCTCTTTTACCGTAAGCTCGCCCTTCATAAGGAGCTTAAAGGAGCCCTTCATCAGGTCAGCGAGCCCTGTGTACATCCATACCGCCGAGAAATACAGCACCGCCGTCGAGCCGGCTATCATGAGAAAGGTGGAGAGCTCTTTTGATGTTGCGAAGCTCCCGTCTTCGCGCGCCTGATCGCGCTTTCGCGATGACGCTTGTTCTGTACGTTCCTGGGAATCGCCCTCGGCCATGTTACATCACCCTTATGAGGTTGAATACGCCCTGCCACATCCTGTCGTAGACGGAAATGAGCGCCGTCTCGAAGACCGGAAGCGAAAGCGCGAGCATTATGAAGCCTACCGTGATGGTTATCGCAAACCCTATGGCGAACATATTGAGCTGGGGGACCGTCCGCGCCATTATGCCTAAGGCGACGTTTACGAAGACGAGGATGGCGACTACCGGCGCCGAAAACTTCACGGCGAGTATGAAGACCTCCCTTGAGAAGACGATGAAGCTCTCCATGAGTTCGCCGGAGAGGTGGAACCCGTATGGCGGTATCGCGTCAAAGGACTTCTTAAGGGCCATTATCACCATCAGGTGGCCGTTGACGCTCAAGAATATGAGTAGCGAAAGTATCGACATCATCTTGCCGAGGACCGTAATCTGCGCGCTGTTTATTGGGTCGTAGGCGCTCGCCATGCCGATGCCCATCTGGAAGGAGGCGATCTGCCCCGCGAACTCGACACCGGTGAAGACGAACTTGATCGCGAGCCCTATGAACGCGCCTATGAGTATCTCGCCGCCCATGCTTACGACAAGCCCGGTCATCGTCTCCGGCATCGGGACGAACGGCGTCATCGGCGCGAGGATGAGGGCTATGAGAAAGGAGAGCGCGAGTTTTACCTGCATCGGCACGTTGAAGGCGCCGAATATCGGGGCGCCGAATATTATCGCCGTGGTTCTCGTAAGGACGAAGAGGAATGTCGGCGAGTTCTGGAGTATGTACTGGGTGAATTCCATCAGCCTCTCGCGTAGAGCGGGATTTCGGTGAATATCTTCTGAGTGAAATTGATCATTATCTCCATCATCCACGGTGAGAGCGCGAGGAGGACGACAAAGACCACTATTATCTTCGGGACGAACGTAAGCGTCATCTCCTGTATCTGCGTAACGGCCTGGAATATCGAGACCGCGAGCCCGACGGCCATGCCCGCTATGAGGACCGGGGCCGAGACCATGAGGATCACCTCTATCGTTTCCTTGCCTATGCTTGTCACGAACTCCGGCGTCATCGGCGCGTCCTTTCTAACTGAAGCTCTGGACAAGCGACCCGACGAGCAGGTACCAGCCGTCCACGAGCACGAAAAGCATTAGTTTAAAAGGCAGAGAGATCATTACAGGCGGGAGCATCATCATGCCCATGGACATGAGGACGCTCGCTACCACCATGTCTATCACGAGGAACGGCAGATATATGAGGAACCCGATCTGGAACGCGGTCTTTAATTCGCTTGTCACAAAGGCCGGGATAAGGGCGAGTGTCGGGATGTCGGCCTTTGTATGCGGCGCCGGGGACTTGGAGAGCTTTATGAAGAGGTCGAGGTCCTTTTCCCTCGTGTTCCGGAGCATGAACTCGCGGAGCGGCGCGAGCGCGTTATTGAGCGCCAGCTCCTGGTTTATCGCGCCTTCCATGTAAGGCTTCAGGGCCCTCTGGTTTATCGTATTGAAGGCCGGCGACATTATGAAAAATGTAAGGAAGAGCGAGAGCCCTATTACGACCTGGTTCGGCGGCGCCTGCTGCACCCCGATGGCCTGCCTGAGTATTGAAAATACTATGACTATCCTCGTAAACGAGGTCATAAGGAGGAGGATCGCCGGGGCGAGCGTAAGGACCGTCATGAGGAGAATTATCTGTATGGCCGTGGCGAGCCCCTGGGGGCTCGACGCTCCTCCGAGAGAGAGGCTTACGTTCGGGAGCGAGAGCGCGTCCGCGCCGAAAGAGAGAGACGGGGCGACGAGCGCCGTTGCCGCGACGGCCGTTATAAGCGATGCCCTTCCAATAATATTCCTCTTCATGCTAAAACCCGCCCTGAAAGAGACCGAGGAGCCCGCGCCTGCCGTTGCCTTTCTTGAGCTCCTCAATCGTCTCGTTCTTCTCTATTTTAGTCAAAAAACTTATCGCGTTCGGCGTAATGCCTAAGACTATCACCTCGCCCGCCACCTCGACTATCGCAAGGTTCTTCTTCTGGCCGAGGACCGCTGTGAAGAGTACCTTCACGGGGGACGGTCCCCTGGAGGAGGTCTTTCCGCCCTTCGCCATATACCACTTGAGGGCGTAGAGCGAGACCCCGAGGAGGCCGAGGACGAAGACGAGCGTCAGGACCGCCTTCACGAGGAGGTATGCGTACGAGCCTGTCATCTGAGCTTGCTTATCCTTTCAGAGGGGCTTGCGATGTCGGTGAGCTTTATCCCGAACTTCTCGTTTATCACGACGGCCTCGCCGCGAGCGACGAGCCTGCCGTTTACGAGTATCTCCATCGGCTCTCCGGCAAGCTTTTCAAGCTCCACGACTGCGCCCTGGCCGAGCTGGAGGAGGTCCTTTACCATTATCCTGGTCCTGCCCATCTCCACGGAGAGTGTGACGGGTATGTCGAGTATCATGTCGAGGTTCGTGACCGTCCCGTTCGACTCCTGCTTAAGCGAGCCGAAGTTAGCCGGCCTGGCGTCTTCCTTCTTCGAGGTCTCATTCTGCTTCGAAGGCTCCGGCGGCGGCGCCTGCTCCGCGAATGCCGCGCCCCACTGGTCGTCCAAAGTCGCGCCTGTCTCCTGCTCGTTCGTCATATCTCCTGCCCCCTTTCGTGGATAGGTTCCATTATCTTTAAAGCGTAGTTGTTGTCCATGACGCCGGGCTTTGCAATGAGCTTGGGCGCCCCCTCTATGTACACCCTGAGCGGGTCCCTCGCCTTCCTGTCAAGCTGGATTATGTCGCCTACCTTGAGGTTAAGGAGCTCGGAGACCATTATCTTCGCCCTCCCCATCTCGCCGGAGATGGACAGCTCTATCGACCCGAACCGCCTCATCAGGTTCTGCGACCAGCTTTTGTCGATCTCGACCGCGTCCACCCTCTGTCCCCCGTAGAGCTTCTCCCTTATCGGCTCTATGGAAGAAAACGGCATGCAGAAAAGGAAGCGGTTCTGCTGGGACTCTATCTCCACCCTGAAGGTAGATACCACCACCTGCTCGATGTTCCCGACGATGTTCACGAACTGGGGGTTCATCTCGGACCTGACCGGCTTGAACTCCACATGGTGGACAGGCCTCCATATCTCGCCCATCTCGTGGAAGATGACCTCGGCTACCTTCCTTATGACCGACTGCTCGACGTTTGTGAAGTCCCTGCCCTCTATCCTCGTGTGGAACCTTCCGTCGCCGCCGAAGTAGCTGTCTACTATGACGAAGACGAGGTTCGGGTCTATTACGAGCACGCCCTGGCCCCTTAACGACGACATCTGGAAAACGTTCAGCGACGACGGGACCTGGAGGTTCCTGAGGAAGTCCTCGTACTTCATCGTCTTTACGCCCTCAGGGGCGACGTCTACGCTTTTACGGAGGAGGTTGAATATCGGGCCGCGGACCGACCTGCAGAACTTCTCGTTTATCATGTCGAGGGCCGGCATCTTGCCCCTTACGGTCCTCTCCTGGCTGGAGAAGTCATAGGGCCTGACGGATGATTCCGAGGCGTCGTCGTGGGCCTCAGCCTCGGTCTTTATGTCTCCGTTCGACAGCCCCTTTAATAGGGCGTCTACTTCGACCTGTGAAAGTATCTGTTCCGCCATTTTATTCCCGCCTATTGTATGACGAACTCGGTGAAGTACGCCGTCTTCACCTTGCTCTTGGTTAGGAACTGGTTGACCCTCGCCACTATCTCGTCCCTCATCTGGTACTTGCCCTCGACCGTCCCTATGTCCGTGTAGCTCTTGGAGCTCAGAAGTATAATGAGGGAATCCCTTATCTGCGTCGTCTGCGAGGTGATCTCAGCCTGCGCAGTGGGGGACGAGAGATCGAGGTTGACGGTCAACTTCAGGTACCTCGTGCCGGAGTTGTCCTGGAGGTTCACTATGAACGGGTCGAGGTTGAATATGGTCGACTGAGCGCCCTCCGCCTTTGCCTCGCCTCCGTGCCCCCCCTCCGCCTCGCCGTGGCCCGCCCCCTCGGCCGCGGTAGCTTCCTCAGCGCCATGCGCCTTCTCTGGAGAGGATTTGGACTTCATGAAGAAGAACCCGCCTGCCCCGATCCCCAGAACGACCACCGCGACGATGCCTATCAGAAGGAGCTTGGACTTTTTCTTGGGCGGGGGCGCGTGCTCCTCGCCTTCCTTCCCTTTTTTGCTTTCAGCGTCAGCCATCTCATCCTCCTTGAAAAACCGGTTGGCCTAAGTCGAGACACAAACCTGTATTGGTTGTTCGATTGTATTTGCAATACCCGTGCCAGATGATTCAGGTGCCCATGCAAGAGGCAACGGCCGGACCAACATGTTGAAATTACAGAGAAAAGCTATTTCTTTAGTACAGAGGTACTTTATTGATAATGGCTGGGCAAGTCGCGAGTCAATGGATTGGGTTCCAGGCGCGTCATTATTATGACTTCGCTACGGGTCGGATGGAGAAAATGACGGCGATATCCCAGGAGGAGGCCAAAGGCAGGTTTAAAAGAAAAAGGCGGGGCTTCTGGCCCCGCCTCTCATTTTTTCAAAACAGGTACGCGGGGCATCAATCCTTCACCCTCAACGACCGGCTCAAACGTACCGATTTATCGACGTCAACGAACCCGAGTATCTTCGCGGCCTTCTTCTCGCTGACGGAAGCGAGTATCATGACCGCCATCGCCTCGTCGAGCTTCTCGATACGGCTGGCCGCTTCCTCCGGGCCCATCGATTCATATATCCTTACGAGTTTTTTTACGCGCTCGTCGTTTATTTCATCTATCTTCTTGACGAAGGCCTCGATCCTGTTGTGAACCTTGTTCAACTCGGCTATCCTCGCGTCTATGTCGGCCTTTATGACCGAAAGCCTCTCCTCGCGGGTCTTAAGCTCCTCGTCCCTCTGGTCGAGCTCCCCCTGCCTCGAGTTGATGGCGGCAAGGAGCGACTTTTCCTTCCCGCTCCCGGGCTTGGTCTCCGAAACAGCCGGTTTCACGCCGTGGGCGTCTTTCGCGGGCTCGGCGAAGACATCGCTTACCTTGAGCCCGCCGATGCCTGAAGCCAGCAATATCAGTATGACAACGGCCTTTATGGCTACGAGCGCGGCTATCTTATTTCTCATCTCCCGCCCCCCTCTTGAACCTGCTTGTCGTGAGGTCGTCCGTGGCCTTCTGCTCGTCCTTATTCGCCTTCTCGTTGTAGGAGAGCCTCGACTTCTCTTTCATTATCTCCATGACCTTTGTTTTTTTAGAGGCCTCGAGGAGCTCGCCCCTCTTGGCCTCAAGGGAGCGCCTGCACTCAGCGATGCACTGTTCCTGGCCCGCTATATGCCTTTTGAGCCCCACGACGTACGAATAGTAGAGCTCTATCTCATCAAACGGCGCGCCGTTCTCCTTCAACGCGTCTATATCCGAGGACGACTTCTTGTAGAGCCCCTTCAGATCTGAAAGCTTCGTCTCCTCGTCTTCGAGCCTTTTAAGCGCCTCTCCGAACTCCTTCTGCGAGAGTTCCTTCAGCCTCTCCCTGTACTCGAAGAGCGGCTCGAGCTTGAATACGAACTTGTTCATCGCTATACGCCGAGCCCGAAGAGCGCTTGCAGGCAGTTGTCAAACCCTGCGCGCTCGCCTATGTCCTGACGTAGGAAGGCGTTGACCCTGTCTATGACCTTTATGGCGTGGTCGACCTTCGGGTCGCTCCCGTCCTTGTACGCGCCTATGCTTATGAGGTCGTAGGCCTTCTTGTATGTGGCGACGACCGCCTTGACCTTGAGCGCGAAGTTCCTGTGTTCGGGCGAGACGACGTCCATCATGACCCTGCTTATGGACGTGAGTATGTCTATGGCCGGGTAATGGCCCTGGGCCGCGAGCTCCCTCGTAAGCACGATATGCCCGTCGAGTATGGCGCGCGCCGCGTCGGCGACCGGGTCGTTCACGTCGTCTCCCTCGGCGAGTATCGTGTAGAAGCCGGTAATGGAGCCTGCGCCCATCGAGGTCCCGGCCCTCTCAAGCAACCTCGGGAGCATGGCGAATACGGACGGCGGATAACCCTTTGTAGCCGGGGGCTCGCCCACGGCTAAGCCGACCTCCCTTTGCGCCATCGCGAACCTCGATATGGAGTCCATCATCAGGAGGACGTCCTTGCCCTGGTCCCTGAAATACTCGGCTATGGCCGTAGCCATTAAAGACGCCCTCATCCTTATGAGCGGCGGCTGGTCCGAAGTCGCGACCACGAGGACCGATCTCTTTAGCCCCTCGGTCCCCAGGTCCTTCTCTATGAACTCCTTTACCTCGCGTCCGCGCTCCCCTATAAGGCCTATGACGTTGACGTCGGCCTCCGTGTTCCTCGCCATCATGCCGAGGAGTACGGATTTACCTACGCCGCTGCCGGCGAATATGCCTACCCTCTGCCCCTTGCCGACGGTAAGGAGCCCGTTTATCGCTTTTATTCCTACGTTAAGCGGCTCCTCTATCCTTTTTCTAAGGAGCGGCGCCGGGGGTTGCGCGTGAAGCGGGTATTCTTTTTCAATCTCGACGTGGCCGAGCCCGTCTATGGGGTTGCCGAGCCCGTCGAGCGTTCGCCCGAGGAGCTTCATTCCCACGCCGACAGCGGCGCTGTGCCTCTTGGAGACTATCCTGCTTCCGGGGCCTATGCCCCTCACCTCGCCGAGCGGCATAAGCAGTATCTTATCGTCCGAAAATCCGACGACCTCGCACTGAATGGGCGCGGAGCTGTCCTTGGGGTACACGTGGCAGAACTCTCCTACCGACGCGCCGGGGCCGAGCCCTTCCATGACGAGGCCCACGACCCTCGTTATCCTGCCGTTAACCCTTATCGGGTTGACTTCAGCGACCGCCTTTATATGACGTTTGAGCGAAATACGGCCGGGTTCACACACCCTTGAGCTTCTCCTCAATCTCCGTCATTATCGAGTCTATCGACGCGTCAATTTCTCCGAAGTTGGTGTCTACGAGACACCCTCCCCTGGATACCGATTCGTCTGCCTCGACCTTTACGCCCTTTACCCCGTCGCCGTACTTCGCGAGCTCCCCCTTGTGCAGAAGGAGTATGTCCTGGTCCTTGGGGTTTACCTTTATCGTTATCTCGCCGCCCGCGACGACGGACTTAAGCGCCGTCCGTACGCACTCGACGATGCCGTCCCTCTTTAGTTCCAATTCCCTCTGCAGGACCTTTCGCGATATGGCGATGCAGAGCTCGACCATCTCGTCCTCGCATGGCTTATGAAGCGTCTCCTTGAAGGTGGAGAGCGCCTCCAGAAGGCCCGCTATCCCGTTAAAGAGGACTTCCGCCTTCTGTTTCCCGAACTCGAACCCGGCCTTCTCTCCGGCTGTGAAACCCCTCTCGTAGGCCTCCCTCTCCATAGCCTCGATGTTGTTGCCGACGCTCATATCCCCGGCCGCCTCAATGCCCGTCTCGAACGGCGAGGGAGAGAGCCCCAGGTCCTCTAATATAAAAGGCTCTGAGGGGTGCCCGGTCTCCCTGTATATCCTAGACAATGACATCCCCGCCCCTCCCGGCCCTTACGATCTTACCCTCCTGCTCGAGCCTTCTCGCTATCTTTATTATCTCCTGCTGCGTCTTCTCCACGTCCGAGAGCTTCACGGGGCCCTTGGACTCTATGTCCTCTTTGAGCATCTCGGCCCCGCGCTCGCTCATGTTCTTGAAGAACTGCTCCCTCATGGCTTCGTCAGCGCCCTTCAAGGCGACGCTCAAAAGGTCCGTAGAGAGCTCCTTTATTATCATCTGCATGCCCCTCGGGTCGATGCCGAGGAGGTCGGTGAATACGAACATCTTCTGCTGAATCTTGACCGCGAGGTCCGGGGACGCCTTCTCGATAACGTCCATTATGTCGCCCTCGGCCTTGGACTCTATCTGATTGAGTATCTCCGCCGCAACCTTTATTCCCTCTATGGCGCTGCCCTGCGAGGAGTCGGCGTTCAGCATCTGCTCGCTTATGAGGAGCTCGAGGTCCTTTACAGCGGCCTGGGGTATCCTCTTGAGGTTGGCGACGCGGAGCATCACTTCTCCCCTTACCCTCTCCTCCGGCATATGGAGGAGCACCTGCGCCGCTTTTTCCGGGTCGAGGTGCGAAAGTATCAGAGCTACTATCTGCGGGTGCTCGGACTTTATGATATTGGCGATTATCGCCGGGTCCATCCACTTAAGCGACTCTATGCCTCCGCCGCCGCCCAGGTCCCTCGTTATCTGGTCGATGATGAACTGGGCCTTCTCCGCCCCGAGCGACTTCATGAGCACGCTTTTGGCGAACTCGAGCCCCTCGACCGCGACGTCGCCCTTATCCATAATGTCGCTGAACTCCTTCAGCACCTGTTTGCCGGTCTGGATGGAGACCGAATCCTTCCTGACGATCGTCCCGCCGATCAGCTTCATCTCGGCCGGGGTCATGTGCCTCATCACCTCGCTCGCGAGCTCGTCGCCGAGGTTCATGAGCAGTACCGCCGCCTTCTCGAGGCCGGTAATCTTGGACTGGTCCTTCGCCGCCATCTACTGTCTCTCCTTTATCCAGCCCTTCAACACCATCGCTACCTGTTGCGGGTTGTTCCTTACGATGTCCTTCAGTCTGCCCATCGACTCCATGTCCTCGCCGGACTCCAGCGCGTGTTCGCCTCCAGGGCCAAGCCCCTTGGCGAGCCCCTGAGGGAGCGACCTCTGTATCGCCTCTAGCGCCGCTTTTTCCACGGTAGCCCGCTTGACAAGCGGCCTTATTATGAAGAGTATCAGGAAGACGGCGATGACGGCGACAGAGGCGTACTTTATTATAAGCGGCATCATCGGCATTATGTAGACCTGGGCTACGGACGGCTTCTCTGGCTCGACCTCGGTGAACTCCGACTCGAACGGAGTGGAAACGACCGAGATGGAATCCCCCCTGTCCTGCGAAAACCCGACCGCGCCCTTGATCATATCCGTGAACTTCGCTATCTCATCATCGGTCCTCGCGTTATACTTCCTCGTCTCTTTTCCCGCGGCGTCCTTCGCGACCTCGTAATTACCGTCGACGAGCACGGCTACGGTCAGCCTCTTTACCGTCCCCACGGGCTCTATGACGTGGCTTGTGACCTTGCTGATCTCGTAGTTTATGACCTCGTCCGACCTGTTGGACTGGGCAGGCGAGCCCTCAGCGCGCGCCTGCCCCTGGGCCGCCTCCGGGAGGTTGGAAAGGACCCCGGGGACCCCGAGCGCGGCGACCCCTCCGACCGAGTTCTCCTTGTTCCTGTGCTCGCTCCTCACGACCTGCCCGTCCGGGTTATACGTCTCCTCGGTGCGCTCGATCCTCTTGTTGTCGACCTCCGCGGAGACGCGCGCCACCACCTTGTTCGGCCCGACTGCCTTCTCAATCATCGTCTGGACCCTCGTCTCAAGATCTCTTTCAAGAGAGCGCTTGTACTCGAGCTCGGAGGCGGAGAGATGCATGGCGCTTTCCTCCTCCGAGCCCTTTGTCCACATCTTGCCCGTGGTGTCGACTACCGCGACGTCCTCGGGCCTTAAGTTATCAAAGCTGTTGGCGGCAAGGTGGACGATTGCGCTTACCTGCCCCTGCGAGAGCGTTTTACCCGGCTTGAGCTTCAATATGATGGACGCCCGCGCCTTCTTCTGCTCGTCCAGGAAGACGCCTTTTTCAGGGAGCGCGAGATGGACCCTGGCCGCCTCGACCTCTTTTATCTGTGAGATGGTCCTGGCGAGCTCGCCCTGGAGCGCCCTCTTGTAATTCACCTTCTGCACGAAATCAGTCACACCGAAGGAGGTCTTGTCGAATATCTCGAAACCCACGCCGCCGCCCTGCGGCAGACCCTCGCCGGCAAGCTCCATCCTCGTCTCGTGGACCTTGTCCGTTGGCACGCTTATCGTCGTGCCGTTAACGGCGTACGCCACCTTCATCTCCTTAAGCTTCTCTATTACCGCGCCGGAATCCTCCGGAGAGAGATGGGAGTAAAGGACGTTGTACTCAGGCCCCTTGTTGAAGAGGAGGAATATTATCATGGCGGAGACGACCAGGGCCCCTACTCCTATCAGGAGCGCCGTCGTCTTTCCGAGGCTTTTTACGAGATCGTTTATCCTGTTAATCATCCGTTATACCTGTGTCCTCATTATCTCCTCGTACGCGGCGACTAGCTTGTTCCGCACCTGCACCATGAGGTTGAAGGAGAGGTTCGCCTTCTCTATGGCTATCATCGTCTCGTGGATGTTGCCGGTATCCCCCTTGGCGAGGCCCTGTATCGCCTGGTCGGCCTCGGTCTGGAGCTTGTTGACCTTCTCAATTGAATCCTTCAAAACCGTGCTGAAGGTGTCGCCCGCGGCCTCCGCCCCGGCGTCGAGGTTGACGCCCGCGCCTTTCATTGCGCCCAGAGGGCCTTTTATCGAATCAATCATAAGGGGTCTCCTTTATCCGTTACTGGCCAATTTCTAGGGCCTTCATCGCCATGTCGCGGGTCGCCTTGAAGGCCGAGACGTTCGCCTCGTAAGACCGCGACGCCGTTATCATGTTGACCATCTCCTCGGCGACGTTTATGTTCGGGTAGGCGACGTACCCCTTCTCATCCGCGTCCGGGTGCGACGGCTCGTAGGCGTACTTCAAGGGCCTATTGTCCTCTATTATGCCGGCGACCTTTACGCCGGGGGACTGCGCGTCGACGGCGTTTTGCAGGACGCCGCCGAAGCCCTGCTCGGCGGAAAACACTATGTCCTTCCTCCTGTACGCGCCGCCGCTGGCTGTCCGTGTCGTTTCGACGTTAGCGAGGTTCGAGGCGATGATGCTCATCCGCACCCTCTGCGCCTCCATGCCTGAGGAACTTACTGAAAAAAGGTCCATAAATTACCTGCCCCCTTCCTTTATAGCCGTCATGAGGAGATTGAACTTGCTCCTTATCATCTTCGATGAGATCGTGTACATGAGAGAGTTTTCGGAGAGCTTAGCCATCTCGCCCTCGACCCCCACCGAGTTCCTGTCGTAGCCTTCTATCTCGGTAGCCCTGTCGAGTACCCTCGGCTCCGAGCCTATGCCGGAAGTCGGGCTCAAGTGGAGGGGGCTTGTGCGGGCAAGCGCCTCAGTATCCCCCGCGAGAACGCCCTTCCCTGCCCTCTTCTCCAGCTCTTCCTCGAAGTTTATATCAACCGCCCTGTAACCGGGGGTCTCCTGGTTGGCTATGTTTGATGAGAGGAGCTTGTGCCTCGCGGCACGGAGGTCGAGGGTGTTTCCGAGTAGGGATATCGTTGAATCAAAGATACCGTCTGGCATTGTCCTGCCTCCTGAAGACGTCGTTGGAGTATGGATTGTGCAAATTCCGTACCATCTGGCAATTCTTGACCTGAAACAAGCCAGGCAGGGTCTAAATGGGAAATACCTTCCTACCCGGGCAGATTTTGCCCGTATTCCTTGAGTTTATTCCTCAAGGTCCTTACGGAGATGCCGAGACGCTTGGCGGCCTGCGTCCTGTTCCCCTCGACGTCGTCAAGGGTTTTACATATAAGCCCCTTCTCCATCTCCCAAAGCGTCATATTATTGGCATTCCGGCCCCTGGCAATTGTTTCTCCGACGGGTCCATATACTTTCGTCGCAACGGCCGTCTCTTCTTCGACGTCCTCCTCCATTACAAGGTGTTCCTTAAGGAGCGTCCTGCCCTGGGAGAGAAGCACCGCCCTCTCCATCGTGTTCTCAAGCTCCCGTATGTTCCCCCTCCACTCGTGCCTTTCTATATAGGAGGCGGCTTCCTTTGATATCTCTTCGAGGCGCTTCGAGTACTTCTGGTTGAACTTCCTCAGGAAGTGCGAGGCGAGGAAGAGCCTGTCCTCGCCTCGGTCCCGGAGCGGCGGCAGAGTCAAGGGGAAGATGTTCAGCCTGTAAAGGAGGTCTTCCCTGAACCTCCCCTCCCGGACCTCTTTCTTCATGTCCCTGTTAGTGGTCGCTATGATACGTATGTCGAGCGGTATCGGGGTCTTGCCCCCGAGCCTCTCGACCTCTTTTTCCTGAATGACGCGAAGCAGTTTCGCCTGGAGCTTCAGGTCCATCTCGCTTATCTCGTCCAACAGGATGGTCCCGGTATTCGCCTGCTCAAACTTGCCATGCCTCTGCTGTATCGCCCCGGTAAATGAGCCCTTCTCGTGGCCGAAGAGCTCGCTCTCCAGGAGACCTTCCGGGATCGACGCGCAGTTTACGGCGACAAACGGCTTATTCGCCCTCGGGGAATTCACATGGAGGAAGCGCGATAGCAATTCCTTGCCTGTCCCGGACTCGCCGGAGACGAGGACAGTAGCGTCGCTCGAAGCCGCCACAAGCGCCATTGAGACGAGCTTTCTCATCGAAGGGTCGTTCGAGAGCATGGACTTGCCTTTTGATTCGAACGAGCCGAGCTCTCCATTCACCTTAAGGGCCTTCTCGACCGCCCCTTCGAGTGCTTCGAGATCAAAGGGCTTTATGATAAAGTCGATCGCGCCTTCCTTGACCGCCTCCACCGCCTTCTGTATCGTGCCGAAGGCGGTTATGAGCAGGACCGGCACATGGGGGGAGGTCTTTTTAACCTCGCGCAATACCTCCATGCCGCCGGGGCCCGGCATCTTCATATCGCTTATGACCATCTCGTACTCGGACGAGGCTATCTTCCTTATCGCCTCGTTGCCGTCAACGGCTACCTCGACGGAGTGCCCCTTTCTGGACAGGGCCTCCTTAATGGCTATCCTCATCCCCGCTTCGTCGTCGACTACGAGTATACTGCCCATCGGGTCTCCTCTTTTGATCCTTCTGCTAACAGAACGCCTTTTCCGGCCCTGCCATCGGCAGGCTTATGACGAACCTCGTGCCCCTGCCCTCCTCTGAGCTTACGTCAATGAAACCCTCGTGCGCCGCTACTACCGTCGATACTATCGCGAGCCCGAGCCCCGTGCCCCGCTCCTTTGTCGAGAAGAACGGGTCGAATATCCTGTCGAGGGATTCAGCCGGTATGCCCCTGCCGTTGTCCTTCACCTCGACCTCGGTTATGCCGGGCTCGGCCTCAGACGGCCTTATCCTTATGACGAGCGTCCCGTCCTCGTCGAGCGCGTCGAGCGCGTTAAAAAAGAGGTTCAGGAACAATTGCCTTAACTGCGCGAGGTCGCCCATCACGAGTGTTGAGCCGTCGAACGACGTCTTTATCTTAACGCCCTTCTTCTCATGCCCTATGGTCATGGAAAGCGCGTCCTCTATCGCGTCCTTGAGGTCGACCTGCTTGACCCTGACCCCGGGGTTCGAGGCAAAGAGGAGCATATTGGAGAGGAGGTTGTCGAGCGTCTTGACGCCCTTTGTAATATGCTCGGCGAGTTTTTTCTTGTCAGGCTCCGGGGCGAGCTCCCTTTCAAGGAGGGTCGCGAATATCGCCATCGAACCGAGCGGGTTCCTTATCTCGTGGGCGATCTTCGCCGCCATCTCGCCCATAGCCGCGAGCCTCCGGTTCCTCTCCATCGCCCTGTTCTTCTCGGCGAGCTCCTCGTTCATGTCCTCGATCTTCCTCTCGAGCAGCGCGTACTGCTGTTCGAGCTTTGAGGAGGCGTCCCTGAATATATTGAAGGCGTCGTTTAGAAGCTCCATCTCTAAGTGGTCCCTCATGGTAAAACCTCCTTTAGAGGCTCGCCGGTTCCTTGAAAACAGGTCCCGACCAGCCGCCTATGTCGTTATTGATGCCGCCGAGTTCCTTCAATGCCGACTCTTTCTCGCCGTTCACATTGAGCTTTCCGTACCCCCTGGCGATCCTGTAAAGGGCCCAGGACCTGTCCTGGTCGCTCAAACCATCGAGCGCGAGCGCCGACTTGTAAGCCCCTATCGCCTCCTTATACCGGGCGAGGCTGAAATAAGAATCCGCGAGCCCGGAGTACGCCTCAGGCAGAAGATTCGCGTTTCCAACGGCCCTCAAATCAGAAACCGCTTTTGTATAAAATTCAACCGCCTCCCTGTGCCTCTCGATGTGTCTCAAGGCAGAGGCCTTTTTAAGGAGAAGCGCTGGGGCGTCGAGGACGGCCTTAGACGCCAAGACTGCGTTAAAATCCCCTTTTATGAAGGCCGCCTCGAAAAGGAGTCTCTCCGCGTCTTCCTTGAGCCTCGTCTTAGGGTACTTTGCTAAAAAGGATTTTATGAGCCTCTCGACCGCCTCCGGGTCGTTCTGAGCGATATAGACCCTGCCGAGCGAAACAGTCGATTCCTGTATGACCGTCTCCCCGCCGACTTTTATGGCGGCGTCAAGCAAACCCGCGGCTTCAGAGTAAAGCCCGAGCGCCAGGGCGGCCCTTCCCGATTTGAGGTTCGTCTCCCCCTTTTTTCCGAAAGGCACATTGACCCCGTACTCATAATGTTTATTGAGCACGCCCTGATAGTCGTTGTCCTTGTATAAGGCGTCTATCCACCTGTATACGAGCGAGCCGTAGAGCCTCGGGAGGTCAATCCTTAAGGGGCTCGTCGGATACATCTGGGGAAATTTCTTGAGGTGTTCGACTGTATCAATGAACCTGCCGGCCTTTATGCCGGCCGATATGAGGCTGAAGTATGTTATCTCGGAGCCGAGATAACCGCCTCCGGCGACTATGCCGTAGAGGCGGATCGCCTTATCGATCATCTCCCTTTCACCGCTAAGGTTATAAAGGTCGGCTATTGCGAGGCTCGCCATGGCCCAGGGCTCGCCGTTGTACCTCGCCTTTGTCTTCATGTAGACGGACTCAGCCTCCTCGAACTTCTCCTCAAAGAGGTACGTGTCCCCAATTTTGAGCGCGAAGAAGGCCTCTATGAATTCATCTTTAGGGAACTTGGCCTTAAGGGCCGTGTACGCCGCCCTCGCGCTCTCGAACTCGTTGTTAAGGGCGTACATGTCGGCTACACTCATCTGCGTTATGAGGTCCGCGCCCTCGACGAGGCCGCGGTTCTCCTTATATAGCCTTATGGCGTAGTCTGACTCGCCCTTTACGAGGCAGGTGTTGGCGAGCCAGAGGGCTGAATCCTTGTTGCCGGAAACCATCAAGGACTTGAAGAGCTCCCTGGCCTCGGCGTACTTCCCCTCAAAGAAGTAGAGGCGGGCGCGTCTGAAACGGGCGGCAATTGTGATGAAGGAATCGCTTGGGCCCTTTGAAAGCCTCGAATAATAGCCTGACGCCTCGGGATGAAAACCCTTCCTCTCGTTATAGTCGGCAAGCAGGAACTCTCCAATGCCGGCGTATTCCCTGCCCTTTACAGACCTTAACGCCTCTTCGAGGGCTCCGGGGCCCTCTCCTGTGTCGTAAAAATAAATGATAGCGCCGAGGAGCTCTGCGTCGTGAGCCGCGCCCTTTAGCTTGAGTCCGTTTACCCTGTCGAGGGCCAGACTGACGATCTCGCCCTTCAGTGCCGAATCGATGCCGAGTCCCTTCGCAACCACCCTGTCGACGAGCGTATCATCGCGGTCCTTGAGCATTGTCGTGACCTTCTTCCTGTAGACCCACCTCCAGCCGTCGTTAAAGGCCGCCGGGCCGGAGCCGTCGGAAGGGAGCCTCAAGTCGGTCTTTGTCTCCGAATTTTTCCGGATTATCTTGAAGACAGTCTTGGGTTTTCCGGCCTCGATGATAAAACTCCTCGCGGCGTACGCGTACGCCGGCAAAAGGAGAACAAACACCATGGCTGAAATGACAGCAAACCTCATCCTGACCCGCCTTGCTTTTAAGTTGCCTGGATATATAGCAACAACCGTGCCATTTACCTTAAGGTCAATGGCCGAGACATGGGCAGACTACGGCATGGGCTGAGTTTATTGAGGTAAAACGGGGTGTTCTGCGAAAAACATGACATGCTTTTAGAGCGGTTGGCTTTAGGGATTAGCAACTTAAACAGGCCTTGCCGGTAAGCCACAAGGCCTTCACGTCAATATTATGACCCGGTCAGCTCGCTCTGCTCTGATGGCTCTCCAGGCTCAGTCGATTCGATCGCGTCGAGGAGACCCTTTCTTTTCATCTTTTCGATGAGGGTCGTCCTGTTGA
The DNA here is from genome assembly GCA_001797465.1 of Deltaproteobacteria bacterium GWB2_55_19. Classification (GTDB taxonomy): domain Bacteria; phylum Desulfobacterota; class GWC2-55-46; order GWC2-55-46; family GWC2-55-46; genus GWB2-55-19. The sequence continues at coordinate 33,000 of MGPQ01000004.1, read as the reverse complement.
GGTTCAGGTACTCGGCGGCCTTTTTCTTGACGCCGTTCACCCTGCTGAGGGCGCCTATGATGAGGTCGCGCTCGAAGTTATCCACCGCGGCGTTGAAATCAACGCCTTCTTCAGGAAACTCTACTGCGCATGAGAGCATCTCCAGCGCCTTTGATTGCCTGATCTTGTCCGGCAGGTCGCGAGGAGTAATGGACGAGTCTGATTCCTTAAGTACCACGAGCCTTTCAACGAGGTTCTCCAGCTCCCTGATATTACCCGGCCAGTCGTAGGCCTCAAAGAGCCTGACCGCGTCCTGGGATACCCCCTTTATCGACTTCTTCTTCCTCTTTGAGAGCTTGTCGACGAATTGGGAGAGGAGCAACGGTATGTCCTCCCTCCGATCCCTCAAGGGCGGCAGGTGTATGGGGATTACGTTCAGCCTGTAATAAAGGTCCTTTCTGAACCTCTTCTCCTCGACAGCCTTCTCAAGTTCCTGGTTAGTCGCCGCTACAACCCTCACATCCACCTTTATCGTATTCCTGCCCCCTAACCTCTCGAACTCCTTTTCCTGAAGGACACGGAGGATCTTGACCTGCAACCCCGGGGACATGTCCCCTATCTCGTCCAAAAAAACCGTCCCCTCGTGCGCGGCCTCGAACCTGCCGATCTTCGTGGCTATCGCCCCGGTAAACGCCCCCTTCTCGTACCCGAAGAGCTCGCTCTCCAGCAGGTCTTCGGGGATGGCCCCGCAGTTTATGGGGACAAAGGGCTTATTCGACCTCGTGGAGCCGTAATGGAGGGCGCGGGCGACGAGCTCTTTTCCGGTGCCTGATTCGCCGAGGATGAGCACGGTGGAGTCAGTGTCGGCGATTTTGGTAATGGTGTCGCGCACTTCCTGAATTTCGGCGGACGTGCCGAGTATCGCGGCAGTGCAGTTCATCTTTATCTCGTTTTTAAGCTTCGAGTTCTCCTCTTTTAAGGCCCTCACCTCATTCGCCTTCTCAAGCGTAATGAGGAGTTCGTCCTTGCCAAAGGGTTTTTTGAGATAAGTGAAGGCGCCGACGCGCATCGCCTCAACCGCGGTCTCGACTGTCGCGTAACCTGTGAGTATTATGCATGGGATGTTCGGTGAATGGGACTTGATCGACCTGATGACGTCTATGCCGCTCACGCCGGGAAGCTTAAGGTCGGTAAGGACTATGTCGAAGGGTGTCTTTTTAGCGGCGTCAATGCCTGCCTCGCCGGTAGCCGCGGTATGCACCTTGTAGCTGTTCATCTCAAGTATTTCGCTTAAGTTCTCGCGTATATACTCTTCATCCTCAACCAGAAGGATCGTGCTCTCTCCCATGTCGGGTTCTCCTGATGTGACAGCACTATTTGTGGCGTGCGCGCATTATACAACAGACCCCGTTCCCATGTCAATATTTTGAACATGGGGTCGCTGAAATTCCCCTGCACCTGCATATTTGACAAACGTTGACCTGATGATATATTGAATGACAAGGGTAATCTTTTAATTACCTTACAGGAGAAGAGGACCAAATGAATAAAAAGGCCCTGGCCGCCGAAAAAGCCGCTCTCACCCAGGCAAAGGACAAGAGTCCGGGCAAGGGGGCAAGCTCCGCGGAAGTCTTCAAGAGTATATTCACCGTAAACCTCGGGATAAAGAAATCTGAGCGGGCCATAGTATTTACAGACCTCATACATGAGGGCGAAGAGGTCTCAAAGGATGAACGGAGGCAAAGGGACGCGCTCCACGGGATTGCGAGAGCCGTAGCCGAAGAAGGCAAAAAACTCTGCACAACCGACTACATCGAGTTCCCGTCGGTCATGGGCCACGGCAAGGAGCCGCCTGCCGAGGTCTGGGAGACGGCCTTCGGTCCAAAGGCCGTCGCGGAACTCGTCGAAAAAGACATACTGGACAGGATACTCCTTAAGGAGGCCTCAAAAAAAGAACTGGCAGAGGCTGAAGAGGTCATAAAGGCGCTCGGGAAGCCGCCTGACGCCGTAGTAGCCTTATCGAACTACTCGACCTCTCACACCCGTTTCAGAGACTTCCTTACGAGGTGCATGAGGACGAGGTACGCCTCCATGCCCTTGTTCGACGAGGGGATGATAACAGGCGCCATGACCGCGGACTGGAAGCAGGTGGCCAGGAAGACCATAAGGCTTGCCGGGCTCATGAACGGCGCCGACATGGCATATGTCACCTCCCACAACGGCACCTCGATCTCTTTCTCAATGAAGGGGCGCGAGGTCAAGCCCGACACCGGGATACTGACGGAGCCGGGCGCCTTCGGGAACCTCCCTGCCGGAGAGGCCTATCTCGCGCCACTTGAAGGCACCGCCGAGGGGATCCTTATCCTCGAATGGGCGCCGACAGGCAAACTCGTGGAGCCGGTCAGCTTATACGTAAAGGGCGGGCGCGTCGTCGAGGTAGCCGGACGAGGCGAACTTGCCTCTGACTTGACCAAAAGGATAAAAGAGAACCCGCTTATCGGAAATATCGCCGAATTGGGCGTAGGCACGAACGACAAGGCGTCGAGGCCAGATAACATTCTTGAGACGGAAAAGATACTCGGGACCGTCCACATGGCGCTCGGCGACAACTCGTCTTTCGGCGGCACGGTCTCCGTGCCCTTTCACCAGGACTTCATATTTTTCAGGCCGAACCTTGAGGTATTGAAAGACGGGCGGAAGATAGAGCTTATCATAGACGGGAAGCCGAGGTTCTGAGGGGGCGCTCGGCGCGCGGCCAATATCTCGAACGTAGCCACAGGGGTAACCCTTGCGGGTTCAGCAGGCTGTTCTCAGCAAATGCCATCCGGTCATTCCCCGATTATCTTGACAAGGACCCTCTTTCCCCTCCTCCCGTCGAACTCTCCGTAGAATATCTGCTCCCATGTGCCGAAGTCGAGCCTGCCGTCCGTGACCGCTACGACGGCGCACCTGCCGAGTATTTCCCTTTTCAAGTGCGCGTCCGCGTTATCCTCTCCGGTGTCGTTGTGCCTGTACTGCGAGGTCGGGGCGTGCGGGGCGAGCCTCTCAAGCCACGTCTCCAGGTCGCGGTGGAGGCCGGACTCGTCGTCGTTTATAAAGACAGAGGCGGTGATGTGCATGGAGTTGACGAGTACGAGCCCCTCCTTAACGCCGCTTTCGATGAGGCACTTCTCGACCTCAGGGGTTATGTTCAGAAACCCCGTCCTCGCCGGGATATTGAAGAAAAGCTCTTTTCTGTATGACTTCATGAATATCCCTTAAAGGAGACCCAGTCCACTGTGCCTCTTTACTATATCCCCTGCGAGCCGCCCTATACGCTCGAAGTCGCCTGCCTTCGGCCTGCCCTTGACCATCACCGGCTCGAGGACCTCGGCCTTTGTCCCTGATATCGCGGAGACTATCTGCTCCGCGGCCTTGCCTCCCCAGCCGAATGAGCCGATGACGGATGAATATTTCATCTTGGGCCGAAGGGCGTTCACCATGAAGGCCGCGTGCATGGCAAAGGGGTGCGCGCCTATGAGTATCGTAGGGGTGCCGAAGACGACCGTCGGCGCGTCCACAAGCGCCATCGCGAGCTTTCCGGCGTCTGTAACGGCTATATTGAACCTGTCGACGAATACGCCCCTTTCGACGAGCGCGTCCGTAAGACTCTCGACGAGCGCTTCAGTAGACCCGTGCATAGTCGCGTATGGAATGACTACCGTGTTGGACAGCTTGTCCGAGACCCACTCCCCGTGTGAAGCGATTATGCGCGCGGGGTCCCTGTGGACCGGGCCGTGGCTCGGGGCGATTATCTCTATCTTAAATTTTTCGAACCTCTCCATATGCTTTTTTATCGTCGCCCTGAAAGGCATCATCACTTCCGCGTAATACCTCTTCGACGCCTCGCAGACCCTGGCGAAGTCATCGACGTATATATTGGACGAGGCAAGGTGCGAGCCGAAGAGGTCGCAGGTGAAGAGTATCGCGTCCTCTCTAAGATAAGTCGACATCGTCTCTGGCCAGTGTATCCAGGGGGTATGCAGGAACTCAAGCGTCTTTCCGCCGAGGTCGAGTGTTTCGTTGTCAGCGACAATGACGATAGCGTCCGACGGAAGCTCCAGGAGGTCCGTCAGGAACTCCTTGCCCTTCGGGGTCGAGAGGACCTTTGCCTCCGGGAATTTTTTCAGGACCGACGGTATCGTCCCGGAGTGGTCCTGCTCCGCGTGCTGGGCGATAATGTAATCGAGACGCTCAAGCGAGTCGAGGAAAGTAAGGAGCGTCTTCGCCTTCGTGGGGTCGACCGTGTCGATGAGCGCCGTCTTGTCCCTGCCCTTTACGATATAGGCGTTATAGCTCGTCCCGTCCGGCAAAGGGATGAGGGAGTCGAAGAGCCTCCTGTCCCAGTCCTCTGCCCCGGCCCAGTAAACGCCTTCCTTTATCTTTTTGGGTTCCATATCGCTGTCCTTCCTAAACGCGCAGGTTGAGGCGCGTATGTGTCAATAAACCGTACTGTCTATCCTTGTATTCTATCGTTTTTTTATCACCGCACAACTTCCGGGCTTCAACGCGGCTCAGAGCTCCCTCTTGAAGGCCGCCGTGCCGGCGATGACGGCGAGGACCGCAAATACCGCGAGAAAGGCCATATCACCCTTAACCGCCCCAAAACCGGCCCCCTTGAACATGAGGGCGCGCAGCGCGTGCACCGAGTATGTCTCCGGGTTGACTATCGCAAAGGCCTTCAACCAGGCAGGGAAAGACTCGGTCGGGTATATCGCCCCGCTCGGGAAGAAGAAAATTACGTTCATGAAGCCGCCGAGTATGCCGACTATCCTCGGGTGGTTCAAGCGTCCCATTATGACGAACATGAGCCCCTGGAGCCCGAGCGTGGAGAGCACGATGACAGCGAGCATAAGCAGAAAACCATCGATGGTCAGGAGCCTCCACAGGTAAATGCCGGATATGAGGGAGCTGAAAAAAAGGACGACGACCGCTATTATCGTCGTTATGAGGAGGCCGCTCGCTACAAGCCCAACGACGATATCGCTCTTGGTAAGCGGGGTCAGGAAGTAGCTCTCCTCGACGCCTAAAAAACGGTCCATCACGATATTAAAGGCGCCGGTCGTCATGGCGCCTAAAAAAATAGCCATGATGACGACCCCAGGGATGAGCGTCTGATCGTAGTCTATTTTACCATAGATTTCTATGGGCCTCAGGCGCGCTCCGGCCCTCTCCTCCCTGACGCTTACGAACTCCATGCCGGGTTCTGATACGGCCCGCGCGATTGCCGACTGCACGGTTGCGGCGGCTATCGTCTCGGCGTTGTCGAGGAAGAGCCCTATCTCCGCAAGCGAGCCCCTTGCGAGGTCCCTGCTGAATCCCGGCGGGATGATGACGACCCCCTTGAAGACGCCTTCCCTCAAAGCCTCCATCGCGAAGCCCTGGGACGAGACCCTTATCACCTCCACTGTCCGCGGGCCTGCCTCCAACGCGCTCAGGCGCTCCATCACCCATTCAGCGCCGGGGCCTTTGTCCTGGTCGACAACGGCAACAGGCAGGCGCTTAAGCTCGCCCTGAAAAGAGTTCCCGAGTATGACGAGGTAGATGACCGGCATAAGGACGCTCATCGCCACGACGAGCGGGTTCCTTATGAATTTTCTCAGATCTCTCTCTAATATGGCTTTGAAACGGTTCATGGCTTCATTCCGTTATCGGCTACCTCTAAAAATTAGGAATTTTTGGAGATAGCCTGCGTCATTTGCCCCACTGCCTCGGGACCCCCGCCCCAAGGAGGAAGCTGACCTTGCGCGCCTCCTCCTCCCTTATGGGCCGGCCCGTGAAGTGTATGAATACGTCTTCGAGGGTCTGCTCCTTTAAAGTCACCCTCGTGACCTTCGCGTTCAGCGCACGGAGCTTATCCACGAGCTCGGGTATGGCGTTCGCGCCGTTGTCCACCGAGATGATGAGCGTTGCCTCGTTAACCGCGACGGAGCCGACCGACGGGTGGGCCGAGACCGCCTCCCGCGCCTTTGCCATGTCGATGTTGGAGACCGTAAGCTCCATGGTGTCCTTCTGCGGGATGGCCTTTTTAAGCCCCTCTACCGTATCGAGCGCCACTATCCGCCCGTAGTCGATAATGGCGACGTGGTCTGAGAGATACTCGGCCTCTTCCATGTAGTGGGTCGTAAGGAGTATGGTGAGATTGTCGCCCTTCCTGAACTTCTCCAAAAGCTCCCATACGACGCGCCTCGACTGCGGGTCGAGGCCTATGGTAGGCTCGTCCAGTATGAGTATCGAGGGCCTGTGCACGAGGCCGCGCGCTATCTCGAGCCTCCTCCTCATGCCGCCGGAGTATGTGGCGATCAAGTCGCCGGCGCGCTCTCGGAGCCCGACCATCGAGAGGAGCTCGTCCGTCCTCTCCCGCCTCTCCTTTTTCCCCATGCCGTAGAAGCGGGCGTAGATATCCATTATCTCAAGGCCCGTAAGGTCAAGGTCGCTCGTCATCGCCTGCGGGACGACCCCTATCGCGCTACGGACGCCCGCCTTCTCCTTCAAGACGTCGAACCCGGCCACCTTTGCCATGCCGCTCGTAGGCCTTATAAGAGTCGTCAGTATCCTGATGAGCGTCGTCTTACCCGCGCCGTTCGGCCCGAGTAGCCCGAAGCAGTCGCCCTCGGGGATCTTAAGCGTTACCCCGTCAAGGGCAGTGAGGCCGCCGTATTTTTTTACAAGGTTTTCAGTCTCTATCGCGTACATTCGCCTGCTCGGTCGATATACTAACGTCTACCGTCATCCCGGGCTTAAGCGCCCCTACGTGGCCCGCAACAGACACCTTTACCCTGAAGGTCTTGATGTCGGGCCTGCCCCTTGTAACGTCCCTTTGCGTTGCGAAAGACCCGACCTCGCCGATCTCGACGACCTTCCCGTCGTAGGACGCGCCTCCGGGAAGCGCGACCTTCGCGGCCGCGCCGAGCGTGATCCTCTGGATGCCGCTCTCCTCTATATCAACCCTCGCCCAGAGGTTCGACAGATCGTCTATGGTATAAATTGGGGCCCCTGGGGCCGCGAACTCCCCGGCCTCGAACGCCTTGTAAACTATAACACCGTTTATCGGCGACGTTATAACGGTATCATCGAGCCCGGCGAGCAGCGCCTTCAGCTCTGCCTCGGCCTCTGCCTTCCTGGATTCGGCGGAATTTATCCTCGCGCGCGCCGCCTTTATGTTGACCTCAGAGTTCTTCAATGTTGCCTGGGAGCTACGGGAGCGCGCCCTTGCGGTAGAAAGCACCGCGGACGCGGATGCGTTCGCCGCCTCTGCCGCGTCCATGTCCTTCTTCGCCATGTACCCGTCCTTGAATAACCCCCTCGCCCTCTCGACGTTCTTCTTCGCTTCATTCAGAAGGGCGAGTGCGCGTTCAACCTCGGCCATCGTTGCCTCGGAATCGAAGAGCGCCGATTCATTCTGGGCGAATGCGTTCTCGAGCGCGACCTTCGCCTCCGTTATACCGCTCTCCGCGCCAGTCAAAGCCGCCCCCTTCTCCTCTACCCTCGCCTTTATCTCGGCTGAATCAAGCCTTATCGCGGTATCCCCGGCGTTTATCGCGTCCCCTTCCTTACAGCAGAGCCATTCGATCTTCCCTGCTGTCTTGGAGGAGAGCTCAACTTCAGTCGCCTCCATGACGCCGGTCGTTGCTACGAGATTTTCAGGCGACCTGTGCCTTGTCCTTAAAAACACGCCTGTTGCAACGGCGATTGCGAGGAGTGCGAGGGCGAGAAAAAGCTTTTTGCGCTTTGGCATCAATGCTCCTTGATGGTTCGTTGATTTCAGCATAGCAGAAGAGGAGTGCTTTTTCCACGGGACTTGCGAGGAGAAAAGTTTTTGGGCTTGACGCGGGATGCTACAACAGAATGGTTGGGCTTCACTTCGTTCAGCCAGATCCCTCACCCCATGCCTGGGTATTTTTGAAAAATAAAAAAATTTGTTCCGTTTTACCAATACACAGGCGCAGGGCGGAGAACGCATAAGGGAGGAAGAGGCGAAGCGCTCAAGGGGCGCGCAAGCGGAAGGACGGGGGTGAAAGCGTTAGGAGCCCCTTCGCATAAGCGCGCTGAGCGTGCAAAAAGGCCATTGGCAGAAGGTTCGACGAGCGCATACAAGCGTATATCGAGTTACGAATTAATGGGCTCAGGTTACAAACCCGAACCCGCTGAAATCTTTTTAGATCGTTGGGCTTCGCTACGCGGAGCCTAACATTGAACGACGCAGATGGACTTTTTCAGGGCTTAATCGCCCTTCAACTGCTTCACCAACTCCCTCCAGTGGTCGTCCGTGACCATGGAGTCCGGCGTGACCCATATCCTCCTGGAGCCGCCGTCCATCGTGTATTTAAGCCCCTCGGAAAATGTCTTCGGGTCCATCGCGGAGGTCTTGCCCCAGAGCCCCAATGATATGTAGTAGTCGTCAGGGGCGAAGTTGGCCGACATGTATCTGGAAAGCCCCTCTGAGGAAGAAGACGGGAGCCCCTCGAGGTAGAAATAGTTCCATACGACGATATTATCCGCGTGCCTCAAGACCCGCCTGTAATCGAGCCCCGATTCCCTGCCGTTGTTGGCGAAGTCCTTCCAGCTGACAGGCACGTCTACATATAACTCCTTGCCGTGCCTGTGCGCCCTTTCGGCGGCCTTCCTGATGAACTCCTCCATGAGGGTCGAGCGCCACTCCCAGATAGACGGGTCGTCCCTGTCCACGAGGCCCTCGGCGGTCCTCGGCCAGTCGGCCCTATTGGTCAGGGCGGCGTAGGACTTGAGATCCGCGGTATTGTACGAGTAGCTGTAATACGGCATCTCGGTTAAGTCAATCACGTCTATCGGGTAGTTCTTCGCGAGGTACTCGACCATGTCAAGCACGAGGCGGCCCCACTCTCCCTCCGTAAGCTCCATGAAGCCGAGCTGTTCTGTATTGGCCTTGCCGTCGAACCCCACGGCCGCGGCTCCCGGGTGCTTCTCGATGTAGGCCGGGCCGTAGATGTCTATGAAGGCCGCCACCTTGAACCCGGCCCTCTTGAATGTCGTTGCCGCCCTCTCGACGAGGTCTTCCTTCGCGCCCCTCTGGTGGTTCGACCAACTGCCCTCATGCCCCTTCCATTTGAAGTACGCCCACTCCGGCCTTCCGGCGCTTACGCCTATTATCCTGCCGCCGCCGACGTCCGGCCTGTTGAGGACGCTGGAGACGGCCTTCCGCCAGTCGCCCCAGGCGTCGAAGTGGGTGGAAAGGCCGAGGGCGAACCTCGCGTTGTAAATAGAGGGGGCCTTAAGGTAGTTAATGGCATAGTAAGTGGCAACGGAGGACGAGACTATAAGGAATACCGCCGCCACCGCGTACTCCCACTTCGGGCGCGCAAGCGCGAATACGCGCCTCCTCTCTGTCTTCTCCCACTTCTCAGGGGCTCCCTCGAGCTCCTTTATCCAGGAGTACGCCGCCACAAGGTTGTAGAAGTACGATAGCGGAAGTATAAGAAGGCCGTAAAAAATATACCTGTAATCGAGGAACTCTCGGTCGAGGGCGATGGAATAAACCGCGATGCCGAAGAAGAAGACGACGCCCAGAAAACTCAATATCTCCATCGTATCGATGAAGTAGAGGTGCCCTCCGATGTACGCCCACGGTATGAGGAAGAGCATGAGTATTTGCAGTAGAGGCAGAACGGCCATATTGAGGAAGTTTATGGGTAGATACAGGGAGAACGGCATGTATCGGGGGTTGAAAAAGAGCCCCCTGTGGATAAGCGATATCTTTATGTAGCTCCTTATCCACCTTACTCTCTGCTTCCAGAGGCCGCCAATGGTCCCGGGGCACTCGGCTATTACCCGTGGTTCGGGGTCGAAGATTATCCTCTTGCCGTGCCTGTACAGCCTGAACGTAATCTCAAGGTCCTCCCCCCATATCTCCCTGAAGCCCCCAATATCGCGCAGTACCTTCGTCCTTATCGCCCCGAGGTTCCCGGTGATGATGGGCAGGCACCTCATGACAGACAAGGCGCGTCTTACGAAACCGGTGCCGATGTGCGTAGTGATGGTCAGGAACTTCTGTATCGCGGTCGACGGGTGCAGAGGCGCGTCGTTGCCGCAGACCGCGTCGATGGAGCTGTCGGCGAACCAGCGGGCCATCTTCGCAATCGTATCCGGGAGGAATATCGAATCCGCGTCCGTGAATATGACGACCTCGCCTTCGGCGGCCTCAATGCCGGCGTTCAGCGCGGACGCCTTTCCGTTGTTCGGTTTCTTTATGTAGCGGATGGTTTTTTCACGGATGAAGTCGGCTATCGCGTCTTCGGTAGCGTCTGTTGAGCCGTCGTTTACGACGATGACCTCGAAAGACGGATAGACGGAGGCGAGTACCGACGTTATCGTCGCCCTTATCGTCTTCTCCTCGTTGTACGCCGGGATAAGGACAGTGACCCTGCCGATAAAACGGTCCGTTCTTTTGAGGAAACGGGACTTCCAGAGCTCGTATACGAGGGTAAGGGGGAGGAATAGCATCCCCTGGAGTCCGAGAAAGAATATAACGGCCCCGAAGGAATGGAATATGGCGAGTAATGGGAGCGTCATTGCAAGAGCTTGTAAATCCTGTACGCCTCGGCGAACTGGACCCCGCCCTGGATGCCCCTGTGGGCGGCCCGGCCCTTTATGACCTCCGGGTCCATGTAGTTCTTCTCGTTCTGGGTCCTGTGGAGGGAAACGAGCTTCATCTTGTCTTCAATGTACGAGCCGATGTCGACGAAGTAGTTAGGGACGAACTCCCTCGGGGTGGAGACGTCCTCGTAGCAAAGGACGGAGATGTTCCTCGCCGCCACCTTCGTAGCCTCGAATACCGCCTGGTGGTCGGTGTGTATGTCTATCTGCGAATGGGTGAGTACGAGTGTGGCGCCCGTCTCCCTTATCATCTTTTCCATCTCTTCCTTCATCTGCGGGACTGCGTCCTTAAGGCCCGTGTCGGGAAACTCCATTACAGAGACGCCGTCGAGCTCCATGAAGAGCGCGGCTTTTCGAAGCTCCCCTTCCCTCACGCCGCTCTTTTCGGCCCCCTTCTCCCCGCGCGTCATGGTGAGGCCGTAGACCTTCGCCCCGCTGTCCTTGGCCTTCATGATGAAGCCTCCGCAACCGAGCTCGATGTCGTCGGGGTGGGCGCCGACCGCGAGTATGGTCATGTTCGTAAAATCATGGACGCGCCTCTCGGTCCAGAGGAGCGCCATGAGGGACGAGCCGAGCGTGACGAAGAGCACGGCCTCCGTCACGTCCTCAATGAGGTTGGCGTCTACCCATTCGAGAAAGGTGAACTTCCCGGCAAATGCGAGGAGCGTCATTGTGACGAGCGCGGGGAGGGCTATGGTGATGAAATACTTGTAGACCTTGTGGCGGCGGAGCAACATCCGCCTCCTCGTCCTGTATGTGAAAAAGAGGAGTATGAAGACGAATGCGAACGCGGCGAGCTCGACTATATCCCCTATCCTGTTTACGATGATCCGGCTGTCGCCGCCTCTAAGCTCCCGGAGGAGCTCAAGCGCGTTGGCCGAGGCAGGGTCGATCCTGAGCGCCGCCTTTATCGACTCCTCGGCGGCGTGCTTGTCGCCCATCTCCCTGTGGAGCCTGGAGAGCAGCAGGTGGTTCTCGATATTGTCAGGCTCCAGGTCCGTCGCCTTCTTGTAGGCGCTAAGGGACTCGTTGTACGACCTCATCCAGAGGTATATGTCGCCTAAGGTCCTGTGCGCCTCGGTATAGTTCGGGGCAAGCTCTATCGACTTTTTGACCTCGACGACCGCGCTCTTGAAGTCCTTCTGCCAGGCAAGGACCGTCCCGAGCTCTTTTCTAAGCTCCGAGTCCTCGGGGTAAATGGAGATAGCCTTCTGGAAGACCGAGACTGCTGAGGTGAAGTCCCCGGTCATCGAAAATGTCTTGCCGAGGCCTTTCAAGGCCTCGTGGTTCTCGGGTTCAGTTGTCAACACCTCCCGATAGAGCCTCTCGGCCTCGTCATACCTGTGCGACCACCTTAAGACCGTCGCAAGCCCGTTCAATAAAACAGGGTTTTCAGGGTCCGCTTCGAGCGCGTCCCTGTATATGACTATCGCCTTGTCGTGGTTGCCGGACCATGAGAAGAGCTCGGCGAGGCGCGCCCTCGCGCGCATGTCCTTGGGGCTCAATTGCACGGCCTTCTGGTACTGCTCTATCGCCTCCGGAAGCCTTTTCAGTCCCACATAGGCCTCGGCGAGCTCCTTGTAAGCGGGCGCGTAGCCTGGGTTCATGGAGGCGGATTCCTTAAGAACCGCTTCCGCCTCCCTGGGATTGCCCTGGTCAAGGAGCCTGTGCCCCTCGTTGAAGAGGTCTATATAGGTAGCCTGCAGGAGAAACCCCGCGAGCAGTATCGATAACATCAGAACCCTAAGCCGGTCTTGTAGGAAAACGTCAGGAACGCGGCGTTGTCGTCGCTTGTCGGGAGCGACAATCTCTTATAGCCCACGCCGATGTCCGTCGACGGGGTTATCCCGTATAAGGCGGACAGAAGATAGACGTTAGCCGTCTCGCCCGAGTAGTTGGAGTCCGTAGAGTACTTGTCATATACATAGTCGAACCTGCCGGTGAGCCTTTCGGTAAAGTCGTAGGCAAGCCCCGCGAGTATGGAGTAATCGTAGCTGTCGTCAAGGTCTCTGTTCGGGAGGTACTTGATCTCCGCGTTCCACCGGTCCTTCGAGTACTCTATGCCCGCGCCAAGGAGCGAGGTCGTCTTGTAATGGACGTCTGTCTCGGCCGCCTCGCCGGGCGCGGTGTTCAGGTTGTCCCTCCCCTTTATCTCGGTAGACTGGGAGTCCGGGTCGCGGAGCACCGCGAACATGGCTTTCAGCCTTATCGCCGGGTTCGGGGTTATATAATATGCCTCTGTCGTGAACTTATGGTTGGAAGCGGTCGAATCCTGGTCGTAAAAGAACGTTGGGCGGAAGTACTCGTATATGAAGGATCCCCGGAAGTTTTTGGTGAGCCAGTGGGATATCTCGGCTTCGAATACCGGGACAGTATCGTATGAGTTCGTGTCCGGGTTCGGCTTCTGTACGGCTGAGTCCACCGGGTAGTCGTAGTCCTTTTGGGCCGCATAAACCTTGAAGTAGGAGTCCGGCCTGTAAAAGTAATAGGCCGAGCCGAAGAACTTGTCCCTCGTGTAGTAAATATTTTCCGTGTAGCCGTAGCCGGCGTTAAGCTCAAGCCTGTCGACCCCGCCGTAGGAGAGCGCCGCCTCATAGCTGTCGGTCGTGTAGTCGGCCTCCGCCCCGCCGATTGAAGCGCGTAGCGTAAGACCCCTGGACCTCTCAAGGGAGGCGAGATCGCCAGCCGCCTCCCGGTCCTTCGGGTCGAGCCTCAAGGCCCTCTTGTAGGATTCCGCAGAGGCCTTGTTGATCCTCTGCCTCTTTTGAATGGAGCCGATGGATTTCATAAGCCCTGCGTTCTCGCCGCCGAGCTCTTTCGCCTTCGAATATTCGGCCATGGCCTCGTCATAACGCCCCTCTTTCCTGTAAACGTCGCCGAGGAGCTCTCTGTACCTCGCGTTTCCCGGCTCCGCGGAGACGAGCTTTTCAGCCATGTCTTCAGCCGCCGAGTACGCGCCCGAGTCAATAAGCCTCTGCGCGTCATTGTAGCCAGGCGCCTGCGCGTATGCCGCCGATGAGACCGCCAGCAACCCTGCGATCAGTAGTGCGTTCCATTTGCGCTTCACTTTCGAGTCCTCCTTATCGTCTGTCCGTTTTTAATCCCTTCCCATGCAACCTTTCTCGAACGCCTCTGCCAGCGCGTCGAGGACCTCGACGGCTGAGAGCGAATTGCCGCCGAGCCTCGCATTTATCTCAAGGAGCGCGGGACTGCCGTCTCCCCTTAACCTCACATCGAAGTCGAGAGGCCCTTCGAGGGTAAGGAGCCGGGAGGCGAGCCTCGCGACCTCGACAACGTCGTTTTTCGAGACCCGCTCGACACCCGTTGCGTTGCCGACGATCCCTTCCTTGAGCGCCGTTTTTTTAAGCGCTACGGCCGCCTGCTCTTTTCCGCCCTTGTCCACGAAGAGGTTTACGTCGAACTCAACGCCAGGTATGAACTCCTGGAATATTATACCAGAGCGGTCCTCTTTCATCACCTCTTCGTCCGTATTATAGACCTTTACCCCCCTGCCGCCCCGCCCGAAGACAGGCTTTGCGAGTAGCGGGAGCCCGAGCTCCTGGATAACTACCTCCCTCGGGCAAGAGCCGTCGAGGGTCTTTGGCACTGGCACCCCGCCCTCTCTCATGCATACGGCCGTCTTGAACTTGTCGTTGGCTATCGCTACGGCCGCATGGGAAGAGATGAATACGGCGCACCCGAGCGCTTCTATTTCGGGTTTCAGCCTTGCGACAGTCAAAAGCTCCTCGGTGACGGTCGGGACGAAGAGGGCCGGACGCCTCTGCCTTATAAGGCTGAGAAGCGCCTCCGGAAAAGACGGGCTTGTGGCGAGCGTGAGGGTCAGGAACTCATCCGCCTTCTCTTCTACCTCCCTTACGTCGGCGCCTATTACAAAGGCCCCTCTGCCGCGGAAGTACCTTGTAGCGGACCTCCCGGCAGGGCCGCCTATGCCTGTAACAAGAACCCTGTACCCCATTTTAACGCCCTCCCCCGCCATAATATACTAACCGGCGCAGATTAAACTGAGATTAAAACATATCGGCTTTTCAGAAAAGTTGGAGACATCCTTTGGAAATCAAGAGAACTACGGCATTTTGGGAGGGGGCAGGGCATAAAAAAACCTCCATCGCCGATAATATTATAGCATTTAACGGAAACGGAGGTCTGTAACTTTTTTCACATACGGTGATAATGCCTCGGCCTTCAAATGGCCCTGGCAACACAAAACAAGTCTGCGCACCGCATTTTGCGGCGCAACGCCTACTCCATGAACGTCACATTCGTTACTATTACGCCCTGGACGTCGAGCGTGCCTTCCTGTGCCGCCTGTATGGAAGCCGTGTCCCACTCCCCGCCGTCCTGCCGCCACATGCCGTTGCAGACGATGGTCTCCCCAGCCTTAATGATCTCAAGAGGCGGCTTTTTTGTCCTGTACCTTGGCATGAGGAGGATGCTCGTGAAGGCCGTGGCCCCCTCGAACGGGACCGGGCTTGCGCTCTTTACCACGAACCAGTGCTCGGTTATCTGTTCATTCCTCTTGTCTTCCTTGAGGGCCCTTACCAAAGGGTCGAAGTCAAAGGAGCGGGACCCTTCGAGCCCCTCTACCACTGTCCCTATGATGACGTTGGTCTTGTCCCCTGCGTCAAAGTTCCTAGGCTGACCGACAACTAACTTGAGCTTCATGCTTTACTCCCCTTCTTACTTTTCTGTAATAATCTTTTATGATAGCAACATACCTACATTCAGACAAGAAAATTATGAGAACGGCCGGTTGCAGGTATACGGGTAAAAATATCGCAGGTGTAAGAACAGGTCAGCGGGTGTTGAAAATCGGGGCTTATCTTTAGGACGAGGGTACGTGGGGATGGGCCTCTGTAATTATCTCATTAGGGCTTGACTCTTTGGTTTCAATGATGTATTATTTTAATTCCGCGCTCCGGAAAAGCTGTTTTTTCTTTATTATTCAGATAGTTAGGCGGGCGTAATTCAGTGGTAGAATGGAAGCTTCCCAAGCTTCATACGAGGGTTCGATTCCCTCCGCCCGCTCCAGAAATATAAAAAACCCCGCCACAAAAAGGCGGGGTTTTTATTTTGAGGGTTCTGGCCGGACTGGCAAACCCGTATCTAACGGCTGAGAATTGATTTGCCCTAAAGGCCCCGTTCGAGACCTTGGCCCTGCGCCGAGCAGTTCAGTAGCATATCGTCTGGTTCTCCGGGTCTTTTTTTACAATAGTATCGATCTGCGCCTTGTGTATCCAGCCTATGGCCCCGCCCTGCTCGTCAGGGGCCTTTATCCTGTAATAGTCCTCCGACTTCTCCAGTATCTGCACCTGCGCGTTAGGCATTACCTTGCCTACGACCGTTATCGTCGCCGGGGATTCCCATACCTTTATCTCGACCCTCCCCTGTGACCAGCGGTACTCGCTCTTGAAGTGGTCGAGGTCATGGAGGATGGCGTGCTCCTTGCAATCCTCCGCTAATGCCTCACTGGAGAAGATGAGGAATAAAACCAGCGCTATCATTTGCATAGTTATTATCTCGTCAGTTTCTCAATGAAACTTTAAGGGGAAATGGTTGTTTTTCAAAAGCTTTTCAAGTATGGATTTTCAGACACCCCTTTATTCAAAGGGTTTACGCCACATAGTGGCTGAAAAGGCGCCTATATTCAAATAGTTACATCAACGCATTCGCCGCGCCAGCAACGCCCCTGCCTTGCGGGCAGGGGCGCGCTCTGATATACTCATAAGGCTTGTAAAAACAGCCTTTCGGAGGGTTGCATGGTCCTTGACCTCAAAAACCTCATAGGCGGCAGATGGCAGGACGCCGAATCAGGTGATAAACTTGATTCCATAAACCCGGCGAACGGGGAGGTCATAGGGACGGCGCCCTCCTCCGGAACGATAGATGTGGATAAGGCAGTGGAGGCCGCGACAAGGGCCTTCAAAAAATGGCGGCTCACGCCGGCCCCGAAGCGGGGAGAAATACTCTTCAGGGCCGCCGAGCTTCTCGTTAAGCACAAGGAAGAGCTCGGCAGGCTTGTAACCCGCGAGATGGGTAAGGTCCTCACCGAAGGACTCGGCGACGTGCAGGAGGCGATAGACATGGCCTTTTACATGGCCGGCGAGGGCAGGAGGCTCTCGGGCGAGACGATATACTCTGAGCTCCCGTACAAGGACTGCAAGAGTATCCGGGTCCCGATAGGCGTCTTTGCCCTCATCACGCCATGGAACTTCCCGACTGCCATTCCGGCGTGGAAAATACTCCCGGCTCTCATATCCGGCAACACGGTGGTATTCAAGCCTTCGAGCTATACGCCCCTCTCAGCCGGGAGGCTCGTCGAGCTGATAGTCGAGGCGGGCATACCTGAAGGGGTAGTAAACCTCGTCCACGGCACAGGGGACAGGATAGGCGGGCGCCTCTCGACCCACCCAGGAGTGGACGGCGTATCGTTTACCGGCTCTACGGCCGTAGGCGCAAGGCTCGCCCGGCTATGTAGCGGCCTGGATAAGGAAATATCCTGCGAGATGGGCGGCAAGAACCCGATAATAGTCATGGATGACGCCAGGCTCGACCTCGCTATCGAAGGCGCGCTCTGGGGCGGGTTCGGGACCTCTGGGCAGAGGTGTACCGCCGCGAGCAGGGTCATAATCCACAAAAAAGTATACGACGAGTTCGTTCAAAGGTTCACAAATGCCGCGAAAAAACTCAAGTCTGGCGACGGCCTCGACCCCGCGACCCACATGGGCCCTCTCATAAACGAATCCCAGATGAATAAGGTCCTCGACTATATAGAGACAGGCAAAAAGGAGGGGGCGCGGCTCGCAACAGGCGGCAAGAGGCTCATTGAGGGCCCTCTCTCAAAGGGCTTCTTCATCGAGCCGACGATATTCGAAGCAAAGCCGGAGATGCGCATAGCGAGGGAGGAGATATTCGGCCCGGTTGTCTCGCTCCTCAAGGCCGATGGGCTTGAAGACGCCATAGATATCGCCAATGACGTCGATTACGGGCTCTCTGCTTCCATTTACACGCAGGATGTGAACAACACGGCGATAGCGGAAAGAGATCTGGAGGCCGGGCTCGTCTACATAAACGCGCCGACGATAGGGGCCGAGATACAGCTCCCGTTCGGCGGCACGAAAAAGAGCGGGCTCGGGAGGAAAGAGGCCGGCGGAAGGGGCGGCGCCCTCGACATGTTCACGA
Source organism: Deltaproteobacteria bacterium GWB2_55_19 (assembly GCA_001797465.1). Taxonomy (GTDB): domain Bacteria; phylum Desulfobacterota; class GWC2-55-46; order GWC2-55-46; family GWC2-55-46; genus GWB2-55-19. The sequence continues at coordinate 15,150 of MGPQ01000004.1, read as the reverse complement.
AGTGGAAGGTCGTATACAGGGACTTTAGCGGTCGGCTCCAGCGGGCGCAGATCGACAAGGACTGAACACCAGCTGGACTGAAACTTCCGCTGTAAATCCGCTAACCTTTCTGATATAATCCTTTCCCCCGAAGTCTGTTAGTACATTCCGTTCAAGGAGGATTTGACAATATGGATCCGGTTCATTTCACTGGCAAAGAGGTCCTCGACATGGCCGTAAAGATCGAGGAAAACGGGTTGAAGTTCTACACCGACGCGGGAAAGACAGCCAAAGACAAGGATGTGAAGGCGCTCTTCAAGGCCCTCGCCGAGGATGAAGGCCGCCATATACGGGTATTCCAGGACCTGAAAAAACTCCTTGGAGAGACGGAGAACGCCGAGCCCTTTGACGAGGAGACGGAATCCTATCTCAGGGCCTTTGCCGATACCGAGGTATTCACCTCGCTCGAAGGCGGAAAAAAACTCGGCAAAGAGGTCTCCGGCGAGGCCGAGGCCATCGACTTCGCCATAGGCATGGAGAAGGACTCCATCCTCTTCTACTACGAGATACTGAAGATGATAAGGGAGAAGGACAAGGCGGTGGTCGAGAGTCTTATCGACCAGGAAAAAGACCACCTGAAAAGGCTTACCGCACTCAGGACCGGGCTCTAAACACCCTCTCATAAGGAGTCGCTTGTGAACGATACCCAGTATGTAAAGACCTACTCATGCCCGACCTGCAACGCGACAGCGAGCGGGAGGGGGCACCTGTGCCACCCGCGCAGGGAAAATCTGCCGTTCACCTGCGAGTTCTGCGGAAAAACGGTGGAGGACCCGAGGCACGTCTGCACCCCGATGCTTGACAAGATCGAATACACCTGCAGGAAGTGCGGCAGGCTCGCCATCTACGATTCGCTCCTCTGCGACCCGGTCCAGATAGACGGCGAATGACGGGATATTTACAAGAATGTCAAAACGGGTAATAAGGGACGCCAAAAAATACATCTCCCCCGCCCTCGTCTTCCACTCGGACATAGCCGTAAGGAAGGCGAAGGGCATATACGTCGAAGGCGAGGACGGGAGGGTATTCATGGACTTCACCTCCGGGCTCGCCACCGCTAACCTCGGCCACTCGCCGACCGAGGTCATCAAGGCCGCGCGCGCTCAGATGGACAGGCTCGTCCACTCCGGGTGCATATTCTATTACGAGAGCGAGGTCGAGCTCGCAAAGAGGCTTAAAAAGATAACGCCGCGCGGGATAGACATGTTCTTCTTCTCGAACAGCGGGGCAGAGGCGGTCGAGGGCGCGATAAAACTCGCGAGATTTTATACGGGGAGACAAGGGATCCTCGCCTTCATGGGCGGCTTCCACGGCAGGACATACGGTGCGCTGACGCTCACCACTTCGGCCGTAAAATACAGAAAAAAGTATCACCCGCTCCTCCCCTCAGTCTACCACTCCCCGTACCCCTACTGTTACAGGTGCCCGATGGGGCAGAGGGTCGAGACCTGCTCAATCGACTGCGCAGAGTATCTTGAGCGCGTATTCAAGTACCAGATTTCACCCGACGAAGTCGCCTGCGCCATAATCGAACCGGTCCTCGGAGAAGGCGGCTACATCGCGCCCCCCATGAAGTTCATGAAGAGGCTGAAAGACATCTGCCGGAGGGAAGGCATACTCATCGTGGCGGACGAGGTACAGACCGGCTTCGGCAGGACCGGCAGATGGTTCGCCTCAGACTACTTTGATCTCGACCCGGACATAATCACGCTCGGCAAGGGCATAGCCTCCGGGTTCCCCTTGAGCGCGTTAGGGGCGAGGAGGTCGATAATGTCAAAATGGACCCCCGGCGCGCACGGCACGACCTTCGGCGGCAACCCGGTCTCATGCGCCGCCGCGTGCGCGACGATAGACAAGATAGAAGGGGACAAAGTCCTTCTAAACGCGCAAGAGATGGGAACGTACGCGCTCACTCGCCTCCGCGCCCTTAAAGAAAGACGCCGCTCCATAGGCGACGTCCGCGGCCTCGGCCTCATGATAGGAGTTGAGTTTATAAAAAAAGACGGCTCGCCTGACAAGGAGGAGACCGCGCGCGTCATAAAGAAGTGCCTTAAGGCCGGGCTCGTCCTCGTTGAGTGCGGGGTGGACAGGAACGTGATACGCATCATGCCCCCGCTTACAGTCACCGTCCGGGAGATGAAAAAGGCCCTCGACGTATTTGAGGAGGCCGTTGTTTGAAAGGCACGCAGAAGCCCTTTGTCGTAATCGTCTCCATAGCCGCCCTTGTAGTGTTTTTCCTCCAGCTCGACTGGCTCGTCACTGGAAGGGTCCCGAGGATACCGTCGATAGAGGCGATGGCTCAATTCTTCAGCTTCGTCGGTGACGGCGCATTCCTCTTGAGCGTCGCCGCCCTTCTTTTTTTATCAGGCTATTTTTCCAAAAAAACCGGGCTCAGGGATAGCGGCAGGGACAGCGCCTTTGCCGTTGCCTTAGGCGGCGTTGCCGTCCACATACTCAAGGCGGCCTTCGAGCGGCCGCGCATAGCGCACGGCGGGGCGGACTCTGTCGCGCGCCTGCTTGAGGCCCCCTCTCTCTTCGACCTTACCGGCAAATACAACTCGTTCCCCTCGGGACACGCCACAGCCGCCTTCGCAGTCGCCTATGTCCTTTCGAAGAGTTACCCGCGCCTTGCAGTCCCCCTCTATGTGACTGCGATGCTGGTATCAGGCTCCCGGGTATGGCTCGGCTCCCATTACCCGACGGACGTACTTGCCGGGGCGTTCCTCGGCATCTCGGCCGGATACCTCGTAATGACAAGGACAAGGGCGCGTGAGAAGTGGCTCATCGCGGGCTTAGGGCTCCTCGTCATATTCATCTCCTTCTTTAAGACCGGCGGCTTCCTGTTGTTCGATGTCGACGAGGCGGTGTTTTCGGAGGCGTCCAGAGAGATGCTCGAAACAATAGACTTTATAACGCCCACGTACAACTACCAACCGAGGTTTGATAAACCCATACTCATCTACTGGTTCATGACCGTTGCCTTCAAGCTCTTCGGCGTGACGGAATTCGCGGCGAGATTCACTTCATCGATATTCGGCGTATTCCTCTCTTTCATGACATTCCTCTTCGTGCGGCGCCTGAAGGGCGCTCTCGCGGCGTCTTTCGCCACACTCGCGCTCGTACTCAATATCGAGTTCTTCATATACAGCCACTCGGCTGTGACGGACATGACGCTCGCGTTTTTCATTACTGCCGCGCTCTTCTCCTTCTACCTCGCCGCAAACGAGGGGGACGGGCGTTTCCGCGTCTTTTTCTGGATAGCCTCGGCCCTCGCTGTATTGACGAAGGGCGCCGTAGGCCTGCTCTTCCCATGCGCCATCGCCATCATTTACCTCCTGCTGCGCGGGGAACTGAAGAAAGCGAAGGAGTTCGTAAGGCCATCTCACATCGGCGTCTTCCTCTTAATCGCCGGCCCCTGGTTCATAGTCGAATTCGCGGTAAACGGCTGGGACTTCTTCAACGCCTTCATCGTTAAGCACCACATAAAAAGGTACTCTGACGTGATATCGAGCCACGGCGGTCCGTTCTATTATTACTTCGGGGTCCTTCTGGCGGCCTTTTTCCCGTGGGTGGCGATGTTGCCGACTTCCATCTACTGGGGCTTCAAGGAGAGGCTTAAGTCTGAAAAATCACTCAACCTCTTCCTCTCGGTATGGTTCGTCTTCGTCCTTGTCTTTTTTTCGATAGCCAGGACAAAACTCCCCAACTACATATTCCCGCTCTTCCCGGCGGCGGGGATACTCGCGGGGCTGAAAGTTGCGGACCTCGTGGAGGGCAAGGGGATGAAGATAGGCGCCTACCTGCTTATCATCATCTCCGCGCTCTTCTCAACGGCCCTGCTGGCCGTGCCTTCGATGGGGCTTAAGATGGATGTTCAGCTACCTGATTGGCACTTCTACTTCCTCGGCATGCTCTTCCTCGCTGTCGCGGCGTTAGGGGCCCTCTCGCTCGTTAAACCCATGCGGGCGTTCATCGCCATAGCAGGCGCATCCGTAGCGCTAATAATATTCTTACGCATCTACGCCATGCCGCCCCTGAACTCGCACCTCCAGAAGACCTTATATGACTACGCGAGGTACTCGCGCGCGCTCGATAAGGAAGCGACGGTCGCGGCCTACGGCATAAACAAGCCGTCTCTCGCCTTCTACGCGAGGAGAAAGGTGGTGAAACTTGAAAAGGAAACCGTCTGCAACATAAAAGAGCACGTAAAAAAAGGGGATATACTTGTAATTACCACGCCCAGGGCGTACGAAGGGGTCGATGAGTTCAAGTCCCTCGACGTGCTTGATGCAAGGCCGGACTACATGCTCATCGGCAGGGTCTCTCCCGGGCTCCCCCGGTTCGAGTAATCGCCTCACCCCAACAATAGCGAGGTCCTGTGGGAAAAAAGGTCATCATAATGGGCGCGGCAGGGAGGGACTTTCACAACTTCAACATGCGCTTCAGGAACGACCCGTCGAGCGACGTCGTCGCCTTCACAGCCGCGCAGATACCGTTCATCGGGGACAGAATCTACCCCCCTGCCCTCTCAGGGCCGATGTATCCTCAAGGCATCCCGATTTATCTCGAAAACGAGCTGGCGCGCCTCATAACCGATCTTAAGGCCGATGAGGTAGTTTTCTCGTACAGTGACCTCTCGCACGAAGACGTCATGCACAGGGCCTCCCTCGTCGTCTCCCTCGGCGCGGACTTCCGCCTGCTCGGGGCTGAGCCGACGATGCTCTCCTCCACAAGGCCCGTCATATCGGTCTGCGCCGTAAGGACAGGCTCAGGCAAGAGCGGGGTCACGAGGTTCATAGCAAGCGTTTTAAAAGGGCTGGGCCGGCGCCCGGCGGTAATCCGCCACCCCATGCCCTACGGCGACCTCGCGAGACAGAAGGCGCAGAGGTTCTCCTCCCGCGATGACATGAAAATGGCGAATTGCACGATCGAGGAAATGGAGGAGTACGAGCCGCTTATCTCCGACAACGTGACCGTCTTTGCCGGTGTCGACTACGCCGAGATATTATCAAACGCTGAGAAAGAGGCGGATATAATAATTTGGGACGGCGGCAACAACGACCTGCCGTTCATAAGGCCGGACCTCGAAATAGTAGTAGCCGACCCCTTAAGACCTGGGCACGAGGTCGCGTACTTTCCAGGGGAGGCGAACGCGAGGAGAGCCGACTGCCTTATCATAAACAAGGCCAACTCGGCCGGTATAGAGGCGATACGAATGGTGGAGGCGAACCTCCGCTCGCTCAACTCAGGCGCGAGGATAATAAAGACCGCCTCCGTTGTGAAGGCCGACCCGTCCATCGCCGGAAAGAGCGTACTCGTTATCGAGGACGGGCCTACGCTTACGCACGGCGGCATGGACTTTGGCGCAGGCGTCCTCGCCGCGCGCACATTTGGTGCGCACCCGGTGGATGTGCGCCCGTATGCCGTCGGGTCGATCAAGGAGACCCTCAAAAAATACCCACGGCTTTTGACACTCCTCCCCGCGATCGGATACTCTAAGGAGCAGGTCCGAGACCTCGAAGAGACCGTCAACAACACCCCTTGCGACCTCGTGCTTATCGCTACGCCAGTCGACCTCTCCAAAATAATCGATATCAGAAGACCTTACTCAAGGGTAGAATACAAAATCGCGGACATGGAAAAGGACGGGCTCGAAGACCTGATAAAAGGCTTCGTCAAGGGCCTATGAAGGGGCTCCTCTCCCTCTTCGCCAAACGCTATATCGCTGGGACTGAAAGGTCTGATGCGATAGAGACGGCAAAGAGGCTCAACTCCCTGCGAATACTCGCGGCGATAGATCACCTCGGGGAGAACATAAAGACGAAGGAGGAAGCGGATGAGACCGTAGCAGAATATCTCTCGCTCCTCGATGAAATCAGGTGCGCAGGCGTAAGCGCCGTTGTATCCCTGAAGCTAACCCACCTGGGCCTCGATATATCAGAGGCACTCGCAGAGACAAACGCCGTTGTTGTAATCGAGCGCGCCCTTCAATATAACAACACAGTCTGGTTCGACATGGAGTCCTCGGCCTGCACGCAGAGGACGATAGATGCTTACATAAGCCTTAAGCGCCGTTTCCCGAATATCGGAATAGCGATTCAGAGCTATTTAAAACGGAGCGAGGCAGACGTTAAGCTCCTCATCTCGAAAGGCGGTAGCGTCCGTCTCGTCAAGGGCGCGTACAAGGAACCGCCTGATATAGCGTTCAAAAACAAGAAGGATGTGGACGATAATTTCGAGCGTCTCATGAAACAGCTTCTCCTCTCAGGGAACATGACGGCCATAGCCACGCACGACGAAAAAATTATAAACGAGGCGAAAAGGTTCGCCGATGAAAAGAAGATATCGCGAAGCTCCTTCGAGTTCGAGATGCTTTTGGGGATTAAACGGTCTCTACAAAGGAGTCTTGCCGAAGAAGGCTTTCAGGTCAGGACCTACATACCTTACGGGAGGGACTGGTTGCCGTATACGATAAGGAGGCTAAGAGAGAGGAAGGAGAACATATACTTTGTGGTGAGGAATTTGTTTGATTAGCAAGGCTGTTAGGGGGTCACCCTCCTCCCTCCATTCGCTCGCCTCGTGAGCGCTTCATGTGCTTCTGCAAAACAAAACACAAGGGGCGCGGCTTGAACAGCCGCGCCCCTAAAGACCCACTCACACAATCCATCAAAAAGATTTATTGCTAAGACCGTCTCACGGCGCCGCGCACTCCGACGGGCTCCCCTTTATCTTCTCTACCGCATGAACGAGCGCGGGCATGACGACGGCGAGATTTTCGCGGACCGCCCTCGGGCTCCCGGGCAGGTTTATTATGAGGGACTCTTTTCTTATCCCGCAGACAGCCCTCGATATCATCGCGTTCGGCGTTTTTTTCAGGCTCTCCGCCCTCATCGCCTCAGACATGCCGGGGAGCTCCCTCTCGATTACCGCCTTAGTAGCCTCCGGAGTCACGTCCCGCGGGGTCACGCCGGTGCCCCCTGTCGTCAAAATGAGGTCGAGCTTTTTTACATCCGCGTACTCGATAAGCTTCGCCTTTATGACAGAGACCTCGTCGGGGATGACCTCATAGGCCTTGACCTCGGAGGGGAGCTCCTTTATCATCCGCTCGATCTCCTTGCCGCTCAAGTCCTCCCGCTCGCCCTTCGACCCCTTGTCGCTCATCGTAAGTATTCCGACTGTTATCATAAAAACCTTTCTGTCATTTGGGGGTATGTGGGCCTTGACTGACATCACCCTCCCCTCAATCCCATCGTAGCAGGCTGCTCAAAAAGCTCCAGATGCGAGGCGTCGAGGAGCGAGGCATGAGGCGTACTTTTGTATGTACGCCGCAGTGACGAGCGACGATGACAACAAAGCAGATGGACTGTTTGAGCGGCCTGCTAAGGCGTCTCCGATACCCAAACGTCCCCCCCCTTTGTCGTCTCCCTCTTCCAGATGGGTGTCGTCCTCTTAAGTTCAGTTATCGCCCACTCGCAGGCCATGAAGGCGTCGTTCCGGTGGGCGGAGGCCGCGGTTATGAGGACGATGTCCTCGCCGATATCTATTTTGCCCACCCTGTGGACGATGCCAAGCTCGATTATGTCGAAGTTCCTTAGCGCCCGCTCGCGTATGTCCTTGAGTTTGGCCTCAGCCATGCCCGGGTAGTGCTCGAAGTCGAGCCCGGTTATGGTTTCGCCTTTCGAGAAGTCCCGCGCCGCGCCAAGGAACACGACGACGCCTCCGATGCCCTTGGAGGCGGCCTTAACGCGCTCGACCTCCTCGTTTATCGAAAAATTCTCCCTCTGTATCCTTACAAGCTCCATTGCCACCTGTCCTTATCCGCCGGAGAACGGCGGGAGAAATCCGACCTCGTCCCCGTCCTTTATGACGGTGTTTTTATCAGCGAACTCCTGGTTGACCGAGATGAGTATCGATCTCCCTTCGAGTATGCCGCCGAGCGCCGGGAAGTCCTTTTTTAAAATGGACTTCAACTCCGCGACCGTTATGGGCGCGTCTATCTTGTACTCGCGGGACTCGACCTTTGCGAGCCCCTTGAGCATTGCGAAGAACCTGACTGTTATCATTTTTGTTTTATTCCGGAAGGAAAAATTTTCTAAACTTCCTGATTGTAGGTCTTATTAAGGTCGAGCCTCGTCCGTCTCGACGCCTTTGCGAAGAGTTCCGCAAAGGAGTCACCCTCCTTGGGGAATATGGAGTACCCGTAGAGGAGGTCCGCCCTGCCCTCGAGGAACGCCTTATGGAAGGCCTCGTCGTTCGCGATGACCTCGGTTATCGTGCCTATGAGCCTTAAGACCTTCTCGCCGGTATCGAGGAAGAGGAAACCGAAGGTCTCTTCGTTTAATCGGACGACTATGTCGAAGGACCGGGTCCGCTTCCTTATGAACCCTATGAGCCTTGTCTCGAAGTCGGCCTTGCCGGCCCCGAAGGCGTCCTTGAGGCCGGCCACCCTGACTGTGGCCAGCACGAGGGCCTTGTCAAACCTCCGCGAGCGGTTCAGCTCCTGCTCCACCCTCTGTTCGAACTGCATAAGCGGGGTCTCCCTGTGCTCCATGAGCGCCTCTTTAGGCGGCTCTTTCAGAGTCACTGCGAGCACATTGGCAAGGGCCTTCTCGGCGTATACGGAGAACCTCGCAAGGGTGTCGGCATCCGGCTTCGAGAACCCGCACGGATAGACGGTAGCCTCGCTCGTCTTGTTGAATAGCGTTATAACAGCGGCTGTCTTGCCGTCTACGAAGAGGGGCCGGGCAAGGACGGACCTTATGTAAGGGCTCGCGGCCTCTGAAAACTCCCTTGATACCGTCTCCCGTTTCCTCAGGACCTCCATCACCGTCTCTTTTTCTATGGGCAGGAAGTACTCGCGCACGCTCTTGTCGTCGAGCCCGAACGTCGCGGCCGTCTGGAAACGCTTGCCATCGTTCTGCTGGACGCGCAGGAGCGCCCCCTCGGCGCCCAGTATGGCGGCGGGCGTCGTCGTTATGATGGTCACGACCTTTTTGGGGTCCTTCATGGAGATGAGCTCAAGCCCGGCTTCGTCGACAGCGAACATCTTCCTGGACTTGAGCTTCTCCTTCTCGGCTTGTTTGTGTTTGTAGACGCTCTCGGCTATGAGCGTCCTTATGTCCTTCAGGAACGCCTCGTGGTACTTCGACAACCCCTGGCCAGAGACGACCTGCCCGTTTACCGTGCCTACGAGCGTGCCGTGGGAGACCATCGGGAGGGTCATGTAGACCCTCTTGGTCGTCCCCTCCTCTGTCCTGTCGACGAGGAAGACGTCTTTCATCGACTCAATCGACGCCCCTTCCATCCCCTCGCCTGCCCTAAGGCTCAGCAATCCGAGCCCGACGGTGTCCCTGATGGATGACGCGCTCAAAAAGAGCCTGTTCCGGTCCTCGTCAAAAACATAGAGGAAGCATGTCAGCCCCGGGATTATCTCGACGAGCCTTCTGGCGACGGTACTCAGCCTCTTGTCCAGCGGGACCGAGGAGGACATTACGGAATCGACCTCTTTCCAGAAGTTGAACTTCGCGGCGCTGACGCGGAGCATCTCGTACTCGTTAGACCTCTGTATGACCTCGGCGGCAAGGGCGGCGAGTGAAGTCAAAAAGGTCAGGTCCTCGTTCGTGAAGACATGGGATGATTCGCTGGAACTTACGTTTATGACGCCGATGACCTCACCGTTCACGACGAGCGGGACGCACATCGCGCTCTTTACATCGCTCCTCTCCATAGGGCGCGCGAACTCGCCTCCCCTGGCCTTTCCGGATATAAGGAGCGGCTTGCCGTCTTTCGCGACCCTGCCGGAGATGCCCTCGCCGAGGGGGACGCGTATCTTTCTCACCACCTCCTCGTCCATGCCCTTGGCTATCTCGACGCGGAGCATCCGCTCATCAGGCGAGATGAGCATGATGGATCCGCGCTCGGCGCGGGTGGATTCGGTGGCGAGCTTGAGGACGACGGTCAGGAGCTCTTTCCTGTCGATTGTAAGGCGCACGGCGTCGACTATCTCCCTTAATGACATCAGGAGGGTCGTCTGGTCGTTTATCCTGTCGCCGGTCCCCTTCTCAGGGCTCGAGACCTTGATGCCCCAGATGAGACGCGCAGACAAAGGTCCGAGCTTCTCTACGTCCCTGAACTCAGGCGATTCGAGGAATTTCTCAGTCGCGGCGTCCTGGAGGGCGTTTACAATGATGTCGAGGCCGGGGATCTTTTTGAGGTCTTCAAGGTCGTTCGTAATGCGGATGTTGAGCTTCTCAGAGAGCCTGTATCCGAGTTCGCTCATCTTGAAGAGCATGGCGTCTTTGTTCTCATCGACTATGAGGACGACCCTGCTCGCCTTGTCGGCGGTTAGGAACGGCAGGAGTTTCAAGCCCTCCTTGTTCGCGCCGATTATGGCTATGTTCTTGATGGAGTCCGGCATGGTTTCAGACCTTCTCAAGGATACCGAGCTCAAGGAGCCTGTTTATGAGCCTTATCGACTCCATGTCGCCGACGTGCCCTCCCTGCTCTTCCTTGCCGCGGGATTCGTCAAGCCTCCGGAGCCCCTCGAGGATAAGCCCCTCCGGAGAGCCGGTGATAGTCTTGTCGGGCGAGGCGGCGTCAGGCTCTACCTCGAACTCGCCGTCCTTCCAGGCGAGGAGCTGATAGAACGCCTCAACGCCCGCAAACTCCCTGTATACGGCGTGGACGACCGAGCCGTTCTTCATGTATATCCTGCCATACCCCATCTCGGAGCCGAGATGGATGGCCGCGGTCTTCCTCTCGGCGTTGAATATCTGGATTATGTCGACGAGGCTCATGTCCTTGAGCCTCCCTTTTACGCCGCCCATCAAAAGCCTCCATTAGAGACCAGTAGCCAGGTACGAGAATCATCGATAGTTTACAACAAAATGGCGAATCTTGCTACTGAATTGCATGGAACACGTATTGTAAGACCAGAAACCGGGTCTCAGAAAGGCAGAGGCCAGCCCGGCTGTGGCGGCCAGGTCTGGCGCGAATTCTCTTTAAAAAACGGCGGTTCCGGCGAAACTACTCCCTGACCTGACCGTCCCCGTAGACGATGAACTTCTGGGTCGTGAGTTCCTCGAGCCCCATCGGACCAAAGGCGTGTATCTTGGTCGTGGATATCCCTATCTCGGCCCCGAGGCCGAGCTGGAACCCGTCCGAAAAACGGGTGGAAGCGTTCACAAGGACCGTCGATGAATTTACCTCCCTCAAAAACCTCTGCGAGTTGTGATAATCCCGCGTGACGATTGCTTCGGTATGGAGGGAGCCGTATCGCGCGATATGGGATATCGCCTCGTCGATATCGTCGACAATACGGACAGCGAGGATGAGGTCGAGGTACTCTGCCCCCCAGTCCTCATCGGCGGCCTGCTTGATTTCTTTAAGTATTTTTAAAGTCTTAGGGCAACCCCTGAGTTCCACGCCTGCCCTGTCATACTCCTTTTTGACGGTCGGCAGGAACTTGTCCGCGATATTTTTATGCACAAGGAGCGTCTCCATCGCATTGCATACGCCGGGCCTATGGACCTTGGCGTTTAAAGCGATCCTTGTAGCCATGTCGATATCGGCCGATTCATCTATGAATACATGGCAGACACCCTTGTAGTGCTTGATGACCGGTATCTTCGAGTTCTCGACGACGAACCTTATGAGCCCCTCCCCGCCGCGCGGAATGATGAGGTCTATGTAGTCCTCGAGCTTCAACATCTCTAATACAGCGTCGCGCTCTGTCGTAGGCACGACCTGAACCGCCTTTTCCGGCGCACCTGCCTTCTTCAAAGCAGAGCTCAATACCTTTGCTATGGCAGTGTTGGAAAATATGGCTTCGCTCCCGCCTCTTAATATCACGGCGTTCCCTGATTTAAGACAGAGCCCTGCCGCGTCAGCCGTGACGTTCGGGCGTGACTCATATATTATGCCGATAACGCCGATCGGGATGCGCATCCTCCCCACCATAAGCCCGTTCGGCCTCTTCCACATCTTCGTGACCTCTCCCACGGGGTCCGGAAGGGCCGCGACTTCCTTCAGCCCAGCGGCCATCTGTGAGATGACCTTGTCTGATAGGGTAAGCCTCTCAAGCATGGCCTTGGAGAGCCCCTTCTTCTCACCGGCATCAAGGTCTTTCTGGTTGGCCTCCTTGAGATACGCCGCCTCGGCGACGAGCCCATCGGCCATAAGCATAAGAGCCTTGTTCTTGGTCGGGGTATCGAGCCTGGACAGGCCAAGGGAAGCGTCCCGGGCGTCTTTTGCTATGGAGAGGATGTCGTCCTTTACAGACATGAGGGACTCCTTGAAGGAATATGAGGAAAGGCCTGTTAAGTTTACTCCCCTCCTTTTTACAAGGAGGGGCCGGGGGAGGTTGCCTTTTTTCTTAACTCACCCCACCCAACCTCCCCTTGGAAAAAGGGGAGAAGAAACACAGATAACTTCCCCCTTTTTTAAAGGGGGCCTGAGGGGGATTATATAATCTCCCCTTACCCCTCTTTAATAAAGAGGGGTAACATCAAAGAACCACTAAGTTGTCCCTGTGTATCACTTCGTCATACACCTTGTACCCAAGCGCCTCTTCGAGGGCTGTCGTCTTCAAGCCCTTTATCTTTTTTATCTCGACTGCGCTGTAATTGGCGACCCCTCTGGCGAACTCCTTGCCATGCATGTCCACGCAGTGGACTACCTCTCCTGCGTCGAACGAGCCGTCTACGTCCCTGATGCCTGAAGGGAGCAGGGACTTCCCGCCCTTAAGCAACGCCTCTTTCGCGCCCTCGTCGACAAATACCCTGCCGGATGGGCGGGTGGAAAATGCTATCCAGTGCTTTTTGCTTGTGAGCCTGTCTTCCTTGGGAAGGAAGAGCGTCCCTTCGTCCTCACCGGCTAATATCCTGGAGAGTACGCCTTTTGAGTTCCCGTTGGCTATTACGGTAGCGCTACCGAAGTGCGCCGCCTTTCTCGCGGCCTCGCACTTGGACCTTATGCCGCCTGTACCGAGCGTCCCGGCCTCGACGGCGAGCTCTATACCTATGTTGTCAACGTCTTCGACTACACGGACCTTTTTGGCAAAAGCGTCCTTCTTCGGGTCCCTGTCATAGAGGCCGTCTATGTCAGAGAGAATAATAAGGAGGTCCGCCTCCATGAGGTTCGTCACGAGCGCCGAGAGCTCGTCGTTATCCCCGAACTTTATCTCCTCAACGGCCACGGTGTCGTTCTCGTTTATCACGGGGACTATGCCGAGCTTAAGGAGCGTTGAAAGCGTATTCCGGGCGTTCAAGAACCTGACGCGGGAGCCGAGATCGTCGTGCGTAAGGAGGACCTGCGCCACCATCTCGGAGTCCTCTGAAAAGGCGGCATCGTACTTGGCCATGAGGCTCCCCTGCCCCACTGCCGCGACCGCCTGCCTCTCGGGTATAGATGACGGTTTCTCTTTTAATCCGAGCCTTCTTATGCCGAGGGCTATCGCCCCGGAGCTCACTACCGCGAACTCGATCCCTTTTGATTTAAGGCCGTGTATCTCGGTTGAGAGGCGCGAGAATATCTCGGAGCCGTCGCCTGATGCACCGGCGACTACCGCCGAGCCGACCTTGACTACGACCCTCCTGGCCTTTTTAATTATCTTGATTCTTAAGTCCTTCATTTTGTCTCTTGATTTAATTTCGCCTTCTCTTCGGTTTTAAACCGCTCGACCTCTTTGCCCACATAGTTTACGAGGCCTGCGAGCCCCTTGCCTGTCGCGGCTGAGATCGGAAATACCTTTATACCCAAACCCTCGAAGAATTTCAACATTTCCGGGACCAGCTCGTTAGCCTCGGTGACGTCCACCTTGTTCAACGCCACGACCTGCTCCCTTGCCGCAAGCTCGGGGTTGAAGGAACGTAGCTCGTTATTGACGACCTTGAAGTCCTCCTTCGGGTCCCTCTCGGTAAACGGCGAGAGGTCGAGTACGTGGATGAATAGACGCGTCCTCTCTATGTGCTTCAAGAATTTGATGCCGAGCCCCTTGCCTTCATGCGCGCCTTCGATAAGGCCCGGGATGTCGGCGACTACATAGCCTCCGAAGTCGCCGTACTTGACTATCCCCAGGTGCGGGACGAGTGTCGTGAAAGGATAATCGGCCACCTTCGGCTTTGCGGCCGAGATATGCGAGATGAGCGTGGACTTCCCGGCGTTAGGAAAGCCGATTATCCCGACATCCGCGAGGAGCTTCAATTCCAATTTAAGGTTCCGCTCAGTGCCGGGCTCTCCGGGTTGCGCAAACCTCGGGGTCTGGTGGGTGGAGGTGGCAAAATGGGCGTTGCCCTTGCCGCCTCTACCGCCCTTGCAACAGACGAAGGTCTCTCCGTCGTGGGTAAGGTCCGAGAGTACCTCTCCGGTCTCCTGGTCCTTTATGAGCGTCCCGATAGGGAGTTTTATGACGAGGTCTTCGCCGTTCTTGCCTGAACAGAGACTGCCCATGCCATGCTCTCCCCGCTCGGCGGAGAACTCCCTCTTGTACTGGAAGTCGAGGAGGCTTGTGAGGCGATTGTCGGCGATGAAGATGACATCGCCACCCTTGCCGGCGTTGCCGCCGTCAGGGCCGCCCTTCGGGACATACTTCTCCCTCCGGAAGCTCACGCACCCTCTGCCGCCGTCCCCGGCCTTAACATATATCTTTGCCTCGTCTATGAACTTCATTGATGATAATATCCTTTAGCCTTTAGGCCTAACTTTTTGAAATATTTAAAAAATTTAAATCATGGATTGGGAGAGCAACGGACCCATCCTCATGTTGAGGGTAATAAAAAAGGGCGGTCCGGAAAGGCTTAGAGAGCCTCTCCTTCCCGCCCTTCAGGGATTACTCAGGGTCTTTTTCTAGACTACCTCTATTTAAGGTAATCAACGGGGTATCAATGCCGCCCCGAAGGTTACTGGGGGAGGATGGTGACGAACTTCTTATCGCCCCTGTCCTCGAACTTTACAACTCCGCTTACCTTGGCGAAAAGGGTGAAGTCCCTGCCCTGGCCGACGTTCGCGCCGGGGTTAAACCTGGAGCCTACCTGCCTTACTATAATGGATCCGGCCGAGACGACCTGTCCAGCGAACCTCTTTACTCCCCTTCTCTGGCCGTTTGAGTCGCGT
>MGPQ01000003.1:11959-18917 GCA_001797465.1 Deltaproteobacteria bacterium GWB2_55_19 | reverse complement strand
ATAGCCTCTGAAGGGGAGGTGGCGAGGTACACGGCCGCGAACATCGCCATAGGCGGCATACGCGGTGCGACGGCCCCGTTCCTCGGTACGGCGCTCTTCGCTGTCGCGGGCGGCGGAGCGGTCTTCGGCGTATCGCTCGCCATGTGCGTAGGCGCGCTCGTCCTCGCCCCAATGATGGTCAGGATGTAGGCCGGGCAGGTCCCTTGACAGCTTAAGGCTTCAAGGTATAATTAATATGCTTTATTTACCCTCCTCTGTTTTACTCAACCTCGTCAAGGCCCTTTGACATAACCCCAGGCCCTTCATCGTTCGAGTATTCGACCCGCATTGGCCAGGGCGCCATAAGCGCGTTCAGTGACAGCTATGCCCTGTATTCATGCTATATTTTGCGCTATTTCACCCCTGCTATGAGGTTGGTATGACACATGCCGGCAATATTCTCTCTATCGAGTGCGGTCTGGGGCCCTTCGGGCCAGCGTCAAAGACGTCCCTCTTCGCCTCAGGTCTCTCCACCGGGGGAAGACAGAGGACTCAGAGGGTGAAGCCCTCCATTCTTATCGTCGACGACGAGGAGGCCGTGGGGCTCGGGATGAGCGAAATACTGAAGGAAGAGGGGTTTGAGGCCGCCTACGCGCTTAACGGCAAGGCCGCGGTCGAGGCCATGAACGCCAAGGCGTATTCGCTCATATTCATGGACATGATAATGCCGGGCATGAACGGGCTCGATGCGTACAGGGAGATAAAGAGGATAAGGCCGCAGACGAGGGTCATCCTCTTCACCGGGTTTTTCAGGGACGCCGAGGAGGTCATTATGCAGGGCATAAAGGAGGGGATGATAGACGAGTTCATAAGAAAGCCCTATTTTGCCGACGAGATAATCCGCTCAGCCAGGAAGTACGCCTGACCCACGCCATGCCAGCCCTTATCCCTAATCAGACGAAATAAAAAAGCCAGCCCTCCGCTACTGCCTGTGTTATACTCAATCCCCGTTTAGCGAGCCGTTTTTTAAGGAGGGTGTGGTCTTAAGATGGAAAGGCGATCTGTCATACATGTGGACCTGGATGCGTTTTTTGCGTCCGTCGAGGTTAAAAAGGCCCCTGAATTGAAGGGCAGTCCTATCGTTGTCGGAGGCGACGGAGACCCGAAGGGCAGGGGGTTCGTCTCAGCCGCCTCGTACGAGGCGCGCGCAAAGGGCGTCTCTACGGGCATGCCCTTGAAAAAGGCGCTGAAGCTCTGCCCCGGGGCGGCCTTTCTCCCCGTGGACTTCGCCTCATACGAGACCGAGTCCGAGAGGTTCATGGATATACTCAGGTCATTCACGCCTGAGGTCGAGACCTTCGGCCTCGACGAGGCCTTCCTTGAGATAAAGACCAGCTCAGGAGTAGACCCCTTCCCGCACGCGGTAGAGATGGCAAAGGATATAAGGGGGCGCGTAAGGCGGGAGCTTAAGCTTACCGCTTCGGCAGGCGTTGGGCCCAATAAACTCATCGCTCAGATGGCCTCAGAGGCCGGGAAGCCCGACGGCCTCGTTGTTGTAATGGAAGGGGAGGTAGAGGCCTTTCTAAAGGACCTGCCGGTACAGAAGCTCTGGGGCGTTGGGCCAAAGGCCGGACAGAGGCTCAATGAGCTGTCCATCCATACGATAGGCGCTCTCGCCCGGACCCCGGCATTGCACCTTGAGAGGAACTTCGGCCCTGTCGTCGGGAGGACCCTCCACGAGCACGCCAACGGCAGGGACGAGAGCCCGGTTGTGCCGTTCAGAGGGCCCGGGTCATTAGGCAGGGAGGTCACGTTTGAGGCGGATACGGCGGACGGGCATATCATAAAAGAGACGCTCTCTGCCCTTGCAGGGGACGTGGCCGGAAGGCTTAAATCCGAAGGCCGGAAGGCGCTTAAGGTCTCTATAAAGGTCCGTTTCAGCGACTTTAAGACCATAAAGCGCGAAAAGACCTTTGACGCCGTGACCGACTCCCTTAACGACATCCGCCCTGCCGCGCTCTCCCTTCTTGATTCCGTTGACATGGCGAGGCCGCTTCGGCTCATAGGAATAATGGTTACCGACCTCATAGGCGGCAGATAAGCCCCTGTATGCCCTTTAGCCTCATCTCCGGGCCGGTTTGACATCGGCCTCCAAAACATAAGCAAGCCTATACCTTCGCCCCTTCACCTGGCCAGAGCCTCATCTCCAATTCTTTTAATAGGGGCGTGAGGCTCTCAGGTTTGAACGCCGAGACGAGTATCGCGTCAAAGCGCCTGGCGAGGTTGCCGGCCTCTATTGGGTCCATGAGGTCGGCCTTGTTGAAGACGAGTAAAGTGGGGATGTCGGCCAACCCTATCTCGTCGAGTAGCTTCCGCACCGTTTCCATCCGTTTTTCAAACGACGGGTTGGACGCGTCCACGAGATGTATGAGGATGTCGGCGTCCTCCATCTCCTCAAGGGTCGCCTTGAATGCCTTGAGGAGGTCTTCGGGGAGGTCCTTTATGAAGCCGACGGTGTCTGTGATGACCGCGTCCCGCTCTCTCGGAAAGCGCAAACGGCGCGTGGCGGTGTCCAGCGTTGCGAAGAGCTTGTCCTCGACAAGCGTACCGCTCTTTGTAAGGGCGTTAAGGAGCGTGGATTTTCCGGCGTTCGTGTAACCGGCTATGGAGATGATGGGCACGCCGCTATCCGCCCTTTTACGCCTCCGCTCGAACCGGCCCTTTGAGAGCGAGCGGAGCTCTTTTTCAAGGTGGGCTATCCTGTCGCCGACGCGGCGCCTGTCGACTTCGAGCTTCGTTTCACCTGGCCCTCTGCCTCCGATTCCGCCCATGAGGCGGGATAACGAGATCCCTTTCCCGGTGAGTTTCGGGAGGAGGTACTTGAGTTGCGCGAGCTCGACCTGCACCTTGCCGTCCCTTGAGTGCGCCCGCCTCGCGAATATGTCGAGTATGAGCTGTGTCCTGTCTATTACTTTAAGCTCCGTGATGTTGCCGAGCTCCCGGATTTGCGTCGGCGTTAGCTCCTGGTCGAATATGAGTATCGTCGCCTCCTTCTGGAGGGCCTTTACGATGAGCTCTTTTATCTTCCCTGTCCCCATCAGGTACTTCGGGTTCAGGGTCTGGGGCCGCTGGCAGATGGAGTCGAGCACAAGGACGTTGCTTGTCCGGGCGAGCTCCTTGAGTTCTTCGAGCGATTCCAACTGCTCGTCCCTGTGTCTCGTCGAGACGCTCACCAGTATCGCCCTCTCTCGGGTGTCGCTTACGTCCCGCATGATGGCGCGCCCCATCTCAGCTTCAAGGGAGGCGGTGAATGAGTCCATCTCGATGTCATAGCGGTGGAAGGGGACCGAGTCCTCTACCTTATAAGTCTCGCCCTCCGGGTTGTACGGCAGGAGGTGGGCGGTGTGGATGTCTCCCGGTAGCCCTGAATCGAGCGCGCCTATCGCCGACATGATGTCGAGGCGAAGGAGCGCGAGGTCGGTTAAGTCGTCCTGCGTAAGGGGCTCGCCCTTAAGGTGCGTGTGCACGCAACGGACGCCCCTGAGGTGCCTCTTGCCCAGAGGGTAGTCGGCGAGCAAAGGGATGATTATCTCCTTTTCGTCCCCGACGATTACGGCAACTATCGCGCCGCGCCTGTTTATGATGAGCCCGATTTGGCGCCTTAACTCCCTTGAGATCTCGGTTATGTATCTGGCGAGCTCAGGCGTGATGAGCCTGTCCGCAGGGACCCTGCGGTTGTATATCCTCTCGACGGCCTTTATCTGGCTGGGTTTCAGGCCCAGCAGGTTTCCGTATACCTGTGCGATTTGGTCGTCTCCTTAATTGCAAATTGCAGATTGCTCAAAAAGTCCATCTGCTTTGTTGTCTTGTCGCTCGCCACTGCTACGTACAACAGAGTACGTCTCGTGTCTCGTTCCTCGCCGCCTCGCATCTGAAGCTTTTTGAGCAATCTGTGGCTTAATTTGAATTATATCACAGGGCTGGTGATAACAATAAGTTGAAAAAGGCGGGTCCGGGTGATTGACTCTGAGAGCCGTTTCTGCTTTATTATCACTATAAGGTAGCCAGGGACAAAGGGGGCGCGAATGGCCAAGAAATATAAGATACTCATAGGCGGCAAATGGATAGAGACCGCAAAGGATCTCGAGGTCAGGAGCCCCTATGACGGGACGTTAGCCGGGGTCACGTATCTCGCGGGAGAGAGTGAGATACGCTCCTCTGTGGACGCGGCCCACAAGGCCTTTGGGGAGCTTAAAAAACTCCCTGCCTACGAGAGGGCGAGGGCGCTTGAGGATGTATCAACCGGGCTTAAGGCGCGCGAAGACGAATTGGCGCGCGTTCTCTCTCTTGAAGCGGGTAAACCCATAAGGGACGCGCGGACCGAGGTCAAGAGGGCGGCAGGCACCTTTAAAATTGCCGCTGAGGAAGCCAAGAGGCTCGGCGGCGAAGTGCTCCCGCTCGACATCTCCGTCGGCTCCGAAGGCAGGACCGGCATTATAAGGAGGTTCCCGGTGGGCGTCGTCCTCGGGATATCGCCGTTCAATTTTCCCCTGAACCTTGTCGCCCACAAGGTCGCGCCGTCGATGGCATGCGGGAACCCGATAATATTAAAACCCGCCTCAAAGACGCCCTTATCCGCGCTCATTCTCGGGGAGATAATCACCGGGGCAGGCTGGCCCGCCGGAGGCGTTAATATCGTCCCGGCCTCCGGGGCTGATACGGAAAAGTTGTTGGATGACGAGAGGATAAAGAAGATAACCTTCACAGGCTCCGCGGCCGTCGGTTGGAGGCTCAAGGCAAAGGCGGGGCCGAGGAAGATAACGCTTGAGCTCGGGGGCAACGCCGGGGTCATCGTCCATGACGACGCGGATATCGAATTCGCGGCAACGCGGTGCACGGTCGGCGCGTTCTCATTCGCCGGGCAGATATGCATTTCAGTTCAGAGGATATTCGTGCAAAAGTCGGTATTCGAGAGGTTCAAGGGGCAGTATCTGAAAAACGTCTCTGCCCTTAAATACGGCGACCCGCTCGATGAGGCGACGGACATAGGGCCGATGATAGAGGAAGCGGCCGCCGGAAGGACTGAAGGGTGGGTAAAAGAGGCGGTCGCGGAAGGCGCGACGGTCCTTGCCGGGTCCAGGAGGAAGGGCGCGTACCTTGAGCCGACGGTGCTTACGAACACGAAGCCCTCGATGAAGGTCTGCGGAGAGGAGGTCTTTGCGCCGGTAGTTACGCTTGAGCCGTATGATACATTCGAGGAGGCAATCGCCGGAGTGAACCACGGCCTCTACGGCCTCCAGGCTGGGATATTTACGAGGGACATCGGCAGGATCATGCGCGCATACGAGGGTCTTGACGTAGGCGGGGTTATAATAAACGATGTCCCGACGTACAGGGTCGACAACATGCCCTACGGAGGCGTAAAGATGAGCGGCTTCGGGAGGGAAGGCGTCAGGTACGCGATAGAGGAGATGATGGAGCTTAAACTTTTGGCTATAAAGGCATAGCGATGAGCGATAAAAACGAGAGACGCGCATTCCCGGACTGGGAGAAGCTGTATAAGGCAGAGCCTGTCGAGAAGATGCCGTGGTTCAACCCCGAACTCGACAGCGACCTCGCGGAAGCGCTGGAGGCGCTGGATATTAGGGGAGGCCTCGCGCTTGACATAGGCACAGGGCCGGGGACTCAGGCATTCAGGCTCGCCGAGATGGGCTTCGAGGTGACTGCGACCGACTTATCCCCGACCGCGATAAGAAAGGCGAGGAAGGCGGCAAGGGAGAAGGTATTAAACATAGACTTTCGCGTGGACAATATCCTCGCCACAAGGCTCTCCGGAAAATTCGACATAATCTTCGACCGGGGCTGTTTTCACGTGCTTCCGCCGGAACAGAGGGGCGTCTACGGGGAAGCGGTTGAGGGGCTATTGAATGACGGCGGGTATTTTTTTTTGAAGTGCTTCAGCCACAGGGAGACAAAGGTGCAGGGCGGCCCCTACAGGTTCACGAGAAAGGCCTTGAAAGAGGCCTTCGGACCTGCCTTTAGGGCCATCTCCATTAAGGATACCGTCTACCAGGGGACGCTTGAGGCGCTACCAAAGGCCCTTTTTTCGGTATGGGTGAGGAAATAAGTGGGACCCAAAAAGCCTTATATTCAACAGGGGTTATGCCGCCGATACGGCAGGAGGGGCCTTTTAGCGGGTTAAAAAAATACCATTAAGCCTAAAAAAAATCTTGTCTTTTGGTTTCGAGTAAGTTAGTATACTGTATACAATAGGAACAGTCGTACCCGCTTTGAAATAATCAAAAAATGGAAGGGTGGTGATTTGTTTGTCTCTTAAGATTACAGAGGATTGCGTAGCCTGCGGTGTATGTCTTCCCGAGTGCCCCGTAAATGCCATTTCTGAAGGCGAGATATATGTTATCGACGCCAACGCCTGTGTCGAGTGCAAGGGGCATTACGATTCCCCGAAGTGCGCCGAGGTTTGCCCGGTCGATGCCTGCGTGAGCGCCTAAAGCGGGTTTTGTCCGGTTTACGGGTCGATTTGACAATGATGCGAGAGTAGTCCCGGCCTCGCCTTTAAAAGGGGCGAGGCCGGGACTATAAAAATCAGAGCCGTTGAACGAGAACCCCGGGCCTAAATCCGGGGATTTTTTCCCTTTGGCCTATTTTGAGCCGCATGCGATAGTTATCTGAAGGAAGTGTTCGAGATGAAAGAGTTCGCCGTATTCTGGGGTTGCACCATACAGACCCGGTTCCCATTTATCGAAAAATCGACCAGGATTGTGCTGGAGAGCTTCAAACTGCCATACAGGGACATAGACGGGTTTACCTGCTGTCCCGAGAGATCCCTCGTAAACAACATAGACCACGGCGCGTTCGTCGTGACAGCGGCGAGGAACGTCGCACTCGTAGACGAGCTCGACTACGACCTCGTCAGCCCCTGCACCGGGTGTGTTTCCAACCTCGCGACAGTCAAGGG
>MGPQ01000003.1:0-11940 GCA_001797465.1 Deltaproteobacteria bacterium GWB2_55_19 | reverse complement strand
AGGGAGAAGGCCGAGGTCAATAAACTCCTGAAAGAGGTCGGCAGGGAGTTCAAGGGCACCTCCAAGCTCCAGCACCTCGTCCCGTTTTTCCACGACACCGTAGGCGTCAACGCCATTAAGCAGAAGATAAAAAAGGACTTTTCCGGCATGAGGATAGGCATCCACTACGGGTGCCACATGATAAGGCCCTCGCACGCGCTCCGTAACGACGACCCTTTGGAGCCTAAGAAGTTCGACACGCTCATCTCGGCGCTTGGCGCGCAGTCGCTCCAGTTCATGACAAAGATGATGTGCTGCGGCCAGGGGCTCGACAGGATCGACGAGCACGACCGCGCGCTCCATTTCGCGAGGATAAAGCTGAAAGAATTAAAATCGCTCGGCTGTGACGCGCTGGTCCTCTGCTGTCCGTCGTGCTTCCTGCAGTTCGACAACAACCAGTTCCTCATGGAAAAGGAAGGCGAGAAGTTCGGTATCCCGGTCATCTACTTTACCGAGCTCCTGGGGCTCGCGATGGGGTACAAGCCCGAAGAGCTCGGCATGGACCTGCACAGGGTCGACTGCACGCCCTTTGTGAAAAAGTGGGAGTCTCTCTCCGCGAGACCCCCGAAGGAAGACGCCATCGAGGACGGCCTTAACGCCCCGGTGGAGCTCTGATAACGTATCCCCCCTTTTCCAAGGGGGGATAGAGGTGGATTATGGAATGTATTTTTTGGATAATCTCCCCTCGCCCATCTTTAAAAAAGAGGGGGATTTAGAATTACTGAACCGGCCTTGTCCGCAGGCCTGAAAGCCTGCTTTGAATAAAGAAGGAGTCTTTTGTGCTCGAAGCCACATTGAATCTCAAGCTCCTTGAGCAGTGTTCCAAGTGCGGGGCGTGCTTTTCCATCTGCCCCTCGTGCATGCACATACCGGGTTACGACCCGAGGGCGGTAATACGGGACATACTCGACGGCAACCACGACAAGTGGCTCTCGTCGCGCCACATATGGCAGTGTCTCGAGTGCCACCACTGCCTCGAGATATGCTATCAGCACTACGGGTTCGAAAACGCGATGACGGCGCTCCGCACCATAGCCGCCAAGAAGGGCATCCACCCGCCGCAGGTGAAGAGGGGCTGGGAGATGTTCGTGAAAACGAGCAGGCTCGGGGAGCCGGCCCTGCCCGCCCGCAAGAAGCTCGGGCTGCCGGAGCCGAAGGCCTCCGGGGCTGACGAGTTCAGGAAGCTCTTCGCGCTCTTGAAGGCCGCGAGGGAAAAGCAGGAAAACCCGGAAGGCAAAGGCAAGAACTCTTAATAATGAGGCGGGTTTAAATTATATTAAAGGGTGACGAACCGTGAACCATGACTATCAGAAGGACATATCCGGCTGCGGACTGACCGGCCTCATAAGCAGGAAGAGGAGGAGGATAGGCGGCGCCGACATCGTCAAATCCCTCTGCCTCATGACCGACAGGGGCAATGGATTAGGCGCGGGGTACGCCGCGTACGGCATATACCCGGAGTTCAAGGACTTCTACGCCTTTCACATCATGTTCGACGAGCCCTCGGTCAGGTGGACGCTCGAAGAGTACCTCAAGAACAACTACCATATCGAGAAGATAGAGGAGATACCGACCTCTCCCGTAAAGGCGATACCCATAGCCCCGCTCCTCGTCAGGTATTTCGTAACGCCTTTGAGGGACAAGATGGCCGGGGATATCCAGGAAGCGGACTTCGTGGTCAACACCGTAATGAAGGTGAATTCCGAAATAGAGGGCGCGTACATATTCTCTTCGGGCAAGAACATGGGCGCGTTCAAGGGCGTAGGGAACCCCCGCGACATAGCCGAGTTCTTCAGGATCGAGGAATACGAGGGCTGGACATGGACCGCGCACACGAGGTTCCCGACGAACACCCCGGGCTGGTGGGGCGGCGCGCACCCGTTTACGCTCCTCGACTGGTCGATAGTCCATAACGGCGAGATATCGTCATACGGCATAAACAAGCGTTACCTTGAGATGTTCGGCTACAAGCTTACGCTCTTGACCGACACCGAGGTCGCGGCCTATATGCTCGACCTCCTCATAAGGAGGCAGGGGCTCGACATTCCCTCGGCGTGTCTCGTGCTCGCCGCGCCATTCTGGAAGAAGATAGACTCTCTGCCGGAAGGCGAGAGAGAGGCGCTCACAGCGCTCCGCCAGACGTACGGGAGCGCCCTTTTAAACGGCCCGTTCTCCATACTCTTCGGCCACTCAAAGGGGCTCGTCGGCATAAACGACCGCATTAAGCTCCGCCCGCTCGTCGCGGCTACGAAGGACGACGTCACCTACATGGCGAGCGAGGAGTCAGCCATAAGGGCGATCTGCCCCGCGCCTGACAAGGTCTGGGCCCCGAGGGCAGGAGACCCGGTTATAGTGAACCTCGAAGACTGACATCGGCAGGCTGCTGAAAAAGTCCATCTGCTTTGTTGTTTTCGTTGCTCGTCGTTGCGGCGTACATACTAAAGTACGCCTCACGTCTCGCTCCTCAACGCCTCGCATCAGGAGCTTTTTGAGCAGCCTGAATTAGAGTGTTCAGCAATCCTGTTTTATACAAGAGTAACTTTCGGAGGAACAGATGTTCAAGAGTTTAGCGCCGCCCGAGTACCTGGCGACCATCGACCGCGAAAAGTGCATACGGTGCAAGAGGTGCATACAGAACTGCGGATGGGGTGTCTACTCCTGGGGCGGGGATAAGGTCCTCATAAACACGTCGAAGTGCGTCAAATGCCTCCGCTGTTATCACTACTGCCCTGAAGAGGCGATAGAGATCGTGGACAACCCCACGCGGTTCAAGCAGAACGCCTACTGGGGATACAACCATCTGAGGAACATAAAGAGGCAGGCCGAGACAGGCGGCATACCTCTTACCGGCATGGGGAGCGATCTGCCCTACACAATCCTCTTCGACAGCCTCCTGATAGACGCCTGCCAGGTGACGAACCCGTCGATCGACCCCTTAAGGGAGCCGATGGAGCTTAGGACCTACCTCGGCAAGAAGCCCTCGAGCGTTGAGTTCGAAAAAGGCAGGGACGGCAAGCTAAAACTCAAGACCAAGATGCCGCCCCAGTTAAAGCTCTCGCTCCCGATAATATTTTCCCCGATGTCGTTCGGCTCCATAAGCCTGAACGCACAGAAGGTCCTCGCCATCGCCGCCAAGGAGTGCGGCATACTCATGAACACCGGCGAGGGCGGGCTCCACGAGGACCTCTTCCCCTACAGGGACAACATCATCGTACAGGTCGCCTCCGGACGGTTCGGCGTAAACCCGGATTACCTTAACGCCGGTGTGGCCGTCGAGATAAAGATAGGCCAGGGGGCGAAACCCGGCATAGGCGGGCATCTGCCGGGAGAGAAGATACCGCTTGAGGTCGCGCGCGCCCGCATGATACCCGTCGGCACGGACGCCATATCTCCGGCGCCCCAGCACGACATATATTCGATAGAAGACCTAAGACAGCTCATCTACGCCATAAAAGAGGCGACAAACTACAAGCCCGTATCCGTAAAAATCGCGGCGGTCCATAACGTCGCGGCCATAGCCTCGGGCATAGTAAGGGCCGGCGCGGACATCGTCTACCTCGACGGCTTCAGGGGAGGCACGGGCGCGGCCCCGTCCATAATCAGAGACCACCTCGGCATCCCGATCGAGCACGCCATAGCGGCGGTCGACGATAGGCTCCGCCAGGAAGGCATCAGGAACGAGGCCTCGATAATCGCCGCCGGCGGCATCAGGTCGAGCGCGGACGCGGCAAAGGCGATAGCGCTCGGCGCGGACGCGGTCGCGATAGCCACGGCCGCCCTCATAACAATGGGTTGCACCACATGCGGCAAGTGCTACACGGGAAATTGCTCCTGGGGCATCACAACGCAGAGGCCGGAGCTGACCGCGCGCCTCGACCCCGAGGTCTACGCCGAGAGGCTTATAAACCTCATACACGCGTGGGAGCACGAACTCAAGGAGATACTCGGCGCCCTCGGCATCAACGCGATAGAATCGCTCAGAGGCAACAGAGAGAGGCTCCGGGGCGTCGGGCTCGACACCCAGATACTCGATATACTCGGGGTCAAGCCCGCGGGCAGGTAAGGCCCGATTTGCCGCCGCGCCGGGCTTTTGCATATTAGAATATTTTTCGTATAGCGTTCAGGAGACGACATGTTAGAGATAAACGCAGGCGGGATGTACTACCGCGACTTAAACCAGAAGATTAGGGACGCGGTCAATAGCGGCGAGAAGGATATAACCGTCAGGAACGTGAACGGCCAGTACTACATCGGCGACGGCCTGCGCGGAAAATCCACCATTACGGTAGAAGGCGTGCCGGGCAACGATCTCGCCGCCTTCATGGACGGCCCGACGCTCGTCATAAAGGCGAACGCGCAGGACAACATCAGCAACACCATGAACACCGGCAAGGTAGTCATCCACGGCAACGCGGGCGACGTACTCGGCTACGGCATGCGGGGCGGCAAGCTCCACATCCTCGGGGACGTCGGTTACAGGGTCGGCATACACATGAAGGGCGTAAAGAAGCAGTCCCCGACGATCGTCGTAGGCGGCACAGCCGGGGACTTCTTCGGCGAGTACATGGCAGGCGGCGTCCTAATACTCCTCGGGCTCAATAACGACGGGCGTCCGATAGTCGGCGATTACCTCGGCACCGGAATGCACGGCGGGGTAATATACGTAAGGGGCGAGATAGACAAGAACAACTGCGGGGCCGAGGTCGGGATACTCGACCTCGACGACGAGGACATGAAGGTCCTGAAGGAATCCCTTACGGAGTACTGCAAGGACATGGGGCTCTCTCTCGACGAGATAATGAAAAAGGGGTTCAAGAAGCTTATCCCGGTGTCGTTGCGGCCTTACGGCAACCTCTACGCCTATTAGCCAGGTTTTTCTATCAGGACCATCTTGTAAAAAGTCTTTAAGCGGCGCTTTCCCTTCCGGAAAGCGCCGCTTCTTTTTGCGGCAAAAGGGCGTTGAATAACCACACTCGTTCAAAGCTATTCCGCTTGACTTACAAGCTTGAAAAAAGTAATATAAAGGAGAACCGGAGGCATTTTTTTTATGGCGCTTGAGAAATTCGACAGGCTCGAAGCGGGAATTTCGCGTCTTCTGGAGGCGAAATCGCGCCTTGAGGCGGAGAACAGCTCCTTGATGGACTCTTTGGATATGAAGGAGCGCGAGGTTGCGGAGTTCAAGGAGAGGATAAGAAAGATCGAAGCCGAAAAGACGCTCGTAAAGGAGAAGGTCGACACCCTCCTTGCCAGGCTTGACGGCCTCATACAGAACGCGTGAGGTGGGCTTGAAAAAGGTTGCCGAGCTCAAGATTTACGGCCACAAACTCGTCGTCAGAAGCGACGAGGGCGAGGATTATATCCGGGCTGTTGAACATTACCTAAACCATAAGATAGAGGAGGTAAAGGAGACCACGAAGGCTGTTTCGACCTTGGACCTGGCGCTGTTAGCCGCTTTGAATATTACCGGCGAGGTTATCAAGACAAAGGAGACGCTTGAAAGGTTAGGGAGGAAGTCCGAGGAGCTCGCTCAATTGATAGACAGGAGACTGGAGTAAACGCATCTTCTCCCCTGCAATGTTTGTGCTTTAGTAGGGTTTTTAGAACCAACATTCTAAAACAGGGGCTTTCCCTGACTAGCGGCCGGCATGTCCCCCAGCGGGAACGTCGAAAGCAAGTAAACTAAGGCCCCACCTGTTTCGACAGGTTCAAAATACTACTGACACGGCATATCGCGGGGGAGGAGTTTATAAATCCGGGGCCGGAAGGGCGCTGAAGACGCCTGAAGGTCCGGGGGATAGCGGGACAAGAGAACCGGCGAAAGGCAAGGGCCGAATGCAATAATGGCCCATGGGCTGAGGCTTTCGCGAATGAAACGCGGTTATGCCCCGAATTAAGCATAAATGGCTTTACATGATTCTCGATTGGTTTTTATAATAATGAAGGCAAACAGAAGCGAGGCAATATAGTCGCAAATCGGGGCGTGTGCGCGCCCCTGCTCCGTCTCCCTCTTCTCTCTTAAGTCTCTCCGTCCTCCCTTTTTCCTTTCAAAGCCGAAAGGTTGATGAAGAATTCCGTCCTGAAGGAGCGCGTAAGAAGCGCCGTCCTCGAGAGGCGCCGCGAGATGGCGTTTGAGGATGTCTACCGGAAAAGCTCGCTCATTCAGAAGCGGCTCATCGGCTCTCCTTTCTACGCAGAGGCAGGGGTGATTCTCCTGTACTCGAGCTTCTCGAACGAGGTCCTGACCGACGAGCTCTTCGAGACGGCGATAAGGGAAGGCAGGGAGGCCGCCTACCCGAGGGTCTTGCGCGGCGGAGGCAGGCACCTTGCCTTTTTCAAGGTCAAAAGCCTGAAAGAGCTCGCCCCCGGCTCTTACGACATACCGGAACCGGCTGAAAGGGAAGAAAGGGCCCAGGCGGGCTCTTTCGACCTCGTCGTCGTGCCGGGTGTCGCGTTCGATGAAAAGGGAGGCAGATTGGGGTACGGCAAGGGCTATTACGACAGGGCGCTCTCCGGCATTGAGTGCCCCATAGTGGCGCTTGCGTACGAATTCCAGGTTCTTAAAGAGGACATCCCCGTTGAGCCCCATGACGTCAGGGTCTCGGCCATCGTGACCGAGAAGAGGCTCATAGCGACGGGATAGTCCTCAAAGGTTTGGCGGCGACGGGGGGAATGGACAAAAGAGCGTCTTTCCGGGAGCTGGCGCCGCCTTTATAAATAACGGGCAGAAGGGGGTTGTTGAAATGGAAGTATCGACGATTGTAATTGTTGCGGCCGTAGCGGTATTAGCGATACTTGTCGGGGTCGGGATCGGGTTCATCACAAAGAAGAAGATGGAAGAGTCCAACGCCGAGGCCGGAAAGAAGTCGGCGGAGGCGATAATAGCTGACGCCAAGAGAGAGGCCGAGAGCACAAGGAAGGACGCCGAGAACACGCGCAAGGAGGCCGACCTCCAGGCGAAGGACATAATATTCCAGGGCAAGACTGAGTTTGAGAGGGAGACCCGGGAGAGGAGAAAAGAGCTCCAGGCGATTGAAAAGAGGGTACAGCAGAAGGAGGAGAACCTCGACAAGAAGTTCGAATCCATTGACAGGAAAGAGGTCGAGTTACAGAAGAAGGAAAAGGCCGTAGCCGCCCAGGAGAAGAAGGCGAGCGACATGGAGGCCGAGGTCGCGTCCATCATAACGCAGCAGATGGCGAAGCTCGAGACCATCGCCGGGATATCCGCCGATGAGGCCAAGAGACAGCTCGTCGAGAACATGGAGAACGAGGCGAAGCTCGAGGCCGGCAAGCTCATCAAAAGGATTGAGGAAGAGACGAGGGCCGAGGCCGACAAGAAGGCGAAGGAGATAATCTCGCTCGCCATACAGAGGTACTCCGGAGAGTACGTGGCTGAAAGGACCGTCTCGGTCGTAAACCTCCCGAACGACGAGATGAAGGGCAGGATCATCGGCAGGGAGGGCAGGAACATCCGCGCGATTGAAGCGGCTACAGGCATTGATATAATCATAGACGACACGCCGGAGGCGGTGATCCTCTCAGGGCACAACCCGGTCCGGAGGGAGATCGCCAAGCTCTCTCTTGAGAGGCTCATAACCGACGGGAGGATACACCCCTCGCGCATAGAGGAGATCGTCGCCAAGGTCGAGGCCGAGGTCGCGCAGTCGATAAACGAGGCCGGGGAGAGGGCGATATTCGACACCGGCCTCCACGGGATACACAAGGAGATACAGAAGCTCATCGGAAGATTGAAGTTCAGGACGAGCTACGCGCAGAACGTCTACTCGCACTCCATGGAGGTCGCCTTCATCTGCGGCGTAATGGCGTCGGAACTGGGCCTGCCGACTAAGATCGCAAGGAGGGCCGGACTCCTCCATGATATAGGCAAGGCGGTCGACCACGAGGTCGAGGGGCCGCACGCGGCCATAGGCGCGGAGCTGGCGAAAAAGTACGGCGAAGCGCCGAAGATCGTCTCGGCCATAGGCCAGCACCACGACGACAGCCCGGACTCCATACTCGGCGTGCTCGTCCAGGCGGCGGACACCTTGTCGGCCGCGCGCCCCGGCGCGAGGAGGGAGATGCTCGAATCCTACGTAAAGAGGCTCGACGACCTCGAGAACATCGCCAAGGGCTTCCCTGGGGTAGAGAAGACATACGCGCTCCAGGCGGGCAGGGAAATAAGGGTGCTTGTGGAGAACCAGGCGATTTCGGACGACGCGGCCGTCGTCTTATCCAAGGACATCGCGAGGAAGATAGAGAAGGAATTGAGCTACCCTGGACAGATAAAGGTGACGGTCATTCGGGAGTCGAGGGCCGTCGATTACGCCAAGTAAGTTTGCGGCCTTGAGCGCCTCCGTTGTAACGGAGGCGCTCAAGTTTTTTTAAAAAAATCGTGAAAGAACCTCTCCGGATGCAGGACTTCGTAAAGATACTCTTCATAGGCGATATAGTGGGAAGGCCGGGCCGCATAGCCGTCAGGGAGCTCCTGCCGCGCCTCGCGGGCGAGCTTGCGCCCGATATCATCGTCGCCAACGGCGAGAACGCGGCGGGTGGCTTCGGTATAACGCCAGAGATAGCGGACGAACTATTCAGGCTCGGGGTCGACGTCATTACCTCCGGGAACCACGTCTGGGATAAAAAGGAGCTCTACGACTACATCCGCACGGAGAAAAGACTGCTCCGGCCCGCGAACTACCCTGAGGGCGCGCCGGGCGCCGGCTCTTTTGTATTTGAGTGCGCTTCAGGCGCAAGGGTGGGGATAGTAAACCTCCTCGGGCGCGTCTTCATGGAGTCGGTAGACTGCCCGTTCAGGGCGGGCAGTCTACTTGTCCAGAGGCTTAAGGCCGAGGCCCCCGTTGTAATGGTGGACATGCACGCCGAGACGACCTCGGAAAAGACGGCGCTCGCCTGGCACCTGGACGGCATGGCGAGCGCTGTCATAGGCACGCACACGCACGTGCAGACGTCGGATGAAAGGATACTGCCCGGCGGCACGGCGTTTATTACGGACGCCGGCATGACCGGGCCGACCGAGTCGGTCATAGGCATAAAAAAAGAGATAGTCGTCGAGAGGTTCGTCGCTCAAATGCCGGTCCGGTTCGAGCTCGCCGGAAAGGGTGTAGAGCTCCAGGGCGCGTTCATCGAGGCGGAGGCGTCCTCCGGAAGGGCGAAATCCATCAAGAGGATAAAAATCGAGCTTAAGGAGAAAGAGTAATGAGCACCTTCGAAATGGTCCTTACATACGGCGGCATAGCATACGGCGTCATGCTCATCTACACCTCCTTCGTGAAGAACAGGGTGACCGAGGCCTTCAGGCTGGACACACTTTTCATACCGGGCGCCACTGAGAGGTCGAGGCCTTTAAACCTCTTCGCCGGCATAGCGGTCATAGGATACAATATATACGCGATGCTCTATTAGCTCTCAGGACTCAAATCCACTCCCCGGATATCTCAAATGGACCCGCAAAAACAGTTGGATATAATAAGGCGCGGCACGAGCGGCATAATCTCGGAGGGCGACCTTTTAAAGAAGCTCGTGGCGTCTGAGGCAAAGGGGAAGCGCCTGCGCGTAAAGGCCGGGTTCGACCCCACGGCCCCTGACCTGCACCTCGGCCACACCGTCCTCATGCATAAGCTCAAACACTTCCAGGACCTCGGCCACCACGTCCTCCTCCTCATAGGCGATTTCACAGGCATGATAGGCGACCCCACGGGCAAATCCGAGACGAGGAAGGCGCTCACTAAAGAAGAGGTCAAGAAGAACGCGGCGACGTACACCGCGCAGGCCTTCAAGATACTCGACCCGAAGAAGACCGAGGTCGTATTCAACAGCGAATGGATGGAGCGGCTCACCGCGACCGACCTCATAGGTCTCGCCTCGAAGTACACGGTTGCGAGGATGCTCGAGAGGGACGACTTCCAGAAGAGGTACCGGGAGGGGCGCCCGATCGCCATACACGAGTTCCTCTATCCGCTCATACAGGGGTATGATTCGGTTGTCTTGAAATCCGACGTCGAGCTCGGCGGCACAGATCAGCTCTTCAACCTGCTTGTAGGAAGGGAGCTTCAAAAGGAGATGGGGCAGGAGCCTCAGACGGTCATCACAATGCCGCTCCTGGAAGGCACCGACGGCGTGCAGAAGATGAGCAAGTCGTACGGGAACTACATCGGGATAACCGAGCCGCCCTCCGAGATATTCGGCAAGGTGATGTCGATTTCCGACGCTCTGATGGCGCGGTACTACGAGCTCTTATCCGGCGCCACTAACGAGCGCGTGGCGGAGATAAAGGCGGGCAGTGTCCACCCCAGGGATGCGAAGGAGGCGCTCGCGTTCGAGCTGACCGAGCGCTTTGCGGGTATCGAGGCCGCAGAGAAGGCCCGCGATGATTTCAAAAACCTCTTTACCAAGAGAGAGACCCCTGAGGATATAGAAGATGCTCGGGTAGCGCCCGACGGAGAGCGGATGCGGCTTGCGAAAGTAATGGTAAAGGCCGGGCTCGCAAAATCGTCGTCAGAGGCTATGAGGCTCATAGAGCAGGGCGGCGTAAAGGTGGACGGAGAGCGCGCGCTGGACCCGCGAGGGGAAGTGGCGACAGGCAAGGGCTTCCTCTTGCAGGTGGGCAAGAGGTTCTTTAAGAGGATAGTCTTCGGATAAGGCCTTTATGCGGTTGTTGAAACGGGCCTGCCATTGGCTTGCTTTCATGATTTTTAAAGGGTTTTTCTCATATCGAGTCCCTGGATGAGCCCGGCGCATACGGCCCCTGAAAAAAGTTTGCTCAAGCCGATGTTTTTAGTTGACAGGATTTTTGATTAGTATATACTTATAAATCTTGCTGGGCCGGCCGGGGGCTGTTGGGATTCAGGGGCGACACGATGGGTGAAGGGCGCCGGCAAATTTTTTTTTGGTGATGAAAGCTCGGGTGTTTGCTTTAGGCGGCACAGGGGCGAAGAAGAAAAATCACCAAAAAGAAAAAGCAGTCAAAGTTTTTCTTGACATGCTCTCGCAAATAGATATAATGCTGAATCTCGCTGCGGTAGAGCGAACCACCGAATAAAGGCTTGACGGTTCGGGGGCGATGTGGTAGGGTTACAATAGGACAGTCTGCAAAAGAATCCGCAAGACTTCTGCTCTTTGAAAACTAAATAGCAAGCACAGTCAAACCTATCAAGAAAGAAACCCTTTCAATCCAATTTGTAGATTTAATTGGAGAGTTTGATCATGGCTCAGAGCGAACGCTAGCGGCGCGCCTAACACATGCAAGTCGAGCGAGAAAGCGGGGGCAACCCTGTTAGTAGAGCGGCGCACGGGTGAGTAACGCGTGGGTAATCTACCCTTAAGACTGGAATAACCCGCCGAAAGGCGGGCTAATACCGGATAAGACCACGGGACGAAAGTCCTGAGGTTAAAGGCGGGTACTTCGGTATCTGTCACTAAAGGATGAGCCCGCGTCCCATCAGCTTGTTGGTGAGGTAATGGCTCACCAAGGCTAAGACGGGTAGCTGGTCTGAGAGGACGATCAGCCACACTGGCACTGAAACACGGGCCAGACTCCTACGGGAGGCAGCAGTGGGGAATTTTGCGCAATGGGCGAAAGCCTGACGCAGCGACGCCGCGTGAGGGAAGAAGGTTCTCGGATCGTAAACCTCTGTCGGGGGGGAAGAAACTTCTGGTGGCTAATACCCATCAGGATTGACGGTACCCCTTAAGGAAGCATCGGCTAACTACGTGCCAGCAGCCGCGGTAATACGTAGGATGCAAGCGTTGCTCGGAATTATTGGGTGTAAAGGGCGCGTAGGTGGCCTGATAAGTCATGGGTGAAAGCCCTCGGCTCAACCGAGGAATTGCCTATGATACTGTCGGGCTTGAGTATGGGAGAGGGAAGTGGAATTCCTGGTGTAGCGG
>MGPQ01000002.1:116538-189215 GCA_001797465.1 Deltaproteobacteria bacterium GWB2_55_19 | reverse complement strand
GGTCCTTTTTTTGAGCGCCGCGTAGTTATGCCTTAGCGCCCCTGTGTCTATGACCGCCACAGTCGGCCTCGTCTCCAAAAAACAGCCCCCTTTAAGCTTAAAAAAGCAAAATAATCAACTACTTAATAGCACTTAAAGGGGGCTCTGTAAAGGGAAAATTGAAAGAGTTAATCATCCGCTTACCCCGTCCGCATCCTTGTGTGGGGTAATTATATGAGGGATAAGGCTTTTTGGGGCAAGGACCGTGGAAACGCCTTAGTAAATATCCTTTTCATGCAATTGAGGATTATGTATAATGGCGACAGGCAGTTCCGGAGGTTTTTGTCCTGCATGGTCATCCCTTTCCTCGACATCCAGCGCCAGTATATGTCCATTAAAGATGAAATAGAGGCGGCGCTCGAAAAGGTCTTCATGGAGGGCGCCTATTCAGGCGGGCCTTTTGTCGACGCGTTCGAAGGGGCGTTTGCCTCCTATTGCAACGCCGGGTTCTCGGAAGGTCTCTCAAGCGGGACAGACGCTTTGCACCTCGCGGTCCGCTCCCTCGGCATAGGTCCCGGGGACGAGGTCATAGTGCCGGCGAATACGTTCGTAGCCACCGCCTGGGGCGTATCCCACGCCGGGGCGACCCCGGTCTTCGCGGACTGCGACCCGGATACATGGACCATAGACCCGTCTTCTATCGAGAAGCGGATAACCGGCAAGACAAAAGCCGTCATAGGGGTGCATCTCTATGGACAGCCCTTTGACTTCGACTCCGTCGCCGAAGTCGCCCAAAGGTACGGGCTTTCAGTCATAGAAGACTGCGCCCAGTCCGTTGGCGCGCTCTACAAAGGCAGAAGGACCGGTAGCCTGGGTGTGGCCGGGTGCTTCAGCTTCTATCCGGGCAAGAACCTCGGGGCCTACGGGGAGGCGGGCGGGATAACCACAAACGACCCCGCGATAGACGAAAGGGTGAGGTCGCTCCGGAACCACGGCTCTGTAAAGAAATACTATCACGACGAGATAGGCTTCAATATGCGCATGGACGGCGTCCACGGCGCGGTATTAAGCCTGAAATTAAAGTATATAGACTCATGGAACGAAAAGAGAAGGGTGATAGCGCGGAGGTATCGCGACGGCATAAGAAATGAGCTCCTTAAGTTCCAGAAGACGCCAGATTGGGCGGAACACGTCTACCACCTCTTCGTTACAGTGACCGCGGATAGGGAGAGGTTCAAGAAATACCTTGAGGAGGAGGGGATATACCCCGGGATACATTACCCTGTCCCGTGCCACCTGCAAAAGGCGTACGCGCACCTCGGGTACGGGTTGGGGGCGTTCCCTAACGCCGAGGCGTTATCCGTTGGGTGCCTGTCTCTACCGATCTTCCCGGAGCTTGCGGACGATGAGATAGAGGCCGTTATCGAGGCCGTGAACGGGTACGCCGGATGATAGAAGAGTCCGTCCAGGCCTTTATCCCCGCCTTCAACGAGGAGGCGACGATAGGGACGGTCATAGAGAGGACGCACGGGGTATTGTCCCGGCACTGCGGGTCGTTTGAGGTCCTCGCCTTTGACGACGGCTCCACGGACGCGACCCCCCGCATCTGCGACGAGGCGGCAAAAAGGCTCGGAGGCGTCAGGGTAGTCCACCGGAAGGTCAACGGCGGCGGGTGGGGGCCTGTTGTCAAGTACGCGTTCCTGAACTGCAAACACGACTGGCTCGTGATAGTGGATTCCGATATGCAGTTCGACCCTTGCGACCTTGAGAAGTTCATGCCGTATCTGCCGGACCACGACATAGTCATCTCCGGGAGAAAAGACCGGCAGGACAGCGCCATGAGGAAGCTCATAACCTTTATGGACAAGCTCCTTTTAAAGCTCCTCTTCGGGGTCTCGTTCTACGACCTCCACTGGATAAAGTTCATAAGGATGAGTTTTGTGGACAAGACGCTTATCTCCGGCGATTCCCCGTTCATAGAGACCGACGTCCTCATACGGGCGAAGAGGCGCGGGGCGAGGGTCAAGGAGATCTGGTTGCCTCATTACCCCAGGCTCCACGGCACGGCGACAGGCGCGAGCTTCAGGAACGTTTACAGGTCGATGAGAGATATGTTAGGTCTGTACATAAGGCTTAGAGGGACTGCCAGGTGATGCGTTACGACCACATCATCCTCGGGGCCGGCATCTACGGCCTTTACGCGGCGGCGTTCCTCGGCAAAAAGGGGATTAAGGTCCTCGTCGTGGAATACGAGGACGGCCCCTTCAGGAGGGCGAGCTGGATAAACCAGGCGAGGGTCCACCACGGGTACCATTACCCGAGGTCGGTTTCGACCGCGAGTAGGACCGCCATGTACTACCGCCGGTTCAACGCGGACTTCCCTTTCGCCATAAACAGGTCGTTCAAGAAGATATACGCGATTTCGAGCGTGGGGTCGCTCACAAACGCGCCCCAGTTCCTTAAGTTCTGCGTCCACGTAGGCATCCCGGCGACTGAGATAAACGCCTCAGCGTACTTTAACCCGCAGTACGTGGAGGCGGCATTTGAGACCGAGGAGTACGCCTTCGACCCCTTCGTTGTTCGGGACGCCCTCATGGAGAGGGTGAAGGAGACCGGAAAGGTGGATTTTCTCTTCGGCGCGAGGCTTCACCGCGCGGAGAGGCAAGGCGGCGTCTACTCCGTCGCATTCAAGGACGGGACTAAGGTCGAGGCCCCGGCGGTCTTGAACGCCACCTATTCGAGTGCTAATCAGGTCTTGGCAAAATTCGGCTTTCAGCCGATGAATATCAAGTACGAGATATGCGAGGTAATAATGGTAGGCGTAGGCGAAAGGCTTAAGGAAGCGGGGCTGACCGTCATGGACGGGCAGTTCTTCTCGGTCATGCCTTTCGGGCTCGCCGGGAGCCATTCGCTCACTTCCGTCGCGTTCACCCCTCACTTAAGCTCCTACGAGAAACTGCCGGTCTTCGCCTGTCAGGCAGGGAACCCGGAGTGCACGCCCGGACAGCTCGCGAACTGCAACACCTGTCCGGCGAAGCCGGAGACGGCCTTTCCGTACATGAACCAGCTCGCGAAGAAGTACCTCTCCCCGGGCATGGAGATGGGTTACGAAGGCTCGCTCTTCGCGATAAAGCCGATACTCCTCGCCGCCGAGCTCGACGATTCGAGGCCGACGATTACGATGAGGCTCTCTGATGAACCCTCGTTCGTCTCGGTCCTTTCGGGGAAGATAAACACGGTCTACGACCTCGATGAGGTGCTTTGATGAAGTACAAGGTCTTCGTATCATTCATAGCCTATACGCATAACGGCGGCTCAAGGGTCGCCGGGTTCCTTAAGTCCGTCGACGATTATCTCAGCTCGACCTTCGAGTGCCACGAGATAATCGTCGTTAACGACGGCTCGACGGACGATACTGCAAGAGAGGTCGAGGAGGCGTCCAGGGGCTTGAACGGCAACCTCATACTAATAAACCTCCCCTGGAGGCACGGCCTCGAGCCCGCGATGACCGCCGGGTTGCACAAGTCCGTCGGCGACTTCGTCTACGAGATGGACTCGATCGATACGGACTGCACCGAGGAGTTCCTCCGCGGGATGTTTGAAGCCGCCGTAACCGGGTACGACATCGTCGCCGGGGTCCCGGAGGCCGCCCAGTCGATGACGTCGAGGCTCTTCTACAAATTCATAAACAGGGTCTCCTACGCGGACCTGCACATGACCTCCGAGACGGTAAGGCTCGCGTCGAGGCGCGCGATAAACGCGATGCTGAACTTGAAGGAGAAGTTCCGTTACAGGAAGGCGCTCTATCTCCTCACCGGGTATCCGAAGAAGAACCTCGTCTATCGCTCGGCATCGAGGGCGGGGAGCGGCAGGTCCTGGTACGAGGACCTCGACCTCGCGCTTGACGTAGTCATCGGGTACTCGAACATAGGCATAAAGCTCATACACTTCTTGTCCGCGGCGCTCTTTCTCTTTTCGCTCGCCATAGGCGGCTGGGCGATATACGGCTACTTCTTCGAGAACGTGGTCGAGGGCTGGACCGCGATAATGGTATTCCTCTCGTGCGTCTTTTCAGGCCTCTTTTTCATACTCGGGGTCCTCGGCGAATATATCATGAGGATATTGAACGAGGTGAAGGGGCGGCCGTATTATACTGTATCTTCAGTAAAGGTCTATTCCGAGACCGCGAACAGGGCCGCGCGCCTCGATTATGGCGGGCAGGGAGAGAATGCCAGGCGGGCCGAGTGATAAACGGCTAATGCGTAGCGATAGGACGATAATACGCAAGTACGTCCCTCTTGCGGTCCTCGCGGCGCTCGCGCTCATCTATATTTCGCCGGTGCTCGCCGATATCCGGAACATCGGCGTGGCCGACTGGGACAGCCAGTTCTTCTACCACGCCGCGCCCTTGAAGACCATACTCGAATACGGGCAGTTCCCGCTATGGAACCCGTACTTCTGCGGCGGGGCCCCGATGCTTGCGAGCCCCGAGCTCTCGTTCCTCTCCCCGGCATATGTCTTAGTCCTCCTTTTCGGGGAGGTCGTCGGCGTAAAGCTCGTCATAGTCCTCTTTACGGTCCTCGGCATGTGGGGCATGTATATGCTCTCCCGCACGCTCGGGCTCGGCAGGGTCTCTTCGCTTTTCCCGCCCGTCGCGTACATCATGAGCAGCTGGTACGCGCTCCGCATAACCGAAGGCCATTCAGGATTCCTGCCGTTTGCGCTCCTGCCGTATGTCGTCGCCTTCTATGTAAAGTCAGTCGAGGAGCGGTCCATAAAAAGTTTCATCCTGTCCGGCCTTTTCTGGGCATGGATGATACTCGCCGGAGGGGTCTATCCGACGACCGTCACGGCCATATTCCTTTTCTTCTTCTCGATACTCTATGCGGTCTCGAAGGGGTCGATAAGCCCTCTCTTGAGCCTCTTTATAATAGCCGTCATAACGTTCTCATTCAGCGCCGTAAAGTCCCTGCCGCAGTACGAGTTCATCTCCAGTTTTCCGAGAAAGACCTCCGCCGTGCAGTACAACTCGGGCGCTATACTCAAGGACTCTCTATTTAAGAGGGACCAGAGGGTGACGGCGCAGGCAGGAGAGTTCTACAAGGGGGCGGACGAAGACGAAAAGGAGTACCTCCGC
This sequence comes from Deltaproteobacteria bacterium GWB2_55_19, assembly GCA_001797465.1. Lineage (GTDB taxonomy): Bacteria > Desulfobacterota > GWC2-55-46 > GWC2-55-46 > GWC2-55-46 > GWB2-55-19. The sequence goes on along the minus strand of MGPQ01000002.1, from coordinate 184,099 downwards.
TCCTTCTGGAAGGGCGAGCGGCCCTGGGGCTGGCAGGAGTACGGGGCCTTTGTCGGTGTCGCGGCGTTCGCGCTCTTTGTCGCGGGGTTCGCGTTCATACGGAGGATGTGGGTCTGGCTCTCGCTCTCTGTGATCTCGCTCCTCCTGTCCATGGGCGACTTCGCGCCCGTGAATATCTGGGCGTATTTGCGGAAGTTGCCTGTCTTCAGCTCCCTCCACGGGCCTTCAAGGATAATGCCGATTTTTATATTCTCGCTCTCGGTCGTGGGCGGCTACGCCCTCTCCAGGCTTGAGGGCAAATCCGACAAATGGCGGCTCGCCAGACCCGCTGTCGTCGCCATTATCGTCCTCGTCTTTATTGAGATGATAACGGTTGCAAGGCCTGTATTGAGGGACGCCTTCACCGAGCCGCCGTTTAACCTTACCCCAAACGCCGAGTTCACGCAGATAGTGGTTGTCGACCCCACGAAGACGAACTATCCGAACTTTCTTAAGAACATCGGGGTCGCCAACTGTTATGAATCGATGCACCCGCCTACCGCGGTTTCTCCTTACGGGGACGAGGCGGGGAGGCTTAACCCCTATTACACAGGAGAGGCGTATCTCGCGAGCCGGGGAGGGGCGGTCGTTATCAGGAAGTTTTCCCCGAATGAAGTTATCGTCGAGGCGGAATCCCCCTCTGACGACATACTCGTATTGAACCAGAACTTCTTCAAGGGCTGGAAGGCAGAAGGGGTGGCGGAGGAAGCCGTCAGTCACAATGGTCTCGTCTCAGCAAGGGTCCCGGCCGGAAAGAGCCTCGTCAGGTTCTATTACTCCCCGACGAGCTTCAAGATTGGGCTTGCGGTCTCGGCGATATCGCTCCTTGCGGCCCTCGCGGTCCTTCTCAGGCGAAGAAGGGCTTAAGGCTCATTCGATCGGCGGCCCGTGGGGGGGGGGGAGTGCTGAATTTTGACTTTTCCCCCATAATGCGATTAATAAGAACGCAAGGAATGCTAAACAAGAAGGAGGCCAAAGATGAAAAGAAGTATTGTGACAGGCGCAATCGCGACCTTAATGGCAGTCGCGGTCTTCGGGGCCCCGGCGGTCTCGATGGCCGACGAGCACGCGCACGAGGGGATCAAGCACATGAAGGTCGGCATTGACCACATCAAGGAGGCGATAGACCACTTCGAGCTCTCCAAGAAGCACACCCGCAACAAGCACGCGGAGAAGGCCTTGATTAACGCGAGGCAGGCGATAAAGGAGGCGGAGGACGCCATCCGCCACGCCGAAGAGGTCCCTGACCCTCCGGTAATTCCTTTGAGGCCATTGCTCCCGCCGCCGTTAAGGTAGGAAAACAAAACCCCCTGCGGAGGTCCGCAGGGGGTTTTGTTTTTGTATGATAAAACAGGAAGCCCGGTTGATTTTACGCTGTAACGGGTTCCGGGGAGAGCCTCTCAAGGCTCTTCTTGAGCTTCTTTATCGCCGCGCCCTCTATCTGCCTGACGCGTTCGCGCGTAAGCCCGAGCCGCGCACCTATTGACTGGAGGCTCTCTGGGTCGTCCGACATGAGCCTCGTCTCTACGACGGTCCGCTCCCTGTCGCTCAGCAGGGCGAGCGCGCCTGTGACCTCTTTTTTGACGAGGGCCATCGACTCTCGTTCCGCGACCGTCTCTACCGGCCCGGGCCCCTCGTCACGGAGCATGTCGAGGTGCGTATCCGCGCCGTCAGAGATAGCAGAGTCGAGGGACAGGTCAGAGGCGTCTACTGGCCCGGCAATATGTTTAGGAAGGGAGAGCCTCTCGTCGATCGCGCCATTGACGGACGCGGCGTTGAGACTCTTCCCCGAGTTCCTGTAGAAGAGCTTTTTCTTAAGCTCCCTGCCGTTACGCCTGACCATCCCCCTGTTCCTGAGGATAAATTCCTGTATGCACGACTTTATCCACCAGGTCGCGTAGGTGATGAGGCGGAAGCCCTTGAAGGGGTTGAACTTCTTTACAGCCGTCATCAGGCCGATGTTGCCCTCCTGGATGAGGTCCACAAGCCGCATGCCGTAGTTACGGAACTCAAGCGCGATCTTAACGACATAGCGGAGGTTGGCGACGACGAGCTTGTGCGCGTCGTCCAAGGCGCGTCCTTTGTAATACCTGAGGGCTACCTCGTACTCCTCATCATGTGAGAGTACAGGGTATCTGTTGATTTCTACAAGGTAACTTTGCAGGGAATCGGATAATATTGGTAGACTCATATTCTCCCTATTGGTACAAGAACGCGATAAATGTCCTTATACTGCGTTGCACTCCTCGAAAAATCCTTGACGTACACACCAAGTACGCCTGCGGTTTTCCTCGTCGCGCGCCTTGTCTAAAGCCATTTCTTGCGTTCTTAGCGTTTATGTGTACAAGAACGCGATAAAGGCCCTTATACTGCTATGCAAACACCCGAAGACCATATCGGCGTCTTTCCAACCACCTTTAGCACTCCCGACATTCGAGTGCTAAATATTATAACGAACAAATACTTGACTGTCAAGAGCGGTCCTCGCCGGACGGGCAAATACGTATCGAGCAGGGAATGCTTGCTAGGCCGAGGGGCTCCCGGGATAATTTTGGCCCCGCGCCGAGCGGTCCTCGCCGGACGGGCAAATCCGTATCCTATGTCTCTACCCTAATAATGCCGAGGTCACCCGATTTGAATTTGGCCCCGCGTCGAGCGGTCCCATGGGTCGCAAGTGCCTGAAAATCAAAAAGGCCGCGGCGAAAGCCGCGGCCTTGAGGGACTTAATAATCTTAGTGGGCCTCTTCCAACGCGCCGCCGAGGTACAGCATGGAGAGGAGCGCGAATATGAAGGCCTGGATGAATATGACGAGTATGCCCAAGGCGGTAGATACCGCGAGGAGCGGGTATGCTATGGGCATGAGTATCAAAAGGACCATCACTATCTGTTCGTGTCCCATCATGTTGCCGAAGAGCCTCAGCGAGAGCGAGAGGGGTCTTGCCAGGTGCCCGATTATCTCAATCGGTATCATGAGCGGCGCGAGCCACCAGACAGGGCCGACGAAGTGCTTGAAGTACTTTAGCCCGTGCTCCTTGACGCCTATTATGTGGGTCATGAAGAAGACGACGAGCGCGAGCCCGAGGGTGCAGTTGAGGTTAGCGGTCGGCGGGAGGAGGCCGGGCACCAATCCCAGGGCGTTGGAGATGAAGATGAATACAGCGAGCGTCAGTATGAACGGGAAGTACTTCCTCCCCTTGTGCCCCATGTTCTCGTCCACCATGTTCAGGAAGCCGCTGGCGACGAGCTCAAGCAACGATTGCATCTTGCCCGGCACGAGGGTGAAACGCTTCCCCGCAATGGCCGCGAATATCGCGAGCCCGATAATGATGTATATCATTATCGCGGTATGGACCGGGAGTCCGAATACTGGCAGTATTATTCCGTGCATCTTGTCTTTTCCTCCTCAAAAGCGAAAGAGATAAGTACTCCGAGTGTCGTGAATATCGAGGCAGAGAGCCCTATGACGAGCGGGATCGGCCCCACGAGCCCCCTTGATATCAAAAAGGCGAGGAGCGCGGCGGTCGCCGCGAACCGGAGATAATAGCTCCTTGCCACCATCCTGCCCGCTCGTCCGGGCTCGCACGCGACGCCCTTCCTCGCGATACGGAGCAACCAGAAGACGTTGGCGAGCCCTATCGCGAAGCCCGCCGCGAAACCGGTTGAGCGCCCCTGCCAGTACGTTAAGGCAAGGGCCGAGCCGATTGCGCAGACGAGGATGTTGAAAAAGAGTATCCGGAGCGAGAGAGGCGCTCCCTTCAATAGCCCGCGGTTAAACAGAAGACGCATACTTCTTTATCATGTCGTAGACGTTCTTGAACCCCGCCGCTATCCCGAAGACGAGGAATATGATAGTCAGCCAGGGAGAAGTCCCGAAGTACCTGTCCAGATAGATGCCTATGACGAGGCCGATGAAAGTCGCCGCGACAAAGGCTATCCCGATGGAGGAGAGCATGGCGAGGTTCTTGAACAGGCCGGGCTCGTTGCCGCCCCCCTTGCCCTTGCCGTCTTTGCCCTCTCCGTTGCCTTTGCCGGTATTTCCGCCGTTCAGAGCCATAGGTCCCCCTGCCTCAAAAGGGCACGTTGCTTGGTTGAGTTGTCAAGGGGGAACTAAAACACAAGACGTTTATCATAAGGAGGGGTGGCAAGTCAAACACTTTAAGGGAGACGAGGGGGCCAAGCCCTGAAATGGCGGTTTCAGCTTGTTTGAGACGGGGCAGACGCGTCTTGACGGCCAAATTATTTGCTGATAGAATCGAAAAACCCCGGAGATGACCCGGGGTTTCCTTAAAACCCGCGTTTTACTCCCTTAAAAACTCCAAGGAGGCACAACTTGAGATCCGTTATCATGGCCGGGGGTTTCGGCACGAGGCTCCGCCCCCTTACGAACAACCTCCCGAAACCGATGGTCCCGATGGCCAACAGGCCCATGATGGAGCATATAATAGAGCTCCTGAAGGCCAACTCGATAACGGACATGACTGCCCTCCTCTATTTCCAGCCGGAGATGATATCGGATTATCTCAAGGACGGAGAGCACCTCGGGGTGAAAATAGACTACATAACGCTCACCGTCGATCTCGGCACAGCCGGCGCGGTCGGGAGCGCCATGCGGAAGATGGCCGACGACACGACGCTTATAATAAGCGGGGACGTGCTCACCGACCTCGACCTCAACAAGGCCCTTGAGTTCCACAGGAAGAGGAAGGCCGTGGCCACGATCGTCCTTACGAGGGTCCAGAACCCGCTCCCCTTCGGCATAGTCATAACGGATAAGCTCGGCCGCATCGTAAGGTTCCTCGAAAAACCGAGCTGGGGCGAGGTCTTCAGCGACACGATAAACACAGGCATCTATATCCTCGAAAAAGAAGTCCTCGACTACATCCCCAAGGACAAGGAGTTCGATTTCAGCAAGGACCTGTTCCCCCTGCTCCTCCAGAAGGACGAGCCGATTTACGGATACGTCGCCGAGGGGTACTGGAAGGACGTAGGGTCTCTGGAGGAGTACCGGGCCGCGAACATGGACATACTCCAGGAGAAGGTCCATGTGAGCATACCGGGAGAGAGGATAAACGAGAAGAAGATCTGGGTGGGCAAGGGATCGAGGATAGACTTCACTTCGAAGCTGGAAGGGTCGATAGTCATAGGCGAGAACTGCAAGATAGAGGCCGACACCCGCATATCGAACTCCATAATCGGCGCGAACACCGTAATTGAAGAGGGCGCGGTCATTATCGACTCGGTCCTCTGGAATAACGTAAAGGTCGCCAGAGGCGCGTTTCTCCAGGAGAACGTAATAAGCAACGATACCGAGATATACGAGAAGGCCCACCTTGCCGAGGGCGTTATCGTCAGCGACCACTGCAAGATCGGCAGGAACAGCACGCTTAAGGCGAACGTGAAGGTGTGGCCGCATAAGACCGTCGAGGATGAGGCGATACTCGCGTCATCCCTCATCTGGGGAGAGAGGTGGTCGAGGCACATATTCTCGACCTACGGCGTAACGGGCCTCGCGAACATCGAGCTCACGCCCGAGTTCGCGGCGAAGTTCGGGGCGGCCTACGGCGCGTCTCTTAAGAAAGGCTCGACCGTCTCCACGAGCAGGGACGCGCACAAGACCTCCAGGATGATAAACAGGGCGGTCATGACCGGGATATTATCGACAGGAGTGAACGTCCACGACTACGGCGTGACGCCGATGCCGGTCGTCAGGTTCCTCGCGCGCGGGGGGAGCGAAGTGGGCGGCGTGCACACGAGGAGATCGCCCTTCGACCCGAAATTGCTCGACCTTAAGTTCTTCGACAGCAAGGGGCTCGACCTCCACCCGGGGTACGAAAAGACGATAGAGAAGCTTTTTTTCAGGGAGGACTTCGAGCGCGTGCCGATGGAGGATACCGGGGAGATGGTATTCCCCATACACGGGTTCGAGTACTACCAGAACGGGTTCACATCCACCATCAACGCGAAGGCGATAAGCTCCGTGGGGTTCAAGCTGATACTGGACTATTCATACGGGTCCTCGTCGAGGATTTTCCCGTCGATACTCGGCAGACTCAACTGCGAGGTCATCGCCCTTAACGCGAACCTCGACGGGGAGAAGACGACGAAGACGGCCGAGGAGTTCCAGAAGTCGATCGACCAGCTCTCTTCTATCGTAAGGTCGCTTGACGCGGACCTGGGGTTTTATCTCGACGCCGGCGGCGAGAAGATATTCCTGTTTGACGAGACCGGGGAGGCGATAGACGGCGACACCGCGCTTAATATAATGGCGCTCCTCGCCATGAAGTGCAGCCGCGCAGGGGGGAAGAAAGGGACGATAGCCGTGCCTATAACGGCGTCGCGCGCCATAGAGCGGCTCGCCGAGACTTACGGCTTTACGGTAAAGAGGACGAAGACGACGGCGAGGGGGCTCATGGAGGCCGCGGCAGAGGAGGGGACGCTCTTCGTCGGCGAGCAGTCGGGCGGCTTCATCTTCCCCGAGTTCCAGCCGAACTTCGACGGCATGTATGCGATAGTAAAGCTCCTCGAGATGCTCGCCATGCAGGGGGCGCGCCTCCACAAGCTCATAAGGGAGATACCGCCGTCCATAATAATAAAGGACAAGGTCACCTGCTCGTTCGAGGACAAGGGGACTATAATGAGGATGCTCGCCGAGGACTCGCTCCGGCTCGACACCGTTCTGCTCGACGGCATAAAGATAAACTTCGGCGACGACTGGGTAGTCGCGTATCCCTCGCAGGACCAGCCCTACTTCCATCTAACCGCCGAGGCCTCGACCGAAGAGAAGGCGAGAGAGCTCATAACCAGGTACGCCGACAAGATAAAGGGCTGGCAGAAATGATAAAGACGCTTGTTGTCGGGCCGCTCGACGTCAACTGCTACATCGTCTGGGAGAATGGTCCCGCCTTTGTCATCGACCCGGGCGGGGATGTTGACATGATAGCGCAAGAACTCAAGAAAGAAGGGCTCTCCGTCGCGTACATTATAAACACCCACGGCCACTTCGACCATGTCGGCGGGGACGCGCAGATGAAGGCGCAAGGAGGCGTCCTTGCCATACATTCCGAGGACGCGCCCCTGCTGGATGAGGCAGAGGACCATGGCATACTATACGGCGTGAAGATACCCAAACAGGGCGCGCCCGACGAGCTATTGGAAGACGGCATGAAGCTTCAGGCAGGCTCTCTTACGCTCGAAGTCCTGCACACGCCAGGGCACACGAGGGGCGGGGTCTGCTTTTTTGATAGGAAGAACGGGGACCTCTTTACCGGCGACACGCTTTTCGCGGGCTCTGTCGGCAGGACCGACTTCGAGGGCGGGTCTTTTGACGAACTCATGGAGTCCATCAGTAAGAAGATACTCCCGCTCGGGGACGCGGTAAAGGTTTTCCCCGGCCACGGCCCTTCCTCGACCATAGGGAGGGAGAAAATGATGAACCCGTTCGTGCTCGACATGGCAAAAGAGGGGCGATAATGGTACTCAGGGACAAAAAGATAGTCCTCGGGGTCACCGGCGCGATTGCGGCTTACAAGGCGCTCGAGCTTACGCGCCTCCTTGTAAAGGCTGAGGCGACGGTCTGGCCGGTCATGACGAGGTCAGCCCGCGAGTTCATCACGCCTTTGAGCCTCTCGACCCTCGCGAGGAACCCGGTCCATGACAACCTCTTCGAGCTCGCCGAAGGCACGCGGATAAGCCACATAGACCTCGCCGATAAGGCGGACCTTGTGATCGTCGCCCCGGCAACAGCGAACATCATAGGGAAGATCGCGTCCGGCATAGCCGACGACCTCCTTACGACGGTATTGTCGGCGACGATTGCCCCGGTCCTTATCGCGCCATCCATGAACTGCCACATGTGGGAGAATAAAATCGTAAGAGGCAATTGCGAGAAGCTCAAATCCCTGGGCTATCACTTTGTCGGGCCGGCGTCCGGCGAGCTCGCCTGCGGGTACGAGGGCAAGGGCAGGCTCTCCCCGGTGGATGAGATAATGGAGGCCGCCGAGGAGGCGTTGAGCGTAAAGGATTTGAAAGGCGAGAAGGTCCTCGTCTCAGCCGGGCCGACGAGGGAGGCGATAGACCCTGTCAGGTTCGTCTCGAACGCGTCTTCGGGCAGGATGGGCTACGCGATCGCCCGGGCCGCGCGGAGGAGAGGCGCCGAGGTGGTGCTGGTCAGCGGCCCGTCTTATCTCCCGAGGCCGGCGAACATAGAGTTCGTTCAGGTAGTTTCCGCCGAGGAGATGAACGACGCCTGCGTAAGGTACTTCCCGCAATCCACGCTCGTCATCATGTCCGCGGCCATAGCCGATTACAGGCCGACAAAGAGCTATCCGGCGAAGGTCAAGAAGGACGCGAAGACCTTGTCGATTGAGATGGAGAGGACGACAGACGTCTTGAAATCCATGGGCAAGTTGAAAAAGAACGGACAGATCCTCGTCGGCTTCGCGCTTGAGACCGAAAATATGGAGGAGAACGCGAGGAAGAAGCGAGATGAGAAGAACCTCGACCTCGTCGTAGCCAACACCCCGGCAGGGCTCGACAGCCCCACGAACCAGGTAACGATCATAGACCGCGAGGGCGAGACAGAGACGCTCCCGCCGCTTGATAAAGACGAGATAGCGGAACGGATTCTGGACGCGGTCGTGAGGATGAGGGGGGAGTAGGTACTCGCCGCAGGGGTGTTTTTCTCTTGCGGGTTCAGGTTTGAACCCTGAACCCCATAATTCCGTGACTAAACTGCGCCGGGCGATGCTGTTTGCCAAAAAGCCTTTTTGCGCGCTCCGCGCGCTCATTCGCATGGCTCCAAGCGCTTTCTTCCTCCCCCACCCGCTCGCGCGCCCCTTGCGCGCTCATTTCATAGTTGTTTGCGCGCCGAGCGCAAGCGTCTAATCCACCCCGGCGCGCTCGCCTCTCCCTCCCTGAGGCGCTCTCCGCCATGCGCCTGTGTGTTTGTAAAGACAGAACAAAAACAAATTCTTTTTTGTTTTTCAAAACACCCCAGGCATGGGGTGAGCGACCTTAAGGGAGGAAGTCATATGAGCGAGCCGGGGAAGTAAAAAGGCGCGACAGCGCCCTAAGGGGCGAGCGGTCCTCGCCGGACTGGCAAATCCGTATCGGACAACTGTGCTTCAGGTAGACTTAAGTGCCCCGATTTGAAATTGGCCCCGCGCCGAGCGGGGGAGGGCGGAGGGCGGAGGGCGGAGGGAGCGAAGCCCCATGCCGAAAAAAGCCCGGCAGGGCGCAAAAGGCAAAAATCAAAGTATGCCGGAATTAAAAAAACGCAAAGCGCGCGGAGCGAGCAAAACGGTATTGTGCAGAAGATTCGGCGAGCCCATACAAGGCGTATGTCGAGTTACGAATAAATGGGTTCAGGGTTCAACCTTGAACCCGCCCAAGATGTGTAAAGTGAACGCCATTCGTATCCGCCCCGTATTTCCTTGACACATACTTTCCAAAGATGTAATGATTGACCAGCACGTATCAGGGCGCCCCAAAAGGGCTTGAAAAGGGAATCCCGTGGTCTGTGCGGCAGTCGCTGATAACCGCGACTGCCGTCGGAGAATCGGGAACGGACCCGCCACTGTAAACGGTTACGAAATCCGCGTATTGAGCCACTGGCTGGTCGCCGGGAAGGTTGCGGAGATTAGGATGACCCGTAAGTCAGGAGACCTGCCTTGATAATGCCTCACGGATCCTTCGAAGGTAAAGAGGGTGAGGGTATTGGAGAGGTTTTATCGTTTCCGGCCCCCCTTCTTTTTGAAGCGGGGTTTTTTTATTTTGAGTCGCAGGGAGGGTTTGATGATTGGCGCGGGAAAATGCAATGGCAAAAAGAGGGCGGTGCTCCTCCTCGGCCACGGGTCAAAGGCGAAAGAGGCGAACGAAACATTAAGGGAGGTTGCCAGGGAGGTAGAGGCGATCGGCGGTTATGACGCCGTCCTCCCTGCATTCCTTCAGCTTGAAAGGCCGGACTTCCAGGAGGGTGTCGATGAGCTCGTAGGCAGGGGCTTTACGGACATAGCCGTCATGCCGTATTTCTTATACATGGGGCTCCACGTGACAAAGGACCTGCCGAATGAGCTGGAGGAGGCCAAGGGCCGCCACAACGGGCTTGAGATCAAGCTTACACGGAACATCGGGTTCGATAAAAGGCTCGTCGATATAACCGTCGAGAGGATAGAAGAGTCCGTCGGGGCGGTAGATAAGCCCGAGGGCCAGCACCCGATTGAAAAGGAGAGTTTCTCGCTCATCGAAAAGGAGCTCGGCGCCACAACGCATCTTGACAGAGAGCTCCCGGTATTGAAGAGGGTCATACACACGACAGCCGACTTCGAGTACAAGGAGATATTGAAGTTCAGCCCGGGCGCGATAGAGGCGGGTCTCAAGGCCCTCCGGGCTGGAAGAGCGATAGTGACAGACGTCAGGATGGTCGAGGCCGGGATAATGAAGTACAGGCTCTTTCCCGGCACGCGCGTGCTCTGTTTTTCGTCGGATAAGGACGTGGAGCGCATGGCGAAGGCCGAGGGGATGACCAAGACCGCGGCCTCCATGCGGAAGGCGGCGCCTTCGATGGAAGGAGGGGTCGTGGCCATAGGGAACGCGCCTACGGCTCTGAACGAGCTCTTATCCCTCATAAGGAAGGGCGAGGCCAGCCCCGCGCTCGTCATAGGCGTGCCGGTCGGGTTCGTGGGCGCAGAGGAGGCGAAGGCCGAGCTTATGAAGAGCTCAGTGCCCTTTATCGCATCTTCAGGCAGGAAGGGCGGGTCAACGGTAGCGGTCGCGATAGTCAACGCGCTCCTAATTGAAGCGGCCAAGCTCGCGTTCGAGTAGTTTTACAAGAAGGTTTTCTTAATGCACATACCGGACGGATACCTGAGCCCGAAGACCTGCGCCGTCTTTTTTGCCGGGATGTTGCCGGTCTGGTACTTCGCCTCAAAGCGGGTCGAATCAGAGCTTAAGCTCAAAAATCTGCCTCTTCTCGCGCTCGGCGCGGCCTTTACGTTCGTAATAATGATGTTCAACATCCCGATCCCGGGGGGCTCATCCGGGCACATGGTCGGGAGTGTCGTCGTATCAATCGCGCTCGGCCCCTGGGCGGGCGTGATCGCGCTCAGCCTCGCGCTGGTCTTGCAGGCGTTCCTCTTCGGCGACGGCGGGGTGCTCGCCATAGGCGCGAACAGCTTCAACATGGCCTTTATAATGAGCTTCGCCGGATATTATTCGTTCAAAATGATCTCGTTCGGGACCCCTGGCCGCGCGAGGAAGATAGCAGCTGCGGCAGTCGCCGGTTATGTTGCCGTGAACCTCGCGGCCCTTGCCGTCGGCATTGAGCTCGGGATACAGACTGTTATATCGGCTGGCGCAGACGGGAGACCCCTGTACGCGCCGTACCCTCTATCGATTTCGATACCGGCTATGATGGTCCCGCACGCGCTGTTTTTAGGGCCGGTCGAGGCGCTTGGCACAGCGCTCGTCGTCTCCTACATGGAGAAGGCGGCTGTGGGAGGGGCGGCAAAGGCAAAGACAGGCGCGCGTCCGCTCTGGACCACGCTCGTGATACTCGCGGCTTTAACGCCTTTGGGCCTGCTCGCCGTTGGGACGCCGTGGGGCGAGTGGGGGAGAGATGAGTTACTCGGGATGATCGGCTATGTCCCTTCGGGCATGGCGAGTTACGAGGGGGCGTGGAAGGGCGCGCTCCCTGGCTACGGGCACCCGTCGGCTGAAGGCAGGATCGGGTCTGCCATTATATACATAGTATCAGCCGTGGTAGGCAGTCTTGTAGCCGTGTGCGCAATCTACCTTTGGGGGAGAAGATGGCGGAAGTGAGGTTGCCGGACTGGCTGAAGGAGCCGCGCGGAGAGTTGTGTCCTGCGGGCAAGGGCGGGACGCACGGTTTTCTGGACAAGACCCTTATGAACATCTCGGCCTTCATGCGCGCGACACTCTCTTCCGGCGCGGCCGACAGGCCTGGCGCGCTCCAGTCATTAAGCCCCAAGGCGAGGATAGCCGGTTTTTTGTTTCTCATACTCGCCGGCTCGCTGACCGGGAGCGCGTTCATGCTCATAGGGGCGCTTGTAATAACGGCGGTAGCGATGTCTCTTTCGAACGTGAGCGCGGCGTCGTTAGCCAAGAGGGTCGCGCCGCCGCTATTTTTCACGTCCGTCATAGCGATACCTGTTTTTTTTGAGTTCATAACCCCGGGGGCCCCGGTCTTCGGCGTCTCAATAGGCGGCTTAAGCCTTTCGGTTACGAGAGAGGGCGCTGAAACAGGCCTCTTCCTGATATTAAGGGTGGGAGTTATGGTCGCTCTCTCCTCGCTCCTCCTGCTGACCACCAGGCAGGCCGACTTTTTCAGCGGGCTTAAGGAGCTTAAAGTCCCGCACCTGTTCGTCACCGCGCTTTACATGACGTTCAGGTATATATTCGTCCTTTTAAAGACAGCCGAGGACGCGGTCCTTGCGAGGAAGTCGAGGACCATAGCTACTGTGAAACTTTCAGAAGCCCAGGGGTGGGCGGGGTCGAGGATGGCTTTGATACTAAAGAGATCCATTAGTTACGCCGAAGAGGTCAACATGGCGATGATATCGAGGGGCTTTGACGGGCGCTTAAGGACGCTCAGGGCCCCTGGGATGGAGGGAAGGGACTATATCTGGATCTTCCTTACCCTCTTTTTCCTCTTCCTGTCCTTCGGCGTTTAGGGCAAGGGCGATACCCATGGCACAAGAGGTTTTAAGGCTCTCCGGCATCAGCTACTCTTACGGCGAGGGATATGCGCTGAAAGGCATAAGCTTCTCAGCTGCACAGGGCGAGTCCCTCGGCATTTTGGGCGCGAACGGGAGTGGAAAGTCAACACTCCTAAAGATCATGAACGGGCTCGTCTTCCCGACCTCAGGGGAGATGAGGTTCGCGGGCGATATACTCGACGAAAGGACGCTCAACGGCCCGTTCCAGAGGTGTTTCAGGGAGCGCACGGGCTTTGTCTTCCCGGAGCCTGACGTACAGCTCTTCTCCCCTACGGTATTCGACGAGGTCGCCTTCGGGCCGCTCCAGCTGGGACTGCCGGAAGACGAGGTGAGGAGGAGGGTAGCGGCGCTCCTCGACATGCTCGGCATCTCCGCGTTGAAAGAGAGGCCCCCGTATACCTTATCGAGCGGGGAAAAAAAGAAGGTCGCGATAGCCTCGGTCCTGTCGACGAACCCGGACCTCCTTTTGCTTGACGAGCCGACGAACGGGCTCGACCCGAGGACGCAGGTCTGGCTCTTCGAGCTCCTGCAGGGGTTGAAAGACCTTAAAAAGACGATAATCATGGCTACCCACGACTTGAGCCTCGTAGGCGACTTCTGCGACAGGGTCATCGTCATAGGCGAGGACCACGGCATCGCGGCGGACGATAAGGCCGACAAGATACTCGGGGACAAGGACCTGCTCTTGAAGGCGAACATTATACACGAGCATACTCACAGGCACGGCGACATAATACATATACACAGCCACGGCCCGTTCTCCATCCATGACGAGCACGAGTAAGGCATCATAAACCTTATAGGAGGTTTCCGAGAATGGTCAGAAAGATGTTGATGTTTCTTGCGGGGGCGCTTTTTTTCGCGTCTCCGGCCTTGGCTGAGAGCGAAGTGGACGCCCTCAAAAAAAGGGTGCAGGACCTCGAAGACAAGGTGATGGCGACGGAGCCCGCCGGAGAGCTCGGGCACAAGCTACACCCGATACACAGCCTCTACGGGCTCAAGGTCGGAGGAAGCGTGACGCTCATCGGCCAGGGCTCGTCGGCTGACAACTCCAAGGGCGACCTCGCGCTCTCGGCGGACCTCGTCTTCGAGTCCCCGGTCGGGGAGAACGGCACGGCGGTCCTCGTATTCGACATAGTGAAGGGCTCCGGCGTGCAGGGGCTGCCCGGACTCTTTGCCGGCCCGAACGGGTCCGCTACCGGCACTAACGCCGACCTCGAAGGCTTTGATAACGACGGGGTGCATCTCACGCAGGCGTACTACGAGCATGTCTATGAGACGCTCACGGTCTCCGTTGGCCAGCTCGACCCGACCGGCTACTTCGACGCCAATGATTTCGCTAATAACGAGCGGGCGCAGTTCCTCGCGAACATCTTCGTCAATAACCCCGCGATAGAGTTCGGAGGCACAGAGAACTTCTACAGCCCCGGTATAAGGGCGACCTTTGTCCCTTCGGAAGCTTTCGATGTCTCGCTCGGCGCGTTTGAGGGGAACGGCGATTACGCCGACGCCTTCGACAAGCCCTTCCTCATGGCTGAGGCGAACCTGAACTTGAGTCTCATGGACAGGGACGGCCATTACAGGCTCTATTACTGGATGCGCCAGGGGAGAGACGACATCAGCACGACCGCGAACCCGAATGACGCTACGCTCTTTGATGAGACGAACACCGGCTTCGGCGTCTCATTTGACCAGTATCTTACCGACAGCCTCGGCGTATGGTTCAGGGCCGGCATGCAGGACGAGAAGGTCGCGCAGTTCGACAAGTTCCTTGCCGCCGGCGTCCACGTAAACGGCGGCGCCTTCGGGAGAGTGAACGACAGGGCCGGGTTTGGATACGGAGTTACGCTCATGGGCCAGGACTACGAGGATTATCTCGTTTCCCAGGACCCTGCCTTCGCTTCCGGCGCCGAGCATTACGCCGAGTTTTACTATAACATGGCGCTCGCCCACGCCGATGATGAGGCTGGCTTCCACATAACGCCTGACATACAGTACGTCGTCGCCCCCGGCGGGGACGAGAACGCGGATTCGTTCCTCGTGTACGGCCTGCGGTTGCAGGCGTTCTTTTAAGGAGGGCAGGCGTCCTTCTTTTTTCTGGTTATCAAAGAGAGGTTTTTCGGGTATAATCACTGGGGCCTTGTAAAGGCGTACTCGAACAGCATATATTTATACTGAATAATCTATAAGGAGGTGCGGGATGGAAAGGATACTTGGGAGAGAGAATACGGGGTGGATGATTATCGGGGCAGCGGCACTGGTCCTGATAGCGTCTGCGATGGTAGTCGTAGCGTTCGGCATGGAGTCGGTGGCGCCGGGCGTGCACGACGCGTTCCATGACTTCAGGCACGTGATAGGGATGCCATGCCACTAAAGTTCGGCGTAAAGGACGGGATTATCGTCGGGGCCGCCGGAGGCGTCCTCTGGGGGCTCGTGTCGATGGCCGTGAACTCGGCGACGGGCGCATTTGCGCCCGAGGCGGGGCTCGTCCATGATGCCGTCTCGTTCACGCTCGGAGGCGGACTTTTCGGGGTGGTAGCCGGCGCTTTCATCGGCGCGGGCGCGAGGTTCATACCCTTCGGGAACATCTACGCGAGGTCGGTATTCACTTCGACCCTCATCTGGCTACTGCTCCGGGCCGGAGGCGCGATGTTATCCGCGATCGAGCCGGAGCGGTACCATGTGCTTACGCCTGAGACCCTCCAGGGGTTGTTGCTCTCCGCGCTTCTCGGAGCGATGATAGCAGGCGTCTGGTCCTTCTGGAAGGGGCCGTCCAGGGAGGACGGCGATACCCTGAAGGCGTAAATGAAGGCTCAAAAGGCTTTGAGAAAAGGTTTCACGACAGGCACATGTGCCGCTGCCGGAGCAAAGGCAGCGGCACATGCGCTTTTTGGCCACACGCTCGGCAAAAGGGCGAGGGCGGAGCGCTCGGTATTCGTCTCGCTTCCCAGGGGCGGCGAGATTGAGATACCGGTAGAGAGCGTCCTCGTGGAGAAAGGTTTTGCGAGGGCGTCCGTCATAAAGGACGCCGGCGACGACCCGGATGTCACGAACAAGGCCGAGTTCATAACGGAAGTAAGGATAACCGGGTCTGCTGGGCGCATCGTTATAAAGGGCGGCGAGGGGGTAGGCACTGTGACGAAGCCGGGGCTGAAGATAGGGCCAGGCAGGCCCGCCATAAACCCCGTGCCCCTTAAGATGATAAGGCTGGCGGTCAAGGAGGAGATGGAGAGGTTCAGCGTCTCTCCTTCGGTTTGCGTGACCGTAACGGTCCCCGAGGGCAGAAGGCTCGCGGAAAAGACGATGAACCCGAGGCTCGGGATAGTCGGCGGCATCTCGATACTCGGGACTACCGGCATAGTGGAGCCGATGTCGCTCGCCGCGTTTACGCACTCGATATACTGCGGCGTCGATGTCATTGTCGCCGGGGGATTCGACGAGGTCGTCTTCTCGACCGGCAGGTCGAGCGAGAAGGCGGCGGAAAAGCTCCTTAAGCTCCCGCCTGCCTCGTATGTCCTCACAGGCGACCACATGGGCTCCGCCCTCAGGTACGCATCCGGCAAAAAGGGCGTAGACAAGGTTACGATAGCCGGCCAGTTCGGAAAATTCACAAAACTCGCGGCAGGGAACTTCGAGACGCACTGTTCTGACTCGAGCGTGGATTTTCCGTTCCTCGCAAGGCTCGCAGTCCAAAATGGCGCCGGAGAAGGCGTTATAAAGAGGATACTCGGCGCGAATACCGCGAGAGAGGTCTATTTCATACTGAGGGAAGAGCGGTTGGACAAGGTGATAAACGAAGCGGTGAGGCTCGTTAAGGAGAATTCGGCAGGGTTCTTTGGCGGCAAGATAAAGATCCGTGCGATACTCGCCGGTTACGATAATATTATATTCTCATCTGGACTTGACAGATGATACGCGTGATAGGCATAGGGGTAAAGGGGAGGGAGAGCCTCGGCAAAGAGGCGCTCGCGCTTATCAGTAAGACATCCCTTCTCGTCGGCGGCAAACGCCACCTCGACGAGTTCCCTGAAGCAAAGGCGGAGAAGGTCCTCATCAAGGGCGGCCTCGAAGGCATTGCAACGAGGATAGAGAGGCTTAAGAGAGGCGAGGACGCGGTTGTGCTCGCCACCGGCGACCCGCTCCTCTTCGGCATAGCGTCTTTTATCATCAAGAGGTTCGGCAAAAAGCGCGTCCTTATCATCCCGAACGTCAGCGCCGTTCAGGAGGCGTTCGCGCGTATTAAGGAAGACGCGAACGGCGTAAAGGTATTGAGCGCGCACGGCAGGCGCGGCATTGAATCGCTCGTTGACGAGATACTCAGAAACGACAAGACAGCGGTCTTTACGGACGACGCCAACACCCCGGCAACGATCGCTAAGGCATTGATCGGCAAGTCCGCGAGGGGATACCGGGCCTTTGTGGTGGAATCGATAGGCGCGAAGGGCGAGCGAGTCACAGAAGGCGGACTCCCTGAGATCGCAAGTGTCAAGACGTTCGCGCCGCTTAATGTGATGATACTCATTAATAATAATCGGCCGCCTGAAAAGGTCTGCTCGCCTGGGATACCGGACGCGGAGTTCGCGCACAATGGCGCGATGATAACAAAAGAAGAGCTCCGGGTCATAAGCCTCTCCAAGCTAATGATAAAAAAGGGGTCTGTCGTCTGGGACATAGGGGCGTGTACCGGGTCCGTCGCCATAGAGGCGGCGCTCTCTGGCGCGGCAATCGTCTACGCCGTGGAAAAAGACCCGAGGCGGGTAAGGGATATCGTCGCTAACAGGAAGAAGTTCGGAGCCGACAACGTCGAGGTCATACAGGGCCTGGCCCCGGAGTGCCTCTCCATCATAAAGGAAAGGCCCGGAGCCGTATTCGTCGGCGGCGGCGGGAGAGATATAGGCAGGATACTCGCCTATGCGTCGCGCAGGCTCCTCCCCGGAGGAAGGTGTGTGGTGAACGCCGTGACCATAGAGACGGCCTCTCGGGCGACCGCGTTCTTCAAATCAAGGAAGTGGCAGGTCGAGCTCATACAGGTCTCGATTTCGAAGGCGCGGGACTTATCCGGCCTTACGATGTTATCAGCGATTAACCCGGTATTCATCATTACAGGCAGGAAACCATGACGCAAAAGACCGGCACTCTTTACGGCGTAGGGGTCGGCCCCGGAGACCCGGAGCTCTTGACGCTCAAGGCCTTAAGGGTTTTAAAAGAGGCGGCGGTGCTCGCGTACCCGAAGTCCTCGGAGACGGCCTCTGAGAACGAGAGCAAGGCGTATTCAATCGTCCGTGCCGCCGGGGTCGAGGGTAATGAGCCGCTGGAGCTCCTTTTCCCGATGACAAAGGACTCGAATGCGCTTCAAGAGGCGCGCGAAGTCGCGGCGGCTTCCATCATAGAAAGGCTTAAACAAGGCAAAGACGTCGCCTTCATCACGCTCGGCGACCCGATGTTATATTCGACGTTCAGCTACCTCGTGCCGCTCGTAAAAGAGGCCGGGGCCGAGGTGCGCTCAGTCCCCGGAGTGACGTCGTTTTCCGCCGCGGCCTCAGCTGCGCTCGTACCGCTCGCGGAATCGGACGAGCGCGTTGTAGTCATGCCCGCGTCCGCTGGAGAGGAAGAGATAAGGAGGAGGATGGGCGAGTTTGATTCCGTCGTTCTCATGAAGGCAGGGAAGGCCCTGGACAGGATAATAGACCTCGCGCTCGCACTCGGCGTTGCGGATTCATCCGTTTTTGCCTCGCGCGTCGGATGGAAGGACGAGGAGGTCGTTCGCGGCATAGGCAAGCTCAAGGGCAGGAAGGCCGGGTACTTTTCGATGGTCATATTGAGAAAGGCAAGGGCGTGAGGGAAGCGACTACCATACATTTTGTCGGAGGCGGCCCCGGGGACCCTGAGCTCATAACCGTCAAGGGCATGAGGCTTCTAAAAGAAGCGGACCTCGTAGTCTTTACCGGCTCTTTGCTCGACGAGAAGGTCATCGAGTACTGCCGGAAAGACGCGGAGGCGCTGAACAGCGCCTCCATGAACCTTGATGAGATAACGGGCGTCATGATAAGGGCCGCGAGAGAGGGCAAAAAGGTCGTAAGGTTGCATACCGGCGACCCGTCCCTCTATGGCGCGTTAAGGGAGCAGACGGCCATCCTTGAAAAGGAGGGCGTCCACTACGCGGTCGTCCCGGGCGTCTCGTCGGCGTTCGCCTCGGCGGCGGCGCTAAAAAGGGAGTTTACGATGCCGGGGGTGACGCAAACCGTGATATTCACGCGGCTCGAGGGGAGGACACCAGTGCCAGAGGCCGAGCGGCTCTCGGCCCTTGCCGCGCACAACGCGACGATATGCGTGTTCTTGAGCGTCTCTATGATAGATAAGGTAGTCGAGGAGCTTCTAAAGGGCTATTCGGCGGATACCCCTGCCGCGTGCGTCTACAAGGCGTCGTGGGAGGATGAGTTGATAGTCAGGGGCGCGCTCTCGGATATAGCCGGGAAGGTCAAGGAGGCGGGTATAACCAGGCACGCCCTCATCATAGTCGGCAGGGCCATAGGGGACGATTCCCAGGCCTCGCTCCTCTATGACAAGGGTTTCAGCCACGGATACAGGGGATGACGCGCCTTTTCCGATACTGGGCACCGTTGGCCGTTTATTCGGGGGCGATAGTCTGGGCCTCGCTTGCGCCGATGCCGGAGGGCCTGCCGGAGTTCTGGGAGATAGACAAGGCCTATCACTTCGCCGCATACGCGGCCATGGGCGGGCTCTGGGTAAGGGCGATGAGGCCCAAAGAGGGGCTTAAAAGCCCGCGGGCCGTCATCATCGCTGGGGTTGCCGCCTTTCTCTTCGGGGCGCTTATGGAGGTACTTCAGTCCTTCTTCCCCGAGAGGACCCCGGATGTAATAGACGCGATCGTAAACGGCGCGGGCGGCGTAACCGGGGCTATCGTCTCCAGCCGTGTTTTTTCGTTCATGGGCCAGTCAAGGAGGAGGCGGATATGATACTCGGCGAGACGACGATGACTGAGTTCAAAAAGGCCGTTCGGAAGGCGCAAACGCTCATACTCCCGCTCGGGACCGTCGAGGCGCACGGGACCCACCTGCCGCTCAATACAGATACGCTCGTTATAAGGGAGGTCGTAAGGAAGGCCGCCGAGAGGAACGATAAGGTCTTCATGGCCCCGCCGCTCCAGTACGGGGTTTGCACGTCGACCGGGGACCACCCCGGGACCATAGGGATATCCGCGGACGCGCTCCGTCTTATAGTAACAGACATCGTCAAGAGCGGACACAGATGCGGATTCAGGAACTTTCTACTCATTTCCGGCCACGGCGGGTCGTTGCATGTCGCGGCGCTCCGGGAGGCCTCTGAATCGCTCGCCGCTACGCTTGAGGATACGAAGATGGCGGCGCTCTCTATTTATGAAACGCTCGGTAATGATGCGCGTGATATCGTCGAGACCTCGAACGACTCCCACGCCGGAGAGGCCGAGACCTCGCTCGTCATGTTCCTCGCGCCCCGGCTCGTGAAGGGCAGGGCAAAGGAGGAGTACCCGCACTTCCCCAGGCCGTATATACTCAAAGAGAAGGTCAAATACTGGAAGGGCGCTGTATGGGGGGACCCTGGGAAGGCAACGAGAGAAAAGGGCGAGGCCCTTTTTAACCTCATGGTCGATAAGGTCGAAGTGCTCGTAAAGGGCTTTGACAAGGTCAGATGAAGAAGGGCGAGACTCAAGGCTTGGACCTCTTTATCCTGCCAATGACAAATGCCGGGCTCTCCCTCGGCCAGAAGATTGCAAAGGCCTTCCCCAAGGCGCGCCTCTACCTCCCGGCTGATTTGAAGGACGGCGGCCTTAAAAAGGCCGCTAAAGAGGCGTGGAAGACAAGGACGCCCCTTGTATTCATCTCCGCCTCCGGCATAGCCGTAAGGACGATAGCGCCGTATGTATTGGACAAGGCCTCAGACCCGGCTGTCGTATCCATGGACGAGGCGGGGAGGTTCGTAGTGAGCCTGTTGTCGGGGCACCTCGGGGGCGCGAACTCGCTCGCCTGCGAAATTGCCCGGATTTTAGGCGCCACCCCGGTCGTCTCAACGGCTACGGACTTAAGGGGACTGCCCTGCATAGAAGACGTCGCAAAACAATTTTATCTCACGATAGAGGATACAAGGTCCATAAAGCGGGTCAACTCCGAGATACTCAAAGGCGGACGCATTATTGTAATAGACGAGGACAGGGAGAGGCGCTCCGCGTTAAAGGAGGCCTTCAAGGACGGGCCTTTCGTCTTTAGAAAGACGGCCCCGAAGCGCGGCGCGGGCGTTATAGCCCTCGTTAGCGCCTCGACAAATGTCGCGCCTCCCGTATCTCTTGTATTGAGGCCTAAGGACATTGCCGTGGGCATCGGTTGCCGCAGGGGTGTTCCGCTTAAAGAGATAAAAGCGGCGGTAGAGAAGGCATTTAAAGACGCCGGGCTCTCGACATCGTCGATTGCGAAGGTGGCTACTATTGACATCAAGAGAGACGAGCAAGGGCTTACAGGTTACGCGCGCTCGCTCGGGCTTGAAATAGAATTTTTCAAGGCGGAAGAACTCGAAAGGGAGATGAAGGGGCTTAAGCGGTCGCGGTTCGTCTTTGACACGACCGGGGCCGGAGGGGTGGCAGAACCTTCCGCCCTTCTTTCATCCGGAGGAAAGAAGCTATGCATACGGAAAATGAAGACAGGAAGGGTGACGATCGCGGCCGCAAGGGTTCCATTTCGGTCGTAGGCATCGGCCCGGGCGGCATTCCTCACATGACGGGAAAGGCGCTCGACGCGCTAAAGCGCGCCGACAGGGTCGTCGGGTACACGAGGTATATAGACCTCATACGCCCGGTCATAGCGGGTAAGGCGGTCTTTTCCACCGGGATGACCGGAGAGGTGGAGAGGTGCAGGAAGGCTATTGAGTTCGCGAATAACGGAGAGGCTGTCGCGGTCGTATCTTCAGGGGACGCCGGCAT
Source organism: Deltaproteobacteria bacterium GWB2_55_19 (assembly GCA_001797465.1). GTDB lineage: Bacteria > Desulfobacterota > GWC2-55-46 > GWC2-55-46 > GWC2-55-46 > GWB2-55-19. The sequence goes on along the minus strand of MGPQ01000002.1, from coordinate 162,354 downwards.
ATACGGCATGGCCGGGCTCATACTTGAGCTCGTAGAGGCGGAGTCCCTTGGCCTCAAGGTAGACGTCATCCCGGGCGTCCCGGCCTTCGCCGCCGCGTCCGCCATACTCGGCGCGCCGCTCATGCACGACTTCGCCTCCATCTCGCTCTCCGACCTTTTGACCGACTGGGCGCTTATTGAGGGGCGCGTGGAGGCCTCCGCAAAGGCGGACTTCGTCATCGTCCTCTATAACCCGAAGTCCTCGAAGAGGGTAGAGGGGCTCTCAAAGGCCGTCGATATCATTCTCAGGCATAGAGGCAGGGAGACGCCCGTCGGTATCGTGAAGAACGCGACGAGAGAGAACGAGGAGGCGGCTGTCACGACGCTCGGCGAAGTCGGCGCGCATTACGCCTCCATTGACATGCTCACGATACTCATAGTCGGGAATTCGAGTTCGTATGTCAGGTCCGGGCGGATAATTACGCCGCGCGGTTATAGCCTAAGGTAGGGTATACAGTCCTCTCATGTCCAGGATTAAAAGGGTAGTCATCATCGTATTCGACGGGCTCGGCGTCGGCGAGCTTCCGGACGCCGACGCCTATGGCGACAAGGGGGCTAACACGCTCGTCAACCTCTCAAAGGCGGTCAACGGCCTCGATATAGAGAACCTCTCCTCCTTCGGGTTAGGCCTGATAGAAGGCGTGACCAATGTGAAGAGGAGCGGGAGCCCCATAGCCTCTTACGGCAGGATGAGGGAGGCCTCGCCCGGAAAGGACACCGCTACCGGCCACTGGGAGATGTGCGGGGTCACGCTTGAGAGGCCCTTTCCCACATATCCTGACGGATTCCCGAAAGAGATGATGGAGCGGTTCGAGAGGGAGACTGGCTACGGCTGGCTCGGCGGAAGGCCTGCGTCCGGTACCGGTATCATAGACGAGCTCGGGGAAGAGCACCTGAATACAGGGCGCCTCATAGTCTATACCTCGGCGGACAGCGTCTTCCAGATAGCCGCGCACGAGGGACTCGTCCCGATAGAGGAGCTCTACAAGGTCTGCGTTACTGTGAGGGCCCTCATGGACGAGTACGGCGTAAGCAGGGTCATAGCCAGGCCCTTTCTCGGGCGTCCCGGCTCGTTCAAGAGGACGACGAGGAGAAAGGACTGGCCTATTGCGCCCCCCGGCGAGTTCATAATAGAGAGGATAAAGAAGAAGGGCCTGCCGGTCGTAGGCGTCGGGAAGGTCGGCGATATATTCGTACACAGGGGCCTGACCGAGGAGATACACACGGAAAGTGATTCAGACGGAATGGACAGGACGATAGACGCCGTCCGGAGATACAACGAAGGGGTGGTCTTCACGAACCTCGTCGACTTCGATACGCTCTACGGCCACAGGAATGACGCGATAGGGTACGCGACTGCGCTCTCGATGATAGACAGGAGGATACCGGAGCTTACCGCGCTCCTTGACGACAAGGACATGCTCGTCATAACCGCGGACCACGGGTGCGACCCCACGACCCCTTCGACGGACCATTCGAGGGAGCATGTCCCGCTCCTCGTCTATGGCAAGGGTCTGAAAAAGGGCGTGAATCTTGGGACGAGGGAGACCTTCGCCGACCTCGGCGCTACCCTCGCCGAGGTCTTCGGGACAGGGGAATCAGCGGGCGCGGTCAAAGGAAGGTCATTTCTCAGGGAGGTCCTCTGATTCAAAAAGGGTGTTTATACTGTTTCGCGTAAAAGCCTTCCGAGCAAAATGTTCCATTTGCAATTGCCCGGTAATATGCAGATTTATCAGCATTAAACATGTGGCCGTTTCTGTCTTTTTGCCCTGCCCCATAAAGTTGTTGAAAAATTTTGCGGTAAATAGTATAAAAAATAGAACTGCTTCCCTTGTGATGTAGTCTGTTTTTTCAAGTAGACCCTGTTATATCCCCTGACCATGAGCGTGAAAAAAGGCAATCTAAGCATCAATACCGACGGCATCATCCTCCGTTCCAGCGAGGGTGCGAGGGAGATGCTCGGTTTTTCAGAGGACGAGCTCTCCGGGGCCGCGCTGACTTCGTTGGCTGTATCCGCCGAGGCTGTAACAGACCTCATCGGCGCGGCGAGGTCGTCCGGCGCCGTCAAGGTCTCTCAGGCGTCTTTGAGGCGCAAGGGGTCGGAGCCGCTTGCGGTCTACCTCTCCGTCCATCCGCTGAAAGACCGCGCTAACGAGCTCTACGCCTTCCTCGTACTGGTGAGCACCGCGAAGACCGCAGAGGTCCCCGGCATACTCTCAGAGGGGTTCCAGCGGATGTTCAGGTTCTCCAACGACGCGGTCGCAGTGACGGACAAGGCCGGGAACATCATGGACGTGAACCAGTCCTTTCTCGACACCTACGGATATGCGAGGGAGGAGCTCCTCGGGAAGAACCCGAGGGTCTTGAAGTCCAGCCACTCCACCAAAGAGCTCTACGAGAGGATGTGGAAGGACATACTCGACCCTGCGAAGGGCTTTTGGCGGGGCGAGATTATAAACGTCACCAGGGACGGCAAAGAGGTCCCTGTCCTCCTCTCCATAAACGCCGTAAAGGACGACTCCGGCGAGATAATGAACTTCCTCGGCATCGCCTTCAACATGACAGGGCAGAAGGAGCACGAGCGGCTGAACAGGATGTACATAGACCATATCGTCCACGACATGCGCGGCCCGCTCACTTCCATTATGACCTCAACGGAGCTCCTCCTCATGCAACTCGGGGGCTCCATCACCGACAGGCACAGGAAGAGGTTCGAGTCGCTTTTATCAGGCGCGCAGAAGCTCTCGTCCATGACATCCGACATACTGGATTTCTCCCGCGCCGAGAGCGGGGTGCTGACGCTCAAGAAGGGCAGGGTCTCGTTCCAGAAGGTCCTTAAAGACGCGGTCCAGCCGTTCCAGTCGTCTGAAAAAAAGCTCGTCCTGAACGGCTCTCCGTACAGGGAGGACGCAGTGCCGGATAAGGAGCTCCTTGCCGACGAGGACAAGCTCCAGAGGATCATATACAACATCCTTTCAAACGCCTTCAAGCACGCGGCGAGCGAGGTGAGGCTCGATACCAGCTTCACCGACCAGGGGCTCTCCATTACCGTCACAGACGACGGCAAGGGCATCTCCGCCATAGAGGCCGAGCGCATATTCGACGCCTTCTACCAGACCGAGGAAGGGATAAAGACCGGAGGCGCGGGTCTCGGGCTCTCCATTGTAAAGAGCTTCGTCGAGCACCATGGCGGGTCCGTCTGGGTCGAGCCTGGGAAAGACGGCGGCATCACATTCGGCTTCAGCATACCGGCGTAGAGGCGGTTGACTCGCGGGCGCAAGCCATGATATCCTCGAATGACTGAAAGCGGCGGGTAGAGCCGGTCCGTACCATCCGCTTTTGAAAACTTAAATATTTACCGTCTCCGAGCCGATCCGCCTAAGGGTTTAAGACCTAAGGGGTATCGGCCGATCAGGGCGTGGCTGGAAACGGCCAGCGCCTCCCGTGTTTGGAAAGGAGATAAAGGTCGCTTTTAGCGCCAACCTTTCCGGTTGGCTTTTTTTTTGCCTCTGACAAGGTATCCATATGCGTATTTTGAGATTTGCGTTCGCGCTCTTCTTTCTGTTGCTCCCGGCGACAGCGTCCGGGAAAGAAAGGACCCTGACCATAGCCGCGGCCTCGGACTTATCCTACGCGTTGAAGGAGATAGCCGCAGGCTTCGAGAAGGATACGGGAATAAGGCCGGTCATGTCGTTTGGCTCAACGGGCCTTCTGGCAAGGCAGATAGCCGAGGGCGCCCCCTTTGACGTATTCCTCTCCGCCGATCTTCGGTACATGGAGAAGCTCAAGGACCTGGAGAGCGTCGATAGGGATACGGTCGAGGTCTACGCCAGGGGGCGGATCGCCGTGGCTGTTAAGGAGGGCGCGGACCTCCCTTCCATCAAAGACCTCGCCGGGCCGTCCGTTAAGAAGATAGCCATCGCGAACCCGGCGCACGCACCTTATGGTCGGGCCGCGGAAGAGGCGATGAAATCCGCCGGGGTCTGGGAGGCGGTTAGACATAAGCTCGTCTTCGGCGAGAACATCAGACAGGCGTTGCAGTTCGTCGAGTCCGGGAACGCCGAGGCGGGCATCATCGCCTTATCAATTGCCGGGACGCCGGGGATAAGCTACGCGCCGATAGAAGAGTCCCTGCACAGGCCCATAAGCCAGGCGCTCGGGGTCGTGAGCTCATCAACGAAAAAAGGAGAGGCGGCAAGGTTCATCGCGTATCTCAAGGGGCCGAAGGGCTCAGCTATACTGAAAAAATACGGTTTCGCACTGCCTTAAAGCTGCCTCTAAAAATTAGGAATTTTTTCTGAAGTCAAGGAAGGGCGGAAATAAAAAGCGCAGCATATATGGGAATATGTGAGCATTTTTATTTTCGCCCTGACGCAGAGGTCAGGAAAAAGAACAATTTTTAGAGGTAGCCTTAACACATAATGGACCTATACCCCTTATATCTGACCATAAAGGTCTCCTTCACGGCTACGGTCTTTACCGTCGCCTTCGGGCTCTTACTCGCCTGGGTCATGGCAAAGAGGGAGTTCCTCGGAAAGGCGGTCCTCGATATCATCATCATGCAGCCGCTCGTCATACCGCCGACGGTGCTCGGCTATTACCTTTTGGGGGCGTTCGGCAGGTTGAGCTTTCTGGGGAGGTTCCTTGAGGACGTCTTCGGGCTCCAGATAGTCTTTACATGGAAGGGCGCGGTCATCGCGTCCTTCATATCGTCGCTCCCCCTGTTTGTTAAGCCGGCGCGCGCGGCGCTCGAAGGCGTTGGCTCCGACCTTGAGGACGCGGCGCGGCTCCTCGGCAAGACCGAGTTGCAGGTCATAAAGGACATAACCCTGCCTCTGGCGTGGAGGGGGATAGCCGCGGGCGCGGTCATGGCGTTTGCCCGCGCGACCGGGGAGTTCGGGGCGACGTTGATGGTCGCCGGGAACATCCCCGGCCTCACGCAGACCCTGCCGATCGCCATATACGACGCCGTGCAGGCGGGGGACGCACAAACCGCGAACGTCCTCGTGGGCGTCATCACGCTCTTTTCGTTCATAGTCCTCTATATCGCCGGAAGGTTCACGAAGGGGAGGTTCTGAGGATGGACCTGGGGTTCGACATAAAGAAGTCTTTCGGGGAGTTCCGGATAGACGTCTCGCTCTCGCTAAACGACGACCTCCTCGTCCTCTTCGGCCCCTCTGGCGCGGGCAAGACCCTCATATTAAAAATGATATCAGGGATCGTAGCCCCTGACGAGGGGTACGTCACCATCGGGTCTGAAAAGGTATTCGATTCAAAGACCGGCGTCGCGAGGCCGATAAGGGAGAGGAAGATAGGGTATCTCTTTCAGGACTACGCCCTTTTCCCGCACATGACGGTATTCGAGAACATCGCCTACGGCGCAGGCGCCAAACAAGGCGCGGTGGAGGCAAAGGTAAAGGAGCTTGTCTCCCTTACGCGCCTGACCGGGCTTGAGGAGAGGTACCCGCGCGAACTCTCCGGCGGGCAGAAGCAGAGGTGCGCGCTGGCCCGCACGCTCGCCTCAGAGCCGAGGGTGCTCCTCCTCGACGAACCCTTCTCGGCGCTCGACTATCAGGTGAGGGAAAAGCTCCGGGCAGACCTCCTCCGCATACACGACGCCTATCCGATAACGACGATACTCGTCACGCACGACCTCGAGGAGGCGTTCATGCTAGGCAGGCGCATCGCGGTCATCAATAACGGACGTATTGAGCAGTCGGGCCTCAGGGAGGACGTCTTTTACAGGCCAGCGACGAGGGACGTCGCGAGGTTCATCGGCACGAGGAATATCTTCACCGGCACCGTCGCCGGGGTCAATGAAGGGCAGGTCATCATCACGAACCCTGACTTAGGGGTTATAAAGGCGTTCATGCCCGGCGAAGGCGGCCCATTGATAGGGGCTGAGGTCTCCTTCTGCATAAGGCCCGAGGAGATACTCGTCATAAGGCCTGACAAGGTCCTTGACAGCAAAGTCCAGGACAATATCATAGAGGGAGAGATAGTCTCGGCGACGGGCAAGGGCTCGACGCAGGTGCTGTTTTTGAAGGTCGGCACAGGGGACACGCTCATAAAGGTGGAGCTTCCGAACTTTGTGGTGAGGAAGTTATCTCTTGCCATAGGAAGGCTTATAAGGGTATCATTAAAGAGGGAGAATATTTGGGTAATCAATAGATAAATCAAAGTGTTGCAAGGGAAAGTCCATGGAAGGACACCTCCGTTCTCACAATCATTCCCACGAAATGGACAGGGCGCTCAAAGGCAGACTCAAGCTCTCTGTCGTCTTAACCGGCGTCATATTCATAGCCGAGCTTGTCGGCGGCTATCTGACTAACAGCCTCGCGCTCATGTCGGACGCCGCGCACGTCTTCATGGACGTATTCGCGCTTTCCCTCAGCTGGTTCGCCATATACATCTCCGAGATGCCCCCCACCGAAAAGAGGACCTATGGCCTGCACAGGGTCGAGGTATTCGTTTCCTTCATAAACAGCGCGGTCCTTTTTCTGCTTACCATCTACATATTCTACGAGGCCTACAAGAGGCTCCTTGACCCAGCGCCGGTAGAGAGCGTCGGGATGGTCATAGTTGCCGCGGTCGGCCTTGTCGTCAACCTCATCGTCGCCCTCTGGCTCAAGCACTACGCCGCAACCGACATGAACATAAAGAGCGCCTTTATTCATGTAGTCGGAGACGCCGCGGCCTCGGTCGGCGTCATCATCGGGGCCCTCGTCATGCATTACACCGGATGGTTCATGGCGGACCCGATAATAAGCGTCGTCATAGGCCTCATCATCTTATCCGGCGCGTACCGGATAATGAAGGACTCCGCCCACATATTGCTTGAGGGCGTGCCCAAGGACATAGATTTAAACAAGGTCGTCGAGGACATAAAGGCGTCAAAGGGGATATCGAGCGTCCACAACCTCCACATCTGGTCGATATGCCACAACGTCTACGCGCTTAGCGCGCACCTTGATATCGTGCCTACCGAGAGGTGGAGGATGGGCGAGATATTCGGAGAAGTGAATGAAAGGCTTGCCGGGGACCACCATATTTTCTATACTACCCTCCAAGCCGAGTGCTCCGGGTGCGACGCCAGCGACATCTTCGGTAAGATCGCGCACAAGGAGCGCGGCCACAACCACAGGGACCACCTCCACTGAGCGGGCCAGGAGACAAAGGCCGGCTATCGTGTATAATATGACAGTGGCTTAAGAGGTCTTTTCCGCGAAAATTCCTGTCCAGGGGGTAATATGCCGAGAGTGATGCCTTTGCCGTCGTCCGAGCTAAACTGGAAGTGCGATGACGGGGTCTTTTCCTTTGCCACCACCGACGAACTGCCGTCCCTAAAGGAGATGGTCGGCCAGGAGAGGGCGCTTAAATCGATAGAGTTCGGGCTCGGGGTCGTAAACCACAACTACAACATATTCGTCCTCGGCGAGTCCGGCACGGGGAAGAACACGACAATAAGGGAGCTTGTCCATAAGAAGGCCAAGGGAGAGCCGGTCCCGGACGACTTCTGCTATGTATTCAACTTCTCGGAACCGGACGCGCCGAAGGCGCTCTCCCTGCCTCCCGGCAGAGGCTCCGAGCTCGCTACCGACATGGACGAGCTCGTCGAGGCCCTCCGGAGAGACATCCCCAAGGTCTTCGAGTCCAAGGACTATGAGAAGCACAGGGACGAGATAATCGAAGGCCAGCAGGAGAGGACCCGCGCGATATTTTTCAGGCTCGAGCAGAGGGCGATAGAGAAGGGCTTCATCCTTAAGAAGTCCGTAAGCGGCTTATCCGTCGTGCCGGCGAAGGGCGGCAAGGCCTTGAGTCAGGACGAGTTCGACGCCTTGCCAGGGGACAAAAGGGCAGAGATAGAAAAGAACCTCTCCGTCCTCCAGGACAAGCTCTCTGACGCGATACGCGAGGCGAGGAACATAGAGAAGGAGACGAAGGACAGGATAACCGCCCTCGACCGGGAGGTCGTCCAGTACGTGGTGAACCCGCACATAAACGATCTCCTCGACAAGTTCAAGGAGTTCAAGGGCGTCGTCGAGTTCCTCTTCAAGGCAAAGGAGAACATACTCCAGAGCATCGACGACTTCAGGCCAAAGGAGGAGGCGCCGCTTGCCCTCGGCGGCTTTAAGCTCCAGAGGACGGAGCCGACCTTCGACAGGTACAAGGTGAACCTCATCGTTAGCAACAAGGACGCGGAGGGCGCGCCGGTCGTCTGCGAGACGAACCCGACGTACTACAACCTCTTCGGCAGGATCGAGTACCGCGTCCAGTTCGGCCTGGCTACGACCGACTTTACGATGATAAAGGCGGGCTCGGTGCACAGGGCGAACGGCGGCTACCTCATAGTAAACGCCATCGACATCTTAAGGAACATATTCGTCTACGACTCGCTGAAGAGGATGATAAAGAACAAGGAGGCGAAGATAGAGGACGTATGGGAGCAGTACAGGCAGGTGTCGTCCGCCACCTTGAAGCCCGAGCCGATACCGGTAAACATAAAGCTCGTCATCGTAGGCGACCCGTTCATCTATTACCTCCTCTACAACCTCGACAACGAGTACAGGAAGCTCTTCAAGGTGAAGGCGGACTTCGACAACGTGCTCCCGAAGACGGAAGATAACATACTGAAGTACGCGCACTTCGTGGCCACGCGATGCAGGGAGGACGGCGTCGCCCCGTTCGACAGGGGGGCTGTCGCGCGGGTAGTCGAGTACGGTTGCAGGCTCGCAGGCGACAAGGAGAAACTCTCGGCGAGGTTCAACGAGATAAAGTCGATGGTAGTCGAGGCCGGGTACTGGGCTAAGTCCGAGGGGGCGGCGGCGGTAACTGCCCTGCACGTGGAAAAGGCGATAAAAGAGCGCGTTTACAGGAACTCGAAGATAGAGGAGAAGATAAGGGACTATATCACCGATGACACCATCATGGTCGCGACCGACGGCTCCGTCGTCGGACAGGTGAACGGCATAGCCGTCCTCGACCCCGGCGACTACGCCTTCGGCAAACCATCGAGGATAACGGCCCGGACCTTCATGGGGGACTCAGGCGTAGTGAACATCGAGCGCGAAGTAAAGATGAGCGGCAGGATACACAACAAGGCGCTTATGATACTCACGAGCTTTTTGGGAGAACGCTACGCGCAGACCTTCCCTCTGGCCCTTTCGGCGACCGTCACCTTCGAGCAGATGTACGAGGAGATAGAGGGCGACAGCGCGACTTGTTCCGAGACCTACGCGCTGTTATCGAGTCTCTCGGGCCTCCCGATCGATCAGGCAATCGCCGTAACGGGCTCGATGAACCAGATGGGCGAGGTCCAGCCCATAGGCGGGGTGAACGAGAAGATAGAGGGGTTTTTCGAGGTCTGCAAGGCAAAAGGCCTTACTGGCTCTCAGGGCGTCATAATACCCAAAAGGAACGTCCGTAACCTGATGCTGAAGGCCGAGGTCGTTGAGGCGGTCGAGGCCGGGAGGTTCGCCATATACCCGATAGAGAGGGTGGACGAGGGGTTCGAGATATTGTCCGGCAAGCCTGCCGGAGATAAGGACGCGGACGGCAAGTACCCGGAGGGGACTGTCAATTATCTCGTCGAGAAGCGGCTTTTGACCCTGGCCCGGTCCCTCAAGGACTTCGGCAAGGGGCCTGAGAAGAAGAAGGGCGAGGCCGGGGCAAAGGCGAAGCAGGAAGAGACGAAAAAGGAAGGGTAATGCTTGTAAGCGAGATATTCCTTTCCATACAGGGCGAATCGACCTACGCGGGGCTACCCTGCGTCTTTGTAAGGCTCGCCGGGTGCAACCTGAGTTGCACCTGGTGCGATACGCAATACGCGAGGTCTGCCGAGGGCGCGCGGGAACTCTCAGTTGATGAGATACTCGCGGAGGCCAAGAGGGAGGCTGGGTTGTACAGGAGCGGGCTTGTCGAGATAACAGGCGGGGAGCCTCTTCTGCAGGAAGAGGCAAAGGAGCTTGCAAGACGGCTGATTGAGGCCGGCAACACGGTCCTTGTCGAGACGAACGGGTCTGTAAGTCTTGCCGGGCTCGATAAAAGGGCCGTAAAGATAATCGACTTCAAGTGCCCGTCGAGCGGCCACGCGTGGTCGTTCCTCATGGAAAACCTGAGCCTCATCACAGCCGAGGATGAGCTCAAGTTCGTTATCGGCAACAGGGACGACTACGAATGCGCGAAAAAGTTCCTCGACGAATACGTCGAGGACAGGACCGCGAAGGTCCTCTTCGCGCCGGTAAAGCCCGACCTCGGCCCGGCCCTTCTCGCCGAGTGGATATTGAAGGACGGGTTGAAAGCGCGGCTCCAGCTGCAACTGCACAAATACATCTGGTCTGATGAGAGGGGTAGATAATCCGTTGAAGCCGTTTCTGTACGCGTCGCTCGTCGTCTATGGTTTGTCGTTCGTCACCGCAGTAGTATATAACCTCTCCGGCAAGGCCAATTTCGAAAAACTCTCGCGCATCCTCCTTACGATAGGCCTCGCAGTCCATTCCCTTGCGCTCATTGAGCGTATCCATTCAACCGGACACGCGCCAATGGCCTCGATGTACGAGACACTCGTCTTCTTCTCGTGGACGACTGTTGTTACGAGCCTCATCGTCGCGTACAGGTACAAGGAGCGGACGACCGAGCTTATAACCGTCCCGATAGCCATCCTCGCGATAGTCTTCGCGCTTGTTAACGAAAAGCCGGGCTCTCCGTTGACGCTGATACTGGACACCCGCTGGTTCGAGATACACGTGACGGCGTCTTTCGCGGCCTACGCGCTCTTCACCCTCGCCTTCTCAGGCGCGGTGCTCTATCTTTTTACGGGCATCAGGGGGAAGGAGAACGGCGAGCTTGTCAAATACCAGGAGATCGCCGGGAGGTCAGTCCTCTGGGGGTTCTTCTTCTTTTCGGCCTCGATGTTCTCAGGGGCGGTGTGGGGTTATCTTGCCTGGGGGACCTACTGGATGTGGGAGCCGAAGATACTCTGGTCGTTCATCGTATGGGTCTACTACGCGGGCGCGATGCACGCGTATTACCTGAAGGACTGGCGGGGCAAGGGGCTGTCGGTGGCGACGGTAATAGGGTTTTTCGTGGTCATCTTTACGTATTTAGGTGTGTCGATGCTGATGAAGAGCAGTCATAGTTTTTAGGGGTTTGTTGGGTTACGCTCCGCTAACCCAACCTACAACCTTTTGTTTGTTTTTCAAAACTCCCGGGCATAGGTGAGCGAAGCATAAGGGAGGAAGAGACGAGCGAGCCGGGGCGGATTAGACGCGAAGCGCTCTAAGGGGCGAGCGAGTGGGCGGGGGAGGGAGAAAGCAAGCGAATCCTATGCCCAAAAGCGCGCGGAGCGCGCAAAAGGACCTTGGGTAAAAGATTTAATTTGTCCGATTACGAATCAATGGGTTCAGGTTGTAAACCTGAACCCGCGATTTATAATCCCCCTCAATCCCCCTTTAGAAAAGGGGGAAGAAACTATTTCCCCTTCCTCCACCACGTTATCGCCGACTTCTTTCTGAACTTCGCAAACAACATCCCCTTCTTTTTTACAAGCTTCTTTTCGAGAAAACCGCGGAGTTTAGCGTCGTGTTCCTCGGTCACAATCCCGATGTACTCCTTCCAGAACGAGACCGCTTCGTCGAGATCGATGAAGGGCTGGTCGAAGTCGTAGTCTATAATCTCGACATTGGCGAATATTCCCATATCGTGCAGGGTGTTGTATGTCTTTATGTAGTCCGACCTCTCGCCGAAGGGCTTTCCGAAGAGGAGCGGATACAATTCCTTGTAATAGAACTTATCCGCGTTAGGGTCCGCGTTCTCGATCAAGAAGACGGCTTTTTTCGCAAGCGGGGTAGCCTCTTCGATGAACTTCCTCGGCTCTTTCAATAACTGCGGCACATTGGCGCAGACTATCACATCGTGCGGCTTTAACCCGGCATCATTCCAGGGCGCGGTTATCGTGTTTATCTTAAGCCCCGCATCCCTGGCGTCGCGCTGTAATATCTCTATCATCGCCTTTGAGGGGTCGAGGGCAGTCACCTTCTTCCCGGCCCTTGCGAGCGGTATGGAGAGAGTCCCGCACCCGCTTCCGACGTCGAGAAAGGTCTTCGCGTCTTCTGTCCTCGGGACTATGAAGGAGAGCGCGACCTTCGGCAGGGTCGAGTAGTCGAGCCCCCTCCTGTACCATTCGGCCTTGAGCCTGTTCCAGTAGCCTTTGCCCTCGTACATCTTACTTTATCTCCTTTAGTATCTCCACCGGCGCCACAAGCAGTCTCTCGAGGATGCCGAAGACCGGGTCGCTTATGCTCTTTATCGGCACCGGGTCTATATCCGGCTTATTCAGCGGCCCTTCCACCGCGAAGTACATGGAGACGGTGGACTTTTCTTTGCCCGTGATTATCCAGCCGGCAAGCGGGATAGAAGAGATGATCTTGTCTATGGTAACAAAAGGATGGAAGGCAAGCAAGGCGTCGATGTGGGAGTCGGGAAAGTCTATCTCGCCCGACGCGGACATGCGGAGCGTGTCGCTGTCGAGGGCGAGGTTCTCGGAGGAGAGGACCCCGTCCCTCAACTTGAGGTCCCCGGTTATCGTCTTGTACTGGAGCCCCTCCCTGAAGGCCTCGTCGATGGAGACGATGTTGACGAACGAGAATATGCGCGAGAGTATCGGGAACTTCCAGACCTTGCCGCGCTCGGCCTTGAGCCTGCCAAAGCCGTTCAGACCGCTTACGAAGGGATGCGCCCCCCTTTTGCCGGTGAGCTCGATCGTCCCCTGCATATTGCCGGCGAGGACCGCATTTTTCGCGCCGAACCCCGAGATGAAGCTCTCGAGCTTTATATCCGCGAACCCGGCGTCGGCCCTGAAGGAGAGGGGCTCGTCCTTCCCCCGGAATACCTCGGCCTTTCCGAAGATGGACCCGTAGTCTATCTCCGCCGTGAAGGGCTCGATGACGATGGCCTCTGGTTCGAGCTTTATATCGATCTTCAAGCCCTTGAACGGGTGTCCGCCGAGAGCCCCCTCGGCTATCCTTATCCTTCCGGAGCCCGTGACAGGGAGCGTCTCGTCCGCCTTTTTATCCTTCTTAGGCGCGGTTGGTTTATCTTCTTCCACCGTGCCATTTTTCTTTCTTACGATGAAGTCGTCGGTGAGCAAGCGCGTGGAGTCGAGCGTGAACTCGACCCTCCTGCCCTCTATGTCGAGGACGTCCATGTAGCCGGAGAGCTCGGTATCTCCGACCGAGAGTTTGTCCAGGGAGACCTTACCCGTGTTCCCCTTGAAAAAGGCCGAGGCGTTTATCTTCTCCACTGGTTTCGCAATGTAGGGCGACTGGAAACGCGCGTCCTTTACCATTATGTCGCCTTCTATTGCCGGCCTTTCCTTGTCCGGCGTCTTTGCCGCCTTCATCATGAATGAGAGGAGACCGGAGCTCTCGAAGTCCTTGTCTAATAGCGGCGAGACGTCGTCGATGTCCGCGATCCTGCACTCCCTCGACTGGAGCGTTAGGTCGTAAGTCTTCATGTCCAGGGACGTCTCACCCGACACATCGGCACGGGACGACCCGAAGGCGAGGGAGAGGCCTTTTATGCCGAGCCTCTTCCCGTCAAGGGAGAGGTCGGCGTCTATCCAAAAGGGGTAGTCTTCTTCCTTACGCAGGTATTTTTTGTACTCTATACCGGCCTTGCGCGCGTCGAGAGAGGCCTTTGCAACAAACGAGCCCTTTCTGCCGATGAGGCGTCCGTTGAGCGCGGCCTCTCCCTTGACGGAGAGGTCTTGTCTCATTTTTTCGAGCGCCGGGGTATTGTCGATAGTCCCGCCTGAGACAACTGAGGAAAGCGCGAGGTCGAAGAAGGGGTCGCCTTTTATGTAATCATTGATCGTGCCAGTGAGCCTGACTGAAGAGAGTCCGTCGCTTAAGCTGATCGAAGCTACCCCGATCTTTTTATCGTCGAATGTAATTGACGCGCTCGCTTCGTTAATACGCGGCAGTTTCTCGTAAGAGAGCCATCCGTCCGCAAGCGTGACCTCCCCGGAATACCCTGGGAGATCCTTTGACCTTAAAGACCCCCAGGCCCTTGCGTCAAGGTCTATCGCGCCCCCGGCCTCTGCCCTTCCGAGCGCGTCTTTCGCCTTCGGAGACTCTACGAGGTCCCTAGCTATCTCTATCGACTCCCCGGCGTCGAAAACAGCGTCCAGCGAGAACTCGTAATCCATCCTGCCGGTCAGGTTTCTTATGGACCCTGCGAAGTCCCGGACTATTTCTTGCCCGTAACTCCCGTGAAAGCCTTCGAACTTAAGGGCGTCGTCCTTTACGTCAACCGAGCCCGAAACGCCGGAAATCGGGAGCTTGAGCCCCTTATACGTAAAGGCGAGGCCGTTGATAGAGGCCGATAATGTCACGGCCCCAGGCCTCTTGAAGGCCGCTCCACCCTTGAGCTCGCGCGTGAGGCCGCGGGCGGCAAGCTCGCGTATGGAGATAGTCCCTTTTGTTGGAGAGGCGTTGTTGAGTGCAACAACGGCTGGCCCCTTCAGCGCCTTGACCGGCACAAGGCCTTTGAGCGCCTGTGTCTTTATAGGCGACGAGGTGAGGCTGAAAGAGAACTCCCTTTGGGCGCCAACGCCGGACGCGCTGTACGAGCCGGTGAAAGTCGCTCCAGAGAGCCTCAAAAGCGCGTCTTTTAAGTATATGTCCCTCTTGCCGTCCCTTTCGGGAGAGGCCTCGACCCTTGCTGAGGCTGAAGGCATGGATAAAGGGGCGGCGAGCGTGGGGTGGGATATTTTCAAAGGGTTTGCGAAGACTATCGCGTTTATCGGGTTTACGAGCCCTGAGTCGTATGAGAGAAAAACCCTGCCCATGCCGCCAAGCGTGACCTCTTCGTCAGCGAAGTACGGGTCAATGATGGAGGCGGGCAGATCCTTGACCGTCCCTGTCCATTTCACGACCCCATCTTTCTCGATACCTGAAATGGAGACAGGGGAGCCGTCAAGGGCGGCTTCGGCCCTGAAGACTTTTCCTCGTCCCGTATCGTATGAATAAGCGTTTATGGACGAGAACTCGAATGTGGCGGGCCTTGGGGGTTTTTCGTCTATGTACGTTACGAAGCCGTCAACTATCTTCAATGACTTTATCGAGAGGGCGCCCTCATCCTTTTTTGCCTCCTCGGCCTTGAAGAACCTCCTGATGTTGAGGCCGCCTGTCCGATACCTCTTGATAAGGACGTCGAGCCCATCGGCCTCGACGTCCTTTAACACCGTCCTTCCCAGCAGGAACGGCAGGAGCGCGGCGTGGAGCCTTAAGCGGCGCGCCGAGATGACCTCCCCCTCAGGCCCCGAGGCCTTGAGGCCGGTTAGCCTTATGTCAGGGGATGGCAGGAACTTGATCGAGATCGTATCGAAAGAGACCGTCCCCTCGACCCTGGATGAGAAAATGGGTTCGATGCGGGACTTATGATCGGTAAGGTCTACTGGCGTAACAACGAGATAGACGAGCGCCGAGGCTACCGGGACGAGGATAGCCGCTGATATGCAGGCGTATTTGAGCCTTTTTCTGTACCGGTCGTCCTTTGCCACCAGCGCTCCGTGGAAGAGTTAAGATCAGCCCGAAAGGCGTTTTAGAAGGCAATACTCAGCATACCAGAAAATGGACGGAGGTTGAAGGCGGGCCTTTAATCGTCGTTACTTGGAGAAATAGATGTTCCCTATGTACGATTCGGCGGATGTCTGCGTGTCGTCTGAATCTATCATCACGGATACGGAGCCCACCTTCGGGGCTTCTTCCTTGAAGAGCCTTTTGTAGTCCTGGTATACGTCTCTTTTTTCAGTCATCCACTTTCCGAGGTCGGTTGCGCCGCCCCTTACGATGATGTACCTGGTGTATGATGACTTCGTCGACTGCAGAGATATCCCGGCAGGCACGCTTGTGTCCCAGATGTAGCCTATTATCCTGCTGTTTAACGGCGCCGGCCACTTGGGGAAGACCACATAGACCTGAGCGGCCTGGTCGTCAGTTGTTTTCTTACGCACGTCCCCGTTGGCCGGCAGTTCAGTTACCTTCCATCTCCAGTTGAGGAACGGGTAGTCCTTTATATCGAACTTGACCTCTTTATACAGGGCCGTGGAAGTAGACCTGCTCCTCAAATGAAAGGCCGCCCCCGCCTCGGCCTCGACGACCTCGACGTCGGCCTTGCCTTTCCACTCCTTGAGCTTCCATCCCTGGGCCCCTTTGGGCGAGGCGATTATGGGGACGCTCAAGGTGTCCTTCTGGGACACATCCGCCGACGCTCCGAGCGCGATGGCCGTTGAGACGACAAGCGCGGAGAGGAGGACGGCTGGTTTTATAAAGAGGGCCTTTTTGCCTTTCATCTATACCCGCGCTTCGATCTGGCCGATGATAATTAATTTCACGATTGTGAGTATATAGCAGAAAAAACAACCGCGCAACCTGAATCGAGGGAGAGGGGTCAGAACCCGGGGATAAGGCGCTTCAGCCACCCGTCGACCGGGGCTATCGCCCCCTCGGGGCACATCTCCTGGCAACAGTAGCACCTTATGCACCTGTCGTAGTCTATCCCGATCCTCTCCGTCTTTGTCATTACCTCCGCCGGGCAGACCTGGACGCAGATATTGCAGAGCGTGCACTTCGCGCGCTCGACGGACGGGCGCGAGGTGAGGGCGCGCCTTAGCCTCCTGTCAAGGAAGTGCGGGAGCCTGTCGGCAAAATTGAGGGATACGAGCGGCGCGAACTTGAAGCCGTGGACCTTGACGTTAGATATCTCTTCGCCGAGCACTTCTATCCCGTTGATATCGGTATTAAGCCCCCTGATTGCGGCGGCCTTAAGTAGCGGGAGGTCGTGCGGATGGGCCCCGAGTACGGTTGCGGCGACGGTGTCGAGGGCGACGGCGTCGGCCCCCGCGAAGACGAGCCCTATCTTCCTCGGGTCTCCGGCGCCGGGGCCGTTCCCCTCCATGCCGACTACGCCGTCCATTACGGTCAGCCTGGGGTGCAGGAACGCGTAGAGGTCGAGAAGCATGGCGGCAAAGTGAGAGCTCTCGACTCCGGCGGATAAGTGCCACTGCGGCTTCAATTTTCCGGGTACGCACCCGAAGAGGTTCTTAACACCCAGCGTCAGGAACATCTGCGCGTGGGTCTTGAGCTTCGGGATGTTTATGATGCCGTCGCAGTCAAGAGCCTCTTTGGCCACCTCAAGGCGCTTGAATGTCCGGCCGCCTGGGTTCTCGGCGACTACTAATGTCTTAAGATCGACAAGTTCGACTCCCTCTTCCCTGCATACGGGGCCCACGCCGCATTTGTCCGCGACCTTCATGGCGGCCCCGAGCCCGGGGCTGTCGCCGACCACGGGGACGCCCCCGGCCTCCTTCACAAGCCTTATAAGGACGCGGACGACCTCCGGGTGGGTCGTAACCGCCGTCTCCGGCGGCTTTCCGGCGAGCAGGTTGGGTTTAAGGAGGATACGCTCTCCCATTGAGACGAACCTATCCATGCCGCCCAAAAGGTCGATAGATTCCTTTACGGCCCGGTAAACCTCCTGGATTTCATAAGAGGTGCATCTTGTTATGGAGACTTGGGACATATCTTTGGATTATCGTGAGTCTGCGGAGTTTGTTCGCACAGGCGCCGGGTTTGAGCATCGGCCCCGCGCGGTCACTTGTCGATTATAGGGGCCTTGTCCGTTGCGGGGGGCGGAGCCGACCACTCGTGGAGCGTGACCCTGTCCCTGCCAGCGACCTTGGAGGCGTACATCGCCTTGTCAGCCGCCTTTATGAGGTCGTCTATGGAGATGAGCGCCCCCTGAGGGTAGACGGCGAGGCCAATGGAGACGGTGACCTTTATAGAGGGATAGTAGACCGAAGAAAAATCGTAGGTCTTCACAAGCGCCCTGAACCTCTCGGCCGCCCGGAGCGCGTTTTCGGAATCTGTATTGAAGAGGCAGATGATGAACTCCTCGCCGCCGAACCTTGCGAGTATCTCGCCCTCTCTCTTGCAGGAGGCGAGGAGCGCCCCGATCTTCCTCAATACGTCGTCCCCGGCGACGTGCCCCCATGTGTCGTTTATCGCTTTGAAGTGGTCTATGTCCATCAACATGCAGGCGAGTTTCAAGTTGTGGCGCAGGCCCAAAGCGAGCTGTTCCCTTACAGTCTCGAAGAAGTGCCTCCTGTTGGGGAGGCCGGTCAAGTCGTCAGTGACGGCGAGTTTTTCAAGGAGCGCGTTCTTCTCCTTGAGCTCGTCCATGAGGTGGCGCATCCGCAGGAGCGACTTTACGCGGGCCAGGAGCTCCTCGCGCTCAAACGGCTTTATGAGGAAGTCGCTCGCCCCGAGGTTGAAGCCGGTCAGTTTTTTCTTGAGGGAGTCCTTGTTCCCGGAGAGCATGACGATAGGCACGTCCCTGCCGTCGTCCATGTTCCGGATGGTGGAGATGAACCTGTAGCCGTTTATGGAGGGCATCTCTATGTCCGTGATGATGAACCCCGGACGCTCCTCCACAAAGGCCTTTATGGCGGTCAACCCGTCGTCGGCCTCGACGAATACCGGGAAGACATCCTTCAGCGTATCCCTTATTACGGCCCGGACCTGCGCTGAGTCGTCCACCAGTAGGACCTTGCCTGCTGAGTTATCAGCCATTCGCGCCTTTCAGAGAGATGCCATCCACGGTTTGGGAAAGGGCGCAAGGCTCTGCCCGCGCCCCTTTTATGCGCTATCTTAGCGATTCGAGCCTTTTTTTGGCGGTCTTCGCCTCAGTGGACTTCGGGAACCTCTCCATTACCTCGTTCAGGAGGACCCGCGCCTCTTTCATTGAGCCGAGCTTCTCGAACGAGAGCGCCTCTTTAAGTATCGCGGCCGGGATTTTTTCGCTCTCCGGGTACTTCTTCACGGCCTTGTCGAACTCGAGTATGGCGATCTCCCAGTCGCCTCTGGCGTAATACACCTCGCCGAGCCAGTACTGCGCGTTGCCCGCGAGCTTGTGCCCTCCGTGGTTCGCGAGAAAGGATTTCAGGGTCTCGGCGGCCTTTGCGTAGTCCTTGTCTATCGTCTCTTTATAGCCCCTGGCGTACATCGCTTCAGGCGGTTCCTGTTCCTTTTTCGCGTTATGACCCTGTGATTGAGCCTCTGCCGCCCGCGAGCCCTCAGCCGCGGCAATGGCCTTTTTCTCAACGGACGCTATGGCGTCCTTGAGCTCGCCGAGCCTCCGGTCGTTGCCGTCGATTGCGGACCTTAAGGCGGCTAAAGCCTCGGCGTCCCCGGCAGAGGCCTTTTCCAATGATTTGAGCCTCTCGTCAGCGGACCTTATCGTGGACTTAACGGAATCGAGCGCCTCTTTTACGCGTCCCCTCTCCAGCCCGGCCTCCTCAGCCGAGCCCTTCGCGAACGAGAGGTCGTGGCGGAGTACCTCTACCCCGGCGTTCGCCTCTGCGACCGACCTTTTCATGGCGTCCAGCTCGGCCCTTGTACCATTGCCGGATTCGAGCGCCGAGAGGCGGTTCTTCAATTCCTCGTTATCCTTTACGAGCATCTCCACGTTCTTTACGAGCTTCTCCTGCTCCCCGGTCATTATGGGGAAACCCGGCCCGCACCCGTTGAGCGCAATGGCGAGCCCGAGGGCAATAAAGGAGAGGAAGACGCCGTTTGAAAGCCTGTGTATCGTACCTTTCATCAGTTTGTCCTTGTTATCATGAACTCGGCGCGCCTGTTTTTAGCCCAGGCCTCCTCGTCGTGGCCCGGGACGGCGGGTTTTTCCTCGCCGAAGCTGATGGCATCCAGCCTCTCGGCCTTAACCCCCATGTCTTCGAGGAACTTCTTGACGGACCTGGCGCGCTTGTCGGAGAGCGCGAGGTTGTACTCGGTCTCGCCGCGCTCATCCGCGTGCCCCTCGATGCGCACCGCTACCCGGGAGTTCAGGGATAGCCATTTGGCGTTGTTCGAGAGGTTGTCCTTGTCGGCGTCCCTGATGAAGTACGTGTCGTAGTCGAAGTATATGGTATAGAGCCGGCCTTCCTTCTCGGCCTGCAAGGTCAGCGTGTCTCCGGGGGTGAGCGAGGCGTATTTGCCGCCGGTCTTTGCCGGGCCGTAGAGGTCCTCTGATGTTACAGCCTCGCTTATCGGGGCGTTTTCGGGTACGACGACCGCCGAGTCCTGAGCTTGCGGCTCTGCCTCGGTTGCTTTGCCGGATATGTCGTCGTTAACGGCCTTTTTCCCTCCGCAACCGTGGATGAGCGTAACGCTTAACGCCAGCACTGGTATTATCGCGAATAGTCTTTTCATCGTAAACCTCCTCTGCTGAAAGGTTAAAAAAGCCTTAAGCCCTTATTGAAGATAAGGAGACCAGACCGGGGATTTTTCGTTTCCAGTCCCGGTCTCCACCTTCATCGATCCGGTCCCGTCGGAGCGCATGACGCGCAGGGCCGAGACCCCTTTTGCGGTGGAGCTGTATATCAGATACCTGCCGTCCGGCGACCACGACGGGCTTCTGTCGTTCCCGTCGAAAGTCAGCTGTGTGGCGCCTCCACCGTCGGCGTTCATCACCCAGATGTTGAACCTCCCGGAATCCGAGCGGGAGAAGGCTATTTTGCTCCCGTCCGGGGACCATGCCGGGCTTGAGTTGTATCTTCCCTCGAAGGTCAAGCGCCTTGCGGCCCCAGTCGCCAATTCTAACATGAAAATATGAGGGTTTCCAGCGACATCTGATACATAGGCTATGCGGGATGAGTCCGGCGACCACGCGGGAGAGACGTCTATCCCGTAGTTGTCGGTGAGCCTCCTGTACTCGAGCGTTGAAAGGTCGAGCGTGTAGAGCTCCGGGGATTTATCCCCGCTTAACGTGAGCGCCACCCGCGTGCCGTCGGGGGAGTACCTGCCGCCTATGTTTATCCCCGGCTTGGCTGAGACCGCGGAGTCCTGGCCGTTCGTCAGATCGAGCTGGAAGAGCGAGGGCCAGCCCCTCTTGTATGAGACGTAGAGCGCCTTCCTGCCGTCAGGGGACCACTGGGGGGATAAGTTGATGGATTTGTTCCTCGTCACCTTCAGAGCGTTCCTGCCGTCGTAGTCGGCGACGTATATCTCCTTGTTGCCGTCCCTGTTCGAGACGAACATGATGCGGGTCGTGAAGATGCCCTTGCGGCCGGTCAGCTCCTCGTAGAGGTTGTCGGCGAAGTAGTGCATGACCCGCCTGGGGTTGGCGAGGGACCCGATGTACTTCTTCCCGAGGACCTGTTTTTCGGTGACGGAATCGAAGAGGCGGACCTCGACGACGAGTTTATCTTTTTCAATTGAAAAGCCGCCCTTTATGAGGGTGTCTGCCCCTATCGCCCTCCAGAGGCGAAACTCGATTTTATCTTCGGTCAGGCCGGATAAGGCGGCGTCTTCGAGGTAGGCGTCCTTTTCGATTATATTGAAAAGGCCCGAGAACCTTATGTCAGACCGTAGTGTGTCCACGAGTTCCGCGCCGAGCCTTGCGATCGCCGGGTCCGTTGTCCGGGCCCCCTCCCCGAGTGGCTTGAAGTCCTGTATGGCGATCGGGAGCTTTTTTGCCTGAGGCGCGGCTAAGTCTATGTAGACCTTGGCCTCGGCAACAAAGGGCAGGAGCAAAAATATCGCGAATAAAAAAGCCATGGTCTTTGTTATCATTATTCCCTTTGTCTGCGTAAGACAGCGTTTTTGCGCGCCTTAATCGGCGCATCCGGGGCAGAACCTCAAGCCGGTCTCAAGGTACTTGCCTTCGAACTCGTGCGGCAGGGGCGGAAATGGCGCGGCCTTCTGCACCGCGTTCATAAGGGATTCATCGAACCTCTTGTTCCCCGAGCTCTCTTCAAGGAGGAGTTCGAGGAGAGAGCCGCTACGGTCTATCTTGATTGAAACGATGACCGAGACCTTCTTGTAATCGAAACCCTCCGGGTATTCCCAGTTGTCCTTGACCCGGTCGTGTATGATGCTGTAATAGGCCGGATACCTGGACTTGAGGCCGCCTGTTGCCGTGCCGCCCCCGGCGCCTGCGGGCCCTTTGGCGGATTTGGCGGCGCCTTTTGCCGCCTCAATGGCAGTCGATGAGGCTGTTGGACCGGCCTGGGGCTGATGAGAGACAGCGGACTTTGCACCGAGCTCTTTTTTCAGTTCCGAGAGCCTTTTGCCCGTATCAACGGCGCGCTCTTCCTGCCTCTTTTTAATTTCTTCTATCTTGGAAGAGACGGAGGCGGCTTCGGTCTTTTTCCTTACCCTTTCCTCGACCTTCTTTAATGCGTCGGATACGGACGCGCTCTCCCTTATCCGGACCTTTTCAGCCTTAGCCTCGGTCTTTTTTTCTTCCTTAGCCGGTCCCTTTGCTTCGGTCGTATCCGCCGTTGCCTGGGGCTCGATAGAGGGTTGGGTCGACGCCCTGGCGCTCTCTCCTGAGGGGGCTACGATCTCTACCGTATATACCGGCGCAAGAAAATCCCTCTTCGAGCCGGCCTCGAAAAGGAACAGCCCGGCTGAGAGGATAACGGCATGAAAAATGATGGAGCCCGCGAGGGCCTTATGCAACCCGCTCTGTCCCCGGAGCAGTCCTTCCACTTATCTCTCCCCCGGCTCTGTCACCATCCCGACCCTCTCGATGCCCGCCTTTCTGATGTCGGCCATCGCCGACATGATGAAGCCGTAGGGGACGGACTCGTCGGCGCGCAGGAGTACCATTCTCTCGGCGCCACCCGATTTTCTTATCGCTTCAAGCTTGGCTCTAAGCTCTTCGGGCCTGAACGGCCTGTCGTTCAGGAATATGCGCCTGTGTTTGTCGATTGATACGATGAGCGGCTCGTCGTCGGCCTTTAACGCGCCGGATTCGACCTTCGGGAGGCTTACGTCCACCCCCTCCTGCATCATCGGGGTCGTGACCATGAAGATGATGAGGAGGACGAGCATCACGTCGACGAAAGGCGTCACGTTTATCTGCGCGAGGAGCCTCCTCTCGTCCTGGCCCGTTTCCATCCTCAGGCCCCCGGCTTTTTAGAGACCTGTTTTTCAACGACGTTCAGGAGGTCGGATGAGAAGTTGGACATCTCGGCCGTTATCCGGCCTATGCGCGTAATTATATGGTTGTAGCCCATGACCGCCGGTATCGCGGCTAAGAGCCCCATGGCCGTGGCCACAAGCGCTTCCGAGATGCCGGGCGCTACGACCGCGAGGTTCGCCGCGCCTTTGGCCCCGATGGACCGAAACGACGTCATTATGCCCCAGACCGTGCCGAAGAGGCCGATGAACGGCGCGGTATTGCCGGTCGTGGCGAGAAAGCCTACGGCGTATTCGAGCTTCGCGGTTTCTATGGCGCGCGCCTTTTTGAGTATCCTCTGGAGCCGTTCTATATCGTCCTTCTGGACCCTGCCCCCGAGCGGCTCGTTGGCCTTCATTATGTTCGTAAGCTCGGTATATACGGCGTTGAAGAGCCCGACGAGCGGGGTCGCCTTGAAGCCTTTTGAGGCGGCGGAAATCTGCGCGAACTGGCGCTTGTCCCAGAAAAGCTCGTAGAAGGCGTGCGTCTCTTTCTCGATCCTTTTAAGCAGGATCAACTTGTACGCGATTATCGCCCAGGAAAATACGGAGAAGAGGAGGAGGACGAGGAGCACGAACTTAACCATCATCCCCGCACCGGCTACCATCTCCCAGAGGCCTGGCTGAGTCAAGGGGCCGTTCAAATCAGGTAAGGTCCTTTCTATAATTAATTCCGTGGGTTATATTACCGCTTGCCTTTCCATGCGTCCGTGACTTTGGTGCGTAGCTATCCCTTAAAGTTAACATCAAGAGCCGTTGGTAGTCAACAAATTACCAGATATTTTATTTGATTACGGAGGGGTTTTAAAATAGAATAGTGGATATTTCCCTAAAACAGACGGGTAAGCATTGAAGATACTCTACATGGCGATAGCCGGGGTGGCCGGGACGCTCTTAAGGTACTGGCTCGGCGGGGCGGTCCAGAGGGCGACCGGCACTGTTTTTCCCTGGGGGACGTTCACGGTCAATATGGCCGGGTGCCTCCTCTTCGGGGTCGTCTGGTCGGCTTCCGACGGCAGGCTCGCGATATCCGGGGAGACGAGGACTGTCATCCTCGTCGGGTTCATGGGCGCGTTCACGACGTTCTCGAGCTTCATCTTCGAGACGAACCAGCTCATGCGGGACTCTGAGTGGGCGCTCGCATTAGGCAATATCGCGCTTCAAAACATTACAGGCATAATATGCCTGATGCTCGGGCTCGCGCTCGGGCGTCTGCTTTAGAAGAGGAGGCCGACAAATGAAACTACCGGAAGGCGCGGAGCTTTTGAGGATATTCATAGGCGAGAGCGACAGGTTCGACGGAAGACCCCTGTATGAAGCGATAGTCGAGGAGGCCCGGAGGCGCGGGCTCGCCGGGGCGACGGTCTTAAGGGGTGTTTTGAGCTACGGCGTCCACAGCAGGCTCCACACCTCGAAGGTGCTACGCCTGTCAGAAGACCTCCCGATGGTAGTGGAGATCGTAGACAGGAAAGAGAGGATCGAGGACTTTCTCCCTGTGCTTGACAAGATGGTAAAGGAAGGGCTCATAACGATTGAGGACATAAGGGTCATCGCATATAGGTAGGGGTTTTAAACAGGCGTTCCGAAGCTGTTTTCCCGCCTCATTTTACCGCGTTTTTGAAAACCATCCCGCTTGACCGTCTGAATCCCCTGTCTCGACGCGCCTTAAGCGCGGGTCCGCGTTTTTTTACCCTTGCCCGGCCCTTTGGAACGGCTTTTTGATAAGCGAGTTGTCCCATTAAACAGGCAAAATCCAGCCCTTATGCCCTCGCATGAAAAGGCGCGGTTTGCACAAAATCGCGCTTGACAATATACTATATGTTGTGGTTAGATAGGTCTCATCCACAATATACGCTGTTTTTCTTGTAAATCCAAAGACTTAATTGGTTCCGGCCGGCCAAAGTGAACTCACGCCGTCGCAAGCGAGTAATTACCTTTTCGGAGGCGTAAAAGTTTTCAAGCACTACGGGGCATGTCGGTCTTTCAAAAGTCTTAAGGGCCCCATTTCCGAAGGGCCATTAAACTACAAATTATCAGAAAGCTGTTTCTGAAAATTAGGAATTTTTTCTGAGGTCAAGGAAGGGCGGAAATAAAAAGCGGAGCATATATGGTAATATGTGAGCATTTTTGTTTCCGGCCTGACGCAGTCCTGGCCGGACGGGCAAATCCATATCAAACGGCTGGAGAATTGATTTACCCCAAAGGCTCCGTTCGAGACTTTGGCCCTGCGCCGAGCAGTCAGGAAAAAGAACAATTTTTGAGGTAGCCAGAAACCCAAAAGGGGGAATTTAAGAGCATGGATCAGGACATTTACAGCCGTCTTATGAACTCAGCCTTGCCGCAGAAAAAGACCGCGAAGAAGCCTAAGCACGAGCATGCGCGCGTCGAGATAAACGAAAACGGCAGGAGGGTCCTGGAGAAGCGGTATCTTAAAAAAGACACGGGAGGCAACCCCGTAGAGACTATCGAAGAGATGTTCTGGCGTGTGGCCCGCAATATCGCGGAAGCCGAAATCAAATTCGACCCCGCCGTTGATGTGGAAGAGACGGCCGGAGAGTTCTACAGGATGATGACCTCCCTTGAGTTCATGCCCAACTCCCCGACGCTCATGAACGCCGGAAGGGAATTGCAACAGCTCTCGGCCTGTTTCGTGCTCCCGGTCGAAGACTCGATGGACTCCATCTTCGAGGCGGTAAAGCACACGGCGCTCATACACAAGTCCGGCGGCGGCACCGGGTTCTCGTTCTCGAGGCTCCGGCCTTCCGGCGACTCGGTCGGCTCGACCTCCGGGATATCCTCGGGCCCCATTTCCTTTATGACCGTATTCGACAGCGCGACAGAGGCCATAAAGCAGGGCGGCACGAGGCGCGGCGCGAACATGGGGATACTCCGCGTAGACCACCCGGACATCATGAACTTCATAGTCTGCAAGGAGGACAACTCCAAGCTCAACAACTTCAATATCTCGGTCAGCCTCACCGAGGCCTTCATGAACGCGGTCGAAACCGACGGCGAGTACGACATCATAAGCCCGAGGACGAAGACGCCGGTAGGGAGCCTCCGCGCCAGAGAGGTCTTCGACAAGATCGTCAAGATGGCGTGGAAGAACGGCGACCCAGGCGTAATATTCATCGACCAGATGAACAGGGACAACCCGACCCCGCACATAGGGCAGATAGAGTCTACGAACCCGTGCGGAGAGCAACCGCTCCTCCCGTACGAGTCCTGCAACCTCGGCTCCATAAATCTTAGCCGGATGCTTACGCTTGAGAGAGACGGCTACGAGTTCGACTGGGATAAGCTAGACAACACGATAAGGAAGGCCGTCCACTTTCTCGACAACGTAATCGAGATGAACAAGTACCCGATCCCCGATATCGAGCGCGTCACCAAGTCCAACAGGAAGATAGGCCTTGGCGTCATGGGTTTCGCAGACATGCTTATAAGGCTCGGCGTCCCGTACAACTCCGAAGAGGCGATAGAGCTCGCCGAAAAGATAATGTCCTTCATACAGGAGAAGGGCAGAGACGCCTCAGTCGATCTCGCCGGCGAGAGGGGCGCGTTCCCGAACTGCAAGGGTTCTATCTACGACGGCAAGAAGGGGCCGAGGAACGCAACCGTTACCACCATCGCGCCGACCGGGACGATATCGATAATCGCCGGGTGCTCCTCAGGCATCGAGCCGCTCTTCGCGCTCGCCTTCACGCGGAACGTCATGGAAGGGACAGAGCTCATAGAAGTGAACCCGCTCTTCGAAGAGATTGCCCGCGAGAGGGGCTTTGACTCCCCGGAGCTAATGAAGGAGATCGCGAAAAAGGGCTCGCTCCACGACGTCGAGGGGATACCCGATGACGTAAAGAGGACGCTTGTCACCTCCCACGACATAAACCCAGACTGGCACATAAGGATGCAGGCGGCTTTTCAGAAGTTCACGGACAACGCGGTCAGCAAGACGGTCAACTTCCCGAATGAAGCTACCGTTGAGGACGTCGCCGAGGCCTACATCATGGCGTACAGGACCGGGTGCAAGGGCGTGACCGTTTACAGGGACGGCTCGCGCGAGATCCAGGTGCTGAACAAGGGGAGCGAGAAGAAGGAGGCGAAGGAGATCGAGAAGGCAGAGGCAACCGAGATGGCCGTGCCTGTGCCGTCTCCGAAGCCCAAGCCGAGGGGCGAAGTCGCCTTCGGCGTGACCAGAAAAATTAAGACCGGGTGCGGCAACCTTTACGTCACCATAAACGAAGACGAGGAGGGCAGGCCCTTCGAGATATTCACGCAGATAGGCAAGGCCGGCGGGTGCGTATCGTCCCAGTGCGAGGCGATGGGCAGGATGACGTCGCTCGCGCTCCGTAGCGGCATACAGGCCGAGGAGATAGTCCAGCAGATGAGGGGCATAAGCTGTCATTTGCCGGTTGGCTTCGGCGGTGGCAAGGTGATGTCATGTTCGGACGCGATGGCGCAGGCGATGGACTGGTACCTGGGCTTGAAGCGGAACGCCGCCGCGGCATTGTCGCTCGGGTCTATGGCGGGAAGCCTCGGCAGTCTCAATATGCCGAACTCCAAGCTTGATTTCATGCTCGCGCCTGAGTTGATGAAGCGCGGCGCGTGCCCTGACTGCGGCTCGGCCGTGGAGCACTCTGACGGGTGCCTTGTCTGCAGGGGTTGCGGGTACAGCGAGTGCGGGTAGATTAAATCTCCCCTCCCTTGGAGGGAGGGGACGAAGGGGAGGGTGAGGACTTTCCCCTCCGGTGATTGAAAAGAAATACGACCTCCCCCTGCCCCTCCTTGGTAAGGAGGGGAGCTAAAAGACGGACGGTCGGATGGCTTGCGGGTTTTATCTCCTCCCCTTAACAAGGGGAGGTAGGGAGGGGTCGTTTTAAAGCCCCTCTCTGGCAATTACGCCGTCATTCCCGCAAGTCTCAAACGGGAAATCCAGTTGCAGTAATCTCCCCTCCCTTGGAGGGAGGGGACGAAGGGGAGGGTGATTTCTCCCAAACACGAACAGAAGGACACTGATGGACCTTGAAATAGATATCGAATGCCGCGGATGCGGCCTCTTCTATAAGGAGGGCTTCAGGGGCATGCCTCACGGCATGAGCCTGCGTTGCCCTTTCTGCCACTCCCCCGCGCTCGCAATCGGCGGCCACGCCTTTGTTGAACGGGAGGTCGAGCCCGACCCCTTCGAGCTCTCGCCAGGCGAGAGACCCTCTAAAAGAAAAATAAAATTGTAAATGAAACCCCCGGCGCGGTCAAAAGACTGTGCTGGGGTTTTGTTATAGAAGGAGAGGCTTGAAATGTTTTTTTGTAGATACTACTTTTAGGCTCATGGGATTGTCAATGCACTGAGAGGAGAAGTGAATTATGAAAAATCCAGTGTGTATCGAGTCAAATTCCCTTACGTATCTTGTTGATGCAATGTGCGGAGGTAATGAGCCAAAGGACAATTTGGCAAATGAAAAAAAAGCACTTCTACGCACCTATCTTTATAGGGATAAGAATTTATATGTACCTCCTTCGGTTAAAGAGGAATATGAAAAGATAAAAAATAAAAAGAACAGACAGAATCATCAAGAAATAGCTGATTTACTGATAGATGATATATTATCAGTTGATCTCGATTGTGTTGATTCCAGGAGTCAAGAATACTCCAGGCTTCACAAGGGCGAAAAAATAAAATGGATTGTAAAATTTTAGCAGAAGCTGAAGTTGGAGGATGTGAATATCTTTTAACTTACGATCAGGATTTTTTAAGGAATCTGCGTGAAAAAACTTATGCCATAAAAATGATGACACCCACAGAATTTTGGCAAGCCTTAAATATACAGAAAGGCTCGAAACCTGCAAAAATCCCATATTCAAAAAACCAGCTATCAAAAGAGACTTGGTGGGTTTGGAAATAGAGGACATGAATCGTTGGGCTTCGCTGTGCTTAGCCCAACCTACCGCCCGCCTATCGTTTTTTGTTTGTTTTTCAAACCCCCGGGCATAGGTGAGCGAAGCATAAGGGAGGGCGAGGCGAGCGAGCCGGGGTAGATTGACGCGAAAGCGCTCAAGGGGCGAGCGAGCGGGAGGGGGAGGAAGGAAGCGAGCGAATCCTATGCCCAAAAGCGCGCGGTGCGCGCAAAAGGGCTTCGACCGCAGAGCGAGATCATAATAATCCCCCGCTATCCCCCTTTAGAAAAGGAGGATGAAAGCCCCGCACCACTGTGCAAACCTGAAACAGCAAGCGGTTTCACCCTCCCCTCAATCCTCCCATCGAGGGAGGGGAGGTATCTGGAAAGGCAAAGACTGGATTTCCGATTCAAACCTCGGGAATGACAGAATAATCGAAGAAGCGACCCCTCCCGGCCTCCCCTTGTAAAGGGGAGGAGAGATCATCTCCTCTCCACTCCTTTGCACCTAAAACCCTTGACGAACCTCCGGCCATAATATATCTTTGAAAGGATGAAGAACCTCGCGGTCATCGTCCTTGCGGCAGGCAAGGGCACCAGGATGAAATCAACGAGGCCCAAAGTCCTCCACGAGGTCGCGGGCAAGCCCATGCTCTTCTATCCATTAGCCATTATGGAAGAGCTAAAGGCCGGGCGGGTCGCAATCGTCATAGGCCACGGCGCCGACGATGTAAAGGCCGCGTTCCCCTCCAAAAAGATCGGGTTCATACTCCAGAAAGAACAGCTCGGTACAGGCCACGCGGTCGCAACCGCGCTTAAGTCCCTCTCGGGCTTCTCCGGTGACGTACTCGTCCTTTCGGGCGATGTGCCTTTGATAACCAAAGAGACCGTCTCGGCATTCCTGAAACTTCACAGGGCAGGGGGCAGGAATCGTCCCGCAATCTCGCTCATCACCATGGCGCTGGACGCCCCGAAGGGCTACGGCAGGGTCGTAAGGGATGAGGAGAGGGCGGTCGTCCGTATCGTCGAGGACAAGGACTGCACGCCAGTAGAGAGGCATATCAACGAGGTCAACTCCGGCATCTATATCTTCCGCTCGGACTTCCTTTTTACAGCCATAAAAAAGATAGGCAGGGATAACGCGCAGGGAGAGTATTACCTCCCGGACCTTATCGCGCTCGCAATCGCGAAGGGGTTGAAAGTAAAGGCCCTCACGCTCTCCGAGCCCGAAGAGGTGATGGGCATAAACAACAGGGTCGAGCTCGCAAGGGCGGCATCCGTCATGAGGCTGAGGATAAACGAGTCGCTCATGATGGGGGGCGTCACCATAATAGACCCGGACCGTACCTACATCGACTACGGCGTAAAGATAGGCGCGGATACGGTCGTCTATCCCGGGGCGCATATCAAGGGCGGAAGCATAATCGGCGAGTCCGTTGTAATCGAAGAGGGCGCGCGGATAATGGACTCAAGGATAGGCGCGGGAACCGCGATAAAGGGCTATTCGATAGTGGAAGATTCGGTCGTCGGGGAGAATGTCCAGATAGGGCCGTTCGGGAGGCTCCGCCCCGGCAATGTGATAGGAGACAAGGCGCGGATAGGGAACTTTGTCGAGGTGAAAAAATCGCGGATTGGCAAAGGCTCGAAGATAAATCATCTCTCATACATCGGAGATGCCGTCATAGGCGAGTCCGTGAACATCGGCGCCGGGACTATCACCTGCAACTACGACGGGGTCCATAAGCACCGGACTACGATAGAGGACAACGCCTTTATCGGGAGCGACTCCCAGCTTGTGGCGCCGGTGACGATAGGCAGGGGCGCGTATGTCGGGTCAGGCACGACCGTCACGAAGGACGTGCCGCCGGACGCCCTTGTGGTAACGAGGGCCAAAGAGCGCGTCATCGAGGGGTGGGCAAAGAAGAAGAGGGCGGAGAAGAAGGGCTGAGGAAAAAATCCCCCTCCCCTCAGTCCCCTCCCATCAAGGGAGGGGAGACAAATGGATAAGAGGTAACTGAATGTGCGGAATAGTCGGCTACATAGGCCCCAAAGACTCTGTCAGCGTGCTCTTGGGCGGGCTCAAGCGCCTTGAGTACCGGGGCTATGATTCTTCAGGCATAGCTGTCCTTAAGGACGGCAAGATTGAGCTCCGCCGGAGCGTCGGCAAGCTCGATAAACTTGTAACCGAGGTCTCGAAGAGGCCGCTCGACGGGCATATCGGGATAGGCCACACCCGTTGGGCGACGCACGGCAGACCCACGGAGCAGAACGCCCACCCGCACATCGAGGGCGGAGTCGCCGTCGTCCATAACGGCATCATCGAAAATTATCTCTCCCTTAAAGAGGAGCTCATAAGGGAGGGCGCAAAGTTCAAGTCCGAGACGGATACCGAGATCTTGAGCCACCTCATACACCGCGAGATAAAGAGCGGCAAGAAACTCGAAGAGGCCGTCCGCTCGGCGATCAAATTCATAAAGGGGACTTACGCGATAGCGGCGATAAGCGAAGACGAGCCTGACAAGATCGTAGGCGCGCGCATGGAGTGCCCGCTGATACTCGGCGTCGCCAGACACGAGGCGATACTCTCATCCGACCTCCCGGCGATACTCGACATAACGAGGCAGGCGATATTTTTGAAAGACGGCGAGATGGTGACGCTGACGAAGGATGCGTGCGAGATAACGACCTTTGACGGCGTCGAGGTCAAAAGGGAGCCGTCCGTCATAAACTGGTCGCCGATGATGGCGGAGAAGGGCGGCTACCGCCACTTCATGCTCAAGGAAATCTTCGAACAGCCCCGCGCCATAACAGACACCTTCCGGGGGCTCGTGATTGAAGAGTCCGGCGACGTCTTTTTGAACAAGTTAGAGGTGCCGATAAGGGATATCGAGCGCATCTACATCGTCGCATGCGGGACATCCTGGCACGCGGGGCTCGTAGGCAAGCATCTCTTCGAGGAGTTCTTCAGGAAGCCTACGGAAGTGGACCTCGCCTCCGAGTTCAGGTACAGGAACCCGCTCATAGACAAAAATACGCTCGTCATTTCCATTTCACAGTCGGGCGAGACGGCGGACACGCTCGCGGCCGTAAAAGAGGTGAAGAGGCGCGGGGCGCATACGATTTCCATCTGCAACGTCATGGAGAGCTCGCTTACGAGGGAGACCGACTGGTCGCTCATGACGCACGCGGGCCCGGAGATAGGTGTCGCCTCGACCAAGGCATTCACTACGCAGTTGACGGCGCTCTACATACTCGCCATACACTTCGGGAGGGTCTCGGGGAATCTTACGAAGGAGGCAGGGGTCGCGCTCATACAGGAGCTCTTGAAGCTGCCCAAGAAGATAGAGGAGATACTGGATGAGGCGCCGAAGATAGAGGCGCTCGCCAAGAAGTATTTTCATCTCCGGGATTTTATTTACCTCGGCAGGGGGCTTAACTTCCCTATCGCGCTCGAAGGCGCGCTTAAGTTGAAAGAGATATCATACATACACGCCGAAGGGTACGCGGCCGGAGAGATGAAGCACGGCCCCATAGCGCTGATCGACGAGAACATGCCTGTGGTGGCGATAGCCCCTCAGGACTTGAGCTTCCCCAAGATGCTCGGCAACATGGAGGAGGTAAAGGCGAGGGGCGGCAGGATCATCGCGCTCGTGAACTCAGGCGACAGCGAGGCGACGCTTAAGGCCGACGACGCGATAACGATACCTTCCGCGTCAGTCCACCTCACCCCGATCCTCATGGCCGTGCCTTTGCAGATACTCGCCTACCATATAGCGGTCTTGAAGGGGACGGACGTTGACCAGCCGAGGAACCTCGCCAAGAGCGTGACGGTGGAGTGAAGGGGTTTATGCGGGAAAACCTGTTGAAAAGCCCTGCCCCCTTATATATTATACTGGAATCACGCTGAAAGCCGGCACACACGCGCCCTAAATCAAAAGAGACGCACGGGAGAATATAAAATGGCAGAGAGGGACACAAAGGGTTTCAAGAAGATACTCTTCCCGACGGACTTTACCGAGGCTTCCGTCGCGGCGGCTTCATACGCGCTCATGCTCGCGCGCCAGGGCAAGGGCCGCATACACGTCCTTCACGTGGTGGACGTGAGCAGGGAGGCGGCCGGGTTCTACCTGCCGCACCTGTCGTTTGAGAAGCTCGACAAGGAATTGAAGGCCTCAGCCTCGGAGATGCTGAAAAACTTCTGCGCCAGGCATTTCAAGGGGTTTAAGGGGTTCGAGCAGAGCATCCTCGTCGGCGAGCCCTACAAGGAGATATTGAAGACGGCGAAGGGGTCCGGCATGGATCTCGTGGTCATGGGGACCTTTGGGAGGACGCGCGTCGACCGGCTCCTCTTCGGCAGTACCACAGAGCGGGTCATGAGGCGGGCCGAGTGTCCGGTCCTCGTCATCCCGCCGACGAAATAAAGGCCCGCGAAGGATGTTCGGGATAGGTCTCACCGAGCTCATAGTCATACTCGTCGTAGCGCTCATCTTCATCGGGCCTGAGAAGCTCCCCGGTATCGCCCGCACGCTCGGGAGGGCCTTTAACGAGTTCAGGAGGGCCGGCGACGAGCTGAAGAAGAGCATCGCCGGCATTGAGCCTGAAGAAGGAAAGAGGCCCCGAAAGGCAGGGGCCGATGCCGGAGAAGCCGCCTCCGCATCCACCGCCGCATCAGACGCGCCTGCCGCCGCGACCGCCCCCGGTAAAGACTCCGCGCCACCGGAAGCCCCTCAGAAATAAAATACCGAAAAGGCCTTAAGGATGATCGAGAAAGAGACAGCAATGGCCCTGACCACCCACCTCCGGGAGCTCAGGAAGAGGCTCATCGTCTGCGTCATCGCGACGGCCATAGGCTTCGCTCTCTGCTACAACTACTCGGTGGAGCTCTACGGGCTCCTCACAAAGCCGCTTATACCGGCGCTCCCGCCCGGCGACGCGCACATGGTCTTCACCGGGGTCGTCGAGCCGTTTTTCATATACATGAAGGTCGGGCTCTTCGGAGGGCTGATACTCGCGAGCCCCGTGATACTCTTCGAGATATGGGGGTTCGTCGCGCCAGGGCTCTACAAGGGCGAGAGGGCGTGGTTCCTGGGGATCGTGATATCCTCCATCATGCTCTTCGCCGCCGGCGCCCTTTTCGCCTACTTCGTCGTCTTCCCTTTTGGCTTCAAGTACCTCCTCAGCTACTCATCCGATTCGCTCAAGCCGCTTCTGTCAATGGACCTCTATTTCTCTTTTGCGACGAAGTTTTTGATCGCCTTCGGGGTGGTGTTTCAATTGCCGCTCGCGATCCTCGTGCTCGCGAGGCTCGGGCTCGTCACAGCCGGAAAGCTCCTCTCGTGGTGGAGGTACGCGCTTGTCGGGATTTTGGTCGTCGCGGCGATACTCACGCCCACGCCGGACGTCTTTAACCAGCTCCTCATGGCGGGGCCGCTCTTTTTTCTTTACGGCGTCGGGATAATAGTGGCGAAGCTCTTCGGCAAG
Source organism: Deltaproteobacteria bacterium GWB2_55_19 (assembly GCA_001797465.1). Lineage (GTDB taxonomy): Bacteria > Desulfobacterota > GWC2-55-46 > GWC2-55-46 > GWC2-55-46 > GWB2-55-19. The sequence continues at coordinate 127,919 of MGPQ01000002.1, read as the reverse complement.
AAGAGGGTGGCCCCGGATGACGCCGAAGAGGACGAGGACGGGATAGAGGACGAGGAATAAGGGTAGAGAACTACAGTTCTTTAGTCGGTGTGGATTGGGCGGAGTAACCAAGCTCTTTGCGGGTTCAGGTTTGCAACCACTACGGTCCGGTTAAAAAAGCGTAGCTTGCAGCGGCTCTTCTCTGAAGGCCCTTAGTCGTTCTGGTTTAAGGGTCAGGATGTCTACCAGGGTCTTCCGATCGTGAGTTTTTTTATAGGGTGGCGTGCCGGCGGGAAGGGATTATATCTTCACCCACTTAAGCGCGTTGTCCATCGCCTCTTCCCATTCGTTCCCGCGCCGTCTTATAACGACGAGCCTTTTCCGTATGAACTTCGCGGAGTTCAGGCTGTGCTTGCCGGTAGGGTCTTTTTTTACGCACGGGGCCTTTTGCGCGGAGGCAAGAAGCCCGTGTATCGCCTCGACTGAGGCGGAGAAGAACCTCTCGTGGTCCTCCCTGTGGAGGCTCCACTTGGACGAGACCGAAAGGAGGGTGAGCATCCTGTGCCACTGCTCGAACCTGTTGAGGGACATGATGGACGAGAATATCGTCTTGTTCGTCCGGAAGGACAGAGGCGTATCCTCGATGGTGGAGTCCAGCAGACGGTCGTTGTCCTTGTGGACGAGTTTGATCATCTTTTTAGGTATCTGCCAGACCCGTTTGTCGGCGAGCGCGTCGAACCTCATCTCCCAGTATATGTGGCGGAGCGTACGGGCCGAGAACGACCTTATCATCATCTCGGGGATGAAGTGGTTGTGCGCGATGGTGTCGGCGGCCAGATGGCTTAAGTACCCGTAGGCGAAGGCCATTTGGGAATCGGTCTCCGCTTTTTTAAGGAGCTTGAAGCCGACCTTCCAGTTGTGGCAGTGCTTGAGCTCCTCCACAAGATTCTTGCCTACGACGATGTCCGCGCTTACGTTGCCGTAGAGAAAATCGTAGGGGAACGTCGCGATAAGGGCCCTTACCGGGTGGGACAACGCCCCGGGGCTGTTCAAGACCGCTTGTCCAAGCTCAAGGTGGGTCGCCGGGCCCCAGGCATGGGCCGCTTCAGGCAAGAGGAAAACCGCTAAAATAGCGGCGATTAACGCAAAGAACATGATTATATGCTATCCGAAGGGAATGGTGTTGTAAAGAGGAAAAAAAGGTAGTAGAAGATAGTATTGACAGGCGTTTTGAGGGTGTTCAATGACGGATTCGGAAAATAATATAGACGGCGTTTTGAGGGACGCGAAGAGGCTCTTTGAATCGCTGAAGGCCGCGGGCATAGCCTATATAGCAGTTAAAAAGGCTGAACCACAGTCGCCTCCGGAGGCTTCTTCCGCAACTGCCCCAATCGACGCCGGGCCTCAAGACGCGGACGCGTGGTCAGCGAAAGTCGGGTTCGAGGCAGGGACCAAGGCAGTAGTATTCTGCCTCTGGAGAATAGGTGGAGCGCTCTTTGCGGCAGGCAGGACCGTGCACTCCGGCGATACAAACCCCTTTCCAGAGGTCGAGTCCGTTCAGGCGCAAAAGCTCTTAAGCTGGTTCGCCGGAGAGATAAGGGCAGAGGCAGTGAGCGAGCCTTTGATATTATCCGCAACGGCCATGAAGGACAACGCTCAAATGAACGGCGCAGTCCTTTCCATCAAGCCGCTTATCGATGAGAAGATAGGAGAATGGAAGTCGTCCGTCATAGTCGCCCTCGGCGGCCTCGCCGCGCTCATCTTTACAGGTTCGCTGGAGATCGGGCGATTGCGCGGCAGGATCGAGGCCCGGAACGGATTAAAAATCGCCGTAACGCACTCGCTTGGCGACATCGTCAAAAAGCAGGTCTTTAAAAAAGAATCCCACGAAGACATGAAGATGGTCATAAGGGCGCTCCAAGCAGAAGCGTAGCTCCTGTCCTTTTCACCTTTTTTGGAAGTCCATCCCCGTTCCGTTGATATATCGACAAATCCCTGATAGAATCGGCTTATGAGCTTAAAGTCAAGGCTTATCCCCTTTCTGATACTTGCCCTATTTCTTTCACTTGCCAGCCATGCTTCCGGCGAAGAAAAAACCGGCCCAGTCTACTATGTAAAGGCCGACGGGATCATAAACCCTGTCATGGCCGAGTACATCTTGGGGGCCATTAAAAAGGCGGCTGACGAGAACGCCGTGGCGGTCATCATAGAGCTCGACACCCCCGGAGGCCTCGACCTCTCCATGAGGGAGATAGTGAAGCACATCCTCTCATCCGACACCCCCATAATAGTCTATGTCGCGCCAGGGGGCTCACGCGCGGCATCCGCCGGGGTCTTCATCACATACGCGGCGAACGTCGCGGCAATGGCCCCAGGCACGAACATCGGCTCCGCGCATCCGGTAGCGATGGGCGGCGGCAAAATGGACGAGACGATGGCTAAGAAGGTCGAGAACGACGCCGTAGCCTATATAAAGTCGATAGCGGCAAAGAGGGGGAGGAACGCCGAGTGGGCCGAGAAGGCCGTAAGGGAGAGCGTGAACATCACGGCTGAGGAGGCCTTCAAGCTCGGCGTAATAGATATAATCGCAACAGACAGGTTCGAGCTCGTAAATAAACTCGACGGCAGGCAGGTCGAGCTTCCGGGAGGCGCGCGTCCTCTTAACGTAAAGACCGCTGAGATAAAAGACCACGAGATGAACCTGCGGTTCAGGATACTGAACGCCATAAGCAACCCTAACGTCGCCTATATACTCATGATGATAGGGCTCATCGGCATATACTTCGAGCTCTCCAGCCCCGGCGCGATACTCCCGGGTGTCGTCGGCGCGCTCTGCCTCATACTCGCCTTCTACGCATTCCAGACGCTCTCCATCAACTACGCGGGGCTACTCCTTATCGGCCTCGCGATAGTCTTTTTCATAGTGGAGCTGAAGGTCGTAAGCTACGGGTTACTGACGATCGCCGGAATAGTCTCTTTAATACTCGGCTCTCTCATGCTCTTCGAATCGCCAGCGCCTTTCATGCGGCTCTCCATATGGGTGATACTCCCGACGGTCGGCTTCATGACGGCCGCGATATTGGGCGCCATGTACTATGCGTTGAAGATTTATAAGAGGAAGCCGGTAAGCGGCATGGAAGGGCTCGTCGGCGAGGTCGGCTCGGTTGTAGACGATTTTGAGACGGAAGGAAAGATATTCATCGAGGGCGAGTACTGGAACGCGACGACGGACGCTCCGTTGAAGGCAGGGGACAAGGTGAAGGTCGTCGAGGTAAAGGGGCTCTCTTTAAAGGTCGTGAAGGCGGATTGACCGCTTGCGTATTTCTGAATAAAAAACACGGAGGCTTGAGATGAACTTCGGAATCGGCACAGGGACGATAGTCGTTATTATAATCGTCCTCCTCTTATTGTGGAGCGCGGTAAAGATACTCCCGGAGTACGAAAGGGGGGTCGTATTCTTCCTCGGGCGGTTCCAGGCGGTAAAGGGGCCGGGGCTCATACTCCTCTTCCCCGGCGTACAGAAGATGATAAAGGTGTCGCTCCGGACCGTCACGATGGACGTCCCCCCGCAGGAGGTCATAACGAGGGACAACGTGTCTGTCCGGGTGAACGCCGTCGTCTATTTCAGGGTGGTCCAGCCGGACAAGGCGATCATAGCGGTCGAGAACTTCCTCTACGCCACGAGCCAGCTCGCGCAGACGACGCTCCGGAGCGTCTGCGGGCAGGGCGATCTCGACGACCTCCTGACGGAGCGCGAAAAGATAAACAAGATAATACAGGAGATACTCGACCGCCAGACCGACCCGTGGGGCATAAAGGTCGCGCTCGTCGAGGTAAAGGCGATTGATCTCCCCGAAGAGATGAAGAGGGCGATGGCCAAGCAGGCCGAGGCCGAAAGGGAGAAGAGGGCGAAGATAATACACGCCGACGGCGAATTCTCGGCCTCAGCCAAGATACTCGAGGCGGCGAACCTTTTGAGCCAGAACCCGGTATCCCTTCAGCTACGCTATCTGCAGACGCTTACGGAGATTGCGGCCGAGAAGAACTCTACGATACTCTTCCCGCTCCCGATGGACATCATCAAGCCGTTCCTTAAGGGGCTAAAAACCGATTAAGATTCATATTTGTCATTCCCGATGCTTTTTATCGGGAATCCATGTTTGTATTAAGTTTGCTAAAAGACTCTGGATTCCCGCTTAAGTATTGCGGGAGTGACAAAGCGAAGATTTCCCTATACGACCGGGCGCCTCAACATGACGACAGCATCCTCGAAGGCCGGACACAGGAACAGGATCAGGGAGAAGTACCTGAAGGCCTCGTTAGGCGGGTTTCACGACTACGAGGCGCTTGAGCTCCTGCTCACGTTCGCCATACCCCGCAGGGACGTCAAACCCGTCGCAAAGGAGCTCATCAAAAGGTTCAAGGGGCTCCGGGGGGTCTTCGACGCCGGCATGGACGAACTCGCCTCCGTCCCTGGTGTCGGAGTCCACTCGGCCGTCCTCTTGATGCTGTTAAAAGAAGTCTCCGGCGCGTACCTCCTTGAAAGGATGACAGGCAAAAACCCGGTCCGCTCGGCAAAGGACGCGATCGACTTCATAGACCGCGCCTGCGGTCCGGCCCAGGAGGCGCTCTACGCCCTTTATTTGAGCTCGAAGAACGAGATACTCGGGGTGGAGACGATATTCGAGGGTGCGATAGGGGCGAAAGGGGGCGGGCGGGCCGCTTGTCCCGCGGAAAGGCGCGGAAACGTCATGGCCTCTGAGGAAGCGGGGGACTACGCCTCCATCTCTCCACGGAGCATCATCGAGAAGGCCTTTAAGCACAACGCCCGCTCCATCATATTTGTACATAACACGCCTGAGGCCGCGGCAAAGGCGTCTGTCAAGGAGAGGACGCTCGCGCAAGGGCTTGAGAGAGCGGCGTCCTCCATCGACATAATCGTCCACGACTACCTTATAAGGGGTAAGGGCGGGAACTTGAGCGCGAGGGAGCTGGGGTGGATAAAAGGGGCTTCTTAAGCCTCTGCCACCTGTAGGGCGGCTTGGACACGGCTTTCCTCCCCCTTTCCTAAAGGGGGATTGAGGAGCTTCTTTTCGGGTTCAGGTTTGAAACCAGAACCCATTGATTCGTAATCGGACAAATTAAATCTTCTACCCAAGGCTCTTTTGCGCGCCCCGCGCGCTTTTGGGCATAGGGTTCGCTCGCTTTCTCCCTGCCCCGCCCACTCGCTCGCCCCTTAGAGCGCTTCGCGTCTAATCTCCCCCGGCTCGCGAGTCTCCTCCTCCCTTATGCTTCGCTCACCTATGCCCGGGAGTTTTGAAAAACAAACAAAAGCGTTTTAAGGGTTGCTTTTCAGCGTGTTTAACGTTTCTTGAGTATTGACGCAAGCCGCTCGCGCGCCTCTTCCACCGCCTTTTTTACGCCCCTGCCTTTCGCGAGGCTCGCGGCTATCCCCGCTGACAGGATGCACCCGGTGCCGTGGAACCGCTCCGTATTTCCCTTGAGGCGTCTCCCCTTGAAGTAATCGAACCGTTTCCCGTCAAAGAGGACGTCTACCGGATTCCCGGCGAGGTGCCCGCCCTTAACGAGCACCGAGCGAGCGCCGAGTGAGTGTATCGAGCGCGCGGCCTCCTCCATCGATTGTAAATCACCGATATCCATGCCGGTCAGGATTGACGCCTCTCGGAGGTTTGGCGTGACGATGCACGCGTATTTCAGGAGCTTTTTAACGGCGCCCGCGCCGCCCTCATCTATCAAAGGCCTCCCGCCCGTAGAGGCGAGGACTGTGTCGAGGACGATGTTCTTCAGCCCCGTTTTTTTGAAGAGCCCGGCGAGCGCAATGGCGTTCTCGCCTGTCCCGAGCATCCCTACCTTTACCGCGTCCACCCGGTATTTTTTGAGGAGTACGGTAATCTCCCTCAGCAGGAATTCGGGCGGGACCGGCAGGACCGCGTGTACGGCGTGCCCGTCCTGCGCGGTAAGCGCGGTTATGGCGGAAAGGCCTTTTATCCCGAAGGCCTCGAAGACCTTGAGGTCCGCCTGAATCCCCGCCCCGCCCGAGGGGTCGGCACCCGCTATGGTCAGGGCTGTCCTCATATTATCCTAAAAAGTATGTGAAGGCCGATTGAGCAACGCCGATAAGAAAACCCATGACGCCGCCGAGTATCTCAAGGTGTTTCAACTCCCGCGCTATGAACTCGGTTAGGAGCCCCTCGAACCTTTTGAGGTCGAGCTTGTCTATCCTGGAGACGAGCATCTCCTTTATATCGACGCGGTCCTTGAGCTTCGAGGCAAAGGCGCCTTTGTTCCTGTCGACCTGCCGGAGTATCTCTTTTGTGATGATGAATTTTATCTGGGATTTGATGTTGTCTGAGAGCAGGCTTACGACAGGGAGCCTGTGGACGCGGCCCGAGAACTTGTGTTCTACGGCCTCCTCGACGACCTTCTCGATCTCCTTTTCCCAGTCGAGGCCGCCAAGGGCGTTGGCGAGGTCTTCGGACGACAGGAGGTCTTTTTCAATGGCCCTTGCTATGGAGCGGGCTATTTCTTTCCGGCGCTTCGGTATCACGCCCTGGATTTTCAGGCCCAGGATATGGACCGGCCTGTGGGGCCTGAAGAGGAGCTTTATCGCGACGTAGTTTGTTATCCACCCGATAATGGCGCCGCTTATCGGCGGGATCAAGAGGATGTAGTTCATTCGGAGAGCTCCGGGGGGTGCGAACGGATGAACGCTGGGATGGCGGGGTTTTGCGGGGCGACGTCCTCAGCCCCTGGAGAAGAACCCTTTTTTCGACGCCTCCTCCTCGAAGTACTTCTTGTAGAGGATCTCCCACTCGCGGGACCCTTCGGGGACGTCCCTTGAAAGCGACCGTATCTTATCTCTGGCTATGGTGTCGGCCTCGTCCTCAACCTTCAAGTAGTCGGCTATCGCCCTTTTTATCTCGATGAGGGCCTTTTCCTCGTTCTTGAAGTCAACGAGGTCGTCCTTCCAGACGCCGTCGAAGACGAGGTGGGCGATGTGCGAGATCCTGTCGTCGGAGAGCCTCAAAGGGTGAGCCCCCTTTCTCTGGCGAGCTTGCCCTTTACCATGTTGAACATCTTTCTGTAGTCGATCTTCTGCCCCTCTACGGAATGGGACTTGAGTATTTCCTCGACCTCTTTGTCCAGGATGTCTTCTGCCCGGAGGTCCGCGAGTATTACCTCGTTGACGCGCTCGAGCACCTTTGGCTCCGCGGCCTTGAAGACGATGAGGTCCTTCCCCTTGAGTTTGTCGATTATAAGGGCAGAGACCTTTTCCACCTGTTCTTTTGAGAGTTTCATCCTGCGAAAATAGCACAGTCCTTGTGCTTTTGCAAGGGATGTTGACAGAGCCTCTTTTTTGGTCTATAAACAATATGCCTGCTGATATTATCCGAATACATGCGAAAATCCAATGGGGGTGTTAATATGAGGCTTTTCAAAAGGCTGTATTTCAGGCAAATCGCGCTTGTCGTCGCTTTCAGCATGTTTGTGATAGGCGCTATCCCGGCCAAATCGATGGCTTACGTGGCAGGCCCGGAGGCCGTCGCGGCGTCCGGCCGCGCCGTTGACATGGCGAAGGTCCAGAGGGTCCTTGAGTCGAGGCTCGTCGCCGACAAGCTTGAGGCAACGGGACTCCCCTCAGCCGAGATAATGCCAAGGATTGAGAGGCTCACAGACGACGAACTGCACCAGTTCGCCTCCCAGCTTGACGGCCTGTATCCCGGCGGCGACGGACTCGGCGTAGTCATCGCGCTCCTCGTCATCGTGATACTCGTGATGGTGATAATGAAGCTCTCAGACCGCAAGATCATCATAAGATGAATGTTTTGAATATAGCGCGCCCCCTTCCGGGGGCGCGCGGCAACAGGAAGCACTCGCATGAAAAAACCAGGTTCAAGAGCGGCCCTGCTGGCCCTCGCCCTCCTTCTTTTCATCCTCCCGGGCTGCGGCGGGATACTGATAGAGACAAGGCATATAATCGATGAGATAGAGGCGAACCCCGGCAAAGGCTCGTTTATCAGGGATGTCCCTTTCTATCCGCAGGACGAGTACATGTGCGGGCCGGCCTCTCTCGCGTCCCTTGTCGCGTACTGGGGCGCCACGGGCGCCACTGATATAGATGAGGCCATCATAGAGGTCTACCAGACAAGGCTCAAGGGCACGCTCCCCATTGACATGCTCCTTTTCGCGAAAGACAAGGGGATGGAGGCCGCCTATTACAAGGGCGGGCTCGACGACTTACGCGAGAAGATAGCCCAAAAAACTCCGCTCATACTCTTCCTGAACCTCGGCTTCGAGTCTTATCCTGTCGGCCATTACATAGTGGCCGTCGGTTACAGCGACATTTCAGGGATGGTGATCGCGCACTCGGGGATGGACAAGGAGCGGGTATATTCCTACGAAGCGCTTGAAAAGGCATGGTCAAAGACCGGCTACTCGACCCTTCTCATAAAGTCCAAAGGAGGGCGCAGATGAGGCTCCGGTATGCGCTCCCCGTAGTTTTAGCGTTCCTGCTCCCGGCCTGCGGCGCGATTCAGGTAGAGAAGCCCTCGTTCCTCCTCTCCGACGTTGAGAGGCTCTCACTCGCCTCCATCTACGAGTCAAAGGGTGAGAATGACCTCGCCTTCCGGGAATACCGGAAGGCCCTTGAATCCGATTCAAAGGACATCCGCGAGAGCGCGTGGTTCGCGATAGCTAACCTTAATCTCAGGCGGAACAACTTGGATGAGGCCGAGGAGGGGTTCCTGAACGCGATAGAGATAAACCCCTCGAAGGGCGCCTACTACAATAACCTAGCCTGGATATACATGGAGAGGGGAGAGTACGGCAGGGCCGAGGATACCGCGATGAAGGGGCTCGAACTCGATCCCGATACCGATTACATGTACTTAGACACCATAGGCGTTATACAGACGAGGGAGGAGGAGTACGTGGACGCGGAAGAGAGCCTCCTTAAGGCCGCCTCGCGCGCGGACGCCTCTAACGCGGGGGCCAATCCGCTGAAAGAGATATACACGCACCTCTCCGAGCTCTATGAGCTTGCCGGCGACGCCGAGAAGTATGCGTCAATGCAGGACAGGCTCAAGGGGCTCCCCTGAGGTGAGGGTCATCTACGGCATAAACCCGGTAATCGAGGCGCTCGCATCCGGCGAGGGGATAGAAAAGGTCGTCATATCGTCTTCCCGCTCGGACAAGCCTGTAAACGAGATACTTAATACCGCGAGGTCAAGGGGCATTAAGGTCGAGGTCTCGCCGCCGGACGAGTTGAAGCGCCTCTCCGGAACGGACAAACACCAGGGCGCTGTTGCCTTTCTCAAAGGGGCCTTCAGGTACAGGGAGATGGAAGACCTGATCGCGGCCTGGAAGAAGTCCGGTGAGGAGGCGTTCTTCCTTATACTCGACTCCATCCAGGACCCCCAGAACCTCGGCTCTCTTGTAAGGGCCGCGGACGCGGCAGGGGTCCACGGCATAATCATCCCGAAGGACAGGGCGACGGAAGTAACGCCCGTTGTGGCCAAGGCCTCCGCAGGGGCTACCGAGCACGCGCTCATAGCGAGGGAAGTCAACATAACGAGGGCTATTGAAAGGCTGAAAGTTGAGAACGTCTGGGTCGCCGGCATTGAGGCCGGCAGAGGCGAGGAGATATACAGGGCGGACCTGAACCGCGACCTCGCCATAGTCGTCGGGAGCGAGGGCAAGGGGATAAGGAGGCTCGTCCTTGAGGCCTGCGATTTCCTCGTATCCATACCGATGGCCGGAAAGATAAGCTCGCTAAACGCCGCGCAGGCCGGGGCCATAGCGCTATTCGAGGCGAAGAGGCAGAGGATGAAAAAATAATTTTTTTGCAATGAAGAGTCCTTCCCCCTCCCAAATAAGGAAAATAATCAAAGCCTTTCCAACTCCTTTTTCTCTTCTGATATAATCTCTTCAGGGTACCGCTAAAATAATAACAATTCTCGGAGGCAGCCTTTAAATTGCGCGCTATTTAAAGGCTACTTCTGAAAATTAGATATTTTCAGGAGGTTCGATGCTCGACCTCATCAGAGAGGCGTCAGAGAGGCTCAAAAAGGTCATCACCCACACCCCGCTCATCCACTCATCCTCGCTCTCGAGGGCATATGGGTTCGAGTGCCACTTGAAGCTCGAAAACCTCCAGAAGACCGGCTCCTTTAAGGTGCGCGGCGCGTACAACAGGATTTCCATGCTTACGGATGAAGAGAAGGCGCGAGGCGTCATAACCGCCTCCCTCGGCAACCACGCCCAGGGGGTCGCGTGGGCATCCGCCCTCCTTGGCGTAAAATCCCTTATCGTCATGCCGGAGAGCGCGCCGATTGTGAAGTTCGCGGCGACGAAAAGCTACGGCGCGGAAGTCGTCTTTTACGGCAACTTTTTCGACGAGGCCTGCGAGAGGGCGCAAACGCTCGCCAGGGAAAAGGGGATGGTATTCATCCCCCCGTTTGACGACGACCTTGTCATCGCCGGGCAGGGGACCGTGGGGCTTGAGATAATGGCGGCGTTGCCGGACGTGGACCTCGTAGTCGCGCCCATAGGCGGGGGCGGGCTCATCTCCGGGATAGCCACGGCTGTAAAGTCCATTAAAAAAGATATAAAGGTGGTCGGTGTCGAGTCAGAGGCATCGGATTCCTGCATGGCGTCTCTTAAGGCGGGACGCCCCGTTGTAGTCGGGAGAAAGGCTACGATAGCCGACGGCATAGCCGTAACGCGGGTCGGGGTCAGGACCTTTCCTATTATCCAGAAGTATGTGGATAGTGTCGTGTCGGTCAGCGAGGAGTCGATCGCCGCCTCCATCCTGCTCCTCATGGAGAGGAAGAAGCTCATAGTTGAGGGCGCTGGCGCGGTTACGATCGCCTCCGCCATGGAAGGGAAGCTACCCGCCGTAAAGAAAGCCGTCTTCGTTTTGAGCGGGGGCAACATCGACGTCACCATGCTCGACCGGGTCATACGCGCCGGTATGCTGAAGGAAGGCAGGATAATGAGGCTCTCGCTCGTAGTCGAGGACGTCCCCGGCGCTCTCTCAAAGCTCACTTCAGAGATAGCGGCAACGCGCGCGAACATCCTCCATATAACGCACCAGAGGGACGCGATGGACGTGCCGGTCCGCATGATAAGGCTCGACATGATATTGGAGGTAGAAGGCGAGGAGCACAAGGAGAGGATTGCAAAGAGGATTAAGGGGGCGTCGCCTGGCTGAGACCCGAAATCATCTCCCGTAAGCCCCTCCTTGGCAAGGAGGGGCGTTTAAATCTCCTCCCCTTTTTACAAGGGGAGGTGGGGAGGGGGCGTTTTTATCATTGCGAGCGGTTAAATACCCCTCTTTTCTAAAGAGGGGGCCGGAGATTATCAATTTAGAAACAGACAGG
>MGPQ01000002.1:110674-116454 GCA_001797465.1 Deltaproteobacteria bacterium GWB2_55_19 | reverse complement strand
GTTCCTCCGGCTCGTCATAATCGTCTTTGCCAGATTCTCTATCATCTGCTCGACGGTCAGGTCCGGCTCCGTGAACGCGCCCCTGTCATAGCAGTACCGGCAGTAGTCGGTCCTTATGACGCCCGTCTTGTCCCTGCCGAATTCGTCCGATCTCATTATAAGTATCCCGCAACTCTGGCACGAAGGCCCCCTTAGATTGGCCCCGCCGCCACCGCCGCCGCATGATGAAGGCGCTCTCCCTACTGACATATTCGTCTCCTGCTTTCTTATTTTTGTAAGTGCATCCCGGCTATCCTTAGCCCATCCTGCCTGTAAGCTGTCTGCCGCCGAGCAAGTGCATGTGGAGGTGCGCCACCGTCTGCCCGCCCTCTTCGTTCGTGTTCACTACTGTCCTGAAGCCGGATTCGGCCACACCCGCGTCCTTTGCCGCGTCTTTTGCCGCCTCGAAGATCGAGCCGAGGAGGGTCTTGTCTTCGCACTCAAGGAGCGTGGCGTAGTGCCTCTTCGGTATGACGAGGAGGTGGACAGGGGCCTGCGGGCTGATGTCCTTTATTACAACGAGGTCGTCCGTCTCAAGGACGATTGTCGAGGGTACCTTCTTCGAGGCGATTTTGCAGAATATGCAGTCCATTATTTTTTCCCCCTCGTCCCTTTCTCCTCTATGCCGGATATGCCGAACCTCCGCGCGAGCTCCTTGTACGCCTCGTCCATCTCGATACCCTCATTCGACAGGAGGACCATGGAGTGGAAGAGGAGGTCGCAGAACTCGTACACGATATCGTCTTTCCCCTTCTCTTTCGCGGCCTCTATCAGCTCCGCGGACTCCTCGGCGACCTTTTCGAGTATCTTCGGCAACCCCTTGGCATACAAGGAGGCGACGTAGGATTTATCCGGCAGAGCCTTCTTCCTCTCCTTTATTATACTATAAAGCTCGGTCAAGACGCGAGGGCCCGTTGGTCTCACGAGTTTGCCGTCGAGCGACCTGTAAAAACAGGTCCTCTCTCCCGTGTGGCAGGCGGGCCCGAGGGGCTCGACTTGAAGGAGTATCGTATCCCCGTCGCAGTCGTAGAGGATTGATTTCACGTCCTGGTAATTGCCGGAGGTGTCGCCCTTCAGCCAGAGCGACTTCCTCGACCTCGACCAGTAGTGCGCCCTCTTGGTCGAAAGCGTCAAAGAGAGCGCTTCCTTGTTCATGTACGCGAGCATCAATACCTCTCCGGTATTGGCGTCCTGCGCTATGGCGGGGACAAGCCCATCTCCGTTGAATTTAATATTATCAAGGTCCATCATGCCCTCCAGGCTTCGGCTTGAAATCGTATAATAACGCTTTTCCTGTGTCAACATATTAAGAAGTTAGGGTTGCCTTGACTCATCTGTTTTCTGCTGATAGACTTGCCCTATGCCATTGGAGATAATTGAGAAGATCGAAGTAAAACGCCTGCAGATAATAAACGAAAGGGGCGAGGCCGACCCTGAACTCATCCCGTCGGTGTCAGACGAAGAGATAACCAGGTGTTTCGAGGCGATGATACTCGCCAGGGTCTTCAACCAGCGGGCGTTGAGCCTCCAGAGGGAAGGGAGGATCGGCACCTACGCTTCCATTCTCGGCCAGGAGGCGTCCCAGGTGGGTAGCGCGCGCGCTTTTTCTGACGACGACTGGCTCTTCCCGTCGTTCAGGGAGTCCGGCGTCCTCGTCGCCAAGGGGTATCCCATGTGGATGCTCTACAGGTACTGGGCAGGCGACGAGCGCGGGATGAAGTGCCCGGAGGGCCTCAACATCTTCCCGATGTCCGTGCCGGTTGGCACGCATGTCCCGCACGCCATGGGCGCGGCATGGGCGATGAAACTAAAGGGGCACAGGAAGGCCGCCGGGGTGTATTTCGGCGACGGAGGGTCTTCAAAGGGCGACTTTCACGAGGGGCTCAACTTCGCCGGGGTCTTCAAGGCCCCGGTCGTATTCCTCTGCCAGAACAACCAGTGGGCAATATCCGTCCCCCGCTCCTCTCAGACAGCCGCCAAGACGATAGCCCAGAAGGCCTCTGCGCACGGCTTCGAGGGGATACAGGTCGACGGCAACGACGTGGCGGCTGTATACAAGGCGACGAAGGACGCTCTCGAAAAGGCCAAGAACAACGGCGGCCCGACGCTCATAGAGTGTTTCACTTACAGGCTCGACGACCATACGACCTCAGACGACGCCTCTCGTTACAGGTCAAAGGAAGAGGTCGAGGCATGGAGGGCGAAGGAGCCGCTCTTGAGGCTCCGCCTCTATCTTGAAAAAATAGGCAAGTGGACGAAGGGGTACGAGGAGTCCGTCACAAAGAAGGCCGAGGAGTCGGTAGACGCCGAGATAAAGAAGGCCGAGGCCTTTCCGCCGCCTGACCCCGCGGACCTCATCCGCTATACCTACGCTGAGCTCACCTTGAGGCAGAAAAAGGAGATGAAGGAGTCCGGATGGGGAAGCTGAACATCGTCGGCGCCATAAACTCCGCGCTATTTGAGGAGATGGGGAGAGACAGCGACGTTATCATTATCGGGGAGGACGTCGGCAGGGACGGCGGGGTCTTCAGGGTCACGGAAGGCCTGCTTGAGAGGTTCGGCCCTGACCGCGTTATCGATACGCCATTATCCGAGCTCGGCATCATAGGCGCGGCCGTGGGGCTCGCCGCATACGGCATGAAGCCCGTCGCAGAGATACAGTTCATGGGGTTTCTGTACGCCGGGCTTGAGCAGATATTTTCCCACGCCGCCCGCATCCGCTCGCGCTCGCGCGGCCGCTTCTCGGTTCCCATGGTCATACGCACGCCCTACGGCATCGGTATAAAGCCGCCTGAACTCCACTCTGAATCGTCTGAAGCCCTTTTCTGCCACATGCCCGGCATAAAGGTCGTTGTCCCCTCGACCCCGTACAACGCAAAGGGGTTGCTAAAATCCGCTATACGCGATCCTGACACAGTCCTCTTTATGGAGCCGTCGCGTCTCTACAGGTCGATTAAAGCAGACGTCCCTGACGGAGACTATGTCGTGCCGCTCGGAAGGGCATCGATCCTCCAGGAAGGGAAGGACCTGACCGTAGTCTCGTGGGGCACGATGCTCCACAAGGCGGCTGAAGCCGCCGAAGGTTTCGACGCGGAGATAATAGACCTGATGACCTTGAAACCCTTTGACGAGGAGGCAATACTTACTTCCGTCAAAAAGACCGGCAGGCTCGTCATAGTGCACGAGGCGCCGCGCATCGCCGGCTTCGGCGCCGAGGTCGCCGCGCTCGTCGCGGAAGAGGCGATAGAGTACCTGAAGGCCCCGATACTCAGGGTCGCGGGCTTTGAGGCAGTCGTGCCAATGGCCCGCCTCGAAGACTTTTACATGCCGTCGCTCGAACGCATAAAGAAGGCGTATGAGCGGGTGATGCGGTATTAGTATTTACACCTCCCCTTTACAAGGAGAGCTGGAACCATCCGGACAGACCTTTCAGCCCTTTTGAATCTACGCCTGTATCCAAGGAGAGCGTCATGTTATACGAGTTTAAATTGCCGGACCTCGGCGAGGGGATAACCGAAGGCGAGGTCGTGAGCTGGAAGGTCAAAGAGGGGATGGCTGTCGAGGAGCACCAGGTCGTCATGGAGATCGAGACCGACAAGGCGATAGTAGAGGTGCCTTCGCCTAAGAAGGGTAAGGTCGTGCGTATAGGCAAGCCCGAGGGCGAGGTCGTCAAGGTCGGCGAGACGCTCCTTGTTATAGAGGTCGAGGGCGGGGCAATGGAAGCGCCTGTTGAAAAGAAGGCGTCTGAAGAGGAGGGGGGGCGAGAGCCTTCGTATTCGGTCGTCGGTACGATGCCGGAAAAGGAAGAGGCGCTCGCGTCGCCTAAGGCGAGGGCGCTTGCGAGGGAGTTGAAGGTAGATTTGTCGATGGTAAGCGGAACCGGCCCCGGGGGCATAGTTACCGAGGGCGACGTAAGGGGGGCGGGAGGCGCGCCGAAAGCGGCCGCTCCAGCGTCTGAGGAGATGACTGCAGAGGCGAGGAAAGAAGCGCCGAAGATGGATAAGTATGGGGCCGTAGAGCGTATACCTATCAAAGGCGTCCGTCGGTCTATCGCAAAAAACCTCCTCGCGTCACAACGTACAGCGGCGTCCGTGACAGGGATGGACGAGGCGGACGTGACCGAGCTTTGGGACCTGCGTGTCAGAGAGCGGAGGGTCGCCAGAGAGCGGGGCATACACCTGACGTTCCTCCCGTTCTTTATGAAGGCCGTCCAGCACGCCCTTTCAGCGCACCCTGCGTTCAACGCGTCAGTCGACGAGGAGAGGAACGAGATAATACTCAAAAAATACTTTAACATCGGTGTGGCCGTGATGACGCCGGACGGGCTCATGGTCTCTGTCGTTAAAAACGTAGAGAAGAAGACGATACTCGATCTCGCAGTCGAACTGCAGGAGTTGAGCAAGAAGGCGAGGGAGAGGAAGATAACGCTCGACGAGCTAAAGGGCTCGTCGTTCACGATAAGCAACTACGGCTCTTTCGGGGCCGTATACGCGACCCCCATAATAAACTATCCGGACATAGCCATACTCGGCACAGGTAAGATAAGAGATAAGCCCTGGGTAAAGGGCGGCTCTATCGTAATAAGGAAGATACTCCCGCTTTCGCTCACGTTCGACCACCGCGTCGTCGACGGCGCGGACGCGGCGATGTTCATGTCAAAGATAGTAAAGTACCTCGAAGACCCGGCGCGTATCTTCATAGAGAGCGCGTAGGGTATTGAATTTTTTGAAAACACCCGGGCATAGGTGAGCGAAGCCTTAGGGAGGAAGAGGCGAGCGAGCGGGAGGGGGAGGAGAAAGCGAGCGAATCCTATGCCTAAAAGCGTGCGGAGCGCGCAAAAAGGCATTTTGCAACACGCAAAAAATTCTAACCGTTTTTATAATTTATCTCCGAGAAGGTTTACCCCCTAAGATTGCTTCGGGCGGGGATTCCCCTCACCGGACTATCCAGTCCTAAAAACAAACCGCCCCCGCGCTAAGCGCAGGGGCGGTTTGTTGATAATAAAGGCAGGAGAACGGCCAGGTTAGCCCGCCTCTTTTTCTATCTCCGCAAGGTCTATCTTCGCAAGCCTTCTCGCTGAGATATCCCAGGCGATGTTCTTCATGAAGGCGTCGATGTAGGGGGCGCGTTTTACGCCGTAGTCTATGGCGTAGGCGTGCTCGTACACGTCCATGATGAGTATGGGGACGGCGTTTACAGGCACGTTGAAGTTGTGGGTGTCGAGGTCGTAGTTGTGGAGTTTGCCGTCGTACTTGCTGAGGGCGAGCATGACCCAGCCGCGGGACGCCATGCCTGAAGCCTTGAATGAGTCGGACCATTTTTCGAATGAGCCAAATTCTCTGGCGATAAGGTCGACGAGTTGGCCTATTGGCTTTCCGCCCTTTCCTCCGAGGTTCTCGAAGTAGAGCTCGTGGAGTATGACGCCGTTAAGCGCGAAGGTCTCGTCAGCCTTCAATCCCCTGTACTCGCTGAAGATCTGGTTCGCCTTTGTTAGGTCTACGGTCTTAAGCCTCTCCTCTATCTCGTTCAGCTTGGTCACATACCCCTGGTAGAGGATGTCCCTGTGCTGGGCTATCTGGTTTTCTGAAATCCCGTCGAGCTTGAGCTCGAATTTTTTTGGTTGGTGTGCCATTCTTGCGCCTCCTTTTCGTAAAAAGCTGTTATTTTGCATGCGTCCGGCCGCAGGGCCGTCCATCTAATTAGACCAGCATTTCAGGGAATGTCAAGGCAGGGCCGGTCTT
>MGPQ01000002.1:0-110663 GCA_001797465.1 Deltaproteobacteria bacterium GWB2_55_19 | reverse complement strand
GCGGGGGGTTATATGAACCTGTTTAAGAGTATGCTGAAAAGGCTTATGACTATCGCGCCGAGGAGGGCTGAGAAAAACCCGGCGACCTCAAAGCCGGATATTGCGTATCCGACGAACCAGAGGAGGAGTCCGTTTATTATGAAGGTGAAGAGCCCGAGCGTCAGGAGAGTTATGGGGAGGGTGAGTATTATGAGGACAGGCTTTATAATGGCATTGAGCACGCCAAGGAGGAGCGCGGCCTTGAACGCCGCCACGTACCCATCGACGTTGACGCCGGGGATAAGGTAGGAGGCGAGAAAGACGCCTGCCGTAAGGACTAAGAGCCTCAATATTATGCTTATCATTGTCAGGTTTGTCGGGGGGTCAGGATGTTTGAGGCCTGCCGCGCGCTTCAATCAAGGCTTATTCATACACTTATTCCCGGCGTAATTCAAGCGTATTCGAGGTCTGCCAAAGGACAGATCACCTCGCGAACACGGCCTTCTTTTCGCGTTTTTTAGAAAGGACCCTGAGCATCTCCGCGTGTATCAGAGCGTTCGAGGCGAGGCACTCGGAGCCAAATATCGAGAACTCGCCCCCCTTGAAGCCGGATATCGCGCCGCCAGCCTCTTTCACGATGAGTGAGGCCGCGGCCACGTCCCAGGGCTTCAACTTCATCTCCCAGAAGCCGTCGAACCTGCCGGAGGCCAGGTAGCAGAGGTCGAGGGCGGCGGAACCCGCCCTCCTTATTGCCTGGGCGCGGAGCGTAAAGTCCGTGAAGTGGTCGAGGTTGTTCTCCTTCGAGGTCCGCAGGTCATAGGGAAAACCAGTTGCCAGAAGCGACTTGCTAAGGTCATCCACGTCGGATACGTGTATGAGCCTCCCGTTCAAGTACGCGCCCTTGCCCGCCTCCGCCGTGAAGAGTTCGTCGAGCATCGGATCAAAGACCGCGCCGAACCTGACAGCACCAGCCTCCTCGAAGGCGATGGATACGCAGAAGAAAGGGAAGCCGTGGGCGTAGTTGGTCGTCCCGTCGAGCGGGTCTATTATCCAGCGGAACGGCCCCGGTTTTTTAAGCTCTTCGCGCTCCTCGGTAAGTATGCCGTGGCCGGGGAATGACTTGAGGATAGTCTCGATTATGAGGTCCTCGGACTTCCTGTCGAGCTCGGTCACGATGTTCACCGCGCCCTTATACTCGATTTTTCCCGCCCTGCCGAGGTTGTCTTTAAGGAGCGCGCCAGCGCGTTTAGCGGCCTTGACGGCTGTCTCTATTATCTCTTTTTCCATGTTTGTTTTTTAAGGCCCCTGCTGGTCGGGCTTGATGATTTTGAGAAAGGTATTTTCGGATAGAAATAACGAGGCCCGGGCAAACCCGGGCCTCGGACTTAAAACCCTGAACCCCTTTAGCAGGAGGGGCATTTAGAGCAGTCAGGCTTTTTATCCTCTTTCTTTTCCTTTTTCGGGTAGTCGGTCGCGTACCAGCCCGTGCCCTTGAGGACGAACGATGACTGTGAGATGACCTTTTCGACGGCCTTGCCGCAGTCTATGCACTTTTTGATCGGCTCGTCCGAAAACTTCTGTATTACCTCGAATTCCTTGCCGCAACTCTTGCACTTGTACTCGTAGATCGGCATCTTTAACCCTCCGGTTTTCAACAACTACTACTATATTGTAGGGCCGGGACCCGCGGTTGTCAAACCAAAACTCAGGGAGTTATACGCCTTTGCGCAAAACCCCCTGATTTTTTTGATGTTTTCTCCGTCTGTAGCATGGACATCAAAAGTCTCCACCCGGGAAAATACACCTTCCCCGGCCCCTCCTTGCCAAGGAGGGGCGGTTAAAACTCCTCCCCTTTTTTCAAGGGGAGGTGGGGAGGGGTAAGTTTTCAATAGGGGGGACTTTCCAGTCCCCCTTGTCATTGCGAGCGGCGAAAATCTCATATTTCTCGGAATCACGCCGGAGATTGCTTCGTCGCGGGAACCGCTCCTCGCAATGACAGAAATACTGCCTGCCCTACTTCACCAGATACGACCCCAAGGTCTCCCTCGTGCCTTCGAAGGTCGCGACCGTCTTTTTAGCCCACTCGGGCTTTACCGCATACCCCTTCGGGTCTTTGTAATAGGAATCTATCGCCTCTCTCAAGACCCCTGTCATCGCCGAGACATATGTCTTTGTCCTCTGCCGCCCTTCGATCTTGAAGGCCGAGGCACCGGCCTCGATCAGCCCCGGCACTATGGAGAGGACGTTAAGCGACTCCGGGTCTTCTATGGCGTAGGCGACCTCCCCGTCGGGGCGGATGTACCTGCCCTTGCAACAGGTCGGGTACGGCGAGGACTCCTTCGCGCCGAGCCTGTTGAGCGTCACATTATTGAGCGTTATGGACATCCCGCCGTTAGATTCCGGCACAAAGCGGACGAACCTTGAAGGCGAGCACGCGCCTTCTGTGTTCGTGGACGCGCCTGTGAGGAAGGACGATAAGTAGCACCTGCCTTCGATGTTTATGCAGAGCCCGCCGAGCGCGAAGACCTCTATCTCGACCTCGGTCTTCGCCTTCAGTTCCTTTATTTCCTGAACGGTCAGGACGCGAGGCAGAACGACCCGTTTTATCCCGAAGTGCCTTTTGTAGAAGTTGATCGACTCGTAATTGGACGAGCTCGCCTGCGTGGAGAGATGCAGGTTGGAGAGCGGGTAACGTTGCCGCGCGTACCTTAATATCCCGAGGTTCGCGATGATTATGGCGTCGGCCCCGAGGTCCACGGCGTTATCGACCGCCTTGTACCACTTTGGGTAAGTGTCGCCCTGCGGGAAGGTGTTGATGGCGACGTAGAATTTTCTCCCCTTGGACCTGATGTACTTTATCCCGTCCTGTATCTCTGCGGGCGTGAAGTTAAGCCCCTCGAAGTTCCGGGCGTTCGTGGAGTCGTTAAAGCCTAAATATACCGCGTCCGCGCCCGCGTCCACGGCGGCCTTCAACGACGCGATGTTCCCTGCGGGGGAGACGACCTCTGCCTTTTTCATGTCTGGTCCTTCCGGGGATAGGAGAGGTTTGTGGGAAATGGTTTTTTTCTAAATCACCCCGCCCGGCCTTAAGTCCCCTCTCCCCTTGTGGGAGAGGGCCAGGGTGAGGGTGAGTCTCGCTGTTTTACCACTAATCCCTCCCATCTATCGGACTCGGGGAGGGGATTTTGGAAACGCCCTCTTTTTTTAAGAGAGGGCAGGGGAGATTATCTGTAAACAGCGTACCCTCGGTTCCTCAGAACGGCACGTCGTCCATGTCCGTCGGCGGGATCTCGTCAACCTGGGGTTCAGCGGCCGAGGCCCCGGCGCCCGACGAGGCGCCCTTGGACCCGAGCATCCTCATGTCGTTTGCCACTATTTCGGTCGTGAAGCGCTTGTTCCCGTCCTTGTCCTCCCAGTTCCGGGTCTGTATCTTGCCTTCGATGTAGACCTGCTTGCCCTTTTCAAGGTACTCGCCGCATATCTCGGCGAGTTTGCCGAAGGTCACTATCCTGTGCCACTCGGTCTTGGTCTCTTTCTGGCCGTCCTTGGCGTTCCGGGTCTCGGAGGTGGCAAGCCTGAAGTTAGCGACGGCCATGCCTGACGGCGTGTATCTTATTTCGGGGTCTGCCCCGAGGTTCCCGATGAGGATGACCTTGTTTAGACCAGCCATAAAAGCTCCTTTTTTGAGATTGCGTGTTTGGGAGGGTGCCGCTGGATATTATACTTGCGCGCTTTTCGGCTTGCAAGGAGTTTTACTTTAAACCGGTTATTTTTATTTTACGCTCAAACCTGACGGACTGTCCCGGGGATACTGCCGCACAATGAGGCCCTCGCACCCGGCGGCTTTGTTCACGGGCCTTTGATGGACAGACTGCGGCGTCCTTGAAAGGATAGGGAGTTCATCTGTATTGACAGAACGCCTGGAAAGGGGTTTAAGGGCAGGAATAGAAAAAGGCCGCGTTTCCTTTGAAGAAAACGCGGCCTGATCCGACGGCAATGACAGGGATTGAAACTCTGTCCGCCTCACTCTCCCGTTGTCCTCCCCCTTACGGAAGGATTGATCAAATCAAGATACGGCTCTATGAGGGGGAGACGCTCGAACGAGGCCTTGAAGGCCTCGTTCGAGCGCGCCCTGCGCTCGAAACTAATGTCAATATCGGCCGTCTCGTGCAGGAAGATGGACTTGCGCTTCCCGCCCGGATTGGCGTCGAGGAACGAATCATAGATTGCGAGGGACGAGTCCTTGTCGGCGGTAAGGGCGGGGTCAGCGCCCTTGAGCCTGCTTTTAAAGACAAAGACATGGCCGCCGTCGCCGTACTGCCAGTTTTTCTTGTACGCGTCTATCGTCTTTTTGTTCCCTGAGAGCTCCGCGTTATAAAGGAACGCGTCCGAGCCGTCCTTTGCCTGCACGCCTATCTCACAATTTCTTATCAGGGTATTCCATATAAAGACCTGAGCCCCTTCCCCGACGGATATGCCCTTGTCGCCTGAGCCGTTCATCTCGGAGCCGAGCACCGCTACCTGGCTGGACATGAGGTCGAGCCCGTCGTTGCCGCTCTTGTCAAACCTTGAATCTATAATCCGCGCCTCCGCATAGTCGAGGTCGAGTCCGTCGAGGTGGGCGCCGGAAAACAGGCTTCGCCTGATGGTCAGCTCTGAATATACCGCGTGCACCATGTCGTCGGCCGTCTTGTTATCCGAGAAGGCGCAATCTTCGATGACCACCCCTTTGACGTCATGTATGGAGAGCATGGCCGAGTACTCGACAAACCGGTCCTTAAGGCCGCTACCGCCGGTGAAGACGCAATGCTTGAGCGTCGAGCCGTTCGCGTCCTTTCCATTGAGCGCCACCGCTCCCCACGGCCGCTGACCCTTTTGGGCAGGTCCGAAGACCACTGGCCTGCCCGCCTCTCCGTTGGCAAAAAGCCTCCCATTGACTACCAAAGAGGACCCAGGCGCAAAATTGACCCTCGTGCCGGCGGCTATGCTAAGGTCGCCGTCAATCCTCATCACGCCATTAATTGCGACATCGCCCGACCACGCATATGCCTTTGCCGGCTCCTTTACAGGCACGATGGAATAGTTCCCGTCAAGCGGGAAAGATTCCATGTCCGCGGCCCTTTCAAGCTCCGCTATCCGTCCATCGGCGTAACCGGCCCGAACGCGAACAACAGGCCCCTTGGCCCCGGCAAGAGAGAGAGCATAGCTTGCCGGTTCTATTGCCGCGTCTTTTATGATGACTGGCGCGTCCGTTGCCCAGGGGAAGGTCATATTGCGCCTCGCGAAAAAGGGGGCGTCTACCCTGACGGTCTTCCCCTTCGCAAAGACACGCCGCGTTATGTCTTTTGAGTTTATCGCGCCGTCCTTTGTAAACTCGACTGTGGCGCGCGATACGGCCCGGGGGGCGGCGGCGAACTCCACCTCCAGGAAGTTGATGGGGGCGAAACCGTCGATGTTTATCATGACCTTGCCGTTCTCGATATCCCAGTACGCCGAGGGAGGCGCCGCATAGGCCTCCTTGACCTCGTCAAGGCTCTCTATCGTCAAACGCCTGAACTCTTCCATCTCCTTAAGGACTTTCGAAGGCGAATAGAACCGGATCATGTTCACGACGATGTTGTGGTCGCGTTTTATGGACGCCTTCAGCGGGCCTGTGCCGTCCATGAGGCTTCGCAGATACTCCGCGCCGCCGGACGAGAAGAACTCCTCCACCGCCGCGTGCTTGGCCGCGAGGAACCCGTGGTCCTCGTGCAGTCTCTCGAAGACGAAGCTCGTGATGACGTCCATCGTGTTCGACTGCTTCTCAATCAGCGGGACGAACGAATCGTAGCTCCACCCGAGCGGGTCCCAGACCACCGGCTCGAACCTGCCCTTCGCGGGGTCGAAATAAAGCCGCCAGTTGTGCGTGGCGTTAAAGTGAGTGGTGCGGCTGATGGTGATGAACGCGGCAAAACGCGCCCAGGCGTCCATGTCGATAAGGCCTAAAAGCCTCTCCGGGTCTTCGGAGTATACTGCCTTGGTCAGCGCCTTTAAAGGCTCGTTCCACTCAGGCGGGTTGTGGTTGTTGACGGCGGCCTTTGTCCAGAATCCAGGGGTCTGGAACACTTCCCTGCCGACGATTGGGACGAGGTCCCTGCCGACCAGTTCGCCGACGTAGAGGTCTCCCGGCATCCGGTAATTTCTCCTCAGGAACTGCTCGCCGAGCTGTTCGACGAAGAGGTAGACCCCGGAGTACTTCCCGTTCACGTAAAGGTCGACGAACTTCGTCTCCGGCGCCATGAGCCCCATTCTTGGGGCAAGGGCGTAGGAGAGGTGGTTCGAAAAGAGGTCTTTCGTCTTGGGCACTATCAGGTTGAACTGGCGAACGCCATTGTAGAGCCGTCCCTTGCGGGTCTTTATGCGGATCGACTTCTTCTTGCCGCTCCAGTGGTACTGGAAGTCGCCCCTGTACCGCATCTCCACGGACTGCGCCTTGCCGCCCGGGTAGAGGAGGCTCGCCTCGACGTATTCCCTGCCTGAGCGGGGGAGCCTCGCGTCGAGTTTCTTGATCTCCGACTCTTTTACATAGAGGTGAACGGCCTCGAGCCGTTCACCTTCGCGGAGGTCCGGGAGGGCGAAGTCCTTGAGGCCGCTTACGAGGTATCCGGAGCTCACAAGCCCGGAGCTCACAAGCCCGATAGGCGTCGCCCCGCCGTAGCGGAGCGTAAAGTCGTGGTAGAACCGCCAGGAGCCAAAGGCCCAGATAAGAAAGACGGCGGCGACCGGCAGGGTCAGCGCCCAACTCCACTTCCAGCATTTTTTAGCGAGTTTCTTTATCACAGGCGCCTTAAGAACCTCGGATGAAGCCGGAAAGGTCCGGGGGCGGCTTTGGCGTGAAAACGGCCTCGACCGAGACCGCCAGGATACTGGCGGTTTGAAGCTCGGCCGGCATCGTGAACCCGAGCCTCATATCCCCTTTCCCCGCGAGCTCGTATCTGTTAACGCCCGTCGGCTTAAGTCCGAACGTGGCCAGGTCAAGGGTCTCAGCGGGGAGCACAAAAGTCGCGTCCGGCGTGATGATGGAGATGGAGTATATCTCGACCTCCATATCAATGAGACCCCTGAAGTCTATCCTCATTCGCTCGATGCCGGCCCTTGCCACGGGCGGCCTGAAGGTCTGTCTCCGGCCGGTTATGACCGCTGTGGCCGCGCCCACCCTCGACTTTGAAAAGTCCTCGCCGCTCACCGCGTGGTAGGCGTAGACCTGAGCGGCCCGGTTCGCGTCGATATATCCGGACAGTACCTCTCTCGCCTCCGCGTCCCTGTTCTCGTCGGACAGTGTGTACGCCAGGGACCGGGCGGCTGAGAGCGACTGAGGGGCTATCGAGTGCGCCCTGTAATAGGCCTTGACGGCGTCCCCCCTCATGCCGTTTCTGTCAAGGGCCTCGGCGTAATCGAGCCAGCAGGAGAAGTCGTTGGGCTCAAGGTCGACAAGCGCCTTCGCATAAGCGAGCGCCCCCGTCCAATCCCGCCCGTCCCTGCTTATCGATAATAAAAGGCCTAAGGCGCGGCCGTAGGCAAAGGCAAGGGTCTCCTCCTTGTCGACGGACGCGAGGACAGAGGCAAGCGCCTCCAATTCTTTTTTGGCGCCGTCGGCATTTCCAGATGAGAGGAGTGAGGACGCGCGGTCCAGCCTGGATGTGTATCGGTTTACGTATAAAGAGTAGAGTTTATTGTCGAGCCTGGCGATAAGGTCTTTTCGAGAGGTCCACGCCCAGAGCGTAAAGAGCCCGGAGAGCGCCGCGAAGAGGAGCGCGGCCCTTGCGGCATGGCCCGCAAACCGCAAAAGCCTTTTGGTCTTTTCATTCCGGTCGGCCACGTGAGAACCCTTGCGCGAAGTTGAAGAAATAACGCCGCGGATATCATTGCGCCTGTATGGAGGCCAAGTTTTTTACTGTACGTCTTAAATAACATAAATCATCGGTAAAATAAAGCCCGTTCAAATAAAAAAGGGCGCGTTTCCCTTGAAGAAAACGCGGTTTCAATCCGGCAACTGGGACAGGTTTTGAACCTGCGGCCTCCGGGTTATGAGAGCCAAAAACCAAAAAACTCCAACCCCTTGATTAATGGCCTGGTTTTCCGTTTTGCCTTTAAATTAAAGCGGTTAAGGTGTTATTGATTGAATAGCCGGATAGACTAACTCGGTTTTTAGGCGAATACAGGGGATATCTTCAATCGTAAGCGCTTTTCTCGACTGGGCCAAATTATATTAACCGCGGTATTACTCAAACATTAATGAACGATTTTAGTTGGGATTGACCTATTGTATATGGCGCTCATATGGCGTCTTTCAGATATTTATTGATACAAATAGGCTCTTTAAATAGCTCCTCGAACTTGTCATGAGAAACGGGCCTGCTCAGTAAGTAGCCCTGAAGTTTGTCGCACCCGATGGACTGTAGATACGCGACCTGTTCTTCGGTCTCCACGCCTTCGGCGACAACCTCAATATTCATGCTGTGCGCCATTCTTATTATGGCCGTGACTATGGCTTTGTCATCCGAGCTGGTTGAAAGGTCATGGACGAACGACCTGTCTATCTTGAGCATTTCTATCGGCAACATCTTGATGTAGCTGAGTGAGGAATATCCGGTGCCGAAGTCGTCGATCACGAAGCGCACGCCGAGTTCCCTGAAGGCATTCATCTTCTCTATCGTCTCCTCGGTGTTTCCCATCATCGTCTCCTCTGTAATCTCCAGCTCCAGGTGCTCCGGCTTCAGACCTGTTTCCCTTAAAGTGTCGGCCACCGTCTGTATGAAGTTTTTCTGCCTAAAGACCTTCGGGGAGATGTTTACGGCAACCGTTATCGGCGGGTACCCGGCGCTCTGCCAGGCCTTGTTCTGCTCGCAAGCCGCCCTTAGCACCCATTCGCTTAAAGGGATGATAAGGCCTGTCTCCTCGGCGACGGATATGAAATCTCCCGGAGGCGTGAGCGTGCCGTCTCCCTGGTCCATAAGCCTTACAAGGGCCTCTACGCCGACAAGCTCGCCTGTTTTTGTATCCACCTCCGGCTGGTAGTGCACCGTCAAATCGCCGTTGTCGATGGCCTTGCTGAGCCTGTGCTCCATCTTGAGGTACCCGGCGGCCTTTGTAGACATCGCGGGGGCATAGAACTGGCAGTTGTTCTTACCTTCCGACTTCGCGCGGTACATCGCGGTATCGGCGTTCTTAAGCAGTGTGTCGCTGTCCTGTCCGTCATCAGGGAAGATGCTTACCCCTATGGAGGTGCTTATCAGCACCTCCTGGCCTGATATCGTCATCGGCCGTTTAATGGTATTCAGTATCTTTTCAAGCACCAGGGGTATGTCATCGACATGAGCCACGCCCTGCAGAAGAACGGTAAATTCATCTCCGCCGAGGCGCGCTACGGTGTCACCCTCCCGGAGACACTTTTGCAGCCTCCGGGCAACCTCCTTCAAAAGCTCGTCGCCGAAGGCATGCCCGAGCGTATCGTTAATTATCTTGAAGCGGTCGAGGTCGAGAAAGAGCACGGCGGCGGTTCTCTTATGCCATGTTTCTCTAAGCAACACCTGCTCGAGCCGGTCCTTGAAGAGCGTCCGGTTCGGAAGCCCGGTAAGATGGTCGTGATAGGCCATATGCTTAATAGATTCTTCCGAGTTTTTCCTTTCGGTAATATCACGGATTGTTCCTGTGAATACCATCTTTCCGTTCAGGTCAAAGTTGCTGATTACGAGTTCGATGGGGAATATATTCCCGTTTTTGTGTATCCCCTGTAATTCAACTATCTGTCCCTGAGCATGGGTCTTGCCGGTCTCGCAGAAGCGGCGGACTCCCGCAAAATGACGCTCCCTAAACTCCTGGGGCATCAGCTCGGCAAGATTCTTGCCGTTCAGTTCTCCGTCCTCATACCCGAATATTCGCTCTGCGCTCCTGTTGCATTCGATTATACAACTCTCAATATCGGCGACTATTATGCCGTCAAAAGAAATCTCATGTATTAGGCGGTATTTCGTTTCACTCTTTCTAAGCGCCTCTTCGCTGTTACGCAGGGCCTCCTTCCGTTGGGTAATCGCGGATACCATGGCGTTGAAACCGGATGCCAGGGTGTCTATCTCCGCGACCGACGACGGAGCCATCTCCCTCGAATAGTCTCCGATAGACACGCTCGCAAATGCGCTGGAAAGCTCCCCTATGGGTTTGAGCACCCTGCTGATGAGCCATATCCCGAAGGCGGCGCAGACGGAAAAGAGCATAAAACCCAACGCCAACAGGGGAATCAACGCCTTCAGTATGGGGCCGGTTATGTGCTTAACGGGTATCTCTGAGATGATCCCCCAGGCAAGCACTTCGAGAAATACGCCGGTGCCGAATACCTCCTCCCCGTGCAGACCTTCATACCTCTCACTATTATTCCGGTCCTTTTGAGCGATAAGTCTCCTGACTATATTTAGATTTGTAAGGAGCGTTCCCTCGGGCCGGCCAATCTTCCGCGATGAGTTTAACAACACGCCGCGGCTATCGACGAGGTAGATCAGGGCGCCGCGGTCCTCAAGCCTCTTTTCCACCTCACTCCAGACCCCTCCGACTTCAACGGAGGCGCTTAGGACTCCAAGTGGAGCGCTCTTCGGCCCGACAGGGACGGATATCACGAAAAACGACCCTTGCTCTCCCCGATAGGGCGTCCCGAAGTAATTACGGCCGTGCATTGGCACCACGAACTCAGGTCTCGAGGGCATGCCGGAGAAGTCTTGTCCCTGGCCGATGCCCGCGGCCGTACCTTTGCCGACGGCCGGTCTGTCCCTGTGAACAAGCGCCCGCCCGTCTCTTCCGAACAGGGTTATGGAATGCAGGCTTTCCGTATCGTCGAAAAGGGAATCGATACTCTGGCGTAGCGAGCCGTAGTCAATTGAGCCCTTGTTGCCGGCGGCGCTGTTGAGGCTCCGGGCAAGCGCATCATTTTTGCCACGGAGCAGTACGAAGAGGTTTTCTATTTCATGCTCTATATGGTCCCTTACTTTCCGGATCTCCTTCACCTGCATCTCAAGGGCTGAATCGAGCATCCAGGTATAGGCTTTCCAGCCTATACCCGGGACGAGTATGGTTACAGGCAACAGCGTGACCAGAAAAATCACGCCGTACCACGCCGTCCTTAGTGAGGTCTTTCTCTTTCCAATCATTCCGTGGCGCTCGCAATCTCAGCTGTTTTCTCGAGAAAGCGCCCGTCGAAAAATATTGAGGTGTCCCTGGGCATCTCTTTCCAAAGCCCCATCTCGACCAGCATGGCGGAAAACTCCTCGAAGTCCCTGGCGGTTGGGCGCATATCGCTGTAGTCGATCCAGTCCGGCGGCGTAGTAAGCACCGCCTCAAAGTCCCTGGCGCTCGACCCCGTATAGTCCTCGCCGAGGACAGCGGCCTCGGCAGGGTTCGATTCTATAAAGCGTCCGGCTTTCAAAAGCGCCCCGACCAGTTTCCGGGCTTTATCGGGCTCTTCATTGATGAACCGGTCAGTGACAAGAAGGACATGATCCATGTGGCCTTTCCAGATTGCCGGGGAGATGGCCGCCATTCGGCCGATGCCGAGGGTGATGGACTTGTTGCCCTCAGGCTCACCCACGACAAAGCCGTCTATCTCGCCCCTTCTAAGGGAGTTGATCATGTCGCGGGGCGGCATGCCCACGACAGTCACGCCCTCAGCCGGTATGCCGTTCTTTTTCAGGATAATGTGAAGAAGCACATGGTGCTGGGAGTAGAGGTGGGGAACGGCTATTATGGACTTTCTCCCCCTTAACCCCTCAATGGAACCGATCTCCTTCGAGAGGACAAAGCCGTTTCCGTTACGGTCGCCCATCAGTATGATCTTGCCGGGGAATCCGTTCTTTATCAGGTCCATCGCAAGCGGAGAAAGTATGAAGGTGCCGCTTAATTCGCCGGAGAGCATATCCTTTACGACGACCTTCCAGTCATGGTACTGAACCGCTTTGACGGTAAACGAGCTTAGTTCACTCTGGAACTTCTTCTCGACTATCGCAAGCGATAGGTGCCCGCCGCAGATAACCCGCCCAATTCGTATTTCGGGTTTAGACGGGCCCGGCGTAGTGGTCATCCCGGCACGGTCGCATGCTTGCAGTAAAATAAGCGCAAAAAAAGCCAGTGCTATCCAACCCAATCTTGTTTTTCCCATAATATTTTTCCACATAAGAATTTGAGTCAGCCTATATTTATTTGAGGGGATGCTATTTTATAATACATCGGAATAATTAAAGAAAACCTTGAGCATTTACGAGGGAAATTTGGGGCATAACAGAAGCTTCTGATGTGAAACGCTATATTGGCGACTACCCGTTAACTGATGTTGGACCTATGCACGTATCAGACTACAAGTCCAAGCGGAGGGAAGAGGGCGCGGCCCCAAATACAGTCAACAACGAACTCCGGCTTTTGGGCCAAGCCTCGCGCCGTCGCACATGGTCAAGGCGGTCGCTGTCCTTGAAAACGGTTACGATTTGGTTACGCTGGGTGAAAAAGAGGGTATCGAACGGCGCGCAACCCCATAAGCAGAAAGGCCGTAACCCCTTTGTTTTCAAAAGGAATTACGGCCTCAGTAATTTGGTAGCGGGGACAGGATTTGAACCTGCGACCTTCGGGTTATGAGCCCGACGAGCTACCGGACTGCTCCACCCCGCAGTAGTTTGCAATCTTATTAAAATAACAAAACTGCGCCGTCTTGTCAACACAATAAGGCCGGTAAGAAAAAATATCGATGACAACGCGCTATTGTTCTTCTATTTTCTTTTTCTTTCTCCTCCTCGCTCATTCGAGCGTGGCGATATATGCCGGAGGGTGTGTCCTTAACGACATATGCGACAGGTATGTATTATCAAAGATACTGCGGCCTTCGGTGTGATGAAACTTATTATTGTAGTCTCTAAAGTATTGTGCTACTAATGCGTACTGTAGTGTCTCTATGGTAAATCATTCAAAAATTAATTAAATTTTGAGCTAAAAATAAATGTTAGATTCGGAATTTTTCCCTCGGTTTAAATGGGCAGTACCTCGTGCCTTCTCAGAGGCAATAGCTGACTGCTATTTCATTCAAGGCGATACTCTTTATGATACGCAACTTGCTTACAGCCGATGGGATATTGCGTTACAGCATTTGAAGTATAGTGTCCAGATAGTAGATCCTTCCAAAAAGAATGTTAACTCATCATCTTTTTACAAAAATTGGTTTTCTCAGGTAAGGCTTGTTTTTTATAAATATGCCAACTCACAAATTATCAGTAAATATTTTATCGATACAACTCAGGGGCGAGTTTTCTCTATGCTTTGGAAGGGAGACCTCGAAATCTTACATAATGATACTCCAGAACCTCAGCCGCCGCTTTTTATTCAAAATGCAAAATATTTTCTAAAAGAATTCGAGTTTATTTTTAAGGACCGAATTAAGAATCAAAATGTCAAATTCGTAATGCCGTACGATTCTACAAATGATTTGGCAAAAGAGAAAGATTTTAAGATCAAATCCGCATTAAAGAAAGAATTCAATTTTGAAACGATAGAGATGTCCCCCGAAGAAGCCGAAACTAAAATCTGTAAGGTTTTTCAATTTTCGCCTACAATCTCTTTCAAATGCTATAGCATATATGCTGATAAAATTGCGAACATCGAGTTGGCTATAAAAAAGGCACTTTATAAAAACCAAAACTCAAAAGACCGTTTTGATATTAAAAGACACGGGGTTTTAATAGCTCCAAATTTGGGTCAGCACCATGAAAAATAACCATCTTGATGAGCATGGGCAACCCCTGAATAGGAATTTGTCTGCAAAACGATTGACTCACAGAACTATTGATGAACTTATTGGTTTATGCAAGGGTATTCAGGCTGACGGCATTCTTCATGACGAAGAAGTAAAATTCTTGGCTCGATGGCTTGAGGAGAATTTTAGTACAATAGAAGTCTGGCCAGTCAGTATCCTTGCTGAACGAATTAATAAAATAATGAAGGACGGGATTGTTGACGACGACGAGAAAAATGATTTGGTTGAGTTACTCTCAGAAATAACTGGATATAGATCTGGGCATGAAAATGTAAATAAATCTACTGGAGAGATAATAGAGAATCTAACTAATGCTTCCAGTCTATTGCCATTAGATAAACCAGCGCCTAACGTCGTCTTTGAAAATAAGCTTTTCTGTTTAACGGGTAAATTTTTTTATGGGTCACGAAAAAAATGTGAAGAAGACATAGCAAAGAGGGGAGGAAAAATACAATCATCTCCTAATAAGGAGACAACTTATATTGTTATTGGTTTACTTGGTAGTTCAGATTGGAAGCATTCGACATATGGTACGAAGATTGAATATGGAATTCAGCTAAAGGAAAAAGGTAGCCCATTATCAATTATCTCAGAGGGGCATTGGGCCAAATATATTTAGTCACTCAGAAACATCATCCCACCCCACAATCATTTCACGGACGAGTCGGACATCATTTGCTTTACGCCCTTACATCTTTACCGGCGCCGAGACGCCGAGGAGGCCAAGACCGTTTGCCACGACAGTGCCAACGGCCTTGCAGAAGAGGAGGCGCGCGTCCGTCAGGACCGGGTCGTCTGTCACGACGCGCGTCTTGTTGTAGTAGGGGTGGAAAAGCCCCGCGAGCTCCATCAGATAAAAGGTTATCTTGTGCGGCTCCATGTGAAGGGCGCTCTTTTCTATCGTCTCCTCGAAGGCGCTCAAATGTTTTATTATGGCTATCTCTTCCTTCTGGTCGAGCTTCGCGAGCAGGTTCGAATCGAAGTGCTCCTTAAGGGTCAACCCCTTCTCCCTGGCGAAACCTATTATCGAATAAATCCTGGCGTGCGTGTACTGGACGTAGTAGACCGGGTTTTCAGGGGCTTGGCTCTTGGCAAGCTCGAGATCGAAGTCCAGGTGCGCGTCCGCCCTCCTCATGAGGAAGAAGAACCTGCAGGCGTCCGTCCCGACCTCGTCCATCACCTGCCGGAGCGTCACGAACTCGCCCTCCCTTTTCCCCATGGCGACAGGCACGCCTTTGCGGAGGAGCGCGACGAGCTGGATGAATATAATCTTCAAGACCGCGTCGTCGTGGCCGAAGGCCTTCAAGATCGCCCTTATCCTGCCTTCGTAGCCGTGGTGGTCGGCCCCCCAGATGTTGACGAGCGTTGAAAACCCCTTCTTTATCTTCTCCCTGTGATAGGCGATGTCGGACGCGAAGTAGGTTCTCTCTCCGTCGGCCTTGATAAGGACCCTGTCCTTGTCGTCTCCGAAGGCGGTCGTCCTGAACCAGAGCGCGCCTTCGGACTCGTATACATGGCCGAGCCCTTTTAGTTCGTCGATCGTGGAAGCTACAAGCCCAGTATCGTCCAGGGACCTTTCGCTGAACCACTCGTCGAAAGCGACCCCGAAGTCGTCGAGGTCCTTCCTTATCGTCGAGAGCATCGAGGAGCAGGCATAGTCCTGTATGTCAGGGCCCTGTCCGTCAGGGAATTTTTCGAGGTACTCCCGCGCGATGTCCTTTACGTAAGCGCCCTTGTAGAAATTTTCCGGGATGGTTATCTCCTTGCCCCGCAACTCTTCCATCCGGAGCCTTACGGACTCGCCGAGCGTCTTTACCTGCCTGCCAGCGTCGTTTATGTAATATTCCCGGACGACCTTGAACCCGGCGGCCTTGAGTATCCTTGACAACGAATCCCCGACCGCCGCGCCCCTGCCGTGGCCTATGTGAAGCGGGCCCGTGGGGTTTGCGGAGACGAACTCTATCTGGACGGTCTTGTCCTTCCCGGTCTCGCTCTTTCCGAACCCGTCGCCCTTCCTTATTATCTCTTCGAGGACCTCGGTCCAGTAGGACCTCTTAAGGAACATATTAATGAAGCCGGGGCCGGCGACCTCGCACCTTTCCACCTCGGGGAGGGTTTTTATCCTCCCGGCTATAAGAGAAGCTATTTCCCTCGGCGCCTTTTTTTCAGCCGGCGCAAGGAGCATCGCGATGTTGGTTGAAAAATCCCCGAACTCCTCCTTCTTCGGCTTTTCGATTATGATCTCCGGCAGGGCGTCGGCCGTGAGAACGCCGTCCTTGACAGCCGCATGAAGCGCGGCGCGGACCATGTCTGTCGCCGAGCGCCTCATGGCTTTTCCCCGATCAACTCTTTGTATTCTCCCGGTCTTCTGTCCTTCATGAATACCCATTCGTCGCGGTTGACGGCTATCTCGGAGAGGTCTATGTCGGCGAGCACGATCCCCGCGCTCGTGCCCGTCGGCTTTGCCGTGAACTCGCCGTCGGGCCCGGAGCAGAAGCTCCTGCCGTAGAACTCCTGCTTCTCCTCCCTGCCGGTCCTGTTCACCCTGAAGATGTAGATGCCGTTGGCGTGGGAGGCGGACGCTATCGCCCTCTCCCACTTTCTGTGGGAGTGATAGAAGGCCGACGCGGTCGGCGCGAATACTATCTCCGCTCCCTTAAGCGCAAGGATCCTGAACCCCTCGGGGAAGAATATGTCCCAGCATATCTGCACCCCGATAGTCGCAAACGGCGTCTTGAAGATCGGGAATCCGAGGTCTCCGGGCTTGAAATACGCCTTCTCTTCCCATAACGGCAGTTGCGGTATGTGCATCTTCCTGTATCTGCCGATTATCCCGCCGTCAGGGCCTATGACGAAGGCGGTATTGAAGTGGTCGCCCGAATCCGCCTCGAATATGGGCGCCACGATGACCGCCTTTTTCCTTAAAGCGAGCTCCCTTAGAAAAGTCACTGTCCTGCCGTCGGCTGTCTCGGCGAGGGCGAAACCCTTCTGGTTTATGGTGTGGGGGAACCAGCGGAGGTGAAATAACTGGGGGAGCGCGATTATCCTGGCCCCCTCGTCAGCCGCAAGCTCTATGAGCATGGCGGCCCTGGAGAGGTTTTTTTCCCTGTCAAGGGTCGCGGCGAGCTGGACCCCAGCTGTTTTTACTATCCGTTCCATCTATACCTTCCAGATTGATTTGAAAGAAACTCTCGGCGGGCCTTAGGGGCGGGGCGTCGCGTCCTCGAGCTTGTAGACGGCCTCGTTCCTGCCTATCATGCCGAGTTCGCTCCGCGCGATGCGTCCTATGTACCTTTTATCGGTCTTGAGGAGCTCAATTGAGGCGTCGAGGCCCCGGTTCTCTCCCTCGAGCGTCTTATTGGACGCGAGTATCCCGTCGCGCTCGGATTTAAGCCTCCTGATGTCGAGGAGCCCCTTGCCGAAGACGACGACCCCGGCGATGACGGCCACGGCAAGCGCGCCTAGCACGGCTTTTTTCCTTAAACTCATCAGGTTATCAGCTTTCACGAGAATAAGGATTATCAGAGTAATACCCAAAAGTCAAGGAAGAGGCTCCGTTTGGACGCCGCGTAAAAAGCAGTTCAAGTTTTCCGCAGGACGTCCGAAATTAAAATTAGATTAATAGTTCAATAAAAACGATTTATCAGGCCCAAATGTGTTGACAATAAATCAACTGTTGCTATTATATTAACCAAAAGAAACGCCACGCATCCATTACGAGGTCCTTCGGATGAACAAGATAAGTTGCATAAAATGTGAAAATGCCTTCTATACCGCCGCAAGGGAGTCTCACCTGCCATGCCCGCACTGCGGCCATCTGATGAAGGCGAGCGAGCCTGAGAGGAGAGGCGGCGACAGGTCCGTCTCACAGAACCTCTGCGACATATTGAAGGGCGAGGTGCGGGTGCCTGTGAAGACTGTCGATATCTCAGAGACCGGCATGGGGATCAAGATGCTCGGTTACCTCCCGTTCGACCAGAACGAGACAGTCGATATATTCATAAAAGAGCTTGAAATTGGGAAAAAGGCAAAGGTCGTCTGGACCAGGAAGTTCTATGGCATATCAAGGGCAGGGCTACGCTTCATCCCGGAGCACGCCTGTTAAAAATATCTAATTTCTAATAGTCTTAATAACAAGTTACTTTTTTGAAACATAAAGGGCCCTTTAAGGGCCCTTTATGTTTTGCGGGGAGCTGACAAGGTGTAAACGCCCCTCCCGCGTATGCGCATCTCAAAAAAACCTTCAATTCTTCCGTCTTTTTTTGTATCATACCTTTTGTTTTACAGACCCCTTCCAATAGTGAATGAGGATGAGCATGAAAAAGGCCGACGAGTGCGGCGTCTTGAGCTGCCAGATGATAAGAAAGGCCGTCCAAAAGAAACAGGTCTTCTCGAAGACGCTCGCAATCGAGGACTGCCAGGTCCAGCCCGCAAGTCTGGATTTGCGCCTCGGGAGTAAGGCATACAGGCTCGTATCGAGCTTTCTGCCCGAGAACAGGGACGTCATGGACAAGCTCTACACCCAGGACGTATACGGCTCGGACCTCGTCATGTACGAGACGGACATCTCCGAAGGCGGCATCCTTGAGAAAGGCCACGTCTACCTGATCCCGCTCGCCGAAGAGGTCTCGCTCCCTCCCGGCATACGCGGAAGGGCGAACCCGAAGTCCACGACCGGCAGGCTCGACATATTCGCGAGGGTCTTGACCGACCGGAGCGCCAGGTTCGACGATATCGCCCCGGGCTACAAGGGCAGGCTTTATCTTGAGGTGATGCCGAGGTCGTTTACCATCAGGATAAAAGAGGGGCTCTCGCTCGTCCAGCTCCGCCTCATAAGCGGCGAGTGCGCGCTCGCGGACTCGAAACTCAAGGCCCTGCACAAGGACTCCAAGCTCCTCTTTAACGGGGACGCGCACCTTACCTCCGACGAGCTCAAGGTCTCCAAGGGGCTCTTCATGTCCGTGGATCTTAGCGGAGACGGCCCGGACGGTATAATAGGCTACAAGTCCAAGAGGAACAGCCACGTCGTTGACCTCACAAAGAGGAACCATTATAATATCCCTGACTTCTGGGAGCCTCTCCGGAGGAACAGCAAGGGGACGCTCATACTCGAGCCCGAGGACTTCTACATACTCTCATCCAAAGAGCGGATACGCGTGCCGCCCAGGTACGCGGCAGAGATGATAGCGTATGAAGCGGGCTCCGGGGAACTGCGCACCCACTACGCCGGGTTCTTCGACCCCGGCTTCGGCTTCGGCGCAAAGGGCGAGGTCAAGGGGACGAAGGCGGTGCTGGAAGTGCGCGCCCACGACGTCCCGTTTATGATCGCCGACGGCCAGACCTTCTGCAAGTTATATTTCGAGAAGATGCTGGAGGTGCCGGAGAAGGTCTACGGCCCGAGGATCGGCTCTTCTTACCAGTACCAGACCATAACCTTGAGCAAGCAGTTCAAGAACCTGTAAAAGTCCTCCGCGTCTCTCACAAAAAATACAAAGGATAGATGGCAAAGGCCGGCAGAGTTAAAAACGAAGGCAAGGGGGGAAAGGGCAACGAAGGCCTCGGGCTTAAGGCCGAGGTCGCGGGCATCGTCCTCCTCGCGCTCTCGCTCTATGCGGCGGTCTCGCTCTTTTCCTACGGCGCCGGGGCCGTAGCCAACTGGGGCGGGGCGCTCGGCGTCTATCTATCGCGGGCGCTCCTATGGGCCATCGGCTATATCTCCTATGTGTTCCCGCTCCTCATGTTCGCGGTCTCATTCGAATTTTTACTCAGGCGCGTCTTCGCCTTCCGCGTCGCGCTCCCTGTAAGCTTCGCCGTATTCATACTCTCCTCAGCCCCGTTATTGAACATCGTCCTCTTGTCCGACACCGCCGGTGGCGCGCTCGGAAGGGTCTTGAGTACCTTTTTCATGAGCTGGATCGGGGCGACAGGCGCGATGATAATACTATCAGCTACGCTCCTCATAACCATCCTCTTCGCTACCGGCATATCCTTTATACAGATAGGCATGAAGCTCTTCCCGCCCGCCGCCGGATTATTGAAGTCGCTGGCAACGAAGGCGATGCAGGCGAGAGAATCCTCCTCGGAAGAAGATACGGAAGAGGCCCTTCTAATGGATGAGGAGTTCGAGGACCTTGACGCCTTCGAGGCGGAAGAGGCCGAAGAGATAAAGCCCGCGCCAATCGTAAAGTCAAGGAGCCAGGGTCCGGCGATAATAACGCCGAAGGTGAGCAAAAAGTCGGCGGATGAGGACGAGAAGGAGCGGCTTGAGTTCTCGTCCCCCAAGGGGAACTTCAAGCTCCCGCCGCTCTCGCTCCTCGACCCTACGCCTGAGAAGACCGGCTCCATAGATTCCGATTCTCTACTTGAAAACTCCAAGGTGCTTGAGAAAAAACTCCTCGACTTCGGGGTCGAGGGGAGGGTGCTTGAGGTGAGGCCTGGCCCGGTCGTCACCATGTATGAGTTCGAGCCCGCCCCCGGCATAAAGGTCGGCCGCATTACGAACCTCTCCGACGACCTCGCGCTTGCCATGAAGGCGATGTCCATAAGGATAATAGCGCCGATACCCGGAAAAGCCGTCGTCGGCATAGAGGTCCCGAACCGGACGAAGGAGATGATAAGGTTGAAAGAGATGCTCGAGGGCCCGGCCTTCTCCAAGTCCAGGTCGCGCTTATCATTAGCGCTCGGAAAGGACATCTCCGGGTCGCCCTATGTGGCGGACCTCGCGCGGATGCCGCACCTGCTCGTTGCAGGCGCGACAGGGACGGGGAAGAGCGTATCGGTCAACGCCATGATACTCTCGATCCTCTTTAAGGCCACGCCCGAGGACGTCCGTTTCCTCATGGTAGACCCGAAGATGCTGGAATTGTCCGCCTACGAGGGGATCCCGCACCTTATGACCCCTGTCATAACCGACCCGAAAAAAGCCGCCGGCGCGCTTAGGGCGATAGTCTCGGAGATGGGCAAGCGTTATAAGCTTATGGCGGAGAAGGGCTCTAAGAACATCGAGAAGTACAACCAGCGGATGGACGACGACGGCGAGGGGGATGCCAAGAGGCTACCTTACATAGTGGTCATAATCGACGAGCTCGCGGACCTGATGATGACCTCCGGGAAAGACGTCGAGGAGTGCCTTGTGAGGCTTTCGCAGATGGCCCGCGCCTCAGGCATACACCTGATGATCGCGACCCAGAGGCCTTCGGTCGACGTCGTCACCGGCCTCATAAAGACGAACTTCCCGGCGAGGATAGCTTTCCAGCTTCCGTCGAAGACGGATTCGAGGACCATACTCGACGCCGGGGGGGCCGAGACACTGCTCGGAGAGGGCGATATGCTCTTTTTGCCGCCGGGCACCTCGCGCTTGCAGAGGATACACGGCGTCTATGTCTCGGAGGCTGAGATAAAAAAGGTGACCGAGTTCTGGAAAAATCAGGGCACGCCCGCCTACGGCGATGTTATACTGGAAGAGGAAGAGGCAACGCTGATAGACGAGGACGCGGACTTAGGCGAGGAGTTCTTAAGACGCTACGATGAGGCGGTGGAGCTCGCCTCACAGCTTGAGATGATATCGACCTCCTACATACAGAGGAGGTTCAGGATAGGGTACAACACCGCGGCCCGGATCATCGAGAAGATGGAAAAAGACGGGGTCGTCGGCCCCGCGCAGGGGTCGAGGCCGAGAGAGGTGCTCTTAAGGAAGCCGCACGAGTAGGTTGTTTTCAAAAGGTCAGCTTCCCCCTTTCTAAAGGGGGATGGAGGGGGATTATAAATATCTCCATATGAAATTAAAACTTCCACCATACAGGTTTTTAGTTGTCCTCGCGGCGGTTTCGATAGTATCGTCCCTGTCATTCGCCGCTGTGCCCCCGGACGATATCGTATCGAAGCTCCAGCAGAAGTACGAGACCATCGGAACGATTGAAGCGGATTTTGTCCAGGAGGCGGCATCAAAGGCGATGAAGAGGTCTGATACCTCTGAGGGCAGGGTATATTTCAAGAAGCCGGGGAGGATGCGCTGGGAGTACAAAAAGCCGCTTGAAGACCTGATAGTAAGCAACGGCAAGACCATCTGGGTCTATCAGCCCGACCTCGCCCAGGCGATAGAGAAGCCGTTTGACGCCGGGGCCTCAGGGCTCGCGACCGACTTCCTCTCCGGCATCGGAGACCTTAAAAAGAACTTCAAGGCGAAGGTCGCGGACGGAAACACCATAACGCTCGTCCCCAAGGACCCCGGGGAGAGCATAAGAAAGATAACCCTTGCGCTCGACTCCGACGGTCTCGTCAGAAAAACTACGATAGACGACGCCTTCGGCAACGAGACGTCCATCACATTCAAGAACATGAAGACGAATGTAGAGATAAAGGACTCCCTCTTCGAGTTCAAGCCCTCGAAAGGGGTCACGATAGTAAGGCCTTGACAAAAAAACCGGAGGTTTCAGATGCCGTCATTTGACATCGTATCGAAGACCGATGTGCAGGAGGTCGACAACGCGGTAAACCAGGCTATAAAGGAGATGCAACAGAGGTACGACTTTAAGGGCTCGAAGAGCGAGATAAAGTGGGAGAAGAAGGAGGATATAACGGTGCTCGCCGACGACGACGGCAAGCTCCATGCCGTCCTCGACATGCTCCAGACCAAGTTCGTAAAGAGGGGGGTGTCGCTAAAGTCCCTCGATTACGGCAAGGTCGAGGACGCCTCCGGCTCCATGAAGAGGCAGGTAATAAAGATAAAGCAGGGGATACCATCCGAGAAGGCGAAGGAGATAACTAAACTCATAAAGGAACTGAAACTCAAGGTCCAGGCCCAGATAATGGACGATCAGATCAGGGTCACGGCCAAGAAGATAGACGACCTGCAGGAGTGCATACAGACGCTCAAGGGAAAGGACCTCGATATCAGCCTCCAGTTCGTAAACATGAGGTCGTAAGCCTTTCGTGAAGCTCTGGATAGAGATAATCGCTCTCGGCCCCCGGGCGCGCGAAGACGAGGCGATAGGAGCGCTCATTGCCGCAGGGAGCCCCGGTGTTGAGGAGGTCGAGACCGGCCCCCTCCCGGAGACGCTCCTCTCGTACACGACCTGGACCATAACCGACGAGATAGGGGGTGAGCAATCGCAGGTCCTTAAGCTCAAGGCCTTCATCCCGGAGCACGAGCGAGGCCGCCTCGCTCTACTCGATAGCGTCCTTAAAACCATCGGCTGGTCGTTCGAGACGGCCATTTACAGGGACCAGGACTGGTCGGTCAAGTGGCGCGCCTCAATAAAGCCGGTTAGGGTATCATACAAAGGAAGCTCGCTCGTAGTGCGTCCCACCTGGAAGGAAGTCCCAAAGAGGCCCGGCGATATAACGGTCAAGATAGACCCAGGCATGGCATTCGGCACGGGCTCGCATGCCACTACAAGGATGTGCCTCGCCGCATTTTTGTATCTTGCAGGGAATAATAAAATCTCCTCCTTCCTCGACGTCGGCACAGGCTCAGGCGTCCTTGCCATCTCCGCCAAAAAGCTCAAGGTAAAAAAGGCGGTCGCTCTCGACATAGACCCAATCGCCTTGAAAATCGCCAGAAAGAACGCGCTCCTCAACAGGGCCGCGGTAACAATAAGCAAGAGGCCGGTTGAAGGTGTCAGGGGGGCTTTTTCAGTGGTTACGGCGAACATCCTTGCCGGGGAGCTTAAAAGGCTCTCACTCCCGATTGCCGCGCGGGTCGAGGCGGGCGGCTATCTCATACTCTCAGGCATACTCTCCGGAGAGGCCGCCTCAGTGCAAGAGGCCTATCTGCCCCTCGGTTTCAAGCCCTCTAAAAGGTATTCCATCGGAGAATGGGCCGCGCTGGTATTGAAAAGATGCAGTTGAGGCGCTTCTACATAGAGGGGCTTTTAGAGGGCGCAAAAACCGCCGTCATCGCGGGGGGCGAGTTCTCTCATCTTAAGAAGGTTTTAAGGCTTAAGGCCGGTGAAGAGGTGCTCCTCTTTGACGGAAAGGGCGTTGAGCTAAAAGCCGTAATCGATACAATCGGGCGGGGGTCTGCTGAAGTTGCAATTATCGGCCCTTCGACGAGAAAGACCGAAAGCCCTGTTGAGATAACTCTCCTCCAGGGGATACTCAAGGGTGACAAGCCCGAGTTTGTCGTACAGAAGGCGACGGAGCTCGGTGTAACCGCGATTGTCTTTTTCGAGACGTCCCGGACGGTGCCTGTTATAAAGGAAGGGAGAGGCCGGGAGGCGCGGCTCAAAAAGGCGGCGATCGAGGCGGTTAAGCAATGCGGCAGGACCGTGCTCCCCGAGATACTTATAACGGACTTCAGAAGCGCGCTTGAACGCCCGGACTCCCTCAAGATAATGCTCGCGGAAGAGGGGGCGTCCATCGGCCTGTCGGAAGTTTTAAAGAAACACGCCAAGGTGAAAAAGATAGCGCTCCTCGTAGGCCCCGAGGGCGGGTTGTCGGAAGGGGAGGAGGGGTTCGCGGCGTCCCAGGGCTTTATCGCCGCTTCTTTCGGCCCCCGGATTCTGCGGGCGGAGACCGCGGCCATCTCCGCAGTATCCGCGGCGCAATGCATCTGCGGCGACATGTGTTGACCCGCTCGGGTACTCGGCGTACGGCCAGATTCAAATCCGGTTGCTCCAGGCCCTTGGACTCAAAGCCGCTTGATACGAATTTGCCCGTCCGGCGAGGGTACTCGGCGTACGGCCAATGTCAAATCGGGTTGCTCAAGGCTCCCCGTCCGGCGAGGACCGCTCGGCGCGTGGCCAATGTCTTTCGGGAGTTTATAGGGCAAGGGCAGGCAGAGTCATCCCGATATGGACCTTGCCCGTTCGGCGAGGACAAAAGACTTGACAATACAGCCTCTTTAAATTAACTTATCTGTCTGTACTTTTTCCGGCCAGATAGCTCAGCAGGTAGAGCAGAGGACTGAAAATCCTCGTGTCGGCGGTTCGATTCCGTCTCTGGCCACCATTAAAATCAAGGGGTTAGCCTGCACGGGCTAACCCCTTTGTTTTTTCAGTGTAATCATGTCAGGTTTTTTTGGCAGTAGCGCAGGCTTGCCTGGCTACCTCTGGTGTTCGCTCCTTGACAGGCCGAAGACCCTTGTGGTATTTTCACCCGTATGGTTCCGGCAGGGCGCAGAGGAGACCTCCCCGGCCATTCTGTCCGGCACCTTGACAGGTCACGGATTCTTTCAGCGACGCGTTAATGCCTTGAGGCCCGCCAGACCCCCCCCGAAGCCATGCAAGCTTGATATCTACCGTAGGGCCGCGCCTTGACGCATGAAAAAAAGAGTTGCGCACTCTGACCCTTAAAAGCAGGGCCAGGCAAAGGCCCGGATAAGCCGCTCATGGACCGCAAGAACATTATAATCAAGGTGCTCCTCGTCTTCTTCGGGGTGCTCTCCACGGGGGTAGCCGGGCTTATGATTATCGAGGGCTGGCCGTTCCTCGACGCCCTCTACATGAGCGTAATAACCGTCTACACCGTCGGATACAGCGAGCCGCGTCCGCTCACCGCCGCGGGTCAGATATTCATCATAATCTACATAATATCCGGCGTGGGCGCGTTTCTCTACGCAATATCAGGCACAGCCGAGTTCATAATCGCAGGCCACCTCGGCGGTGTCCTCGGGAGGAAGACCATGAAGCGGAAGATCAATGAACTGAACGGCCACTACATCATATGCGGCTTCGGCAGGGTCGGCCAGCAGGTGGCCGTCGAGCTTAAGAGGGACATGGTGGAGTTCGTCGTGATAGACAACGACGCTGAGGCCATAGGGAGATGCGAGGTACAGGGGTTCCTGTACGTGCAGGGCAGCGCCTCTGATGACGAGGCGCTGAAGGCGGCGGGCATAATGAGGGCAAAGGGGCTGGTCTCAGCCATAGATTCCGACGCCGAGAACGTCTACGTCACCTTGAGCGCGAAGACCCTGCGCCCAGACCTCTG
Organism: Deltaproteobacteria bacterium GWB2_55_19; assembly: GCA_001797465.1. Taxonomy (GTDB): domain Bacteria; phylum Desulfobacterota; class GWC2-55-46; order GWC2-55-46; family GWC2-55-46; genus GWB2-55-19. Next base: position 84,937 of record MGPQ01000002.1, on the reverse strand, counting down.
CGTTGTCGCCAGGGCGAGCTCCATAGAGGCGGAGCACAAGCTCCTTAAGGCCCACGCCGACAGGGTGCTTTCTCCCTACACGCTCGGGGGCAGGCGCCTGGCCAACCTGTTGCTCCGCCCGAACGTCGTAGAGTTTCTCGACGTCGCCATGCACGGCGGCGGCGGGGACGAGCGGCTTCTTATGGAAGAGATAGAGGTGCGCGAGATGTCGCCATTTTCCGGCCTCACCATAGGAGAGGCCAAGCAGAAGTGCACCAGGGGAGCGAACATCCTTGCGATAAAGCAGGACGGCAACCTCAAGGTGGTGGCTGACCCGCAGAGCAGGGTCACTATCCGGAACGGGGACCTCCTGATCGCCCTCGGCACCAGCGAACAGCTCGCAGAGCTTGAAAAAATGACATGACCAGGCCTCTGTTTATCGCTCAAAAGTGAAGGGGGACCAGGCCGACGGCCTGGTCCCCCTTTTTATTCGCGCACTGCCCGTTGACCTTCCGCCCCTTACGCGGCCCTGCCCTGGCTTGCGACAACCTTGTTACGCCCCGACTTCTTGGCGGTGTAGAGGGCCTCGTCGGCCCTTACGATGAGCGCCGATGGGGTATCAGCCGCCGTAGCCCCGGCGACCCCGAGGCTGATTGAAATGTTGACCGGGTTTCCGCCGTGGGTGAGAGCCAGCGCCTCGGCGTTGGCTCTCATGCGTTCCGCGACGATGACGGCGGATGAACACTCGGTTTCCGGCAATAGACAGCAGAACTCCTCGCCCCCGTACCTTGTCAGAAAATCCGTGGTCCTCAGTCCCGACTGCAACATCGAGGCTGTGGACTTCAGCACCGTGTCGCCGAAGCTGTGGCCGTAGGAATCGTTTACCTTCTTGAAGTGGTCGATGTCTATCATGATGACGCTGAAGGCGCGTCCGTACCTCTTCGACCTGTCGAGTTCCTCAGTGAGTTTCGCCTCAAGGAATTTCCGGTTGTAGATGCCGGTAAGCCCGTCCCTTACGTTCATCTCTACGAGCCTCGTCTCGCACGCCACGGTCTCAGTGACGTCGTTGACCGATATGCATATGTATTTGAGGGCGTTCTTTTCGTCCCTTAACGGGAACATGGCGCAACTCTGCTGCATATACTCGAATTCCCCGGCAAAGGCGCCAGCGGGCTTGAACGGGAAGAGGTATTTGTTGAGCTTCTGGGAGAGAAAACAGGAGTTGCCGAACTTGACTACCATCTTGAAGTTCATGAGGAAGCGGGGGTGGTCGAGCTCGGGGAAGAAATCAAAGAGGGGGCGGCCGATTATCTTGTGAAACGGGATGGAGCTGTGCTGTTCCATCCATCTGCTCCACTGCTGGACGCGCAGGTCCTTGTCCAGCATCACCAGACCGACGTCTATGGTGTGGAATATCTGGGCGTAATACTCATCCATACTGCTCCATGAACCTCTTCAGCGACGTCTTGAGCCACGGGATCGACTCGTGGCTCGCCGTCAGTATCAAAAGGCCGGAGACGCCGTGCTTGTCTATCGAGAACGGTATCTTGACAGCCGCAATCCGTCTCAGCGTTGGGGAGGTTTTCTTGTCAGCGTTTCGTTCGAGTATCTCGGCCGAGCGCGGGGCTGTGTAGGTGACAAGGTCGTCAAGGCAGTTGGCGAGCCTCGCTATGCAGCCGCCGGCTATGAAGTTGCCTGCCTCCAGGAATATCTCTTTTTCAGCGCACGCGAGGGCGTCCTCCCTGCTGAATTCGCCGAAGAGCCTTGCGAGGCCTTCGCGCGCGCTCGCCGGAAAAAAGAGCACGGTCTTGCCGCTCAGCTTTCCCCAGTAGCTCTGCTCTATGATGCTTAAGGCCCCTGGGCCCGCGCCTTCCCTTATTAGGTCCGGGAGGGCGGACTCATCGAGCATGCGCACCTCCGGCACATTGAGGACAACGAAGGCGTCCAGTATCTCGGCGAGGTCCGCCGAGGCCTGCCCGAAAGCGATATTCATCACTTCCTGGAATATGTCTATCTCTTCACCTGTCAATATCACCTCTTGGGCAGTCCCGATATCCATCGAAAACACGCTCATCTTTCCGTCTGCAAAGCGCCGTCAGCCTCTTTTAAGACCGCTTTTATGCTGTCCTTCGAAATCGGTTTTTTAAGCACCATGAACGCGCCGAGCTCCATGGCCATGAATACGGACTTGATCTGCGTATCGGCCGTCTGGATTATGACAAGGGCGTCCTTGTTCCTTTTCTTGATCTCGCCAAGCGCCTCCATGCCGTCCATGACCGGCATGGTAAGGTCCATGAAGGTGATATCCGGGTTTATCTCTTCGAATTTTTTGAGGCCGTCGAGCCCGTCGGAGGCCTCGAAGATCTCAAAGCATCCGTCCTCTGGGATGCATTTGCGGAGGATCTTCCTTGCCACTGGAGAATCGTCTACCAGGAGTATTTTTCTTGTCATGCCTGCACCTGCTCCCGGCCATGGTTTTTTGAATCGTTTAGATCCATCGACGCGCCACTTCGGCTCAAAGGCTCAAAATGCATAGGGTTTTCCTGGATTAATATGTCTTATGATTCCATTTCGGTAAGCCTGTCTCAAACCTTTAAGGAAAAAACCGGCCCTTTTAGGTCAGGGATGGAACTTAACATAATGATTTACGCATACCTGACATGAATTTCCGATGGAAATGGCGCTACTCATCGTTTTCTTGGATAAAGAGAACCTATGGGCAGGCCGTGTGCAGGGGGTCAGTATCTTTTTACAAAACTGGTGCAAAACGCCCCGCATGAGGGGCGCATTATTCTTGATTGAGGCGTTTTGCCATAGGAGTCTTCTTATTCCGAGATCAAAATTCACTTGTTTTCAGGTGGTTCTGAAAACATAACTTTTGGCACTGTTTTTGCTATGTAATAGCCCATCCTTAAAAACCAGGCGCGCTTGCAGGCAGGAAGCCCTGGGTCCGTGAAGAGGCTTTTACCCGGTTTTTCCGCCTTAGCGCAGAGGAGCAAAACGTGCAAAAATTCTATCTCGTTTCCCCGGGAGGCTCTGCCTCCAATAAGCCCAGGCCCTTCTACTGGTCGCTAGATATTGGCGAGAAGTGGATAGGGGTTGCGCGGAACATATACAGGGAGAAGCACGGCGACGATATAGTAAAGGAGGCGGAGGAGGCCGCGCACCTTACGGACCTCGACTGGACAAAGACGCCCTTTCATAACGACGATCTCACCTCAGGGTGGCTCTCGCGGGACGGCAGGTTCTACGGCTGTCCGCAGGTGAACCACGACGTGCTGGCGTACTGCGTTTTAGGGCAGAAGGTCGGCGACCTCGAAAAGCTCGGGTGGGTGAGGGTATACGATTCCAAGAGGTACACCTGCGAGAGGAGAATAAGCGCCGAGCAGTCGAACTGGCTCTCTCAGAACGGGTACACGATATACGATTAGGCGAGGCCTTGGCGAGAATACCTGTTTAGCCTGGGTATATTGAAGACCGCCCGTGCTTATCAATTCATGGCCGCCTTTGGTTCGTCCGCCGGGTGTCCATTCTAAAAAAGCACCGCCCCTTCTTCCCCATTCCCTTCCCATCCGAAACCTGCTAATATGCCACAAGAAAAAAATGCCGGGTCCCCTGATGTCCCCCTTTTTTACAAGGCTTCTCATTATACTGCCATTAATGTTCTTCGCCTTTTCCGCTCCGGCGCGGGCCGAGCACGCCCCGGCAGAAAAGGCCGAAGAGGCCGCCCCGCCTCCTTCAAAAAAGACCGTAAGCTGGGAGAGCGAGCTCGACGCGTATTACTCGAACGTCGGGCTTTACCTGAGCCTCACCGACGAGCCGATACCGGACGTCGGTGAGAGGGACGAGTTTCTCGTCTATAAGGACCTCCTCTTCAGCTCCTATATACCGCGTTTCCTCGTCCTCGAGGCCGCGGTATTCCCCATGCCAAACCTCGGCGTCTTCATAAACAGCAACATGGAGGGCCTGTACAGTGGCGGCGAGATAACCGACAGCCTGAACCTCGTCAAGGCCGTCACCGCCGGCTTCGAGGAGCCCTACGCGGTGTCTCTATTCCTCGGCAATGTGGTCTCGTTCACGCGCCAGAATGAGCCGTGGCGGAGCGGCAACTTCGGGTACATGGGATACCTCGTAAGCTACGGCGACTACCACATAAAGGACAACAGGCTCATCGAGGACGACTGGCTCGAGTTCGAGTGGAAGATAAAGGGGGACAGGAAGTTCTCGACACACGACCTCCACTGGTCGTTCAGGGTCGGCGGCAAGGTACATTCAAACCCGGACATAAAGGACGTCGTCTATGTCTCTGTCAGGAGAGGGAGGCTCGACTTCGAGGAGTCTGAATCGATACTTAAGAACAGCGGCTTCGAGTACAAATTCGACATGGACAGCGAGACCCTGAAGCCCATACGCCACATATTGACGGTGGACAGGCGCTGGCCCCTGAAGGGACGCCACGTCGGCTTTACGATCGCCGCCGGTTTCATCTGGGAGAGCGAGGACAGGTACTCAGGAGACCTCCAGTACCCGCCGGAGCGCGAGAACTTCCAGTTTATCATACGGCCCAATATAATATTCTGACGCGTGGTTCTTAAATCCCCCTCCCCTTGCGGGAGAGGGCAAGGGGAGGGGGAGTTTTTTTGGTAATAGGTTCCCTCGGCTTGGATTTATCAGCCTTTTGCGGGTTCAGGTCTGCAACCTGAACCCTTTGATTCGTAACCCGGTTTCGCTTGTACGGCTATGTGAACCTTTTGTCCAGGCCTTTTTGCGCGCTTCGCGCGCTCGCCTCTTCCTCCCTTATGCGTTTTCCGCCCTGCGCCTGTGTATTGGTAAAACAAAACGAAAAATAAATTTTTTTGTTTCTCAAAACTCCCAGGCATGGGGTGAGCGACCTTAAGGGAGGTAGCCATATGAGCGAGCCGGGGAAGTAAAAAGGCGCGACAGCGCCCTAAGGGGCGAGCGAATGGGAGGGGAGGGCGTAGCGAGAATCCACATGCCGAAAAAAAGCCCGGCAGGGCGCAACGGGCTTTAGGCAGAAGAATTGGAATTACCCATCAGGCGTATATCGGGTCATGAATCAAAAAGGTTCAGGTTACAAACCTGAACCCGCAAACGGGGGGGGGTGAGTGACAAGGCTTCCTTGGCGGAGATTTATCAGTCGCCGAGCGCCTGAATGTTCCTCTCCGCCTTTCTGTATCCGGGGTCGAGGCGGAGCGCCTCCATGTACGCCATTCGTGCCTCCTTCTCCCTCCCCTCGGCGGAATACGCGAACCCGAGGTTGTTCCAGGCCCTGGGCTTTGCGGGGGAGAGCCTGACGGTAGCCTCCCAGAGCGTCGTCTCATCCCTGTAATCCCTGTTTTTCGCGACGGTCGCCGCGCCGAGTATCAAGAGGAGCGCCGCGGCTACGGCTATGGCGCTCCTCCTCCCGAGATTATTTGCAATCTTTGAGAGTTCGCCTGAAACGGCGAGGAATACCCCGAACCCGCCGATATAAAGGTGGCGCTCGTTCGCCACATCCATCCTCGGTATGACGGAATTCGTCGGCAGGATAAAGAGAAAGAGCCAGACTATCCCGAACCCGGCCCAGGGCCTTTTCCTGACGAGCAGAAACCCTGAGACAAGCAGAGCTGACAGGAAGACCGCCTTTGCGATGAGCGGCGCGTCCCACGCAGTCAATATTGGCAGGTCGGGGTCGATGTTCAGCGCGTGGATGAACGCGAACCTCGAGAGGAGATATTGAACGCCGTTTACATTGCTTAAGACCGTCGATGACAACCCCCTCGGGTCCAGCCCGCTAAAGAAGCGGTTGTAGCCTGCGAGGATGAAAAACACCGCGAGTAGCAGAAGCCCCCAGTGCGTCGCCTGCTTTTTGAGCGATTCCCGCATCCCCCGGCCCAGGGCCCAGTCCCATAAAACAAGCGCGAATGGGAAGATCACGGCCGTTTCCTTGACGCCCACGGCGAGCAGAAAAAAGAACGGGGAGGCGAGGTATGTGAGCGCAACCCCTTTGTCCCGCCCCTTCTCGTAAAAAAAGAGCGAGGCGAGGAGGAGCATAGCCATGAGGGAAGACGACCTGCCGGATATGTAGGTAACGGCCTCTGTCTGTATAGGGTGGAGCGCGAAGAGGAGCGCGGTAAAGAGCGCGGCGCCCTTGCCGACGCCTGACCTTTCCATGAACAGTTCCGATAGTTTTAAGACGAAGACCGAGGACGCCGCGTGGACAATTATGTTAAAGAGGTGAAAACCGAAGGGTCCGTCCGAGAGCGCCCAGTTCGCGGCGTAGGTGAATTTGAGCAACGGCCTTATGCCGCTTGAGAGCCCTCCCAGCCACGCATCGAGTGAGTGGACCGAAGGGTTGTTTACGATGACATTGAAGTCGTCGAACTGGAAAGACCCGTATAGGAGCGCGTTAAGGTAGACTGCGAACACAGCGGCGATGACGGCCGCAGTCTTCACTTCGAGGCCTTCTTTACAGCGGCGAACCCGGCGTCTAACGCCTCTACCGCGTCCCACCACCTGTTCGGGGCGTTAAGCATGACGAGGAGGAGCCTTTTGCCGTCCCGCTCGACGAGCGCTATGACGCATTTGCCCGCTTTCGATGTAAACCCGGATTTTACGCCTATCGCGCCGGAGTACCTCCCCATCAGCTCGTTCGTATTCTCGACCCTGAACCGCCGCTTTCCGCCCGCGGTCGTGATATCGAGAGCTACGAGCGAGACTATATCGGTGAAGGCCCTGTCCTTAAGCGTTGCCTCGGCGAGTACGGAGAGGTCGCGCGCCGTCGAGTAATGGCCGTCCTCGTCGTGCCCGCAGGCGTTCCTGAATCGGGTGTCCTTAAGCCCGAGCGCGGCCGCCTCCCGGTTCATCATCACGACGAACGCGGCTTCAGAGCCTCCGACGTGGTCGGCTACGGCATGGCAGGCGTCGTTAGCTGACTTAAGTAGCGCGGCTGAAATGAGAAACCCGAGGTACATCTTTTCGCCTGCCTTAAGCCCGAGGCGGGAGCCGGTCTCCTGCGAGGCCGCTCTTGAAACCGTCACAAGTTCTTCGAGCGCTCCTTTTTTAAGTGCGAGACGGGCGGTCATTATCTTGGTGAGGGACGCGGGAGATAGCCTTTTATCCGGGTTACGCGACCAGACGACCTTGCCGTCGGCCTTTACGAGATAGGCCGATGCCTTGAACGCGAACGGGTCATCGGCCGGGGAAGCAAAAGCGCCGCCCGGGAGGGCGGCGCCGAGGAAAACAAATAGCATTATAAAAGAGATCGAGTGGCGCATTGCCTGCGGGCTTATTTGCCGAAGAGTTTCCAGAGCTTTTTAGCGGTGTCCTTGGCGGCGTCGGTTGAGCTCGGGGCCGACCCGGTGGTGGTTGAGGTCTTCTGTCTCGGGGATGAGGTGTAGTCGCGCTCGCCTGAAGTATAATCGCGCTCAGAGGCGGTATAGTCCCTTTCCTCCTTAGCCTTTTTCCGCGCCGCTTCCTCTTTGGCACGCTTTGCCTCGGCTTCTTTAGCTTTCCTGTCCGCGTCTTCCTGGGCCTTCCGCGCGTCTTCCTGCGCGCCCCTGAACATGTCCATGACAGAGCCCATGCTGGTATACCCGGCCGGTATCTCGAAGAGCTTCGGGTCCTGTTTGGCTATCTTTACGTTCCTGAGGTAGTTCTTCATCTTCATTTTTTTGCCGTCGTGCTCGCCCTCGGCCTCGAGCCTGACCATGATGCCGTCTTTCGTCGCCCACATGAGGCCCGTCTGCCGGTTGCCCTTCTTGTCCGTCATGACGACCTTGTACTTCGTGGTCTTCAAGCCCTCGATGGTGTCGGGGCCTATGACCGTCTGTACGACCTTGTAATCCGAGAGGTCGTCTGATTTCCTGTCGGCCTTCTCTATCGGGTTCTCCATGTACTTCCTCATATCGGGCATGAGCTGCCAGACGACCTTCTTATCCCGCCTGATGATCATTACCATGCCCTCCATATCCCGTCTTTCCTTCCCGGGCGCGTGGAAGACCATCGACTTCATCGTCATGCCCTCGGCCTCGAAGTAGGAGTCCGCCGAGTACTCGACCTTCGGCTCCTCGAATCCCGTTGCTGACGAGGCGTTCGGGAGAAACGAGAGCGCGAGCAGTATGAAAAAAGCGAATGCCTTTTTTAAAGTCATCTTCCCCTCCGTAATCTCAGATGCTGAAGCATGTTTGAGGCGCAATTCACGGCCCCCCTGGCCGTACCTACTCCCTCGGATGCGAGTAGACCCAGAGTACCGGGCAGGGCGCTTTGTTGGTGACGTTGTAAGAAACGGAATTCCCGAAGAGCTTTTCGACGAGAGAGGCGCGCTCGGTCGCCATTACGATGAGGTTCGCGTGTTGCTCGAACGCTATCTGGATTATCTCGTAGGCCGTCTCGCCGTCCCTGAGCTCTGTTTTAATGTTCCTGATGCCGCGGGCCCTGAGTCTTTCCGCCTCCCTGTCAAGGAGTTCCCTGCCATCGTCGAGCCATTGCTGGTGGATCTTCCCCCACTCCTCGGAGTCGGTGACGAGTATCGAGGAGTCGTACCATTTGTGCATGACATAGACGAGTATTAGGCGCGCACCTGTCAGGCCGCTCAGATACGCGGCCGTCTCCTCGGCCTTGTCCGAGAGGCCTGATTCGTCTATGGGGCAGACTATGCACCGGTATTCCATAAGCCGCCTTTTAGGGGCCATCTAAAAATTGTTCTTTTCCCCGGACCCTGAAAAGATTTTCCCCGTAGATTATACTCCAAGGGGGATTTTTTTCCAACCAAATCGGCGCGCCCTACTGCATACCCGCTCCGGCGTCCCGTTATCTGCAAAAATAGTCTTTTAAATCATTCGGTTATTAAAGACAGGGGCCTTGTTCGAATACCCTGAAAAACCACCCCCGCCGCCTAATAATCCTTTAATCCCCATTGTTTATAATGAAAGGCAGGAGATGGACAAAAAAGCAGATGAGGAGGCGGCGAGATGAGGAGGAGACAGGTCACCTTAAGTACGGTTTACGACATGGCGACCATTTCTCTCGCAATAGTTATAGTAGCCGGGATGTCGGCCTTGAGCTAAGAAGGGGACGCGCAGGAGAGCTGAGAGGCCGCCGAACCTTTTCGGCGGCCTTTTTTTAGTGAGGCCCTGTACGAGGCCTGTTGGGCAGGGCCTTTAGGCTTATTGCCACGGGGGCCGGTTTGTGGTAAAAAGTTAATACTATCCGGAAGGAGATACTATCTATGGCTGAGCTCGCAATAGACATAACCTGCCCATCGTGTCAGACTGTTTTCAAGAAAAAGGCTAAGGACCTCAAAAAAGGCGCTGTTATCAAGTGCCCGAAGTGCGCGGATTCGACGACCATTCAGGACGACTACTTTACTGAGATGGTGAAGAACCTGGAAAAGGGCGGGTAGGGCCAGCCCTGTAAAACAGCCCCTTGCCTCGACGGACTTTTTAGCCGGGGCCTTTTCCTGCCCCCGGTCATGTCGAGCGAGCGACTGTTGTCGCAGTCCAGTTCGAAGTGGAGAAGGGATTAGCGTCCCCCGGTTTCATCAAATTGCTCCAAAAACAGAAAGGCCGCAGAGTGGAGGGGAGTACCCTTCCAAAAACCTCTGCGGCCTTTCTGTTATTACCCTACTCGGCCGGTCTTTACGGCCCTTTGTCAGCTACTTCGCGTGCTCCGCAGGGGCGGGTGTCGCGGGAGCCGGCGCTGGCGCAACCGCAGGCGCGGTCTCCGCAGGGGCTACTACGGCCGGTGCCGGTGCCGGTGCTTCCTGCTTCTTGCAGGCGGTAAACGAGGCCAGCACGAACATGGATCCAATTGCGAGCATTGCGATTTTCTTCATTTCTCACTCCTCCTATAAGGTAAAATAAAATTTTGAATTGTAATGATAGTCGGCAAAGGCCCCCTTGTCAAACCAAATTTTTGACTTTTTTCGTTTGAGAGGCCGATAAGGGGCTCTTTGGTAGCCGGCCCGCCACTCTTCCTTTTCAAACCCGCTAAATAAAAAAGTGTGAAAAAGTAAGTGGTTATAGTGCAAGAATCGGCCTGAGGCGAGGGTTGTCCGGTTACTGGCATAAAAATTGCTTAATATTTTCTACATTACGCCGAAAATAAGATATATCAAGAAAATCCAGAGGGGAAGGGTTGTTGGGGTTGTTGTTCAAGCGGGCTTTGGGCTCGTCCATTATAGCGGTAAGCTGAAGACTTAAAAAACGAGAGGTGGACATTGAAGATCAAACACAAGTTTCTGGCTATCTTCGTACTCCTCATCCTCCTCGGCTTGAGCGTGAACAGCTACATAAACTTCAAGACCACTGAGACGGCCGTGGTCCAGAACGCGATCAAGTCGATGGAGAACGAGCTCGAAGGGGTGTCGCACCGGATAAACGCCTTCCACGAGAAGGCCGGGGGAAACCTCATATTCGCGCTGAACTACCCGGTCTTCAAGGAATACTTCTCGCTCCCGGAGACAAAGGCCGGGAACAGGTACAACGCCGGGAAGGTCATACAGTTCACCCCTGATCAGAGGCGGCTCAAAAAGAAGATAGACGACTGGACGCTCTTCGTCCAGTCCAAGTTCCCGGTCGCCGAGACCTGCGTCATAGATTCGACCGGCCAGGAGCACTCGAGGATAACATTCGGAGAGATAGCGCCTGACGACGATTTTTCCAGCGAGGAGAACGCGGCCCCGTTCTTCGACCCGACGATGAGGCTCGCCAAAGGCGAGTTCCACGTGGCGTACCCGTATATGTCCGCCGACGCCCACAAGTGGGTCTTTTCGTACACATCTCCCATAGCCCTCGACGACGGGACGAGGCCGGGGTTCTACCACTTCGAGATACCCATATCCTACTTCCAGGAGACGGTCGCCGAGAACACCTCCGGGAGGACCTTCGTCATCGACCCCGCGGGCATGATAGTCGCGGACAGCAGGAACAAGATCAGCATAGACCTTAAGGGCGACGCGGGCGCCCACGGCGCAGAGGACGCGGTCCACAGCCTGAAAGACTATCTGCCCTCGGTCGATACCATCTCGAAGGACGCCGCGTTTACAGGGATCCTCACTGCCATGAAGTCCGGCAGGGGCGGCCACGGCGCCTTTGATTTGAACGGCGAGACGCACTACCTCGTTTACAGGCAGCTGTCGACCTTCAACTGGTCGGTCGCGCAGTTGAAGTCGTACTCCGAGCTGCTTGAGGGCAAGTCCTCGCTCGGGAAGATAAAACAGACGATACTCATTACTGTCATTGTGACGCTCGCGATAGCGATAGTCGTGATCTTCATCGTCTCCGACAGGATAACGAAGCCGCTTCTGCACCTTACGGACGCGGTGAAAGAGATCGCAGGAGGCAACCTCAACGTAAAGTTGCCCGAGATAAGGTCCAAAGACGAGATAGCGGATTTGAACGCCGCGATGGGCGAGATGGTCGGCAAGCTCAAGGAGATAGTGAGCGACGTCGAGATCGCCGCCGAAAAAGTCACCGAGGCGAGCGGCGAAATACAGGCCAACTCCGACTCGATGTCCGAGGGGATGTCAAGGCAGGCCGCGAAGGCGTCTCAGATCGCGGCCGCCTCGGAAGAGATGTCGCACACGATAATCGAGATAGCCAACAACACTTCTTCCATCGCCTCCACGGCGTCGTGCGCGAGCGAACTCGCCGAGGAGGGCGAGAAGATCGTCGAGAGGTCGATAAGCGAAGTCAGGGCGATCTCAGAGATGGTCGGGGTACTCGCGAGGAACATTGAGTCCCTGGGCGACCGCTCCCAGCAGATAGGAAAGATAGTCGGCGTCATAAACGATATAGCCGAGCAGACTAACCTCCTGGCCTTGAACGCCGCGATAGAGGCGGCGCGCGCCGGTGAGCAGGGCAGGGGGTTCGCGGTCGTGGCCGACGAGGTCCGCAACCTCTCGGAGCGGACGGCCAAATCCACGACACAGATAAACGCCATGATAAAGACGATACAGGGCGAGGTGCAGGCCGCGATAACATCTATGGATGAAGGCGCGAAAAAGGTCGGCGACGGGGTCGAGTACTCGGTCCAGGCAGGCCGGGCCCTCGGGAACATCGTGGACAGCGTTAAGAACCTGAACTCAATGGTCGAGCAGATAGCCACGGCTACGACTCAGCTTACGAGCGTCTCCGAGCAGATAAGCATGGACATCGGGTCGGTAGCCGCTCTCTCCAGCGACATATCCTCCGGCGCCGAGCAGATAAGCGGCGCGACCGGCGCGCTGACGGGCCTTTCAGGCTCGCTCCAGCAGGCGATAGGGAGGTTCAAGGTCTAAGGTTCATGGAGGCCGGGACTGGCGCGCCCCTCGAAAGAGGGGCGCGCTTTTTTTTGGTGTAATGGCGCGGCAACGCGTCCTTCTTTCGCCTATGCCGCCCCTCTTCCCGTGTCTTTCAGTCCTGCCCTTTCATCTTTCCCGGATGTAACGAGCCATCCTTCTTCAACCGCCTTTGGCGGCAACTCAAGAATCCAGCCGTTCATTGGCCGGGCCGCCCTCCATACGGCGCGGCCCTGAAAAAACATTTTACGGTATAATCAAGGGAAGGGTTTTATCAAATCCGGCGCACAGGGGTTATTATGGCAGACGATTGGAAGGGGCGGAAGTCCGGAGCGGACGGCCCATGGGACAGACTGCGCCAAAACGGTTCTCCGCTCCGTATCATCCTCATAACCGCGGCCTCGGTATTCCTCGCCGAGGCGCTCGTAATGGTCGTCATCTACGCGGCCGGGCTCACCTATCCCTTAAACGTCATACTCGACCCGGCCATCCTCATGATTGTTCTTGTCCCCTCTCTCTACTTTTTTCTCTTCAGGCCTGTCCTTGAGATGGTCAGGATGAGGCGCCAGGCGGAAAGGGAGCTCAAGCAGGAGCGGGACAATTTTCAGAAGTACCTCGACATAGCCGGCGTCATGGTCCTCGTCCTCGACGGGGCGGGCAGGATAAAGCTCATGAACAAGCGCGGGTGCGGCATACTCGGCTACTCAGAGAGGGAACTCATCGGCATGGACTGGTTCCGCTTCGTGCCGGAGAGGATGAGGGGCGAGGTAAGGGCGGTCTTCAACAATCTCGTTGGCGGGGGGTCCGAACTGGAGGGATACTTCGAGAACCCGGTGCTGACGAGGGCGGGAGACGAGAGGACGATACTCTGGCACAATATAATCTTAAGGGAAGGCGGCGTGATAACCGGGGTATTGAGCTCCGGAGAGGACATAACCGAGAGGAAGAGGACCGAGAGGACCCTTAAGGAGAGCGAGCGCAGGTACAGGCAGATACACAACACCGCCTTCGACGCGATGATAGTCTCCGACACCGGGGACAGGATAATCGACTGCAACCCGTCAGCCGAAGCGATATTCGGGTATCAGAGGGACGAGCTCATAGGCATGGAGCTCGTAAGGCTCATGCCGGAGCAGTACAGGCAACGCCACAAGGAGGGGGTCAAGTGGTTCCTCGATACCGGGGTAAGCACGATACAGGGGAAGGTGGTGGAGATCGAGGGGCTTCGCAAGAACCGCGAGGTATTCCCGATTGAGCTCGTCGTCAACAGCTTCACCATAGGCGGAGAGATAAACTTCACCGGGACCATAAGGGACATAACCGAGAGGAAGCGCTCTGAGATGGAGAAGGAGAGGCTCCAGGCCCGGATAAACCAGGCCCAGAAGATGGAGGCGATAGGGAGGTTCGCCGGCGGCATAGCCCACGACTTCAACAACGTCCTTACGGCCATAAGGGGGAACGCGGAGCTCGCCCTTGAGGACGCGGAGAGGTCCGGGCCGCTCTATCACAGGCTCGACGGCATCATACTCTCGGTGATGCTCGCCTCAAAGCTCACGAAACAGCTCCTGCTCTTCAGCCGCAACCACCCCTTCGAGCTCGTCCTCCTGGACGTGAACAAGGTCATAGAGGACCTCCTCATAATAATAACGAGGCTCATAGGAGACGAGGTCTCCGTCAGAACCGAGCTCGAGCCGGGCGTCTGGCCCGTCAACGCGGACGAGGGCAGTCTCGAACAGGTGATTATGAACCTCGCGGTGAACGCCCGCGACGCCATGCCCGGGGGCGGGGGTCTCTTCATAAAGACCGAGAGCGTTGTCGTCTCTCCCGGGGATTCGATGCTCATGCCAGGCTCAAAACCCGGGGAGATGGTCCGCATTACGGTAAGGGACACCGGGGTCGGCATGGAAAAGGAGGTTGCCGAGCGCATATTCGAGCCCTTCTTCACGACCAAGGAGCCCGGCAAAGGGACCGGCTTCGGGCTCGCCGTCGTATACGGGATAGTGAGACAGCACGGGGGCTGGATATCCGTTGAGAGCGCGCCGGGAAAGGGGACTACGTTCCTCGTCTATATGCCTGCGCTTATCGGGGACAGGCGGCTGGAGCCGGACCGCGGAGGCGGCGTCCTCGACGGGAAAGGGGAGCGGGTTTTGCTCGTCGAGGACGACTTTAAGGCGAGAGACTTTGCCAAAACGGCCCTCCAGGAGCATGGCTACGCTGTTGCAGAGGCATCGATTGTAAAGGACGCGGCCGACATCTTCGAGAACGGCGGAGTCTTCGACCTTGTCATCTCCGACATGGCGCTCCCCGACAGGACCGGGTTCGACCTTGCGGAATACGCAGTGGCGAGGAACCCGAAGACGGCGGTCGTCCTTACGGGCGGCTTTATCGACATGAAGACCCAGTGGCCGGTATTGGTCGAGAAGGGGTATGCCTTTCTGCAAAAGCCCTATTCCATCGGCGGCCTCTTAAAGACGGTTAAGACGGCGCTCGCGGAGAGGAGGGAGGGCAGGTAGAGTTTGGTTACGCAGGTTTTGAACTTTTGCGGGTTCAGGTCTGCGACCTGAACCTTTTGATTCGTGACCAGATATATGCCTGATGGGCAATTCCAATTTTCTGTTAAAAGCCTTTTGCGCCATGCCGGGCTTTTTTTTAGGCATGGGGATTCGCTCCCGTCGCCCTCTCCCTCCCATTCGCTCGCCCCTTAGGGCGCTGTCGCGCCTTTTTACTTCCCCGGCTCGCTCACACTGCTTCCTTCCTTAAGGTCGCTCACCCCATGCCTGGGGATTTTTGAAAAACAAAAAAGATTTATTTTTCGTTCAGTCTTTACCAATACACAGGCGCAGGGCGGAGAGCGCCCAAGGGAGGAGGAGGCGAGCGAGCCGGGGTGGATTAGACGCGTAGCGCTCTAAGGGGCGAGCGAGCGGATGGGGGAGGAAGAAAGCGTTAGGAGCCCCTGCGCGAAAAGCGCGCGGAGCGCGCAAATGGGCCTTAGGCGGAAGATCCGAACCAGCCCATACAAGCGTATATTTGAGTTCATGTGAGAGCGGGTAAAAGACTCTCCCGCCTAATTGCCGACGATGTGCAAGGGGGTCGGCCCGCCGATTATCCAGCCGTTCTCGCGGGCGCTGAAGTGGTTTGATTTGCCGATGATGATGTGGTCGTGGACGATGATATCGACCGCGAGCGCGGCCCTGTCGAGCGTCTTTGTTAGCTGGCGGTCGACGCCGGACGGGGTGGAGTCCCCGCTCGGGTGGTTGTGGACGAAGATGACGGCCTTCGCGTTGTGCTTGAACGCCTTTTCTATCGCCTTCCTCGGGTAGACCACCGTCTGGTTTATCGTCCCTTCATGGAGGGTCTCTATGGCGAGGAGCTCGTTCCTTGAATTGAGATAGATGGCCAGAAACTTCTCGACCCGCTCGCCTGAGAGCGTCAGGTTCAGGTAATCGAGGACGTCCTTGGGGTTCCTGATGAGGTCCTTGCCCGAGAGCCGCTCCCTCAGATACACCCCGGCCATGTCCTTTACGAGCCTTATGAGGAGCGCGGCGCTCTCGCCCATGCCTGGGACGGTCCTGAGGTCTTCCTGCGAGGCGTCGAATACCGCCCTGAACGATTTGAACCGCTGGATGAGGGCCGCGGCAAGCGCCTTTATGTCTTTTCCGGGGACGGCGTACGCAAGGAGGAGCTCGAGTATCTCGAGGTTGTGGAAGGAGTCAAGCGAGCCGGCCTTGAAACGCTCCTTGAGCCTCTTCTTGCGCTCTTTGTCCGCCTCTGTCTTTTCAGCCGTGGATGGCTTTATCATTGATGGTCTCGCGGCAAGGTCAGGCTTGCGCCTGGTTCATGGGCTGACCTTGCCGCTGTTGTCAAAGTGTCAGGGGATTATAATAATTTCAAATGTCTTTTTCGCCTGTACCAAGGTACAGGCGAAATCTTTTATATTACTTAATGGCGGGTTTATTGTCCGGCCCTCATGTCTCCATAGTAGATTCATGCAGGGCGTTTTATCAAGCGTTGCAGGGACGCCGCATCGACTATTTCCATATGTCGTGAATAAAATACGGGCAAGGCCCCGGGTGAATGGCGGAGCGGGCATGGCGGCCGTCCGCCATGCCGGGCCAGGTGAACGTCAATTCGAGACCAGTCCCGAGCCAAAGGCGATCGCTATCGCGTGGGCCTTGTTCACCGCGTTTAGCTTCCTCTCGATGTTCTGGACGTGGAACTTCACCGTCCGCTCGCTTATTCGGAGTATCAAAGATATCTCCCAGTTGGTCTTGCCCTCTTTCATCCAGACGAGGACCTCTTTTTCCCTTGCCGAAAGCCCTTTGTCGTCCCCCGGAGCGCGCTCAGATGGCCGGATGAGCGCCTGGTGAACGTGGGGGGTGAGCATGTCGAGTATCTCTTTGTGCCTTCCTTCGAACCTGTCCTGCCTGGCCGAGAATGAGAAGATGGAGCCCCTGCAACGCTCGCCGTTGACGCCGCTTGAGATGCCGTAGTTCAAACCGAAGTCCGTCGCCCTGTTCATGAGGTCGGTCTGGTCTTTGCCGTTGAAGAGATGTAACGCCTCGGACCAGCGGTGCGTCTTGAAAAACTTGTAATTGAACCTTATGACCGGGTCTTTCGTGTAGAGCCTCTCTCCGATGTATATCCCGCCCCATTCGTCGGGGTAGTCCAGGTTGAGTATCTTTGAGAGCCTCCCGGTGGAGGCGTCCCCGAGCGCGCAGACGGCGTTGTCGGCGGACAAAAGCCTCTTTATCCTCGCGACGACCCGCATGACGTCCGCCTCAGACCTGCTCTGTACGCACGCCTGGATTATGTCGAGGAGGTCGGCGAGCTCTTTTTTAGTAAAGTCCCTGTAATCCATCCCTGGCCCCGCAAGGTCGGTTAAGGCGGACCCTGTCCGCGTCCGACTGTCTTGAAAATAAAAAGCCCCTTTTTCAAGGGGCTGTGCTTTTTTCGGTAGTCTGCCTCGGGACCGAGTGGCATTTGAAGCAGTTCCTGGTAGGGAAGGCCACCCTGTCGTGGCACCTGCCGCAGAACTGCCCTTTCCATATCCCCGTCATGGTGATAGGCGTCGCCCCCGCCTTTTTTTTGAATATCTTCGGGTGGCAGACGGAGCATTTGAGCCAGACCGTGTGCGCCGAATGCGGGAAGAGCACGTCCGGCATGAAGTCGAGCTTGGATTTTATGACGACGTCAGGGGCGGGCTCGCTGGTTTCAGGAGGCGGCCCCTGGCTGTCGAGGATGGAGTCCCTGGGCTTTATGAGCCCGTCCCTTATGGACTTGGTCCAATCGACGAACCCGTAGTTGTCCTTGGGGAGGAACTTAAGAGAGACTACGTCGGGCGTGGGGTCTATCATCCCGTTCTGCCTCCTCTTGAACTGGCCGGGCTCCCTTTTGTAATCGAAGCTCGGCCAGTCCGCCGGGGCAGGGTCCATGTTGTTGCCTGCGAGCGTATCCGAGGCGAAGAAGAGCACCAGGGCCGCAAGGGTTATCTTAATGAGCTTACCGATCATCTGGACAATTGCGGCCCGAAAGGCGCCGACGGCCGATTTTTTTTGAGGAAGGTAAATATTAGCACGAAAAAGGCGGTTCTGGCAAGTTTTCTAAGGCGGGATGGAGAAGGCCGGACGGGCAGGCGGGTCGTCCCTAACGGCCGAAGCGTGCCCCGCAGTACGGGCAGGCTATCCAGTCCGGCTCCCGGTTCTTTCCGCATGAATCGCAGGTCTTTTTTGTGAGGTTGCCGCAGTGGGGGCAGGCCTCTGTGCCGGGGGGGACGGGCTTCATGCACGAGGTGCAGACCCCTCCGGGCTCCTCCTCCGGCCTGGAGAGGTATATTACGCGCGTGAGCTCTTCGAGTGTCGTTATCCCTGCCGCGACCTTTCTAAGGCCGTCGAGGTGCAAAGGCGTCATCCCGGCCTTCATGGCGGCGGACATGATCTCCTGCTCGGGGGCGTCCGACGCTATGAGCGCGCGTATGGCGGCGTTAACCGGCAGGACCTCGAAGACCCCGACCCTCCCTGAGTAGCCGGACCCGTTGCAGGAAGCGCACCCCGCGCCCCGGTAAAGCTTCCTGCCGGACCACTTGAGCCCTGAGCGCTTTATCTCCGCGGAGCCCGGCGTGTACTCCTCCTTGCAGTTCAGGCAGATGGTGCGCACAAGCCTCTGCGCCACTATGCCGTTAAGCGCCGAGGCTATCATGTATGACGGTATCCCCATGTTCCGGAGCCTTATGACGGAAGATATCGCGTCGTTCGTGTGGAGGGTGGAGAAGACGAGGTGCCCGGTGAGAGAGGCCTGGTGGGCGATTATCGCGGTCTCGGCGTCCCTCATCTCCCCTATGAGTATCACGTCCGGGTCCTGCCTGAGGACGGACCTTAAGGTGTACGAGAAGGTAAGCCCGGTCTTCTCGTTTACGGCGACCTGGTTCACGTCCTTGAGTTCGTACTCTATCGGGTCCTCGATGGTGATGATGTTTATCTGCTCTTTCTTTATGTGGCCTATCATCGCGTAGAGCGTCGAGGTCTTGCCGGAGCCCGTGGGGCCGGTGACGAGCACGACGCCCTGCGGGCGCTCGATAAGGTCCTTTACGCGGTTGAGGTCGTCCTTCAGGAACCCGACGCTCCCGAGGTCGTGGACCTCGGCCTTCGGGTCGAGGAGCCTCATGACTACGGTCTCGCCGTACTGGGTCGGCAGTGTAGAGACGCGCATATCGAGGCTCCTGTCGCCGAGCCGGACCTTTATCCGCCCGTCCTGCGAGACCCTGCGCTCGGCGATGTCCATGCTGGCCATGAGCTTTATGCGGGATGTGACAGGGCCCTGCACCCACTTCGGGAGCTGCATCGTTTCCCTCATGAGGCCGTCGACGCGTATCCGGAGCCTTACGCCTTTTTCATGCGGCTCTATGTGTATGTCGCTCGCGCGGTTGCCAGAGCCGTGGATGATGATGGAATCCACCATCTTTATGATCGGCGGGGCCGAGGATTTCTTCACCTGGTCGGAGATGTCGCGGCTGGCGTCGGGCTCGTGTATCACCTCGACGAGCTTGTCCTTCTTAAGGTCCCCTATGAGGTCTTCTATCGGCTCGTTCAGGTGGTAGTAGCGAGAGATGGCGCCCGTTACGTCAGAGAGGGACGCCACGCACGGCTGGACGTCGAGCCCTGTTGAAAACCGGACGTCGTCTATGGCGCTTAGGTTAAGCGGGTCGGTCATCGCCACCCTGAGTACCTTCCTGTCCTGATAGAGAGGCACGAGGATGTACTTTTTGGCAAGTTTTTCGGAGACGAGCTTTATCGCCTCCGGGTCTACGGTGGCCGAACTGATGTCGACGAACGGGATGTTAAGCTGAAAGGAGAGGGTCTGAGCGATATCGACCTCGCTCGCGAATCCCCTCTTCACTATGATGGCGCCAAGCCTGAGACCCGTGCCGGCCCAGGATTCCTTAAGCGCCTCCTCGAGCTGTTCGCCGGAGATGAGGCCTGATTCGACGAGGAGCTCTCCTATCTTCTTTACCGCCATTTTAAAACCCCTTTAAAGGCTCGGAGAAGCCGCCTTGATGATATCATATTTTTTCGATCTCATAGAGCCTTTTGCCGAGCCCGAGGGACGCCGCCGCGTCCAGCTGGACCTCCCAGTCCACGGCAGGGTGGACGCCCCTGAACTTGTCGCCGCCGCGCTCATGGCCTGCCTTCAGCGCCGAGTCCCTTATACCCTCTTCGGCGTTCACGAGGTCGGCCGATGCCTGGTCGATGGCAACGGGGTCGGCTGAGGCGAGTATTCCGATATCAGGCACGATGGGCGCGTCGTTGTGTCCGTAACAGTCGCACGCGGGCGAGACGTCCGTTACGAAGTTGACGAAGAGGGTTCTGCCATCCTTGCCGGCGAGCGCCCCTTTAGCGTACTCCGCCATCTTCCCCTGGAGGTTGGAGGCGGTCTCGTCCCACTGGATGTTTATCGTCCCCTCGGGGCACGCCGCTATGCAGTGGCCGCACCCGATGCAGGAGCTCGCGTTTATGACGGCGACGCTCCCGATGTCTATGGCGTTAACGGGGCACGCAAGCGAACATTCCCCGCAGGCGGTGCACCCCGCCGGGTCTACGATTGGCGCGAGGTTCGAGTGCTGGGCGAGCTTGCCCTCACGGCTCGCGCACCCCATCCCGATGTTCTTTAGCGCCCCTCCGAACCCGGTCATCTCGTGGCACTTGAAGTGGGTGAGCGCAAGGAGCCCGTTCGCCCCCGCTATCATCGAGGCTATTTTTACGCTCTCAAAGAATTTTCCGTCGACCCTGACGTCGGTTGCGAGTTCTCCGCGGAGGCCGTCGGCGATGACGAGCGGCGCGCCGACTACCGGATACGCGAAGCCGTTCTCGATGGCGGTCTTAAGGTGCGTGACGGTATTCCCGCGCGTGCCGACATAGAGGGTGTTAGTGTCGGTTAAAAAGGGGAGCGCACCGGTCTCCTTTATCGCGTCCACGGCTTTTCTGACGAAGACAGGCCTTATGTAGGAAGAGTTGCCCTTCTCGCCGAAGTGGAGTTTGACGGCGACGAGGTGCCCCTTCCTGAAGCGCGTCTTCGCGCCGGCGAGGGCGAGGATCTCGCCAATCTTATCGAAGAGGTTCCGTCTGGAGCCCGCGCGCAGGTCCGCGAAGAAGACTTTTGATTTAAGGTTTGACATGGAAGGGTCTTTATATATTTTTGGGTATTTTAAAGATGACTATATCACACTTGCCGATGGCGGGTTCAGGTTTGTAGCCTGAGCCCGTTAATTCGTAACCCGAGATGCGTTTTGTACGGGCTATTTGAACATTTTGCCCAAGGCCTTTTTGCGCTGGAGTAAATCTCCTCCCCTTTTTACAAGGGGAGGCAGGGAGGGGTGATTTCAAGACGACCTCCCCCCGCCCCTCCTTGGTAAGAAGGGGAGAAGACATTTTTGCCCAAGGTCTTTTTGCGCGCTCCGCGCGCTTATCCGCAGGGGCTCCTAACGCTTTCTTCCTCCCCCATCCGCTCGCGCGCCTCTTCTTCCCTTATGCGTTTTCCGCCCTGCGCCTGTGTATTGGTAAAACAGGACTAAAAACCCTGCGGGTTCAAGTTGGGATTGACCCGCCGCAATACGGCATGTTTGTTTTTTAGACGGTAGCCGGATGCAACCCTTCGGACGCAAGAAATGACTTTAGACAAGGCGCGCGACGAGGAAAACCGCAGGCGTACTTGTCGCGTACGTCGAGGATTTTCCGAGGAGCGCAACGCAGTATAAAGACATTTATCGCATCCTACACTATATCTCGATTATTATCGGGAGTATGACCGGCCTTCTTTCGAGCTTCTTGTTGAAAAACCTCCTGAGGGCCCGCCGTATCTCCTCCTTCACCTCAAGCTGTTCGGTCCTCACTTCGACGTTCGAAGCGTTCAGCGTCTCTATCACTACCGATTTCGCCCCTTCGAGGAGCGCGGCGCTTTCCTCTTCGAATACGAGCCCCTTTGTCATTATCTCGGGGCCGTAGACCGTTTCGCCTGTTGTCGAATCCAAAGCGATGATGGCGAGTACGAGCCCGTCCTGCGAAAGGTGCGACCTGTCCTTAAGAACCATCGCGCCGACGTCTCCCACCCCTTTGCCGTCGACGAAGACCCTGCCGTGCTCGACCTTGTCCCTTATCGAGAACCCGTTTTCCGTGAACTCGACTACGTCGCCGTCCTCGGCGAGTATGATGTTCGCGGGCGGTATGCCGACCTTTGCCGCCAGCCTCGTGTGGAGGACGAGGTGCCTGTACTCGCCGTGCACGGGCATGAAGTGCCGGGGCTTTACGATGTTCAGCATGATTTTCAGCTCTTCCTTGGACGCGTGCCCGGAGACGTGTATCTCTGAAACCTTCTCGTAGATGACGTCCGCGCCCCTCCTGTAAAGGTGGTTCATCATCGACGATATCGCCTTCTCGTGGCCGGGGATGAACTTGGAGGAGAGTATTACGGTGTCGCCCTTCTCGACCTTCAACTGTTTGTGGCTGTCCATCGCCATGCGCGTCAGCGCGCTCATCGGCTCGCCCTGCGAACCGGTTGTCAAGAGCACGACCTTGTCGTGCGGGAGGGCGTCTATCTCTTTCAAGTCCACGACGATGCCGTCCGGGGCCTTCAGGTACCCGAGCGTGTGCGCGATCCTGTAGTTGGCGGCCATCGATTTCCCGTTCAGGGCGACCTTTTTGCCGTGCTTGGCCGCGGCGTCTATCACCTGCTGTATCCTGTGGATGTTGGAGGAGAAGGCGGCGACTATTATCCTGCCCTCGCACTTCCTGAATATCTCCTCGAGGTTGTAGCCTATCTCTTTTTCAGATAAGGTGTAGCCTTCTTTTTCGACGTTCGTCGAGTCCGACATGAAGCAGAGGACGCCGGCCTCTCCGTACTCGGCGAACCGCGCGTAGTCCATGACCTCTCCGTCCACCGGGGTCTGGTCCATCTTGAAGTCCCCGGTGTGGACGACGACGCCCAAGGGCGTCCTTATCGCAAGCCCGCAACCGTCGACGATCGAGTGCGAGACCCGGATGAACTCTATGTCGAAGGGGCCGATGGAGACGACGTCGCGGGGCCTGACGGTTTCGAATGTGGTGGAGCCGAGCAGGCCGAACTCGGAGAGTTTTTCCTCTATCAGCCCGATCGTCAGGGCGGTGGCGTAGATCGGCGCGTTGATCTCCCTGAGGACGAAGGGCAGGGCCCCGGTGTGGTCTTCGTGGCCGTGGGTTATGACGAACGCCTTTACCTTGTCGCGGTTCCTCCTCAAGTAAGAGATGTCCGGGATGACGAGGTCGATCCCGAGCATGTAATCCTCCGGGAACATGAGCCCGCAGTCGACGACGACTATCGTGTCGTCGTACTCGACGAGCATCATGTTGAGCCCTATCTCACCGAGCCCGCCGAGCGGTATGAGCTTCAAAGACGGATGAGGCGCGCCTGTCGTGATATCAGTCTCCAATCCCGCGTTAACCCCCCTTTATCTTTGTGAAAAGGGCCTCTATGGCCTCTTTTGTCCTGTTTCTCAGATACTTGTCCTCCGCGCCGCTGGTCTCAATCGGGTGCCCGAAGCTGACCCTTACCGAGGCGGGCCGGATAGATAACCCGCCCCGCGTCATTATGACGTTAGTCCCGCTCACCGCGACGGGCACTATGGGCGCCCCGCTCTTGGCCGCGAGCATGAAGCCGCCCCTTTTAAACGGGAGCAGTTTTCCGGTATCCGACCTCGTCCCCTCGGGGAAGATGAGGACAGAGGTCCCGTTTCTGATCCGGGAGGCCGCCGCCTCCATGGACTTTAACGCCTCGGCCGCGTTGTCCCTGTCTATCGCTATGTATCCGGCGAAGCGCATCGACCAGCCGATGAGGGGGACGTTGAAGAGGCTCTTTTTCGCGACCCACCTGAACTGCACCGGGATGAAGCCCTGCAGGACCGGTATGTCGAAGGCACCCTGGTGGTTGGAGAGGAACACGACGGGAGTGCCTGTGGGGATATTTTCCATGCCCTCGACACTGACGCTCACGCCTGAGATGAGGAGTATGAGCCTCGCCCAGAGCGCGACGAGCGAGTGGATCGCGCGCCCGTTCCTGTCAAATACAAACGTGGCCATTATGGCGAGGAAGATAAAGGCGGTTAATGGCAGTCCCAGCGCCCAGAGGGCGAGTGTCCTCAAAAACATAAGCAAAATTCTATCCTTTTTATGGGCGCTTAGTCAATGGTTTAACGAAGGGTTATAAAACGCGGCGCGCCCCCCGCCTTAGGCACAACGGTAATTTTCTGTTGGAACCCGCCCGTTATTGTGATAGAGAAGTACCTTCCGGTCACGGAATTCAAGGAGGCCCCAATTATGGAAGTAATCGACGTAAACGACAGGATCGGTTTCGCCGCGGAGTTCGCGCCGAGGATACTGCGCATAAAGCCCGATTACAAGGTCCCGCTCATCTGCATGGAGCCGGGCCAGGAGATCAAGCCGCACGTCAGCGGCAGGGGCGTATTCTATTTTATCAGCGGCTGCGGCGTGATGACCGTCGAGGGCAAAGAGGTCGAGGTCAAGGCCGGGACGATGGTCTTTGTCGAAAAGGACGAGACGAGGGGCATAAGGGCTTTGGAGCGGCTTACGGCGTTCGCGGTCTCGTTTTAGCGGGCGCATCCAAAAGTCCATCCGCTCCGTCGGCGTCAAAGCCCCGGGCTCCGGCGTACGGGTAATGTACTCCACGGTCCGCGCTTCCGGGGTTTTAAGCGGCATGTCGGCGCCCCCGGAGATTTTAATTTATTGTAAAAGGACGGATGGAGTGTTATTTTATAAGCCGTAGACTCCTGACCAAAGGACCGGCCCGCGTGACAGCGACATCCAAAAGGATACTACTCGTCGACGACGAACAGCTCGTGAGGGAAGTCTGTTCCGAGATCCTCTTGAGCGACGGCTACCAGGTAGATACCGCCCCTGACGGCTTTGCCGCGCTGGCGAGGATAGATACGGCCAGTTACGACCTCATAGTCCTCGACATAAATATGCCCAAGCTCGACGGCATAGATTTTTGCCGGAAGGCGACCGGCGGGCGGCCGGAGCTCAAAGACAAGTTCCTCTTCATCACCGGCGACCTCTTCGGCGAGGGTGAGACGCTGCATTTTTTCTGCAAGAACGCCAGTGTCCTTAAAAAGCCGTTCACCAAAAAAGACTTCCTCGATTCCGTCAGGCGGATATTAAGCCTTACGGCCCGGCCCGCCACACCGCAACAGCCCCTTTAAACCTGATAGGAACGTCCCGGACGGACATGAGAGGGAGTCTCCCCCTCTGTTGATTTTTGTCATGTTCATTTGGGGCGGGATTGCGCAAAATAACAGGGTAAGGGATTGTCGACGGAAAAACGCATAAAATTTTAGGGAGGGACGCTGAATGCATAAGATACTCGATGTGAGGGAGATGGCCCCGAAGGAGAGGCACCCGATGATATTCAATACCTTCAAGGGGCTTGCGCCCGGTGAATCGTTCGTGCTTGTTAACGACCACGAGCCGAGGCCGCTCCTCTACCAGTTCCAGAACGAGCACGCTGGCGAATACGAGTGGTGGCCGCTCGAGCAGGGGCCTGAGAAGTGGAGGGTCGAGATAGCGAGACGTAAAGAGGCTGACGCCAAGAGGTCCGTTACCGACTACTTTCAGACAGACCACAGGAGGCTCGACGCCATATACGAGAGGTTCGAGGACGCCTCATCCGGCGCGCAGTGGGACGAGGCGTTATCGGACTTCCGCGAGTTCAGGCTCGGACTTACGCGCCACATAAAGGCGGAAGAGGAGATACTCTTCCCGCTCTTCGAGGAGAAGACCGGGATGATAGACGCCGGCCCGACCTTTGTCATGAAGATGGAGCACAAGGATATAAAGGAACTGCTCGAAAAAATCGAGAGCAACACCGCCTCCAGGAACGCACCCGCGGTAAAAGAGGCCAGAACTACGCTCATGAACGTACTCGCCGACCACAACATGAAGGAGGAGCACATACTGTATCCGGAAAGCGACTCCTTCATCTCGGACGCCGAGAGGGCGGAAGTGATAATGAAGACGCAACTGCTGTGACAATTTTTTGATATGGATGGAAAAAGGCGGCTGATTTTCAGCCGCCTTTTTTTTCGATAATCATTCAAAAACTGGTTTATTTGTGTTAATAGTGCTGGACTCATGATAAAGGCCCATCAGAATAATAAAAGAAATCTTTTTTCGCCGATCATCTTCGCGGTCGTCCTCTACGCCATAGCGGGCGCGGCAAAGGCGGGGGATATCGCCTTCAATGGCGAGTTCGGAGCAGAACCCTTAAGGCAGGTCTTTATCCTATCCGCGACCTTAGGCTCTGTCGCGCTCCTTAAGTGGCTGATAGCCGACGCGCCTTTGAGCCTCTTCCACAGGCACACGGTGACGCCGCTCCTTCGCGCTATCGTCTCGCTTGTCTTATATTCCGCCGGAGCGATGTTCCTCTTGAACAGGCTCCTCGGGATAAACCTCGTCCCGATCCTTACGACATCCGCCGTGCTTACCGGTATCGTCGCCCTCTCGCTCCAAGACACCATAAAGAACCTCTTTACCGGGATATGGATAAACATGGAGCGGATAGTGGCGAAGGGCGACTGGGTCCGCGTATCCGATAGGGAAGGCCAGGTCATGGAGGTCACATGGAGGACGACCCGGCTCCTTACGAGGGAGAACGATTACATTTATCTCCCGAACAGGCTCTTGGCCGACGGCGTCCTCGAGAACTACACCTACCCGACCCCGCTCCATGTGATAGAAGTGGATATAGGCGCCTCATACGACGACCCGCCAGACAGGGTAAGGGGCGCGTTAAGCGAGATAGCCCTATCCACAGTCTCGGTACTCTCCGACCCCGCGCCTGAGGTCTGGATAACCGGGTACGGGGAGGCGTCGGTAAGATACAGGCTAAGGGCCTGGGTAGATGACTTCCGGAAGGTCTATGCGGTACGGAGCGATATCTATTCGAAGATATGGTACTCCTTCAGGAGGAGCGGCATAGAGATACCGTATCCGGCGATGAACATACTCCGGAAGAAGGAAGACAGGGCGCGCTCTCGAGGCGGCATAAGGGGGTCTCTTAAGGCTGTCGATTTTCTCCGGGCGCTTACCGACGACGAGCTCGACCGCGTGGAGGCGAGCGCTCGCATAGAGGTCTTCGGAAGGGGCGAGGCGATAGTGACCGAAGGAGAGGCCGGCTCGACCTGTTATTTTCTGAGTAGCGGCCGCGCCGAGGTATGCTCGAAGGGGCAGAACGGCGAGGTCCTCCTCGTTACGACGCTTGAGCCCGGCGGGTTCTTCGGTGAGATGAGCCTGCTGACCGGAGAGCCACGGAGCGCTACGATAAGGGCGACTGAGGAATCCGTCTGCATAGTGATAGACTCCGGTGTCTTCCACTCCATCTTCAGGGAGGACCCGGAACTCTCCGGGAGGCTCTCGGAGCTCTTGTCCAGGAGGGCCGGGGAGCTAAAAGAGGCGAGGGAGCGCTCCGCGGAGCCGATACGCCCCGCTGAGCTTCAGGAGTCCATACTCTCAAGGATAAAACAGTTCTTCAAGGTATAGACAAGGATGGCCGCTCAGGGGGAGGGCTTTCCCGGCGGTCCAGGGAGACGTTTCTGAAGGACAGGGTCCTCTACGTTCACATACTCTTCATCGCCGCCGCCGCTCTTTTAAGGGTCTATCTTTCTTTTCACCTCGACCTCATAAGCTACCCGGACACCGAGACATATGAGCTCTTCGCGCTTGAATCCGTTAACGCGCTCGCGCATTCCATGCCAACAAGGCCGCTCGGCTACCCCGTATTCCTCGCCCTCGTCTACCGGATAACGGGGGCGGCGCGCGAAAACGCGGTCTGGGTCCAGCACGCGCTCGGGGTCTTGAGCTATCCGATCTTCTACGCGGTCTTAAGGCGCCTTTTCAAGGGAAGGCTCGTCCCCGCCTTCTTCGCCTTCGCGATAACCGTAAGCTCCGCGATGATTATCTACGAAAGGGCGATACTCTCGGACTTCCTGAACCACTTTTTCCTCCTCGTTTCCCTCTGGCTGGCCATCAAATACTTTGAGACATGGAGGGCCTCCCTTATGGCGCCTCTCGCCCTCGCGAGCTTCGCGGCGGTCTCCATTAGGCCGACGTCCGTCCTTTTCGCGGCGATCGTGCTCGCGTTCCTCTCGGTGAGGCTTGCGAAAGCCGCGCTCCTTCGGACCACGGCGCCGTCACTTATTAAAGGGGCGTCTATTTACATCGGGATATATCTGGCCTTAAGCCTTGCCGCCGGGCAGTTAGCCGTAAGGGCCACAGGCGGCAAGGGAGAGCCTGTCGGCGTACTCGGCGTCACCATGCTCATAAGGACCGCGGATTTTATCGATTACGGGAGCCCCATTCAGAGGGACGTGAAAGAGGGGTTCAGGGAGTACCTCAAGGTCTACCTCCCGGACTATGTCCCGGAGTACGCCAACTTTGTCGCGGCATACAGGCTGATGACCGGCTTTGAGTGCGCCATGTCCGATGAGACGAAAGAAAGGTACGCCCTTGTCGCTGAAAACTCCGCCAGGTTCTATGCGCCGAAGCCCATAGGCCCGAATACTTTTACGACGAATGACATCCTCCGCGAGGCCAAGTGCGGCATGGGGACGATTGAGGCGGCGTTCCTTGAGGTCGCGCAAGAGGCGGTATTCTCCGACCCCGTTGGGTTTTCCGCCTCGTTAGCGGGGAACATCCAGGGCTTCATAGAGGTTAAACCCTGGGAGAACGCGGCGTTCGGCAATATCCTTGAAGGGAGGCCCGCGCCGTTGGCTCAAGCGTACTTATGGGTTAACAAGTCCATTAACGATATCCTTGCCAAAAGGGCGGTCTCCGTCGCGTTGACGGTCCTTTTTACCGCGTCTTTAATCCTATTTTTCCTTGTCAAGAGGCGCTCGCCCGGGTTTGCGGCTGGGCTTTTCTTAGCTTCATTCATCGTCCTTAATTACCTCGCGCTCGGCGTCCTCGCCGACCATCCGGCAAACAGATACAAGCTCCCTTTCTGGTGGATACAGGGGCCGCTCCTGGTATCCTTTCTCATGTCGTTCGCTTCTGTTGTAAGGGCCCGTCATAAAGGCGAGGCCTTATGAGGTGCGGAAGGTTTTCAAAAAAAGGGCTTTAAGATATACTCGGGATGGTCGATGAGTCAACAAGGCGCGGAGCGCGGATGAGTCCGCCGCGTGGCCTTGAAACCGGATAACTGCTCAATTTACCTTGATTTCTCTCTGCACGGCAGGTTACACTAAAAATAGACCCCTTGCGGGGAATGCCCTGGACGGCGTCTCTCTCCCGGTTCTTTATAACGGGCTCGTCCGGGGTGATAATATCTAAAGGGGTTTATGAAATTTTCCGGCTCCTCACTCCTTACAAAGGCCCTTTTGGCCCTTATCCTCATAATCCTCCCCATACTCATCACATTCGTATTCAGCTACAATAAAAACAAGGAGCACCTGAAAAAGAGCGTCCTCGACGACCTCACCGTCATCGCGGAGGCCTATGAGGGGCAGGTCTATCAATACCTCGAGATGTCGAAGAGGCGGGCCCAGGACTTTTCTACCGACGGCCATATAAGGGCCGAGATGAAGAGGTTCGCCTCCGGGGACAAGGGGGCGTCGAGGAGGCTCGGCGAGTACATGGACAGGGAGAAGCTCGTCCTCGACCCATCGCTCGCGCGTATCGCGGTCGTCTCCCTCGACGGGAGGATAGTCGCTTCCACTGACCAGAATTACGCCGGGACGGATGTCTCAACTGAGCCTTTTTTTATGGCAGGGACAAAGGGACCGTTTATTACGGAGCATGACCTCGGAGATGCGTCCGGCATCATCATCATCGCCGTGCCTATCCTTGAAAGGGACAAGGGCGGCAGGACTATCGGGGCCCTCGTCAACTTTGTTCGCCTCTCTGGCCTTACCGCGCTTCTTAAGGGCGAGTTCAACAGGGACTTAGGGGGCATACCCGGGTCAAAGGGCAAGAGGGAGACGATGGAGGTCTACATCGTCAACAGGGACAGGCTCATGATAACAGCGTCGGCCTTTGTGAAGGATTCTATCCTTAATACAAAGGTCAATACACTGCCGGTAGACGAGTGCCTCCGGGGGGCGAAGGAGGTCGCCGCATTCTACGGCAATTACAGGGGCGTCGAGGTCGCCGGGGCGTCGATGTGCCTGCCCATGCTCCAGTGGGCGCTCGTGGCTGAGGCCGACTCAGCCGAGGTCCTCGCGCCCATAGACGAGATGTTTAGGGACGCCCTCGTCGGGGGGCTCATATCCGCGGCCCTCATAGGCGCCTTCTTCGTCTTTCTTTACAGGGTGGTCATAAGGCGGCTTGTGACCATCGTCTCGGCCACCTCCAGGATCGCCGAGGGCGGCTACGGCGCTTTGGTACCCGTAGAGACAAGGGACGAGATCGGCGTTCTCTCGGAGTCCTTCAACAGGATGTCGCTGGAGATAAAGACGCGGGCCGACCTCCTCCGCGAGAGCGAGGAGAAGCACAGGACCCTTATCTCGAACATACCGGACGTCGTCTGGACGGCCGCCGAGGACGGCCAAGTCGTATTCGCGAGCGCGAATGTAATGGGAATAATGGGCTATACCCCTGAGGAGATATACGCCGACCCGCGGATATGGTTCTCAAGCGTCCACCCCGACGACATTGAAATGGTCAGAAGGGCCTATTCCGACTTCTTCTCCATGAACAAGGTCTTTGACGAGGTCTACAGGATGCGGACGAAGGACGGGCGATGGATATGGGTGAACGACAGGGCCACCGCCGCGTACGAGAGGGACGGCGTCAAATACACCGACGGGGTCTTTTCGGACATAACGGAGAAAAAGCTCGCCGAGGAGAGGATCGAGAGGCTCAACCGGCTCTACGCGGTGCTTAGCCGGATAAACGAGGCGATAGTGCGCGTCCGCGACACTGAGAAGCTATGCGAGGAGGCGTGCAGGATAGCGGTAGAGGAGGGCGGGTTCCTCTTCGCGTGGATAGGGGTCGTCGATGATGGGACAAAATCGGTAAAGCCCGTCGCCTCAAGCGGCGCGTGCGCCGAATATCTGTCTACTATGGACATAAGCGTGTCGGAGGAGCCTGCGGGCCGGTGCCCGGCCGGGACCGCGGTCAGCGAGGGGAGGCCCGTGGTCTGCAACGACATTGGCAATGACCCCGACATGGCCCAATGGAAGGAGAGGGCGCTTGAGTGCCGCTTCGGGTCCCTGGCCGCGATCCCGCTCTGGAGGGGCGGAAAACCCATGGGCGCGATGAGCCTTTACTCCGGGGTCCAGGGTTCTTTCAACGAGGAGGACGTCGCTCTGCTCGAAGCCCTCGCGGCCGACATCTCCTACGCAATGGAATCTATCGAATCCGAGAGAAAGGCCAAGACCGCCGACGAGGCACGCAGGGAGTTGAAGCTCAAATACGAGGATCTCGCCAATAACCTGACCGTAGGCATCTTCAGGACGACATGGGGTGATGACGCCCGGTTCATCGAGGTCAACCGCGCGCTCGCGGAGATGTTCGAGGCCTCATCAAGAGAGGAACTCCAGGAGATGACAGTGAGCTCCTTTTACTGTGACCCGGCCGGCAGGGAGGAGTTTTTGAAGAAGCTCGACAGGGACGGTTTCGTCAGGGGAGAGGAGGCGGAGCTTAAGACCCGGAAGGGCAGGAGGTTCTGGGCCTCCGTCACCGCCGTCAGGAAGGCGCAGGACAACGAGGTCTTCCTCGACGGCATCGTCGAGGACATAACCGAGAGGAAAAACATAGAGGACCAGTTCAGGCAGGCGCAGAAGATGGAAGCCGTGGGCCAGTTGGCCGGAGGCATCGCCCACGACTTCAACAACATCCTGACGGCCCTCATCGGGTACGGGAACCTCCTTCTGATGAAAAAGGGTGACGACGACCTCGTCAGGAGCTACTCGGACCACATACTGACCTTATCCGAGAAGGCGGCAAGCCTCACACAGGGGCTTCTCGCCTTCAGCAGAAAACAGGTATTGAACCCCCAGCCCACGGATATTAACGAACTCGTAAGGCGCGTAGAGAAGATATTCAAGCGGCTCATAGGCGAGGACATAGAGCTTACGGCCTCGCTCTGCGCCGAGCCGCTCGTAGTCAAGGCCGACTCGACCCAGATAGAGCATGTCCTCATGAACCTGGCTACGAACGCGAGAGACGCGATGCCCGGGGGCGGGAGGATCGCCATCTCTACCGAAGCCGCCGTTATCGGGCGCGACTTCGTGGACGCCCACGGCTACGGCTCGCCCGGCAGACACGCCGTGATAGTGTTCTCGGACACCGGCGAGGGCATGTCCGAAGAGATATTGAAGAAGGTCTTCGAGCCGTTTTTCACGACCAAGGGGGTAGGCAAGGGCACTGGGCTCGGGCTCTCGATGGTCTACGGCATAGTGAAACAGCATAACGGCTTCATAGACGTCGCGAGCAATCCCGGCGCGGGGACGACCTTCAGGATATACCTTCCGCTCGCCGAAGAGGCCTTGCTGCACGCCGAGCCTGAAAAGTTCCTCGTCCGGGGCGGCTCCGAGACCGTCCTCCTTGCCGAAGACGAAGAGGACGTCAGGAACATCGCAAAGACCATCCTCCAGGAGTTCGGCTACAGGGTCATCGCGGCGGTCGACGGCGAGGACGCTTATTCGAAGTTCATGGAGCACAAGGACTCAATCGACCTCCTCATCCTCGACATAGTCATGCCGAGAAAGGCCGGGAACGAGGTCTATGAGATGATAAAGTCAGTAAAGCCGGATATGAAGGTCATCTTCACCAGCGGATATCCCTCGGATTTAGTGAGGTCCAAGGGGCTCGCGGGCTCGCGGGATTTCATCTCCAAGCCTGTCTCGCCGAGCGAGTTCCTCAAAAAAGTCAGGGAGGTGATAGACAGATGAACGAGATACAGGAGGGCGCCATACTTGTCGTCGACGACAACGCATTCGTCCTCGACAGCACTTCTCTCCTCCTTTCGGGATACGGGTTCTCGGTCTCCCCGTTTACGGACCCGGCTGAGGCGGTAAAAAAGTTCGCGCTCGGGAGGTTCGACGCGGTCCTGACCGACGTAAAGATGCCGGGGATGTCCGGCATAGACCTCCTCGAAAAGATACACTCCATGAACAAGGAGGTCCCGGTAATACTCATGACCGCGTACGCGGAGCTCGACATGGCGGTAAACGCCGTAAAGCAGGGGGCCTTCGACTTCATTATAAAGCCCTATAAGCCCGAGTACCTCCTCCATGCCGTAAAAAAGGCGGTCAACTACGGGAGGCTCCTCCAGATAGAGAAGAACTACAAGTTGAAGCTCGAGGAGGACGTGAAAAAGAGGACGCACGAGCTCGCCAACGCCCTCAGCATGGTAAAATCCATATCCAGGGAGATAGTCCACAGGATGACCGCCGTCGCCGAGTACAGGGACACCGACACCGGGGCGCACATCAAAAGGATCGGGATATACTCCGGGAGGCTCGCCGAGGCGCTCGGAAAGGGCGCGGAGTTCGTCGAGAACATCACATTCGCGTCCCCAATGCACGACATCGGGAAGATCGGCATCCCGGACAGCATACTCCTTAAACCCGGCAGGCTCACCACCGAGGAGTTCGAGGTGATGAAGACCCACACCTCCATAGGCAACAAGATGCTCATCGACTCCCCGCACGAGAACATCCAGATAGCGGCATCAGTCGCGCTTACCCACCACGAGAGGTGGGACGGCACAGGATACCCGAGGGGCCTCAAAGGGGCCGAGGCGCCGCTTGAAGGCAGGATAGTGATGCTCGTCGACCAGTACGACGCCCTCAGGTCCAGGCGCCCCTACAAGCCGGCCCTCTCACACAAGGAGGTTTTAAGCATCATACTCGATGGCGACGGCAGGACGCTTCCATCGCATTTCGACCCGGCCCTGCTCGACATGTTCAGAAAAATAGCCGCGGACTTCAATGACATCTATGAACAGCACCTGGACTGAAATACGGTAACTACCTTGTTTTATACGCGAATTACAGCCTGTCTAATCAGTTTTTAATCTGAATGTGATAGGATCTCCAGGGGCCTGAGGGGAGATGAATATGTACGAGGCCGTTATCCCGTGAAAGGAACCTGATGGTGGGGAGAGAAGAAAAAGAGCGCATCATGGTCGACGCGTGGGACTGGCAGACCCGCGTTCTCCACTGGATAAACGCCCTGCTCGTCATAACGCTCGCGCTCCTCATGCTCGGAAAAGAAGGCATGGAACTGCTCGGGGTGGAAAAGCCGTTAAGGCGCCAGCTCAACTTCGCGCACGCCTATGTCGGGTTCGCGTTCATCGCCACATTTTCGCTACGCGTCATCTGGGCCTTTGCCGGGAACTCTTACGCGAGGTGGGCGGATATCGTCCCCGTAAGGCGCGAGCAGAGGGCGGGGATAGTCCGGGACATAAGGTGGTACTTGAGCGGCCTTAAGGGGAGTCCCGCTCGCGCGATAGGGCACGACCCGCTCGCCTCGATATTCTATGTCGTCTTATTCGTCGCGCTCGCGAGCCAGTGTGTGACGGGGCTCGTCCTCTCAGGGGCCGAGCTCAAGACAGGGCCGCTCTCCGGTCTTTTCGCCGGCATGGGCGAGGAGGTGGTAGAGGCGGTCTCCGGCGCGCTCGAAGAGGTCCACGAGGCGGGTTTCCTGTATATCATTTTTTTCATCTTCGCGCACCTCGTCGGCCTCGTCGTACACGAGGTCTCGGAGAAGACAGGGCTCTTGTCATCGATGGTGCACGGAAAGAAGTACTTTCCGAAGGAATGACCGTCACCCAAAAAAAGGAGCTAAAAATTGCGGATACTGCTGGTTGAGGACGAAAAGGACCTCGCGATGATAGTAAAGCAGGGGCTCGAGGAGGAGGGCTACGTGGTGGACGTCGCCCACGACGGGGAGGAAGGGCTCTATATGGCGGAGAACTACCCGGTCGACGCGGTGATCCTCGACATAATGCTGCCGCTGATGGACGGCCTCACGGTCCTCTCCAACATGAGGAAAAAGGGGATTGCCACACCTGTCATACTCCTTACCGCCAGGGACGCGCTCCTCGACAAGATCAAGGGGCTCGACACCGGCGCCGACGACTACCTCACCAAGCCCTTCGTATTCGAGGAGTTGCTCGCCAGGGTCCGCTCGTTACTCCGGCGGAAAGCCACCGTCAAGGAGGCGGTCATAAGGATAGCAGACCTTGAGATAAACACCGCGAGCCACGAGGTGAAAAGGGGGGGCAAATCAATCGCGCTTTCCGCCAAGGAGTACGCGCTCCTTGAGTACCTCGCTTACAAGAAGAATACGGTCGTCTCCCGGACCGACATCGTCGAGCACATCTACCACGAGGACACGGATATGGACTCCAACGTCGTCGACGTCTACATAAATTATATCCGCAACAAGATAGACAAGGACTTCAAGGTGAAGCTCATCCAGACCATACGCGGCGCGGGCTACATGCTTAAAGAGGAGTAAGGGGGATGTTCAACTCGATAAAGCTCCGGATAGTAGTATGGTTCCTTGTCGTCTTCTCGATATTCTTCGCGGGCATAGAGCTATTCCTCTACTACAAGCTCGGCGAGGTGACGATCCACCTGGCCGACGAGCACCTCCAGTCCGAGGTCGACACGATAGCGAACCTCATGGCCATTGAAGAGGCCCAGGGACAGCTTGAGAGCGAACTGCAGGAGCTCGCCGCGGCGGTGACAGGCGTGTATGCCGAGAAGCTCTCCGGCCACTATTACCAGCTGATCTCCGAGGACGGCAATATCCTTGTGCGCTCCCCGTCGCTCGCGCTCGCCGATGAGACGCTCCCGGTCTACACGGGGTCCGAGCAGGGCGAGTTCAGGACCATAATCGGGCCCGGCAACGAGCACATGAGGCTCATAAGCCAGTCGTTCCGGTTCTCGGTCGGAAGGCTCACCTTCCAGGCCGCCGACTCGCTCGAGGACACCCAGGAGGTCTTGAGCTCGTTCAGGAACGTTGTACTCGCCATCTTCCCGGTGGTCTTCGTCATCTGCGGCATAGGGGTATTCCTCATGACAGGATGGGCCTTGAAGCCCATACGGGCCTTTACCCGGAAGATCGGACAGATCACCGAGAAAAACCTCGCTGAGAGGGTCGAGGAGAGGGGGGTCGCAATTGAGTTGAAGCCGCTCGCCGCATCCTTCAACACCATGCTCGGCAGGCTTGAGGAGTCGTTCTCGCGCCAGAAGCAGTTCTTATCCGACGCTTCGCACGAGCTCCGGACCCCTACCTCCATCATAAAGAGCTTCTGCGACGTGACGCTTGGGCGCGAGAGGGGACCGGGCGACTACAAGGAGGCGATAAGGAAGATAGGCGATACCGTAAACCGCATGTGCGACATCATAAACAGGATACTCGTCATATCGAGGCTGGATAACAAGACCATCCAGTTCAAGCCCGTGAGGATGGACCTCATGGACCTCATGAAAGACGTATTGAAGCTCATAGAGCACTCGGCCGCAAGCAAGGGCATAGGCATAAAGCTCGAAGGGACGAATGTGTTCATAAGCGGCGACAGGGAAGGGTTGACCGAGGTCTTCACGAATATCGTCGAGAACGCGCTCAAGTACAACAAGCCCCAGGGCAGGGTCGAGATAAGCGTCAATGAATCGAATGGCGGCGCGCTCATCTCGGTCTCCGACACGGGAATAGGTATCCCTGAGGGAGAACAGGAGAAGATTTTCGACAGGTTCTACAGGGTCGACGCGAGCAGGGGCATTACCGTCGGCAGCGGGCTCGGGCTCTCCATCGTAAGGACCATCGTAGAGGCCCACGGCGGAAAGATCGAGGTCAAGAGCCGGTTAGGGAGCGGCACCACGTTCAACGTCTATCTGCCAAAAAACCCGGAGACCGGGGACGCGGTTGCCTGAACCCTGAAAATTTTCATATCCCCTATCTTAACGCCCCTTGCTGTTAAGCCCCCGGGCGTTTTATTGTGGCCTTGCGCCCTTGCCATTCCTTTTAATCCGCCCGCCTTGCTGTCAGTGCTGTCAGTATAACCTTCTATATTCATGTCACTTTTCGCTCTAATCTCCTTTTAATCGGCCCTCCCGTATAATCTATGCTGTGTAAAGGGGGCATTGATGCATATCATCTTCGATTTAAACGGCACGGTCTTTGGCGCGCTCGATATGGCCTTAAGGCCGGGCATAAAAGAGACGATAAGTAGTTTAAGGGCATCAGGCATAGATGTAAGCTTCTGGACGAGCGGGCCCGTCGATTATTACAGGGAGGTCTTGAGGCAGACCGGGATAGATGGCGAGGTATACAGAAAGGGCGCCATACCTTTCAGGCCTGACGTCTGCGTAGACGACGAGCCGGAGGGCTGGATGCCGGGGAGGGTCTATAAGGTGCCCATGCACACCTCGGGTATGATGCCGGCCGACCCCATACTGGTCGCGGAACTGATATCTTCAGGCAGGAGTTTTTACTGGGACTGAACGCTTCTCCAACCTTGAAAGGAGGCGTATCATGGAACCGAAAAACAGGATAGTAATAGATATGGTCGCGGGCGGCTCCGAAGACGGCAAGAAGCCCGGAAAGGAATGCGACTGCGACTGCCAGGTCTGCAAGTGCGGCAAGAAGGACGGCAAGGGCTATACCCATGCGGGGCCGGAATTGCGGCTCTTAACCTACGAGGAGGAGGCTCGGAACCTCTTCTCTATCGTAGGCAGGATGGACGAGAGGATACACTCCCTCCAGAGGTCGAGGAGATGGCCGGGGAGCGGGAGAGGTTCGAATAAGCGCTAAGGGCCTTGAATACGCCTCTGCCGGAACCCGTCCGGTTCAAGTAAGCGCCGGACGCAAAGGCCTGGTTGCCGTAGCCGCACCCGGGCAGTGACAGCCGTATGTCCGGCCCTTGATCCATATCCCGCCCTTCCCCGCTCTTGAAAATAGTGTACTCAAGCCGAATTATTGGTATAATCTCTTGCTATGGAAAAACCTATACCGAAGAGAAGGCTTGGAAAGACCGGACTCGAAGTGACGATACTCGGGCTCGGCGGCGAGGGGCTATTAAGGAGCTACGGCCAGGAAAAGGCCGCGATGGAGATGATATCCGAGGCCATCGATTTAGGGATCAACTACCTGGAATCCGCCCGCGCCTACGCCGGGAGCGAAATCTACTACGGAGAGGCGCTCAAGGGCAAGAGGGATAAAATTTATCTCGCCTCCAAATCTCACGCGCGGGACAGGAAAGGCGCTCTCGCACACCTCGACGAGACGCTCAAGAACATGAAGACCGACTACCTCGACGTCTGGCAGATACACGACGTCAGGACCGAGGACGACTTTAACGTCATCTTCGGCGCCAATGGCGCGCTCGAGGCGTTCGTTGAGGCAAAGGCGGCAGGAAAGGTCCGCTTCATAGGCGTTACAGGCCACCAGGACCCGCTCATATTAAAGCGCTGTCTCGAGGCGTTCGACTTCGATACCGTCCTAATCCCGGTCAACCCAGCTGAACAGCACTACAAGCCTTTCATCGAAGAGATAGTCCCAATAGCCGGCGCAAAGGACATAGGTGTCGTCGCCATGAAGACCTACCTTAGAGGCCTCTGGGATGCGCCGAAAAAGCTCCTCTTCAACTACGCGCTCACTCAGCCGGTCGCGACCGCCGTAATAGGCGCGGACAACATCGAACAGCTGAGAGAGAACGCCGAGCTCGCCTCGAACTTCTTCTCGCTCAAGCACAAAGAGATACAGCGCATCGCCCAGATAGTCTCCCCGTTCGCGAGGGAACTCCTCTATTATAAGCCCTAAAATACAAACCCCCGGTATCATTGCAGGGGGGAGGGCTGGCCAATCTTTTACGAGAGCGCGACGTCGATAAGGAGCATCTCCGCGTCCTTTTCGGCGCGGAAGAAGATGTCGGTCTCATCCATTATCATCGCCGCGCCGAATTCGTAGACAAGCCTTTCGTTTATCCGCGCCGGGCCCCCTTCAAGCATATAGACATAGGCTCCTCTACCGGCCTCCATGCGGTAGTCGGTCGCGCGCCCCTTTTCGAGGAATAAAGCGAATACGCGCGCGTTAGATTGTATGGGGAGTGCGCCTTTGTGTACCGGCGAAACGATAGGCAGTAGCCTGTTGAAGCGGTCTTTCCGCTCGAAGTGCCTCTGCTCGACCGAGGGCTTAAGCCCCTCTGCGGACGGATAGAACCACATCTGGATGAAGCGCATCGGGGCGTCAGAGCGGTTGTTTATCTCAGAGTGCCACATCCCCCGGCCAACGGTCGTATGCTGGACGCCGCCTTTTTTGAGCACCCCGCCCCTGCCGTTCTCATCGGCATGCCTGAACTCGCCGCCGGCGCAGTAGGTGACGACCTCTATTTCTCTATGGGGGTGGAGCGGCCAGATTGCTCCGGGGGAGAGTGTGTCGTCGTTGAATACGCGGAGCGCGCCGAAGCGCGTGTGTTTCCTGTCGCGGTAGTCCCCGAAAGAAAAGTGCCAGCGGCCCTGGAAGGTGCCTTCTTCGATTTCGCCTTGGGCCTTGAATATCTCATCAGGGCTTCTGAGCGTAATCATCAGGGTTCTCCGTCCGGTAGGCCCAATGCACACGCGATGCCGCGCATCTATTTAAGGGCTTTAAGGCGCGGCTTAAAAGCCGCGTCCCTGAGGCCGCTGGTCTTCAATAAGGCTACCTCTAAAAATTGTTATTTGCAGAGGTAGCCAGAAATTCATCTTCTGGTGAGGAGTGCTTCTGCCGCCTTTAGCGCCGCGTCAAAGTCTACCGTTGAGGTGACTTCCTTGACGATTTCGATATGGCGTATCACGTCGTTAGAGTCTATGACGAATATCGAGCGCGCGAGCAACCGGAGCTCCTTTATGAGCACCCCGTAGTTAATTCCGAAAGACGCGTCCCTGTGGTCCGAAAGGGTCTGCACCTTCTCTATCCCCGCACTCGAGCAGAACCGGCTGATTGCAAAGGGGAGGTCCATGCTGATATTGATGACCGCGACGCCGCCGGGGAGCTTTGCGGCCTCCTGGTTGAAGCGCCGCGCCTGCGCGTCGCATACAGGGGTGTCGAGCGAGGGCGTTACGCTTATGATCTTCGCCTTGCCGGAGAAGTCCTTTAACTGAACCTCTTTCAGGTCCTTGCCTATCGCCTTGAAGTCCGGGGCCTTGTCTCCTTTATTAAGCTCAGAGCCGAGGAGCGTTAACGGGTTCCCCTTGAATGTGACTGCGCCTTTCCTCTCCATGCCTGAATTCCTTTCGACCTCTTTTTTGAGCCCCATGAACAGGCTGTTAGCTTAAGCGTATCAGAATCCGAAAAGTTGTCAAATGGTCCTCGCCGGGTCCTTGCCGGACGGGCAGAGTTCACATCCAGCGTAAGGTGATAATATGGGTGACAGGAGTCTCCGGATATTCTGGCCCGGCCTTGACAAAGACAGAGGTCAATGCTAAGTAACTGTTGATACCCAAGACTGTGGCGGACCGGGCATTCCCTCGTTGACAGAGGCCCGGATAAGCGGCGCGAGACCGTGGGTCCGCAGGAACACGACTATTAACCCCTTCGGCGGAAGCGAATGATACCTCTCAAGGACGACATCCCATCGAGCACCGTCCCTTTCGTAACCATAGCGATAATAGTAATCAACTCGCTCGTATTCATATACGAGATAATGCTCGGGATGCCTGGAGGGGAGGGGTTCGTCCTTAGGACCGCCGCGATACCCTACGAGATAACGCATCTCATTGACGCGGCCCCGAGGGCGTTCGTGCCACCGCCTTTTACGCTCCTCACAGCCATGTTCGTCCATGGGGGGCTTTTTCACATAGCCGGCAACATGCTCTTTCTCTGGGTATTCGGCGACAACGTCGAGGACGCGTTCGGACACTTCACGTTTTTTGTCTTCTATCTCGTGACCGGGGTTGTCGCGAGCCTCTCTCACATAATGATGGAACCAACTTCGACGGTCCCCATGATAGGCGCGAGCGGAGCGGTCGCCGGGGTCCTCGGCGCGTACTTCCTGATGTTCCCGAGGGCTCAGATAAAGACGCTCGTATTCCTCATCTTCTTCGTATCCGTCGCCCGCATACCGGCCGTAGTATTCCTGGGCTTCTGGTTTTTGATGCAGATATTGAGCTCTGGCGTAGCCTCCGGCGGCATCGCCTGGTACGCCCATATAGGAGGGTTTCTCGCGGGCATCCTAGGGGTGTTCCTCATCCGGCCTTTCAAGAGACGGGGATGATAATGATATAAGGAGGCTTATGAAACATAGGTTCCACATAGCAAGCGACGAGGATATAAAGGGCGGACGCGTGACCGACGTATACTTTGCGCGGACCCTCGAAATACTTAAAGTGAAGGGGATCGAGAAAAGGGTCAGGGCCGAGTTCTTCGCGAAGAAACTGCCCGTCAACTACGGCTGGGGAGTGCTCGCGGGGATAGAGGAGGTCGCGCGTCTTATGGAAGGCAAGCCGGTGAACATAAGGTCTTTCAGGGAAGGCGAGGTCTTCTACCCCTGGGAGCCGGTCGCAGAAATAGAGGGGAGATACGCGGATTTTTGCGTATTCGAGACCGCGCTTTTAGGCCTTATATGTCAATCTACCGGGGTCGCGACAAAGTCAGCGAGGATAAGGCTTGCGGCTGGCGACAGGACGGTCGCGAGCTTCGGGGCGAGAAGGATGCACCCGGCCATAGCGCCGATGATAGAGCGTGCCGCCTTCATAGGGGGGTGCGACGGGGTCGCAGTGATCGCGAGCGCGGAGTTGCTGGAGGTCGACCCAATGGGCACCATGCCGCACGCGCTCATACTCGTTATGGGGGATACGGTCGAGGCAACGCGGGCGTTTGATGAGGTGATAGACAGGGATGTGAAGAGGGTCGCGCTCATAGACACCTTTAACGACGAGAAGTTCGAGGCATTGCGGGTCGCCGGGGCGATGAAGGAGAGGCTTTACGGGGTCAGGCTTGATACGCCCGCTTCAAGGAGGGGCGACTTTTACCGGATATTCGAGGAGGTGAGATGGGAGCTCGACCTCCGGGGTTTTAAGGATGTAAAGCTCTTCGCGAGCGGCGGGCTCGACGAAGACGAGGTGATAAGGCTAAAGCCCATCGTAGACGCCTTCGGCGTCGGCACCTGCATCAGTAACGCCCCTGTCGTGGACTTTGCCATGGACATAATGGAGATTGATGGAGAGGCTGTCGCGAAACGGGGAAAGTGGTCAGGGGCGAAGGACGTTATCAAGTGTTCGTCCTGCAATGAAAGAAAGATAATCCCTTTAGGGGCCGCTACGGGTGAGTGCGCCTGCGGTGGCGTGTTTACAAGCCTCTTCCATCCGCTTGTAACGGAGGGCAGGATAGTAGCGGACCTCGGAGAACCTAAAAAAATAAGGGAGAGGGCGCTTCAGGCGATAAAGGGGCTGGCTTTGTAGGAAATAAATAATAGCGGACGCGAGAGGCGTCCGCTATTACTATGTTCAAAGTTTCAGCGGCCTTTCAGAGCTGCATTCTGCCGTGGAGCTTGTCGGCCAGGGCCGCCATGTACTTGAAAATAATCTCCGAGTTGTTCGTAAGGAGATAAACGAGGTTCCCGAGCACCAGGAGCGAGATCAACGCCATTAAAAGGT
The DNA here is from genome assembly GCA_001797465.1 of Deltaproteobacteria bacterium GWB2_55_19. GTDB lineage: Bacteria > Desulfobacterota > GWC2-55-46 > GWC2-55-46 > GWC2-55-46 > GWB2-55-19. The sequence continues at coordinate 42,557 of MGPQ01000002.1, read as the reverse complement.
ATTTAGACTTTTGAGCCGTGGTTTCCTTTATCACAAGTCCCTCCTTTTTAAAAAACTCCTTATTGTTTATATCGGGTGCGGTATTTAAAACTTTAGCCATTTTTTGCCCTCACAACCGTCCCCATGTACCTTCCAGGCGCTCATATTAAAAACAACCCGCATTAGAGCTTAATGAAATCAGGGAATAAGCCGAAAGACTCTGAGGGACACCGCTGCCCGCGCCAAGGCCCCTGTTGATTTCAAGGGCTGAATATGGTAAAAAATGAGAGTTTTTCGTTGGTTTTGAGGCCCACGGCTGTCTCTCTGGCCTGGAATGCACATAGGAGAAGGATGAGCGGAGAGCCGAAAGAGACTAACTGGGCGCTTGAGCACATCGAGTCGCGAAAGGCCCTCATCCGGGCCTCGTACGATAGTATCGCCGAGGTCCGCGAAAAGTGGATAATAAAGAACCGCTACTTCTACAAGAAGCTCGGGTCCTCGCTCAAATTTATCGTTGAGCCGGGTAAGGACGTCCTCCTCTTCAGGTCCGAGCTCGGCCAGGTCCTACCTGACTTATCCCCCAAAAAGGCGCTCGGCGTCGATATCTGCCAGAAGATGGTATCGTTCGCTAAGAAAAAGTACCCGAAATACTCATTCGAGTGCGCCGACCCCGAGGATGTCGAGCTGAAAGAGAAGTTCGACTACATCGTCTTTTACACCTTAGGCGACATCATAGACATAGAGAAGGCATTCTTAAACGCCGGACGCTCTGCCGACGATTCCACGCGACTCATCGTCATCAACTACAACTACCTCTGGAGGCCGCTCATCGTGGCCGCCGAGAAGCTCGGATGGAAGGTCCCCCAGCCAACGCAGAACTGGCTTAACCTCCCGGTAATCGAGAACATGCTCTATCTCGCCGGATACGAGGTGGTGAAAAAATACCATCAGGTGCTCTTTCCCGTCAACATCCCGGCCGTCTCGTGGTTCTTTAACGACATACTCGCCAAGGTCCCGGTAATAAAGAGCCTCTGCTTCCTCCAGATAGCGGTAGCGAAGAAGATTGTGAACAGGCCCGCTGACGGCTATACCGTTTCCGTCATCGTCCCGTGCAGGAACGAGAAGGGGAACATCGCGGACGCGGTAAAGCGCGTGCCTGAGATGGGCAAGGGGACCGAGCTAATATTCTGCGACGACAAGTCCACGGACGGCACCGCGGACGAGGTCAGGCGCATGATGGCCTTGTATCCTGAAAAGAACATCAGGCTCATCAATGGCCCCGGCATCTGCAAGGCGAAGAACGTCTGGGCCGGGTTCGACGCGGCAAAAGGCGACATACTCATGATATTGGATGCCGATCTCACCGTCATACCCGAGGAGCTCCCGTACTTCTACGACGCCATAGCCTCGGGCAGGGGCGAGTTCATAAACGGCTCCCGCATGATATACCCCATGCAGGAGCAGGCTATGAGGACCTTGAATATAATAGGTAACAAGTTCTTCAGCCTGGCATTCTCGTACCTCCTCGGACAGAGGCTCACCGACACCCTCTGCGGCACAAAGGTCATATGGAGAAAGGACTGGCCGAGGGTAAAGGGGCTACTCGGCTCCTGGGGGGTCGAAGACAGGTGGGGCGACTACGAGCTCATATTCGGCGCGGCGAAGCTCCACCTTAAGATAATCGAAGTGCCGGTCCATTACCTCGAGCGCGTCTACGGAGAAACGAAGATGACGAAGCGGTTGCAGAACGGCGTCGTCATGCTCCGGATGTGCATAGCGGCGCTTAAAAAATTCAAGTTCGTTTAACAAACCTTCGGGAAGACCGGACTGACGGGATGTCCAAAGAGATATTAGACCAGCACAGGGTGTTATGGGAAAAGAAGAAGGTCACCAGGTACCTGTATAATAAATGGTACGGGGATATTCGGGAAGTCCTTGTCTCAGGCCCAACGGTCGAGCTCGGGGCCGGCACGGGCAACTTCAAGGAGTTCATGCCTTCTGCCGTATCTTCCGATATCGTATTCTGCGAATGGCTTGATGTGGTAAGCGACGCAATGGCATTGCCTTACAGGGACGGCTCTGTCGGCAATTTCGTCCTTATAGACTCTATACACCACGTAAAGAGGCCAATAGCGGTCATTGACGAGATGCAGAGGTGTCTTAAAAAGGGTGGGCGGATAGTGATATTAGACGTCTATATCTCTCCGCTATCCTATTTGTACTATAACTTCCTGCACAAAGAAGACGTCGACCTTTCGTCCGACGTCTTTAACATGGCGGACGATGCCGTGGAAAAGGCCCCATTTTCCTCGAACCAGGCGATCGCCACGCTCCTTTTTTTTAGGGGCATCGAAAGGTTTATGAAAAGGTATCCGCGCCTTAAGGTCATACGGAGGGAGGTAAGGGACTTCATGCTATACCCCTTAAGCGGCGGGTTCGAGGGCGCTCAGCTTGTGCCGTTTTCAATGACAGGTTTTCTTGAGTCGGTAGACAAATGGGGTTTGAAGATATTGGGCTCAAAAGTAGCCGCAAGGTGTCTGGTGGTCCTGGAGAAATAAGCGCCTGTAATCGAAAAACAGACGGGCGGGCAATGCAAGGCCGACACGGATAAAAATAAGGCATAAGGCCGGAATATGGACAAGCGGGTCTCCAAAAATAACGATGCGAGCAACGGCAGGAAGAAGACGTCCGGCAAACCGGCCGCAGGGCCGGTCGTGAACATCCGTGACTACATGCCGAAGAGGGATTTTTCCGCGGTATGGGGCCACCTCTTCGCCATACTCGCGCTGACGATAGCCATATACTCGAATGGCATGAACGGCGCCTTTGTGGGAGACGATGTGAGCTTCATAAAAGACAACATCGCCATACGGAGCCTCGCCAACATCCCTGACTTCTTTTTGTCGCCCAAGTCGCTTGCCGCCGGGGACACCGAGTGGGGGACGACCATATACAGGCCGCTACGCACCGTCTCTTTCGCCGTCGACTACGCGATCTTCGGTTTGAAGCCCTATGGCTACCACGTCGTTAATCTCATACTCCACCTGGGTGCGGCCGTTTCGCTCTACTTCGTAGTCCTTGGTCTCTTCAATATCGGTGGGGTCGCGTTCTTATCCGCGCTCCTCTTTGCCGTGCATCCGGTCCACGTAGAGGCTGTCACCTGGATAGCATCGCGGGCCGACCTTATCGGCATGGTCCTCTTTAACCTCACATTCCTCGCGTACATGAGGTACAAGGATGGGAGGGGGCGCGCGTGGCTCGCGGCCTCGCTCGCGTCCTCGTTCCTCTCGTACATGGGCAAGGAGACGATGGTCTTCCTCCCGGGCCTCATCATCCTCTACGACTACGCCACGCGGAACAGGCGGCCCATGCTCGACACCGTAAAGGCGAATATCGGAAGCTGGGTGTTTTTTACGATAGTATGCGCCGCGTATTTATTCATAAGGATGTCCATTACCGGGAGGATGTCGCAAAACCAGGGGTGGTGGGGGGGGACGGCCTATTCGAACTTCCTCATGATGGCTGAGGCGGCGGCTACGTACATAAGGCTCATGGTCGTGCCGTACGGTTTTACCTTCCACTACATCATCGACCCGGTATACAGCGTCTTCGCCCCGAAGGTCATCGTATCCCTCGTCGTCATCGTCGCCTCCCTAATCCTCATGGCGTATGCGCACTTCAGGAACAGACTCGTATTCTTCGCGCTCCTCTGGTTCTACCTCGGGCTCGTGCCGATAGCGAACATCATCCCGATATCGTTTTCCATGATGGCCGAGAGGTACATATACGCGGCCTCGGCCGGGCCGATCATCGCGGCCGGCTACGGGCTGTACCGCCTCTACAGGTACGCGGGAGAGAAATCGTCCGGCGTACAAAAGCTGGCGGCAGGCGCCATAATCGTCCTCGTCCTTATATTTTCCGTTCAGGTGGTCGTCAGGAACGACGACTATAAGGACGAGTTCGCCTTCTACTCATCCGCCGTCGCGGTCTCCCCGGGGTCCCCTCCATCGAACAAGGGGCTCGCCGACCAGTACTCCAGCAGGAAGGAGTACGCAAAGGCAATCGAGTATTACGAGAAGGCTATAGCCCTTGACCCGGGTTACGTTGAGGCGCTCCTCGGGGAGGCGGTAGCGTACAGGGAGACAGGGGAGCTCTTGAAGGCGCTCTCAGCCGCCAGAAAGGCCGCCATTGTCGAAGAGAAGGTCGCCGCAATGAAGCCCAAGAACCCGCTTATAAAGTTCAACCTCGGCAATATATATAAGGAGATGGGGGATTACGACGGGGCCCGCGTTGAGTGGGAGGCGGCGGTCTCTCTCAACCCCGAGTACTCGGAGGCGCTGAACCATCTCGGCATCTACTGGCAGTTGAAGGGGGATAACGCCAAGGCCCTTCCCATGTTCGAGAGGTCGCTTAAGGCGAACCCATTTAACGCGGAGACGCACTACAACGCCGCGCTCCTCTACGAGACCGGGGGCGACTCCGCAAAGGCGCGCGTGCATTTCAAGAGTTTTATGGAGCTCGCCGGCCCCGAGTACGCCTATGAGGTGGAGGCGCTTAAGGGGAAGGGGTATTGAACCCTAATGCGGGGCTTTTTCCGGCATGTGAAGCCTGTCCCTCAGGGACCATCGCCTACTCCCTATCACCGCGCCATTCGGTTTAATCCCGGCTATTGGATAATCGATTGATTTGTGGTATCTTCTTCTGAATTTGCGCTGTCCCGCCTCCCGGCGGGCCGCACGGAAGGTGCTCATCTATCGTTATGCCCTCTGGAGACATCCTCACATACATCCTGCTGATATCAGCCGCGTACCTTCTGGGGAGCGTGCCGACCGGCATCGTCGTCGTAAGGCTCTTCGGCGGCGTGGACCCGAGGCAGTCCGGGTCAAGGAACATCGGCGCGACCAACGTGTCCAGGACCTCAGGGAAGCTCCCCGGCATCCTTACGCTCGCAGGGGACCTCTTCAAAGGCGCGCTCCCGGTATTCATAGCCTTCAGGCTCGGCCCTGCCCCGCTTGTGAGCCTTACCGGGCTCGCCGCCTTTCTCGGCCACCTTTTTCCCGTGTACCTGGGGTTTAAGGGAGGCAAGGGGGTGGCCACAGCCTGCGGGGTCATGCTCATCATCTCGCCGATAGCGACATTACTCAGCGCCGGGGTGTTTGTTGTCACGGTCGCGATAAAAAGATATGTTTCACTTGGATCGATACTCGCCGCGGCGTCTCTGCCTGTCTTCCTGTCTTTTCTTACGAAGGGCAAACCCTTTGTGTCGCTTGGAGTCGCGATCAGCGCCCTTGTCATCATCAAGCACCGCGAGAACATAAAACGCCTCGCCGAGGGGAGGGAGAACAAAATAGGCGGAAAAAAGGACTGACTGCGCGGACCTTCCGGAAGAAAAGCCGTCTCCAAGGCTTTTTTCAGGAGCCGCCTTTTCCAGTATCAACGGGTGAACATTTTATGTGCAGGGGGCTCTGCCAGGTGCTTAAAATTTAATCGTCCGGAGGGCTGGTCCCTCTGAAAACAGGCTGTTTTTATGCCAAAAGGCGCGGCACGGATATTGCGTATAAGTCAGTATCAAGGGGAGGGGGCCTGGTCGACGGCCAACGGTTTTGTCCTCCCTGGATACCTGTGGCAGGCGGCCAAAACACAGCTTTACAAGCGTATTCCTATATGTTAGTTTTGGTGGACTTTGTAAGGGCGGAGGTGGCATGAAAAAGATAGAGGCGATAATAAAACCGTTCAAGCTCGACGAGGTAAAAGAGGCCCTGAACGAGATAGGCATAAAGGGCATAACCGTCTCCGAGGTGAAGGGGTTCGGCAGGCAGAAGGGGCACACCGAATTATACCGAGGGACCGAATATGTCGTCGACTTCCTCCCGAAGATAAAGATGGAGATAGTCGTAAAAGAGGACTTGGTCGCCAAGGTCGTCGAGACGATAGTCACCGCCGCGCGGACCGGCAGGATAGGCGACGGCAAGGTCTTTGTCCTTTCCGTCGACGAGGTCGTGAGGATAAGGACCGGCGAGAGGGGCGAAGAGGCCATATAGTATCGTACGAGGGCGGGGCTTAAGGCCGCCCCTCGATATCGTCTTAAACCGTTTCCGGACAAGGCTATTCAGTTTTCCCGAATATAAAAGGAGGGCAGTAAAAATGACGCCGAAAGAAGTATTGAAGTTTACAAAAGAGAAGAACGCCAAGATGGTCGATTTCAAGTTCCTCGACTTCATCGGCATCTGGCAGCACTTTTCAGTGCCGGTGAGCGAATTGAGCGAGGACCTTTTCGAGGAGGGGCTCGGTTTCGACGGCTCATCCATACGCGGCTGGCAGCCGATCCACGCAAGCGACATGCTCGTCATCCCGGACCCGACGACCGCTATCATGGACCCGTTTTCCGAGACCCCGACGATGTCCCTCATATGCAACATCGTAGACCCCATAACCAAAGAGGCGTACTCGAGGGACCCCCGTAACATCGCCCAGAAGGCCGAGGCGTACCTTAAGTCCACCGGCATAGGCGACGTCGCCTTTTTCGGCCCCGAGCCCGAGTTCTTCATATTCGACGACATCAGGTACTCGCAGGGCGCTAACCACGGGTTCTACTACATAGACTCAAGCGAGGGCATCTGGAACACCGGCAGGGAAGAGTGCCCGAACCTCGGCTACAAGCCGAGGCACAAGGAAGGGTACTTCCCGGTCCCCCCGACCGACAGCCAGGAGGACATAAGGTCTGAAATGTGCCTCGTGATGGAGCAGGTCGGCATACAGATAGAGAGACAGCACCACGAGGTCGCAACCGCCGGACAGGCCGAGATCGACATGCGGTTTGACAGCCTGGTGCGCATGGGCGACAAGCTCATGTGGTTCAAGTACATAGTGAAGAACGTCGCAAAGAGGTGGAGGAAGACCGCCACCTTCATGCCCAAGCCCATATTCGGCGACAACGGCAGCGGGATGCACGTGCATCAGTCTATCTGGAAGGGCGGAAAGCCCCTGTTCGCCGGTAACAAGTACGGCGGCATGAGCGAGATGGCCCTCTACTACATCGGCGGCATACTGAAGCACGCGAGGGCCCTTAACGCGTTCTGCAACCCTGGGACGAACTCTTACAGGAGGCTCGTGCCGGGGTTTGAGGCGCCCATCAACCTCGCGTACTCGTCCCGCAACCGCTCGGCTTCCATAAGGATACCGATGTACTCGCCGTCTCCGAAGTCCAAGAGGATCGAGGTCAGGTTCCCGGACCCGTCGGCAAACGGCTACCTCGCCTTCTCGGCGATGCTAATGGCCGGCCTCGACGGCATACAGAACAAGATAGACCCGGGCGACCCGCTCGACAAGGACATCTACGGCCTTAGCCCGGAGGAGCTCTCGAAGGTGCCTTCTGCCGCAGGTTCGCTCGAAGAGGCGCTCGACGCGCTCAAAAACGACCACGAGTTCCTGCTTAAGGGTGACGTCTTTACAAAAGACGTCATCGAGACCTGGATGGAGTACAAGAAGGAGAAGGAAGCGGACCCGGTAAGGATCCGCCCTGTGCCGCACGAGTTCAACCTGTACTTCGACTGCTAAAGGCAGTTTTGCCTGAAAACGAAAAGGCCCCGCCGCGAAAGCGGCGGGGCCTTTTTTTGTTTGGGATACGATTCGTATTTGGCTATTTGCATTTCTGCCCAAAGCCATTTTGCGCACCTGCCGCGTCGTATGATTTTCACCTCTTTGACGGCGGGGGCTTTTCACCCTCCCCTCAATCCACTCTCATCGAGGGAGAGGAAGTTTAAGGACTTGCCACTGGGTAGTTCATTTGTTTTTCAAAAATCCAGGGCATAAGGTGAGCGAAGCATAAGGGAGGAAGTGACGAGCGAGCCGGGGGAGATTAGACGCGAAGCGATCAAGGGGAGAGCGAGTGGGCAGGGGAGGATGGAAGCGAGCGAACCTCTATGCCGAAAAGTGCGCGGCAGCGCGCAAGATGTAGAAAGCACAATAATAAAAAGGAAAACTAAGCTTGCTTCGCTCCGCTCGCGATGACAGCGTTTATTTCAACAGCACGCGCTGTCATTCCCTTCGGAACACCCGCAGACCGGCTCTTTGCCCGTTATCATCCCGCCTATGAGCGCTGAGGCGCACCCGACGCCGGAGCCGACCGTCAACGCCCCGAACTCGCAGTTCCCTGCGCAGGCGCCGCACTCCATGCAGGAGTTCCTGTCGACTATGGCGGCATTTCTGTTTTCTATTGTGAATACCGCGTGGGGGCAGACCTCCGCGCACCTGCCGCAACCCGTGCAGAGGGCGTAGTTTAATCCGAGGGTGGAGACATTTTTCAGATACTTCATAGTATGCCGACCTCCATTATCTTGTTCACGGCGAGCAGGGCGATGGAGGCGGCTCCGCCGGCTATGTAGATCGGGAGCGCGTATTTAAGTTCTTTCTTGACGCCTGAAATGGAGGTGAACGTCGTAGAGCCGGTGAACTGGAGCGCGATGTACGAGGATGCGAGCGGGAAGAAGACGAGCGAAACGATGAAAAGAGGGGTCGGCAGGCTTATGCCGCCGATGAGCAAAGTCGCAATCGTTACAACGAGCCCCGTTATCCACCCCTTTATGGCGAAGGCACTTCCCGGTATATACGGCAGGAGCACTGGCGTAAAAAGGCCGCCTGAGAGGACGGATAAAATGCCCAGGGCGAGGAATGGGTATGCTTCGGGCGCGTTGTCAAAGCTAAAACCCTTTGCGGATAGACCGAAGAACGCGAGCATTAGGATGGTGAAGACGAGATACCATTTTGCCGCTGGTATGAGCTCCATCGGCGTAAGGACGACCCTGTCAATTGCGCCAAATGCGACCCTTCTCATCTCAGGCGTCGCCTTGTAACCGGCCTTTATATATGCCGGGATGTCCTTTGCCTCCACAGGCCCGTATGAGACCCTGAATCCGGTCTCTTTTCTCACCTCGTGCGCCTTGACGCCGGGCCCGCCGAGCTGTGGGACTATGATGCGCCTGTGGAGGAGAAGCTCTTCGAGCCTCTCCTCTTGAATCCTTTTTACAAGCTCATTTGTCCCGAAGGTCCCCTTGCCGGCCGCGCACCAGACGTTTATGCCCTTTGTGTCGAGGACGAGTATCCACGCGTTGAGGCCCTTGAGTTCTTTCCGGAGGATATCTAAGCTCAATTTGTAGTTGGCCGACACCAATACGTCTGACTTCGAGTCTGGCTCGCCTATGGCGTAGAGGCCGGGGCTTACCTTGTAGACCATCCTGAACGAGCCGAGGCGGCACCTTATCTCTCCGATGTAATCGGAGAGGGTCCATTCCGGGGAGACTTTCGTCACGTTTCGAGGGGCCTTTGGCGGGGGACAGCACGAGCTCTCTGGTCCGCAACACGGGACCTTCTTAACTCTCTCCACCGGCATCAGAGCATCTCCTTCATTATGGGGCCGAGCCTGTCCTTGATGATCTCAACGAGGTCCTCGACCTTTATAAGGGTTATGCAACAGATCTTGCCGTCTTTTTCCCAGCTCGCCACGGCGAGCTTATCGCCGGGCTTTATCCCGGCCCTCTCCCTGAGTTCCTTGGGGAGCACCGTTTGGCCGCGCTCGTCAACGGTTATGATGGAATCCACCCTGCACGCCCCCTTCGCGTCAGGCGCGCAACACGCGCCTTCCAGGGCCTTCTTTTTCCTTGTCATGCGAGCCTCCATCAATTCTTATAAATCAGAATAATCAGTATTATACTGCTGGACAGGGCACAGGTCAAGGGGGTTTTTGGGGGGAGGGGGGATAAAAAAGGCCCCCGGCTGACCCGGTGGCCTTTTTTGATGAGTTGAAGAAGGGGCGTTAAGAACGGACCACCCGTAAGCCCCTCCTTGTAAAGGAGGCGGCAAGACTCAGGCAGGTCTTTTCCCGTGCAACTCGAGTATCCTCTTTATGATGTTAGTCGTGGATTTGCCCTTTACGAGCGTGACGCGCGCGATGCGTCCTCCCGCCCTCCTGACCGCTTCGCCCCCTACGATGTCTTTGGCGGCCCAGTCCGCGCCCTTGGCGAGGATATCGGGCTCTATCGCCTCGATGAGCTTTAAGGGCGTGGGGTCGCTGAAGAGGACGATATAGTCGATGCAGGAGAGCGCGGACAATACCTCGGCGCGCTCCCCCTCAGGCACTATCGGCCTCGTCGGCCCTTTAATGGAGTGGACGGATGAGTCGCTGTTAAGGCCGAGCACTAGCACGTCCCCAAGTGAGCGCGCCTTCGAGAGGTAACGCACGTGCCCCGCGTGGATGATATCGAAACAGCCGTTGGTGAATACGACCTTCCTGCGCTTTTTTCTGAGCTTCGGAAGTTCCTTCGATACAAAGGTCCTGAGAGAGACGAGTTTTTTCATTCGGATGTCCTTTCCTGCGCCTAATACGAAAGTATCATAGGGAGGCCGCTCTCGCAAGCGTAAGGATAAACACCCGCGCGCCAGCCCTTGAGAGCGTCTTCGAGCACTCACGCACAGTCGAGCCGGTCGTCAGCACGTCATCGATCAGAAGCACTGTCTTGTTTTTGAACGCCGAGGCATCGGCCTCGAACGCGCCTCTGACGTTCTCCTCCCTCTCCCTTGCGGTAAGGTCGACCTGGTCCGCCGTAAGCCTCGTTTTTCTGAGGTGGAGGCAGTCGAGGGGGGCGGTGATTATTTTTGAAACGGCCCTTGCAATAAGCAAAGACTGGTTGTACCCGCGTGATTTAAGCCGCTCCCTGTGGAGCGGGACCGGGACGATGAGGTCGAGGTCTTTTGGGGGGCTCGTCGTCCCGCACATGAGGAGGGCGAGCGAAACGCCAAGAGTGACCCTGCCGCCGTACTTGAATGAATGGACCGCGTCACGTACCCGCCCCTCGTAGAGGAAGGCGCTACGCGCTTCTACGAACGGGGGATCGACTGAAGAGCACCTGCCGCACCTGTGTGCTCCGCCCGTGTCTGACGCGAATGGTTCGCCGCAGGTCGTGCAAAACGGACCGCTTATCTTTTCCTTTTCGAATAATGCGAGGCAGTCTCCGCAGAGCGCGCCTTTCTTTATCGCCTCTTCGCATAAGGGGCAGACCGGGGGGACGAATATGTCGAGGAGCGCGTTCAACATGAAGGAGGCCTCTACGCAGGCCTTAACAAAAATATCGCCGTCATGCCCGCACCCCTTTCTTAGCACATCGAAGCGTTTTCTTCAATAAGAGCCTCTACTACTCATAGACATGTGAGATTACATACAGACTTAAACATTGCATTCGTATAAGCTCTATCGGATGGGCGGACAAAGGCATTACCGTTGGTAAATGAGCCGTGTAACCTTCTCATATCATTGAGCCGGAAGTATGAGCGAGGGCATCCCGTAATGTTGCAATGGCCCTTACGCCGTGAGAGGCAACCCCTAAAAGACTTTAAGTTTATTGATTAATGTGTTAAAAATGACTGTTCGGGGCCGGAAAATCGTTTTAAAAAGGACCGTTACATGTTCAAAAAACTCAAGGCCGGTTTTGAGAGCCTGAAAGCCGGGCTTGCCAGGACGCATAACGCCATCATGGGCTCTGTCGAGTCCGCCTTTACAGGGGAGTCGAGGGAGGTGGTGCTGGAGAGGCTTGAGGAATCGCTAATAATGTCGGACGTGGGCGTTAAGGCCGCCACAGAGATAGTCGACGGGCTCCGCACCCGGATGGTCGGCTGGGACAGCTCGAAGTTCAAGGAGTACCTGAAGGAGTCGGTCTATAATATTTTGAAAGAGGTCGAAAGGCCGCTGGAAATAAAAGAGAGGCCCTTCGTGATAATGGTCCTCGGCGTGAACGGCGTGGGCAAGACCACGACCATCGGCAAACTCGCGGCGAGGTATACGGCTGAGGGCAAGACCGTGCTCCTTGCCGCGGGCGACACATTCAGGGCCGCGGCCATAGAACAGCTTGAGGGCTGGGGCCAGCGGGCGGGGTGCCCGGTCATAAGACAGGCGCATGGCGGGGACCCCGGGGCCGTGGCCTTTGACGCGATAAAGGCGGCGACAGCCCGGGGCGCGGACGTGCTCATCCTCGACACCGCGGGCAGGCTACACACAAAAGTGAACCTCATGGAGGAGTTGAAGAAGGTGCAGAGGGTCGTCTCAAGGGAAATCCCGGACGCCCCTCACGAGAACCTCCTCGTCCTCGACGCCTCGACCGGGCAGAACGCGCTCAGCCAGGCGCGCCTTTTTAACGAGGCAGTCGGCGTTACCGGTATAGCCCTTACAAAGCTCGACGGCACGGCAAAGGGCGGGATAATCGTCGCGATAGCGAGGGAGCTTAAGATACCGATAAGGTTCGTGGGCGTCGGCGAAACGGTTGATGACCTTAAGGACTTTGACGCTAATGATTTCGTAGAGGCGCTGATATAAGGATACCTCTAAAAATTCCTGATTTTTAGAGGTATCCTTAAATCTCTCTGGGGTGGATCAAGTGGACGAAAAACTTAAAAATTTTTACGAGCTCTTCGAGAGAAGGAAGAGCGTAAGGGAGTTCCAGGACAGGGTCATAGAGCCGGATGTCCTTGAGCGCCTTTTAATGACGCTCAGGCGTGCGCAGAGCGCGGCGAACCGCCAGCCCTGGCGCTTTATCGTCATTGAAAAGAAGGACAGGGCCGAGCTGAACGAGGCGCTCACGAAAGAGGGCTTCAGGGGCGCGCCTGTGATAATAGCCGCGTGCGCCGAGCCGAAAGAGGCATGGATAAGGAAGCCGGACAAGGTCAACTACGCGTGGGTCGACGTGACGATAGCGGTCACAGAGATGATATGCGCCGCGACCGCCGAGGGGCTCGGGACCTGCTGGATAGCGTCGCTTGAGCCAGCGCGGGTGAAGGAGATACTCCGGATACCAGACGGGATAGAGATAGTCGCGCTTATCGCCATAGGCTGGCCTAAGGAAGAGTTGAAGAAGGAAGAGAAGGCGAGAAAACCCCTTGAGGAGATAATCCGTTATGGAAAATGGCAAGGATAAGGATTCCGAGTTCGTCGTGTTGCGCTCCGACAGGAGGAAGGAGTTAAGGAAACAGCTCCTGGTCCTTAAAATCAAGGGAGAGGACGTCAAGGGGGTCTTCTTCGGCTACGCCAAGACGATTAGCAGGGGCGGGATGTTTATAGCCTCTGTGAACCCCAGGAAGGTCGGCGAGGAGTTCTACATAACCTTCAAGCTCCCGTGCATGGACCGCGACATAAAGTGCAGGTGCGCGGTCGTCTGGATGAGGGAGTACGAGCCCCATAAGCAGGACCCGGGCATGGGCATAAAGTTCATGGACCTGGACGACGAGACGAGGGACAAGATAGAGGAGTGGGTGAGCAAGGCGTAGGGGGTTTTGGAAAATTTTTTTGAGATATTCAGGCGCGGCAGGAAGCCGCGCCTTTTTTTGTAAGGGATAAGGGGAGGTGTCCCTTTAGAAAGCCATTTTTCGCGCTCCGCGCGCTTTCGGCGACGGCTCCGAGCGCTTCCTTCCTCCCCTTCCTCGGCTCGCTCACCCCGGCCTCCCCGAGGCGCTCTCCGCCATGCGGCCGGTGTGTTTGTAAAGACCGAAAAAATCTAATATAATTACAAATCATGATAGTGCTGTGATTAGGCGTTGAATTTTAGAGGGCTAATTGCGTTAATTGTCCAATTAAGGTTGTAATTGTCTGATAAGATTCCGCCTGGCATCACGAATGAATGAAATTTAAATGTACTATTTTCCTTGCTCAGTTTTGAATGAAATTTACCTAATATCTCAGGTTTTGATTCTTTGCTGCCCATTGACACTGCTGAAATGACAAGTTCAAAGTCTCCTTCTATTTCTGATACTTCGTTGGGCATATAATGGTGCTCATCAAAATGTGCTAATGCTTTATAATTTAGTATTGCCCCAAGCTCTACCTTGATGGATCGTAGAAAAGCAAACTGCTCATTAGAGTCTTGGATATTAATCACGTTTTTAGGGTCATCTATAAAAATAGTTGCGGTCGTCCTAAAGCCTGCTTGCACCAGTTTATTTAAAGCAGTGGTACATTCAAGAACAGTAGGCTTAATAATTTCTAATTTTGAGTCGTAGCGTGCCGGCATTTCATTTCTTATAGGCCAAGGTGAACTAATAGCATTTTTGTGTGGTGATAATTCGGCGATAATAAAACCTTGAAGAATTAGCTCTGGCATATAAGGTGGTGCGCCAACATATCCGTAATCTTTAATATTAAGTGCTAAATCCAAGTCATCGATCTGCTTGCCGCGAAAGTGTTGGATAGCCTCCTGGATGAGTCGGTCATACTGAGTACTAAGTAACTCAATAACTTCGATTGAACGTGAAAAAACATTTCTTAAATCATCATTTAGTGATCGATAAAATCTGCTTAAAACATCCACACTGCGAGGAACTAGATTACCTATCAGCCTGGCAAGTATATCCTCGTTCGCGCTAATTGCAAAATGCTGGAGCTGGTTTCTGTACCCGATCAGTGTTTTTGTAGCGCTACGAATTTGATGAAATTCCTGCTCACTTAATTTTCCAAAGAAGTGGAATTTTTTTAAACGATCCAAGATTTCTAAAAGCCCAATGGTATTCGCCTCATCTACTAGATAGGTGTTTTCCCCTGTAATATACTTTGAAGATAAATCGATAAATTTCTCAACGGTATAATTTTGAGGCAATATAAATGCTGGATTCATTTCAAATAGTATATGTTTGAAAAGCGTTTCAAGTCCATGATGAGTCCTGATAATAGCATCCTTTAAGAGGTATGGATTGCTAGGATCTTTGACAAATTCATCAAAGGCTTTTAATCCCATTCCCATCGAATGCGTGCCATTTTGATATGAATTAATCTCAATCATTTTGTTGGCCTTTATTAAGTAGGTTTAAAAGTTATGTGAATCTTGATTAAGATAGTTACTTTTTCACGCTCCAGGTCGTCCCTTTTGCCGAGTCCTCGAGGACGATGCCCTTTTCCAGCAAGCCATTCCGGATGGCGTCGGCGGCCTTGAAGTCCTTTCTCTTCCGCGCCTCCTCTCGTTCCTTTATGAGCCGTTCTATCTCCTCGGCGGGCATGGTTGCGCGCGAGTTCCGCTCGCCGAAATACTCCTCAGGCGTCCTTGTAAACAACCCGAGGAACCTGCCCGCTTCCTTAAATAGCGAGAGCGTGTAGGATATCTCGGTCCAGACACCTTTTTTCTCCCCCGTCGCCTTTGTCTCGTCCATGAGCTTATTCGCCCGCGTGACTTCTTTAAAGACCGTGCCTATGACCTCAGCGGTGTTGAAGTCGTCGTCCATGGCTGAGGTCATCTCGCTTATGCGGTCCTCTATGCAGTGTATGCAGGACTCGACCTCGAAGGCCGACGGGTACTCCTCCTTCATCCTCTGTACGGTCTTGTAAAAGCGCTCCATAGCAGACTCGGCGTCCTTGAGCGAATCCCGCGTGTAGTCTATCGGCGACCTGTATTGGCTCGACAACAGGAAGAGCCGGAGCGCGTCGGCGGTGTAGTCCTTGAGCACATCCCTGATGTTCAGGATGTTGCCGATGGACTTGGACATCTTCTCTTTTTCGATGTTCACGAACCCGTTGTGGAGCCAGTACTTGACGTACGGCGTCTTGCCTGTGGCCGCCTCGCTCTGGGCTATTTCGTTTTCGTGGTGCGGGAATATGAGGTCCTTTCCGCCGCCGTGTATGTCGATAGTCTCTCCGAGCCATTCCATGCACATCGCAGAGCACTCGATGTGCCAGCCGGGACGGCCCTTGGACCAGGGCGAGTCCCACGCGGGCTCGCCGGGCTTGCTCGACTTCCAGAGGGCGAAGTCGAGCGGGTCGCGTTTCCTCTCGTCGACGTCCACCCTCGCGCCGGACTCGAGGTCGTCTATGTTCTTGCCGGAGAGCTTGCCATAGTCCTTCTTGAGCCTGACCGAATAGTAGACGTCGCCGTCGAGTTCGTAGGCCGCGCCCTTCCTGATGAGTGTTTCAGTCACTTCGATTATCTTTTTTATCGTGCCAGTCGCCTTGGGTCTGAAAGTTGGGACCTCTACGCCGAGAGCCTCCATGTCCTCGTCAAAGGCCTTGATGAAGCGCTCGGCAAGCTCCTCTGAGGATACACCTTCCTCGTTCGCCTTCTGGATTATCTTGTCATCTACGTCCGTATAGTTCCGGGCGTACTTTACCTCATACCCTCTGTATTTAAGGTACTTGTATATGACGTCGAACGAGACGGCGCTACGGGCGTGGCCGATGTGGCTGAGCGCGTAGACAGTCGGGCCGCAGACGTACATCCTGACCTTGCCCTCCTCGACGGGAGTAAAGTCCTCTTTTTTTCTCGTAAGGGAGTTGTAGACCTTTATCGGCATTTTCATTACCTTTCCGGTTCTTTTTAGATGAACCTGATTATCCTTTTTAGCGCTTCAATCTTGCCGATGAGCTTCAATATGTTCACTAGCTCAATGCCTTCTTTTTTTCCGGTGAGCGCGTATCGTATCGGGAGAAAGAGCCGCTGGCCCTTTTCCCCTGTCTTTTTCCTGACCTCCGCGATGATTCTATTATATGCGGTCCCGTCAAGCAAATCGAATATGGAAGTCTCGTCCGAAAAGGCCGTCAAGACCGTTTTTGCATAAGGCTCGTTCAATACTGCGAGGGCGTCTTCATCGTATTCTATGGGACCTGTTACGGAATCTATTATATCTTTAAGCTCCGGAATGGTAGAGGCGTTGCCCCGTATCTCAGACACCGCTTCTCTAAAGAGCTTGTCCCTGGCTACAAGGCCGAGTGAGGCGAAGAGGACGGCGTCGTCCATTCCTTTTATCGCCTCCCTGTTAAAGGACTTTAGCCGCTCGATGTCGAATATTGCAGGGGAGCTGGAGAGGTCTTCGAGCGCGAAAGTAGAGGCGAGATCATCGAGTCCGAGGAGCCCTTCTTCAGGCGACCAGCCGAGGCGGGCGATTGCGTTGACGATAGCAATCGGCAGGAACCCCTCGTCCCTCAATTCGCCGATTGACCCGCTCGGGTCCCTTTTGCTTAGCGGCAATTTGTTTTTGCCGAGGATGAGCGGGATGTGGCTGAAGGACGGGGCGCTTAAGCCGAGCGCGTCGAAGAGCAGTATCTGGCGCGGGGTATTGGAGAGGTGGTCGTCGCCCCGGATGACGTGGGTTATCTCCATAAGCGCATCGTCTATGACTACCGCGAAGTTGTATGAGGCAACTCCGTCGGAGCCGACGATCACAAAGTCGCCGAATGCGCTCGTTTCGAAAGAGAGCTCGCCGTGGACGTTGTCAGTGAATCTTATCTCTCTTGCAGGGACCCTGAACCTTGTGACGGGTTCGATCCCGGCAGGTATAACGGGTGAGCGGAAATCCCTGCACCTGCCGTCGTACCTCGGGGGCAGTCCCCTGGCGACCTGGTCATTTCTGAGCGCCGCAAGCCTCTCTCTTGAGCAGTAGCAGTTATACGCAAGCCCGTTATCAACAAGGCGCGCGGCATACGACTTGTAGATGGAAAGCCTCTCCGACTGTCTGTACGGGCCCTTTCCGCCGCCGACATCCGGCCCCTCGTCCCACTCCATGCCGAGCCACCGGAGGTCCTCGAGGAGGTTTTTCTCAAATTCTTTTGTTGACCGCTCTGTGTCGGTGTCTTCTACGCGGACGATGAATTTGCCGCCGTGCCTCCGCGTGAAGAGCCAGTTAAAGAGCGCCGTCCTGGCGTTCCCCAGGTGGAGGCGGCCCGTAGGGCTCGGCGCAAAGCGCGTCCTCACACTCACCCGTTGCTCCCCATAAGGATTGCTACGGCGCTGGCGGAGACGCCTTCGCCTCTCCCGGTAAAGCCGAGTCCCTCTTCGGTCTTGGCCTTGACGTTAACCCTGCCTTCAGGGCAGTTCAGGGCGCGGGCGATGTTGGCGGACATCTCGGGGATGTATGGCGCCATGCGGGGGGCCTCGCATACTATTATCGAATCTATGTTCCCGATGGTAAAGCCGCTCGATACGATGAGCGCGCCGGTCCTCCGGAGGAGGTCTATGGACGAGATGCCCTTGTACGCCGGGTCAGTCGGGGGGAAGTGCCTCCCGATGTCTCCGAGGCCGGCCGCGCCGATGAGCGCGTCGATTATCGCGTGGAGGAGGACGTCGGCATCCGAGTGGCCGAGGAGCCCCTTTGGGAAGGGTATATCCACGCCGCCGATGATGAGTTTTCTGCCCTCGACCAATTTGTGGACGTCGTACCCGTTGCCTATGCGCATCAGTCGGTCCTTTTTAGTCTCTCAGGATTGAGCACCACGCGGCTTTCCGCGCCCCTCCTGTTGAGCACGACTTCCGCGAAGAGGAGGTCCTCAGCCGTCGTTATCTTGAAGTTCTCGTAAGAGCCGCGCACAACCGAGACCGTATGCCCGGCCCTCTCGACAAGCGAGCTCTCGTCAGTGCCGTAGAAGGCGTCCGCCTTAGCCCTCAGGAAGGCGTTTACGAGTATATCGCGCCTGAAGGCCTGCGGGGTCTGGACGGATACGAGGCTTGTCCTTTCGACGGTCCTTTTTACGGAGCCGTCAGAGACCTCTTTTATGGTGTCCTTTACCGGGACAGCCGCTATGGCGGCCCCTGTCTCAAAGGCAGAGCGTATTACGGCGTCGATTAGCTGAACGGTCACGAGCGGGCGGGCCCCGTCGTGGACAACGATTATTTCAGCGTCTTTCGCGAACTCAAGCGCGTTTGCCACAGAGTCCTGGCGTTCTTTTCCGCCAGCGATGATGTGCGAGACCTTCAGGAAACCGAACAAGGCTATTTCATCACGGCAGTATCCCTCGTCGCCGGGCGCGACCGCTATTATGACCGAGTCTATGAGGGCAGAAGATTCGAAGGCAACGAGCGTATAGGCGAGGACCGGAGAGCCAGAGAGGAGCAGATAATTTTTCTTTCGCCCGCCCATGCGACTGCCGAGCCCGGCTGAGGGTATGACGGCGACGACCTTTCCTTTCTGGTCTATTCCGGGCCTGTTTGGCATAGATGCAGTTTAATAAAAAAAGAGGTCCAATAAAAGGAGAAAATAAGGGGGCTTACTAAAGCTTCTGCGCAAAGCCTTTTTGCACGCTCCGCGCGCTCATTCGCATGGCTCCGAGCGCTTTCATCCTCCCCGTCCCGCTCGCCTCTCCCTCCCTTAGGCGCTCTCCGCCATGCGCCTGTGTGTTTGTAAAGACAAAACTAAAACGAATCCTTTTTTGTTTTTCAAAACTCCCCAGGCATGGGGAGAGCGACATTAAGGGAGATTGATGCGGGTAGACAGGGGAGGGCGGAGGGAGAAGCCCTATGCCGAAAAAAAGCCCGTAAGGGCGTAAAGGTTTTTTAGTACAGCGCCGTAGCGGGAAAAAATCGGAATGGTTTGTGGAATAGCGGGAAAAAACTTATTGGTACACCTGTCTCTTCGACTCGTCCCGGACCTTGGAGAATATCATCCTGCCGCCGGTGGTCTGGAGTACGCTCGTAATGGAAACGTCTATCATCTTGCCCAAGTGGTCTCTGGCGTTGTCTATGACGACCATGGTGCCGTCCTCGAGGTAGCCCACGCCCTGGTTGTGTTCCTTGCCTTCCTTGAGGACCAGGATGTTCATTATCTCTCCGGGTAGCACGACGGGCTTCATGGCCATCGCGAGCTTGTTGATGTTCAGGACCTGGACGCCGCGGAGCTCCGCGACCTTATGGAGGTTCGCGTCGTTCGTGAGTATCCTGCCGTTAGTCTCTCTGGCGAGCGCGACGAGCTTGCTGTCGACCTCCCTGATGTCGTGGTAGTCCTTATCCGATATCGAGACCTCGACCTTCTTGTTCGCCTGAATGGTTTTGAGGACGTCGAGCCCGCGCTTGCCGCGCGCCCGTTTTATCGGGTCTGGCGAGTCTGCTATGTACTGGAGCTCCTGGAGGACGAACTGCGGGACTATGAGCCTGCCGTCGAGGAACCCGGTTTCGCAGACCTCGGCTATCCGGCCGTCTATGATCACGCTGGTGTCTACTATGAGGCCGTCCTTCGCGCTCTCCTGCCCCTGCCTGAGAGACGCGTCGCCGTTCGCCTGACGGTCCTGGTGGCGCCCCTCCTTGAAGTGGGTGATGAAGGCCGAGCCGTCGAACTCATCCCCCTTTTTCATGCCGATGGACAGCCCCAGGTATCCTATGACGCAGTTGGCGAGGAGGTACGCTGAGAGCTCGAGGTAGATGTTCTCGTTATTGAGCATCAGGGGATAGGTGAGGAGGTTCGCGACGATGAGGCCGATTATGAGGCCGATGGCGCCGCCCATGACTATCCTTAAGGGCGCGCGCTTGACCCTGTCTTCGAACATGAGGGCGAGTACGGCTATGAGAAGGCCGCTAACGAGGCCGATGTAGGCGAGCTGGTTGCCGACTATCTGGTAGATTATCAAATACCCGCTTACAGAGGCGAAGAGCACGAGAAGCGAGCGCATCACTAAAAACACCCAAACCCCCTTTTGGCAGAGCTACTGATCTCCTCAGCAAGCCCCCTTAGCAAGGTCCCCAAGCCCCGTCAGTATATTAAGTAATAATGCCAGTCAGGATCTAAAAAAAAAGCCCGCACAAGACAACGCTTACTTACTTCTGCATGATACGGAGGAGCTCCTCTTCGACCTTCTCCTCTTTTATGTTCTTGGCGATGGAGAGCTCCTTGACGAGGAGGTTCTTGGCGGTGTCCAGCATCCTGCGTTCTCCGAAGGAGAGTTCCTTGTCGAATTTGAGGAGGTAGAGGTCGCGCATGACCTTGGCTACCTCCATGACGCACCCGCTCTTTATCTTATCGGTGTAGTCGCGGTAGCGCCTGTTCCAGGTCTGGTTGTCGAGGACGACCTCTTTCCTGTCCTTGAGTATCTCGTATATCTTCGGTACCAGCGACTTTTTGACAATCTTGCGGAGGCCGACGTTCGAGGCGGTCTCGATGGGGACCATTATGGTGGCTTCGGTATCGAGGATCTTGAGGATATAAAACGCTTTGTTTATGCCCGAGACATCCCGGCTTTCTACTCCCATGATCATACCTACACCATGAGCAGGGTAAACGGCAAGCTCACCGGACTTGAAATCCTGGACGATCATTTTTGACATGGAGTTCCTTGTTTTAGAGGGGGAAAAGAAAAGGGTACTATTCTTTATAACATAATCAGGCGCCGTAAGTCAACCTGTTTGATT
Source organism: Deltaproteobacteria bacterium GWB2_55_19 (assembly GCA_001797465.1). Taxonomy (GTDB): domain Bacteria; phylum Desulfobacterota; class GWC2-55-46; order GWC2-55-46; family GWC2-55-46; genus GWB2-55-19. Next base: position 21,450 of record MGPQ01000002.1, on the reverse strand, counting down.
CAACCGCCAGGTAAGGGTGCGGTCTGCGGGAGGAGCGCGTCTATGTCGAAAGCCATCGGATCGATTGCAGGGTTCACTTCGACGGACGAGTACCTGACAGTGATGCGTCTTTTGCCGTCCTCTATGTCGATTCTGTAAGGAATACGGAGGGTTCCGATATTTCTAAAGTCCGATAACTCGACCTTCAGGTCTCCATTTTTGCGCGGTCTTTTAAAGACCGTGCGCTCTGCGTCCTTCGAGACCTCGAAGCCCCGGTTTTCCGCCTCTTTGTCTGCCTGGGCGCCCAGGAGGAACGAGACTATTTCACTGGAGTTGAAGGAATACGGCAGGCGGGGGTCGTCCCAGTCCTTGACCTCCGTATCATCCCAGATATGCGAAAAAAATGACCTGCCGTCGCTTACGAGGAGCGCGGCGAGATGGTTGAAAGGCCCTGTAACCTCTATCCTGAACTTGTCCGGGGCCTCCGCGAGGATGATGGCCCTGCCGCCGAGGTCTATGCGCCGCTTCATGACCACGATTGCCTCGGCCCGGATGGACAGAGGCGCTTCAAAGGCCCTGGTGACAGGGGCTTCAGGAGGCAGGGGCTTGACCACAGCGCACCCGACGAAGAAGACGGCGGCGGCTGTGAAGAGGAGGGCCTTTAACCTCAATGGTTGCTCGCCTTGAGTTCCTCTTTGAGCTTTTCTATTTTTTCCTTGAGCGAATTGTTGCCGGGGTTGATCTTGAACGCGCCCTCGTAGGACTTCAACGCCTTCTGCTTCAGGTTGTTCTTTAAGTACGCGTCGCCGAGGTGCTCGATGACTACCGGGTCTTCGGGGAGCAGTTTTACGGCCTTCTCAAGCTCCGCGACGGCCTTTCCGAACTGGCCCTTCTTGTAGTAGACCCAGCCGAGGCTGTCGAGTATGTGCGCGCTGTCGGGCTTCAGTTCCAGCGCCTTCTTTATGTAGCCCTCGGCCACGTCGAGGCTCTCGCCCTTCTCGGCGAGCGAGTAGCCGATGTAGTTCAAGGCGTTAGCGTGCGCGGGGTCGAGCTCGAGGACCTTCTTCATCGCCTCCATCACCTTATCCTCCATCTTCGCTTCGTCATAGACGACGCCGAGGAGGAAATAGAGCTCCGGGTCCTTCGACCCGGCCTTTACCGCCCGTTCAAGAACGTCGACCGCCTCGTCGTACTTCTTCGCCTCGCGGTATATGGATGCAAGGAGGCGCAGGAGCTCCGGGTTTTCGCCCTTGGCCTTTATCGCCTCGTTAAGTTGCTGTATGGTGCTGTCGAGCCTCCCCTGTCTCTCGTAGATGTACGCGAGGTGGATCTTCGAATCTATAAAGCTCGTGTCCTTCTCGGGCACGAGCTGGAACTCTTTTGCCGCGGAGGCGAGGTCGCCCTTTTCCTCGTATGCGGTGCCGAGGTAGTAGCGGACCCTGTGGAAGTCCGGGTTTTCGGAGAGTATGGAGTTGAACTTCTCCACGGCGTCCCCGTACCGTTTCATCTCGAAGTATATTAGGCCGGTTTTCACCATCGCGTCGAGCCTGGTGTCCTGGTTCTTTTCGAGCCGGGCGTACTGGGCGAGCGCCTCATCAAGCCTGTTAGCCTGTATGTAGAGGGTGCCGAGCCTCGACATTATCGCCGTGTCGTGGGGCATGATCTCGATGCCCCTCTTGTAGACCTCTATCGCCTTATCCGTCTTCTTGTCGAGCTCGTAGGAGACCCCGAGTTCGAAATAGGCGGCCCCGAAGTGCGAGTTTATGGCAAGGGCCCTGGAGTAGTGCTCGGCGGCCTTTTCGTAGTTCGACTTCTCGAACTCGATCTTAGCGAGATAGTAATACGCCATGACGGAGTCCGGGTTGACGGCCAGGAGGCGCATGAGGACGGCGGTCCCCTTGTCGAACTCCTTAATCTTTGCGTAAAGGGCGCCCAAAAGAAGGTAGTTCTTCGTGTTCTTCGGGTCGAGTTCTATGGCCTTGTCGTAATTTTCCGCCGCGGCCTTGTCGTTTTTGAGTATGGCGTGGAGTTCGGCGAGTATGATGTACGAGTTCGGGTACTTCGGGTCCACTGATACGGCCTTCTCAAGAGACTTCCTGGCCTCCTCAGCCTCGCCCACGGACATGTAGAGCTGGCCTAAGTCCGCGTAGAGCGCGGCAGAGGCCGGGTCGAGGGCGATCGCCTTTTTGTAGAAGTCTATGGCGGCCGTCGGGTTCCCGCCTTTTTTCAGCATCTGCGCGGCGGTGTAGTTGTAGTAGGTGTCGGATAAGGCCCTTGCAACGGCAGAGCGCGCGGCAAGGGCGTCTCCGGCGATGGTCATTGAAAAAAAAGCGATGAGGGCCGCGATAAGGTATTTGAAGCGGAAGTGATTTGCCACAGTTCCTCCGTTGGTTTAGCCCCGGTTTTGGTGCGCCACGCTCTGGGGGAGTAAGGCCTGAAAGAGCCTTGAGAGGCTGGCTCGTCAAAAAACCGGGTCTGGCGGGCAAGAGGCCTTGTACTTGAAAACCGCAAAAAAGCCCTGCAAAAAAAAGAGATTGCGCCAATGTTAATGGTAACATTTCGGCTTTGAGGAGTCAACGCATATCATGTTGAGGGGATCGGGGGAAAAGGCGGGTACCGGGGGCTGGACGTGTGAAAACGGCCGTTTAAGAGAGCGCTCAGGCCGTTGCTTTGCGCTTGTCCAGCCTCTCTCTGACCTCGGGCGGCAGATGTATGCCTTCGAGGTCGAGGTTTGAGAGTATGTCGGAGAGGCAGTCGACCTTATCCTCGACTGAGAGGCCCTTATGTATCAGGATGCGCCTTTCTCCCCGGAGCATGAATATCCCGCCCGGGGTGGCGACCTCGCCTTTCCTCAAGTCTTCATAGCCGAGTTTTATTGAGAGCCTTTCGGCGGCCTCTTCAAGGAACTCTAATAGGGCTTCATCTTTCATACCCGATATTTTGCGTGTTTGACGGGACGCTGTCAAGAGGAAAGTCCTCGCCGGACGGGCAAGGTCCATATCGAACGGCATATGGCTTGGTTTGCCAGAGAGGCCTTGATTCGGATTTGGCTCCGCGCCGAGCGGGTCCTCGCCGGACGGGCAAGGTCCATATCGAGACGGCTTTGAGTCCGGGAGCCTGGAGCACCCGGATTTGAATCTGGCCGTACGCCGAGTACCCGCGCCGAGCGGTCCTGGCCGGACGGGCAAAGTCCATATCGAGACGACTTGATCACTCATGCCTCGATAACTCCCGAAGGACATCGGCCCAGCGCCGAGCGGCCAATAAAGGGGTTGACACGACCCGAGCATTCGATTATATTTCATTGAGGGCCGTCGGAAGATATCAATATCGAACCTGATTTTCCGCGGATCAATCCCAAGAGGGCACCGAAAGGAGTGGTTTCTAATGTCCGACAATATCATTAACGTTACAGACTCTACCTTCGACTCCATGGTGCTCAAATCCGAGGTCCCGGCCCTTGTGGACTTCTGGGCGAGCTGGTGCGCGCCATGCCGGGCCATAGCCCCCATCGTCGAAGAGATGGCGACGGAATACACCGGAAAGATAAGGGTCGCCAAGATGAACGTCGACGACAACCCCGCGACCCCCGGCAGGTACGGCGTCAGAGGCATCCCGACGCTCATACTCTTCAAGGGCGGCAAGGTCATCGACCAACTCGTAGGCGCGGTGCCGAAGAACCAGATAAAAGAGCTCATCGAAAAGGGGCTGTAAGTCCCCAGGCGTCCGGGTAAGGGGCGGCTCCGCGTTAAAAACGTAAAAAATGCAATGAAAGGGCGGCGCGAGCCGCCCTTTTTTTTAACAGGACTTTGCCCTTGTAAACCGGACCTCTTCCGGTTAAAATACGCAACTGGTTGATTTAAAAACATTTAAAGGCGGATATGGTGGAGAAAAAAACTCTTTATATCTTTGGCCGCGCCCTCGGCGTCGCCTTTATAATACTGCTCGCTTTCACCCTTTCGGCGTGCAAGGGAAAGGAAAAGGCCGCGGAGCAGGATGCAAAACCGGCGGCAGAGACAGCGGTGCCGTTCAAGCTGACTACTTTTGACGGGAAGGCGTTCAGCCTGGAGGCGATGAAGGGCAAGGCGGTGGTAGTCAACTTCTTCGCCTCGTGGTGCGGGCCGTGCAAGCTCGAGGCCCCTGCCCTGGAGCGGGCGTACCAGACCTTCAAGGTAGTAGGTGTCGAGTTCATCGGGGTCGCAGTAGACGACACCGATGACGGCGCAAAGGGCTTTATAAAAGAGTTCAAGCTCTCGTTCCCGGCCGGGAGGGACGCGAGCGGGGAGATAATGAAGTCGTACAACCTCTACGGAGTTCCGAAGACCTACATCATCGGGAAAGACGGGTCTGTAAGTTATTCGCACTCTGGGGTTATAACCGAAGAGATACTCATGAAGGAGATAAGGAAGGCGATATAGCAGGATTCTCAAAAAGTCCATCTGCTTTGTTGTCTTTGTCGCTCGTCACTGCGGCGTACAACAGAGTACGCCCCCCTCCTCGCTCCCCAATTTCAACGGGGGCCTCGCATCTGGAGTTTTTTGAGAGTCCTGAATAAGCTTCTGTTTCAGAACTTTTAAAAACCCCAAAGGGGGCGGGATATCTTCCCGTCCCTTTTCTTTTTTTGCCAATCCTCGCGATACCGGCCTGTTGCGGTTGTCGCCCCCGGCTGATAGAATAAAGAGAAAATCTTTTTTTAGGGGCTCGAATGGGACTCAAGCTCTCGCCAGGCGCGATAACGGTCATTGAGAGGCGCTACCTCAACAGGGACGCCTCTGGCCGTGTGATAGAGACCCCGATAGAGATGTTCCGGAGGGTCGCCCGGAACGTCGCCGGTCCGGAGGCGCTCTACAAGGGGGACGCCTCTATTTGGGAGGAGGAGTTCTTTTGCCTCATGTCAGCGCTTGAGTTCCTCCCCAACTCGCCGACGCTCATGAACGCCGGCAGGCGCCTCCAGCAGTTGGCCGCCTGCTTCGTCCTGCCCGTGGAGGATTCGCTCGATTCCATATTCGAATCGGTCAAGAAGACCGCGATAATACACCAGTCCGGCGGCGGCACAGGGTTTTCGTTTTCGAGGCTCCGCCCGTCGAACGACATCGTCGGCTCCACAGGAGGGGTGGCGAGCGGGCCAGTATCCTTCATGCGCGTCTTTAACGCGACGACTGAAGCGATAAAGCAGGGCGGCGCGCGCAGAGGCGCGAACATGGGGATACTCAGGATAGACCACCCGGATATAATCTCCTTTATTACCGCAAAGGACGACCCAACGGAGTTCGTAAACTTCAATCTCTCCGTCGCCGTCACCGACGCGTTCATGGAGGCGCTTCTCAAGGGGGCCGACTACCCGCTCATTAACCCGAGGACCGGGAAAGAAATCGCGCGCATGGAGGCTACGGAGGTCTTCGAGCGGATAGCGGAGTCCGCGTGGAAGAGCGGCGAGCCGGGTGTCATATTCATAGACAGGGTGAACGCGGCGAACCCGACGCCGCAGATTGGAATATTCGAGGCGACAAACCCGTGCGGCGAACAGCCTCTCCTCGCATATGAGCCGTGCAACCTGGGCTCAATAAACCTCGGAAAGATGGTAAGGGGAAGGGATGTAGACTTTGATAAATTAAAGAAGACCGTCGAGACCGCTGTCCGCTTCCTCGACGACGTGATCGACGCGGGCAGGTATCCGTCCCGCGAGATAGACGCCATGGCAAAGGGGAACAGGAAGATAGGGCTCGGGGTCATGGGTTTTGCCGACATGCTCATAAGGCTACGAGTCAGGTACGGGAGCGAAGAGAGCGGGGACATCGCCCGCGGCGTCATGAAATTTATAGGCGAGACCGGCTGGGGGGCTTCCAGGATGCTCGCAAGGGAGAGAGGGCCTTTCCCCAACATCAAGGGGTCTGTCTTTGACAGGCCCGGCGTGGAGCCGGTGAGGAACGCAACCGTTACGACAATCGCGCCGACAGGGACCTTGTCCATCATAGCCGGGTGCGCTTCAGGGATAGAGCCCTTTTATTCGCTCTCATACACGAGACAGGTATTGAACGGCGTGCAGATTCCGGAACTTAACCAGCTTGTCGAAGAGGTCGCGAGAGAAGAAGGTTTTTACAACGAAGAGCTTATGGAGTCTATAAAAAACGGCGGGGACATTAAAGAGAGGGCCGACGTGCCTCCTCATATAAAAGATATCTTCGTCACCGCCTACGACCTTTTGCCCGGAGCACACATCAGGATGCAGGCCGAGTTCCAGGGGTACACTGACAACGCGGTCTCGAAGACCATAAACCTGCCTTCCAGCGCAAGCCCGAATGACGTGAAAGAGGCGTACCTCCTCGCCTACAGGCTCGGGTGCAAGGGTGTGACGGTATACAGGTCAGGGACAAGGGCGGGGCAGGTGTTGACGTGTAAAAGCCCCCGCTACTGCTAAAAATTATCCTTTGTCCTGACCGCTCGGCGCAGGGCCAAAGTCTCGAACGGAACCTCTGGGGTAAATCAAATCTTCAGTCGTTTGATATGAATTTGCCTGCCCGGCGAGGGCATGGACAAAGGGCCGGGAATCTGGTAAAAGAGGGGGGCCTTCAAAAAAAGAAAAAAGGACTACCCATGAAGATATCCCCATCGATACTCTCCGCCGATTTCACGAAGCTTAAAGAAGAGCTGAAGGCCCTGGAGGACGCCGGGGCCGATTACGTCCATGTGGACGTCATGGACGGCAGGTTCGTCCCCAATATCACCATAGGCCCCTTTATAGTCGACGCGATAAAACGCTCGACGAGGCTCCCTCTCGACGTCCACCTCATGATAGAAGAGCCGGAAAGATACATAGCCGACTTCGCGAAGGCGGGTAGCGATATAATAACCGTACACGTCGAGGCTACAAGGCACCTCCACAAGGTCGTGCAATCGATAAAAGAGCAGGGAAAGCGCGCGGGCGTCACCATGAACCCTGCGACCCCGCTCTCGTCCATAGAAGAGGTCATGACGGACGTAGACCTGATACTGATCATGTCCGTAAACCCGGGGTTCAGCGGCCAGGGGTTCATACCTTCATCTTTAAAGAAGATTGCGAGCGCGAGGAAGATGATTGCCGCATCGGGTAGAAATATTGAGCTTGAGGTCGACGGAGGCATAAAGGTCTCAAACATCAAAGAGGCCGCCTTTGCGGGCGCGGACGTATTCGTGTCAGGCTCGGGGGTCTTCGGCACGCCGGATTATAAAAAGACGATAGAGGCTATGAGGAAAGAAGTGGCTTAGTTTCTCACGGCAAAGGTCTGTATTCGACACAGAAAGGAAGGCTGGGTTATCCACCCCAGCCTTCCTTTTTTTAATCCTTCGTAATCCCCCTTCAGGAAAGGGGGAGATAGTAATCCTTATAAAAACCTGAGCGCCGCGACAGCCGCCTTTACCGCGCTCTCCTCGCCCTTCTTGAGAGAACCAGGAGTGATCCTGCCGACAGAGCCCCTGTTGACGACCCCCGTTATGCACGCGCCCTTCAAGCCCATTGAGGCGGTAAGGGTCAATATTGTCGAGGATTCCATCTCGTAGTTGAGGACATGCAGGGCGCAGAGCTCTTCTGTCGCGCCCCGGAACCTTCTCATCTTGAACTTCCTGAATGAGTCGGTCCTCTCCTCTCCGGGGTAGAAGGTGTCGGATGAGGCGGTGACGCCGAGGTGGTATCTTACATGCGCAATCTGCGCCCCTTTGACGAGCGCGGAGGTGAGAAAGTGGTCGGCTACGGCCGGGTATTCTATCGGCGCGTAGTGGGTAGAGGCGCCGTCGAGCCTTACGGAGCCCGTTGTAATGACGCAGTCGCCGTCTTTGATGAACGGCTGTATCGCGCCGGTCGTGCCTACGCGGATGAAGGTGTTTACGCCGAGTTGCGCGAGCTCGTCTATGGCAATCGAAGCCGAAGGGCCGCCTATGCCGGTCGAGGTGACGACGAGGTTCGTGCCGTTGAAGGAGGAAAGATAGGTCGTGAACTCGCGTTTCGAGGCGAGCCTTTTGAAGGTGGTGCCGTATTCTGAGGCGACGGCTCTGGCTATGCCTTCGACCCTTCCGGGGTCTCCGGGCAGGAGCGCGACCTTAGCCTCTTTGAGGTCTTTTTTTTCAAGGTCGAGGTGGTAGACCTTAGGCATGGGGGCTCCTTACCGGATTTTTTTGGGAATATGCGAAGCAAGGAGAGCTTTTATAATCCCCCTCAATCCCCCTTTAGAAAAGGGGGAGAAAAGCTTTGATAACAGAACTGGATTCCCGATTAAGACCTCGGGAATGACAAACAATCCATACTGTCATCATCGCGAAAGCGGTGGTCCAGTGTCTTGTGCAAAGGTCTCTTTGTCAGGGGGAGGTGATTTTGTCACGCCTTTCTGAGATAAATCTTTATCGTTTTTTCCTCTTCCTTTATGCCGAGGAGCTTGTTCCCCGTCGCTTCGGCCCAGACCGGGAGGTCCTTTTTTGAGACCGGGTCGTCGGTCAGTACCTCGATCACCTCTCCGATGCCCATCTCTTCGAAGGCTAGTGCTGTCTTTACCGCAGGCATGGGGCACGAGAGGCCGCGGGCGTCGAGGGTCCTGTCAATTTCAAAGTCCATGTTTCATTCCTTTATATGAAAAGGTTTATATTCGAGTCTTTGGCCTTTGCGAGGTACGAGACCGCCCCGATGACGTCCCCGCACTCGTCTATGAAGTCCTCTTTCTTAAGCCCCATGACCGTCATCGACATCTCGCACGGGTAGAACTTGACGCCGAGCGAGTGCGCGGTCTTTATGAATTCGCGGAGCGAGGGGACCTTTTTTTGCGACATCATGGTTTTGAGCATCATCGGGCCCATGCCCATCATGTTGAGCTTCGATAAGGCGAGCTTCTTCGCGTGCCCGTAGTTCATGACGTTCAGCATCTTCTGCATCCAGTTCTGCCCTTTTATGAGGCCGCCTTCCTTCCTTATGGCTTTGAGGCCCCAGAAGGTGAAGAAGATGTTTACCTGCATGGCCATAGAGGCCGCGGCTGTCGCGATGACGAACGCGGCTATCGCCTTGTCCATCTCGCCGCTAAATAGGACTATCGTGACCGAACCCTTGTTTTTGGCGTCATTCATAAGAAACACCCTTGTTGAACCGCATATTATATTTTACCTTACAGGGGGAGTCTTCTTCAAGCCTTTTGATGGGATGGCGCAAGCGGGCGGGCCTTCCTCATTATTGCCTTCCTGGTCTCCTCGGCGATGAGCATTATGAACGGGAATGCCGATAGGAAGGCCCAGTCGTAGAGGCCGAGAGGCGCAAAACCGAAGACGCGGTTCAGGTACGGGGTGTAGAAGAGGACGAGCGCGAGCGCGGCCTCCGCCGCTATGGCAAATAGGACGAAGCGGTTCCGGAAGAACCCGGCGGAGAAGACCGAGAGCGTCGATGTCCTGCAGGCAAAGACGTTGCCTATCTGAGAGGCGACGATGCCGGCGAAGGTCATGGTAGTAGCCGCGGCGTATATCGCGCCTGAGGCCTCCATGCCGTCTCCCGGCGTCCAACCCCTTATCCAGTAGGCGAAGAAGAATGCCGACATGGCGAGTACGGCCTCTATCGGGCCCAAAAAGAGGTAGGCGCGGGCGAGTGTCGCGAAGTCCAGCAGTCTTTTCCCGCGCGGCCGGGGCGGCTGTTTCATTATTCCGGCCTCCGGCGGCTCTACCCCGAGCCCGAGCGCCGGGAGGACGTCTGTCCCCAGGTCAACGGCGAGTATCTGCATTACGGTAAGCGGGAGCGGGATCTTGAATATGACGAAGGCTATGAACGGGACGACCTCCGGGATGTTGGAGGCGAAGATGTACGTGACGAACTTCTTTATGTTCGCGTATACGGCCCTGCCTTCGCGGATGGCGTCGACGATGGATGCGAAGTTGTCGTCAACAAGCACTATATCAGCCGACTCTTTGGCGGCGTCCGACCCCCTGAGCCCCATCGCGACGCCGATGTCGGCCTTCTTTAAAGCCGGGGCGTCGTTGACCCCGTCCCCGGTGACGGCTACTATCTCGCCGTTCGCCTGGAGGGCCTCGACGACTCTCAGCTTGTCCGCCGGGGCGACGCGCGCGAATATCGTCTCGCCTTTTTTAAGCGCCTCGCGGAGTTCCCCAACGGTCATCGCCCCGAGCTCGTCGCCTGTTATGAGGCGGGCGTCTTTGTCTATGCCGACCTCTTCGGCTATCGATTTGGCGGTGAGCCCGTAGTCGCCGGTGACCATGACGACCTTTATCCCGGCGGTGTGGCAGTCAGCGACCGCCTCTTTGACCTCCGGCCTCGGCGGGTCGAGCATGGCGACGAGCCCGGCAAAGACGAGGTCCTGCTCGACCTCCGCCGGGGCGTACTTGTCTTTCCTCTCCACCTCCCTGTATGCCGCGGCGAGCGTCCGGAGGCCCCTCCTTGCCATTGAGTCGTTCTCCCGGAGTATCAGGGCGCGTTCTTCGTCGCCCAAAGGGACGACCATGCCGCCCTTACTCATGCGCGTCGAGAGCGCGAGGACCTCTTTGGGAGAGCCTTTTACAAACGCCCGGAGGCCGCCTTTGGCCTCATGGATGGTCGTCATCCGCTTCCTTATCCTCTCGAACGGGAGGTGGGAGACCCTCTTGTAGCTCTTCTCAAGCGACTCTATGTCGAGCCCGGCCTTCGCGGCTATCGTCAAAAGCGCGCCCTCAGTGGGGTCGCCGGAGACCGTCCAGTCCCCTCCCTTCGCGGGCGGGTGGAGCTTCGCGTTGTTGCAAAGGGCCATTATGGCGAGGAGGTCGAGCGCGCCCTCCTTTTTCAAGTCCTCCCGCGTCATCGGCCCTTTTCCGACGAAGAAGCCGCCCTCGGGCGCGTACCCCGTCCCTGTGACCTCTATCATCCTGTTGTTTACAAAGACCCTTGTGGCGCACATGTGGTTTTGCGTCAGCGTCCCTGTCTTGTCCGTGCATATGACCGTCGCGCTCCCGAGCGTTTCCACCGCCGAGAGCTTCTTGACTATCGCCTTTTTCCCCGCCATCCTCTGAACGCCCATGGCGAGCGAGAGAGAGACGGTTGGGAGCAGCCCTTCGGGTACGTTCGCGACTATGATGCCTATGGCGAATATGAAGCTCTCGGCGTACGTCAGCCCGGCCAGTCCTATGCCGAGGAGGAAGAAGGAGACACCGAGGAAGAGGGCTATGCCGGTCACGACCTTGGTGATGCTGACTATCTCTTTTTGGAGCGGGCTCATCTCGGCCTTTATCGCCTGCGTAAGGTAGGCGACACGGCCTATCTCTGTGTCCATGCCGGTCGCGGTGACGATCATCAAGCCAGCGCCGGAGAGGACTGTCGTGCCGGCGAAGACCATGTTCGGGACCTCTGTCCAGATGAATCCCTTCCCGTCTTCGAGCGGCTCCGAGACCTTGTATATGGGGCGGGACTCCCCGGTAAGCGTGCTGTTGTCGACCCGCATCTCTTCGGAGACGACGAGCCTCCCGTCGGCCGGGACGCTGTTGCCTTCGGATAATCTGATGAGGTCTCCTGGGACGAGGGAGGCCGCGTCGATCTCCCTCTCTTGCCCGTCCCTCACCACTCGGACCTTTTTGGGGAGGAGGTCTTTAAGGGCTTCTACCGCCCTCTCGGCCTTGTACTCCTGCCAGAAGCTGAATGTCGCGTTTATGACGATGACGAGGAATATGGCCCAGCCGAGCTCGGGCATCCCGGCGACGAACGACATGAGGCCGCCCGCCCAGAGGAGGACGGCGAAGAGGTTGAGAAAAATATTATGGAGGAAGTCCTTGAGGAGTGTCGACTTCGCAACCCGTTTGATAGAGTTGGGGCCGGTAAGCTTAAGGCGCGTCCGGGCGTCAGCCTCGGTTAAGCCCGCGGGGGAAGAACCGAGTTCGGAAAAGACCTCGTCCCGCGGTAGCGGCATGTACATGGAGCGCGCAGAGGCCTCCGCCCTTTTTACAGCGCGCAGGGCATCGTCGTCCGACGAGGCAAGGAGGACGGCGTGGCGGAAGGCCGGGTCGAGGACGAGCCCCTCGAGCTTGGATAAGAGTTGCAGATGCGAGCCGCTCTCTTTTATCGGGGATAGTATCAGGAAGAATATCCTGACGCGCGTCTTCCTCGAAGGGTGGGGCAGGGGACGCGTTGAGACCGAGAGCGCGATAGCCGTGTCCTTAACCTCCTCTGAGAGGCAGTGGAAGATCGCGGCGCTTGTGCCGGAGAGTATCCCCTCGGTGGACTCGTGTGCCTTGAGGTCGCAGATCGCCCCGGCCCCGAAGGCGCGGCCCTCGGGGATGAGGCGGCGGGTCATGTCGTCAAGTACGGAGGCGTGGTCCCGCGCCTTTGTGTTGAGTATCACAGCCTTAAGAAGCCTTGATATCTCCATGGGATTTAGCATAGCATATCAAAGGGGCGTTTTTAAGGCAAGGGTGGAAGGGGCAGGTCGGCGCTGAAAAAGTCAAATATTACAGCGGGTTCCCAGTGTAGCCGGATTTGCTTTGAAATAATATGTTTAGCGTGCTAATATATAATGCCCTTTTGTTTGTCTTTCCAAAGAGCTACTTATGCCAGTAAAAGACCGCGACGGTGACCTCGATATGCTGCTTGAGAAGATCTTCAATGAGAGGGGTTGGGACTTCCGAAACTACAAGAGGTCGAGCGTCATGAGGAGGATATCCAAGAGGCTTGCGCTCCTCGACTGTCCTTCCTACGGAGACTACTCGGTCCTCCTCGACAGGGACCCCTCCGAGTACGACCGTCTTTTCTCAAACCTGACTATAAAGGTAAGCGAGTTTTTCAGGGAGCCCGAGGTCTTCGCGAGGCTCTGCGAGGCCGTAAAGGAGGACTGGCGGGAGAAGGCCCTCAAGGTCTGGTGTTGCGGGTGCGGCCACGGGGAAGAGGCGTACTCGATCGCCATACTCCTCTCCGAGTGTCTCTCCTTCGAGGCGATAAGCAACGCCAGGATATTCGCGACCGACATAGACCACGATGCGCTGGACGCCGCGAGAAAGGCGCTCTACAGGGAGGAGTCGATGAAAAACGTCCTCCAGGACCTCCGCGACAAATATTTTTCCTGTGCGGACGGCCTTTACAAGGTGAAACACAACATACGGAACCTTGTAAAATTCGGCGTGCTCGACATAGTGAGAAACCCCTCTATCTCAGGGGTCGACGTGCTCTTCTGCAGGAACCTCTTCATCTACTTCAATAAATCACTGCAGGCAGAGGTCTTCGAGAAGCTCGATTATTCGCTCAAGCCCGGGGGGCTGCTCGTCCTCGGCAAGGCCGAGGTCATACCGCCCCTATTCGCGCACAAGTACGCCCCGGTCGGCACGAGGCTAAGCACATACAGAAAGAGGACCTGACCATGGCACTCTCGCTCGTAAGGAAGTTCTCCAATATGGCGATGGGCGTGAAACTCACCGTCGTATTCCTCTCCGTCATCCTCCTGCCGATGACGCTCCTCGCCTATATCTCCTACAGCGTAATAGACTCGAGGCTCCAGAAGGACGCCCAGGAGAAGATAAACATGGGGCTCAAATCCGCCTGGACCGAGTATTACGTCAGGGGCGACCAGATGCGCTACGGCATGCTCCAGGCGGCGTCGATGGAGGAGATAAGGTCCGCGGTCGAGAGGGGCGACAAGCAATATCTCCGGCGTGTGATACTGACGTGGAAGGAGATGAGGCCCTACGTCGACGTCTGGATAGTCACGGACACGCGGGGGCGCGTGATAGCGAGGCTGAACAGCGAATCGTCGGGCGACACGGTCAGGATAGGCGGGATGTTGGAGAGGGCGGTCGAGACCGGCGAGCCGAGGATATCTAGCGAGATATTGTCAAGGGATGTGCTCCGGAAAGAGGGCGCCCCGCTCCTCAATAATGAAGGGCGCGCGAGGCTGGAGGGCGGCGTGGAAGACGCCGCGCCAGTCATGGCGCTCGTCGTAGCGACCCCGGTCTTCGACGGCAGGCGCAGGCCCCTTGGCGCGATAATAACGGCGGACATACTGAACAACGACGATTACATCCCGCACACGGTCTCGAGCAAGATACCGGGGCTCCTTACCTCCATTTCAGCCGGTGACAAAAGGATATCGTCGAACATAGTGGATTTAAGCGGCAGGTCGGTTAAAGGGACGAGCCTGCCCGCGGACGCGCTCCGGGTAGTCAGCGCCGGCAAGCCCGTATTCACGGAGTGGGAGTTGACCGGCGCGACCCTCATAACCATGTTCGAGCCCATAAGGAACTCCGAGGGGGCTGTGATAGGCTCCTTGAGCGTCGGCATCTCGAAGGAGCATCTCTGGGAGATACAGGAGGAGACGCAGTGGATAATCGCGCTCATAACCGTCCTCGGGCTCGCCTTCTCGCTCCTTGCCGCCATCGTCTCGACGAACGAGATAACGAGGCCCTTGAAGTCCTTGAAGGACAAGCTTGGGGAGTTCGCGAGAGGGGACCTGCGCGTCAGGGTCGTTGTCGGCGATAACGGCGAGACCAGAGACGAGTTGAAGACCCTCGGCAGGGCCTTCAACTCAATGATGGACGGGGTCGAGAGGCGCGAGGAGGAAAAGGAGAGATACCTAAGGGAGATAGAGGAGAAGAACACGGAGTTCGCCGAGCTGAACGAGGAGATGAAGACCGCGAACGATAGCCTGGAGGTCGCCTACGAGGAGACGCAGAGTCAGACCGAGGAGCTCCACGCGATAAACGAGGAATTGAAGCTCCTGAACGAGGACCTCGACAGGAAGAACCTCGAGCTCCAGAGGGCGAACAGGATAATAACCGAGGAAGAGGAAGCGGTAAGGAGCGCCAAGGAGAAGCTCCGTTTCATATACGACAGCATCACGGACTTCATACTCCTCGTCGATTACGATCACAGGATACTGGAAGCGAACAGGTTCTTCACCGAGCGGTTCAGGACTACCGAGTCGGCGGTCGCCGGGGAGAAGATATACCAGATCATGTCCCTGGAGGCGCCGAAGAACTGCCCCATAAGGAGGGCGATCCAGACATCAATGCATGTGGAGACCGAGTTGACGACCACCGACGGCAGGGTCTTCACGTGGCACGTCTACCCGTCCGTGAACGATAACGAGAGCCCGAGGAGGGCCGTCCTCTACATAAAGGACATAACCGAGCAGAGGATGATGCAGAACAAGCTCATGCAGGCGGACAAGCTCTCGTCCTTGGGCGAGCTCGTCTCAGGCGTGGCGCACGAGCTCAACAACCCGCTGACAGGGATCATGTGCTTCTCCGAGCTCCTCCTTGAGGGCAGGTGCTCCGACGAGGTCAAGGGGAAGCTCAAGAAGATAAACGACGCCTCCCACAGGTGCAAGAAGATAATCGAAAACCTCCTTACATTCGCGCGCTGGAAGAGGCCGGAGAAGAAGTACGAGAACGTGAACAAGGTCGTAAGGGAGTCGGTGGACTTAAGGGCCTACCAGCTCAAGGTCGACAACATCGAGGTCGTCTTCGATCTCGACGAGGCTGTCCCCTATACCATGATAGACGACGATCAAATTCACCAGGTCTTTTTGAACCTCATAAACAACGCCAGGGACGCCATAAAGGAGAAGGGCGAGAGCGGCAGGATAAGGATAACGTCCAGGCACTCGGGCGGCAGGATAATAGTGAAGTTCGAGGACACGGGCAAGGGCATGCCGGACGAGATAGCGGGGAGGATATTCGACCCGTTCTTCACGACCAAGGGCGTCGGCAAGGGCACGGGGCTGGGGCTGTCCATCTCCTACGGGATAATCAACGAGCACGGAGGGGCCATCTACGCCTCGTCCACGCCGGGGTACGGCTCCACTTTCGTTGTCGAGCTCCCGGTCCTTGAGGCGTCGAGGCACTCCGAGTGCGTCGTCCCCAGGGCGTACGCAAGGATAGACGCCGAGAAGCTCCGGGAAAGGGGCCTGCGCGCGCTCATACTCGACGACGAGCCGATAGTGCTGGACCTCCTCTACGAGGCGCTCTCCTATTCAGGGTTCTCGGTCGACAGGTGCGACTCAGGCGAGGACGCGCTCTGCAAACTCAGGGAGACGGACTACGACCTCATCTTAAGCGACATCAAGATGCCCGGGCTCGACGGCAAGGGGTTCTACAACGCGGTCAGCGGCGTGCGGCCCGAGGCCCAGAGGAGGATAGTCTTCATCTCCGGCGACAGCCTGAACAAGGAGACCCAGCAGTTCCTCCGCGAGACCGGGAACCTCTCGCTCAACAAGCCCTTTACCGTGGACCAGCTGAACGACGTCATATCGAGGCTCTTGTTCTGAGAAACGGCCGTATCCTTATGGGAAGAAGAATGGGGCCTCTCATAAATATGCGCGGGGCAGGAGAGGGCCTGGCAAGGGGACTTGTGCGCCTTGAAAACCGGCGGGGCCGGTAAAGAATATGTTTTCGATTAAAAAAGGCAGGATAATCATATACAGGCTCTTCGACGTGGGCCTTGAGATCGACCTCGGCAATATCGAGAGGAGCGCAAGGGACGGCGCAAGGAGATTGCAGTTCTCCAGGTACCCGTACATGAAGGCGCTCCAGTTCGCCAACCCGCCTATCTCATTCGACCTCCAGTCTTTCGTAAAACCCCTCTTCGGCGTTGATACGAAGGTGAACGTCGTGGCCAAGGCCTACGACTTCGGCGTCCTCTCTATCGCCTTCGACATCCCGATACCCCGGGGGGCCACCTTCGCCGAGCTGGAAAAGACGACCCAGGCGCTCGACGCCGACCGCTCGATAGACGCCCTGGCAAGGGACTACGTTGGACAGCTCGCCGAGTCGATCTCCGGCGCGATAGCCGCGCCGGAGATCAAGGAAGGGTTCGTCGAGGACTATGCGATAATCTACGTGGAGGAGCTCGGGGAGGGGATGAGGATATCCGAGTTCCTCTCCAGGTACGACCCGGCGAGACTGCTCCTCTACGAGACGAGGGAGTTGAGCGCTTTCATGAGGCGGGAGACGCTCCGTCACAGCTTCAGCTACTGCGACGACGACCTCATCATAGTCCACCTCGACAACGCCTTCATAATCGACCCCTCCGGGAGCTCCGACCTGCCGGATGTGCTTGAGTTCGCGAACGCCCAGATATTCGAGCTCAGGTACTACGACGGGGTCATAGACAAGGAGCTTAAATCCATATACGCGACACTCGCGGGAAAGAGCGTCTCGGTCATGAGCCTCCGGTCGTTTGAGAGGCTCGCGAGAAAGATCACACGGACCGTAACCGAGATAACCGAGGTGACGGAGCGGGTGAACAACGCCCTTAAGGTCACCGAGGACGTCTACTACGCGAGGGTATACAGGACCTTCATGGGGCTTCTTCGGAGCCGCGACCTCGAGGTAGGCATCCGCGAGAAGCTCCAGATAGTCATGGACACCTGCAAGATGCTCCACGACGAGATAGCCTCCAAGCGCGCCTACTTGATAGAGCTCGGCATACTCCTTCTCTTCGTCGTGGACATAGTCATCGTGCTCGCCGGGCTCTGAACGAACGCCGCCCCGCACTTGCTCCCGTTGCTTGCAATCCTGACGATTTGTAAATATAATGTTCATGTGAACGCGCCTGGCATCACCATGAAGAAGCCGATCAAGGTATTCATAGCGGACGACCACCCTGTTCTTCGAAGCGGGATAAGGTCGCTTTTCGCCCCCTTCCCGGAGTACACGGTAGCGGGAGAGGCGGACAACGGCCTCACCGCGCTTAAGCAGATAGCGGACTTAAGGCCCGACATCGTCATCATGGACATAACCATGCCGGACCTTGACGGCATAGTCGCCACAAAACGGGTCATGGAGGAGTTCCCGGAGACGAAGGTCATCATGCTCTCCATGCACGCCGACGTCTTCCACGCCATTGACGCGTTCAGGGCCGGGGCGATGGCCTACGTGCTCAAGGACTCGGCGCCGGACGAGCTTTTAAAGGCCGTCCGCAAGGTCGCCTCAGGCTCCAAGTACGCGTCCCCGGCGGTATCCGAGGAGCTTTTCAACGACTTCGTCGATATCATAAAGAAGGACAATTCGCAGGACCCGTTCGATTCCTTAAGCGCGAGGGAAAAGGAGATACTGAAGCTCATCGCCGACGGCGCGACGAGCAAGGTGATAGCGGAGAAGCTCTTCATATCCGTATCCACGGTCAAGAGCCACAGGAACAACATCATGAAGAAGCTCAAGGTGAACGACATGGCGAACCTCATAAGGATAGCGATCAAAAAAGGCATGGTACAGCCGGACTGAAAGAACACCGCACCCGTTCCTCCCCTTCGTTTTTCGTAGAAATCCCTCAATTTATGTTGTTAAGAGACAGCCGTCAGGCAACGCGGCGCGTCTTCATTCGCCCGCGGCGTAGTCCCCAGGACTACCCGAAAAATCAACCCTTGAGCCAGCCCAAAATAGACCATAGTGCCCATTGAGCAAATACGGCTCTTTCCGATATTATTCCTATACGACAAAGAGGTCGCCTTATGCAGAGGATGCTCAAAAACTTTTCTTTCGCGGATGAGGCTGTGATGGACAAAACGATAATGATCGTCGATTGGCACCATGGGATAAGGTCGATGATCTCCTACACGCTCGCGCTCGAACACTACGGGGTAGTCACCGCCGGGTCGGTTGCCGAGGCGATCGAGATGATCAAGGCGGGCCTTAAGCCCGACCTTATCATCGCGGAGTTCGACATGGATAGCGGCCCTACCGGCGCGGAGCTCGCGAAGAGCATAAGGTCCAACCCCGAGACATTCGACATGCCGTTCATCATCATGGCCTCTGAATACAGGCTTAACAGGGAGCAAGAGTGGAAAAACGCCGGCGCGACCGGCTGTATAGTGAAGCCTTTCACGGTGAACGAGCTTCTTGACTCAATAAGGCGCGCAACAACCTAAAGAGGGGACTACGATGAACATACATTCGCTCAAAACAAGGTTTATAGGGAGCTATCTCTTCCTGCTCCTGCTCCTCATTATACAGATACCAGTGACGTATTATCTCGTCGGCGGCATGTCCAGGAGGTATGCCCAGGTCGACGAGGCGGGTTCCTTGAGGAAGCGGACGGTCGAGATGGCCGAGATACTTAACAGGCACATCATGACCGGCAACGAGGCTCTCGAGCAGGAATTCCAGGCGAAGAAAAAGGAGTTCGGCGAGGTCATCGACGGCCTCAAGACCGGCTCAAGGGGCGTGGAGCCGCTCAAAAGCCAGGAGATGCTCGACAAGCTCTCTGTGATAGAGAAAGAATGGGTCTCCATGCGCGCGTCCCTTGACAGCGCCATGGAGTCCGGCGACGCGCTCCGCGTCGCCAAGACCGGGATAGAGGAGACGACCTTCCCGCTCGTGGAAAAACTGAACGCGCTCGGGAGGTCATCGGAGACCGTAACGAACGCGAAGGTCAGGACCGTCAAGCTCTCCTACCTCTTCGAGCGCTATATCATTTCATACGACGACAAGGACGAGGTCGCCTCAAGTCTCAAGGAGACCATCGCCGGGTTCGACAAGGACGTCGAGGCCCTTAAAAACTCCGCCGGAGGCGCGGCGTTACCGAAGATGTGGGACGAGAGGAAGGCGCAGCTTGCCGGGGGGATGAATGCGAACGAGGCTTATCACAAGGAGATGCACGGGCTCGTTTACACCTACACCCCGAGGATGGTCGCGGCCGGAAACGACCTTACGAAGGCGATAGCGGCGGAGGCTCGCGGCGCGGCGATGAGGGGTCTTGCTACCCTTACGGCCTCGGCGCTTATCTGCGCCGTATTCACCCTCTTTTTCATCTGGATAGCGAACGACCATCTCATAAAGCCGATAATCAGGGTCAGGGAGACGGTCGAGGAGATAGCCAACGGCGACCTCTCGAAACGGGCCGGAATAAAGGTTAAGTTCCTCGGCCACGAGATCAAGGACGAGATAGCCGGGCTCGGCGAGAGCCTCGACAGGATGGCCGGAGAGATGTCCGGGATAATCGGCAGGATAGCCGAGTCGTCGAGCCGCCTCGCATCGGCTTCGGAGGAGCTCTCGGTCTCGTCCGCGCTCATCTCCGAGGGCGCCGACAGGCAGTCGGGGCAGACCGCGCAGGTGGCTACGGCCATGGAAGAGATGAGCGCGACGGTAATCGAGGTGGCCAAGAACTCCCAGCAGGCCTCCGAGTCCGCAAGGTCCGCCCAGGAGACAGCCGCGAGAGGCGGGGAGGTCGTGGGGCAGGCGATAGAGGCGATGAAGGAGGTCGCCGAATCGACGACAGTGAGCGCCGTTACGGTAAAGTCCCTCGGGAAGAGGTCTGAGGAGATAGGGTCAATCGTATCGGTCATCAACGAGATAGCCGACCAGACGAACCTCCTTGCGCTTAACGCCGCCATAGAGGCGGCCCGCGCCGGCGAGCAGGGCAGGGGATTCGCCGTAGTGGCCGACGAAGTGAGGAGGCTCGCCGAGAGGACCTCGAAGGCAACCAAGGAGATAAGCGGGATGATAACGGCCATACAGGAGGAGACCGGGAAGGCCGTAGGCGCGATGAACTCCGGAGTCTCCAGGGTCGAAAACGGCGTGAAGCTCGCGAACCAGGCCGGAGAGGCGCTGCATCAGATAGTAAGCGGCGTTGAGAATGTCTCCGAGATGATAGGACAAATAGCGACATCCGCCGAGGAGCAGAGCGCGACGACGGACGAGATAACCCAGTCGATGGATTCGATCGCCGGGGTCGCGGTGGCCAACGTGGGGTCCATAGCGGAGGTCTCTCACGCGACGGAAGACCTCGCGAAACTCGCCGCGGAGCTCCAGGATCTGGTCGCTAACTTCAAGACAACAGCCAAAGCGGAGAGGGAGGCCAAGGAGGCCCCCGGTCCTTCTAAAGATGCTTCAAGCCGCAAGTTTGTGCCCCGCCTGCTGAAAATCGAGAACGCTTAAGTATCCCGCATAAACCCCCGAGCCGGACCACCCGCCGCCCCCTGACCACCAGGGGGCGCTCCCCATTTCTTTTTATAAAAATTGTTATTTTTCCTGACTGCTCGGCGCAGGGCCAAAGTCTCGAACGGAGCCTTAGGGGTAAATCAAATTTTCAGCCGTTTGATATGAATTTGCCCGTCCGGCCAGGACCGTCGGGCGAAAATAGAAATGCTCAAATATTTGCCATATATGCTCCGCTTTTTATTTCCGCCCTTCCTTGACCTCAGAAAAAATCCCTAATTTTTATTTTTACCTATAGCCTAAAAACATCCTTGAAATGTGAAAGAGAAATGCTATTATATGTGACTTAATTCGTTGTGACGGCGCGGGGCGTTGAAAATACCTCCTGTGCCTTTAATGTCGGGGCGTGGCTCAGCCTGGTAGAGCACCGCGTTCGGGACGCGGGGGTCGGAGGTTCGAATCCTCTCGCCCCGACCAAATAAATCAAGGGGTTACAGGTTTTCAGCCTGTAGCCCCTTTGACTTTTCAGGGTGTTTGTGCAACCCCTGTGCAACCAATAAAAAAGCCGCCCACCTCGAAAAGGTGAACGGCCATAGCCTGAGCCGCCTCAAAAAAGAATAAATGACA
>MGPQ01000001.1 GCA_001797465.1 Deltaproteobacteria bacterium GWB2_55_19 | reverse complement strand
CTTCCAGGTGGCAATCATATTCTGGTGCACGCCGTATCTGGTGGCCAGTTCGGACAATGTTTGTTCGCCCCTGATGGCATCCAGGGCAACCTTGGCCTTGAACTCAGCTGAATACCGGTTCCTCTTTGACTTGCTCATCGGTGGTCCTCCTTCAGTGTGCGGCTTTACACCTTATCACACTGTCCAAATTTTGGGGACCACTGCGGCTTCTCGCTCCGTCGAGCTATGCCGGGAAGCTGTCTATCCCTTCTTTACTACCATCTCAATAACTTTAGACGGAGCCGGTAACGTGCTTTCAAGCCTCTTAACGGCAGCCTGAAGGCCGCTCTCACTCAGATGAGAGTACCTTTGCGTCATGGATATATCTGAATGGCCTAAAAGCTCCTTGACTACGTAAAGGTCCGTTCCATTCTCCACGTGCCAGCTCGCGTATGTATGGCGCAAGGTATGGAAAACCACCCTCTGCCGCCGATCCTTAATGCCTTCATTCAATTTGAGGCTGTCAACCGCTCGTGCAAAGGTGAGGCTTATCTGCTTTATCTTCTCTCCGCTCTTTGTCTGAAAGACAAGCTCGGACGGCGCGCCGCGCTCCTTGGACCTAAAAACCTCTTTCACGGCCTCAGTCATAAACGCAGCCCGGTTCTTTCCGCTCTTGGTGTCCTTCAATGTCAATAGCCCCTTGTCGGTGTCCACGTCTGCCCATGTTAAGCTGAAAACCTCAGAGGCGCGGCAACCTGTATGAAGACTTACAAGGGCCATGTCCCTAACATCCAGGCTCTTTGTATTAAGCTCGGCGAGGAGCGCGTCCGCTTGCTCTCGGGTGAGGAAACGGAGCCTTTTATTGTCCGGCAGCTTTATTTTTCCTTTACCCTTTTTAACAATCCTGGCAGGATTCCGTCCACTAAAAAATCCGTCCTCCATCGCGTGATTAAAAACCTGTCGGGCAACCCCTTGAACATAACGGACCGTATGAAGAGCGCGCCCGGCCTTTGTCATATTAGCCTTTACCTTCTCAAAATGAAAAGGCGCCACGCTCTTTAAGGATAGCGCGCCTAAGACTGGTTCGAGCCATAGCCTAATAACCTGTTCCTCTCTAATCCAAACCTTCGCATCTCTACTCTGCTTGTAAGCTCCCAGGGCATATTCTTTGAAGGTGTGGCGATCCTTAGCCTCTTGTTCCGCTTGCTCTGCCCTTTCTTGACGGTCTCCCTCGGCAATGGCGCGCTTCTCGGCAAGGGTTCGAGGCCCTTCACCTCTCCGGCGGTTCTCGGCGAGTTCGGCCCATAACAGGGCAGCCTTGCCTTCTGTCCAGCCTTGAGACGCCCAGCCGCACGCCTCGGTTTTGGTCTTGCCGTCCAGCTTATAGGTCATAACGAAATACTTGTCAAAGGCCATCCCATGTTTTCGCGTAGCGTGTGTGCGGTATCTGATACCCGTCTTTTTGGTCTTAATCCACTGTCCCATTTTTCAGCCCTCCGTTTGTTTGTACAACCCCTGTACAACCTTTTTAGCTGAAACAAGGGGGCTTCAAGGTAAGTCTTAGGAAAGATAATATCAGGGAACGTATTGATAGGTCAAGGGTTTTATGCGGTTTAGTGAAGCTACGGGAAAGTCCAGATAAAGTCCTCTGAACTCGTTTATCTAGGTTCGAATCCTGGTCCCCCAGCCATATTAATGACAAGGGGTTAGCGAAAGCTAACCCCTTGTTGCATTTCGGGGTGCCTTTAAGCAATAACTCGAATGGTGGCTAATCCCACTATTTAATCCTTAATTGGCATCAATTTAGACTACAGTCAAAACGGTATCTACAAAATATTAGGCCTCGTGGATCACACGTTCTGACCTAAATGATAAAATTTAAGCAAATAAAAATTCATGGCCGATTGAGTCTTGACAATTCTTTAGGTAATGTGCATAATGAGTTAATGCAAATTCATGCAATGAGGAGGAGATCAATGGAGAAAGACCCCGAAATTAAAGCAATGTCGGAAGTAGCTAATGCATTATCATCTTTGGAGCCAGAAGCAATAAGCCGTGTATTAAAATGGGCAATGGATCGCTATCAAATCAAGAACTCGACTTCTGCCGCAGGTGTGTCGCAGGGAGCAAAGGAAAGAGAAATTGCCAGAGATGAGTTTACTGACTTTGCCTCTCTCTATGATGCTACCAATCCTCAAATAGCGATTGAAAAAGCGCTGGTTGCAGCTTATTGGTTTCAGGTAGTACAAAATAATGACGAATTTGATTCTGCCTCATTAAATCGTGAACTGAGGCATTTAGGTCACCCTTCGACTAATATTACACGCGATCTCGATGTGCTTATCAGTAAGTCTCCACGGTTGGCGCTACAAATCCGAAAATCTGGGAGCACAAAACAGGCCAGAAAATCATATAAGCTAACAACTGAAGGTATTAAAGCTGTAGAACGTATGCTTGTCAAAAGTAAAGAGTTATCTATAACTGACTGAATATGTTTTTTAAGTGCTCACTTCAAAAAACTTCTATAAGGAGACTCCAATGGCAAAAGCATCTTTTACATTGCCTGATGGCACGACCGTATTGGTCGAGGGAAGTGTAGATGAAATTCAGAAAATAATTTCCTTATATAGTCCAGAAATCGTCACTAGACCGCAACATATTAATAAAAAGCAAGACTACAAAAATCATATCTCAAAAATAGAAAAGGAATCTAAAGTCGACATCTCAACTCTTGTAAACACTTTAAAGTCGTCAGACGAAATTAAACTTATAGAGAAAAATGTATTGGATCGGTCTATAGTCATTGATCGTGTTTTGCTACCCTTATATATTTTGCATAAGGATTTCGATGACAAGTTCCCTTTAACATCAGGAGAAATTTCAAAGATTTTTTCTCAGTTAGGAATAACAATTTTTCAATCGAATGTCGCAAGGACACTCTCTTCGACTGCGTCAAAGTATGTTATAGGCGATAAAATCAGAGCTAAAGGCCAAGCCGTTCGTTATCGGCTTTCGCGACTGGGTATGAAATATATAAGCTCCGTAATTAAAGGACAGGCAGTTGAATAACCTTAAAGAGTTTGCAGAAAAATTAAGCATAATGGATTTGACAAGGCTTGAGCAAGCTGTCGCCTTTTTATGGTTTTATCGTTACACTCAAGCCTATGGAGAGCGCACAGTCTCAGAACTGGCTGATGATTTAGCCAATGTAGGATTAGGCCGCCCAAATGTAACCAGATTGCAGATGGATTTAAGCAATTGCAAAAAAACCGTCAAGGGCAAACGGCCGAAGACATTTCAATTACATACTAAATACGTTGCTGAACTTAATGTGACATATGAGCCTCTTCTAAACATTAAGCACGTAAAAATCATGCCCTCTGTAATGCCATTTGAATTCTTTCAGGGAACCAGAACCTATCTTGAAAAAATCGTAACCCAGATTAATGGTTCTTATGATCATGGATTTTATGATGCTTGTGCTGTATTGATTCGTCGACTTATGGAATCCCTAATAATAGAAGTATTCATACATAAGCAATTATCAAGCGAAATAAAGGTTAATGAATCTTTTTTAATGTTAGACAAATTAATTACAGAAATAACTAGTCATACTCAGATACATCTTGGACGCAATACTTCAACAGCGATGGAGAAAATAAAAAAATTGGGCGATACAGCTGCACATAATCGAACATACATTACACACCAGACAGACATTGATGAGTTAAAATCAGAAATTAGAAGAGCCATTCAGGAGTTACGTGATTTGGCCGGTATTAAGCCTGTATCTTAGATTTCAAGGATGCGCACCAAAGCTTAAAACAACACCCTCCTCTCATTGAAATGCGCGCCTCTCCGGACATTTATACCCCCTCCTCCCCCCACCCCTCGTCCTCCCCTACCCCGTAAATCGGTGCGCCGTTTTCGTCCGTGCCGACCTCGATGAGGTCGATGATAATGAGCGCCCTGCCGTGGCCAGAGGACGACCCAGACGCCCTTTCTATATCGAACGAAAACGAGAGGTCTTTTAAATCCTCTGCCGCGCCGCCGTAATCTATCTCGACTGGCGCGAGGGTTATTTTGGCGGGAGAGAGGTCTTTCGCGCCGGTGTCGAGCTCCATAAGGATAACGCAGTGCGCCCTTTTGCCGTCAGCGGTCTTTATCTCCCCCTCTGATTCGATCGTGACAGTGGGATTATCGTACGCCTTATGCGTCTCATTCTGGCGGTCCTTGTCCTTCCCGCCTTTGCCGCCCTTTGGCCTCCTCGAATAAAGCTTTTTGAGCTTCAACGCGAGCCCCGGCGTTATACCCTCGGCTATCAGCATGGCGAAGAGAGGGCTTTCGGCCCCGCCGGGGATATTCAGCGGTGTCGCGGCAACGCCCTCCTTAAGACCCAGGGACTTGAATATGGCGTCTATCCCCTTTGTCAAGGAGACTACATCCTGGACCTTCGGCCCAGCAGGCGTTTCAGCGCCCTCCCCCTTGCCGTGCGCCCTTGACGAGAGGTACTTCATAAGCCCCTTAAGCCCGTCATCCTGCATGGCCTTCAAGGCCTCTTTCAGTTCTTCAGGCGAAAGAATCTGCGAAAGGAAACTCTCGACCTCCCCTGTAAAGAGTTTCAAGTCCACACCCGAGGCCTTGAGGAGCCGGAGGAGCCCGTCTACGGTGATGCTTCCTTCGACAAGGCGGGCCATCAGTACGGCTATTGTGGATTTTATTTGTTGCTGGATATCCTGAGAGGGCGGATGACCTTTCAGGAGTGAGGCGAGGAGGTCGGTAAGAGAGGATATCTCCTTAACGGAGATCTTCTCCGCATTGGGCGGCGCCTGAAAGTCCTTAAGGACCGGAGCGTTTACGCCTTTAGGGTCGTTAACCTGCATGGCAATCGTCCCGAGGTTATTCGCGTACGGGGCTATTATAAAACATTTGGCTATAAAGACCCGCGAAAAAAGCAAATGGCCCTGGGAAAAACCGATGACAAGGCCGCTTCCCCTTGACAGTGGTTTGCCCCTGTGTTACGTTTTTGAGACCTCTCCACAAACGCCGGAGTGGTGAAACTGGTAGACGCGCGGGACTCAAAATCCCGTGGGGCTAACACCCCGTGTCGGTTCGAGCCCGACCTCCGGCACCAAATTTTTCCTCTTTATAATTAATAGGTTATCTTTTTCATCTTAACTCACTTCTTCCCGCGCTGGATTTTTTATGCCTCGCACTTTACCTGTCAGGTAACTTGCTTTCTCCTGCTGATATTGAGCAATCTACGATGGTATCCAAAGAACTCCTGATAGCCGGATAAAACTCACGGGCCTCACCAACTTCGCAATAGCTTTCGCGTCGGATGCTCTTTCAGCGCTCCCTTCGGGGATGGGCGTCAGCGCGTCCCGTAGAAGTGACGCAGGAACTGAGGACGGAAGTCCCGGTGGCAGCCATAGCAGGCCGTCTGGACCGCTGTGAACGCCGAGATGACAGCCTGTCCGTCGTTTGCCTTGGCGGCTTCACCCAGGGACTCTGCGGCCTTGTGTACCTCGCCATCATAATTCTTGAACTTGCCCATATCTGTACCCATAAAAGCAATAATGCGCAATTTTTCAGTCATCGGCGGCTGGGGGTGGTCAGCAATGAGCGGGGCTGTCTTCTCGACAAGCGCCCAATCCTCCCTCGAGATGGCGTCTGTGACGACCTGCAGATTGCCGCCCAGGTCTTTCATGATCTTCTTCAACGCGAGCTCTTTGGCCGCCTCAGCGCCTGTTTCCGCCGCCGCGCCGGCTACTGCCGCGAACAGCAACCCTCCTACCAGCATCAATTTCGCAAACCGTATTGCTCTCATTTTACGCCTCCTGAAGTGAATTTTTACGCCCCTACTCAAAAGCCCGTCCCTCTCCGGCCTCCTCGTTAGTGCGGCCGTCCCTTATATGGTATATGCGCCTGAAAGTCGGGACTATCTTCTCGTCATGGGTGACGACTATAACTGCGGTCTCGTATTGACGGGCCATCTGGTTGAGGATGCGGATTACAGCGAGCGCGCGCTCGCTGTCCAGTGGCGCCGTCGGCTCGTCCGCAAGGATTACCGGCGGCCTGTTTATCAAGGCCCTTGCTATGGCAACCCTCTGTTGCTCACCTCCGGAAAGGTGCGAGGGCATGGCCCTGGCCCGGTGCGCCACATCGAGCGCCTTCAAAAGTTCGAGCGCCCTCTGGCGTGACTCATTGTTAGGATGCCCGGCCAGCATCGGCAGAAGTGCTATATTGTCCGTGACATCGAGAAATGGTATGAGGTACGGCGCCTGGAAGACAAACCCTATCTTGTCGCGGCGTAAGGCGCGCAGGTCGCTTATCTTCCAGCCGTCGTCGTAGATGACTTCATCGCCCAGCGTCATCTGCCCCGCTGTCGGCTCAATGACCGCGCCAAGACATTTAAGGAGCGTGCTCTTGCCTGAGCCCGACGGGCCTATGAGGCCGACGACCTCTCCCGGAGCGACCTGCATGTCAACGCCCTTTAGCGCGTCGACGGCCGTCTCTCCCTTGCCGTAGCGTTTTTTCAGACCGTTTATCCGTATCCCTTTTGTGAGCATGTCAACCGCCTATCGCCTCCGCGGGGTCCACCTTGAGCGCGGCGCGTATGGCCAGCACGCTGGCAAGGACGCAGATGACAACCACCGCGACAAAGCCGCGCGCCGCGTCCCCTGGCTCAAGGAGGACATACTTGGGGAATATCGGGGCCCAGAAAGTCGCTGAGATCTTGCCCACCACGAAGCCGATGACTCCGAGGCCCACGGCCTGCTGGAGTATCATGAATGCTATGGTGCGGTTCCTCGTGCCGATAAGCTTCAAGACGGCGATCTCCCTGACCTTGCCCAGCGTCAGCGTATAGATGATGAAGGCGACAATGGCAGCGCTGACTATCGCGAGTATCACAAGGAACATGCCTATCTGCCTTGCGGATGTGGCGATAAGCTTGCCGACAAGTATCTTCTCCATCTGCTCTCTGGTGTAGACCTGGAGCCGTTTCCATCTGCGGATTGGCTCCGCAACGTCATCTGGCGAGTATCCCGGCTCAATCTGGACGAGCACGGCGTTCACATACGGGTTGGCGCTCTGCGAAGCGATAGCCGCGTTGAGCAGGCCGGGTACGCCGGGACGATTGAAAGCCGGGTTTTCTGCCGTGCGGCGGCGCTGCTGGACGATAGCGTCGTTATCTTTGAGGAACTGGGCCTCCTGCGCGTCTTTCAAAGGTATGAAGACCATCGGGTCTCCGCTTGAGGAGACCATGCGCCTTGTCAGCCCGACCACGGTATAAAGGTTGCGGCGTATCTGTATCTGTTCGCCGAGTTGGAAGCCGGTCGCGATGTCGGCCACGGCCTCATAATGGCCACGAGTAATCCTTCGTCCGGCCACCAGATAGCCGGGCTGTCCGGGTTCTCCCGGCCCGCCGGGCACGACGCCGACTACCATGGCGCGCACATCGCTCTCACCGCGGCGCACCTGCATGGTCAGATAAGTTACATTGGCCGCGCGCTCGACTCCAGGCATGCCGAGTATCCCGCGATAGACGTCATCGTAGATACTCGATGATTCCGCGTATGGGCCGAGGGTATCCTTCTGCACTACCCAGAGATCTGCACCGCTGTTATCGAGCAGGGCCTTCGCATCGTCGACCATGCCTCTATAGACCCCTGCCATGGTTAGCGTTACGCCTATGAGGAGCCCGAGGCCGACCCCGGTAAAGACGAACTTGCCCCAGGCATGCAGTATGTCGCGCCCGGCGAGACTTATCATTGCTTTATCCCCGGCAGATGTTCAACGATTTTGACCCGGCTTTTGGCTTTGAGCGCCTGCTGGCTGTAGACAACCACCTTATCGCCAGCCTTTAATCCGTCATGGACCTGCACCAGGCCGTCCATGTCTGCCGCGCCTATCCTGGCCGGAGCGAATCTCAAGCCGCCGTCATCGATGAGCCATACGCCGGTCTGTCCATTGACCCGCTGAACGCTGGCGTTCGGCACGACAGGCGCGGCTCCTGCGGCTGGAAGGGCCACTGTGACTTCCGCCAGTTCACCTATGACCTGCGCGGCATCCGTCATTGAATCGAATGTAACCTTGGCCAGCGTCTCCTCGGTTACCGCATCAGCAAGCGGCTCAACCCTGAGCACCTTGCCTGCCATCTGCCGTTCGGAATCAGAACGTAAAACTATGCGGGCGTGCAGTCCTGAAGCCAAGCCTGAGGAGCCGAGCTGATTGAAACGGACATTGACCCACAGGCTCTCCGGGTCGATAACCTGGATAACAGGCTGACCCGCGACGACCGTAGTGCCCGGGTCAGCTTCCCGCGCAACGACAAGGCCGTCTACCGGAGCGATTAAGCGCAGATTGGCGCGTTGCTTGCCCAGGCCGGCGCTGTCCGCGCTGATTCGCGCCATGTCTTGACGCGCGGCGTCAAGGTTGGCGCGGGCGGCAGCGAGGCCTGCTTCGGCCACCTCTCGTTCCTGCGCTTTGGCCTCCGCCACCATGACTGCCACAGAGCCTTTCCGCAGCAGTTCTTCATAGCGTTTCGCCTGAGAGTCGGCGTAGGCAAACCGGGCCGAAGTGTCCCGCACCTGTGCCTCGGCTGAGAACACTGCGGCATTTGCGCGCTTGAACGCGGCAGTCTGCGCTCTGACTCTGTCGTCGAGGTCAACGGGGTCCATCTCGCCGAGCAGTTGGCCTGCCTTTACCATGTCACCAACATTAACATCGACCCGCCTTACCCGTCCGGCAGCAGTCGGCCCGATTTTGTAGGTGTAGCGGGCCTCGACAGTGCCTATGCCGGACAAGCCCGGAGAGATGGAACGGCTTTCGACAGCCACGACAGTAACAGGGACCGGGGCCAGCGGCCCGGAACGCAGGGCAACGTAAATGAATAAGGCAAGTAAT
Source organism: Deltaproteobacteria bacterium GWB2_55_19 (assembly GCA_001797465.1). Lineage (GTDB taxonomy): Bacteria > Desulfobacterota > GWC2-55-46 > GWC2-55-46 > GWC2-55-46 > GWB2-55-19. Next base: position 164,668 of record MGPQ01000001.1, on the reverse strand, counting down.
GGTACGAGCACTCCAACAAAGGCCAGCGTTCGTCCAGTTATTGGCAGGCGCTTCATCGGGTTCTCCTTATGCCGCTGAGGTATATGGCAAATGCCCCGGGTGCGTCCTCGCGGAGGCGCCGGGGGTTTCCTGCCAAAAGCGACTGTATGACCAGGCCCTGTATCATGCCGATGAACAGTGTGGCCGCGGCTTTAGTGTCAATGTCCTGATTCAGTTCTCCCTCAGACTTGCCCTTGTCTATCAGTACGGTGAGACGGTCGCGATAGCGGTTGATAAGGGTTTGCACCATACGCTTCGTTGGTGTTTCATCATGGTGCTGAAGTTCGCCAAACAGCATCCTTGGGACGCCAGGGTGCTGGGCAATGAAGTCGATGTGCGTAGTGAACATGGCTTCCAGGGCCGCCAGCGGCGTTCCAGCCGTTTGAGCGGCCTTGTCAGTGCGGGCCAGCAGCCGGTCTGCCACCCATTCCAGCACCGCCTGCCATATGGCATCCTTGCTCGGAAAGTGGCGAAAAAGAGCGCCTTGCGTCAAACGCATGCGCTTGGCGATGGCAGCCGTGGTGATCTCACTCGGGTTCTGCTCGGCGGCCAGTTCAACGACCGCCTCTACCGTAACAGCCTTTCGTTCGTCTGCTGGAAGGTGTTTGGGGCTGCCTTGCATTGGTCTCTCCAATAAAGATAGTAATCAATTACTATCTTACAATTGTAAGGCCAACGTGTCAACAGAAAACCTGCGGGCGGCTCCAGGCAGTCAGCATCATCTTCAATATTGCCATTAAATGCGCACATGGGGAATACCCTCACGTATGATAGTGCAATACTTAATAAACAATCTGCAAGTGCTTTTGAACGGCCCCTTGGGTCTTAAAATCCCGGGGGGCTAACACCCTGTGTCGGTTCGAGCCCGACCTCCGGCACCAATTATATTCTTAAACCAACGCGAGTTGAATTCGAACCAGAATTCCCTGATAATGTCCGTCAAAACCGACAGCTTGCCCTGCGTTGGTTTTTTTCGCTTGACTTTACAGGGTTAATCAGGTTTATTATTTAAGAAACTTATTAAGTAATTAATTATATGAAAAACAGACTGAACACCCCATGAAACCAAAAATCTCGATACCAAAAGAGATTTACGAGATACACGCAGGCATCTGCCAGTGCCTGGCCAACCCCAAGCGTCTTGAGATCATAAACACCCTGCGGGACAAGGAGTTGTCCGCGACTGAGATCGCCGTAAAGATAGGCATCTCCAGCGCGAACGCCTCTCAACACCTCGCCATTATGCGCAACAAGGGTATACTTAGAAGCAGGCGCGAAGGCGTCAGCGCCTACTACTCCATTGCAAACCCAAAGGTCGTCATTGCTTGCGATATAATGAAAGAGGTGCTCTTTGAATACCTTAACGAAAAGCAATCGCTCACAAGAAAAACCCGGTTTTGACGGAGGCCCTTATGTCTCACGATTTTCCACCCGAAGGCGCGGCGTTTCCGGCCGCGATTGCAATAAAGGCGTAAGTCCGAAGCAAACTAAATCCTGTCAGTAGGGTATCGCATGAAAAAACATTACCTTGTCGAATTCTCCGTCAGACATCCGAAGCTCGTTGTAGTAATCGTCGCCCTTATCACGCTCGGTTTCCTTACGCAGTTCCCGAAGATAAAGACGGACACGAACCCCAAGAACATGCTCCCGCCGACGTCTGACGTAAGGGTCTGGAACGACGAGGTGGACGAGACCTTCGGTCTCTATGAAGACATGATAGTTGTCGGCGTGGTAAGCGATGAAGGCGTCCTCAATGAGCGCACGCTCGGCAAGGTCCTGAGGATCACGGACGAAGTCCTGAGGATCGAAGGCGTCTCAGCAAGGGATGTGAACGGGCTTCCCACCATTACAAACGTTACGGCAGAGGCCGGGACATTAAGGGTAGCCCCTCTCATGGCCGAGGTCCCGAAGACGCAGGCCGGAATGGAAGGCCTCAGAAAGGACCTCTTTGAAAACCCGCTTTTCAGGGGCCGCGTGATATCCGACGACGGAAAGACAACCGCGATCTACATCCCCCTTGAGAAAGGCGCCAACGGAAAGACAATAGCCGACAGGGTCAAGGAGATTGTAAAGAAGGAAGGCGGCCCTGAGAGATACTATGTGGCGGGAGACCCGGTGGCGAGGGACACCTTCGGGGCCGAGATGTTCAAGCTCATGGCGGTCTTCGCCCCCATAGCAGGCGCCATCATGCTCATCGCCAGGTACCTCATGTTCAAGGACCTCTTTCTCTCAGTCACGCTCATGATGGACGCGATGATAAGCATCGTCTGGTCAATGGGCCTTCTCATCGCCCTCGGCTTCCCGGTCCATATAATGAGCTCCATGGCCCCGGTATTCCTCATGGCCATAGCCACGGACAGCATACATATATTCAACGAGTTCTACTTCCGCTACAAGGAAAAAAAGGACAAGAAGGCCGCCATAATAGAGACGATGCATGCCGTAGGAAGGCCTGTCCGTTATACGGCGCTTGCGACCGCCGTGGGCTTCGGTGTGCTGATGTTCATGGATATAGTCCCGGTAAAGGTCTTCGGCGCGTTGGTGGCCTTCGGCACAGTAGCCTTGAGGGTCTTGAGCTTCAGCTTCATCCCGGCGATGTTCACCTTTGTAAATGAGAAAAATATCGAAAAGATTGCGGCGGGCGAGGAGACATCCACGGGCCGGACGTCCGGTTTCCTGAGGGGACTTGCGGCTCTAGGGGCGCATAGCCCCAGGGCCACGGCCCTCATAGGGGTTGTCCTTTTCGGCATATCGGTCTTCAGCGTATCGAGGATAGTCGTCAATAACAACATGGTCGAGTGGTTCAAGAGCGACAGCGACATACGCACGGCGGATTCCGTCCTGAACACGGCCCTCGGCGGCACATCCCTCGGCTATGTGGTAGCCTTATCCGACGAGGACGAGTACATAAAGACCCCGGAGGCGATGAGGCGGATAGAGGGGCTCCAGAGGCACCTTGAAAAGCTCCCCGTGGTCGGAAAGACCAGCTCTGTCGTGGATTACGTGAAAAGGATAAACAGGGTCCTCCACGACGACGACCCGCGGTTCGATATCGTCCCTTCCTCAAAGGAAGAGATAGGCCAGTACCTCTTCCTTTTCAGCATGTCCGCAAAGCCCTCAGACCTCGACAACGTCGTAGACTACCCGTTCAGGAAGGCCAACATCTGGGTGCAACTGAAGACCTGGGACGTCGAAGCGATGAGGAGCGTCATAAGGGCTGTGGATGAATACAAGGCTTCAAACCCGGGGGCCCTTGCATTCAAACCGGCCGGAATAGCGTACTTCAACCTCGTCTGGAACGACGAGGTCCTCTGGGACATGCTCAAGGGGTTTGCCATAGCCCTCGTCGTGATATTCGTTATCCTCGCGTTCGCCTTCAGCTCCGCGAAATGGGCGGCCGTGGGGTATGTCCCGCTCCTGTTCACGATACTCATTATCTACGGCGCCGTCGGGTATATGGGCAAGGACTTCGACATGCCGATAGCCGTCTTAAGCTGTCTGTCGCTCGGCATGGCCGTGGATTTTTCCATACACTTCATAAGCAGGCTCAGGCAGAGGCTCTCGGAGACGATACAAGCCGGGGCCCCTTCCTCCGAATCACTTGCCGACGCGCTTCTGTGGACCGCGGCCCGGCCCGGCAAGGGCATAATGCGTAACGCCGTTCTTTTCGCCTCGGCGTTCTCGGTAATGCTCTTCGCGCCCCTTACGCCATACATAACCGTGGGGGCCTTTATCGTGTCCATGATGTTATTAAGCTCTGTGCTTACCATGATCTATCTCCCTGCCCTGATCGTGCTTTTCAGGCGCAGGCTTTTTGGGGGCGATTGAAATATTCACTATTGCCTTTTTGTGTATGGCCGGTATCAGGTTTCTGCAAAAAAAACGGAGGTTGTCCATGCTTAAATATCTGGTCTTGTTGCTCGCGCTCCTGCTTCCTCTCAAGTCGTTCGCCATCACGCCTGAAGAGGCGATGAAAAACTCGCAGGCCGCCTTCCTATATCAGGGTAAGGACTTCAAGGCAAGGGTGGTGATGAGACTTATAAGCAAGTCAGGGTCTGAGAGGGCGAGGGAGCTTACCATGCTGAGGAAAAACTACGGGGAGACCGGGGGCGACCAGAAGTACTTCATGTATTTTTACCAGCCCGCTGACGTAAAGAACATGGCCTTCATGGTCTACAAATACCCCGGCCGGGACGACGACCGGTGGTTCTTCGTCCCGGCCCTCAACATGGTAAGGAGGATAGCGGCGCAGGACAGGCGCTCAAGCTTCGTGGGCTCCGACTTTACGTACGAGGACGTCTCCGGCAGGGACATCGCCGACGACACGCATACGGTCCTAAAAGAAGAAAAACTGGGAGAGGCGGACTGCCTTGTCGTAAAGAGCGTACCCAAAGCCGTGGATACCGACTACCTGCATAAGCTCTCATGGATAGATAAAAAGACCTTCCTGCCCTTGAAAGAGGAGTACTACGACAAGCGCGGAGCGCTGTACAAGGTCTTTACCGCCGACGAGGTCAAGGAGATAAAGGGGTTCCCGACGGTCGTGAAAAGGACTATGAAGGACCTCCATAGCGGGCATTCGACGGAGTCGACCTTCACGGCGATCGACTACAACATGGGGATTGAAGACAGCCTTTTTACCGAAAGGTACTTAAAACAGCCGCCCAGGAAGTGGATAGAATAAGAACGCCTTGAGCGAGGGACAGCGTCGAACCATGAGAAAAATTCATTTATGGGCATTCCTGTTAGCGGCGGTTTTCCTCGGCCAGAAGTCTTACGCGGGGGATTTCTCGGTCAACGGGTTCTTGCAGGGCGACTATTCGTTCGGGACAGGGACCTCGAACCCGGACGGAGGAGACCTCAAGTGGGCCGAGGAGAGAGTGCAGTTAAAGGCCGAAGGAGAGAGAGAGCCTTTGCGCTTCTTTCTTAAGACCGATATATCCCTTGACCATCTGGACGATGACTCTGAGGTCGAGCTGAGAGAGGCGTACATCGATCTCACCCGGGAAAAATGGGACTTAAGGATCGGCAGGCAGATAGTCACCTGGGGCGTCGGCGACCTCATCTTTATAAACGACGTATTCCCGAAGGACTATGAGGCGTTCTTTTCAGGAAGGCCGCTTGAGTACCTGAAAATTGGCGTGGACGCGGTCAAGGCCGGGTTCTACCCGGAGATCGCCTCTTTCGAGCTTGTGGTAATCCCGTTCTTTGAGCCGAACAACTTCCCTGATTCAAACAGGTTCTGGATGTTCGACCCCATGCCGAGTGTGACGAACAGGGTCCAAAATGAGCCTGCCTCAAGCATCGATAATACGGAGGCGGCGCTCAGAATTTACCGTAATATAGCCGGGCTCGACGCGTCCATATACCTTTATAAAGGCTTTAACAGGGAGCCTTCGATGGCCCCGGACAGCATGACCTCTCCCACGCGTATAGAACTCATATACCCTGAACTCTCGGTCTACGGGGCGAGCCTGCAAAGGGGCGCGCTGGGCGGGGTCGTAGGCCTTGAGGCGGGCTATTATGATTCTCTGGACGACAGGGGCGGGGCTGACCCGCTTATCCCGAATTCCCAGACGCGTTTTCTTTTAAGCTACCAGAGGCAGGTAATCGAGGATTTGAGCGTAACGGTCCAGTATTACACCGAATACATGCATGACTATTCGGAATACGAAAGAACCATAGGGGATTTTCCAAAGGCCTCGATGATCAGGCAACTTACATCGCTACGGATGACATACCTTCTCATGCATCAGGACTTGAGGTTGCAGTGGTTCTCCTTCTGGTCTCCCACGGACAGGGACTATCTTTTAAACCCGGAGGCCCGATACAATTTTTCAGACCATGTCTGGGCGGCCCTGGGCGCCAATATCTTCGGCGGGGAAAAGGATACTACACAGTTCGGGTCGCTTGATGAGAACGACAATATGTACGTGCAGGTACGGTATGAGTTTTAAGGCTACGTTGGATGGGACACGCGATAGGAAGATGAAGCGGCGCTGGAAATTGCATTGATTTTGTATTAGAATCAGCAGCAGTCTTTAGCCGTGGCCTTTAAACCCGTGTCGGTTTGAACCCGACCTTCGGCGCCGATTATCCCCTGTTACAATCCAGATATTTTTAAGGAGGACTACCTTATGCCAACGACTAACGACAACCTCAAAGAGGCCTTTGCCGGCGAGAGCCAGGCGCACCAGAAGTACCGGGCATTCGCGAAGAAGGCCGAGAAGGACGGGCTCCCCAACATTGCCCTGCTCTTCCGCACAGCCGCAGAGGCGGAGCGCATCCACGCCGAGGGGCACTTCAACGCGCTCGACGGGGTCGGCTCGACGGTTGACAACCTCAAATCAGCGATAGCCGGAGAGACTTACGAATTCACGGAGATGTACCCGCCGATGCTCGCTCAGGCCGAGGCCGAAAATAACAAGGCAAAACGGATGTTCGGGTTCGCGGTCAAGGCCGAGGAGGTCCACGCCGAGCTTTACAGGAAGGCGCTTGAGGCGGCGGAAAAAGGACAGGACATTAAGGAAGAGGCCTGGCTCTGCCCTGTCTGCGGCCACATCGAGCTCGGCACGCCGCCTGAGACATGCCCCATCTGCGGGGTCAAGGGTGAAAAGTATGTGAGGGTGTAGAGAGGGCCGGGTAATACTTTAAGAGGTGGGCGGAGCCCACCCTTGGCCTGTAAACGCTTTTCATGACTACCCCCGCTTTTAAAACTCACTTTTCCTGCCGTCCTCTCACAAACAAATCCCTGTAAACGTCAGACCGCACGTAGTGGTCTGTTATCCTTTCGTCATCCATGTTTTCAATATAATTGCTGGTTATCACCCTTGGTTTTTTTTCGTCGATCAGCTCATATTTATCATACCTGTACCCGGTCATGGACTGATACGTGGCAAGGACGCCCGCCTGAGGGGTGCCAGTATACCAGAAGTAATCGAGGTCTTTTCTGAACAGGTTTACTATTACGTTGCTGTCGTATACATACTCGTCAGGGCCGGTCAATGACACTATGTAATCTATCTTCTCAAGCTGTCTGCGGTTGTCTATTGTATTGGCGGCGAGCAGATAGGAAGGGTATGCGATCCCGCAGACGATCAACAGCCCAAGCAGACGCTTGTCCGAAATGATCCTGGTCAGGGAATAAGCCGAGATTATCGCCATAAACGGCATTGCCATCAACATATATTGCGGGGTCTGGGTCTTGACCAGAAAAAGAGAACCAAGAAGCACAACTGAAAAGGACGCAATCCAATAAGCCCTTGTCCTTACCGCACATATCAGACCTGCCGCGTAGAATATCCAGAAAAAGGCATTCATCTTGAAAGACCTTGCGAGCCATGCCGAGGCCGAGACCCGCTCCAGAAGGTTCATATGTATCTTCCAGTTGAAAAGGATGTAATTACTGAGGGCGCCGGTAAAAACGAGATAAATATAGAACGGCAGGATGGATACGGCAAAAACGGCCCAGAAAAAGAGGCAATCCCTGAAGGCGATCTGTTTTTTTGCCGCCATCAAGACCATAAACCCAGTCATGAGCAACATCAGGAATATTGTTTTCTGGAGGAATAAAAAAGAAAGAGCCAGAAAAAAGGCCCCGGCGACAATGGTTGCCCTGCTTTTTTTCGCCAGGAACCTCTGCAGGTATAATACGGAGAGAAGGCCTGTAAGGGTCTGAGGCACGTCCGGCCTTATTTCTATCGCCTTTGTCACGAAAAATACCGAACTTGAAAGCAGTATTACGCTTATCGCGGCGGTTTCCCTGTTGAAGGCCTCCTCAGCAATCCGGTATGTTACCGCTATTATCAATAGAAATGTCAGAAACATGCCGACCCTGAGGACGAGGAGGGTGGATGCTTTTTCCCCGAAAAAGGCGATTATCGGCTCGATAAGAAAATTCATGAGCGGATGATGGAGCACAAGGAAATCAAGGTACAATTTTTCTCCATGCAACATCTTCCATGATATGTGCGAGAAGAAAAACTCATCCGGATCGAAAATCCTTGTAAATGACATGGAAAAAACGATTGCGATCAGTACTGCCATGACGGCCAGGTAAAATGGATTCAGACTTCTGGGAATCTTCGTCATTTTACCGTATACCCGCATCTGCCGCGGCAAATCCGCCGTGCGTTAAAAAGGTTGGTAAGATTAGTCCTGTCGGGTGGGCTCCGCCCACCTCTTTATTTTCGGCAGTTATACTCAAGGCGCGGTCTTCCGACCTCGCCTTTTGTTTTTCTCACTTCCTGAACGCGTAAGAGAGTATCTTGTAGACGAGTTTCGCCGCCAAAAAATCGCAGTAGTGCATCTGCTTTACCGGGGCCAGCTCGTTCACATCCGCGCCGACAAAGCGCGCCACCTTTGAGGCCGCGCCGAGTATCCTCATCGCGTCGTCCCACATCATGCCGCCCGGCTCCGGAGTGCCTGTGGCGGGCATAAGGCTCGCGTCAAAACCGTCGAGGTCGAACGATACATAGACGGGCTTGCCGCGCAGACGCGATACAATTTCATCGATATCCCAATTACGCTTGTCCTTGGCCCAGAATATCCGGATTCGGTCTCCGTTCGCCTCCAGAAACGGTATCTCTCCAGCAGAGATGTTCCTTATGCCGCAGGAGACGAGCGAAATATTTTTGTGGTCAAGGCACCTCCTCATGGCCGCGGCGTGCGAGTAAGGCTCTCCTTCGTACCCGTCTCTCAAATCCGCGTGCGCGTCGAAGTGAAGTATGGTGAGGTCTGGGTATCTCTGCGCAAAAGGGCGTATCGCGCCGGCCGTTATCGAGTGCTCGCCGCCGAGTATCATGGGGAACTTTCCGTCGTCGAGGAGCCTGCCCGTGATGCGCTCCAGGTCTGAGAGAGCCGCCTTGATGTTCTTTTTGACGGGCGGCGTCTTCAAGGTCATTATGCCGATCTCCCTGAACGGCTCGCACCAGAACTCTTCATCGAACAATTCGACTTGATAAGAGGCCTTGATGATAGCCAAAGGACCCTCTGCTGTGCCGTGTCCGTAGCTTACCGAGGCCTCTAACCCGTAAGGCACTACGACTGCCCTGGCCTCATCGTAGGCGCAGGCCTCGTCTTCGGGTATTGCCAGAAAACCCTTTATGGATTTCAGAAACGATAATCCGTGTGAAGCCATTTTTGGTCCTATCCCCCTGCGGGTTCGATTTATTCTGAAATTGCGGATAACTCAGTTACAGCCCGTATAACTTCATTAACGGAGATTTCAACCATGCATTCAGGTTTTTTATAAATACAACTGGAGCACCTGTCTTTATGGATAGATCCATGACACGGATTACAATCCATCTCCTTTTGGATAATAAAACTCGACTCGCTTACCGGACCAAAACGATGAGGACAACTTGAGCCGAACAACGCGATAACAGGAATACCGACTGCGGCCGCGATATGCATAGGCCCAGTATCATTACTGACAAAAACACGACATTTTTTAATAAGGGCCGCCATTTGCCTCAGTGTTGTCTCGCCGCATGCATTTACGGCCTTTTTACCGAGCTTTTCTGCTATTTCTTCAGAGAGGGGCTTGTCGTTTGGGCCGCCGATTATTATAATTTTTGCGTTGTATTCTTCAATGGCCCAGGCGGAAAGCCCGATAAAATTAGACATAGGCCACTGTTTCAGTACAGAGCTTCCGCCTGTCGGGCATATTCCTAACAGGAAGTCTCCATCCTTTATTCCATAATCCGCAAGCAGTTTAGAAGCGAAGACCTCATCTTCATTACTCAACCATAGCTCAAGCGATGGGACCCGAACCGAGCCGCCTAAAAATCTTAAAATATCCAGATTGTGTTCGATTTCATGACTTGATCCGCTCTTTTCAATCGCATGGGTAAGGAGTACGTCATACCCCTTGTTGGCAATCCTTTTGTGTTCTATAACCTTTTCGGAATAACCTACCCGCCATCTCGCGCCGCTGAAATAAGAAACGAATGAAGCGTGATAGTGATCGCTATCCCATCGCGGAATAATAGCCAGATCAAAACGTCTGCTCCACAACTTCGATATCGCTAAACATAGCGCTCGCCAATGCCGTCTATATTCTCCGAAAACACCGCTGGTGTTCCAATCAAATGCAATTACTTCGTCAACGTATGGGCAAAGCTCCATCAGGTTTAATACTTGAGGTTTCACTACAAGCGTTATCCGCGCGCCAGGGACATTATTCCTGAGTTCCTTTATAAAAGGTATCGCCAAAACAGTGTCGCCAATCTCGTCAAGCTTCACTATCAGCACATTCTTGACTGACCGAAGCGACATGCCAGCCGCGCTTTTTCTCATGCCTAATAAATAAAAAAGAGGCTCGCCGAGCAAAACGGCGGTCTTCGGCGATATTATCCAGGCAATAGCCCCTAATGCGCAAGAGATTAACTTTCTCACATTCCGATCCGGCACTTTGCTTATAATGCGCCTTTTATCGCCTCCAGATATCTTTTCCGCGTCTCCGCTCTCAGGCTCAGAAGCCTTTCTTTTTCGCTATTTCCAAGCGAGAGCATCGTCTCAAGGTTCTGCTCCAGCATGTCTATGTCCGCATCCTTGACGTAAAAGGCATTAAGCCCCAATGCCTTTACCATCAGGAGCCTTGTATCGGTTCCAACGGCTATGCTCGGTATGCCCTGGCCCGCCATTCCCACGCTGGCGTGCATGCGGTTGCATAGAGCGCCCTTTGCATTGGCTGTCACAGAAAAATATTCTTCAATTGATTTAGGGAACAGTCTCGGCAAATCCGGGGCAAGGGTTTTGGCCTCCTCCATCTCGGCCTCATTATGGCAGATAAAGGCGAGTTTATGGCGTCCGCCGAGTCTGTTTATCAGCCCGATTACGGTTTTTTCCCACTTATCCGCGTCCACGCTCTGCGCCCAATCATAATGCCCTGCTCCCTTCATGTAATTTATCAATATGAGGTCGCCTTTTTCCGCCTTGTTCCGAGCGGCAAGAAACGCGCTACACGGGATGAACTGCGTATCTGAACCGGCAGAGGCAAAGAGCCTTTGTACGAGCCTGTCACGCGATGTCGTAAGACGGCAATACCCGAGTATCTCTTTTATGAACTTCAGGTCGCCCCGGTTATCAAGTCTGTCCGGCTGTTTTTCCCACGGGTAGCATGAGCCCGCGGCAAGATTTAAAACGGGGACCCTATTGAAGAGACGCCCGATGACCTGGGTCCAGAGAGGCCCGGCCCATTCGCTTTTATGGCAATCCGGCCAGACGACAGGCGCGCCGCACTGTACTATCAGGCCGCAATCATCAAAAAAACTCCTGCCCAGGGTTGACGCGAGCCTTTCGGCATGCTTCCCAAGAAGACGGCCGGCGAGCGGTACACCCGAAAAGCGATGGGCCAGGCGGGCCGGATGCCATGCAGGATAGACGCTGAACGGGTTGTGCTTGTTTATTGGTATAAACTCAACCTTTTTGCCCTTAAACGCATCGCCGAGCAGATGGCGGATACCTTCCCTTATGAAGTCATCACCTATGTTGGTGTTGAGTGTGGTTATGAGGCCTATTTTCATCTATATGGCTTTCCTTAAGGGATAAGCTGACAAAATTTTTTAGCAATATATCCTTGGCAGAATATGGTTCACAATCTGCACAATTTTTTACAGACCTCTGTCAGGGAAAACTTTTTTGATAGATGGCGCTTGAACATGAACTCCTCCACAAACTTCCTGTCCGCAACCTTATCGTGGCAGATAAAATCAGGGTGCTTCAACGGGAAAACAAGTTCCTCGCTCTTGATGTCCGCAAACACATCCGAGCCGGTCGTGTGGGTCGCGTCTGCCCTGAAGCCTATATTCGAGACCAGATTTACATTTGGGATGACCGACAGCCCGGAATTTATCAATTTGGCGAAACCCCATTGATAATCCCAGGTATCAATCTCGCCAGAACAGACTTTTTCGTAGATCGTCCTCCTGTATTCGGCCTCCTCAAGGGTCGAGCAGAAATCCTCGTAGTATTTCCCGTCCCTTACCTCCGGCCAGAGACTCATATTCACATCATAGAGTTTCCAGGCCCTCTTCCATGAGGCCCAGCCCCAGATCGGACCGTATTTGGAAAAGTAGTAGCTGTTCTCGTTCCTTCTCCAGCCTCGCATAAAGTTCGAGCCGCAGATCTGCATGACCCTGTCGTCGTCCCTGTACCTCTCAAGCATTTCATGGCAGAACCTGAAAAAGGATTGGCTCGGCAGACAGTCGTCTTCAAGGACTATGGCCTCTTCCACGTTATCAAATACCCAATCAAGGCCGCTCGACATCCTCTTGCGGCACCCCAGGTTAACCTCGGAGAAATTCGTAATCACCTTGCAGTCCCAATCTATTTTTTTGATTACGTCCCTGGCCTGCTCGCATCTTTCCACTTCACCGGGCCGGCCAGCGCGCGGGCCATCGGCAACAACCAAAAGAACGCCGGGTCTGGCCTTCGCTATCTCGGCAAAGACCCGCTCCGTGGTGTCCGGGCGATTGAAAATCATCAGCGCAACAGGCGTGGCGAGCTTCATCTTGTTTTATTTCTCCGCGTATGCGTAGATGGACTGAAAATCTCTTTGCTTGATATCTATTGCCGCGTCAAAGGCCCTGAGGCGAACATTCCTGAACCCAGCCTTGCGTAGGATTATCAAAATATTTTCCTCATCGAACATATAACGGTGATGCCCGTCCATGTAAGCCATGTAATTGAGATAATCAATTTTCGAATTATAATGATAAGCCGGTTTGTGTCCGCAATATTTGTCAGGGCTAAAATCAGTTGGATTGGCGTACGCCTCGATATATATCCTCGCATTCGGCACTGACGCGCTGAACACGCCTCCAGGCATCAAAACCCGCAAACATTCATTCAGCAGATTGGTCAAGTCCTTGAAATCGAAGTGCTCCAACACATGCGAGGAATATATCATCGCAACGGAGTTGTCAGGAAACGGGAGCGGTTTTGTAAGGTCGAGGTTCAGGTGACAGCTGTCGTTCATGTCGACCGAGGTCCAGCCTTCCATGCCCCTGTCCTGCCCGGCCCCGAGCTCGAGCTTAATGGGACAGTTGCCCTTCAACAACATTTTTATCATCTTGCAGTTTTTTTTCAGGGCCGTCCTCTGTGCTCTTTGACTCTGCGCGTACGCACAGGCATTGACAACGAACGACGGCAGAATCTTTTTTACTAAATTCTTAATACCCATAAATAATGGTTTCCTATTGAATCCTCATTTCAAAAACAGGATATTCCGAAGAAGATGAGCAAGGATATTAATAAAATTAAAATCCAGGAATTTTAAATCTGTTAATACCAGCCTAAAGTACAGCGGCAAAATCCTGATTGATCTATTCTTCGCATAATGCATCAACAATTGGGAATAATAAGAATTGACGACCGGCAAGAGAACCTGCTTGTGTTTTGGAAAATAATCCAATAAAGCCAATCTTACTTTTAGATTATTCATCAAATAATAAGATTCCGATTTCCTTGACCAGATCCCTCCTTCATGAATTCTGTAATTACCGGTATTCTTATCGATATAACCTGCGTCACCGAAATCAGTGATCAAATTAAAAAGAAAAAAATCGAGATTGATTATTTTATAAATACCATGCGGAAATTCATCAATAAGGTCCTTTTTTATGAGACTAGTCAAAAAAGGTGGACAGTAGCCTGATAATATTTCTTTCTGGGTCAGGTTTTTTCTTTTATCTAAAGGAACCCTGTCTCTTAATACAATTTCATTTTCGTCCATAACGGAGCAATCAGTAAAACACATTGAGAGGGCAGGATTCCTCTCAATAAAATCTATTTGCATTTGCAATTTATTTTTGTCAGTCCAATAATCATCGCCTTCAATTAAGGCGATATATTTACCCTGACACGCCTTATAGCCATTAATAAAGTTTTTGATTAATCCCACATTTTTTTTATTCGCAATAAGTTTGATTTTCTCAGGAAATCTATTCTTATATTCCAATAGAATATCCTTGGTTCTATCAGTGGAGCAATCTTCAGCAATTACCAACTCATACTCAAACTCTGTTTCCTGCATTAGAACGCTTTCGACGGCCTGAGAAATAAATTTTTCATGATTATACGTAATCATTAAAACGCTCAACCTCATTATTATCCTCGAAAGCTCTTAAGAATAGAGCAAATCATTTCAACATCATTTAATGTGAGTCCTCCGTAAAAAGGCAATGAGAGAACTTCTTTCACGATCTTATTCGCGACAGGCAAATTGGCGGACGATGCCGATGGGAGGTGTTTATAGCATGTATAATCACTACATAAAGGATAAAAATACTTTCTCGTAAAGACATTATATTCTTTAAATTTGTCATAAACGTAATCCCTCGATCGTCCGAATTTTTTTTCATCTATTCTTATTACGAAATATTGATAGCTTTCTTTTATTCCAATATTTTTTTCGTTGAGGAATTTTATGCCTTCGATTTCCATAAGACATTCGATGTATTTTTCATTTATTTTTTTTCTTTTCACCCTCTCGACCTCTATTTCCTCGAGAACAACCAGGCCAATTGCCGCCTGGATTTCGTTCATTTTTCCATTGATCCCCGGCATCACGACTTCATCCTCATTTTTTATTCCAAAATTTTTAAGAAGATCTATCCGTTGCTTGAGGTTTTTATCTTTAAAAGTCAACGCACCTCCCTCAGCGGTATGAAATAGTTTTGTGGCATGAAAGCTAAACATTGAGATATCTCCAAAATCACCAATGCCAGTATTGCCAATCTCAACTCCGAATGCGTGAGCGGCATCATAGACAACCTTTAGTCCGTATCGATCGGCAATCTCCTGAATTTTAAAAACCTCACAAGGCGTGCCGAAGACGTGCACTGCCAAAATAGCTGTTGTCTGAGGTGTTATCAGGGCTTCGATTTTATTCGCATCGATATTCATCGTTACCGGGTCTATATCGCAAAAAATCGGCTTAACGCCATTCCAAGTCAGCACGTGCGGGGTAGCCGGAAAAGTGAAAGGTGTAGTTATAACTTCACCTGAAATTCTCAGACTCTGGCAGGCAACGATTAATGCGATTGTACCATTATTAAATAATGAGACGTATGGCACTTTCAAAGTTTCTTTGATTTTTGATTCAAAAAAACTGTGTTGTGGACCATTGTTTGTAAGCCATTGTGCCTTCCAAATCTCACGGAGTTTTTCGGTGATTTTATTCAAATCAGGCAGAAGTGGACGTGTTATGTGAATTGGCTCTGAAAATGATTTAACGATCTTCATTATCTTTCTCCTCTTCAGGCTCCATATGTATTCTTACAAAAACCTTTTGACCATTTTCTTCTACAAAAAAGGCATTCTGATAATTGCCATGCGTTAAAGCCCTTAATCTATCCAGAAAATCCCTAAAGGTTCCTGTTTCTTCAAGATCTATTCTGCGAAGATTTTCAAAATCTTTTTTTAAATTCAGGTTGCCCTCTTCAGAGGGTAACCTCGTCAAATAAGTACCGTTAATAATTTTCATTAGATTTTTTTCAATAAGCGTCAATTCTGCTTCCAGCACCCTGTTATAACAAGTCAACGATGTGTCCCATGAATATATTGGCACATCTATTTGATCGATTATCGGCCCGTGATCTATCTGTTCATCAATTTCATGTATTGTTGCCCCAAGAGGTAATTTATTCAAAATAGAAAATACCTGGGGAAACCAACCTCTATTATATGGATTGAGTCCGGGATGTATGTTTATACACTTAATCCTTTTAACCAGCTCTGCCGGGAATAACTGTTTAGAATGCGCTGAAATTATAAGATCAAACTTGCACAGCTCAACAATTTCATTCGTAATATCAATCGGTCTGAATTCGGCATTATCTTCGAAGATCTTTTTAAAATTATGGTTATTTTTGCTATACCTGTATTCAAATAGTCCCTCAACCCCCTGATTTTTTACAATTGCCTTAAATTTTTCATATAGAAAAATATTGTCTGTAACTACTAGTATTTTTGAATATTTCATTTTAACCTCTATAAATTTTGGACGTATTCCAAAAAAATTTTACATTACTACTTTTCAACCACATACAATACGCTTTGTGCGGCGATACCAGTTTTGACGAACGTGTTTTCCTCAAAGAACTCACTTCCATATTGGTGTAACCGAAACCCGGCCTCTTTCACTCTATCGATGAAGCCGTCTTTTGAGTATAGGCGTATGTGATTGAATTGACCGAAGCGTCTCCATCTGTCGGCCTCATCCACGACGGAAGGATCCTCATCAATTTCCTTAATACCAAGGACAATGGGAACCATGAGAATCCCTCGTCCGCCCGGCTTTAAAATGCGATAAAGCTCACGAAGTGCCTTTTTGTCTTCAACGACATGCTCAAGGACGTGAGAACAAATGAAAAAATTAAATTGATCGTCCTTGTAGACATGCATATCTGTAATGTTTACCTTGTCATCAACACCTTCTACAAATAAATCCGCTGTTCGATATAAAATATCATGCTCTTCCAAATTAAGATTTCTTATAAACCGCGATAGCGGAGGAGATGGAGCTATATCGAGGATATTAATAACCCGGTCCTTTATTGCACTCTTAAGACATTTTTTTATATATAAAGCAATCAAACGATCACGGTCACTTGCCGCACAAAAAGGACAAGAGTAGTTCCGAATATTGCATGTCTCATATTCTTGTTCGCCATATGGAAACCCATGTTTTGTGGCATTATCGGAATAGAATTTGGGTATCGGCAAAAAAGTTCTGACGCGGCTATCACAAGCAGAGCATTGATACTTGACTCCCATATATCTGTAACATGAAATTGTTCTTATTAATGACTTTGCATATTTATCAATTAAATTTTGAACCATAAGCGCTACCTCAGTAACAAAGGAATTCTATTTTTTTATTTCAACTCCCAATCAAATTTGGGCCTGATGGCGCCGATCCATTTTCCGTGCCAGACACCCTCTCGATCAATATCATGAACCTCAAATATCAAGAGATTGTTTTTATCAAAAAGCACAACGGATTCATCCCTTACTATTAATAACCTGACCGTGTAGGTGCCGTCGTTTAAAAAATTTCCGGGTATGTCAAAACTTCCCCAAACAATGCGCTCCGTACAAGCCTGACTGCGTGAAACAGTATTGAATATCGCGACCCCTTCGATATTGTAAACCACTACGCTGAAATTCAGAACCGTCCCAGGCAGGTAGTTCCAGAATCCAGCCGTAAATCGAATCGGTGTTTTTACGGTAATCAGTTCATCGCTTTGCAATATTGGCGTTATCGAAAGATAATGCAGACGCACATGGTCGTTCCCGGGCGCGGAATCAGGGCTATCCCAAATCTGTTTTTTTACTTCGGAATTAAAGCTCAGGTATTTATTTATTATTTTTCCAGACTCGCCGTAATCCGTGTTTTTCCCGTTCTCCATCAATACCGCGCTCTTGCAGAGGCTCCTTAAAGCTGTCATGTTATGACTAACGAACAATACTGTTCTGCCTTCTTTTCCTATGTCCCCCATCTTGCCGAGGCATTTTTTTTGAAAGGCCGCGTCCCCCACCGCCAGCACCTCATCTATCACAAGTATCTCCGGCTCCAGGTGCGCGGCTACGGCAAAGGCGAGCCTGACGTACATGCCGCTTGAATATCTTTTGACGGGCGTGTCCAGGAACTTCTCTATCTCCGAGAACGCGACTATCTCGTCGAACTTGGCCCTTATCTCCTTCGCGGTCATGCCGAGGAGCGCGCCGTTAAGGAAGATGTTCTCCCTGCCCGTCAGCTCCGGGTGGAAGCCAGTGCCGACCTCAAGGAGGGACGCGATCCTGCCGCGCATTGTGATGCGCCCCTCGGTCGGCTCGGTTATGCGCGAGAGTATCTTGAGGAGCGTCGATTTGCCCGCGCCGTTCCTGCCGATGATGCCCACGACGTCGCCTTCGTTCACATCGAACGAGACGTCCTTTATCGCCCAGACGGTCGGCTCCTCGCGCCTCGCCTCGCCTTTAAGGACACGCCTGAATGGCGCGGCTAACGCGTCCATGACCTCCTCGCGGAGCGACCCGTAAGACGACTTCTCTCCTATGGAGTAGCGCTTAGAGACGCCTTGTATGGAAATGATGGGCTTCATCTAATCCTTAGTTTGTCTTTGCGAGGAGCGGTCCTCGCCGGACCGGCAAGTCCGTATCAAGCGGCGGCGACGAAGCAATCTCAAGGCGTTGATACGCCGTAAAAGATGAGATTGCTTCACTTCGTTCGCAATGACAACCCTTCACAACCCTAAATGATATCGGCAAAATGCCTCTCCACCTTTCTAAAATACGCCATGCCGGTAATGAAAACAAAAAAACCAACCCCGACCGAAATGGAAAGCCCTCCCCAGGGTATCTCGCGGTTGCCGAAGAGCGCCGGACGGAACGCCTCAATGACGCCGCCCATTGGGTTCAGATAGACGAGCCAGCCCCATTTTTCGCCAAGAAGGCTCCGGGGATATATGACAGGTGTCGCGAACATCCAGACTTGAATAAGGAACGGGACCGCGTACTGGATGTCCCTGTACCTGACGTTCAGGGCCGAGAGCCACGCGCCGAAGCCGACGGCCGTCATCATGGTGACGAGGACGAGGACGGGGATGAGGACAACCCCGGCGCTTATGGACGCGCCGTACCAGAACATCATAACTATGAGCACGCATGAGGCGATCGCAAAATCCATGAGCGCGGCGGCGGCCGAGCTTACCGGGATTATGACCCTCGGGAAATATATCTTGCTTATGAGATTTGCGTTTGCCACAAGGCTCTGCGTGGACTGGCCGAGGACCGAGGCGAAGTAGTTCCACGGAAGGAGCCCGGCGAGGACGAATACCGGGTACGGTATGCCGTCTGACGGGAGGTTCGCGAGAGAGCCGAAGAGAAAAGAGAAGATGATCATCGAGAGCGCGGGCTGGAGGATAGCCCAGGCTACCCCGAGCGCGGTCTGCTTGTACTTGACCTTCAGGTCCCGCCAGACGAGGAAGTAGAGGAGGTCCCTGTACTTCCAGAGGCCTCCGAGGCCCATTGATACGGCGGATTTTCCCGGCTCTATTATTATTTCGTCTCGTTCGTCCATCAGTGCCTTCTCCCCTCCTTACCAAGGAGGGGCTTGGGGAGGTCGTATTTCTTTAAGTTACCGGGAGAGAAAAACTTCACCCTCCCCTTCATCCCCTCCCGTCAAGGGAGGGCGATACCGGATCTCTGCTTTTAACGCGCGGAATGACAATAATTTCAGGAGAAGGAGCCTATTAATACGACCCCTCCCTACCTCCCCTTGTTAAGGGGAGGAGATAAAGCACACACAACCACAGGCCGTCCGTCTCAGCTCCCCTCCTTACCAAGGAGGGGCTTGGGGAGGTCGTATTTCTTTTCATTTCAAGCACCTCTCGCGCTTATCCTCCCGAGCCACCCTGTGGCGTTCACGTCCGCTATCTTTTTTTCATCTATGCCCGCCTCAACGAGCGCCTTCTTCAGACGCTCTCCGTCCTGAAAGCTTGTTATGACGACGAGGTCGAAGTCCATTACAACGAGTTCACCGATGGAGGCTACCCTGTGGCCGAGGAAGTCCTCGCCCGAGCGCTTTTCATCAGCGATGGCGACAAGCTCAAGCCCAGTCTCCTTCAAAGACAGGTACGCTATTTCCGTTATCTCATCCGCCCCGCAGAAGACGACGCGCCGGGAGTGCGTCGCCTCAATATTTTTGAAAAGTGCTGAAAAGTCCGCGCGCGCGGCCCGGTAAAGGTTCGTAAGGTTTTGGAGGTGCCGGTACGAGAGGCGGGCCTTCTCGGAAAAGCCGCTCGGGGTTAGATAATAGGTGCACCGTTTCCGGGGTATCCCGGAAACGGTCACATAACCCTTTGAGATGAGCGTCTTTATGTAGGAGTTGACGAGGCCGAGCGCGACCCCGAGACTACTGCTTAGATCCCGCTGGGTCAGGTCCTTGTTCCTCGAAATCTCGTCGAGGAGGAGGAGCGAGTTATGGTCTACCTTCTCATCTCTCGTGTTCATGAAATGAACATTAGCACATGACGGATATCGAGGTCAAGGGGTTTGTTCAGATTCTGAACAGCTCGTTTGGAGCGCCGTTTGACATGGGTCCGTCGTCCGCTCCTCCCACCTGTTCATAATTTGAACAAAACTCTTGACCGCGGCTCTTCAATTATGTTAATGTTCATTTCGTGAACAAAGACTTCAAAAAAAACCTCAATAGCTCCAGCCGGACCGACGAGATATAATAAAATCGTACTTTTTTGAGATATTTAAATCTTAACAGGAGGGGTCTTCTATGGACCTTAAAAGCTCAAAAGTGGCCGTCACCGGCGGCGCGGGATTCCTCGGCTCTTTCGTAGTCGAAAAACTTAAAAAACGCGGTTGCAAAAATGTCTTCGTCCCGAGAAAGTCCGACTACGACCTCGTTGAAAAGGAGGCTTGCAAGAGGCTTTACAAAGACTTCAACCCGGATGTCGTTATCCACCTCGCGGCGAGGGTCGGCGGCATAGGCGCAAACCGGGAGAACCCTGGGAGCTTCTTCTACGAGAACCTAATGATGGGGGTCCAGCTCATGGAAGAAGGAAGGCTCCATGGCCTCAAGAAGTTCGTCGCCCTCGGCACGATATGCGCGTACCCGAAGTTCACGCCTGTCCCCTTCAAGGAAGAGAACCTCTGGAACGGTTACCCGGAGGATACCAACGCCCCTTACGGGCTCGCCAAAAAGATGCTCCTCGTCCAGTCGCAGTCTTACAGACAGCAATACGGGTTCAACAGCATCTACCTCCTGCCCGTCAACCTCTACGGCCCTAAGGACAACTTCGACCCAGCCTCATCCCATGTCATACCGGCCCTTATCAAAAAGTGTTTTGACGCCATTAAAGAAAGTGCGCCGTCGATAACCGTCTGGGGCACTGGCAGGGCTACAAGGGAGTTCCTCTATGTAGAGGACGCGGCAGAAGGCATCGTGCTCGCGACCGAACGGTATGAAAAATCCGACCCGGTGAACCTCGGCGCGGGCTTTGAGATATCGATAAAGGACCTTGTGACCCTGATTGTCAGGCTCACAGGTTTCAAGGGAGAAATAATCTGGGACGCCTCAAAACCCGACGGACAGCCGAGGAGGTGCCTCGACGTCTCGAGGGCCGCTCAAGAGTTCGGCTTCAAGGCCGGGACAGGTTTTGAGGAAGGGCTTAAGAAGACCATAGACTGGTACAGGGAATTTGTAATTGGATTGTGATTCTATGGTCATGTAAGGCTTAAACGAGAATTATTTTTTGAAAAATGGCATGGTTATGAAAGAGAGTCTTAGATGAAGAGGCACACGACGATCTCCGTGGTTACGCCTTCATATAATCAGGGGCGGTTCATAGAGGAGACGATAAAAAGCGTCATCTCACAGGCCGGGGACTTCCATATCGAGTACCTCATCATGGACGGCGGTTCGAAGGATGAGTCCGTCGAGATCATAAAAAAGTATGAGCAAATGCTCAATGACAAGAGCTGGCCCGTAAAATGCCTCGGCATAAGCTACAAATGGGTGAGCGAAAAGGACGAGGGGCAGGCGGACGCGGTCAACAAGGGGTTCAGGGCCTCGACCGGCGAGATCCTCGGCTGGATAAATTCCGACGACACCTATTGTCCCGGCGCGTTCGCAAACGCGCTCAAGCACTTCGAAGCCCACAAGGAAGACATCATGGTTTACGGAGAGGGCTTTCATATAAAAGAAAACGGGGAACTGATAGACAGGTACTATACCGAGCCGTTCGACTACGCGAGGCTCGCCGAGGTCTGCTATATACTCCAGCCGACCGTGTTTTTAAGGAGGCGCGTCCTTGACGAGACAGGTTTCCTGAACAAAGAGCTCCACTACTGCATGGACTACGAGTACTGGATAAGGATAGGCAAGAGATTCAAAATAGGATATACGTCAGCTCCCATGGCCAACTTCAGGGTCTACCCCGAAACCAAGACCATGTCGAGGCGGCTTGAGATACACAGGGAGATAATCATGGTAATAAATGGGAACTTCGGATATGTCCCGATCAATTGGGTAGTGGTATTCGCTGACGAGTATGCCAACAAGCTTTTTAAACGAAGAAATATTCTGTTTCTAATATATAGAGACATCGTTTTTAAATTCCTGTTTGCCCGCTTTAACAGACACAAAATTTCAACCTTGAAATTGATAAAATTCTTTTGCACCAAGAAGAAGTCGGATTGACAGGACGATGAAGACCATCCTCATCACAGGCGCAAGCGGGTACGTCGGCAAGGCCTTTCTATCGGCCCATGGCCGCGACTACAAGTTCAGGGTCTTCGGCAGGACCCCTGTCGAAGGGTTTGACTTCTTCAAGGGCGACATAAAGTCCCTTGACGACATCGAACGCGCGATGAAAGGCGTGGACGCCGTGCTTCACCTCGCCGCGGCCACGACCGACGGCACCGGAATAAGCGACTATGAGTACTTCCAGACTAACACCGTCGGCACTTTCAACCTGCTCGAAGCCGCTGTAAGAAACAACGTCAAAAAGGTCGTCTACGGCAGTTCCGTCTGCGCAGTGGGGTTCAGGGCAACCCCGAGGCTTATCATGGAGACCGACAGATGCGAGCCGAGCGACGGGATGTACGGCTACAGCAAATATCTCTCCGAACAACTCTGCGAGTGCTACGCCGCAACACGCGGCATCAGGATAATAGCGCTCCGGACCGCGATGGTCGTGCCCCAGCACAAGGTAACGGCCCCGGCCAACCCGCTCGCAAGGCACTGGCTCGGCGCGGTCCACATAGACGACGTCGTGCAGGCGTTCAGGCTCGCAATCGACAACGACGCAATCGGCTACGGCGTTTTTCACGTCGCCTCCGGCAACCCCGCCTCCAAGTTCGACATTACAAAGGCAAAGGCGGTCCTCGGCTACAAGCCTCAGCACGACCTTAAAGAGATAACCTCGCCCGGCGCATTAAAGACCGCACAAGCGCTCGCTGGCGCGGCTTTAGGCATCCCATGCAGGGTAATAAAGACCTTCGCATCTTTAACAAGAAGGAGCGGCAATAAATGAAGGTATTGCTCATAAACCCGCCGGGATGGCAAAAGGGCTCGACGAACCTCGGGCTCTGTTATCTCGCTTCATCCCTCGCCGCAAAGGGGCACAAGGCGTTGATACTCGACGTCAACGCGACAGACGCCTCCCCTGACGCAGTGGCCGAGAAGGCCCGCGAGTACGCGCCCGACATAATAGGCTTCTCCCTCAAGACCTCCACGGCAAACGCCGCGTTCCTCCTGTCAAAGGCGATCAAGAAACGCTACCCTGGCGCCGTCCATGTCGCCGGGGGCGCGCATATTACTCTCGCCTACGGCGAGAGCCTTATTCAGAACCCGGATATAGAATACTGCTTCCTCGGCGAGGCCGAGCGGAGCCTGATCGAATTCGTCGAACGAAAAGAAAAGGGCCTCCCGGTCGACGACATCCCCGGCATCGCCTTTCGGAGAGACAGCGAGGTCGTCACCACAAGGCGTGAATACATAGAAGAGCTCGACGCCATCCCCTACCCCGGCATGGACGCGATAGAGGGGTTCAGCTTCAAGGACTTCCGTTACCCGATGATAACGAGCAGAGGGTGCCCATACCCCTGCACATATTGTTGCGTAGGCGTCGTGTCCAGCAAGAAGTGGCGGGCGCGCTCGCCTGAGAACATCCTCGATGAATTGAAGCGAGCGAAAGAAAAGTACGGCATAACCATGTTCGAGATATTGGACGACAATTTCACGCTCCGTATTGAAAGGGCCAAGGAGTTCTGCCGGCTCCTGATAGCGAGCGGCCTTAACCTTAGCTGGTACTGCCATAACGGCATCAGGGCCGACAAGCTCGACATGGAACTCGCCCGGCTCATGAAAGAGGCCGGGTGCACGAGCGTGGCGCTCGGGGTAGAGTCCGGCGACCCGGCGATATTCGACAGCATAAAGAAGGGCGAGCCGCTCGAAGCCATAGTCAACGCGGTCAAATGCATAAAGGCCGCGGGGATGAAGGCCGTCGGCTACTTCATCATAGGACTGCCCGGAGACTCCCTCGAAGGGATAAAGAGGACGATAGAATTCCAGAAGAGCCTCGGCCTTGACCACTACACTTACGGGGTCTTGAACCCCTACCCCTACACCGAGGTCTACGACATAGTGAAGCGCGAGGGCAAGATGCTCATGGACATAAAGGAGTCCTCGCATTTCTCGACCGAGCTTACCATCCCATTCGAGATGCCGGGGTTCTCGCGCCAAGATATGGAAAAGGCGTTCTACCTCGCCAAGTTCCAGCAGCTCTATCAGGCGATAGACTCATACGAGAAAAAATACGGCAGAAAGCCGGGGCGCATCCTTTACTTCGACTTCTCCCCGGCCTCCCGGTTCACGAAGAACCTCTCAAGGCTCCTCGACGACTATGAGCTCGACGTCTTCTGCTTCCAGACCCGGAGCGATGACTACTTCAAGAACAGGGCAAAATGGAAAATAACGGACCTCCACGTCTATGTGGATACGCCCTACGCATCCGGGAGGATAAAGATCTTCCTCAGGTTCTTCAATATATTCAGAAAGCGCGGCTACGACATGGTATTTTTCAGCATAGGGACGCCACAGATGCTCCTCCCGCCGTTCCTCCTTATTGTCAGGCCGAAGGTCTTCTACCTTGAGGGCGAAGACGGCGCGAAGCTCATGACCATGAAGGACCCCGAGGTGAAGGCGCAGATACGGAGACGGGCGCGGGAGCTCTTTTTCACGCTCCCCAGGCTCTCCCTCTCAATCCTCGCCTATCCTTTTTTAAGGCTCGCTGTCATCGGTTTCGGGCTTTTCATGTATTTCAAGAGAGACGGCAAAAGAGTCGAGTTCACACCCCAAGGCCCGAAGCTTAAAGATATGAAAAAAGACAAGGATCAATGAAGGTACTCCACCTCTGCGACCATTATCGCCCAATAGGAGGCGCCGAAAAACTCCTCTTCGACACTCTCGACGCGCTTGAGAAGAACGGCGTGGAGAACGTCATAGCCACCCATGACTATATTGAGAACAAGGCCACCGGTAAGAGGAAGGAATACATCGTCCACGACCTCGACATATATCCGTACAACTGGAACTACCTCGATTATTTCCTGAGGGGCGCAAAGGCCGGGAAGGCCCTCCGGCGGATAATCGAAGAGGAGAAGCCGGACGTCATCCACATACACAACCTGCAGAACCCGTTCTCAATAAGCGCGGCTATAAAGGCCGCCCCGACTGTCCGCGCCATACACGACCCCAGGCTGTATTGCTTCAACAACTGGCGGATCTTGAGAAAGACGAAGGAGATATGCCCCTATCCGCTCGGCTACAAGTGCGTGACCGAGGGGTGCCTCTGGCCGGACCTCCTCGCCTTCACTACAGACGGCAGGTGCGCGATACCCAGGTACGCCTCCTATCTCATGCACAGAAAAGTGGAGAAGCTCATCGTCGAGAGCGAGGCGATGCGCGCCTGCGTCCTCCAGAACGGATACGACGATGCCCGGATAGCCTTTCTCCCGAACTTCACGAAGACCTTTGACTTCGACGAGGTGATGAGGCGGATAGAAGACTTGGACAGGAAAGATGAGAACTCCATCCTCTTCGTCGGGAGGGCCTCGTTCGAAAAAGGCGTGGATTATCTCCTCGAGGCCGCGACCCACATAAAGGTCCCGTTCAAGCTCTACCTCGTGACAGGCGGCCCAGAGACCTCCGCGATACACGGAAAGATAGAGAGGCTCGGCCTCAAGGGAAAGGTCGAGGTCCCGGGCGTGCAATCATACGCGAAGACGAGGGACTACTACGCGATGGCCGACGTCGTCGTCGTGCCCTCGGTGTGGATTGAGTCGTTCTGTCTCGTGGGGATAGAGGCGATGGCGAACGCGAAGCCGGTCGTGGCCTTCCGCACAGGCGGCATCCCCGACTGGCTCGTCGACGGAAAGACCGGGTATCTCGCCGAGTGCAGGAACGTCAAAGACCTCGCCGACAAGATTGAGCTGGTGCTGAAAGACAAGGAGGCGGCGAAGGCGATGGGGATAATGGGCTTTAGACGCGTGCAGGAACACTACACGATGGAGGTCTATCTGCCGAGGCTCTTGCGGATATATGAGGACGCGATAGAGGCGAGGAGAAAAGTCATACGATAAAAACCTGAAAGGTTGCTGAAAACTCTAAAAGCGCGAGGCGGCTTGTCCGGTTGCTCTAAAAAGCTCCAGATGCAAGGCTGAGAGGAACGAGGCGTACTTTTTTATGTACGCCGCAGTTATGAGCTTTGATGCCAACAAAGCAGATGGACTTATTTAAAGCCTGAGCTATTTTTTCAGCAACTTCTTGAATATCCTCTTGAGTATCCCGCCCTTCTCCTTGACGGGCTCGGTCGCCGGTTCTTTACGTTCAGCATGCTGGTGCTTCGGCTTTTCCTCTGACCATGCGGTTACAGGCGCAACCGTCTCCCTGGTCTGCTCCTTCTGATGCCCTTCGGGTTTATGTCTCTCGCGTCTTTCACCGGGCCGCGGCCTCTCGGTACGCGGCCTGTCGGTCCTGCTAATATCACTTCTATGTCTCTCAGGTCTCTGCCTCTCAGACCTCTGTGCCTCTGTCCTCTGCCTCTCGGGTCTCTGGCCTTCCGGCTTAGAGCCTTCTTTCGGCCTCTCCCCACCCTGCGCGCCCTCTTTCCTTACCGGACGGGTCCCCCTCTGCCGCCTCGGGGGACGAGCGGACTTATCAACGCCGCCCCTGTCACCCTCGGCCTTTTCCGGGATAACCCGCTTTTCAGCCTCTATCCCGGTCTCTTTTTTCTCAGTGTGGGTCCGCGCTTTTCTGTCGTCATGCGGGCGCCTCTTTCCGTCCCTTGGGGGCCTGCCGCTGTCCCTGCTTCCGAACGGCCTTCTCTCCCCGAACTTCCCTCCCCTGCCGTCGCGCCTCCGCTCAGGCTCTGGCGCG
Organism: Deltaproteobacteria bacterium GWB2_55_19; assembly: GCA_001797465.1. Taxonomy (GTDB): domain Bacteria; phylum Desulfobacterota; class GWC2-55-46; order GWC2-55-46; family GWC2-55-46; genus GWB2-55-19. The sequence continues at coordinate 137,664 of MGPQ01000001.1, read as the reverse complement.
GCGTCCTTCGCCAGCTCGGAATCCTCTATCCACTCGTTCTCGATCTTGCGCTCAATGTATTTTTCTATCTCCGGGAGGTTAAGTACGTGGTCCTCGCAGGCGAGGCTGTACGCCTTGCCGCTCTTGCCGGCCCTCGCGGTCCTGCCTATCCTGTGGACGTAGTTCGCGGCGTCGTCCGGGAGGTCGTAATTGAATACGTGCGAGACGTCCTCTATGTGGAGGCCGCGGGCCGCGACGTCCGTCGCGACGACAATCTTCAGGTTCCCGGACTTCATGCCGTCTATTATCTTGGACCTCTTCTCCTGGCTGACGTCCCCGGTAAGGACCTTTGCCGGGACGTTATTCGCGGTAAGCCTCTTGCCGAGGGACTCCGCGGTGGACTTCATGTTCGTGAATATCAAGGCGCGCTCGACTTCAGGCCTCCGGAGGAGCGTCAGGAGCACCGGGTACTTCTCTTCGTTCGAGACGTATATGATCTTCTGGTCAATGGAATTTACCGTCACCTGCTCCGGCTCTATCTCTATCATCACCGGTTCTGGGCTCATGTAGCGCGAGGCGAGCCTCCGGACGTTGGAATCGATGGTGGCGGAAAAGAGCATCGTCTGCCTCGGCTTGTTCTTAGGCAGTTTTCCGGCTATGTACATTATGTCCGGTGCGAAACCCATGTCGAACATCCTGTCCGCCTCGTCTATGACGAATATCTCCATGTCGTCGAGGGAGAGTGTCTTGGACTTGTAGAGGTCTATCATGCGCCCCGGGGTGGCGACGACGAGGTCTACCCCTGTTTTAAGCGCCCCCACCTGCTTGTCGTATTCAACCCCGCCGTAGATGGCGACCGACCTGAAAGGTATGTGCGCCCCGAGCTTCACGGCGTCGTCGACTACCTGCGAGGCAAGCTCCCTCGTTGGGACCATCACCAGCGCCCTCGGTTTTTTCGAGTCGTTCGGCCCGGCGGCGAGCAGTCTGCTGAATACGGAGAGGAGGAAGACCGCCGTCTTTCCCGACCCGGTCTGCGACTGGGCTATTACGTCCTTCCCCGCGAGGCACTCCGGGAGCGACTGCTCCTGGATCGGCGTGCAATGCTCGAACCCCGCGTCCTGTATCCCTTTCAGGATATCGGGGCTTAAACCTAAACTGTCGAATTTCATCTTTCCCTCATTTTTTCTTGTTTTGCGTATTTATCATAGGCGCATGACCGCTCTTCTCTAAGAGAAAACCGGGGAATGGTACCTTGAAATTCACACATTACCCTTTACTACACCACTTAAAACGCCCTTGAGTCAAGTACAACTTATAATTGATGCGGTCACAATACCCCGCAGGATACCCAGCCTTTGCCGCGGATCTATTTAAGCCGATGCATTAAATATAACATGAACAGCTGTTTTTTGCTCTAAAATAAATGGGTTGGGCGGCCAAGCCACCTCCATTGCCTGGCGCGCGCAAATCTTTAAACCCGCGATTTGCATTTTAAGTCACTGCCTGTATATAAGGACCTGCGGCTAAATACGCAGGTTTCAAGGGAGGTAGCAGGGTCTGCGGCACACCAAAACTCAAAGCGAGCGCATCGAAGAGGCGAAGGGAGCAAAATGGATAAGAAACTCCTCCCCACGAGATTTCCGTCTCCTTTCGGAGACAAAAACCCCCTCCCCTTTGCGCTTAAGGCTTCGCCACACCCTGCTTGTCAGACATGCCTTGCCCTCCGCCTTAACGCCCTCGCAATCAAAACAGCAAGCGCGAAGGCCGCGAGAACCGGCAGAAAGACGATGGTGAAATCGAGCAGGAGAACGAAAAGACCCCACATCGGGAGGGCCAGCACAGCGGCCAATAGCATGACCGTCAGTACAAAAATCGTCCTTTCCCCCGAAGTCTCTACTTTATGGATATAGCCGGTAGCCCTTATCATAACCCCACCCCCTTCCGAGGTGAAAAACCGGCCTGCAAAATCTCTACCCATATTATACACCTTTTAGGCGCGGCTTTCATGCGCTGTCGAATGATATCCCCAGACCTTTGCCGTGCCTGTTTGCCTTGCACGCGCATAAAACAATCAACTTGACAAAATCGGCCGTCCTGTGGGTTATTTGTCTATGAAAGACGCCAATGGAGGGCATGTGGGCAACGACAGGTGGACGTGGACGGCTATCTTTCTCCACTGGGTGGTAGCAACGCTTATAGTCGCCAATTTCGCGCTCGGTGAGTACATGGGGGACCTCGCCGTATCTCCAATGAAGCTCCGGCTCTACTCCTATCACAAGTGGCTCGGCGTTACGGTCTTCGCGCTCACGATAATAAGGCTCGCCTGGAGGGCCTTCCACGCGCCCCCGCCTTTCCCTGCCGGGATGCCTTCCTGGGAACGTTTCGCGGCAAAGGCCGCGCACGCTTTACTATACGCGCTCATATTCATAATACCTCTTGCGGGGTGGCTTGGAAGCTCTGCCCACGGCTTCCAGACAATATACCTTGGGGTCATTCCCATACCCGACCTCCTCGCAAAAAACAATGAGCTCTCAGAACTCCTTGAGGAGGTACACGAACAGCTTAACCACGCGCTCCTCCTGCTGGTCATAGCCCACGCCGGCGCGGCGATGAAGCACCACTTCATCGACAAAGACGATATACTGAGGCGCATGATAGGCCTCAAGGGCCGCAAGTGAAACGGCTCGTTGCGCTCGTCCTGACGATGCTCATATTCATCCCCGGCGCGCTTTTCTCCGCGCCTGTCGTCAAGGATAAGAGCTCGATAGGCTTCGCTACAAGGCAGATGGGCGTGCCCGTTGCGGGGAGCTTCAAGAGGTTCGACGCCGACGTACGCTTCGACCCTAAGGACGCCGGAAAAGGCAGCGCCTCCATAACCATATACATGGACGAAGTGGACGCGGGGTCCGACGACGGGACCGTCGAGATAAAGCGCAAGCCCTGGTTCGACGTGAAAGGCCACCCGAAGGCATGGTTCTTGTCAACGTCCCTGAAGGAACTCGGCCCAGGGAGATACGAGGTAGCCGGGAAGATGACGATAAAGGGTCGGACCCGCGACGTCATCGCCCCGGTTACAGTCAAAAAGGAAGGCGGCCTCTGGCTCTTCGAGGGCGCCTTCGCCATAAACCGTCTCGACTTCTCGATAGGCGAAGGCCCCTGGGCCGACACCGGCACAGTTGACGACAAGGTAGAGGTGCGCTTCAGGCTCCTTCTTACGGCTACGGGAAAAAAATGACCAAAGGAGGTCTTATGAAAAAACTGCTCTTCTGTCTTTCCGTCCTGTTTCTCGCTACACCCGCGTTCGCCGAGGACTTCACAATCGACCCCAGGCACACGTTCCCGAGCTTCGAAGTGAGCCACATGGGACTTTCGACCCAGAGGGGGCGGTTCAACTCGACGAGCGGTAAGATAACCCTCGACCGCGTCGCTAAAACAGGCTCGGTCGAGCTTGAGATAGACGCGACAACCGTGAACACGGGGCTTGCCGAGCTTGAGAAGCACATGAGGGCCGAGGACTTCTTCAACGTGGAGAAGTTCCAGAAGATAACCTTTAAATCGACGAGCGTCGCATTCAAGGGAGAGGACCTCAAGAGCGTCGAAGGCGAGATAACCCTCCTGGGCGTAACCAGGCCCCTGACGCTTTCCATCTCGTCCTTCAGTTGCAGGGTCCACCCGATGACAAAGAAGTACGTATGCGGCGCGGACGCCTCAGCCACGCTTAAGAGGTCGGAGTTCGGGATGATTTACGCGATACCAGCCGTCAGCGACGAGGTAAGGCTCCTCATCCAGGTGGAGGCGATAAGGGAAGATGGCACGGCCCTGAAACAGTAGCGCGCGGGGGCTGATGAGACGGGCCGCCTTTCAGGCGCGGTTGCCGGAATGGTACTCGATTCTTTAGTATTACTTTCCGAACAATTTTATGATATAAATGTCGCGAATAAAAAAAACAGGGTCCCAATGTCCGACTACAAAGGATCAAATTCGAGGGAGTGCTACAGGATTGAGTACCCCTCGAAGGACCTCCCGGTCTTCAATAGCGGGGAGGCCGAATACAAGGTCCTCAACATAAGCGAGAAGAGCGCGAAGCTCGTCGGCGGCAATGCAATGACGATCGAGCTGGGCCAGGAGTTGAGAGGCACCATAAGGCTCACCTGCGGAATAGCCTCGCCCGTCATAGGCGACGTGACAAGGCTCTTTCGCCCGGGGGCGGAGTTCATCCTCCTTTTCAAGACGCGCATCCCCTTCAAGACCATCATCTCCGAGCAGAGGTTCCTTATAGGGAAGTACAAGCACGCGAAGTTCTGAAAACGAGCCTGCCTTTTTTAATTATTCCTTTCCAGTTCCCGTCTCACCATTGACATCCTCCCCGAAAAAATGTAAATTTGTCCGCAGCGCCGTGGAGAACGCCTTCAGCCTTGAAAGAAAATAACACCTCCAAATATAAACCACACCACTTCCTTGCGATAACCCTCGCGTACATCATAGCGATAGAGTCGCTCCTTATGATATTCGTAATACCGCGCCTGCCTGACATGGGGCTCTACGCGAGCGCGGTGGTGGATTCGCTCCTTGTCGGCCTCCTCGTCTTTCCGGTCCTCCACTACTCGATCTTCAGCCCCCTCATAAGGGACATAAAGAAGCGCCGGGAGGCGGAGGATTCCCTGAAGGTCTCGAACGCCGAGCTTTTAAAGGCCATGGACGAGCTCCAGGAGAAGAGCAGGGCGAGCGCGCTATTAGCAGAGATGGACGACCTCCTCCAGAGCTCCAGCGACTTCGAGGAGGCCTACGGGATAATAGGCAGGTCCTCGACGGCCCTCCTGCCGGGTTCCTCCGGCTCGCTCATGATACTCTCGCCATCGAGGAACTTCTCGGAAACTTCCGTGAACTGGGGCGGCCGGGAGCCCGCCTGCAGGCCCGAGGCCTGCAACCCCGAGGAGTGCTGGACCCTCAGGCGTGGACAAGTCAACATACTCAAGCAGGACAAGACGGGTTTCCCGTGCAAGAGCCTCCTTTCGGCAGGCAAGGGCGACTACCTCTGCGTGCCTTTGCAGGCGCACGGCGAGGCTCTCGGGGTCTACTTCCTCCAGTTCGAGAGCGACAGGCTGACAGAATCCAAAAGACAGCTCGCGCTTACGGCCTCGAAGCAGGTGGCTCTGGCGCTCGCCAACCTCAAACTCACGGAGGCACTCCGCGTGCAGTCCGTAAGGGACCCGCTCACCGGGCTCTTCAACAGGCGCTACATGGGGGTCACGCTCGAAAGGGAACTACACCGGGCGGCAAGGCGCCAGAACCCGCTCGGCCTCGTCATGATAGACCTCGACCACTTCAAACACTTCAACGACACATTCGGCCACGACGCCGGGGATTCGGTCTTGAGGGAGCTTGGCGTGTTCTTAAAGAACCAGACCCGGAAAGAGGACGTGGTCTGCAGGTACGGCGGAGAGGAGTTCCTTATAATACTCCCGGACGCCTCGCTTGAGATGTCGGGGAAGAGGGCGGAAAAGATCAGGGACGAGGTCAAGTACCTGAACCTCCGCCACAACGGGCAGGCGCTCGGGCCGGTGTCTTTATCTATGGGGGTAGCGGCCTATCCCGAGAACGGCCTTTCCCCTGACGGCCTTATCGAGGCGGCTGACAAGGCGCTCTACTCGGCAAAGACCAACGGCAGGGACATGGTAATCGTCGCGAATGCGGGACAGGCCTGACCTGCTGATTTATCCGGGCCTTGCCGCTGACTTGCCTTCAGTCCATCCATCCGAATGGCTCGCTCTCCCTGCCGGACTGTTCCAGCCCGTCAAACCCGCAACAATAATATCCTTGTAACTATTTGATTTTTAATTATTTTTTATTACAGCCCTCCCCCTGAATCGATCCAGCCTTTGTGCTATAATGAATAGAGAAGGGGGTGACGACGATGGCGACCGTTAACTGGCATGACCCAGAGATGAGACATGGCTATGAAGTTCATCTCGCAATTACCATCATCCTGACGCTTGCGATGCTTATCGGAGGGATTGTACTCTTTTAAGCATCCAGGACAGGGAAGAGAAAAAGAGGCTATAAATATCGCAAGAGGAGGCGTGTAGCCTCTTTTTTTTTGCCTTGACGCTCGTTGCCGATGGCCGGCACTTTGTATTTTTGGTGAAAGAGGCGCTCACTTCACTACCGCGCCGGTACAGCTCGACCCGGCGCCGGCGGTGCAACCGTAGCAGTGGAGGCCGGTCACGATCCTCCTTACAGATAACCTCTCGTGGTCGAAGTCCCTTATATGGTCGGGTACGCCGGATGCGCACTTCAACCCCAGCATCTGGTTGAAGTCGCAGTCGTACAAAGATCCGTCCCACGCAACCGATATCGTATTCCTGCACATTACGTTAGCCGCGGCCTCGGGGTTATACGAGGATTTGAGCCTCTCCATGTAGCTGACGAAGTTCCCGGAGAGGTTCAGGAAGTCGAGGAACCTGCCCACAGGCATGTTGGTTATGGTAAATAGGCCGGTAAAGGAGACCCCGAACTTCTTTTTCAATTCCCTTCTAAAGTCCGCCTCTATCGCCCTCTGTGACGGCGGCAGGAACGCGCCGCACGGGTTGTAGACGAGGAAAAGCTTAAGACCGCTCCCTTCTACCCCGTAGCCGACTGAGTTGAGGGCGCGTAGCGCCTCAATGGACGCGTTGAAGACCCCGGCCCCCCTCTGCCTGTCGGTAGTCTCAGAGCTGAAGTACGGGAGCGACGCCACGACCTCTACCCTGTTAAACGCGAAAAAAGCCGGTAAATCCCTGTAGCCGTCTTCCACGAGTATGGTCAGGTTCGTCCTCGTCTTTACACTGACGCCTAAAGACACCGCCGACTCTATGAGCCTCCTGTAGTTCCCGTTCATCTCAGGCGCACCGCCAGTAATGTCGAGCGTGGGGTATCCCTGCCTCTCAATTACCCGGAGGCATTCGTCCACTATGCGCGGCGGCATGGACTCCGTCCTTCCGGGGCCGGCGCCGACGTGGCAATGCCTGCAGGAGAGGTTGCAGACCCTGCCCATGTTCATCTGAAAGACGGATATCCCTTCGCTCAACAGAGGGAATAGGTTCGACTCCGAAAGAGACCTTTCAAAAGGGTCCCGCGCGTCCCTGTAAGCTTCTGAAACCTCCATCTACATCCCCACCTTGTCAGCGGCGTTCTTCATCTGCACGCCGTGCACGAGAGCGGCCCCGCCCTTTATGGCCGCGGCGACGTGGACCGCCTCTGTCATCTGCTCCTTGTTCGACCCCTTCTCAAGGCACGCCTGAGTGTAGGCGTCTATGCAGTAAGGGCATTGGACGGCGTGGGCGACGGCGAGCGCTATGAGCGCCTTCTCCCGTTCCGTAAGCGCACCCTCGGCGAATACCGCCCCGTACCACTCGCTGAACTTTTTCCAGAGCAGAGGGGCCCCTTCTGATATGGTCGAGAACTTCTGAAGGTCTTCGGGATTATAATAGGTCTCCATCATGCCTCCGATCGTCTTTTTGATAAAAGTTTTTTCGATTAAAAAAGATTGTGTGTGCCCGCCTGGCGCGCCAAGGGCGCTTGGTCAGTACCTGTTGCCGTTTTTCGCCTTCCTTATCCTCTCCTCGGCCTTTGTGATCCTCCGCATGAGCCTGTCTATGCGGGAGCCGAGGCCGAAGACCTCTCCCAGGGGCTTGGCGAGCCTTACACGGGCCTCAGGTCTCGAATACCTGACGTATATCATGCCGATGAAGGCTATTACGAGCCCGCCTATGAGGTCGTCTATCATGTCCACCATCGTGTCGTCGAGGCCGTCCTGCGTGTGCTTGTTGAAGACCGTGTCGATAGAGTACTCCCCTATCTCCCATAGCCCGCCGACGCCCATGGCGAACATCACCGTGAAAAATCCTATCATCGGAATGGAGAGGCGGACCTTCCTCGTGTAATGGAGGGTGTAGACAATGACGAAGCCGAGGAGCGCGACGACCCCGCCGCCGTAAAGGTGGAGGAGCTGGTCCCATATCTCGTACTTCTGGTAGAAGTCCATGCCCTCGCCCAGAAAGGTGTGGAGGAAGAGGGAGAGCGTTATGAGAAAGTCGAGCTCGAACGGGAGCGTTATACGGTAGTTCCGCTGGACAATGGACGGGACGAGCGAGAGGCAGACGGCCGCAACCGCGGCCGCGGAAAAAAGGTACTGGCCATTGTATATCTCGTTGGGGATGAGCGCGACCATGAGGGCCTTCATCGACCAGGAGAGGGCCGTGGAGACCGAAATCGTCCGCCAGTTCCTGAATATCCCCTTCATCTGAAGCATATCCCTAGCGGACCCTCCTTGCGCGCCTGATAATCGCGGCCTCTTTTCCCCGGTCTGCAGGCCGCCTGAGCCTGTCCATGAAGAAAAGGCGCGTAGCTTGTCTAAATGGATACGCCAGAACGCTCTCACTCATGGCCTTAAGCCTGTTGGCGGCCCTGGGTATCCATAATACAGGCGCGAGCAGACAGAGCGCCTCATGGTCTCTTTTGTCATTTGCTTGTATCCGAACGGCGGGGCCAGGAAGACCGGAGGGGTCTTTAAAAGAGGCTCGGGATGTCGTCCTTCTTGACGCCTTCGGCCTTATCCCCTGGTTTTTCATCTTTCCGCTTATCTTCAAGCGGCCCAACCGGCGCCTCGTCCGGCCTGAACTCGCCCTTGAAGATGTAACGCTCGAAGATTCTCTGGTAGGGGGTCCAGTTGGAAGAGTCCCTCTCATCATCTATGAGCGTCTTTACAGCGTTTATCTTCGCGTCCATGTCGTCGAGGTAGTACAGTATGATCGCTTCTATCGTCTTCGGCCTCTTTGGAGAGCCGAACTCAAGGTGCCCGTGGTGGCTCAGAAGCATGTGCTTAAGTAGTACCGCGGTCTCTCTGGGAAAATCCTTTAAGAGCCTTATCCGCTCATCAATCAGCTCGACACCGATGGTTATATGGCCGAGCAGCCGCCCCTCGTCGGTGTAGTCGAAGCCCCTCTTGTAGGAGAGCTCGTAGATCTTCCCTATGTCGTGGAGTATGGCGCCGGTCAAGAGGAGGTCCCTGTTTATGCCTTCCTTATAGTGGCCGACGACCTTATCCGCCAGTCCGCAGATGGAAAGGACGTGCTCAAGGAGCCCGCCCAGATACGGGTGGTGCATCGCTTTCGCCGCCGGGGCGGTCATGAATCGGTCCCGGATATCCTTGTCGCTGAAGATGGAGTGGAGGAGCGCCTTAAGGTGCCTGTCGGTCATCCCGTTGATGACGGATTCGAGCTCAACGACCATCACAACGGGTTCCCTCTTCGATGCCGGGAGGAAGTCCCTTATGGAGTATGCGTCCTCCGGGAGCGCGGAGACGGAGGTTATGTTCACCTGGAGCCCGCCCTGATACGCGACGGCGAAGCCCTTGACGGAGACGATGTCGTTTTTCTGGAATACCCTGCCGATCTCCTCGGCGGCCTCCCAGACCCGTGCCTCGCACTCGCCGGTGGAATCCATTATCTTCATGTTCAGATATGGTTTCCCCGACTTGCTGACCCCGGACTCCTTCTTGGTTACGAGGAACGCGCCCGAGACCTGCTCTTTTTCCTTTAAATCCTTTATGAAGGTCTTCTTCACTTTATATACTCTTCAGGCGCTTATCGCGCCCTCCCTTTCCAGGAACCAGCGAACATACCTCGCGACCCCCTCGTCTATCCTCACCTTCGGGGCGAACCCCAGGAGCCTTTTTGCCTTAGTAACGTCGGCGTAGGTAATGGGCACGTCGCCCGGCGCCGTCTCGGAGTATTTTACAACCGCCTTTTTACCGAGGTTTTTCTCGATAAGAGAGATGAGGCCGTTGACGTCTATCATGTTAGCGCCCCCGATGTTTACTATCTCATACCTCGAAGGCGTGTAAATGGACCTCATTACGCCGTCCAGTATGTCGCCTACGTAGGTGAAGTCCCTCCTGGCCGAGCCGTCGCCGTATACCTCTATCTCTCTGCCTTCCCGGACAGCCTTCGTGAACTTGGCGACGGCCATGTCGGGGCGCCCCCGCTCGCCGTAGACCGTGAAGAAACGCAGGCACGTGACGTTAAGCCCGTAGAGATGGGAATATGTGTAGCTCATGAGCTCCCCGGCCCTCTTTGTCGAGGCGTAGGGGGAGATGGGGCACGTGATCGGGTCTTCTTCCGAGAACGGGACCTTGCTGTTTATGCCGTAGACGGACGACGACGATGCGAATACGAAGTTCCTGACATTCACGGCCCGTGCGGCGTCAAGGAGGTTCAAGGTGCCGAGGCAATTGACCTCTTCATAGAGGAACGGGTCATTTATCGACGGCCTGACCCCGGCCCGCGCGGCCAGGTGGCAGACGGCGTCAGGCGACTCTTCCCTGAAAATCGCCTCCACCCCAGCCCTGTCCCTTATATCCATCTCGCGGAGTTTAAAGCGCGGCTCGCGATCGTACATGGCCACGTTATCCCTTTTAAGGCCGGGGTCGTAAAAATCGTTGAAGTCGTCGATGACGACTACGCTCTCGCCTTTTTTAATGAGCTCTCCGACCAGATGGGAGCCTATGAAACCCGCGCCGCCAGTGACTATAATCTTCATGCGTAAAAGCTAACATACAAACCAATATGGGTCAAGGGACAGTTGGCGCGTTTATCCGGCAGAGGTCCGGCGGTTGTCAAATCCCCATGCGGGTGATAGAATCGTTTCATCGCTATCGTCGGAGAGTAACAGATGCCATACAGCTATTGCGAGCACGTCTCAGACATAGGCATCCGCGCCGAAGGGCCGGACCTCAAAAGCGCCTTCAACGAGGGCGTCTCGGCCATGCTGAACGTAATGTTCGACACTTCGACCATAGGCGAAGGCGAGGTGCGCGAAATCCTTGCCGAGGCCCCGGAGATAGAGACGCTTTTCGTCGAGGTCCTGAACGAGGTCCTCTCCATACAGGGGTTGGACGAGCTCGCGTTCAAAAGGATCGAGACGTTTGAGATAGAGCGGACCGCCGGGGGGTTCAGGTACTCAGGAATCGCCTTCGGCGAAAAATTCGATAGAACGAGGCACGGGGTGAGGACCGAGGTCAAGGGCGCGACGTATTCGGGCCTTAAGTACAACCACGGCGCAAACGGCACGCACGCGCTCGAATGCGTACTCGACGTCTAAAGGAGTGAGATGAGGATAGAGGTCAAAAAAATCTCCGACTTCGTCTGGGAAATACCCAGGACCGGCGACATGCTCGTGCCGGGGCGCATCTACGCCGACGAAGAGACCATAGCGCCGCTTGTGAAAGAGGCCGCCTCTGGAAAGCCCGGAGGGCTCACGCCGGCGCTCGTGCAGGTCGCGAACGTCGCCACACTCCCGGGCATCCAGGTGGCCTCTATCGCGATGGCCGACATACACCCCGGCTACGGCTTCGCCATTGGCGGGGTCGCGGCCTTCGACGCGGAAAAAGGCGTTGTGAGCGTGGCAGGCGTTGGTTTCGACATAAACTGCGGGGTGCGGGTGCTTAAGACCCCGCTGACGAGGAATGAAATCGAGCCCGTAAAGGAAGCGCTCGCCAACCAGCTCTTCAGGGACGTCCCCTCCGGCGTCGGCTCGACCGGCGAGATACGGCTAAAAGAATCCGAGATAGACGAACTCCTCGTCAAGGGCTCGCCCTTTATCGTTGAGCGAGGGTACGGCCTTCCCGAAGACCTCGAATACACGGAAGGGGGCGGATGCATCAAAGGCGCGGACCCGAGGAACGTAAGCTCGAGGGCCAAGCAGAGGCAGTTCAAGCAGGTCGGCACGCTCGGGTCCGGCAACCATTACCTTGAGGTCCAGTACATAGAGGAGATATACGATCTCGTTGCCGCCGGGATTTACGGGCTCTCCAAGGGGCAGGTCGTAATATCCATACACTGCGGGAGCCGCGCCCTCGGCCACCAGATAGGGACTGATTATCTTAAAACGCTTGAGGCCGCGAGCAGGAAGTACGGGATACCCATAAGGGACAGGGAGCTCGTATGCGCGCCCATCACGAGTACCGAGGGGAAAAAGTACATAAGCGCGGTGAACGCAGGCATGAACTGCGCCTTCGCGAACAGGCAGGCAATAGCGCATCTGGCGCGGGGGGCGTTCGCGAGTGTTACCGGCGTAAGACCCGAATCCGTCCGGATGCTCTATGATGTGGCGCATAATACGTGCAAGTTCGAGACCCATACCGTTAACGGCGTCGAAAAAAAGGTCCTCATCCACAGAAAAGGCGCAACACGCGCCTTCGGCCCCGGCAGGGAGGAGGTCCCGGAGGCGTACCGTTCTGTCGGCCACCCGCTCCTCGTCGGCGGCACGATGGGCACGGCGTCATACATACTGCGCGGGACTGAAAAGGGGATGATTGAGTGCTTCGGCTCGACGGTCCACGGCGCCGGGAGATCTTTGTCGCGCGTGCAATCGAAGAGGCAGTGGCGCGGCGCAGAGCTCTTAAAAGAGCTTGCGGAAAAGGGGATAATAATAAGGTCGGGGTCCATGTCCGGTCTCGCGGAAGAGGCCCCGGGAGCGTACAAGGACGTGGACAGGGTCGTGGAAATCATGCACAGGGCCGGGGTCAACAGGAAGGTCGCTCGCTTAAGGCCGATGGTCTGCGTAAAGGGATAGATTGAATCTTTCGAATAAACCACCCCTTTGCCTCATTAACATCCCCTCCCTTGACGGGAGGGGACTGTAAAATTTTGGCACCCCACCCAGCATCCGCCGTCAAGGGGTGTGATTTAAATAGCACGGCAAACCACAGGTAGTTAGAGATTCCAAGAGAGAATAAAAAAGAGGAGGCCAAAAGGCCTCCTCTTTTTTTGCATTTAGAGCGTAACAGGATACGACTGAAAAGCAAAAAACCGCCGACAGGCTTCCAAAAATCCGACCGGCCTTAGACCCTCAGTAGTCCTCTTCAAGGTAGAGTTCTTCCGTCTTTGTCTTTCTGAGTGCGAGAGGGGTCTGGCAGTACGGGCAATAGACCTGCTCCCCGACCTTCTCGTCCCCTGACATCGGGACCTCGACGTCGCACATCGGGCAGGTAAGATAACTATAGGAAGATATTTGCGCCATAGACGCCCCCTCCTTGCGGACCCCTGTATTATCCGGCTTCCGCGCCTCGATGTCAAGCCCCTCTCATAACAAAAAACCCGCTGATACGCGCCAAAAACGCCGATTATCCCTTGACCGCATGTTGGAAAACAAGGACAATATTAAGAGGAGCGGTATGTGTTCAAAGAGATAAGAAAACTCTACCTCTCAACGGGCGAGGACGTCATGTCTTTTCAGAACAGCGGCTCGCCGGTCATCTCAGGCGGGATATCTATCCCCATGAGCTTAAGGACAGTCGGCGCGACGTCTTTGAGCCCGCCGGACTTGAGCTTCGCCCCCCTGTTATCGTCGTCCACAAGGATGAACGGGACGAGGTTCGTCGTGTGCGCCGTGAACGGCTCGCCGGTAACCGGGTCCATCATCTGCTCTGCGTTGCCGTGGTCCGAGGTTATGATGACGGCCCAGTTGTTTTTTAGCGCCGCGTCCGCTACGACCCCCACCGCGTTGTCCACCGCCTCGCAGGCCTTTATCGCCGCCTCTATCACCCCGGTATGCCCGACCATGTCCCCGTTAGCGAGGTTCATAAGCACGAACGAACACGCCACGGCCGCTATCTTGTCTGAAGCGGCCTCTGCTATCTCTTGCGCGCGCATCTCTGGCTTAAGGTCATACGTCGGCACGTCCTTGACCGACGGAATGAGGAGCCTCTCCTCACCGGGGAAAGGCGTCTCCTTCCCGCCGTTAAAGAAGAAAGTCACGTGCGCGTACTTTTCCGTCTCGCTCACCCTGAACTGCTTAACCCCAGCCCGTGAGAGGACCTCTCCGAGGATGTTCTTTATGTCCTGGGGCTTGAAGAGGACCGGGAGGTTGAGCCTCTGGTCGTACTCCGTCATGCAGATGAAGGAGACGAGCGCGGGCCTCTGCCCCCGCTCGAAGCCGTCGAAGTCGCGCTCCACGAACGCCCTCGTTATCTCTCTGGCCCTGTCGGCCCTGAAGTTGAAGAAAAAGACGGCGTCGTTCTCCTCGACCTTTCCTACGGGCAGGCCGTTCTCGACGATGGCCGTGGGTGTCACGAACTCGTCTGTTTCACCAAGCGAGTACGCCTCTTTTATCGCGAGGACCGGGTCTTCATTGTGCCTCCCCTGCCCCTTTACGATAGCCTCATACGCCTTCCCGACGCGCTCCCACCTGTTGTCCCTGTCCATCGCGTAGAAACGGCCTGAGACCGTCGCGACCCTTCCCGTGCCGTTCTTTTTGATATGCGAGACGAGCGCGTCCATGTAATGGACGCCGCTTGAAGGCGGCGTGTCCCTGCCGTCGAGGAATGCGTGGACGAACACCTTCGTAAGCCCCTTCTTCTTCGCGGCGTCGAGTATGGCGAAGAGGTGCGAGATGTGGCTGTGGACGCCCCCGTCTGAGAGTAGCCCCATGAGGTGAAGAGCGCCTCCCTTGTCCGACAAAAACGAAAAAATCTCATCCAGCAAGGGGTTCTTCTCGAAAACCCCGTCCTCGATAGCCTTCCCAATCCTGGTAAGCTCCTGGTAAATGACCCTGCCGGCACCCATTGTGAGGTGCCCCACTTCGGAGTTCCCCATCTGGCCTTCGGGCAACCCGGCGGAGAGGCCGGAGGTGTCTATCGTGGTCGAGGGGTAGAGGCTTAAGAGCCTTGTGAGGTTCGGGAGTTTCGAAAGCTTTGTCGCATTGCCATTGGAGGAAGGGTTAAGGCCCCAGCCGTCCATGACGATAAGGCAGACTCGTTTCATTCGGGGGTTTCTCCTGAGGAGAATTAACGGAGCAGGGGCAGTTGCGCCTGCGTCTTTGGCTGTTGCGTCTTCGCGGGCGGCGCGGACATGGCAAGCGTGTTCCATTCGCCGCAAGACGGGCATCTCGCGGCCCAGGACTTGACGTCAAACGAGCAGTTCGAGCATGTGAAAGGCGGCAGGAACTCCTTGTCCAGCCCCAGCGCCTTATGGAAGAGGTGCGCGGCCCTGTTGTTCTGCTTTCTCCGGAGCGACGCCTCGCCGAGCAAGACCTGCGGGTAGTAGGAGTCCTCGCCTTCGAGGTGGAGGCTCTCTAACTCCTCGATGGCGTTGTCCACCATCTCAAGCCTGAGATATAGCCTCGAGAGGAGCAACCGGAGGTTCGTATCATTGGGCCTCGCCAGGATCTCGCGTTTGTATTTTTCGAGTATCAGGTCAGGCGCGGATTCCTTTATGTATATATCCTCGAGCTTTAGCAAGAGCGGCTCGGAGTTCGGGTACTTCGCGTATGCCTTTTCCCAGACCTTTATCGCGCCTCCCGGGTTGCCCTGCCTCCAGAGTATGTCGCCGAGGAGGATATGCGCGGGCATGAAGGAATCGTCGGCCTTCAATACGTCCTTCAGCCTCAGGACCGCGTCGCTCAGCTTCCCCTCTGCCGCGCACTGGTCCGCCGCCTCAAAGTAGAGACCGGCAAGGAGTCTTTTCTCCTTCTCATTTGCGCCGTCGCGTTCGGAGTCCGCTACGGTCTTCTGGAGCGAGGCCGCTTCATTCCACCTTTTCTCAGAGACACGGAGGTCGCGGAGCCTCTTTAACGCGAACGCGTTCCGGGGGTCGATCTTTATGACGTCTTCATAAGCACGCGCGGCCCTGAACGCGTCACTGGATTCGTTCGCGCACTTGGCTATGGCCATGAGTATGCCTATGGACGACGGGTTCGCCGCAAGCCCGTTCTCCAGCACCGAGATCGCCTCCTTGGGCCTCCTCTCCCGCGTATATGTCTCGGAGAGCGCTATGGTCATGCCGGTGTCCGAGGGTCTCGCCTTAAGAGCCTTCTCTATCGACTCCCTCGCGCCCGTGGTGTCTCCCTTTACGAGGAGCTCGTTCCCCTTCCTGAAGTTCTCATCGGCCTGGAGGGTGATTTTTTTGTCTCTGCGCGCGCTCATCTCGGTTATCGCCCTCTTCGCGTCGACGAGAAGCGAATTAAGGACGGCGAGCACGACGCCAGCGAGGAACCCCGCGAATAACAGCATGGTAGCAGGGACTACGTAGGTGTGCTCGGCTGTCACGACGAACGTCACCGTCCCCGGGTTCTGCGTGTGGAGGAAGAAGAACGCGCTTAAGATTATGATGACTACTACGAGGAGTATCTTTGTGTACATTGGGGTTCCCTAATGAGAGTACGGCTCGCCTTTTAAAATCGTAAACGCCCGGTATACCTGCTCTGAGAGAATGAGCCTCGCCAGATCGTGCGGCAGAGTCATCTTCGACAAGGAAAGCAGGAGGTCGGCCTTATCGACGACCTCTTTTGAGAGCCCGTAGGGGCCGCCGATGACGAACGCCATCCCCTTTTTCCCCGCCCTGCCTCCGATAACCTCGCCTATCTTTGTAGCGAAGGCCTCGGAGCTGAAGCCCGTTCCATTGTCCGAGAGGACTATTAGAAAGTCCGACGGCTTCACCTTCGCGAGTATCCTCTCACCCTCGCGCATAAGTATCTCCGCACGCGGGGTCTTTGCGGAATACTTCTCCTCTTTTATGTCGAAGGTCTCTACCTGCGTGTAATTGCCTATCCGCTTAACGTACTCGGCGACACCGTCCTTCGCGTAGGGCTTCTTTATGGGGCCGACGGCGAGAAAGGTTATCTTCAAGCGAAGCCTCGGCTACCCCTCTCCCTTTTTCTTCCTCGGGGTCTTTGGCTTGGAGGCCTTGGGCGCCCTGGCTTTCGAAGCCTTGGCTTTAGGGGACTTGGCCTTCGGGGCCTTGCCCTTGGGAGACTCGGCCTTAGGGGCCTTGGCCTTCGCGGTACCGGCCTTAGATGCCTTGCCCCTCGGCTTGTCCTTGACCTCTGTTACAGGGGCCTCTGCCCACAGCCCTTCGAGGTCGTAGAAGACCCTGACAGGCTCAAGGAATATATGGGCCACGACGTCGTTGAAGTCGATGAGCGCCCACCTGCCCTCGGTGACGCCCTCTCTGCCGAGCGGGCGTTCCCCGTCTTTCCTGAGCCCGTCTTCAATCGCGTCGGCTATGGCCTGAACCTGCCGTTCCGACCCGGCGCTGCAGACGAGCAGGTAATCGGATACAGACGAGAGCTTTTTGATGTTAAGGATTACGACCTTTTCCGCCTGCTTCTCAAGGGCTAACTTCGCTATTTCGAGCGCCTTCTTCCTGGGGTCCAGTTTCTTTCTCCTCGTTTGGGGCCCATTATTTGTAGAGGCCCGTCTTTTGTATGTATTCTATTACAGGGTCTGGCAGCATGTATCTTACGGACGCGCCTTCCCTGACCTTCGCCCTTAAGTCCGACGAGGCGATGTCCATAAGCGTCGTGGAAAGGTAAGTAAGGGTTGTTCCAAAGGAATTGAGGAACATCCCTTTACCCGCATCATACCAGAACTTTCTGGCCAATTCAACCGGGAGGACCTCCCCCGGTTTTTTGACCGGATAGCCGGGCCTCTCGACTACAATAAAGCTCGAAAGTTCAAAGATGGATTCGTACTCGCACCACGTCGTGATGTCGTTGAACGAGTCGTTGCCGATTATAAGGCTTATATCGAGCGATTTGTCATTTTCCTTGAGGGCGCGCAGGGTGTCTATGGTGAATGACCGCCCACCCCTTTTTATCTCGATATCCGATACTTCGAAGAACCGGTTCCCGGCGATCGACAATCTTATCATCTCAGTCCGCGCTTCAGGCAAGGCCGGGGACTCGGTCTTGTGCGGGGCGATGTTTGCGGGCATGAAGACTACCTTATCGAGCGAGAGCGCTTCACGCGCCTCCTCGGCTATTCTCAAGTGCCCGTAGTGTATGGGGTTGAATGTGCCGCCCATTATCGCAATACGCATTGGTCCTGCCCCGTGGGTGTAGTGAATTCATGCTAACCATACAAGGGAGGAAAGTCAAGCCAAAGAGGATAGGGGGGGGTGAAGACTTCACTGTCTCTTCAATAAAAGAGTTTTTGCGCCCTGCCGGGCTTTTTTCGGGATAGGGATTCGCTCCCGTCGCCCTCCCCATCCAACTCGCTCGCCCTATCCCTGGGTATTTCAAAAAATAAAGCAGGCGGGCCTGATTTCCCCCCTCCCCCTTCCATTCGCCGTTCTATTATAGTAGACTTTATTGTATGGAACTATTTGAATTCGAAAAGGTACAGCCACCCGCCGCGCCCCTTGCCGAAAGGATGCGCCCTAGGACCATCGACGAATTCGAAGGGCAGGGGCACCTCGTCGGAGAGGGGAAGTTCCTGAGGCGCGTCATCGCCAAAGGGGAGCTACCCTCCCTCGTACTCTGGGGGCCCCCTGGCTCAGGGAAGACGACACTCGCCCGCATCATAGCCGTGGCCTCGAAGGCCGAGTTCGTACAACTCTCGGCGGTCCTCTCAGGCGTAAAGGAGATACGGGAGGTCGAGAAAGAGGCGAAGGCTAATATTAAGAGGGGCAAAAGGACCGTCCTCTTTGTAGACGAGATACACAGGTTCAACAAGGGACAGCAGGACGCCTTCCTCCATAGCGTCGAGGACGGGACGATAACGCTCATTGGCGCGACGACCGAGAACCCGTCGTTCGAGGTAAACGCGCCGCTTCTCTCCAGATGCAAGGTGCTTGTGCTTGAGTCGCTTTCCGACGATTCAATTAAGAACATCCTTAACCGGGCGATTTCCAATAAAGACCGTGGCATGGGGTCGATGGAGGCCACAATAGACACAGGTGTAATCGATTTTCTCTCCGGGAGCGCGCAAGGCGACGCAAGGAGCGCCCTTAACGCCATGGAGACCGCGTACATGATAGCGGACCTCGTCAAGGAAGGAAGACGCCATATAACTATGGACGTCGCGGTAGAGGCGATGCAGAGGAAGGCGCTCCTCTATGACAAGGCCGGAGAAGAGCACTACAATGTCATCTCCGCTTTCATAAAATCGATGCGCGGGAGTGACCCGGACGCCGCCCTCTACTGGCTCGCCCGCATGATAGAGGCCGGCGAGGACCCGCTTTTCATTGTCCGGCGGATAGTTATATTCGCCTCAGAAGACATCGGGAACGCCGACCCGAGGGCCTTATCCGTCGCAATCTCCGTCAAGGACGCCGTCCATTTCATCGGGATGCCCGAGGGGTGGATACCGCTCGCGCAGGGGGTCGCGTACCTCGCAACGGCCCCGAAATCGAACGCCTCCTACATGGCCTATCTCGAAGCGCTCT
The DNA here is from genome assembly GCA_001797465.1 of Deltaproteobacteria bacterium GWB2_55_19. GTDB lineage: Bacteria > Desulfobacterota > GWC2-55-46 > GWC2-55-46 > GWC2-55-46 > GWB2-55-19. The sequence goes on along the minus strand of MGPQ01000001.1, from coordinate 118,483 downwards.
CCGACATCAAAAAGACAGGGGCGCTCCCTGTCCCCATGCACATAAGGAACGCGCCGACCCGCCTCATGAAGGACCTCGGCTACGGCAAAGGATACAAGTACCCGCACAGCTACAAGGGGGCGTATGTGGAAGAGGATTACCTGCCGGATATGCTCAAAGGGAAAAAATACTACAAGCCGTCAGAGCGCGGGTATGAAAAAGAGATAGACGAGCGGATGAAAAAGAAGAAGGGGTAGAGAGTGCGTGCGGGTTCAGGTTACAAACCTGAGCCACAATTTTGTAATCCTTCGTTGCCTTCCTGTAGAGTTAAACTTAATGCCTCTTCCGCAAAAAAGTTTAGCTCCCTGCCGAGCGCTTTGGGCATATTTATGAATTGGGTAAGAAAATCCTCGCTTTTCTTTTAAAAAAAACCAGCGGCATAGGTGAACGAAGCATGAGGGAGGAAGAGGCGAGCGCGCCGGGGTAGCTTAGACGCGAAGCGCTCTAAGGGGCGCGCGAGCGGATGGTGGAGGAAGGAAGCGAGTGAACCCTATGCCGAAAAAATGCGCGGCCAGCGCGCAAAAAATCTATGCCTGAAGAGACTGTCGCAAACCGCGAATCTCCGTCTTCTAAAACAATGCCGGGGAACGCCTTTATGATCCGGCATTGTTAACCAAACTTTCATTCTTGTTGACAATCCCCTTTTACCCATGTTATTCAGCTATGTACAGGATTTCAACGAAAGGGTGTCAAGATGAGCATAGGGATACTTGAAAAAGCGCTTATAAGCGGCTTAAGCGGTGAAGGGTTGGGCGCGGACGACGCCCGCACCCTCGCCTCACTGCCTGATGAGGAAATATACTCCATCATAGCGGTCACCGAGGCTGTAAGGAGAAGACACAAGGGGGATGAAGTAAACCTCTGCGCGATAGTGAACGCAAAGAGCGGCCTCTGCAAGGAGGACTGCTCGTTCTGCTCCCAGTCGGTCGAGTACTCTACCGGAATAGACGAATACGCGATGAGGCCTCCTCATGAGATTGTAAACGCCGCAAAAGAGGCGCAAACTTACGGCGCGCGGGAGTTCTCGATAGTAACGAGCGGCACAAGGGTCGAAAAGGACAAGGACGTCGAGGCGTTGATCGACGCACTCTCTTCCATGAAAGACGGCGTCGCCATGGAGAGGTGCGCTTCACTTGGGATATTGAAGCGAGAAACGCTCAAGAGGCTCAGAGACGCCGGGCTTGAGAGCTTTCACCACAACCTTGAGACCGGTAGAAGCTTTTTTCCCAATGTCTGCACAACGCACGACTATGACGACGACGTAGAGGCCGTACGCGTGGCAAAGGGGCTCGGCTTCCATGTCTGCTCAGGCGGGATATTCGGGCTCGGCGAGGCGTGGGAGGACAGGATTGAGCTCGCCTCAACCTTAAAAGAGCTCGACGTCGATTCCGTCCCCGTCAACTTTTTGAACCCCAGGCCAGGCACGCCGCTTGAGAACGCGAAAAACCTCACGCCCATCGAGTGCCTGAAGATCATCGCGCTCCTCCGCCTGATGCTCCCGGAAAAAGACATAGTCGTCTGCGGAGGGAGGCATGTGAACCTCCGAGACCTCCAGCCCCTCATATTCGCCGCGGGCGCGAACGGGATGATGGTCGGTAATTATCTCACGACCCCGGGGAGGGACCCGTTGGACGACCTCCAGATGCTTACAGATCTCGGCCTCAAACCCAGGGGCCTTTAAAGAGGTTTTATAATCTCACCCAACCCCTCTTTAGAAAAGACGGGTCCTCTTATCATAGAAAAATAACAATGATGCAGACAGATATCATCGAAGAACTCTCAAGGATAGAGGCCGCGGGCCTTAAGCGCACACTTAAGACGGTCGATGGCCCGCAGGGGCCGCGCGTTATCATCAATGGGCGGGAATTTCTCCTCCTATGTTCGAATGACTATCTCGGCCTCGCCAACCACACAAGGCTAAAAGACGCCGCAAAAAAGGCGATAGACGAATACGGCGTCGGCGCCGGGGCCTCGCGCCTCGTATCCGGCAACACGGCCATGCACGAGGCGCTTGAGGACAGGATAAAGAGGTTCAAGGGGACTGCGGCCGCGCTCGTTTTCAACTCAGGGTACTCGGCCAACATCGGCCTCATAACGGCGCTCTCCGACAGGCATACCGAAATATTTTCGGACAGGCTGAACCACGCGTCGATTGTCGACGCATGCGCGCTTTCACTGGCAAAGGTCAAGAGATACAGGAGCAGGGACGTCGGCTCACTCGAGGGTCTCTTGAGGAAATCGATTGCCAGGAGGAAGCTTATCGTTACGGACGGCGTATTCAGCATGGACGGGACGATCGCGCCTGTAAATGATATCGCGGGCCTGCTCGATAAACACAACGCCACACTCATAATCGACGACGCGCACGCAACAGGCGTGCTCGGCGCACGCGGCAAGGGGACGCTTGAGGAGTTTGGCGTTACGCACCCATCCATCATCCAGATGGGGACTCTTGGCAAGGCCCTCGGCTCGTTCGGCGCGTTCGTGGCAGGGACGAAGGCGCTCATCGACCTACTTATATCAAAATCGCGCCCTTTCATATTCACGACGGCGCTCCCTCCCGCGATATGCGCGGCCTCTATCGAGGCGATCAATATTGTCGAAGAAGAGCCGGATAGGAGGACGAGACTGAAGACTAATTACGAATATCTTAGAGCAGGGCTTGAGGCCCAGGGGCTTCAAACGCTCGGCTCAACGCAGATAATACCTGTGATAGCAGGAGAAGCGGAAAAGGCCGTAAAGGCAAGCGAGAGGCTCCTTGAGGCCGGCGTATTCATGCAGGCGATAAGGCCGCCTACGGTGCCTGCCGGGTCTTCTCGCCTCCGGATTACCGCGATGGCCACGCACACAAAAGCAGACCTCGACCTCGCCATAGACGCTATAAAGGACGCCCTTAATGGTTGACACCATCATCTTCGTACACGGCTGGGCGACGGACAGTGCGATCTGGGGCAAGACAGTTGCCGCGCTAAATAGCGCGCGCGTAGTAAACCTGAACCTCCCCGGCCACGGCGGAAGGCTCAAATGGTACGAGCCGTCGTTGAGGCCCGCGATAGATGAGATTGCGCTGTACACCTCCGGGCTCTCAGACGGCTCTATAATAGGCGTCGGCTGGTCTTTGGGCGCGCAGGCGCTTCTCTCAATGGCCGCAATTGAGAAGAAAAAGTTCAAGGCCCTTGTGCTCGTAGGAGCCACCCCCTGCTTCCTCGAAAAAGACGACTTCCCCTGGGGGCAACCGAGGGCGCTCGTAAAAAAGATGCTCATCGACATGAAGAAGGACGCCTCCTCGACGCTTGAGAGGTTCCACCCACTTAATTTTACGGAGGAGGAGGCTAAGACAGAGGCCGCGGAGGAGTTCATAAAGCGTTATCGGTTCCCCGGCCCCGTGGATTGCGCGGGGGAGGTGCCGGGGTGCTTCCCTGCCTTTGACTACGCCGGGATAACGACGGCGCTCGAATCCCTATACAATACCGACCTGAGGGAGATATTAAAGGAGATAAGCGTCCCTGTCCTGCTCATCCACGGCGGAAAGGACGTTGTTACGCCAATCGGCGCATCCAGATTCCTGGAATCGCGCATGAAGGTCGCGTCCCTCACCGTATTCGAAGACTCCGGCCACGCGCCTTTTATAACAGAACCGGAGAGGTTCAACCGCGCGTTTAAGGGTTTTCTCGCAATTTTATGACAGATAAGTCAGCGACAAAAAAATCGTTCGGCCGCGCCGCCCGGACCTATGACGTGTACGCGACGCTCCAGAGGGAGGTTGCGGGGGTCGTCGCCTCTTTATTAGCGAGGTTTATGAGGGAGGCCGCCCTTGTAACGCTGGAGGCAGGCGCGACTACCGGCGCGCAATCTATACCCCCTCTTTCTATCCTCGACGCGGGCTCAGGGACCGGAGCGCTATCCGCCCTTATAAAAGACGACGGCTTTCGCATATTCGGCATAGACATCGCGCTACCGATGCTTAAGTGCGCGCGCGCGTCTCTGCCGTGGACAGGCGGGAGACTCTCTGCTGGCGACCTTGAAGCCCTGCCCTACAAAGACGCTTCGTTCGACGCCGTCGCCTCATCGCTCGCCCTTCAGTGGAGCGCGCCGGAGTTGTCGTTTGCCGAGGCCTCGCGGGTATTGAGGCCGAGCGGGCTATTCGTCTTCTCCACACTCGGCCCTGCCACACTCCATGAGCTCCGAGAGTGTCTCGGCACAGGCGCGCCAGCGCGCCTCACATCCATGGACGAGACCCTTTGCCTCCTGGAATCCTCCGGGTTCGAGACGGTCTTCTCCGAAGAGAATACCGTTATGAAATCTTACCCGACGCTACGCGACCTCCTCCTCACATTGAAGCATATCGGGGCCTCTCCGGTCTCAAAGGACTGCAAGGGGCCGGGAAGCCCGCTACTCAAAGACGCGGAAACGGAATATGCCGGGAGGTTCGCGGTGGACGGCCGAGGCGTAAGGGCCACCTACGAGCTTATATACATCGCCGCGAGAAGGAAGGTGTGATGAAGAAAGGCGCGAGGTACGAAAGGCTCTCCCGGATAGACAAGCGCCATGTCTGGCACCCGTTCACGCAGATGAGCGAGTGGGAGGCTGGCGATCCGCTAATAATCGAGCAGGGTAGAGGCAACTACCTTATCGACATAAACGGCTCTCGATTCCTCGACGGCGCCTCGTCGCTCTGGGTAAACCTCCACGGCCACGGGCATAAAAGAATCGACTCCGCCATAAAAAAACAGCTCGGGAATATCGCGCACTCGACCTTGCTCGGCCTCTCAAACGTGCCGTCGATCGAACTCGCCGAAAGGCTCGTCAGTATCGCGCCCAGGGGGCTCAAGCGCGTCTTCTACTCTGACAACGGCTCTACCGCCGTCGAGATAGCTTTGAAGATGGCCTTCCAGTACTGGGAACAGGCGAACGGAGGCTCCGACAAAAAACGCCAGTTCATCGCCTTCACAGGCGCGTACCACGGAGACACCTTCGGCTCCATGTCTGTCGGCGAGATAGACATATTCGTAAAAAAGTACAAGCCGCTCCTCTTCGGGACGCTACGCGCCCCTTACCCCTACTGTTACAGGTGCCCTGTCAAGAAAAACAAGAGAGACTGCAGGACAGAGTGCCTGAAGGCACTCGAAGAGCTCTTAATAAAGCACTCCCATGAAACCGCCGCGTGCGTAATAGAGCCTGTAATACAGGGCGCGTCCGGCATGATAGTCGCCCCACCCGGATTTTTGAAAGAGGTGCGCAGGCTCACTAAAAAATATAATGTCCTCCTCATAGCCGACGAGGTCGCCGTCGGCTTCGGCAGGACCGGCACGATGTTCGCGTGCGATACAGAAGGCGTCTCTCCTGATTTCCTCTGCCTCGCAAAGGGCATAACAGGCGGGTACATGCCGCTTGCGGCGACCCTTACGACGGAGAAGGTATACAAGGCATTTCTCGGCAAATACGACGAATACAAATCATTCTTCCACGGTCACACCTACACGGGAAACCCGCTCGGGTGCGCGGCGGCGATCGCGAACCTCGATATATTCGAGCAAGAGCGCGTGCTTGAAAAGATGAAGCCGAAGTCGATTCTTTTTGGAGAGCTTCTAAAAAAATTCGAGACACTCGCCCATGTCGGAGACGTGCGGCATATGGGGCTTGTCGCGGGTATAGAGATCGTGAAGGACAGGGCAACAAAAGAACCCTTTCCGCCCAGCGAACGCATCGGCCACAGGGTCGCGATGGAGGCGCGGGGACGCGGCCTCATCATAAGGCCCCTTGGCGACGTCATCGTCCTCATACCGCCGCTGAGCGTCAAGGAGGCTGAGATAAAAAAGATGCTGAAGACAGTATTCGACAGCGTCAGGAAGGTGACTGAAGAGTGATGGCGCGCGCCTTCTTCATAACCGGGACAGATACTAATATCGGGAAGACCTTCGTGGCAACCCTTGTCGCGCGCGCTTTGAAGGCAAGAGGGATTGACATCGGCGTAATGAAGCCCGTTGAGACAGGTTGTGCGGTGAAAGACGGTGCGCTCGTGCCAATGGACGCAGTAGCGTTGAAAGAGGCGGCTGAGTCAGGCGACCCGCTCGACCTCATAAACCCGTACAGGTTCTCTCCTCCCCTTTCGCCGAATGTCGCGGCGCGGCTCTCAGGCGTTGAGATCGATCTAATCAAGATAGAGACTGCTTTCAAAATGCTCTCAGCCGTTCACGAGATAATCATCGTCGAGGGCGCAGGAGGCCTGCTCGTGCCGCTGAACGATGATCAGAATATGGCAGACCTCGTTGTGCGCCTAAAGGCGAGGCTTTTGATAATAGCCCCTTCCCGTCTCGGCGTAATCAACCACACGCTTATGACTTGCGAGTGCGCGAGGGCGCTGGGGATAGACGTGGCAGGCGTGATACTCAACCACCCCGCGCCACGGCCCGATGACGCGAGCGTAAAATACAATCGCTCGGAAATAGAAAGGTACGCGCCGGTGCTCGCGGATATCCCGTATACACCCGCCGGAGATATTTTACCGGAACTCCCTGAGGCCCTGCTGAAAGTCTTCAAATAAATAGACCCCCTCCCTCTCCCCATATCCCGCAAGAGGAGAGGGGCAAGTAGTGCTGAATTCCTTTAAAACCAAAACTCATTTATCGTTCGCAGTTCATCGAGCTTTTTTGCGCGCTCCGCGCGCTTTCGGCGATGGCTCCAAGCGCTTTCTTCCACCCCCACCCGCTCGCGCGAGCCGGAGGAAGGATAGACGCGAAGCGCGCTCAGAGGAGGCGAGCGGTCCTGGCCGGACGGGCAAATCCGTATCGGACGGCTGTGCATCAGGTTGATTTAAGCGACCCGATTTGAAGTTGGCCCCGCGCCGAGCGGTGGGCTGGGGAGGAGCAGGGAGCGAAGCCCCATGCCGAAAAAAAGCCCGGCAGGGCGCAAAAGACCTTTTCGGGAGAACACATAAAAAGGCTTTGTGCGACTTTCTAATTTTTCAGGTTTACCCTTAATGTTGGGCTTCGCTACGCGGAGCCCAACATGCCACTATGCCAAAGCGACCTCCCCCATCCCCTCCTTGTTAAGGAGGGGAGAAAATCAAAACAAAAAAGGGCTTCCGGTCTCCCGGAAGCCCTTTTTTAGTTCGTTTTAAAACGCGCCTTACTTCGCCTTCGCGGTCGTGTAGTTGAGCGTGCCGCCGACGAGGATCGTCTCGACCTGCCTCAAGGAGTACCCGTGTTTGAGCTTTATCTCCCTGCCCTTTGTGACGTTCTTAAGAGTAACTGTATCGCCTGATGCGAGAGCGCCCCTAAGACCCGTAAACTCAAGCTCGTCCCCGTCCTCAACACCGTCGTAGTCAGCGGCGTTCGCGAAGGTCAGCGGCAATATGCCGAAGTTAACGAGGTTGTCCTTGTGAATCCGGGCAAAGCTCTTGGCTATGATCGCCTTTATCCCCAGGTACATGGGGCAGAGCGCCGCGTGCTCGCGCGACGACCCCTGTCCGTAGTTCTCTCCTCCGAGGACGAAGCCGCCGCCGGCGGCCTTCGCCTTTTCGTGGAACTTCGCGTCTATCGCCGAGAAGACCGATTCCGAATACTTCGGAACGTTCGACCGGTACTTGAGCCACGTGCCGGCCGGCGTTATGTCGTCGGTCGTGATGTTGTCGCCGAGCTTTATGAGGACCTTGCCCTTCAAAGTGTCGCCGAGCGGGCCCTGCTTCGGGAGCTCCTTTATGTTAGGCCCACGGGCTACCGTCACCTTCGATGGGTCCTTTGCCGGCGGCACTACCATCGAGTCATCCACAAGGAACTTCGAGGGGAATTTTATCTTAGGGTACTTGCCGAGCTTCCTGGGGTCGGTGATGACGCCGTAGATGGCCGCGGCGGCCGCCGTCTCTGGACTGCACAAGAATACCTTGCCGTCCTTGGTCCCGCTCCTGCCCTCGAAGTTCCTGTTGAAGGTGCGTAGCGACACGCCGGCCGACGGGGGCGACTGGCCGTTCCCGATGCACGGCCCGCATGTGGCCTCCAATATCCTCGCGCCCGCCTCTATCATGTGGGAGAGTCCCTTGTTCAGCGCGAGCATGTCGAGGACCTGCTTGGAGCCGGGGGATATCGTCATCGAGACCTCTGGGTGGACCCTGAAGCCGCCCTTCTTGAAGGTCTCGGATACGAGCATCAGGTCCCTGTAAGAGGAGTTGGTACAGCTCCCGACGCATACCTGGTCTACCCTCATGCCTTCTATCTCGGAGACCTTGCAGACGTTATCCGGCATATGCGGCCTCGCGATCATCGGCTCGAGCTTCCCGAGGTCAATCTCTATCGTCTCGTCGTACTTCGCGTCCTCGTCGGCCTTGAGCTCGGTCCAATCCTCTTCCCTGCCCTGCGCGGCGAGGAACTCTCTCGTCGTCTCGTCGCTCGGGAATACGGAAGAAGTCGCGCCGAGCTCCGCGCCCATGTTGGTGATGGTCGCGCGGTCCGGGACGGACAGGCTCTTTACGCCATCCCCGCCGTACTCGATTACCTTGCCGACGCCGCCCTTTACGGTCATGCGCCGCAGAAGCTCAAGTATCACGTCCTTGGCCGAAACCCAGGGCTTCAACTTGCCCTTGAGCCTTACGAGCACGACCTTCGGGTAAGTGAGGCTGAATGGCCCGCCGCCCATGGCGACGGCGACGTCGAGGCCGCCGGCGCCTATGGCTAACATCCCTATGCCGCCTGAGGTCGGGGTGTGGGAATCAGACCCCAAAAGCGTCTGCCCTGGTTTGCCGAACCTCTCAAGGTGTACCTGGTGGCAGATGCCGTTGCCGGGCCTTGAGAAGTAGATGCCGAACTTTGAGGCGAGCGTTTGCAGGAACCTGTGGTCGTCGGCGTTCTCGAACCCGCCGTACTGGAGCGTGTTGTGGTCGACGTAGCTGACAGACAACTTCGTCCTTACCTTCGGCACGCCCATCGCCTCGAACTGCAGGTACGCCATGGTTCCGGTCGCGTCCTGAGTGATCGTCTGGTCTATCCTGATGTTTACCTCTTTGCCCTGCTCTGCCTCACCGGATACCAGGTGGCTGTCTACCAATTTCTGCGCTACGTTCTTTCCCACTTTTTGTCCTCCTTTAGGTCTGCGTGAAGCCGGCAGTCTCGATTTGGATAAGGATAAGAATATTATACCGCCTTAGCCCCGTTATATTCCATACAAAACAAAGGGTTCCGAGGCGTTACAATTATGCAAGGCAAAATAGGATACATGAACCCGGGCGGGATGTCAATATCTGCGATTTTCATGAAATGGCGCCTGACGGATGACGGATGTCTCCTTAAAAAGGCTATATCGCGCCTTCCGGGACGTTTAAGCGGGTTATCCTTATCGCCGACCTCTCGTAGAGGCCCTTGAATATCTTTACTATCTGCGGGTCGAACTGGGTCCCGGAGCACCTTTCGAGCTCGGCCATGATATCAGGCAAGGCCCTCCCCTTCCTGTAAGGCCTGTCGGCGGCCATGGCGTCTACGGTGTCGGCGACGGTAAGGACGCGGGCAAAGAGCGGGATAGTCTCGCCCTTGAGGCCCTCGGGGTACCCGGTCCCGTTGTAATACTCGTGGTGGTATTTTATGGCGGGCCTGATGTTCTTGAGGAGCTTTATCGGTTCGAGTATCGCCGCGCCCTTGGCAGGGTGCTCGCGCATTATCCCCATCTCCTCGTCGGTGAGCTTTCCGGGCTTGTCGAGTATCGTCTCATAGGTGCCGAGTTTGCCGATGTCATGGAGGAGTCCGGCGAGTTCGAGGTCCTTCAAATCCTTTTCTGAAAAACCCATCTCCTTGCCTATCGCAAGCGCGTAAGTTGTCACCCTCTCGGAATGGCCCGCCGTCCACGGGGACTTCGTGTCTATGGCCGACGATAAGGATTTGACGGTCCCGAGGAAGAGCTCCTGGAGGTCGGAGAGGTGCCTCGCGTTATCGAGCGCCACGCTTATCTGGGAGGCGAGCTTCTCGAGCGTCTGGAGGTCCTCTGGCGTGAACGCGGCCTTTCTCTTCGCCCCTGCCGTCAGGATGCCTATTATTTCCCCCTTGACCGCAAGCGGCACCCTTATGTGTGAAAGGAAGCCCTCTTTCAGGAGCTTCTGTTCAAGCGGCAGGAGCGGGCTGGACTCGGAGAAGTCCGGGACATACTGCGGCCGCCCGGAGAAGATGACGTCCGTCGCATCCGTATCGGAGAAATGTGTGAACGCCCCTTTTGGGACTGAGGTGACGCCAAAGCCTGAGGTAAAAATGAACCCCTGGCGCTCCATGTCAACGAGCGCGACGGTGGCCCTGTCCGCGGTCATGAGCCTTGAGACCATCCTTACCGCCGTCTCGAGTATCTCCCCGGGCTCAAGGGTTGAGAGTATCGAGCGGTCTATTTCGTTCATCACCTGTATCGTCTCTATCTTGTGGGAGAGCTCCATCGCCTTATCGACCGAGTAGCGGTGGAGGCGGGCCTGCTCGAGCGCGGTCGAGACCTGATGGGCGACCCCCTTCATGACGCGCATGTCCCTTTCCGTGAACCCCCTCTCTTGCAGGTAAAGGGATATGATGAGCCCGAGGCTGTGCCCCGCGCTAATGAGCGGGACTACGGCGACGGTCCTCGCGTCCTTTATCCACTTGAGAGGCAGGCCCTTGATCTCGATCCCTCCCTGCTGGATCATTGCGGCCACGGGCTCGCCGGTCTCGACAACGGTCTTTACGATGCCCTCAGCCGCGTTCAGGCTGTCGGTCCTGAAAAAAGGCAGAAACGCGCGGTCAAGGCCGTATTCCTGCGAGGGCCTGAATACTCCTGAGGATACGTCCCATAAGTAAGACATGCTTGCGTCCGCGCGCATGATCCCGCAGTTACAGCGCACGACGTCCTCCATGAGCTTGTCGATGTCGGTCGTCATGGCCGTAGCCTCGGATATCATGAGGAGGTGCGCGGTGACGTCCATCTCCTCTTTTATGGCTTCCTCCGCCCTCTTGGCCTCGGTGATATCCTCCATCACGTGGACGGCGTCGTAGCCTTCGGAGTCCTGTTTATTTATGGAGTAGAACCTGACCTTGAAGACCCTGCCACACTCCGGCACGGCGACCTCGGCCTCGACGTCGGCATCGGCGCCCTCACCCTTTTCCTGCCTCTCCTTGAACGAGGCGCATACAGGGTGCGGTCCGCCTGTCCTGGGGAATATCTCAAAATAGGGCCTCCCGATTATTTCTCTAAAAGGCATGTTCGCTATCTTCTGGTAAGCACGGTTCGCCCTCACGATCCTGAAGCCCTCGTCATGAATTAAGAGCGGAGAGGAGATGGCGTCGAAGGTCGCCTCCCATTCCTTCTGGGCCGTCTCTATCTTCGAGGTCGACTCGTTGATGTCCTCGAGCATGTAGATAATAGCCTTTCTCTCGTCCTCGAGCTCGCCTTCGCGCTCCTCAAATTTGCGGAGCGCCTCCTTCAGGCGCGCTATCTCGGAATCCTTAAGCGAAATGTCGCGTTTCAGGAGGCTGATCTCCTGTTCGCGTTCCTGTAATTTTTTTTCCTCATCCGGCATGGTCTTTCACCTTTATGCAGAGCCGTTCAGGCCCTTGCGCCTTTAAGCTCCATTTCAAGCGCCTCTATCCTGTCCTTGAGTTCCCTGAGCCGGAGTTCACGCTTGAGCGTAAGTTTCCTGAACATCTCGAGCTCCTCGACGCGCTCCTTGAGCGAGTCTTCGGACCTCTTCCTCTCCGTTATGTCCTGCGTGAGTATCAGTATGCCCTCGACCTTTCCAGCCTCGTCAAAGACAGGCGTGACGGCTGTATCCCAATATGTCGCTTTTTCGTCTTCCCCGGCGCCAATCTTCAGCTCAAAGCCCTTCCTGTCCGCGCTTTCCCCCGAGTCCCTGACTTCCTTGAACCACCCCTCTACCTGTTCCCTTGACCCCGGGACATAATCGAAGTAGCACATCCCGAGCGCCTCATCAGGCGTATACGGCGTATATTTTCTTATCATCCCGGCGTACAAGGCGTTGAACTTCCGTAGGATGAAGCCGTTGTCGAGAAAGGCGACACCGGCAGGCATGTAATTGACTATCGACTCGTTCAGGCGTCTTTCTCTCAGCGCCTTTTCCTCCACCATCTTCCTCTCCGATATGTCCCTTACTATGGAAAGCCCCTGCTGAGCGCCCTTGAGAACGAAGACCCTTGAGCTTATCTCCACGGGTATAACCCTCCCGTCCTTCGCAACATGGGCCATCTCGAATATGGCGTGCCCGTTTTGAGCTATCTCCCGTATGGCGGCCTCGCGCCCGGCCTCATGGCCTGGGGCGTCGATAAGCTCCGGAGACAACTCCAGGAGCTCCTTGCGCGAGTACCCGAGCCGAGAACAAGCGACCTCGTTCACGTCAATAAACTTCATCGGCCCGCCTCCACCGGGGACCGGATGGACGAAGATGGCGTCGTTCGTCCCGTTAAAGAGGGCCCTGTATCGCTCCTCATTCTCCTTCATCTCCGAGTAGGCGTGGTTCAACTCCCTCGTCCTCTCCTCGACCTTGCGCTCGAGGTCACGGTAAAGTGCAGAGAGCTCCGAGGACATCCTGTCCATCGACTCCGAGAGGTCTTCGAGCTCATCATTGGTCCTTAACCCGGCCTTTGACGCAAAGTCGCCGGAGGCTATCTTAAGGGAGTGCTCCCGGAGGCGCTCTATGGGTGTTACAAAGACGCCCGAATAGTAATACGCAAGGAACATGGTCAGGAGCGCGGTAGCCGCCACGCCCCCGCCTATGATGACCCATGCGTTCCGCCACGCGGCCTCGGCATTTCGCAAGGCCTCAGCACGCTCTCTCTCGTCTATCCTGTGCCACCTGTCGAGGAGGGCTATGGCGTTGGCGCCCCACTTGTAATCCATATCCTCCATGAGTTCGGCGGCGTCCCTGTTGCCCACGGGCTTTTGTATGGAGAATATCCTCGCTGAAATATCCCTTACGTTCCCCCAAGACTCTTTTAATCCCTTTAATATCCTCTTTTCTTCGGCAACGGTCTCGTCCGAGCCGTCAAAGGCGTCGTGGATCGAACCGGCCTCCTTGAGCAGACGCTCCATCTCCTCCGAGTATTTTCTGAACTCGACCGCGTATCCTCCCTTGCCGGTTATGATGTAGTCGTTGGAAGGCATGATCGCCCTGTCGAGCGCCTGCTGGAGATTGCTGACGAGCGTGGATTCGCGCGAGACGGCGTTCACCCTGACGGTTGCCTTGTAGATCGACCTCTGGTTGTAGAGGCTTAAAATCGCGAGCGCGGCGAGCGGGATGATCGCGAGCGACATCTTTTTGAGGAGCCTTGCCCTTATCCTCGAGGCCATGCTACTTCCCCTTCTCGAACTTCTCTATCTTTACGCGGAGCTCTTTCATCCTGAGCTCCCGTTTTATCGTCGCGCTTTTGAACCTCTCGAGCTCCTCTATCTTCTGCCGGAGCCCCTCGTCCGCGGCCTTGCGCGCGGTTATGTCGCGTATGATGCCGGTCGAGTGCCACCTGCCCTTTATGTTCATGGCGGATATCGAGAGCTCGATAGGGAACTCGGTCCCGTCCTTATTAAGACCCTCGAGCTCGACGGTCTTCCCGATTACCGGCCCTCTGCCTGTCTGCCTGAACACGTCGAAGGCCGCCTTTGCCCTCTCCCGGAGCCTCTCGGGGACGACATAGTCGTGCATGTCCCTGCCGATCATCTCTCCGGCCTCGTACCCGAACATCTCCTCGGCCTTCCTGTTCCAGAGATAGACGAGCCCGTTCTCGTCCACGCAGATGATCGCGTCGCTCGCGGTCTCGACGACGGAGCGGAACCTCTCCTCGCTCTCCTTCTGCGCCGCCTCGGCCTTCCTCCGTTCAGAGACCTCGGCGGTAAGCTCCGCGGTCCTTTCCCTGACCTTTTCCTCCAGGAGGTCGTTCAGCGCCTTCAACTCCTCCTGCGTCCTGTTGAGCTCCCTGTTCTGGAGTATCGCGTTCTCGTAAGTGGCAAGGAGGAGGCTCAACGTCTGCCCGCGTCCGGACCTGATCGAGTAGGCCTTGCCGTTGTAGAATATCTCCACGGACTTCTCGTCCGGGTTGTTCCTGTACTGCGTCGGGGTCTCGATGAGTGCCGTGACCCTTTTGAGGAGATACCCCGGCTCGTAGGGTTTCGTGACATAGCTGTCGGCCTCGGCGTTCAGCCCCTTTATGATGTCTTCCGTATCGGTGAGCGTCGTGAGGAGTATGAACGGGATGCCCCGGAAGGCCCTGTCGTCCTTCATGCGCCTGCACATCTCGTAGCCGTCCATGACAGGCATGACTATGTCGCTTATGACGACAGCCGGCGCCCTCTCCTTTATGGCGACGAGCCCCTCGGCCCCGTTCCTGGCAACGCGCACGGAGTAGCCGTTGTCAGCAAGGAACTTTTTAAGCATGTACGCCTGGACGTCGCTGTCCTCTACGATGAGTATCTCTTTTTTATCCGCGATATCTTCCGTCATGACGGCCTTTCTTTCAAGATACCCTGGAGAGTATCGAATGTGATATTTCGTATAATGGAAGGACCTCGGAGGCCCCGCCGAGCTCTATCGCCTTTTTAGGCATGCTGAAGACGACGGACGTCGCCTCGTCCTGGGCTATCGTAGCGCCGCCCGCCGAGGCGATCGAGCGCATGCCTTCTGCCCCGTCAGAGCCCATGCCGGTCAAAAGCACCCCGATGACCCCTGCCCCGTAATGGTCCGCGAGCGAGTTGAAGGTCACGGTAATGGAGGGCCTGTGCGGGTTGGCGGGCTCACGGGAGTATGCGAAAGCCCCCCCCTTGTCTATGACGAGATGGTATCCTTCCTCCGGGAAGTAGACGCGCCCGGCAACCGGCCTCTCTCCCTCCACGGCCTTGCAAACCTTTATGGCACAGCCGCCCCCGAGCCACTCTATGAGACCGTTAAGGAAGCCGTCGCTTATGTGCTGGACGCATATCACGGGTACAGGGAAGTCGCGCGGCAGGACCGAGAGTATGAGGAAGAGGGCCTGGGGGCCGCCGGTCGAGGCCCCTATGGCGACTATCTCGGGCCTCCGCAAGCCGGGCCTCGATGCCGGGGCGGGCATGCTTTGAGGCCCGCGCGGCCTTGAGAACCTCTTGAACACATGCACCCCTGAGAGGATGCGGATCTTGCTCAAGAGCTCGTCCGAGTGCGCCCGGAAACCGCTCTCCATCTCTCCCCTGGGCTTCGAGAATACGTCCACGGCCCCGGCCTCCAGGAGCCTGAAGGCGTTCTCCGACGACCTTTCGACCGATACCGACACCACCAGTATCGGCTTCGGGAACCTCTCCATCACCTGCCGCGTGAACTCGAGCCCGTCCATCTCCGGCATGTGGAGGTCGGTGCATATGACGTCCGGGTCTATCGAGGGGAGCGTCTTCAGGGCCTCCTTCGCCGACCTGAACTCCCCGGCGGCCTCGATGTCCGGGGCCGAGGAGATTATCCTTTTCATAACGGCGAGAGCGAGCGCCGAGTCGTCTACGAGCAGGACCCTTATCTTCTTGCCGTTGTTGCGGATCATGATAACCCTTTCATCGGCCCCGTATCAGACGAGCCTGCCGAGCGTCTCCAGGAATACCTCCTGGTCAAAGGCCGGCTTTGTGAGGTACGCGTTCGCCCCGGCGTCCAGCCCGCGCTTCCTGTCCTCCTCGGACGACAAAGTTGTTACGAGTATCACGGGAAGTTCGTTAAGCCTCTTGTCCTGCCGTATCCGGGCCGTGAGCGCGAGCCCGTCCATGTTCGGCATCATTATATCGGAAACTACCGCGTCGAACGAGCGCGCGGAGAGCTTGGCGAGCGCGTCGAGCCCGTCGACCGCGGTTGTGACCTCGTAGCCTCCGCCTTCGAGGATACGCTTCTCCTGCGTCCTCGTCGTTATCGAGTCCTCGACGAGGAGGACCGTTTTTTTGCGCCGGGGCGACATCGGACGAGCCTCGGGCGCGGGCCTTCCGGGCCTTTTGAGCGTTTTCAGCATGTCGTCCGGGTTCAATACCATCGAGACCTCGCCGCTACCCAGGATCGTCGCGCCAGAAACGTTCCTGACCCTTTTAAGGAGCGCGCTCTGAGGCTTCAATACCACCTCTTCCTCGTCGATGAGCCCGTCGACTATGACCCCGAACCTCTCATCCCCGGACCGGAGGAAGACGCAGGCGAGCCCGTCTCGCCCGTTTGAGCCGTTTTTCCCCTTCTCGCCTGGAAACCCGAGTATGTCGGAGAGCCTCGCCGCCGATACAGGGGCCCCGTCGAGGAGGACCGCGTCCCTCCCCTCTATCGTAAAGACCTCTCCGGACGTAAGGTTCCTGCTCGAATGGACGCTCTCGACGGGTATCGCGTACTTCCTGCCCTTTAGGAGGGCTAATATCACGCGCGCCGTGGCGAGCGTGACAGGGAGGGTTATTATCGTCCTCATCCCCTTGCCCGGCGCGGACTCCACGCGGACCGAGCCCTTGAGCCTCTCGACATTCACCCTCACGATATTCAGCCCCACACCCCTTCCCGAGGTCTCGGTGACGGCCCGGCTCGTGGTAAGCCCCGGTGCGAATATGAGCGAGCGCGCCTCGGACAGCGTCATGGCCTGGAGTTCCTGCTCCGCGACGAGCCCCATTCTAAGGGCGGTGTTCTTTACAGCTTCGTCGTCGAGGCCCCTGCCGTCGTCCGAGGCCTCTATTACTATGCTCGTCTCGTTCCTGGAGGCGCTTAAAGTCAAGGTCCCCGCCCGCGGCTTCCCGCCACTCTCGCGCTCGGATACCCCCTCTATCCCGTGGTCTATCGAGTTCCTTATGATGTGCATGAGGGGGTCTTTCATCTCCTCTATGACGCGCTTGTCCGCCCTTACATCGCCGCCTTCGATAATAAGACTTACCTCCATCCCCTTTTCGCGGGCGAGGTCCCGCACCATGCGCGGGAAGAGGTTGAAGAGCGTGGACAACGGCATCAGCCTCGCCTCCCTTATCCCCTCCTCCATCGCAACAGAGAGGGACGAAAGGCGCGCCTCATCGTCGTAGAGCGAGGACCGGAGCCTCTCGATGGTGGATGAGAACCCCTGCAGGGCGTCATCGAGCCCGGGGCCCCTCGTGGAGAGTCCGCCCCTCAGCCGCTTCGAGAGCTCGTCCCAGGTCTCGGATAGCGCCTCTGTCTCTGAAAGCCTCTGGGAGAGTCTCGTCCTCATGACCGTGAGCTCCCCGGCCCCGGTCATGAGCTCATCGAGCTTTCTCGTCTCTACCCGTATCGTCTCTATCCTGTAGTCGCCGTGCGCCCTGGCGGCGTCTTTATGCCCTTCCTTATCGACGTCTTCGGCCCTCCCGGCAGGCTCATCCCCATGTACCGCCGGAGGCTCGACCGTCCGCCCCCCTCCTTCGGTCCCGGGCGATCCCGAAACGGCCGCCTCCCGGCTCGAAGGCGGCGCGGCCTCGTTCTTTTCAGGCTGGCTTTCCGCCGCCTTGCCCGCGCTCGTCTCCTTTTCCTTCCCCTTCTCCTCGGCATCGAGGGGCCTTATGACCTCGGAGACGACGACCCCGGCGGCCTCGCCTGTGGTCGCCTCCCTCAAGAGCGGACGGATCGCGTCGAGCGCCTGATATATGCGGTCGGCGAGCCCAGGGAAGAACTCCTTCTCACCTTTTCTTATAGCGCCGAGGATGTCCTCGACCCTGTGGGCGATGAGCTCTATGTCCTTTGCGCCGACCATCCTCGCCGCGCCCTTGAGGCTATGGGCCTCCCTGAACGCCTCCTCGACGACGGACTTGTCATCCGGCGCCTTTTCGAGCGCGAGTATGGACCGTTCAAGACTTGCAAGGTGCTCCTCGCCCTCTGCCTTGAAGAGGTCGCGCAGTTCCTTATCCTCTATCATGCACTGCTCCGCAACGCGTCATGTGATATCTAAAAGCCGTTTCGACGCGCCGTTCAGGTCCTCTACCCCGCCCCTCGTCTGCTTGAGTCCCGCGGCGGTCTCCCTTGCCCCGGAGTTTATTGCGTTCATGGCCCTCAATACCTGCTCCACGGCCTCGGCCTGCTGGACCGTATTAAGGAGTATCTGCCTTACGCGCTCGTACGCGTCCGCGACAGAGGAATCGACGGCCTTGAAGGCGTCCGAGTTCCTCTTCATGAGCGCCGCCCCGTCCCTGGCGGCCTTTGCGCCGAGTTCCGTGGCCGCGACGGTCGAGGCGGCGGATTTCCTTATCTCCGAGGAGATGGAGTTCACCCTCTCGGCGGCCTTTCTCCCCTCGTCCGCGAGCTTTCTCACCTCCTGGGCTATGATGCCGAAGCCCCGCCCCGCCTCCCCTGCGCGCACCGCCTCGACCGCGGCGTTTAGAGCGAGCATGTTTATCTGGGAAGCAATGTCCGCAACCAATGAGGATATGCCGCTTATCTGCCCTATGCGCTCGCTCAAATCAGTTGTCCGGCCCGCTATGGCGTCCACCCTTTCTCTCAGCCCTTCCATGATGGAGAGCGCCTTATTGGCGGTATCGACTCCCTCTTTCGATATCTTCAGGGCCTCCTCGGCGCCTGAGGAGGCGCTTTTCGCCTGCTCCCTTGAAAGGGCCGCACTCGATGAAAGCTCGTCCATGGCGGCGGTGGTCTCTGCTACGGAGGCCGCCTGCGCAGAGGCCGTCTTCTCGTGCTCCTCCACGGCCGCGGCGATCTCTGCCGCAGTGGACGAGATGCCCGAAACCGCCTCTGTAATGCCGGCTATGAACCTCTTGTAGATGAGCAGAGAATATGAGAGGACTATCACGTATGCCGCAAGCCTCAGAAAATGCCAGTACCACCAGCCCTGGTCCCACAGTTGGGAGAACTTGAATAGGAGGCCCGAGGTCCCGAAGAGGAGGCAGATGAAGGCGAAGAGAAAATCGTCCCTCGTCCCGTGCCTCCACCAGCTCACGAAGAACTTCGGCATCGCCGCGAGGAATAAAAGGCCTGAGGCGATATTTATCCCGACCGATAAGGCCGTGAATTCACCCTTTACGCTCATCAACGGAAGGCCTCCGGCGAACACGATGGAAAAGACGCCGAAGATCGTTGCGAATACCGCGGCCGAGGCAGGGACCGCCCTCCTCATGGACGCGCCTGCGGCCTCTATCCATACGAGCGAGAAAAAGAGCCCGCCGAAGAGGCTCGACCAGGACCTGAGCCAGACGAAGGCCGCTCCAGGGCGCACGGACGCGTGAAAAACGTCGAGTGCGCCCATGGAAAGGAGCCCCGCGGCCACCCACGCGTTCCCGAGGGCCGAGCCCTTCCGGCCCCTGAAGAGGAGGATTATGCCTCCAAGGGTTACCGCCTCAAACGCGCCGAAGGCCTCAATCGCGGAATGGAGCGGCTCGCTCGGCCAGAGAGCGTGCTCCATGAGGCCGAGCGCCGCCGACATCGCAATCGAGGCCAGGAAGGCGATTATGAGTATGGCGAGATCCCTCTGTCTGCTTCTATCCACAATTCCTCGTCCTAGACCATCTCGTTCAACGCCCGCGCCCTCTCGTTTATCCTGTCTATCCCCACCTTGGTCTGGGCTATGCCGGCGGCGGTCTCTTTCGAGCCCGCTGTTATGGCGTTCACAGCCTCCATGACCTGCTTTATCGCCGCGGCCTGCTGGGCGATGTTGAGAGATATCTGCCTGAAGCTGTCGAACGCCGCGGTTATGGAGGCGTTCACGCCGCTGAAGGCCTCTGTCGTCCTCTCCGCGAGCTTCGCGCCTTCCTCTATCGTCTTGGTGCCCTCCTCGGTCGCCATTATAGCGGCGTTCGTCGCCTTCTGTATGTCGACGACGATGCCGTTCACTCGCTCGGCGGACTTCCTCGCCTGGTCGGCAAGCTTTCTCACTTCCTGGGCTATCACATTGAAGCCCTTTCCGTGCTCTCCGGCCCTGACCGCCTCGACCGCGGCGTTAAGCGCGAGCATGTTTATCTGCGAGGATATGTCGGTCACGAGGTTAGCGATTGACCCTATCTGAGCCGTCTGCTCGCTCAGCTTGAGTATCTCACCGGCTATGGTCCCCGACTTCTCCTTTATAGTAGCCATCCCCTCTATCGTCTGCTCGACGGTCTTCAATCCCTCCTCGGCGAGGGACATGACATGCTTCGCGCCTTCCGTCGCGCTCTCCGCCTGCTCCGAAACCTTTTTTGAAGACACCCCGAGCTCGTTCATCGTCGCGGCGGTCTCGGTGACAGACGCCGACTGCGCGGAGGCGGTCCTCTCGTGCTCGGCGACGGTCGAGGCTATCTCGCTTGTCGCCGCAGAGACCGCGCCGGTGGACTCCTTTACGCCCTTCGCTATCCATGACGAAATCAAGACGGCCCCTCCAACCGCAAGGCCGATCGAGACGATAACGCCTGCTATCAAGACCGTGTAAAGGGTCCTGGCCGCGGAGAGCGCGGCCTGTTCGTCTGCTTTCAAAACGGAATCGGTCCTCTCGTGGAACTCCCTCATGATGGGCTTCATCCTCTCGAAGACCGGCCTTGCCTTTTTTATCACAGGTACAGCCGCCTCTATCGGCCTGCCCCTGTCCACGATCTCTATAACCTCTTTGCCGATCCCGTAATACTGCCTGCCCAGGGATATGAGCTCGTTCATGCGGCCCTGCAGGACAGGGTCCGGTATCTCCTTCGCCCTTTCCGAGACCGCTTCGAAACTTCTTACGCCTTCCTCAAAGGCATCCAGCACGCTTTTGTCGCGGGCTATCGCATAGTCCCTTACGGCCCTCACCATCTCGTTCACGGAATCGTTGAGCTCGTTCGCCGTGTCGAGGTCCCTCGATGAAGCGGCGATCTCATCTATCGACCTCGATACGGTGTTGGCGCTTACGAGCACGACGATGGCTACTATTACAAAGAGCGCCGCGCCTATGAGGTTCCCGAGGAGCATCCCGGTCCTTACCTTCATTCCTCGCATATCGATCTTCTCCTTTTCATTGCTATACGGTCTCGTCTACAAGGAGGCCGCCTTTAGTGAGCATCCTCTCGAGGTCTATGACCGCTATCATCCTCTCCCCGCTCCGCGCCGCTCCCAACAGGTACTCGTCTTCCGCCTGTTTTGACGAGAGCGGGGCAGGCGTTATCTCCGCAGGGCTCAAATACGCTATCTCCTCGACGGAGTCGGCAAGCACACCGGCCCTTACGCCGCCGGCCTCAGCGACTACCACCTTGGAGCCGGGCCCCGGAGCCGCCGGGGACATGCCAAGGCGCCCTCTTATGTCTATGACCGTCAGGACGTCGCCCCGGAGATTGGTGTCCCCGAGTATGTGGGCGGGCGTGCACGGCACGGGCGTAAGGTCTTTAAGTTCCGCGAACTCGCGGATGCTCTCGCACCTTATGGCGAAGCGCTCGCCCCCGAGCACGATGACCGCGAAAGGCATGACCCCTTCGGCCTCAAGCCCTGAAGAAGGCTCGCTTAAGACCCGCGCCCTCTCTTTGAGGACCTCCCTTTGCCCCTCGGAGGCCTCTGGCCAGAACGCGCGCAACGCCCCCTCGTCGACCCCTGGCCCGGTCCCGTGATCGACGACGGCCTCGAGGTCCAGGAGCATCACGATGTCTTCGCCGCGTCTCGCCTCGCCCCCGATGAAGTGATGGCGCGCGCCTTCCTTCTGAATGGGCGAGAGGGCCTCGATAGCTGAGGGCGGGATATCCTCGACCGAGAGGAGCTCGCTCGCTATTATCCCCATGAGAGTGCCCTCATCTACGATTATCAGCGCGTCGTCTATGGAATAACAGTGAAACGGGTGTCCTAACCTCATCTCGAGGTCCATGACAGGAACGATTCCGCCCCGCAGGTTGAAAAAACCAGGTATATAGGACGGGGCCTCCTCAAGCGGGACGAGCTCAGGGAGCTTGAGCATCTCCCTGACACTCTCGGCCTTCACCCCGTAGAGGGAGCCGGAGAGCCTGAATACCACGAATGGGGTTACCGTTTTTTCCATAACGATTATTTCTTCCGGCCGCCCTCGGCCGTCTTTTTCAGGAACCCGGAGAGCTCTCCGGCGTTGGTCTGCTCATAATGCTCTATCGGGGCGTCCGGGGGCATGGAGGAGAGGATCGAAAGCGCGCTTTCACGCATCCTCTCCGCCCTCTCGATGAGCCCCTCGTTGTCGTAGATGGAGGCGAGCTCAAGGTATGCCGGGACAAAAGACGGGTTGACGTACAGGGCCTTCTTGAGCCACCTCTTCGCGTCCTCGACGTCCCCGCTCTCTTCGGCTATCTGGGCGAGGAGGAAGTACGGCTCTAACGAGAACTTGTCGGCGTCCAGCGCCTTCAGGAGGCACTCGGAGGCCTTCTTTAATTCTCCTGCGTCCGCATAAACCGAGGCGGCGAGTATGAGCGGCCCGGCGGCCTCGGCCCTGCTTGCGGTACCGCCGGGACCCCCGGCAACGGGAGGGGCTCCGGACCTATTGAGGCCCTTCTGGGCCAGTTTTGCGGCCCTGGCCGGGGCTCTCTCCGGCGCGCCTGAGGCGGGCCTCACCGAAAACGCCTCCTCGGGCAACGCCTTCATGTAGGCTACGGATTCGGGAAAGGTCATTGTCTTCAAGCCTTCGACCTTGACCCCGTAGAACTCTCCGTGTCCGGTAAAGAGGTATCCGCCGGGCGCAAGGGCCGAGACGAGCCTCCCGGCCATCCCTGCTATGGCCTTTTTACTGTAATAAATGAATACGTTCCGGCAGAGTATGAAGTCCATGCCCTCGGGGCAATCGCCGCCAATGAGGTCGGCCTTCCTGAACTCCACCATCTCCCTTATCGACGGGTCTATTTCCCAGTACGCACCGGACCTCCTGAACCATGCGGCCTTGGCCTCGGGCTCCACAGTGCGGAAAGACCATTCTCCGTAGAGCCCCTTTCGGGCCTTTTCCAGGAGGTCTTCCCTTATGTCGGTCCCTAGTATGGTGATATCCCATGACTTATAGTCCGGCAGGGCCTCCCTTACGAGTATCGCGAGCGAGTAGGGCTCCTCGCCTGAGGAGCAACCGGCGCTCCAGAGGCTTAAGCGCCTCTCGGCGCGCCTTTTTTCGACGATCTCGGGGAGTATCCTTGCACGGATAAGATCAAACTGCCCCTTGTCCCTGAAGAAAAAGGACTCGGGCACGGAAAGCAGTGCCTTCAAGGCCTCTTTTTCCTTCCGGTCAAAAAGCGGGGATCGGATGAGGTCGATATAGTCTTCGACCGAGATATTTGAAAGGCGCGCCCTCTCGGAGGCGGCCTTCAAGAGATTGGGATAATCGTCAGGGCGTATGCGCAGTCCCGTCGCCTCGGAGACAAGCCCCGATATGAGTTTCAGCCTTTTTCCATCCATCTCGCAGTACAATGGGGCACGCCATCATGTCCCATCCTTTGCATGGTGGTTTGTTTGTATGGGACGCCAGCTACGCGTCCACCCCCTGCATAAGACCGCCCCGCCGTCAGGACCGCTTATGCCTGGAAAGCCATTTAAAGCAATGCTTACAATAGTAATACCCTAAAACATGTTTTACGTCAAGGCCTTATGAAGGGCACATACATGGTGGATTGAGGCGGGCGGTTTTAATTTATTAAATGCGGGATTGAGGACTTTTGCCATTTTCAGGCGCACTCGACCCTGTCCCTGCCAGCCTCCTTGGCCCTGTAAAGCGCCGCGTCGGCCTTCTTCACGAGGTCTTCGGCGCTGGCGGCATCCTCCGGGCAAGAGGCGACCCCGAAGCTCATGGTAAGGTCCCCTCCGGGTTGTCCCGACTCGTTAGGGAAGACCTTATCCCTTACCCTCGCCCTTATCCTCTCGGCCATGAGGCACGCCTCTTCTTTACCCGTCTCAGGGAGTATTATCGAGAACTCCTCTCCGCCGTATCTCGCGAGGAGGTCTTGACCCCTTATCCCGTCCTTAAGGCACTCGGCGACCCCTGCGAGGACCGCGTCCCCTGCCGGGTGCCCGTTAAGGTCGTTGTAGCTCTTGAAGTGGTCTATATCGGACATTATGAGGGAGAGCCTTTTCCCGTACCGGGCCGAGCGCTTGCACTCCTCTTCAAGCCTCTCTGCGAAGTGCCTGTGGTTGTACGCCCCGGTGAGCCCGTCGGTTATGGAGAGAGCTTTCAGGCGCCCGTTCGCCTCGTTCAGCTCCTTTGTCCTCTCGTCTATCTTTTTTTCGAGCTCCGCGTAGGACTCGCCGAGTCTCCCGGCCATGCGGTTGAATTCATCGGCGAGGAGGTTCATCTCGATGCCATCCCTTATATCGACCCTGTGGCCGAGGTCGCCGTTCCCTATTATCGCCGCGCCCCGCGTCAGCTCGTCTATGGGCCTCAATATCGAACGGAAGAGGTACGCGGCGACGCCGATAATTGCGAGGAAAGAGACGGCCGCCACGGCAAAGAGTATGGCGTCGACCTTGTGCCTCAAGGAAGAGGCGGCCTCTACCCTGTAAGACATCTCATCCCTCTTGCCCAGATATACCCTGTCGAGGTGGTTGGCTATGATGTCCAGGGCGAGGGCGTCTATCTCCTCCATCAGGGCCGCGTCGCGTCTGTTATGCACAGCCGGGAGGCTTGCCAGTACATGCATGGACTTCTGTTTGAGGAGACCGAACTTCGTTTCGGCTGTTTTTATGCCCTCGTCATACATCCCCGCGCCCTTAAGCAGAGAGAACCTCTCCTCAACATCCTTAACGAGCTCGACGAACCTGGCCTTCTCGGCCGGGTCGCCGGTTATGAGATAGTCGTTCGCCGGCATCACCGCCATGTCAAGGGAGAGCTTCAAGTCGGATATGTACTTCAGATCGCGGGAGGCGTCCTCCACCTCCATCATGCCGTCGTAGATGAGGTTCCTATTGTAAAGGGAGAGGGCGCCGAGGAAGGAGAGGAGCGCGAAGACGATGAAAAAACTCGAGATGATCTTGGTCCGCAACGATATCGACATGAAGGTCCCGGATGAGTGGAATTTACCGTCCAGACGATATGTACTTTAGCAGACTTAGGATGCGACATAAAGAGGGACCTGCAGGAAAACGGATGTTTTCACCCGCTGGTTATGAAAGAAGAACCGGACAGACCGGGGAGTTACCTCTTACCCAGGACCGAGGAGACCGGCAGGGGCTCTGTAAGCTCTATACCTGAGATAACCGCGCCTTCAGCCGAGCGGGACCATTTGACGCGCCCGGTCCTTTTAAGGTCAAGCCCCTTTATATAGACCCCGGCGTCCACATCCGCGCCCTTCGGCTCTCCCGGGTACTTGAGTTTGAGCCCTCTCTCCGAGATGTCGAGTACCCGCGCCGAGAGCCTTACGGCGCCTTCGCCGAACTCGACCGTGCAGTCAGCTACGAACGCGAACCTCTCGCTCATCCTCTTCGGCCAACTGCATACTGAATACGCAAGAGGGTTCAGGCATTCGTCGACAGTCTCAAGAAGCTCCTTTACCCTGAACGGCTTTGCTATGACCTTTCTGCCGAGCCCTTTCAGGACCGGCCCCTCGGCACCTCCGGGGATATCCCCTGTCATGAAGAAGAACCTGTCTTTGAGGTACTGGAACTCGCGCATGACCGAGAGAAAGAGCCCGATGCCGTCGAGAAGAGGCATGTTTACGTCGGATATGACGAGGTCGTAGGTCTCGGCGGAGAGCCGCTCGATAGCCTGCATCCCGTTTGACGCGGTTTCAACCGTGTACCCGCTGTTTGTGAGGATATCCACGCAACAATCGCGGATGAGTTCGTCGTCATCCACGACAAGTATCTTCTTGGACCTTATCGCCATTAATGTTCCCCCGAATGCGCCTTCCTGCTTTAGTATATCACTTTTTCACAAAAAGTATCGGGCTGTCAATAATATTAAGACGTGAACGAAAAGCCGTCTATGAGGATGTAAGGGACGGTTACAGAGCTCAACGGGAAGGCGCCGTTCGGGTATACGGCCGTCTCCCTTGAGACCGCCTCGATCCTTCCGAATGCTTCGAGGACCTTCTCGGTGAACCTCATGGGCCTCAGCGCGTGCTTTACAACGCCATCCCTTACGAGGAACGTCCCGTGCCTCGTCATCCCGGTCATTAAAGTCTCCCTCGGGTTCAGAAGCCCGTTCACATAATGGAACGACTTCACCAGTATGCCGTCGCCGAGGAGTCCGGGCATGTCAATGGCCGCGACGTCTCCCCCTTCCATGAACAGGTGATCGGGGAACGGCCCCTCATTGTCACCGGGGAAGGACGCGTGGCCGGTCGATTCCCTCCCTTCGATTGACGCCGTCAGGCTGTCGTAGGCTATGCCGGAAGCGACACCCCTCTCTATGAGAGGGAGCCTCTTTTTGGGCGAGCCCTCGAAGTCGAAGGGGATCGCCATGCCTTTCGCGTCGAGCCCGTCGTCGTATATGGTCACCTTTTCCCCTGTTACGGCCTCTCCGATCCTCTCGCTTAAAAAGCCCGTCTTGTCATGGAAGGACTTCGCGCCGAAACCCGTGTATGAGAGCCAATGGACGAGTTCGCTTACGGCTGAGGGCTCCAATAGCACGCGGTATACGCCGGGAGGCGTCTCCTTCGGGAAAGACGACCTCAGGCACGTCTCCGCCGAGGCGCGCATGAGGCCCTTTATGTCTATCCTGGAGATATCGTTCGATACGGCGGACGCGAACCCCGAGGCGTCGCCTGAGGAGGCTACGGAACTTAAATGCGCGAAGGTATACGGGTGGTAGGCCTTTAGGCCTCTGGAATTCACGATAACGGCCTCTCCGACAACGGTAGCGAGCGCTCCGGAAAGGCTGACGCCAGACACGAGGGCCTCCCTGAACCCGGAGGCGACGAGCGAAGCCTTCTCGTCATAAGAGGCGCGTGCCGTTGATTCGAAAAAGGAGTTCACCCGCGCATAGCGGCACGGCCCGGGGGGTTTCAACAGGAACGGTTCCTCTCTCGTGGCGCGGGCTATTCCCAGGGCCTCGTCAAGGCACCTGTCCAACGCGGACCG
The DNA here is from genome assembly GCA_001797465.1 of Deltaproteobacteria bacterium GWB2_55_19. Taxonomy (GTDB): domain Bacteria; phylum Desulfobacterota; class GWC2-55-46; order GWC2-55-46; family GWC2-55-46; genus GWB2-55-19. The sequence goes on along the minus strand of MGPQ01000001.1, from coordinate 91,584 downwards.
CTCAATGGAGTTCGTCGAGGCGACCCCGATCTTCCTGCCTATCAAAACCCTTATATGGAAAGACGCGTCAGTTACCGATATGCCCTGGTGGAAGCGCGACGAGGAGAACCGCATGGTCGAGGACGACTCCCGGCTCGCAACGAACTCGATTGAATCCGCCTGCGCGCTCGCCGCTATCCTCTCCCCCTCACTAATCAGCCTGTCTTTCAGCAGTCCGTCCATCAGGGTTTTCCCACCCCCACCTTCACTGACCTGAAACGCGCGGGGCAGGCGCCGTGGCCTACATGGGCGACCTGCATCGGCTCTCCCTTCGCGCAACTGTTCAGCCCCCACAACCTCCACTCGCTTCTGCCGCATACGGCGTCGCAGGAGGCCCAGAACCCGGGGGTACTGCCGTAATATACGGGGTTCCTGAACGCCTCTTTGACCTTCCCGTTCTTTATCTCCCAGGCTATCTCCGCCCCGAACTGGAAGTTAAGCCTCCTGTCATCTATCGACCAGCTCCTGTTCACCGACATGAGGATGCCGTCTTTGGTGTCGGAGACGAGGTCGTCGAGCGTACCTTGCCCCGGCGTTATGCAGACGTTGCTCATCCTTATCAAGGGGAGCCCTCCCCATCCCTCGCCCCTCATCGAGCCGTTCGATACGCCTCCGACGGCAAGGGCCGACTCGCGGGAGGTAAGGTAACCGGTGAAGACGCCGTCTCTTACGAGATCGACCCTCTGCGCCCTCACCCCTTCGTCGTCAAACCTGTAACTCCCGGCCCCCCCGGGCTCGTTCGGGTCGGCGTATATATTCACTATCGGGGAGCCGTACCTGAACGTTCCCAGTTTATCAGGCGTAAGGAAACTCCCTCCGGCAAAGCCGAGCTCGGCGCCGAGCGCCCGGTCGAGCTCGGCTGGGTGGCCGCACGACTCGTGTATCTGTAACGCGAGCTGTGGGCCGTCTATGATGATGTCCCTTACGCCGGACGGGCACTCGCGCGCGTATAAGAGAGAGCGGGCCTCGGCAGTGACCCTGGGCAGGCTCCCCATGAAGTCGAGCTCCTCTATCAGCTCGTAGCCGCGCGTGGCGAAGAGCCCGTGGTGGCCGTCCGGGTACGAACGGACCTGCGCGTCGTCGTTGTCCCCGGCTATGACGTGATAGCCGCCGCCGCTCGTCAGTATGGTCTGCGAAATGAAGGCGCCATCGGTATTGCAGAACTCCTTTTCGGCCCTGGAGAATTCAAGGAAGGCCTCGGCTGATGATATCCCCTTTTCCCGGAGCGCCGCGCCGGTGACCCCGGCGATCAAAGATATTTTCTTGTCAGAGGCGACGCTGAAGGGGTCGATTTCATATGGCGTTGAATAGCTCTCGACGAACGGCTCCGACACCGAGAGGCGCGCCTTTCCCGTATTCACGGCCGAGAACGCCCTTGCCATCGCGAGCGCCTCTTTTGCGGCCTTCATGGCGCTCTCCTCGGTTACGATGTTCGTCGCGGCAAAACCCCAGGCCCCCCTGTATAGGATCCTTACGCCGACCCCGGCGGAAGTGTCGGTCGAAAAGCCTTCGACCTCTCCGTCGAGCGCCTGCATGGATTCCGTCATTATACGCTCGTGTCTTATGTCGGCGTAGTCCACGCCGAGTTTTTTCAGACGCGCGAGTATGGAAACGAATATCCCCTTCATGCCCATGTACCGGAAAGCGGCCCCTTTACGCCGTCCTTAAGGCCCTCTTCAGAGAGCCTCAAGACCGGCATGAGGCCGCCCTGCTGTGCGACGTTCACTACACCCTCCCTCGACACCCTGCCGAGGACCGCCGTGCCGTCAGGCGTCGATGATAGCCCGTAGACGATGTTATGGTCCTCGAAGCTTAAGGCCCCGTCCTCAAGCACCGGGAACTTCGTTATCTCCGGAGGCGAGTACGCCTGCACGACCCAGTCGCCCCGTATGGCCTCGTCTATCGCCCTCTCCCATTCGGAAGGGGAGAGGTTCCTGCCTATGGTTACGCCGTAGCCGCCGCAGAGACGGTCGGGCTTCAGGACAAGCGACTCCCTCTCTCTTCTCAAGAGGCGCGCAAGGTCCTCCTCGCGGCCGTCGGGGCCGAGGGTCTTTCTTTCGCCTACGATCCTCGTCCACGGGAGGTGTCTTTTGAATATAGCGGCGTCCGTTGGATTCAAATACGCGTCGAACTCGCCTCCAGCGAGGACCTCCCACATGGCCTTGTGATCGAAGTCGCCCGTAAGGGACGAGATGACCTGGTTCTTTTCGAAGGCGAGCCTTATGCCTTTTGTATCCCCGCCCTCCCGCTCCATCTCGATTATCTCCCTCGCCTCGAAATTCCTGTATACGATATCCACGGGCGTGTCCCTGTACCAGACCTCGCCCCTCTTTTCATATAACTCCCTCGGGTCGGCAAGGAGGGCGTTAACGCCGATTGACCTCAAATATTCTACAATGTAGGGCCCCTCCGTTATCCCTTCCTCGGCGGTCGTGTCCTCGGAGAATACGAAGTTGAGCGTGGTCCTTCCCAGTGCCCTCGCGTGCCTGGCAACGAGAAGGCCGAGGAGGTCTCTGGCGTCCGGGCCCCTTGTGACGCGTGGGAGGAGGGCGAGCCTCTTTTTCAAATTCAAAAACGGGACTATCTCATCGAGGAAGAGCCTCTCGGCCATCGGGCCGTAGTGTATGCCGCCGACGGCGCATGCGTTTATCTCGAATATGGAGATGCGGCTGCGCCAGTCCGGCTCGTCCATCGACAGGTGCGCGTCAAGCCTGTACCAGAGGGGGTCCGGGGACTTCGGGTCCCTTCTTACGGACCTTATCCACGCCCCTTCCTCCTCCTCGAACGGGAGCATCCTCCGAAGCCTGTCGTCTTCGCTCCACGCCCTGCTTACGGCCTCCATGCCGCGGTGGATCGCGTGGGCGACGACGCTTAGATGATTCAACTGTTCAGCCGTAAAGACCGCGGGTATGAGCATGAGGCGGATCGCCTCGACGAGGCCGCCCGCCCTCTGGTAGGTGAAGCCGCGCTTCCGCGCATCCATCGCGAGGGCGTCGAAGAGGGCCGAGGCGTCTCCGTAGCCGAGTCCGGCTACGGCCTCGGCTATTTTATGACGGTAATCGCGCGCGAGTGCGCCGGAGCTCATGACGATCCTCTTGAAATTCGGTTTTTCTTGCTCGTTTGAGCAGGGCGTAAAGACAGGTCCGTCGAAGGGGTCCTGGCGGCGTCAATCCGGCACATGGCTATCAACTACCACAACGGGGCCTCGCAGTCAAACCATAAGAGATTACCGGCTACTGAGCGATTTGGCAAGAGAGGCCCAGTGTGACTCAGGTCACGCCGCTACGAAAAAAAATACCGTAAAATGTATTGGCATTTACCAAGACAAACAGTTAAAAAGACATGTTGCGGCGCCCCTCTCGGTGCGGAATCCCAGAAAACAAACCCTTACCGGAGCCTCCATTAATTGACCTCCATCATCTCAGCCGCGCTCATAGTGCTCGCCATAGCCCTTTACCTGAGCATCATCTCCAGAAAATCAAAAAAGGTAAAGAAGAAGGTCGCCCTCGCCGAAGAATACGGCTTCCGCGAGCCTACGACGATCCACCCGAAGATAGACCCCTCCAAATGCATCGGAAGCGGCGCGTGCGTGAAGGCCTGCCCTGAAAAGGACATCATAGGCCTAATAGGCGGCAAAGGCGGGCTCATAAACGCCTCGCACTGCGTCGGACACGGCGCGTGCGCCGAGGCCTGCCCTGTGGGCGCTATCGCGCTCGTATTCGGCACCGAGACTCGCGGCGTGGATATCCCGCACCTCACCCCCGACTTCGAGACGAACATAAAGGGCATCTTCATAGCCGGAGAGCTCGGCGGCATGGGGCTCATAAAGAACGCCATCACCCAGGGGAGAGAGGCCGTCGAATACATCTCCTGCAGGCTCGGGGCGGACAAGGGGCGCGCCGAGGCGTACGACGTAATCATAATAGGCGCCGGCCCAGCGGGCGTCGGCGCCTCGCTGATGGCCTCAAAAAAGGGCCTTAAGTTCGTGACCATTGAGCAGGGTGACGTCGGCGGCACTGTCTTCAATTACCCCCGCCACAAGATAGTGATGACCTCACCGGTCGAGCTCCCGCTCTACGGGAGCGTGCGGCTCCGCGAGACGACGAAAGAAGCGCTCCTCGACCTCTGGACCTCGGTCATCAAAAAGACCGGGCTGGAGATAAGGACCGGGGAGAAGATGACGGGGCTTGCGAGGGAGGCCGACGGTTTCAGGGTGAAAACGTCAAAGGGAGAGTACCCGGCGAGGAACGTCATCCTCGCCATAGGCAGGCGCGGGACGCCCAGAAAGCTCGACGTCCCCGGGGAAAAACTGCCCAAGGTCACCTACAGCCTCCTCGACCCGGAACAGCACAGGGACCATCACCTCCTCGTCGTCGGCGGCGGGGACAGCGCCATCGAGGCCGCCATCGCACTCGCCAAACAGCCGGGGAACAAGGTATCCCTTTCATACCGCTCCGACTCCTTCAAGCGCATAAAGCCGATGAACAAGACGCGGCTCGACGAGGCAGTATCCAAAAAGTCGGTGACGGTCATACTCAACTCAAATGTAAAAGAGATACGCGAAAAGGACGTCAGGATCGAAACGGAAGGCAAGGAGGCGTTTATCAATAACGATTACGTCTATATCTTCGCCGGCGGAGAGCTCCCGAACGAGTTCCTGCTCTCCATAGGCGTCAGGATCGAAAAGAAGTTCGGGACCGAGTAAAGACCATCAATAAAACCTGCCTCTATACCTTTCACGCCTCATCAAAACAGAAGACGGCGATCACCGCTTATCCATGCCTCAAATAAGCCTCATACGCGAGGCGCCATAAAACAACGGGTCAACGAATCAGAACTTGATCGCGAGGCGGGTAAGGAGGCTGTTGACCGTGTAGTCTTCCGCGTACTCCCCATTGTAAGAGAGCGTAAACGTCCACCTCTTCGACATATAGAGGTAGCCTGAGAGGCCGTAAGCCCATATCCGGGTCGTATCTGAGTCCGTGTACCTGCTCAGGCTGTAAGAGCCATTCATGACGAGCTGTAATACTTCCTTGAAGACCCTTGAGGCCTCGATATCGTAAGAGTTGTACTCGCCGCCGAACCCGTCGCTCAGGGACGCCCCGAGGTTCAGGTTCACGCCGGTCTTGAGTAGGCCGTCGATGTTCACGCCGGTCTTGTACGCCATCCCGTCCTTATAGCCGTCCTCAAGGCTCGCGTAATCGCGGTTCTGCCTCTCAACCCTCGCAAACAGATTGTACTTGTCCCTGAAGCGGTAATTAAAGGCAAGGTAGTACGAGCGCTCGGAGCCTGGGTCGACCTCCTCGTCAGTCGAGGCGTAGAGCTGGACGGACTTGAACTGGTTGTACCCGACGCTTACGCCCTTGTTCGGGGCGGGCTTGAAGGAGAGGTCAAGGAGGCCGTTCGTGAGCGAAAGGCCCTTTGTCCTCTGGTTGATGTCGCCTGTCAAGAGACCGAGGAGAGTGATCTTCTCCTTCACATAGGTAGTCTGGCTGTAGAGGTATTGTCTGTCGGTAGCGCCCTTGTACATGGTGTGCGTGAATGCGGCGTTCGTCGAAAGAGAGTCGGTCTTGTAATACGCGTACGCGCCGCCGGAGACGAACTCCGTCGTGAACATCTCTGAGTACGGGTCCGGGCGCAGGCCCAGGAACGAGCCGAGGCCGTACTTGTCCCATTGATAGACCGCGTTCACGCCATCCACGCGCTCGGTGGAGAGCTCCTTCGGCCAGACCCTGCCGACGGCGACGTAGACCGACTTTCCGGTGTAGTCGAAGTTAAGTACGTCCACGCGGGCGTCTTCGCTGGAGCTATCGTAAGTGCCGAGGTTAAGCCGCTCCCTGCCGTCAAAGTGCAGGGCCCACGCGCCGCTCTTGTCAAGCTTCGTCATGTCGAGCTTAAGCCGCGTCGTTAAGAGGTGCTGATAGCCGTCGTCGGACGTGTCATTAAGGTAATAGTCCTCGATGGAGAGGCTCCCCTTTGTCTGGGCTGAGAGCGCCTGGCCGCCCAGGAGCATAACAAAGACCGGCGCCAGACACGACGCGAGCCTTATTTTTCGATATTCGGTCTTCATCGCTTCCCCTTAATTGCCCTTCGGATGACAGCTCAGGCATACCGAGTCAGACGTCGTATTGTGCGTGTCGGCGCCGACGGACTTGTGGCAGTTGATGCAGTTGCCGGTCGCGTAGCTCATGGACGGGTGGCAGTCCGAGCACTGTGAATACCCCTTGTGGGTGGACGGGAACGTAGTGAGCGACGAGTGGCTTATCTTCGTGGAGGTCCATGTCGGATAGGTGTGGCAGGTCTCGCACGTAGTCCCGAAGGCGCTCGCGTAGGTCGTGTGCGCCGAAGGCGCGTCTGACGTATGGCACGACGAACAGCCGGTCGTCACGGTGTGCGACCAGGTCCATGTCGGGTACTTATGGCAGGTCTCGCATGTAGTCGAATACGTTGCCGTGTTCGACGTATGCGTCGAAGGCCTCTCGTTCAGGTGGCACGACGAACAGCCGGTCGTTGCAGTGTGAGAGGCAGTCCACGTCGGGTACTTGTGGCAGTTCTCGCAGGTAGTCGAATACAAGGAGGTGTTAGACGTGTGGGTCGAAGGCCTCTCGTTCAGGTGGCACGACGAGCAGTTCGTCGTAGCCGTGTGAGAATACGTCCACGTCGGGTACTTGTGGCAGTTCTCGCAGGTCGTCGAGTACAAGGAGGTGTTCGACGTGTGGGTCGAAGGCCTGTCGCTCAAGTGGCACGTCGAGCAGTTCGTCGTCGCCGACGTATGTTTGTGCGAGCTCCACGACGCCGTGGATGAGTGGCAGAGCTCGCAGGTAGTCGAGTACTTGGACGGGTCCGACGAGTGCGAGCCTGGCCTCTCGCTCAAGTGGCACGAGGAGCACCCGGTCGACGTGGATACGTGTTTGGACGTCGACCACGAGACCGTCGAGGTATGGCAGCTCTCGCAGGTCGTCGGGTACTTGGACGGGTTGGACGAGTGCGAAGACGGCCTCGAACTCAGGTGGCACGACGAACAGCCGGTCGTCGCCGACGTATGCTTGTGCGAGCTCCATGACGCCGTGGACGTATGGCATTGCTCGCAGGTCGTCGAGTAAGACGAAGGGTTGGACACGTGGCTCGAAGGCCTGTCGTTTAAGTGGCATGACGAGCACCCGGTGTTCGCGGTTGAGTGCCTGAATACCCAGGAGACGAAGTTGGTAGCGTGGCACTGGGCGCAGTCCTGGCTGTAGCCGCGGGAGAGGTGATTCGGCGCGCTCGAATACGACGATAGGTGGCAGTTGACGCAGACCCTCGATGTCGCCCTGTACTGGCGGTTCCTGTGGCAGTCCTGGCACTCGGCACTCCTGTGCCTGCCGGAGAGCGGGTAGGACGTCGACGAGTGCTTGAACTTGTTGAGCGCCCAGGAACGCTCCGTATGGCACTCAGAGCACTCCGAGCCGAACTGGTTCCTGTGCGGGTCCGTGTGGCACTGGCTGCAGAAGCGCGACAGGAACCTGTACTCGTCCTTTTTCGTGTGGCACGCGCCGCATACGAGGTCGTTATGGACGCCCGAGAGCGCGAACCCGGCCTTTTTCGCGTGGTCAAAGGCCCTCGGCCTCCAGTCCGCCTGGGTATGGCAGGAGTTGCACTCCTCCTTGAACTTGCCCTTGTGGACGTCCTTGTGGCAGTCGATGCACTTCTCGGCCTTGGTCTTGTAGCTCTTGTTCCTGTGGCACTTGTCGCAGGGCGTCGTCTTGTGCGCGGCGACGAGCGGGAACTTCGTCTTCGCGTTATGGTCGAGCGTTATCTTCTTCCAGTCAAGGGCCGTGTGGCACTTCTCGCAGACAGCCCCGAGCTCGTCCTTGTGTGTGTCGTCCTTCCTGTGGCAGTCGACGCATTCCGCCGGCAAAGGCTTGTACTTGCCCTTTATATGGCACTTAGCGCACTCGACCTTGCTGTGCTTGCCTTCGAGCCTGTAACCGAGGTACGTCGGCGCGTTGTGGTCAAAGGAGGCCGACTTCCAGTCCTTGACCGTATGGCACGCCTCACACCTCTGCTTTGCGAACTGGCCGTTGTGCTCGTCCTTATGGCAGTCCAGGCACTGCTTGTATGGAAGCGGCCTGTATTTGCCCTCCGCATGGCACTTGTCGCATTTGGTCTGAAGGTGTTTTCCTTCGAGCCTGTAACCGGGGTACGCCGGAGCGTTGTGCTCGAAGGACGTCGTCTTCCAGTCCCTTACCGTGTGGCACGATTCGCAGGTCTTTCCCTTGAACTGCCCCTTGTGCTCGTCCTTGTGGCAGTCCAGGCACTGTTTGTAAGGCAGCGGCTTGTACTTGCCGTCCACGTGGCACTTCGCGCAATCGACCTTGATGTGCTTGCCTTCAAGCCTGTATCCGGCGTACGCAGGCGCGTTATGGTCAAAGGAGGTGGTCTTCCAGCCCTTGACCGTGTGGCATGACTCGCATGTCTTGCCCGGAAACTGCCTCTTGTGCGGGTCCGCGTGGCAGTCCAGACACTTGCCTGAGGGGATCGGCTTGTACTTCCCCTTTACATGGCACTTGTCGCACTGGGTCGTGATGTGCTTGCCTTCAAGCCTGTACCCCTTGTACGACGGCGCGTTGTGGTCGAACGAAGTCGTCTTCCAGTCCTTGACCGTGTGGCATGACTCGCAGGTCCTGCCAATGAACTGGCCCCTGTGCGTGTCCTTGTGGCAGTCCAGGCACTTCTTAAACTCTATGGGCTTGTACCTGCCGCTTACGTGACATCTGGCGCATTTTACGTCAACATGCCTGCCTTCGAGCGGGTATACTGAGCCTGTCTTGTGGCTGAAGAGCGCTATGTCCTTCCAGCCCTTGATGTTATGGCACTTCGAGCAGTCCTGGTTGAGCTGTTTTTTGTGCTCGTCCCTGTGGCAGGAGACGCACTCGGTAGTCGCGACGGTATAGACACCCTCCTTCCTGTGGCACTTGACGCACTGGACCGCCGAGTGTTTGTCTTTAAGGGGATATTCCGTATTGGCATGGTCGAACTTCTCTTTTTCAAAGACGACCATCTTGTACGACCTGCCCTTGTGGTCGGCGTGGCACTTGATGCAGGGGTCCTTAATATTGGCGTGGAAGCCCTTGCCGCCTTTCATCTTCGCCGAGAGCTTGTCGTGGCAATCGAGGCACTTTGAGTCCGGTATGCCGCCGCCCATCCTGTGGCATTGCGTGCAGTTGCTTATCCCCTCGTACTTGGAGTGGGCCGAGGCGAGGTCCCCCGGGCTTATGAGGGAGCCCCCACCGCCGTCCTTGGCTGAAGCGGACGCGGAGGCTAAAAAGAGCGTCAGGAGGAGAAGCAACGGGTATATGATTTTTGTTTTTTTCAATTTTACTTTCCGTTTGGATTATTATCGATAAGCGGCGGGACCATCGTGAAGGTCAGCCCCCGGCCTCCGCGCAGAGCGTGGAAGGCCGGACTAAACCGGCCTGAACATGTAATAGACGGCTATGTGCACGAACATAATGAGGAACATGACTATCGCGAGCGGTATGTGCAGGACGTGCCAGTAGTGGAGGAGCTTCTGGGAGGTTGAGAGAAAGTTCCTCTTCCTTATGAGCGCGGACTTCCGTGAGAGGAGCGCGCCGAGCGCGGCCATCACCCTTGGCGAGAGCCCGTAATCGCGCTTAAGCTCCCTCTTTATGCGTCTCACCTTGAGCCTGTTGGCCGTATCGTTCCACATCATGTAAAGGAGCGCCTTTACCGGGCCTATCGATTGGGCCTTCTCCGGAGAGGTTATCTCGGATAAGAACGCGCCCGCCTTCAACCCCTTTGAGCGGAGCTCTATCTCGGCCTCAAGGCCCGTTATGAGGCGCTCTATATCCTTCTCCTTCAACTCCGCGCCTGTCATCGACCTCGGTATCTGCAGGTAGATGTATCTGCCGAGGACGCCGAATATGGCTGTTACGACCATGCACCAGAAGCTCGTCCCTATGATCCCGTTGAACTTGAAGGTCGTGTGGAAGACGATCAGGACAGGCCCCATGACGCCGAGGAACATGTGCCCGTTCAGCCATATCCTCATAGAGCCGAGCCTTCCCAGCAGTCCGCCCCTTTTCCGGAGCGTATAGGCCATCATGAGGACCATCATCCCGGTCCCTGTCCAGCCGAAGAGGAGCCAGAGCCCGCTGGACGGCTTAAACTCTACCGGGATGGACTTCAAGTACCCGAACGCGTGCGCGAGACTTAAAAGGCTTATGTGTCTGAGGCTGGCCTGTGTGATTGACTCATATATTAGGACTGCGGTCAGGAAGAGGACTGATATGACGAGGAACGACTCAAAGGCCTTCTTATCGACGGCGCCTGCCTTCTGCCTTGATACGGGGGCCGCATGCTCCTCAGCCGCGGGCGCGCGGGGCTCAGACGCTGGGCTGGGGACGACTTCCAGCGTGAAGCGGCTTGTGCCCGGTTCTTCCTTTTTGAGTGCGGAGGTATTCATACGATCTGCGGGTAATATACAAAATCCCGCGATGGATGAATGTAACCTGGATTACATTTTACCCCGTATATCCGGGCATTTGTTGACGTTCAAGGGCTAATGAACGTCTTTTTTAAGATACGCCGGACAATTCAGGAAATAGCTGGGAAGATAGCGCGGGGAGGGCCTCAATGGCATTTTAACCACTGTCCTATGGGCATGAGCGGCTTCGGCAGGACTACGGTGCAGGGTTTCAGCCTCGCGCCCTTTCATCCGGCGAGTATTACGGCTCTCATCTCATTCACCTCAAGGGCTTTGACATAGGGTTTCCGCGCGGATACAAAAAGACCCGCAGGGTGTCTGCGGGCCGTGTGTTCCGGGACAAGGCTGTCTGCGGAGAATTTTTCATCTATGATGCCGCCCGCGAAAGGCGGGAAAATTGGAGGCGGCGAGCGGATTCGAACCGCTGAATGGCAGTTTTGCAGACTGCTCCCTTACCACTTGGGTACGCCGCCCTTACCTTGACACTATAATAAGCCGGGGTCGAGGTTGTCAAGATAAAACAGGGGGCGTTGGTCCGTTCCGGGACAAACAGGCCGCAACATGCGCGCCCTTTCCAGTCAATGAGCGCCCTCATCTGACCGCAGGGCCGGTCTTTCCGCCCCATATGCCGAGCCCTTCCGCGCGAGCTGAATCCTCCGCGGCCTTGAACTCATCGGCAAACATCGTCCCGCACGGAGGTATCAGGAGCTTTCGCGCGAGCCCTTCTTTTAAGAGGGCCTCGTTCACGAATACGCCGTCCGCGTATACCCAGGCGAGGAGCCTGCCGTATTTGTCCAGCCTCTCCTTGTCGCAGAAGACGAGCGTGACCTTTTTTCCCTTTACGAAAGAACGGTTCCTATATTTGGCCTCGCGGTAGAATGGCTCGCCGCGCTCAGGGGTGTCTATCCCGAGGTACCTTACGGTGTCTCCGCCAGGTATGGCTATCGTGTCGCCGTCGATGACGTATTTTACGTAGGTATCCTTCTCTGAGGCCTCTGAAAGGCAAGGGGCCGCAAAGAGGATTAAAAAAAACGCGAGGAGGGGTTTTAAGCGGCCGGCCACTGACTTAATGCTACCATTTTTCCCTTAACTTCCTCATCTCCGCCTGTAAGGCCTTTATCTCCTGCTGTATCATGGCGCAGTCGGCCTCCGAGCCCTTCGATATCTCCGTCGTGACGTAGTCGAGCCTCTTTGACAAGGCCGAGTTCAGGAGGTTGTATTCCCTGCTCATCTCCTCGAGCCTGTCGATGCAGCCGTTCACGTGCTTCGCGAAGTTCCTGATGTGGAGGTCGTCCTTGGTCCTCATTGAGAGGCGCCTTGAGAGGTTTCCCGCGGATATGAGCTTCATCTCGTACTCGAGCCGGACGAACGGTCCTATGAGCCTGTGTGTGTAAAAGACCGCGAGGAGGATGACTATGGCGACATATCCTATTACGAGCAGTATGCCGAGTACCGGCGTATCGAGGCCGTAGTGCTGGCTTAAAAGGGATGATAGGGCCTGCAGCGACATCCCCCCGAGTAAGGCGAGGACTATCAGGAGCGCGACGGAAAACTGCAGTTCCCTCGCGCAGAAGTGCCGTTGTCTGACATGCCCGGGTTTTAGGGAGTCTTCCTTCTGCATCATTGGGCCTTGAAAAAAGGTGCTTACGCCTCAGGATATAATACACCCTGCGGCATAATTGTCAAGGTTCGGCGAGCGCCAAAGTCCTATCTTACATTCATTTTTTGTTTTATCGAAGGAGGCTCAGGGGTTGAAATACAGGCATCTCTCTTAAACCGTTCCAGCACTGAAAAAAACAATGAATTACCTTGACTACTCGCCCCCGTGAACTTAATATAATAAATGCCGGCTGAACAGACGCGGGCTTTTATCTCAATCGGCGTAAAAAGGGCGGGAAAAGACGCAAAGGGGGAGACGATGAAAGAGAAGATAGTCAGGATAGAAAAGGGGCGCGAGGGCGTGGCCCTCCCCGAGGACTACCTCCGTTTCCTCGAGCTCATCCCAGGGGCCGAGGTCGAGGTGAAGCTCGACAAAAAGAGGAAGTGGATAATACTGCGGCCCATGCACGGCGAGGACTTCATTGAGCACTTCAGGGACACCATGGAATCGATGGCATGAAGATATACAGGCTCCCTCTTCTCGCCGAACTCAACCCCAATAACGAATACTCGCTCGGCCCCGACGAAATCGGCGGGACCGTCTACCTCACCTACGGCAGGCTCCGCCCGAAGGAGACCTCGAAGAGCCTCTCTCCAGGCGCGGGCAGGGAGGAGATCATATGCGTCCTCAAGGGCTCTATCCGGGTAAACAGCGGCAAGACGTCTTTCACGATCGGCGCAGGCGAGGCCTTTCACTCGAAAGAGGCGCAAGTCTTCCTCCTCGACAACGTCGGCGACGATGAGGCGGTCTACATAGCGACAGGGGCCGTCTCTCCTCCGGCCTCTCAGGCTGACGCGGTAAAACCCGAAAGCAGGACCGAAGAGGCCGAAACGGTTGCCGGAGCGCTTGATGTCGAAGAGTACGAGATATCGATGGACGACGGACCAGGAGACGAAGAGGAAAAGGCGGGCTGAGTACTGAAATGGTCCTGTGACATAAAAAAACGCCGGACGCTTTCGCGTCCGGCGTTTGACATTTCGAATCCTGTTAACGGTTCAAGCCTGATACTCTGAACCTTCACACCCGTGGCCTGCCCTCCCCTACGCCCGCAAGGCAAAAGGCGGCTATTACGCCTCCTCGATGATCCTTACTACACTCTCTTCCTGGCCTATGGCCATAATGTGCGCGCCGTGGCAGAACTTCTTTAACTCCCTAACCTGCCTTGAAGCTATCTCTATGCCCTTCTCAAGCTGGTCGGGCGCCCCTTCAAGCTCATCTATCAAACCCTGCGGCACATGGACGCCGGGGACGTTCGCGTTAAGGTAGTTAGCCATCTTCGCGGATTTAAGAAGGAGTATCCCGCCAAGTATGGACGCCTCTGTTTTTGCCGCCCCGTCGAAGAACCTCTTGAACTTGTCCATATCGAATATCGCCTGGGTCTGGAAGAACCTCGCCCCTGCCTCAACCTTCTTCTCGAACTTTATCTCCTCGGGCTCCCAGGGGCTCGCCTCAGGCGCTACGACCGCGCCGATGAAAAAATCGGTCCCGCCCCGGAGCTCCACCCCGTTCATGTTCTTGCCGGAGTTGAGCGTCGTTATCATGGATACGAGCTGGACGGAATCCAGGTCGAATACCGCCTTCGCCTCCCTGTGGTCTCCGGCAGATACGTGGTCGCCTGTCAGCGCAAGGACGTTCCTTACGCCAAGGACCCACGCGCCGAGGAGGTCGGATTGCATGGCGAGCCTGTTCCGGTCCCTGCACGTCATCTGAAAGACAGGCTCAAGCCCTTCCTTCATCAGCAATATCGAGCAGGCGAGCGACGAGAGGCGCATGACCGCCCGCTGGTTGTCGGTGACGTTAGCGGCCGATATCCTGCCTTTAAGGAGCCGCGCCTTTTCAATGAACGGGGCCGCCTCGGTCCCCCTCGGCGGGCATATCTCGGCGGTTATGACGAACTTTCCTGATCTGAGATCTTCCTTGAACCCCATTTGCCCTTTCCCTTATGACAACGCGCTTATTATGGACTCAAAAACGCCCCTGCCGCCGACTGAGCCGAGCTCAGGTTCGCTCGCCCTCTCCGGGTGCGGCATCATGCCGAGCACGTTGCCGCCCTCGCTCACGATACCTGCGATGTTAAGGAGCGCGCCGTTCGGGTTGGCCTCGTCTGTAACCGCCCCTGCGGCGGTAGAATACCTGAAGGCGATCCTCCCCGAGCCTTCGAGCCGTTTTGTCGTCTCCGCGTCGGCGAAGTAGTTGCCGTCCGCGTGAGCGATCGGGATATCGACGACTTCATTCTTCCCGTACTTCGCGGTAAAAGGCGTCGAGTTGTTGTCCACGCGAACCGGCACATGTTTGCATATGAATTTAAGCCCCCTGTTCCTCATGAGCGCGCCGGGCAGTAACCCCGCTTCCGTCAATATCTGGAAGCCGTTGCAGATGCCGAGGACGAGCCCGCCCTTTTTGGCGAAACCTACGACCTCGTTCATGACAGGCGAGGAGCTCGCTATCGCCCCGGTCCGGAGATAATCCCCGTAGGAGAACCCGCCGGGGAGTATCACGCAGTCGTAGCCTTTTAAAGACGTATCCTTGTGCCAGATGTACCCCGCGTCTTTTTTGAAGACGTGCTTGATTGCGTGGTAGCAGTCGTGGTCGCAGTTGGAACCAGGAAAAACAACAATGCCGAACTTCACGGAAAATCTCCTTATTCTATCTCAATCCTGTAATTCTCAATAACCGTGTTCGCCAGTAACCGCTCACACATCTCCCTCAAGCGCGCCTCTTCCTTCTCAATCGAGGCGCCGTCTATCTCTATCTCCATGAACTTTCCTATGCGCACGTCCCTGACCTCGTCGAAGGACATGGTCTTTAACGCGCCCATCACGGCCTTGCCCTGCGGGTCGAGGACGCCCTTTTTAAGCGTTACATAGACTTTTGCCTTCATCACTCCATCACCTTTCTGAGGACTTCCTGGTACGCCTCCTCGACTTTTCCGAGGTCGCGCCTGAACCTGTCCTTGTCCATCTTCTCGCGCGTCGTCTTGTCCCAGAGCCTGCACCCGTCCGGGGTGACCTCGTCGCCGAGGAGTATCTCGCCCTTGTGGACTCCGAATTCGAGCTTGAAGTCCACGAGTATTATACCCCTCTCGTCGAAAAATTCCGAAAGTAATTTGTTTACCTTCAACGCCTCGGCCTCGATCCGCCGGAGCTCGTCGGCCTCCGCGAGCCCGAATGCCTTCACATGGTACTCGTTTATCATCGGGTCGCCGAGCGCATCGCTCTTGTAATAGAGCTCGAGTATCGTCTCCTTTAGGGGCGTGCCTTCCTCGACACCCATCCTCTTGGAAAGGGAGCCCGCCGCGATGTTCCTTACCACGACCTCGATGGGGACTATCTGGAGCCTTTTTACGACCATCTCCCGCTCCGATGGCATATCCACGAAATGCGTCTTCACGCCCTTGGACTCAAGGTACTTGAATATCCGCGAGGATATCTTGTTGTTCAGTATCCCCTTCGACTCTATTATCCCCTTCTTCTTGCCGTCAAATGCGGTCGCCTCGTCCTTGAAGTACTGTATGACGAGGTCCGGGTTATCGGTCGAATAAAGGACCTTTGCCTTGCCTTCATAAAACTTCTCAAGCCTCTGCATCTTTAAAACCCTCCGGTCTTTACTTTTTTGCTCCGAATGTCCTTCTGAAGATATAATCGACGTTCTTTATGTAGGGTTTCACGTCGAAACAGGCGCAAAGCTCCTTCTCCGTGAGGTAGGTCATGACCTCCGTGTCCTCAAGGAGGAGCGATTTGAAATCCCCAAGCCCCTCCCATACCTTCATCGCGCTCCTCTGTACAACCGCGTACGCCTCCTCGCGGGTCGTGCCCTTCTCAACGAGCTTCAGGAGCACCTTCTGGGAGAAGACCACACCCTTAAGCCTATCCATGTTCTCCTTCATGTTCTCCGGGTACACTACGAGGTCGCGTATGAGGTTTGTGGCGCGGACAAGCATGAAATCCATAAGGACCGTCGCGTCCGGAGCGATGACCCTTTCGACCGACGAATGCGATATGTCGCGCTCGTGCCAGAGCGCGACGTTCTCCAGGGCGCTCATCGCGTACCCGCGCATGAGGCGGGAAAGGCCCGTCAGATTCTCGGACAATATCGGGTTCCTCTTGTGCGGCATGGCTGAAGAGCCCTTCTGCCCCTTTGTGAACGGCTCCTCGGCCTCCAAAACCTCCGTCCTCTGGAGGTGGCGAATTTCCACCGCGAATTTTTCAATGGAGGACGCTATGACCGCAAGCGTTGAGAAGAACTCGGCGTGCCTGTCCCTGTGCACTATCTGGGTCGCCACAAGCTCGGGTTTTAAGCCGAGCTTTTTCAATACATGTCTCTCGACAGCAGGGTCGATGGACGAAAACGTCCCTACCGCGCCGGAGAGCTTGCCGCAGGAGATAACGTCACGCGCCCTCTCCATGCGCTCGAGGTTACGGCGCATCTCGTCGTACCAGAGCGCCATCTTGAGGCCGAAGGTCACGGGCTCGGCGTGTATCCCGTGGGAGCGGCCCATCATCACGGTATCCTTGTGCTCATGAGCCTTTTTCCTCAGCACAACGAGCATGGCCTTGATGTCTTCGATAATCAAGTCCGACGCTTCCCTGAGAAGCAGAGCGAGCGAGGTGTCGAGTATGTCGGAGGAAGTGAGCCCCATGTGTATGTAGCGCGAATCCGGCCCCACGAACTCGGCGACGGAAGTCAGGAACGCTATCACATCGTGCTTTACGGTCCTCTCTATCTCGTCGATCCGCTCGATATTGAATGAAGCCCTGGACTTTATGGTCTTTAATGCCGAGGCCGGGATTTTGCCGAGCTTCGCCCACGCCTCGCACGCGGCTATCTCCACGTCGAGCCACTTCTGGAACCTGTTCCCAGGTTCCCAGATGGACGCCATCTCTTTTCTCGAATACCGCTCTATCACACGTACACCCCTGGAGTTTTACTCTCGGACCTCTGGGGAGAACTTCTTATAAAAGAACCCCCGCAGAAACCCGAAACTAAAAATATACCAGAAGGGGGAGTGCCAATACAAGAGGGATGTTTGGGGGATTCAATCTCAAAAATGGATATGGGCGGGCGTCCATCCGTCTATACGCCAACGGACATTTGACATCAGGTACGCCTACCTCTCGGTCCCTTTGGGTGGAGAGACTACCGCGTATTTACGGACCTTCTCCAATCTGACTTTACCAATCGATCTGACGGATGTCAATTCGTCGATTGAGCGGAAGCCGCCCAATTCAAGCCTTTTTTCCATAATCCGCTCCGCGGTCCTGGGGCCGACACCCGGAAGGAGCATAAGCTCCTCTTTTGATGCCTTGTTCAGGTCTATCGGAAAACCGGGGAGGGCAAAAGGGGGCGTCTGTATTGATGGATGTGGAACCGGAAGAACCGTATTCAGATGAATATTACCGTTATTTATCGCGTGTCCAGGGGGCTTGCCTCTAAAAACAGATGTATGCAGAAAGGTTATGGCGAGGAAGACAATTGAGAGGGCTATGAACGCTCCGTATCTGGCTCTGTCCATGCTCGCTGGCCCGTGGTAGGCTTGATGTTCAGGGCATTTTTTGAAATCGGTCCACGCTTCGCTGACCCGACCCGCATTATTTCCTGCTTTTCCTGTGCTTCCTGTCCTTGAATATCTTGTATTCGAGCGAATCGACGAGCGCCTGCCAGCTCGCCTCGATCACGTTGTCTGAGACACCCACCGTCCCCCACTTGTCCGTCCCGTCGCCGGACTCCACCAGGACCCTGACCCTTGCGGCCGTCCCCTGCACGCCCGCGAGCACCCTTACCTTGAAGTCGAGGAGCTTTACTTCCTTCAAATTCGGGTAGAACCTCTCAAGCGCCTTTCTTAAGGCCGCGTCGAGCGCGTTTACCGGGCCGCTCCCCTCGGCGGCGGTGTGTTCGACCTCCCCGTCGACCTCGAGCTTTATCGTAGCCTCGGCAAAGGGCGGCTCGTCTTCCTTTTTCTTCTCGTCTATCACCCGGAAGCCGAGGAGCCTGAAGTACCGCTCCTTTTTCTTCAAGGCCTTCTGCATGAGGAGCTCGAAGGAGGCCTCTGCCCCTTCGTACTGGAAGCCCTGGTGCTCGAGGACCTTCAATTCCGCGAGGACGTCCCTAACGACGTCCGAGGAGCTCTCGATATCGACCCCGTATTCCCGGGCCTTGTATACGATGTTCGACCTGCCGGAGAGGTCGGATACGAGCACCCGCTGGTGGTTGCCGACAAGCTCCGGTCTTATGTGTTCGTAGGTAAGTGGGGACTTTACGACCGCGCTCACGTGCACCCCGCCCTTGTGCGCGAAGGCGGAGTCGCCGACGTATGGCTGGTGCTTTAAGTGCGGGAGGTTCGCGAGCTCGTATATGAGGCGCGCGGTGTCCCGGAGCTTCTTTAAACGCTCGGAGCTTATGCAGTCTATCGCCATCTTGAGTTTGAGCGCAGGGATGATCGAGCAGAGGTTGGCGTTCCCGCACCTCTCGCCGAAGCCGTTAAGCGTGCCCTGTACCATCATCGCCCCGGCCTTCACCGCCGTAAGCGAGTTGGCGACTGCGGTCTCCGAATCGTTATGCGCGTGTATGCCGAGCGGTGTGGAGACGCTATTCTTTACGGCCTCCATGATACCGGCGACCTCGAAGGGGAGAGTCCCGCCGTTAGTGTCGCAGAGTACTATATAGTCGGCCCCGGCATCGAAGGCGGCCTTTAATGTTTTGAGCGCGTACTCCGGGTCGTCCTTGTAGCCGTCGAAGAAGTGCTCGGCGTCGTAGAAGACCTCGCCGGTCCTTTTTTTAAGATACGAGACCGAATCGAATATCATCTCGAGGTTCTCGTTCATCGAGACCCGGAGCGCCTTAACGACGTGGAGCCTCCAGGACTTTCCGAATACGGTTATCGCCGGGGTGCGCGAATCCAACAGGGCCTTAAGATTAGCGTCGTCCTTTGCCTTAACCCCCGCCCTCCTTGTAGAGCCGAAGGATACGAGGGTCGAGGAAGAGAGTTTCTGGGCCCGCATGGCCTTGAAGAACTCGATGTCGCGCGGGTTCGAGCCGGGCCAGCCGCCCTCGATGTAATGGACGCCGAGGTCGTCGAGCCTTTCCGCAATGCGGACCTTGTCCTCGACCGAGAACGAGATGTCCTCTGCCTGCGTGCCGTCCCTGAGTGTTGTGTCGTAGAGCTTCAAGTTATGACCTATATCCGTTAAACTTCCCCTGCCCTATTCAATAGGTGGGAGTGGGTACTCTGTGACTTCCCCCTTTCCTAAAGGGGGACTGAGGGGGATTATAAAAATTTCAGATAATCTCCCCTGACCCCTCTTTAGAAAAGAGGGGGAAAGGTCTACCCCTTCTCCTCGACTATCTCGTTCGTCCCGAGCCCGAAGGCGTCGTGGAGGACGCGGACGGCGAGCTCGGTGTACTTTACGTCTATCACGCAGGAGACCTTTATCTCAGAGGTAGAGATCATCTGGATGTTGATGCCTTCGTTCGCGAGCACCTCGAACATCTTCGACGCCACACCTGCGTGGCTCCTCATGCCCGCGCCTATTATCGAGACCTTCGAGATGTTAGGGTCGCCTACGACCTCTTCGGCTCCGATGACAGCGGCGGTGGACTCCTTTATGAGCTTCAAAGCGCGCTTGTAGTCCGCGTTGGAGACCGTGAAAGTAAGGTCCGTGTGCGCGTCGTGGCTTATGTTCTGGACTATCATGTCGACGTTTATGCCCTCTTCGGTAAGGGGCCTGAAGAGCTTCGCCGCTATCCCCGGCCTGTCCGGCACACGGAGGACCGAAATCTTGGCCTCGCCCTTGTTGTAGGTGACCCCGGATACCACGACCTTTTCCATTTCCTTGTCCTCCTTGCAGACCAGCGTGCCAGGCGCGTCATTGAAGGAAGACCGCACCATGACCGGGATTTCGTACTTCTTGGCGAACTCGACGGACCGAGTCTGGAGCACCTTCGCGCCGAGGCTCGCCATCTCGAGCATCTCGTCGTACGAGACCTTCTCAAGCTTCCTCGCGTTAGGGCAAAAATTCGGGTCGGTCGTGTAGACGCCCTCTACGTCCGTATATATCTCGCAGAGGTCGGCCTTCAGGGCCGCGGCGAGCGCGACGGCCGTCGTGTCAGAGCCGCCCCTGCCGAGCGTTGTTATATTGCCCTCCGGGTCCACGCCCTGGAAACCCGCCACGACCGCTATGACGCCGTCCTGCAATACGGCGCAAAGCCTCTCGTCCTCAATGGACTCGATGCGGGCCGAGCCGAACTGGGAATCCGTCACGATCGGCACCTGCGAGCCGAGAAAGCTCTTTGCCTTATACCCCATCTCTTTAAGTATCAGCGCGAGGAGCCCGACAGTCACCTGCTCGCCGGTGGATATGATGACGTCGTACTCGCGGCCTATCGGGAACTCGCTCGCCTCCTGCGTAAGCGCGACGAGCTTGTTCGTCTCCCCTGACATCGCAGAGAGGACTACGACTATCGAGTTGCCTTCGTCAAAGGACCTCGCGACCCTTTTGGCGACGTTCTTTATCCGTTCAATATTTCCGACTGAAGTGCCACCGTACTTCTGTATGATTAAAGCCATTACGACCGCCTCCTCAGTCTACTTCTTCCTGCCAATCTTGTGTATCGCAAGGCCGTGGACGTCTTCTGCCGCCTCCATGACTATCTCAGGCAAGGTCGGGTGCGCGTGGATCGTTTCAGCTATGTCCTTTACCTTCGCGCCCGAGCGTATGGCGAGAGTGACTTCGCCTAAAAGGTCTGTCGCGTGCGCGCCGACTATCGAACAACCGAGGACCTTGTCCGTCCCGGGGTCCGCGAGTATCTGGCAGAAACCTTCGGTCTCGCCCATGCCGAGCGCCTTGCCGCTTGCCGCGTACGGGAACCTGCCAATGGAAACAGGCATGTTCTTTTCAGCCGCCTCTTTTTCGCGTAATCCGACGGACGCGATCTCCGGGTCGGTGAATATCCCTGCCGGGACCGCCGAGTAGTCCATAGTCGCGTTCTTCCCGAGCGCGTTGTTTACGGCGACTATCCCCTGGACTGAAGCGACGTGCGCAAGGAGCATCTTTCCCGTCACGTCCCCTACGGCGTAGACACCCAATATGTTCGTCTCCATCTTTTCGTTCACCACTATCTTGCCGCGGTCTGTCGCGACCCCTGCCTTCTCAAGACCAATGCCTAAGGAGTTAAAGGACCTCCCGATGGAGACCATCACCTTTTCAGTTATGAATTCCCTGCCGTCCTTAAGGGTCGTCTTTACCCTGCCCTCTTCGATTGTCACCTTATCAACGGAGACTTCGGTCAAGACGCTTACGCCCGTCTCCTTGAACCTCTTCATGATGACGCGCGATACTATCTTGTCTTCGGTGGACAAAATCGTCGGCAGGAGCTCTACAATCGTCACGCGACTGCCGAAGGACGAAAATAAGGTGGCGAACTCGCACCCCATTACCCCGCCGCCTATGATAAGCAGGCTCTCAGGGACCTTCTTTATGTCTAACATCTCGGTCGAGGTAAGGACGTTTACCCTGTCTATGCTGAAGGCAGGTATCAAAGCTGGTTCCGACCCGGTGGCGATGATAACGGACTTCGCCGCTATCTCTTCAAAGCCATCGGCTTTTTTTACGACGACCTTTCCGGCGGATTCAATTGTGGCTTCACCACGGATTACCTCAACGGCGTTGCCCTTCAATAACTGCTCAACGCCTCCGACGAGCTTCTTTACTACCTCGTCTTTTCTCGCGACAGCCCGCATGATATCGAAGCTGACTTCTCCCACGTTCACGCCGAAGTCGCCGGCGTGTCTTGCGGCGTTGAGCGCCTTCGCCGAATAGTAGAGCGCCTTTGTCGGTATGCACCCGCGGTTAAGGCACGTGCCCCCGACCTTGTCCTTTTCTATAAGCGCGACCTTGCCGCCGAGTTCAGCCCCGCGTATCGCTGATACGTATCCGCCCGGCCCGCCGCCCATGACTACGCAATCGAACTCTCTCATCTCGTCACCCCGTTACTCCGCATTTCTCGATACTGATTTCCCGCTCGTCTTCGCCGAGGTACTTGAACGTTATCACATACATGCAATCCCTGATGAGCGCCGGGTGCCTTTCCGCCCATTCTATTACAGAAACGCCATCTCCGTAAATAAATTCTTCGAGTCCAGTGAAGAAAAACTCGTCCTCCCCGCCTATCCTGTAGAGATCGACATGAAAGAGGGGGAGCCTGCCGCCCTGGTATATATTCATAATGGTATAGGACGGGCTCTTTATGAAACCCCTTGAGCCGAGGCCGCGGGCTATGCCCCTGACGAAACGCGTCTTGCCTCCGCCGAGGTCGCCTATGAGGGCGACGCGGTCCCCTTCCTTCAATTTGGCCGAAAGCCTCTCTCCGAGCGCTTCGGTCTCCTCAGGGGAGCGGGTTATCACCCTCTCCGCACTATCCATTCGCATTCCGCGTGAACGAATTGAGTATCGGCGGTATGCGGGGGAGAAGGTCCGTCGCTATCATACCTATCTCGCCTGTTGCGTCCCTTACCGCGTCTCCGGCAAGGCCGTGGATATGGACCCCGGCTATTGACGCCTCGACTGGAGAATACCCCTGCGCGAGGAGCCCTCCTATCACCCCGGCGAGTATGTCGCCAGTCCCGGCTGTCGCGAGGACTGCGTTCCCGGTGGTGTTTATGTAAATCTGCCCGTCAGTCCCGGCTATCACCGTGCCCGCGCCTTTAAGTACGACTGTTGCGCCCGTAAGTGTCGAGAGCCTTGTTGCCGCGCCAAGTCTATCCGCCTGTACTTCCTTTACCGTGGTCTTAAGGAGCCGCGCCATCTCTCCCGGGTGCGGGGTCAGCACGACCCGGGCTGTCATTGACTTCAAAACGGATACATCGTCGGCAAGGGAGTTCAAGCCGTCGGCGTCTATCAAAAGCGGGCATTCTATTTCAGAGGCTATCTTTTCAATGAGGTGATAGATGTCTTTCCTGTTGCCGACGCCGGGGCCTATGACGAGGGCGGCCTTGTTCTTAAGTAGCTCCCTGATGCGCGGCCACGACACAGGGCCGAGCGCCTTGTCCGTCGTCTCTGGGAGCCCTGCGGTCATCGCTTCGACGGTCTTCGCCTGCATGATATCATGGAGGCTCTCCGGCACGCCGACTGTCACGAGCCCCGCGCCCGTCCTCATCGCCGACATCGCCGTCATGTACGCCGCGCCGGTCATGCCCGGAGACCCGGCGAGAACAAGGATGTGTCCGTATGTGGTCTTATGAGTGTCGGCCTTTCTGGGTTTAAGAAACCCCCGGAGCATTTCTGCGGTTATGAGGTTGTATCTTATCTCAGGGTCGTCGATTAGGGCACGTGGGACGCCAATGTCCACTACCTCGAACTCCCCGGCAAAGTCCCTCCCCGGGTACAGGACGAGGCCGACCTTCGGCAGGGCCATCGTAACGGTAAAGGACGCCCTAATCGAGCGCCCGAGCACGCGCCCGGTTCCTGCGTCTATGCCTGAGGGGACGTCGACGGCCACAATCATTTTATCGAGGCCGTTCACAAAATCAATTAAAGAGGCGCAGAGGCCCTCTACTTCTGATCTAAGCCCTGTGCCGAATATCGCGTCTACTATGATGGAAGAATGCCTTAAAGCCGACTTGGACTTTTCAAGGTCTTCAGGGGTTAATATTACGGCCGTCTCGCCGCCCATGCGCGCCCACTCTTTTGCGTTAGCGAGCGCATCATTTTTGAGGTCCTCGACCCTGGAGAGCGCAAAGACAGTCGCTTCCGCCCCGGCGTTTTTTAATTTACGCGCCGCGACGAACCCGTCTCCGCCGTTATTCCCTTTACCGGCGAGTACAGAGACCCGCTTAGATGGAAAGGCGGCGAGCTCGCGGAGGACCGCGTCAGCCACACCCCTGCCCGCGTTCTCCATGAGCCGGATGGGTTCAATGCCGTAATCGGCTACGGCCCTTCTGTCGATCTCAGTGATTATGGCGGAGTCCGCGAGCTTCATAGCCTCTCTATGAGGGCCTCTGCGACGGCGAGCCCGCCATCGTGGGTGATGGAAATAGATATTCTAAAATCCTTGTCGAGCGCCTTCGCAAAAACGACCGGCCTCCCTGAGGCCTCGTTCAATATCTCTACTTCCCTGAAGCGCAGAGGCGAGCCAAAGGCCTTTATAACGCACACCTTTGCCGCGAACCTCGCGGCAAGGTGGACCTCGGGCCGCCTCTTGCCGCGCGCGTAAAGGATCTCCCTGTCGGTAAAGAGCCTCTTCAAAAACCCCTCACCCCGGCGCTCAATCGCCCCCTTGAACCTCTCGACCTCTACTATGTCTATGCCTATGCCCTCTATCATGCGTCAAGCGCCTGCGCGCCCCTCTATAATGAGCCGCTTCATCTCTCTGACCGCCTCATTGATCCCCGTGTATATGGAGCGCGCTATGATGCTAAAACCTATGGCGAACTCGTCTATCTCCTTTATCGCCGCCACATCCTTTATATTCCTGTAGTCGAGCCCGTGGCCGGCGTGGGTCTTAAGCCCGAGCCTGTGCGATAAGGCTACGGCCTCCACCACCCTCTTAAGTTCGGAAGCGCGCACCTTAGCGTCTTTGGCGTCCGCGTAGGACCCTGTGTGTATCTCGACCCCGTCTGAGCCTATCTTGTGGCTGAGCTTGACGGCGTCGAGCGTCGGGTCTATGAAGAGGTTCACCGGGATATTGGCGTCGCGGAGCCCCTCGACGATTTTTTTGAGGGCCTCAAAGTTCGCCTTCACGTCGAGCCCGCCCTCTGTCGTAAGTTCCTGCCTCTTCTCTGGCACGAGCGTCACCATGTCTGGCTTCACTTCAAGCGCGATGGCGAACATCTCCTTTGTAGCGGCCATCTCGAGGTTCAGGCGCGTCTTCACCGTTTTCCTCAAGACCAACAGGTCCCTGTCCTGTATGTGCCGCCTGTCCTCCCGGAGATGCACTGTTATGCCGTCCGCGCCGGCGGCCTCGGCCATAAGGGCCGCTGTCACAGGGTCGGGCTCTGAAGCGAGCCGTGCCTGCCTGACCGTTGCCACATGATCCACATTCACCGAAAGTCTCGACATCTCTACCAGCTCCTGTAATGAATTTGCCTATTATCTGGCTACATCTGAAAATTAGATATTTTTTCTGAGGTCAAGGAAGAGGGGAAATAAAAAAACGCAACATATATAGTAATATGTGAGCATTTTTATTTTCGCCCTGACACAGAGATCAGGAAAAAGAACAATTTTTATCAACCTATCTCTTTTTTCAAGACCTCTGCGAGCTCATTAGCCATCGCCGTTATCTCGTCCTGTCGCTCGCCTTCTATCGTGATGCGCGCGAGCGGCTCGGTCCCGGAATATCTGATAAATGCCCTGCCCCGGTTCTTAAGCCTCTCCTCAACGGCCTTTATGGCGTTCACTACCGACGGGAGCGCGGATAAGTCCTTCTTCTCCCTGACCTTCACGTTAAGGAGTATCTGCGGGTATATGCGCAGGCACGAGGCGAGCTCCGAGAGCTTTTTATTCTCCCTGACCATCCTTTTGAGCACCTGCAGGGCGGTTATGAGCCCGTCGCCGGTCGTCGTATGGTCGAGAAATATTATGTGGCCGGACTGCTCGCCGCCGAAGTTGTAGCCGTTTTTGAGCATCTCTTCGACGACGTACCTGTCGCCGACCCTGGTCCTGACGACACGCCCGCCGGCCGACTCTATCGCCTCTTCGAGCCCGGAGTTGCTCATTATTGTTGAGACGAGCGTGTTCTTCTTAAGCGTCCCGTCCTTGATCATCGCCGTCGCCGTTATCGCCATGATGAAGTCCCCGTCGATTATCTCGCCGTTCTCATCGACCATGATGCACCTGTCGCCGTCGCCGTCGAGCGCGAGGCCTATGTCGGCCCCGGTCTCCCTCACCTTTGCCGCCACCTTCTCCGGGTAGAGCGCGCCGGATTCGAGGTTTATGTTCTCGCCGTCCGGTTTGACCGAAATGGATACGACCTCGGCCCCAAGCTCGGAAAATACCGCGGGCGCCACCTTATAAGTCGCGCCGTTAGCGCAGTCCAGCGCGATCTTCACCCCATCGAGCGTGAGTTCCTTGGGGAAGGTGTTCTTCACGAATACTATGTACCTGCCTATGGCGTCGTCGACCCTGTATGCCTTGCCGACCTCCCGTGCCGTCGGCCTGTGCGATGGGTCATGGTTCTCGAATATGAACCTCTCAATCTCAAGCTCCACTTCATCGGGTAGCTTGAGCCCGTCCCTGCTGAAGAACTTTATGCCGTTGTCCTGGTACGGGTTGTGGGAAGCGGAGATGACTACCCCGGCGTCCGCCCGCATGGAGGACGTTATGAACGCTATGCCGGGCGTCGGCAGAGGCCCTACCATGAGCGCGTCAACGCCCATCGAGCATATCCCGGCCATCATCGCGCTCTCGAGCATGTAGCCTGAAAGCCGCGTGTCCTTGCCGACTACTATCCGGTGGCGCCGCGGCTCCTTCTTGAATATATAGGCGATGGCGCGGCCGAGCTGGAGCGCCATCTCGGCGGTCATCGGCTCGATGTTCGCGACCCCCCTTACGCCGTCGGTCCCGAAAAGCCTCTTTTTCATCTCTCCCCCTCCTTCCTGATTATGACCTTCACCTCGACCTTGTTTACGCTCAAGGACCTAATCTCGTAGTCGGAGATGTCGAGCTGTGCCGTGATTGAAGCGGACTCGTCCATCCCGCTCACGTCCACCGGCTTCGTGTATATGGCTTCAAGCCTCTTCAACTCCTGCCTCCCGGTTACGGATACGACCCTGGGGAAGACTATGACGTCAACAACCCTGTATCCGGCGGCCGCCCTGCCGGATACGCGCGCCCTGACCCTTAAGTCCGCGGCTACGAGCTTTTCCATCTTCAATTCCACCGACGAGGGGCGGAGCCTCAAGACCTCCACCCCCATCGGCGTAACGATATCCGCCGGGGTAAGCCTGTATGAGTTCGTCCCCTCCTTCGCGCCACTCAAGTCGAGCTCGGCGGTTATCTGCGATGGAGAGAGGTTGCTTACGAAGAGCTTCGGCCCCGAGACCCTCACCTCGACCTCGTCCGGCGCCGTGGACGCCATGGCCAGGTCCTTCGGTATGGATTTAAAGCCTATCGGAACGAAGAAGCCGACCTCCATTTTACTCTGCCCGGCCACAAAAAACCAGAGCGCGGCGGCAAAGACGACCGCGAACACCTTGAGCCTCATGTTCGAGAGGACGAAGTTTCTCAATTGCCCTCCCTCCACGGTATTATCGATTTTTTCCGATAGCCCTTGCCGGTAAGGAGCTTCTTAAGGTCGTTCAAGAGCCTGTCGGGGCCGAGGTCCACGTACAACGCGTCCTCGACGACGAGTGTTATCTCGCCGGTCTCTTCGGATACGACGATGATTGCCGCGTCGGTCTCCTCGGAGAGGCCTATGGCCGCCCTGTGCCTCGTCCCCATGGACTTCGTAAGCTCCTTCTCCGTCAAAGGCAGTATGCACCCCGCCTTGAATATCCTCCCGGCGCGCACGACCACCGCGCCGTCGTGCATGGGGGACGAGGTATTGAATATGGAGAGGATGAGCTCCTTTGAGAGTTTCGCGTCAATTTCGACGCCGACGTCGAGAAAGTCGGCGAGATCTATCCCGCGCTCAATGACGACTATGCCGCCGGTCCTCGTCTTTGACATCGAGGCCGCGGCCCTCGTTATCTCCTCAAGGGACTCGCGCGAGGCCGCTACGTCGCGCGTAGAGAAGGGCTTGCCCATATGAATGAGCGCCTTCCTTATGTCCTGCTGGAAGACGACTATCAGGAATATGGCGATGGAGCCGAGGAAGTTGCTTAATATCCAGTGGAGAGTAAGGAGCTCGGCCCTCTGGGATACGAAGTAGACGATGATGATGACGCCGATGCCCCATAGCATCCGCTCGGCCCTCGTCCCCTTGAACATGAGCATGAACCAGTAGAGGAGGAACGCGACGAGCGCGATGTCCGCGACAGTTATGAAGTTGCTGAAGCTGAATATCTGATCAAGCATCCCTTACCCGTCAATATTTGCCGACTTGACCGCCTCGGCCATCGCGGAGGCCTCTCTCGCCTCTTTTGCGTCGTGGACCCGCAAGGCGCACGCACCGTTCAAAACCGCCATAGCGGAGACGGCGGCCGTCCCAGAGAGCCTCTCCGTCTCCTTTGCGCCGGTGATCGCGCCTATAAAGGACTTTCTTGAGGGACCGACGAGGATGGGGAGCCCGAGGGAGGCGAACTCGCGGAGCCTCGCTATTATCTCCAGGTTCCCCTCTTTCGATTTCCCGAAACCGAGCCCCGGGTCTATCATTATGCGTCCGCGCTCGATGCCAGAGGACTCCGCGTAATCTACCCTCTCGGAGAGGTACGAGAAGACCTCGCCAATGAGGTCCTTGTACGCCGTATCCTTCTGCATCTCTTTTGGGGCCCCGCGCATGTGCATGAGGACGACCGCGGCCTTGTGCCTCGCGCATACCTCTGCCATTGCCGGGTCGGAGAGAGCGCTAACGTCGTTGACGGCCTCCGCGCCCGCCTTCAACGCCTCTTCCGCCACGCGCGCCTTCATGGTGTCTATCGAAAACACGACGCCGCGTTTCGAGAGCGCCTCGACTACCGGCATTATCCTTTCAAGCTCCTCTTCGGCCTGAACCGGCCCGGCTCCCGGCCTCGTCGACTCGCCGCCGACGTCCACCCAGTCGGCGCCGTCCTCGACCATCTTCAAAGCCTTCTCAACCGCCCTGTCCCTGTCAAAAAAGAGCCCGCCGTCGGAAAATGAGTCCGGCGTGACGTTCAGTATGCCCATGATGAGCGTCTTTTTCCCGAGTTCCCACTCCCGTGTCCGGCCTCTCAATACGAACGAGCGTTTCGCGATATTATTAAGCGCTTCATCTATCGCGCCTCCGACTTCGGGAAGCGCAAACGACTGGTATTTGAGTTTCTCCACAAGCAACCCGTACTGCCGGAGGGTCCCGGAGAGTATCGCGTCGGACGCCGCTATCGAGCAGGAGGCCGCGCCCCTGGCGACCGCCGCCTCGCCGCCGAGCGAGAGCATCTCCTGCTTTATTACGTTCGCCTGCGCCGGGGTAAGCGCTGAAACCTTGAGGTTGTAGTGGAACTGCTTGGGCGCCATGATGCGCGCGCCTGCGGGATCCACGAGCGCGCGCTCCATCTCGGCGTTGGCCTGGACGAGGAATTTTATCTCAAGACACCTTACTGGCGGCCTCACATTTGTCTCCAATGTCCCGCAGTCTCCAGAAAACGCCCGCCGCCCCCAAGCCCCCCGCCCCCGGTAAGGACAGCCCCATAAAAGCGCGGCCCCTTGAAAGGGGCCGTTAAAAACGGATAATAGCCCCGCTCCATGCGGGGGCTCCGTAAGTGTCCTATGCCTTGATCTCTAAGCCTCTCTCCCAGGGCCCCCTACTTCGCGGCCATGCCGAGCGCCGCGGCGTCTTCGGGCTTCAGGGCCTCAGGCGCCGCGCCAGCCGCCGGAGGGGTGGACCCGTCGGAGAAGATGAGCTTGTCTATCTCAGGGCCGTCGAGGACCTCTTTTTCGAGGAGCGCATGGGCGAGCCTGTGGAGGACGTCCACCTTGGAGACAAGCAACCCCTTCGCCCTGTCGTAGTTCTCGATAACCACTTTCTTTATCTCGGAGTCTATCTCCTCAGCGGTCTCTTCGCTGAAGTCACGCCTCTGCGTCATTTCCTTGCCGAGGAATATGTGCTCCTCCTTCTTGCCGAAGGTGAGCGGCCCGAGCTTCTCGCTCATGCCCCACTCGCAGACCATCTTCCTCGCTATTTCCGTCGCGCGCTCTATGTCATTTCCAGCGCCGGTAGTCATGTGCTTAAGTATCAGCTCCTCGGCGGCCCTGCCGCCCATGAGGATCGAGATGTTGTTCTGGAGGTACTCCTTGTTATAAGTGTGGCGCTCGTCTATCGGGAGCTGTTGCGTTATGCCGAGCGCCATGCCGCGGGGAATGATCGAGACCTTGTGTATCGGGTCGGTCCCCGGGATGAGCCGCGCCACAAGCGTATGCCCCGCCTCGTGGTACGCGGTGTTCTTCTTCTCGGACTCGCTTATTATCATGGACCTGCGTTCTGTCCCCATGAGGAGCTTGTCCTTGGCGTCGTCGAACTCTATCTTGTTTACCTTGTCCTTTCCTCTCCGGGCCGCGAGGAGCGCCGCCTCGTTAACGAGGTTCGAGAGGTCAGCGCCGGAAAAGCCCGGCGTGCCGCGCGCCACGACGTCGAGCTCGACGTCGTCACCGATAGGCGTCTTCGAGGCGTGCACGCGGAGTATCTCTTCCCTCCCCTTGATGTCAGGCTTGGGCACGATGACGTTCCTGTCGAACCTGCCGGGCCTGAGCAACGCCGGGTCGAGCACGTCCGGCCTGTTGGTAGCCGCTATTATTATGACGCCCTCGTTGGACTCGAACCCGTCCATCTCGACGAGGAGCTGGTTTAAAGTCTGCTCGCGCTCGTCGTGCCCGCCGCCCAATCCCGCACCCCTGTGGCGCCCTACCGCGTCTATCTCGTCTATGAATATTATGCAGGGCGCGTTCTTCTTGCCCTGCACAAAGAGGTCCCTTACGCGGGATGCTCCCACGCCTACGAACATCTCAACGAAGTCGGAACCCGAAATGGAGAAGAACGGCACCCCTGCCTCGCCGGCTATCGCCTTGGCAAGGAGCGTTTTTCCCGTTCCAGGCGAGCCTACGAGGAGGACGCCCTTGGGGATCCTTCCGCCGAGCTTCGTGAACTTCTTGGGGTCTTTCAGGAACTCTATTATCTCCTCGACCTCATCCTTGGCCTCGTCTATGCCGGCGACGTCCTTGAACGTGACCTTGTGCTGTTGCTCGGTGAGCAACTTCGCCTTGGACTTTCCGAAGCTCATCGCCTTGCCGCCGCCGCCCTGCATCTGGCGCATGAAAAATATCCAGACGCCGATCAAGAGTATCATCGGGAACCAGGAGACGAATATCGTCCCCCATGACGGCGTCTCCACGACCGGCTCGGCTGAGATCTTCACGCCCTTTTCGCGGAGCCTGGATATGAGGTCCGGGTACTCCGGCGAATAGGTCTTGAACTGCTTGCCGTCCTTGAGCTTTCCGAGGATGTCGCTCCCCTGTATGGTGACCTCGACGACGTTGCCGTTTTCGACCTCGTGTATAAAGTCGCTGAATATGAGCTTTTCCGAGGAAGGCTGCTTGTAGCTTATGAGGTTGAACATGAGAACGACTGTAGCGATAATGATGAGCCACATCGCTATGTTCTTGTATAACTGGTTCATCTATAAGTCCTCTTCGACAGTGGGTTGTATGCGCGTTCCAAATTAAATTATTTTGTCACAAGTACATCCGTTTTACAATAAAAATATTTCGTTGAATTACGGACTGTTGCGGCCTTTTATCGCGGCTAAAATCATGTTTTTCCGCCTTTTCTCACCTGCCCCGCGCCGCTCCTCTCGTAGGCGGCCCTGGCTACGGAGGCTGAAAGGAGAAGGAGGTTCGCGGAGTAGAACATCCAGATAAGGAGGAGCATGAGCGCCCCCAGCGACCCGTAGACCTTGTTGTAGCTCGGGAAATTCGAGACGTACCAGGCGAATACGTGCTTGGCCGCCTCCCAGAGGGCGGAAAAGAAAATGGAGCCGTAAAACGCGTGTTTGAAGTCCAGGTGCGGTCCGGAAAACGCCCTGAATACCACGGCCACGACCAGGGCCACGAGGAAGAACGGGATGAGGACCTCGAATGTGAAGCTCTGTATGTACTGGTAAAAGACGTTCATGGGGAAGAACTTAAGGTGAAACTTCTTAAGGAGTATCGCCGCGGCCGTCATGATGATGGACGCGAGCGCGCAGAGGACGCCGATGAGGAGGATGAAGAGGTTCACGACCTTGCGCCTCAAAAACCCGAACTTCTTCTCGGTCCCGAAAATCTTCGTGAGCGATTCAGCCATCGCCTCCAGCACGAAATCGGCGCTCCATACGAGCGTTATCGCGCCGAGCCAGCCTATCTTCTTCCAGTCGGTCGTAATCCCCCGGACGTCCCCGATGAGCCTGTCGCTCAAGTACGGCAGGTACTCCCTTATCATTCCTATTACCCTCTCAAGGAGCCCTGCCTTCGCCCCCATAATGAAGCCGAGCGAAGCGGTCACAAGGAGCATTATGGGGATGAGCGAGAAAAAGGCGTAGAAAGATATCGCCGCCGCGGACGTTAACGAGTTCGTCCTGTTGAAAAGCTTAAGCCCATCCCAGAAGATGGAGAGGTATCTGATCATCAGTGCCTTGCCCGGAAAAAGAGCCTTACAGCCACGCCCTCGAGCGAGAACGCCTCCCGGAGACCGTTTACGAGGTATCTTTTATACTGCTCGGCCACGCCCTCGGGGATGTTCGTGAATATGACGAAGGTGGCCGGCGTCACGCCTGTCTGCGTGATGTAATAGAACTTGACCTCTTTGCACTTGAACGCGGGCGGCCTGTGCTGGAGATAGAGCCCCTCGAATACCCCGTTAAGCCTGGACGTCGGGATCCTCTCCCGCGCCTTGTCCATCACCTCGTTTACGACGTCGAGCACCTTCGGGACCCTCTGGCCGGTTAAGGCGGAAGTGAAGACGACCGGCGCCCACGACAGGAACGGGAGCCTCTTCCTTATAGTCTCCTTGGCGTGTTCCGTGGTCATGGTGTCCTTCTCTACGACGTCCCACTTGTTAACGACTATGACCGAGCACCGCCCCCTGTCCTCTATGAGCCCGGCAATCTTTTCGTCCTGCATCGAGACGCCTGCATTGCCGTCGAGGACGAGGAGGGCGCAGTCGCACCTCTCTATGGACCTTATCGCCTCCATCACGCAGTACGTTTCGACCTTGAGGCTGACCTTGTTCTTCTTCCTTATCCCGGCGGTGTCTATGAAGAGGTACTTCCTCTCCAGCGCGTTATAGCGCGTATCCACCGGGTCGCGGGTCGTGCCGGCGACGTCGCTCACGATGGCGCGCGGCCTGCCGATGAGCCTGTTTAAGAGCGAAGACTTCCCGACGTTGGGCCTGCCGACTATCGCTATCTTAACCCTGTCCGTCTCGGCCTCCTCCGGGAGGAACTCGGGCAGGGTCGCGGCGACGGCCTCAAGGAGATCGCTTACGCCCCTGCCGTGCTCGGCCGATATCGGGTATATCTCTTTCAACCCGAGCGCGTAAAACTCCGTCGCGCCCGTCTCCAGGCGGGCGGTGTCCGCCTTGTTCACGGCGTAGAGCACGGGTTTCCCGGACTTCCGGAGCATGTCCACAAGCTCCTTGTCATCCACTGCGGGGCCGGTCCTCGCGTCCATGACAAAGACGATAGTGTCCGCGTCCTCAACGGCAAGGAGCGCCTGCTCCCTCACCTGCGATAGTATGATGTCTTTGGCGCCGGCATCGAACCCGCCGGTATCGACGACCGTGAACGAGCGCCCGGCCTCCTCGACGTCCGCGTAGTTAAGGTCCCTGGTCACGCCGGGCTCATCGGCGGTTATCGCGACCTTTCTGCCGATTATCTTATTAAAAAGTGTGGATTTGCCCACGTTCGGGCGTCCTACTATGGCGACTATCGGCTTTATCAATTAAGTAACGCCTCCCTTATAAACTTCAATACCCGAACTCCTTCAGCGCCCCCGGCTTCTTCGTCCACTCCTCCTGGACCCTTACGAAGAGCTCGAGGAAGACCCTCGCGCCGAGGAGCTTCTCAATGTCCTCGCGCGCGGCGGTTCCTATCTTTTTCAGCATCATCCCCTTTTTCCCTATGACTATCGGCTTCTGGGAGTCCCTTTCTATGGTAATCGTCGCGGAGATCGAGACGAGAGAGCCGCCCTTCTTCTCCTCGAACCTCTCAACCGCGACGGCCGTCGAGTAAGGGACCTCCTCGTGAGTGAACCTGAAGACCTTTTCCCTGACTATCTCGGCGACGACGAACCTCTCGGGCTGGTCGGTCAGTATATCATCAGGAAAATACTTCGGCCCCTCGGGGAGAAGCCCGGATACTATTTGAATAAGGATATCCACGCCGTCGCCCTTCAGCGCCGAGATCGGCACAATATCCTTGAACGGGAAGAGCTTCGAGAATGTATCGATAAGAGGGAGCGCCTCGCGCTTGTCTATCGTATCCATCTTGTTTATGCCGAGGATGACTGGGCAGTTGAGTTTCTTGAGCCCCTCGATTATGAAACGGTCGTCGCCTGAGATGCGCCCCGCCTCGACGAGGTAGATGACGGCGTCGACGTCCCTTAGCGACTGCAACGCCTCCTTCACCATGAACTCGTTCAATAACCCCCTCCCCTTATGGATGCCAGGGGTGTCGAGAAAGACTATCTGGCGCTCCTCGATGTTCTTTATCCCCCGGATGACGTTCCTCGTCGTCTGGGGCTTGGACGAGACTATGGAGACCTTCTCGCCGAGTATCGAGTTCAAGAGCGTGGATTTTCCGGCGTTGGGCCTGCCGATGATAGAAACGAAACCGGATCTGAATGACATCATGCCGCCTTATGAACAGGATTTAATCTCTAAGGATAACATTAAGGCCGACCCGTGTCAAAAGTCCTCGCCGGACTGGCAAATCCATGTCGGACGATTGAGCAACAGATAAGCCTTAAGCGTCCCGCGTTTGAAATTGGCCGTACGCCGAGTACCTCGCCGGACTGGCAAATCCATATCGGACGGTTGAGCAACAGATAAGCCTTAAGCGTCCCGCGTTTGAGATCGCCTATTCAGTCCTCTGACTGGGGCTCCACACCCGCCCTTATGAACGAGCTTACGTTGACGGCCGAGACGAGCATGGCGAGCGGCAGTATGTGGAGGACGACCCTGTCCAGAGAGGTGGACAACTGCCACTTCACATCAGCCGGGGTTATCACATACACAAAGACATACAGCGCAGTCTGGAAAAATACCATGAGGTTCAAGACAAGGACGGGCCTCTTCATAAAGCCGCGCCAGTTGAGGGCGAGAGAGACCGCGTAGACCCACCAGGCGAAGTTATACAGGCTTGTCTCCGTAAACAGATAGGAGAGGAGCGAGGGGATGATGATTTTAAGGCGTCCGATATTCTCGGCTATCAGCGCGGGGGAGAGGTTCCCGGTGTATTCGCTCCCTATGCCGTAATACGACTTATACAAAAACCACGGGGCCGTAAAGAGCAATACTATCGCCGCGGAGCCCGCCGTCTTTATTATCCATCCCTTTCTGCCGAAGGCGCACCAGGAGATGAGGATGAGGCCGAAGAGGGCGGCGGGCAACCCCTCGTTCTTAGTCCACGCCGCGAGCGCGAAAGACGCGGCGGAAAACGTGACGGCCCAGCCCCCTCCCTCGCTCGCGTAGATATATAGGAAGGCCCCGGCTGACATGAGGTATATGGAGAGCGTCAGGTCCGCGTACCCGGCGTAGTTGCCGGCAGGGAGCGGGCCTACCCTTGCCAGCAGGCCCGAGGCGTGCGAAAGCATGATCGGCGTTAGCGCGAGGAGCGCGGCGAATACGAGCGCCACCCGCGCGCCAGCCGCCTTTTTCGCCGCGAAGTGAAATATGTTGATCATGGCGAGGAACTGAATGGGCCACATTACCTTTGCCGCTGTCTCCTCGGCCGCGCCGAGCGCCGTGTATATCCAGGCCGTGGAAAGCGGCACGAGGAGCGGATAATCCTGGTGCGCGTATTTAAGCGCCTCGTCAAGGAGGAACCCCGTTGGCACGCCCTTTTCCACAAAGAAGACCTTTGCCTTCAGGAGCCATATATGCCAGGCGTCCCACCCGAATACCGGAAGAAGGAAGGCGTATAAGAGCAGATACGCCGCCTGCGAGAGTATGATTATCTCGAATACGGCCTCAACGGCCCCGAAGCCGCCTGGGGGCGGTTTTTGAGACGCCTTTTTTCTCCCCGGAAAGGCGAGCGAGACCGCGGAGAGGACTACCCACGGCGCGGCTATCCGGACGTACCCGAACTCTATGGAGGCGATCGCATAGAAGAACATCTGGAGGGAGATTGCGCCGAGCCCGAGCATGAAGGCGAGTGAGAACCTCGCGCCAACGCCGCAATCGATCTCTCCCCTCTTATCCGCGGCGCGGATCACGAGGAGCCCTGCAAGGAGCACTACGACAAACGCCGTTATGACGCGGACGAAGTCGTTCATAGGACGCGGTACAACGCCTGGACGCCTCTGTCGTCCGTATGCCCGTAGAGAGGCTCAAGGGGCACAAGCGCCGTTATCTCTCTTTCGAAGGGCGACCCCGCGAACTCGGGCGGGACGAAGAACATGACGAAGTCGCCCGGCCTGATGGACTCCGGCGGCGCCCCGCCTGCCGCGACTGAGATCACTTTTCTGGGATAAAGGTAGTAGCGTGTCTTGCCTGAGTAGTGGGTAGCGCCGTCCACCGGCGGGTCGAAGAAGTAAACCACGGAGCCTTCGGGAACCATCCGGAGGGCTTCGCTTGAGAGGCTCTGCAACGGCCCGCCGACGAAGGCCTTCCTGCCCTCAAGCCCCATCCTCAAGAGCCCGGGCGCGGCCATGTAGAACGAGACCTCGGCCTTAAGCGCGTAAAAAGCGCCGAGGGACCAGAGCGCGAGGAGGAGATAGATGATAATAGATGAGCGCCTTTTGGCCATAGCTCTTAACCTTGTCCAGAGAGAGGGCTACCCGACCGTATTGTACTCCCTTATTCTGAAGGCGACGCCTATGTCGTCTTCCGCGACCTTCCTGCACGCCTCGATATCGAGCCCAGGGACGGCGACGACCGAGGCGACGACCTTCGCGATGTGCTTTTTAGCCTCTTTCAGGAAGAATAGGACCGCCGGGTATGCCGCGTCCCCGAAGGGGGTCTTGATGAGCTTTTGGTAGGTCTCCGAGTCCGGCGCGTTCAAGGAAACCGATATCACATCGACGAACGCGAGCTCGGATAAGACGTTTCTCTTATGCACGAGGTTCGCGAGCCCGTCGGTGTCTATCCTGATCCTGCACCCTCGCCTCTTAAGGTGCATCCCAAGCTCTTTTACGAGGTCGAGGCGTATAAGGGGCTCGCCGAAGCCGCAGAAGACTATCTCTTTGTACTTCTCCTCCGGGTCAGGGCCTATGGCGCGGATGAGCGCGTCAAAACCCGGCTCCTCCGAGAGTTTGAGGTAATGGCCCTTTACCGTGTACGAATCGAACTTAGCGCAGAACGAGCAGTGGTTCGAGCACCTGTTCGTGATGTTCAGATAAAGGGAATCCCTTATGGGGTAGGCTATCTTCGCGTTAACAGCCCTTCTTCCGAGGCCGAAGAGGTCTTCGGCGTTCGCCGTGGTTATGCGCGCGACATCTTGCAGGGCGAGCCCCTTTATGGCGGCTATCGCCTTTGCCGTCTCGACGACAAAGGCTGGCTCGTTCCTCTTTCCCCTCATGTTTTTGGGGGCGAGATACGGGCAATCGGTCTCGACCAATATCTTTTCGATGGGCGCGTATTTCACGACCTCGCGGAGCGCTTCCGCGTTCGGGAATGTGACGACCCCGGTAAAGGAGAGGTAAAAGCCCATATCCAGCGCCTTTTTCGCAAGCTCCAAAGTCCCTGAGAAACAGTGGAAGACCCCTCCAGCCTCTATGCGCCCCGCGGCATTCATGACCTCAAGCGTGTCTTTTTCAGCCTCCCTCGTGTGTATGATAACCGGGAGCGCGAGCTCATTGGCAAGCGCGAGCTGTCTTCTGAAGACCTCTTTTTGAACTGCTCTCGGCGAGTGGTCGTAGTGGTAGTCGAGCCCTGTCTCCCCTATGCCGACCACCCTCCCCCTGGACTCGACAGCGAGCCTTCTTATGAGGTCGAAAGGCTCGTTGGAGTCCGCCTCCTTCGCCTCGTGCGGGTGTATGCCGAACGCGGCGTAGACGTCCTTATGATAGGTGAGGACCTCGTCCAGGAGGACCTTGAAGCCCTTTTCCCTGGACCAGCACCCGACTGAGATGATCCTCTCTACCCCGGCCTCTTTGGCCCTCGCGACCACCTCGGCGCGGTCGTCATTGAACCTATTGTCGTCGAGGTGCGCGTGGGTGTCTATGAAAAGGTTCTTTTCCATTTACAAATATCTGAATCCCATCTTTGTCATTCCCGATCTCTTATATCGGGAATGCATGCTCTTATCTTATCGATGTGGCTAAAAAAAACTGTATTCCCGCTTAAAGATTGCGGGAATGACAGCTCAGTCATTGTATCCTCGGGAATAGAGACGGAATCTTTGTGGTCTTTCTCCCTGCCTCGCCCTTGCCGAATTCCGTTTCCTCAAAAGACTTCGGCAATTCGACCCCGAGTGAGGCAGACATCTTCCCCGCCGTATCCGGCATAAAGGGGTAGACGTAGACCGAGACTATCCTTAAGCCTTCGGACAATGTATAGAGGACGTTCGATAGTGTCTCTTCGTCCTTCTCCTTCCACGGCGCGGCCTTGTCCACATAGGCGTTCATCTCTCTCACCACAGCCCATACCTTCTGGAGCGCGTCGTAGAAGCCTATCCCGTCCATGGCTGAGGAATACTCTGCCGGGAGGGCCTTCAAAAGTGACTTTAGATTTGCCTCAAGCTCCCTGTCCTTTTCCGGCGCAGGGGGAGGCACGATACCCGCCCTGTACTTGTCTATCATGGTCAGCGACCGCGACAAGAGATTGCCGAGGTCGTTCGCCAGATCGCTGTTTATGCGCGCGACCAACGCCTTTTCGGAAAAGTCGCCGTCTGCCCCGAAGGGCATCTCCCTTAACAAAAAATACCTGAAGGCGTCTACGCCGTACTTTCCCGCGAGAGCCCCAGGGTCGACGACATTGCCCCGCGACTTGCTCATCTTGTTGCCGTCTACTGTCCACCAGCCGTGGGCAAAGACCTTCTTCGGGAGCGGTAGCCCGGCGGAGAGGAGGAACGCGGGCCAGTAGACGGTATGAAAACGGAGGATGTCTTTTCCGATGAGGTGCAAGTCGGCGGGCCAGAAGCCGTCTTCATTTTCCGGGTAACCCGCGGCTGTGAGGTAATTGGTGAGCGCGTCGAACCAGACGTAGATGACGTGGCGCGCGTCCCCTGGTACAGGAAGCCCCCATTTGAAGGTAGTCCTGCTGACGCTCAAATCACGGAGCCCCTCTTTAAGGAAACTTACTATCTCGTTACGCTTTGAGACGGGTTGAATGAAGGAGGGGTTCTCCTCTATATGCTTAAGGAGCAATGCGCCGTATTTTGATAATCTGAAGAAGTAGCTCTCTTCCTTTAGCTTCTCAACCGCCCTGCCGCAGTCCGGGCATTTGCCGTCGACAAGCTGGGTCTCGGTCAAGAAGTTCTCGTCGGAGGTGCAGTACCAGTCCTCGTACTCGCCAAGGAATATGTCGCCTTTCTTTGCGACAGTCTCCCATATAGCCGTGACGGCCTTCCTGTGCCTCTCTTCGGTAGTCTTTATGAAGTCGTCATTGGAGATATTAAGTTGTTGCCATAACTCCCTGAAACGGCGGCAGACATTGTCTACGAATTCCTGGGGGCTTAGCCCTGAGGCCTCTGCCGCCTTTTCGACCTTCTGGCCGTGTTCGTCGGTTCCAGTGAGGAAGAGGACTTGATCGCCCTTAAGCCGCCTGTATCTCGCGATGGCGTCCGCCGCGACGGTCGTATAGGCGTGTCCTATGTGGGGGACGTCGTTGACATAGTATATGGGGGTCGTTATGTAAAAGGTCTTCGGAGGCATTGAGCTTAAGGCCTTTCCTCGGGATCTCCTGAACGGCCCTTGTCATTGCCCTCTACCCTATCAGGAGCGCCCTGTGAGGCCTGCGCGTCCTGCCTGGATGGTCCGGGTCCGGTCTCAGACGCGGGCCGCGCCTCCTGTGGCTTATCCGCCCTTCCGGCGTTGTCGCGCCTCGGCCTATCCTGCCTATCCGGCCTCGGTGGTCTCTCAGGCCTCGCGGGCCTCTCTCCCCTGTCCTGTCTCTCGGGTCTTCCTGGCTTATCCGCCCCTGCGGACTTATCCGGCCTTCCGGTCCTCTCGGGCCTTCCCTGCCTCTCCGGCCTCGGAGGCCTATCCGTCCGGCTCTCATTGGGCTGTTTTTCAGGGCCGTGCTTGCCGCACCCTCCGCAGGCGTGGCCTGCCTCTGCCCCGGCTGGTTTTTCCCTGTCCCGGCCTCTCCCCCTGCCCCTGTCCCTGTCAGGCTTATCCTTTACCGCCTCTGGCGGGGCCTCCCCGGCTATCTCGGCGGCGGCGCGCTCCCGCTCACGCTTCTCCCGCTTCTCGCCCTGGTACATGCCGTGCTCGTAGCTGAGACAACACATTAATCTGCCGCATATGCCGGAGATCTTGACCGGGTTTAACGCGAGGTTCTGGTCCTTCGCCATCTTTATGGTCACGGGCTCGAAATCCGACAAGAACCCGGAACAGCAAAGCTCCCTGCCGCAGGGGCCCAGGCCCCCTATCATCTTGGCCTCGTCGCGGACGCCGATTTGCCGCATCTCGATCCGCGTGTGGAACCCTCCGGCGAGGTCCTTGACGAGTTCCCTAAAGTCCACCCTTGTCTCAGACGTGAAATAGAATATCGCCTTCGAGGAGTCGAAGAGGTACTCAACCCTTATGAGCTTCATCGGCAACTTGTACTGGGCTATCTTCTCCCTGCATATCCTGAAGGCCTCGTCCTCCCGCTCGGTATTGAAGCCGTTCCGCTCCATGTCTACCGTGTCGGCCTTGCGGACGACCTTTTTGAGCTGTCTTCCGAGGGCGGCCTCGTCTACCTCCCTCGGCCTGTTGACGACCGTCCCCATGCCGAGGCCCTTTTCCACCTCGACTATGACCATATCGTTCGGAATGAGCTCAATTCCGTTGGCTTCAAAGTCGTAGACCTTGCACGCCTTCTTGAACCTTATACCCACTATCATCGCCATATATGAACCTTCCCCTAAAAATCGTTATTTTTCCTGATCTCTGCGTCAGGTCGCAAATAAAAATGCTCACATATTATTCATATATGCTCCGCTTTTTATTTCCGCCCTTCCTTGACCTCAGAAAAAATCCCTAATTTTTAGAGTAGCTTTTTGAGTTGTCCTTTTTTAAAGATGCGTTATTCACCTACTTCAATCCACGAGCTTCAAGATAAGCGCCTCCATCGCGAGGAGCTTATTAGCGTACCTCGGGGGCGCGATCATCCTCCTTGTCTCCTCTATGCTGAAAAAATCCTCGGCGAGGCCCTCTCTTCTCCTGCCTTCGAAAGACCCGTCACTATAACCGTAAACATCCCGGTTGACCAGAAGATTCTCCGCCCCGGAGGCGGCTATTGCCCTGTCCCTGTACCAGCCCTTCAGTGTCTCGAGCGCCTCAAGGATGTCGTCCTTTTTCGAGAGCTCCTCGGCGAACTTCAACGCTTCGGATACGTCCGTTATCGATTGCAGCCTCTTTATAAGCTCCCGCCCCTTATCTCCGCGCCCTTCGCCTATATATTTGAGCGCGAGGGATAACGACCTGCCGGTCATCCTCGCGGCGGTCATCGCCTCTTCCTCTGTTGCGCCGGTCTTCTCAACGAGGGCCACTATGAGCGCCTCTTCCGGCAGGGGTCTAAAGGAAACCCTCTGGCACCGCGAGATTATCGTCGGCAAAAGGTCCGCCGGGCGGGACGTTACGAGCATTATAATAGACCCGGCGGGCGGCTCCTCAAGAGTTTTAAGGAACGCGTTCGCGGCCTGCGGCATGAGCCTTTCGGCGCCGTCGACTATGACGGCCTTCCTCCCGCCATCGGCCTTATACTTAAGGAGCGAGAGGATATCCCTTATCTGCTCTATCCTTATAAGCCCCGAAGGGTCGGGTACGAGCTCGTCCCTATCCTTTACGGTAGGCGCGACCTCGACGATGTTCGTGTGAGTGCCTGACGCCGCCCGCAAGCATGAGGCGCACTCGCCGCAGGCGTCGTCAGTGGCGGATGCGCAGTTAAGGGCCCTGGCGAGCTCGAAGGCGGTCTTTCTTTTGCCGATCCCCTCAGGGCCGGCAAAGAGATACGAGTGGGCGAGACGCCCGGTATTCAGCGCTTCCCTTAAGACCCTTATTTCTCTTTCATGGCCGAGTATATCTTTAAAGGGCATCGAAGGTTTTTAACCTGAGATATTAATGGAGGGGTTAGAGGTGAAAACCGTTTAAACCCTCCCCTTGTGTCAATCCCATCCCGCCAATGGTAGGATGGTTAAATGGATAAACCCCGGATCAGCCGACACCCCGTTCGGATAGCGAAGGAACACCGGGTAGTCATGACTCAAAACCCCATTTTTATCATGATATCACAGATTTCCCCGTGTATCGAGGCTATTTCTCGGGGCGGCGAGGCGTCAACCAAACGGACCCGCTTCTCCTCTTTAGCGATGCTTAAAAAACCTTCCCTTACCCGCGTGTGAAAGACTATCTCCTCCCTCTCGAAGCGGTCCTCCTTAGGGCCCTTTCCGTTCTCTATCCTTGCAAGGGCGCGGCGCAAGCCCGCCTCCGGGTCGCAGTCGAGGAGTATGGTCAGGTCCGGCACGGTTTCTCCGACGGAGAGCCTGTTAAGACGCTTTATCGCCTCTATGTCGAGCCCCCTGCCGTATCCCTGGTACGCGACGGTCGAGTCCATAAAACGGTCCGAGATAACGACCTTCCCGGCCTTGAGCGCAGGCCTTATGACTTTTTCCACGAGCTCGGCCCTGCACGCCTCATAGAGGAGGAGCTCAGCCATCGGCCCTATCTCGCTATTCGCGTCGAGCAGAATCCTCCTCACCGCTTCTCCGGTGGGGGTCCCGCCCGGCTCACGGATGGTGAGTACCTCTAAACCTTTTTTTGCGATATAATCACGGAGGAGCGTTATCTGGGTAGATTTACCGCACCCTTCGACACCCTCGAATGTAATAAACAGCCCCATATCGAGCCCTTTTAACCGAATTTTAATGTCGTTGATATTACAGTAGTCAAGAGGATTCCGCAAGCGCTATCGGTATATCAGTCCTTGACATTCTACGGCTTGTCGAATATAATTCAAGTGGAGGATTTAATATCATGGCTGGAAGCGTCAGATCAAGGGAGGGTTCGAGCAAAG
Source organism: Deltaproteobacteria bacterium GWB2_55_19 (assembly GCA_001797465.1). Classification (GTDB taxonomy): domain Bacteria; phylum Desulfobacterota; class GWC2-55-46; order GWC2-55-46; family GWC2-55-46; genus GWB2-55-19. The sequence continues at coordinate 48,379 of MGPQ01000001.1, read as the reverse complement.
TCCTGGGTTCGCTCGAGCAGGAGATACTCGACGTCCTCTGGAAGAGGGACGAGGCTACAGGCAAGACTGTACACGCCGATATAAAGACTGTGAGGGATATAGCCATAACCACGGTCCTTACGGTCCTTGAAAGGCTCGCCAAAAAGGGTTATATAAAGAAGCTAAAGGGCGAGAGCGTATTCGTCTTCAGGCCCGCCTTCAGCAAGGAGGAGTTCGCCAGAGAGGTCTCGAACGGCGTCCTCAGGGACATCTTCGAGATATCGAGGGCCGGTGCCTGCGCCTCGTTCGTCGACGCCCTCGCCGAGACCGACCCCCTTGAGCTCGACAAGCTCTCGGCCTTGATAGAGCACAAGAAAAAGGAACTCGCAAAGGACAGGTAGCTTGAGCTCATTCGCATCCATAATGCTCGCACTCTCGTTCGGGGCCCTCGCGTCCCTCTGGGCGCTCTATGGCCTCCCCGGCCTCATCGGTATGACTTCGGCCTTTACCGAGCTCTGCCAGTCTCTCTTCACGCGCTGTCTGGAATACTACGAGTTAATAAAAATCACGTCATTATGGCTCGGGGCCGCGCTCCTCGCCTTTGGCCTCGTCTACTCGTCAGCCAAGTCCGCTTTCCATATCATCAAGTCTTACTCCGCCGTCTCACGGCTCCCGGTGAGAGGCAGGAAAGGCTCGGTCGTCATAATCGACGACCTCTCGGAGACCGCCTTCACTCACGGGATATTCAGGCCGCGCATCTTTCTCACGCGAGGGCTCCTTAAAGGGCTCGACAGGGACGAACTCAAGGCCGTATTCCTCCACGAGCTCCACCACAAGAGGGAGAAAGACCCGCTCAAGTTCGTTCTCCTCTCCTTCTTCAATGACATGTTCTTCTATGCGCCGATAGTCAAGTATCTGGTCGCCAAACTGAAAATAAAGATAGAGCACGCATCCGACGACGCGGCGGCGAAAAAAGCAGGAGAGCGGCTCGCACTCGCCTCCGCGCTCGTAAAGGTCGCTAAAGGCAATTGCGCCGCCTTTGCGCCGGCCTCGATAACCGGGAACAACCAGGTGTCGGCGAGAATAAAGCGCCTCATCGATGGAAAAGAGCCGTCGAGGAGCCGCCCTGCATTTAGGGCGATCGTCTCAAGCGTCGCTGTCGCTCTCTTCCTCGCCTTCTCTCTCGCCTATTCCGTAGGCGCGAATACGATAGACCACGAATGTTCCCTGAAGCAGTGCTCGATACATGTAGATAAAGTCTCCAAGTGCCGGGAACACTGCGATAAACACGCCAAACAGGGCCACGCACACTGAGCATTTTTTTTGACTTCATATTCTACCATCAGTAGAAGGAGCGACGAATGATACAAAAGACGATAATGGCGCTCATGGCGCTCATCTTCCTTGCCCTGCCCGTCTCAGCCGATGAAATGAGGGAAAGGTCTGCCGAGACCGAGGCGACGCTCAGGGTCACGCCTGAAAAGTCGATGGTAGACCTTTTCCTTAAAGACTATTCCCGGGCCTTTCAGCCGATAAAGGGCGCGAAGGTCCGGGCCGCTATCAGGACCCCGGACGGAAAGACCCTGGAGAAGGACCTCATCGGAATGGAAATGGAGGGCGTCTTCTCGTATATGAACTCTCTGGACTTATCGAAAAAAGGCGGCTATATTTTCGACATCACCGTTGACGTGGACAGAGTAAAAAGGGGGTTCTCATTCAGGTATGAGAAGAGATAACCGGCGAGGGTCTTTTCTGATGATCCTCGCGCCGTTCATACTCGTTGCCATCGCGCTCCTCATACCGGCGAGGGCGACGGCCGGGGACCCGCTCCGGGAACTCCTGGCCACGGCCAGGGAGAGGAACCCGGAATTGAAGGCCCTCTCCGAGAGGGCGCGGGCCGCCGCGCACCGCGCCCGCGCCGAAGGCGCGCTCGACGACCCGACGCTTAAGGTCGAGCTCGAGGACCTCGCAACCAGCGACCCTTTGGCCGTATCCACGTCTGACGCGATGCTCACGAGGTACACCATAAGCCAGATGTTCCCGTTCCCCGGAAAGAGGTCTTTGATGAGGCGGATGGCCGAGAAAGATGCGCTCTCAGCCGCTTCAGAGCTAAAGGCAAAGGCGCTCGACATAGAGACAGGCGTAAAGGAGGCGTACTACGAGATCGCGTACCTGAAGGAATCGATCCAGCGTACGGCGGAGATAAAGGAACTCCTCTCCTATATGGCGAAGGTCGCCGGGACGAGGTACGCAACCGGGCAGGTCTCGCAACAGGACGTGATAAAGGTGAACGTGGAAACAACCATGCTGTCCAACGACCTCATAACAATGGAGGCCGAGAAGGCGATAGCCGTCTCCCGCCTTAAATCCCTCATAGGGCTGGACCAGTCGGAGGGAGTCGCCGAGCCCTCGTCACTCCCCAAGGGCAGGGTCGAATTCTCGATTGACGGCCTTATACGAAAGGCGATGGAGGCGAACCCCGAGGTCAGGATGGTCGAGTACGAGGCAGAGGCGGGTGAGCTTGGCGTCGACCTCGCGAGAAAAGACTACTGGCCCGACATCATGGTCGGGGTCGCTCCCATACAGAGGGACGGCTCGTTCGATAGTTACGACCTGATGTTCCAGGTGAACCTGCCGATATGGCGGTCAAAGTACGACGCGCGGCATGAGGAGGCGTCGGCGAACGCGAGTGCGCTCCGCGCCCGCGCTCAATCCATGAAGAACATGAAGGCCTTTGAGGTGAAGGAGGCGGCGCTCATGGTCGAGGCCGCAGACAGGATGAGGACGCTCTTTGAGACGAGCCTCGTGCCCCAGGTGGAACTCGCGTTCGAGTCCGCCCTAAAGAACTACCAGTCCGGCAGAATCGACTTCCTCTCGCTCCTTGATACCGAACGGGACCTTAAAAGGACGCGGATAGAATATTATCGGTCGCTCCTCGAATACAACAAACGGGTCTCGCTCCTTGAAAGGGCCTCAGGCGAGGACCTGATGGCCGGGCGGAAAACGCCGGAGGGGAGATGAACAACAAATTCTTAAGCGTCATAGTGCTTCTGATAGGAGCCGTACTCGGCGGCGCAACGGTCTATATATACTCGGGCGTAAAGGACCAAAAGGAAGCGGTCCCCGTTCTGGCGAAGGCCGAGCGCAGAATCATCTACTACCGGAACCCCATGAACCCGGAAGTGACTTCCCCTACACCGATGAAGGACCCGATGGGCATGGACTATGTCCCGGTCTACGCAGATGAAATAAAAGAGGCGGAAGAGGCCCCAGGGGTGGTGCGGATAACCCCGGAGAGGATTCAGAAGACGGGCGTTAAGTCCGAAGAAGCAGTGACCCGTGAGCTTAAACGGGTCATAAGGACCGTTGGCAGGGTCGAGCCTGTCGAGGACAAGGTATTCATCATAAACGCGAAGGTCTCGGGGTGGGTGGAAAAACTCTATGTAAGCCAGACCGACGAGATGGTGAGCCCCGGAGAAAAACTCCTCGAGCTCTACAGCCCAGACCTCGTCTCGGCCCAGGAGGAGTACCTGCTGGCGCTAAAGTCCTTAGAGGACGTAAAGATGAGCCCATATGACGAGGTCAAGACCGGCGCGGCCTCTCTCCTTAAGGCCGCCCGCCAAAGGCTCAAATACTGGGATATCTCCGACGACCAGATAAAAAAGCTTTCAGAGACCGGAAAGATCAGCCGGACGCTCGCCATAAGGGCGCCGTCAAATGGGTCGGTTACGGAGAAGATGGTCGTCGAGGGGCAGAAGATCGAGTCCGGCGAGCCGCTCTTTAAAATCATCGACCACTCGAAGGTCTGGATATACGGTGAGATATACGAGTACGAAATACCGTATATAAAGGTAGGCCAGAAGGCCCTCCTCTCGCCCTCCTACTCTCCGAATGAGGCGTATACCGGACGAATCGAGCACATATACAGCCACCTGGGGTCGATTCGGTACACGCAGGAGGAAGGGACCGAGGTCAGGACCGCGAAGGTCAGGTTCGCGCTCCCTAACATGGACCATAAGCTCAAACTCGGCATGTACTTGAACGTCGAGATAGCGGCGCTGGTAGCGAAAGGCGCGCTCTCAGTCCCCGACTCCGCCGTGATAGACTCAGGCACGAGGAAGGTCGTAATCGTGGACAGGCGGGACGGGACGTTTGAGCCCCGCGCAATCGAAACAGGCGCGAAGGGAGAGGGCTACTTTGAAGTAAAACGCGGGCTTGAAAAAGGCGAGTGGGTAGTGACATCAGCCAACTTCCTCATAGACTCGGAATCGAACCTCAAGGCCGCGATCGGCTCTTTGGCAGGCCACCAGCACGGCTCTGCCTTGAAAGGGGAGGTAAAGGACGCAGAAACCCCCTCCCAGGCGCCGGGCGCGGGCGAAGGCATAGTGAAAGAATCCCCCGGGGGCCCTAAGGTCCCGAGGACCTCCCACGAGGGGCACTGACCAGGTATGCTCAAGCGCGTAATCGAGACCTCCGTAAAGAACAAGTTCATCGTAATACTCCTCACCCTTTTCGCCGTCGTATGGGGGATATACTCCCTCTACAATACCTCCATCGACGCCATCCCCGACCTCTCGGACGTCCAGGTCATAGTCTACACCGAATACCCCGGGCAGGCCCCCCAGGTCGTAGAAGACCAGATAACGTACCCGCTCACAACGGCCATGCTCGCGGTCCCGAGGGCAAAGGTCGTAAGGGGATACTCCTTCTTCGGCGTCTCTTTCGTCTACATCATATTCGAGGACGGGACCGACATGTACTGGGCGCGCTCCAGGGTCCTTGAGTACCTGAACTTCGCCTCCGGGAAGCTCCCGCGCGGGGTTGCGCCGTCATTGGGCCCCGACGCAACGGGCGTCGGCTGGGTATACGAGTATACGGTAGAGGGCGCGGGTATGAGCCTCGCGGAGCTACGCTCCATACAGGACTGGTACGTCAGATACCAGTTGACGACCGTCCCCGGGGTCTCTGAAGTCGCCTCCATCGGCGGGTTCGTCAAGCAATACCAGGTAAACATCGACCCCAACCTCCTCCTCACCTACGGCATCTCCATAGGAGAGGTGGTGAAATCCCTCGAGATGTCCAATAGGGATGTCGGAGGGCGCGTAATCGAGCTCTCCGAGAGAGAGTACATGGTCCGGGGCCTCGGCTACATAAAGTCGCTCCCTGACATAGAGGATGTCGTCCTAAAGGTCGACAGGACCGGCACGCCCATCAAGATACGCGACATCGCGCGCGTCGAGCTCGGGCCTGACGAGAGGCGCGGCATTGCGGAGAGGGACGGCGAAGGAGAGGTCGCCGGAGGCGTCGTCGTCATGCGCTTCGGCGAGAACGCGCTCGACGTCATAAAGGGCGTTAAAGCGAAGATCAAGGAGATTGAGGCCGGGCTCCCGGCCGGAGTAAAGATACGCTCCGTCTACGACAGGAGCGACCTCATATACAGGGCCATAGATACCCTCAAGGAAAAGCTCATCGAGGAATCGATAGTCGTATCCATCGTCTGCATAGTCTTCCTCCTGCACTTCAGGAGCGCGCTCGTAGCCATACTCATGCTCCCTGTGGCCATCCTCATCTCGTTCGGCGTCATGCGCGCGATCGGCATAAACGCGAACATCATGTCGCTCGGCGGCATAGCCATAGCCATAGGCGCGATGATAGACGGCGCGATTATAATGATAGAGAACGCGCACAAGCACCTTGAGAAGCACGAGGGGCGGCCCTTTGACAGATGGGAGGCGATAACCGAGGCGGCCAAAGAGGTAGGCCCCGCGCTCTTCTTCTCGCTCCTCATCATCACCGTATCCTTTATGCCGATATTCACGCTTGAGGCGCAGGAAGGGCGGCTATTCAAGCCGCTCGCCTTTACCAAGACCTTCGCAATGGCCTCGGCGGCGCTCCTCTCCGTAACGCTCGTCCCGGTCCTCATGGGCTACTTCATAAGGGGGAAAATACTCCCTGAGGCGAGGAACCCCATCACCCGCTTCCTTATCTGGGTATACGCTCCGATGATAAAGTGGGTCTTGAGGTACAAAAAGACGACCGTCGTGCTCGCCCTCCTCGCGCTCGCGGCGACCGCGTACCCGCTCTCGAAGATCGGCAGCGAGTTCATGCCGCCGCTGAACGAAGGGACGCTCATGTACATGCCTGTCACTCTGCCAGGCGTCTCCGTCACCAAGGCCGCGGAGATACTCCAGACCCAGGACAGGATAATAAAGGACTTCCCCGAGGTGGACTCCGTCTTCGGCAAGGCGGGGAGGGCCCTTACCGCAACAGACCCCGCGCCCTTCGAGATGTTCGAGACGATCATTAACCTCAAGCCCGAGGACCAGTGGCGGCCGGGCATGACGACTGAAAAGCTCGTAGAAGAGATGGACGAGGCGCTTAAGATGCCCGGCGTCACGAACGCTTGGACGATGCCTATAAAGGCGCGCACCGACATGTTATCGACCGGCATAAGGACGCCTGTGGGCGTAAAGGTATTCGGCAAGGACTTAAAGGAGCTTGAGCGCGTCGCGCTCGAGGTCGAGGCCGCCATAAAGAAGGTCCCCGGCACCTCCTCTGCCTACGCCGAGAGGATAATAGGCGGCTACTATATCGATATAAAGATAAAGCGCGATGAGGCGGCGAGGTTCGGGCTTAAGGCCGAGGACGTGCAAGGCGTCATAATGTCGGCCATCGGCGGCGAGAACGTGACGATGACGATAGAAGGGTTAGAACGCTACCCGGTGAACGTAAGATACAAGCGCGAGCTACGCGACGACATAAACAAGCTCGGCAGGGTCCTTATCCCAACGATGATGGGCGGGGGCCATGTGCCGCTCTCGCAGGTCGCCGACATCGAAATAAAGATGGGGCCGCCGACCATAAGGACCGAGAACGCCCTCCTTACCACATGGATATTCGTAGACGTCCGCGGGAGAGACATCGGAAGCTACGTGAAAGACGCGAAGGCCGCTGTCGCCTCATCCGTAGAGTTTCCTCCCGGCTACTACGCGGCGTGGAGCGGCCAGTACGAGTACATGGAGCGGGCGTACTCCAAACTCAAGTTGATAATACCGCTTACGCTCGGCATTATCTTTCTCCTCCTCTATCTCAACTTCAAGTCCATAACCGAGTGTCTCATCATATTCCTCGCAATCCCCTTTTCAGTAATAGGCGCGTCATGGATACTCTACATCCTCGGGTATAACCTCTCCATAGGCGTGGCGGTAGGGTTCCTCGCGCTCGCGGGCCTCGACGCGGAGACCGGGATAGTCATGCTCATATACCTCCTGCACTCTTACGACAAGCGAGTGACGGAGAACCGGATGAATACAAAAGAGGACCTCTACGAGTCGATAAGGGAGGGGACCGTCTTGAGGGTCCGCCCGAAACTCATGACCGTTGTGGCCATAATAGCGGGGCTCCTTCCGATAATGTGGTCGACAGGGGCCGGTGCTGACGTCATGAAGAGGATCGCCGCGCCAATGATAGGCGGGATGTTCACCTCGGCCTTGCTTGAGCTCCTCGTCCTCCCTGTCATATTCGCCTTCTGGAAGGGGTTGGAGATAAAGAGGAAGAACAGGGCGGGGAGACAATAACCAGCTTCTGAAAAAACCTTATAAAACAAAAGGTTGGATCAATAACGCGCGCCTCATGGACAACACGCCTTTGCCGAAGGCCCCGGCCTTCTTCCCGCCTTTCCGCGCCGCCTGCAAAATCCGCAAACTCTGATATAGTTATACCAAAACCAGTCAGGGAGGTATGGCAATGAATATCAAAAACTTCTTTGTAGCCGGTCTTCTGGGCGTCGCGCTCGCCTCAATGCCGGCTTATGCCGCTGACACGAACCCCACAACGGATTCCGGCCAAATGGGCGGAGGGATGATGGGAGGCGGCGGCATGATGATGCGCGACAAATCCATGATGATGGCCGGCCACAACATGATGCAGGAGTCGATGGGTATGATCAAGGAGACGATGGCCATCGTGCGCGATCTCTCGCACAAGCCAACCGATACCCAGGTAAAAAAACTCGACGAGATGATAAAGAAGCTCGACGGCCTCATGAAACAGCACGAGCAGATGATGCAGATGAAAAAAGGGGAGAGCGCCGCTCCGGCGCCTTAATTAAGGGCTCAGATAAAGACCGGAGTGCCGGGCCTTGACCGTAAGGTCAAGGCCCGGCCTTTTTTACTACATATTGTCCATATGAAGACCCATGTTTATTCGAAGAGTAAGAAGCCTGACACTCCTGCAAAAAAGGAGAAGCGATCCATGAGAATGAGCGCAATCGTCTTTTCAGCCCTTTTCGTTATTTTTTCCTCGGTAACACCGTGCCGCTCTGAATCCGAGATCGCCGCGATGTTCAAAAAGGCGCTCTATTCCAAAGACTCCAAGGCGATGACCGCGATAGTTGAGAATAATGAAGACATTATTCCGGCTGAGATAGCCATGCTCCTTGAAGCAGTCCTTTCTGAAAAAGACGCGAAGGAAAGAGAAGCCGGGTTTTACGTGGTCGAGTACATGGCCAACGAATACAAGAACGTTGCAAAAAACGCCAACCTCCTTAAGGAGGTTAAAAGGAGAATATTCGATTCCCGCCTTTCGCCCCCCGTCCGTCCATCAGCGGTCCAGGGCGTCTATCTGATACAGGGCATGTCTTCTGAAGCGGTCAAAAACGTCTTCCTGCCCGACAACATCATCATCAAGAATGGCGGCGTTGTCAGGTGGGTCAATCACGACAAGACCGCGCATCTCGTCGCATCCGTTCAAGTCATCGGAGAGGGCGGGATGTTCTCCCCTGAAATAGGGGACGGGCAGAGCTGGGAACACAAGTTTTACAAACCGGGAGAATACTACTACATCTGCTTCATACACAAGGTCATGTACGGGAAGGTGACGGTGGAGGAGTAGGTTTTAAGTCCTGTTACCGGGGTTGAATCCGTTAACGAGGCTTTATTGGCGACAACCGGACCGCCTTCTGGGGACAGCCCTTTACAGACCCGCTAAAATCACAAAATAGCTTGACAATATCGCTTTGCATATGATAGCAATACTCTGTTTCAGGATATTGTAACCCCCAAAAAGACCCCCTAAAAGAGAACGACGCATGACCTAAGGGCACGCACCCCTTGGCCGGCCTTAAATTCGGCGCCGACAAGGGGTTTAAAATAAGCCGCTTTTAAATAAATATATCCCGGTGGAAAATGCTTGAAATAAACCAAACCCTGCTCTTCCAGATGATAGGCTTCGTCGCCCTTTTATTCATCCTGAACCGCCTCCTCTACAAACCCCTCCTTCAGGTCTTGAAGGACAGGGAGGAGCGGATCGAAGGGACGCTTAAGGCCGCGACGGAAGCCGAAAAGTCCGTCGAGGACGGGCTCGCCTCCTACGAAAAGAAGCTCAAGGAGGCGGCGATAAAAGGGACCGAGGCAAGGAACAAGCTCAAGGCCGAGGCGCTCGAAAAGGAAAAAGAGACGATAGACGCCGCGCGCGAGGCCGCCGGCAGGGAACTCGGCAGGATGCAGGGCGAGATAGCGAAGAGCAAGGCCTCCGCGCTCTCAACCCTTAAGGAAGAGACCTCATCCATATCAAGGTCCATCGCGGAGAAGATACTTGAGAGAAAGCTCGCCGCTTTCCTTATCATGCTCCTCCCGCTCATGGCGACGACCGCGCTCGCCTCGACCGAAGGCGGACATGGCGGGGAGCACGCCGCTTCTATCTTCAATATGGAGTTTCTCTGGAAGACCGTCAACTTCGCGATCCTCGTAGTCGGGATCATCATTATATGGAAGAAGCTCATAAGCGGCCTCCTCGAAAAAAGGAGCCAAGGCATTAAGCAGGCGATAGAAGACGCGCGCTCCGCAAAAGAAGCGGCGGATAAAAAGGCCGAGGAATACAAGTCAAAGCTCTCCATGCTGGAAAAAAGGCTCTCCGAGATCCAGGCCGAGTTCGCCTATGAAGGCGAGGCCGAAAAGAAGAGGATAATCGCCGAGGCCGAGGCGGCTTCGATAAGGATAAAGGAGCAGGCTAGAGTTGCCGCCGAGCAGGAAGTCAAAAAGGCTAAGCTCGAGATAAGGGAAGAGGTAGCCAAACTCGCGGTGGGCATGGCCGAAGAGATACTCAAAAGGGAGCTCTCTCCCGCTGACCAGGAGAGGCTTGTAAAAGGAAACCTTCAGAACCTGAGGCTCAACTAATGAAGAGTTCGTCCGCGAGGAGATTCGCAAAGGCCCTCATAGGGGTCGCGAAGGAAGAAGGGAAGGTCGACGCCTACGGAAAGGAGCTAAGATCCGTAGTAGCGGTCTTCAAGGGCAACGAGGATCTTTACAAGGTCCTCCTAAACCCCATGTACAAGATAGAGGAGAGGCGCGCGCTCACAGCGTCGGTAGCGGCAAGCCTCAAGCTCGACGATTACGTAGGCAGGTTCCTCGCCATACTCGTGGAGATGAGGAAGATAAGGCTCATTGAGGCGATAGCGGAAGCGTATTTGAAGCTCGAAGACGAGCTCTCCGGGCGCATACGCGCCGTGGTCGAGGCCCCGACTGAGCCGGACGCGATGCTCCTCGACGAGATAAGGAAGAGGATAGGCGCGGCAGCCGGGAAAGAGGTCCTCATCTCCTTCAGGGAGAACAAGGCATTGCTCGGCGGCCTCATCGTCAGGATGGAGAACACCGTCCTCGACGGCAGCTTGAAAACCCAGCTCGAACTCATGAAGGAAAAAATACTGGAAGGGGTGGTTTAAGATGATAAAGGTAGAGGAGATAAGCCAGCTCATTAAGACCCAGATAAAAGGGTTTGAGAAGGGCATAGACATACAGGAGACCGGCACCGTCATCTCGATAGGCGACGGCATAGCCAGGATTTACGGCCTGGAGAAGGCGATGTCCGGAGAATTGATCGAGTTCCCGGGCTCCATTTACGGGATGATCCTGAACCTCGAAGAGGACAACGTCGGCGCGGCGGTACTCGGCGCGGACTATACTATAAAAGAAGGCGACATCGTAAAGAGGACCGGCAAGATCGTCGAGGTCCCGGTCGGCGAAGCGCTCATAGGCAGGGTCGTGAACGCCTTGGGTCAGCCGATCGACGACAAGGGCCCTATCGAATCGAAGGAGTCGAAAAGGGTCGATGTAAAGGCCCCAGGCATCGTAGCCAGAAAGTCTGTCAAGGAGCCCCTCCAGACCGGCATCAAGGCCATAGACGGCATGATCCCCATCGGCAGGGGGCAAAGAGAGCTCATCATCGGCGACCGTCAGACCGGAAAGACCGCCGTCGCCATAGACACCATCATCAACCAGAAGGGGCTTAACGTCTACTGCATCTACGTCGCCATCGGACAGAAGCAGTCTACCGTCGCCCAGATCGTCGAAAAACTCCGCCAGTTCGGCGCGATGGACTACACCACAGTCGTCGCGGCGACAGCAAGCTCCCCTGCCCCTCTGCAGTTCCTCGCCCCTTATTCAGGGTGCGCCATAGGGGAGTACTTCAGGGACAACGGCAAGCACGCCCTCATCATATACGACGACCTTTCCAAGCACGCGGTCGCGTACAGACAGCTCTCGCTCCTCCTTAGAAGGCCTCCAGGCCGCGAGGCGTACCCCGGAGACGTATTCTATCTCCACTCAAGGCTCCTTGAGAGGGCCGCGAAGCTCTCTGACGAGCTCGGCGGCGGGTCTCTTACGGCGTTGCCGATCATCGAGACCCAGGCCGGCGACGTCTCCGCGTACGTGCCGACGAACGTCATATCCATCACCGACGGCCAGATATTCCTTGAGACAGACCTTTTCTACTCAGGCATCCGTCCTGCCATCAACGTCGGCCTCTCCGTCTCCCGAGTCGGCGGAAGCGCCCAGATAAAGGCGATGAAGCAGATCGCCGGAACGCTCAGGCTCGAACTCGCGCAGTTCAGGGAACTCGCCGCCTTCGCGCAGTTCGGAAGCGACCTCGACCCGGCGACGCAGAAACAGCTCGCAAGGGGCACGAGGCTCGTCGAGATACTCAAGCAGGGGCAGTACAAGCCTCTGCCGGTCGAAAAACAGGTCCTCGTAATATATGCCGCGACTAACGGCTTTATCGACGCTTACCCGGTTGCGTCGCTCAGAAGGTACGAAGACGAGATGCTCGCCTTCTTCGAGTCCCGCCACGCCGCGGTCCTTGGGGAGCTCCGTGACAAGAAGAACCTGGACAACGACCTGAAGGCCAAGATAAACAAGACGCTCGAAGAGTTCAAGGCCTTATTCATAGCCGAAGAGAAGAAGTAAGGCAATAATCCCCGACGAAGAGGACGACCGATGGCGAGTCTTAAGGATATCAAACGGCGCATAAAGAGCGTCAAGAACACACAGCAGATAACCAAGGCCATGAAGATGGTCTCGGCGGCGAAGCTCAAAAAGGCGCAGGACGAGATAGTCGCGGCCCGGCCCTACGCCGAAAAACTCCTGGGGCTCATATCGTCGCTCGCCGCAAAGACCTCGCCTGAGAGCCACCCTCTGCTTGCCGGAACGGGCGGCGCGAAGACAGGCGTTGTCCTCATCACCTCGGACAGGGGCCTTTGCGGTAGCTTCAACACAGTGTTGCTCCGCACGATAGAGCGGTTTTTGAAAGAACGCAACGACTCCGACGTCTCACTCTACCTCATCGGAAAACGCTCGATGGAGCACTTCAAGAGGAGGCAGATAAACATCGCGTCCTCGCGCGCCTTCGGCAGCGGCAGGCCCAGCTACTCGCAGGCCGCCGAGATGGCTCGCACCTTGACCGACGCGTTTTTAAAGGGAGAGCTCGACGAGGTATACATAATATACAGCAAGTTCCAGTCGGCGCTTACGCAGACGCCTGTGGCGCAGAAGCTCCTTCCCATCTCCACGCCAAAGGCGGAAGAAGGGAAACACGAAGAAAAGCAGGACGAAATACAGGTCGAGTTCCTCTTCGAGCCATCAGGGGACGAGGTGCTCTCAAGCCTTTTGCCCAAGTACGTCGAGGTACAGGCCTTCAGGGCTTTGCTGGAATCATCGGCGTCCGAGCACGGCGCGCGCATGACCTCGATGGATTCCGCCTCCAAGAACGCCTCTCAGATGATAAGCGGGCTTACCCTCAAGTACAACAGGATCCGCCAGGCGGCTATCACCAAGGAGCTCATGGAGATCATCGGCGGCGCCGAGGCCCTGAAGGGCTGACGGACAAGAGGCCGGGGTTAAGGGACGTTGGTTTCATTCAGTCATTGCGAGCGCGGCATCTGAGGCGCCTTGCCATAAATATTATACGAAGACAAACAGACAACCGTCCCACAAGGAGGATTTTTAAAAAATGTCTACCAAGAATATCGGAAAGATCACGCAGGTCATCGGACCCGTGCTCGATATCGAGTTCCAACCTGGGAAGCTTCCGGCCATATACAACGCCGTGAAGGTGACTAACCCCTCTATCAGCTCCGAGCCCTGGAACCTCGTCACAGAGGTCGCCCAGCACCTGGGGGAGAACACCGTAAGGTGCATAGCCATGGACACATCCGAAGGCCTCGTCAGGGGCACTGAGGCGTGGGACACCGGTGACGGCATAACGGTCCCGGTAGGAAAGGCGGTCCTCGGGAGGATCATAAACGTCATCGGAGAGCCGGTCGACGAGCTCGGCCCCGTCAAGACCGAGAAGAAATACGCCATACACCGCCCTGCCCCGACGTTCGGAGAGCAGTCCACCAAGATGGAAGTATTCGAGACCGGCATCAAGGTCGTCGATTTGCTCACCCCCTACCTCAAGGGCGGAAAGATCGGCCTCTTCGGCGGCGCGGGCGTCGGAAAGACCGTTCTCATCATGGAGCTCATCAACAACGTCGCCATGCAGCACGGCGGCTTCTCGGTCTTCGGCGGCGTCGGCGAGAGGACGAGGGAAGGTAACGACCTCTGGATGGAAATGAAGGAGAGCGGCGTCATCAACAAGGCCGCTCTCGTATACGGCCAGATGAACGAGCCCCCGGGGGCCAGAGCCCGCGTCGCTCTGACCGCGCTTACCATGGCGGAGTACTTCAGGGACGAGGAGAACCAGGACGTCCTCCTCTTCATAGACAACATATTCAGGTTCGTGCAGGCGAACTCCGAGGTCTCCGCGCTCCTCGGCCGCATACCCTCGGCGGTCGGTTACCAGCCGACGCTTTCAACGGACGTGGGAGAGCTCCAGGAGAGGATCACTTCGACTACAAAGGGCTCTATCACGTCGGTCCAGGCCATATACGTCCCGGCGGACGACCTTACCGACCCGGCCCCGGCGACGACGTTCGCGCACCTTGACGCTACGACAGTTCTTTCCAGGCAGATAGCCGAGCTCGGCATATACCCGGCGGTCGACCCGCTGGACTCCACATCGCGAATCCTCGACCCTCAGATCGTTGGCGACGAGCACTACGGTTGCGCCAGACAGGTCCAGCAGATACTCCAGAAGTACAAGGACCTCCAGGACATCATCGCCATCCTCGGCATGGACGAGCTCTCGGAAGATGACAAACTCGTTGTCGTCCGCGCCAGAAAAATTCAGAGGTTCCTCTCCCAGCCGTTCTTCGTCGCCGAGCAGTTCACCGGAGCCCCCGGAAAGTACGTCTCCATAAAGGACACCATAAAGGGCTTCATGGGTATAGCACGCGGCGATTACGACGACATCCCGGAGCAGGCCTTCTACATGGTCGGCACCATTGAAGAGGCGCTCGAAAAGGCCGAAAAGATCAAGGCGTCGCTTTAAATAAAGAAGGAAGAGAGATAAATGGCCGACACATTCCTTTTAGAAATAGTAACACCTTACAGAAGGCTCCTCTCCAAAGAAGTCGACGAGATCACTGCCCCGGGCTGGTTAGGGGAGTTCGGGGTCCTTGCCGGCCACACGCAGTACCTGACGCTCCTTAAGGCCGGGGAGCTAACCTACAAGAAGGGGTCTGAGACGGGCTCCATAGCGGTCGGGCGCGGCTACGCCGAGGTCCTGCCGGACAAGACCACCATACTCGTCGAAAATGCGGAGACGGCGAATGAGATAGACATGGAAACGGCAAAGACGATCGTAGCCAAGGCCGAGGACGCTTTGAAGACATTATCCCCCGAAGACGCCGACTACGCAAAGACGGTCGAATCCTTTGAACTCGCGCAGGCGCGGATAAAGGTTAAGGAGAAGGGGCGGTAGGGACGGTTTTAAAGAGATTAAACAAAAAAGGCGGGCTTGATGCCCGCCTTTTTTGTTGGTGGGCAGAGCCCACCAAAACGATTTTATACCCTTCCTACGGTTTTGCTAAACCTGACCTCTTCGCTTCCCCAATCCCAAGGTATAAATCCCGGTCTCAAGGAAGCGATAGAATGTCGAAGAGACAAAAATATGATCCCTCCCAGCCTCCCCTTAATAAGGGGAGGAGTTAAACAGCTCCCCTCCTTACCAAGGAGGGGCTGGGGGAGGTCGTTTTAATCTCTAAGAATAATGCTAACTCTCAGGTAGACTCTCATCAATCCTTTCAAGCGCTCCGTACAGTAATACCTAAACATCTACCCCTCCCGACCTCCCCTTGTTAAGGGGAGGAGTTAAACAGCTCCCCTCCTTACCAAGGAGGGGCTAGGGGAGGTCATTCCTGTTTATAGATTACTACTTATTAACAAGCACCCTCTCAGACAGGCGCTCATATATCCTCTCAAGCACCCCGTCCAAGTTTTCAAATACATCTTTGTTCGTAAAGCGCAGAAAGTATGCCGTATGATTCTATTTCATTCTCCCGAACTCTATCGGCCTCTTCGGCATCATCCGTAAAATGCGAGTCCCCGTCCACCTCGATAGCCAGCTTCAACTCCGGGCAATAAAAATCGACGATAAAAGACCCTATACTGTATTGACGCCTGAATTTATAGCCCAGCTCCTTGCTTTTGAGCCGCGCCCATAACAATGCCTCGGGCTTGGGCATATCATTTCTCAAGGCCTTGCGTTTTGTTTTTTCGCTTATTCTATTGAAGACCTTTGTAATACGACCCCTCCCCTCCTCCCCTTGTTAAGGGGAGGTGTTAAACTACCCCGCCTTCTTCTTCGGCGCGATCGTGAGCTTTGCTTTGCCGTCCTTTATGGCGACCTTGAATTCCACGTCCTCGGTCTTGTACTGCTCCGCCACTTTCTTTTTGTACTCCTGCAGGGTCTTCTCAAGCGTGCCGAGCGTTATGCCCTCGGTCGGCTCGTTGCAGGCCTTTCTTGCCTCGATGTATTTTTCGTAGACCTCCCTTACGTCATCGCCGGCCCCGGGAGCGGCATTCGGAGCGGGCCTGCGGGCCTCGGGAGGAATGGGCGCGGAGCGCGCGCCGGTCTCAAGCTCGCCCTCGGCCTTCCTGTGGAACTCGCCTTCTTCTATGGCGCGGAGCGTCCTCGTCCAATACTGCTTGTATGAGTTGTATTTGGCGACGATGGTGTTGTACTTGAACCTAAGGGACGTGTTGGTGAGGTTTTTGTTGCTGTAAAACAGGACGAGCTTGTCGACCTCGTCGCGGAGCTTCGCGGGCTCTCTCTTCAATACCCGCATGAAGTACTGCTCGTACTCGACCTTGAGCCGGGCGATCTTTGAGTCCAGCAGTTCTATTTCATCTTTAGCACCCATGTTTTAGGCCCTTTAGAATACAGCGACGAGAAAGGCCCGGAGCTTCGTCTCGTCCTCGTTAGTTGAAGTCACATGGTCCTCGTCAGTGAGCAACCTGCATTCCGCCTGTATATACGCGTTACTGAGTATATTATATCGGGCCATCAGGGTCTGTGACGAAACCCCTTGACTCCCGTCTTCCTTCAGATACTCGTAGCGGACCCCGAGCTTCACCTTTGCGCGGGGCAGCCATAGGGCCTCAACGAGAAAGTCGCCGGCCTCAGTTCCGGCGTCCGCCCTGAAATATCCCAGGGTAAGTATCGTCGGCCCTAACTCCGCCTCCCCAGCCACTCCGTACCGCGTGTAGGAGGCGTCCACACCGGTCGTTGCCTCCTCGCCGGTCCTCACGAGCGCGCCCAGGCTGTAATCCTCCTGAAAGGTTACGGAGTACAGGGCGTAGGCGCCCTTTAGCTTGTCGTCGCTCAGAACGTCCTCCTGTGACGCCCCAACGGCCCAGCGGTGCGTTACAGTCAACGTCTCGCCTTCAGAGGTGAACGTCCCGTTAAGCTCCAGCGCCTTTTTCTCGATAGAGAGTACGCCAAGCGCGGCTTCGGCGAGGTAGCGGTTCGAGATCGGGGCGATGGTATTCACAAACGGCAACCCTATGTCCCACTTGCCGGCCCTTAAGTTAAGCCTCCCCTCGCCTGTCGGCCCAAGAAGGTCGTTCACCTGAAGGAACGCCTTCCTTATGCTGACATCGGCACCTGACTCGGTCTCCTCAAAGGTGATGGCTGAGTTGACCGAGACCCTCCCGGTCTTTCCGAACGCGCCGCCGGCGAAGAGCTCTATCTCCTCAATCTTAAGGTCGGACGATTTAACATTCGCGCCGTTGGTGTTGAGGTCGTTGTACGCGGCCTCTACCTCGACTTCGATAGCGGCCGGGATGGAGGCCAGGTCCTTTACTTCCCTCCACTCGGCCTCGGCTGAGAGCCTGTACCCGCCGGAGCGGAACATCCTGCCCGTCTCATTCAGCTTCGGGAATACGGAGTGGCAGAAGGTGCAGTCCCTCCCGACCTGCCTCGAAAAAAACGGATAGGCGTCCGAGAGCGACGGGGATAAAAGGACGGATAAGAATATCGTGCAGAATACGACGGGGACAGCGCAGTTGGCGGCCCTCTTGAAAGCGCGTCTTAAAAAGGCTCTCATCCAGCCTCCTTACTTTGTCTTTTCGGCCTTTATGTCCGCGGCGACCCCGAGCCCGATTGTGAACGGGAAAGATACGTAGTGTTTTCTCTTAGAGGCGCCGTCGTCATGGACTGCCATGCCAATGGAGACGACGTCGCCCTCAAAGAGGTCGGCGTCAAACTGGTCTTTCGACTTCAATTTAAGCTTGAACTCAGCGGAGTACTTTCCTTTGGAATAAGCGCCCGTGGCATCCCCGGCCTTATCCTCCCAGCGCCTGTCGTCAAAAATCCAGCCGTCGAACGCCGTAGCTACGCCGTTTTCGAACTCGATTGAGACGAGGTCTATCCTGCCGCCGTCCTTTAACTTTTTGGAGAGCTCCCCTTCCGGCCTCCTCTGGTCCCAGGCCGACCTCGCGTAATAGGCGTAGAGGCGGACGTCGTCCCTCTGCTGTCCGCCGTAGTACGGGTTGGCAGAGACCTCTTTCTTAGAAGGGGACTCGGGCATCGTGTTCAGGTCGTTGTGGCAGGTTATGAAACAGCCGTATTTTTTAAAGGTCGGCTCTGCCTTGTTTATCTGGAGGGAGACCCTGTCCGATTTTTTCGCGCCCTTTGACCAGCCCGCGCCCTTGGATTCCCATTCGACCTTTATGTAAAGGAACTCGTCGTCGTAAGCGGCCTGCGCCTTAGCCGACATGATCCCTTTTTTACCGGGTAGCGGTTCCGGCTCGAACGGGTTATGCGACCTCTTCATCTTAATAGACCCCGCGGCGATCTCGTCTGCCTTCAAATCCAGCTCGCCGCCCTTGCCCAGGTGGCAGTGCCTGCAGTCCTTTCTCGCCTGCTTTATCTCCCTGCCGCCGAGCCTGTGGTCGTCGCTCGTGAGAAATTCCCACGAGGCGACGCCGGGATAGAAGAGCGTCACGTCCGCCGCTACGGCTTTTGTCCAGTCGGCGCCGAGGGCGCCATTGACGGGTACAGACAGAAAAACCATCATCAACAGAATCGCAGCGGCAACGGCGTTTGTCCTCATATGACCTCCTGGTCATGGTGCTGAAAAATATGTAATGGTCAGCCAGCTTCGCTTGTTTCCGTTACGGGCTGCTTCAAAAAGACCTTGCGCCTTTCCAGCGGAGAGAGCGCCCTTCTTTACGCCTTGAAGCTCCCTACGGTGGAGCGGAGCGCCTCGGCCTGCCTGTTCATCTCTTTTACCGTCTTATCGAGCCGGGACGCGAGCGCCGCGTTGTCCTCGGCCGCCTGCTTGACCGTCTCGACCGCAGCGACTATCCTCCTCGAGAACTCCATCTGCGCGGAAGTCGCGGACGCCACCTTCTTTATCCTGTCCGCCACCTTGAAGATGGATTCCGAGACGTGCCTGCCCTCCCTCGACTGCTCTATCGTCGAGTGCTTCACCCGCTCCATGAACTCCTTCATCTGTACGGTGTCCTTCAATATCTCGCGCGCCGCCGAGGACTGCTCATTCGCCGCGTTCTTTATGTCGCCGACCATGTGGCTTATCATCTGCGCGGCGTTCGTTATCTGGACCGCGCCCTTGGTCTGCTCTATCGTCGTCCTCTCTATCATCTTCGCCATCTCGAACGACCCCCTGGCCGAATCCAGTATCATCTTGAGCGCGTCCTGCGCGTCTCGCGATAACCTCACCCCGTCCTCGACCTTCTCGGAAGACCTCTGCATCGATTCGACCGCCACGGATACCTCGCCCTGGACCTGGCTAATGAGCCCGGCTATCTCCTTGGTGGATAACGTCGTCTTGGTGGCGAGGTCCTTGACCTGGCGCGCGACGACCGCGAACCCCTTGCCGTGCTCCCCGGCCTGGGCCGCGAGTATGGTCGCGTTAAGGGCGAGGAGGTGCGTGTTGTCGGCTATCTCGTTTATGACGGTTAAAATCTTTCCTATCTCCTTGGAGCGCTCGCCGAGCCTGTTTATTACTATGCCGGTCGAGGCGACCTCCTCGCTTACCTTCTCTATGCCCTCGCGCGTCTTTACGACCGCGGCCATGCCTATGTCCTCGGCGTCGGAGCGGACCTTCTCTGCGAGCTCGGCCTGCCTCCTCGAGTAGTTTTCGACGTCCTTTACGCGAGAGCCTATCTCGATGATGGAAGAGACGACCTCCTCGGTGCGTTTGAAGAGCTCGTCGACGTGCGAGGCGACCTGGTTTATGGATATCGCCATCTCGTTGATCGAAGAGGTCGTGGACGAGGCCGAGTAGAAGAGCTTCTCTATGTTGACCCGCACCTCGTCGACGGATGAAGACATCGCGTGAGCGGAAGTTGAGACCTCCATCGCCGAGAGGTTAAGGGCCTCGGCCTCCTCGGCTACGGTCTTAATCGATGCGTCCATCTCCTTGATGGAAACTGATGTATCCTCGGCGGCGCGGAGCTGTTTGGCGACGGCCCCGACTATCTCCCTTGACGAGGCCTCGATCTCGGAAGACGCGACGGAGACCTCTCGCGAGATCCCGAATATTTCCTTGACCATGTGCTGCATGCCTTCGACGAACTTGTTAAACCACCTGCCGAGCATGCCCATCTCGTCGTTCGACGAGATATCGAGCCTCTGCGTCAAATCGCCCTTGCCCTCGGCTATGGCCTTCAGCATGCCGACGGCCCTGTCGACGGGCTTGGTGACTACACCCGTAACGAGGAGGCCGAGGAGCACGGTCGTAGCCGCTACCGTCATTACCCCGTAAATAATCCACCTGTTACGCGAACTCTTCAGCAGTTCGTACATCTCGTCTAATGAGGTCGATATCATGAGGACGCCGCGCGCGGCCTCCTCCTGGGAGTGGCAGGACGAACACTTCGGCTTTGCCACTATCGGCACGAGGTAGGTGAATAGGGACCTCTCGCCTTCCTTCTCTATATAGGAGACCGCCTCTTTCGCCCCCTTGTTGAAGTCCAGAAGGGCCTTCTTGAAATCCTGGTTCTGCGTACCGAGCGCCACGTTATTGAGTATGTTCGGGTGGTCTACGACCCACTCGGGCTTTATCTCGCCGAACTCGACCTTTACGGCGTTTAAGGTCTTGTAGTCCTTGAACGCCTCCTCGACACCGTTAGCCCTTATGAGCTGTACCCTCTCGACACCCTTGATGGTCTTCAAGCCCTCGATAAGGAAACGGGGCATATCCGCCCTCTCGTCGAGCATGTCCTTGTATATGGTATGCAGGATGGGCTGGGCCATGAGCTCGCTCGCCTTCATCCTCTCCCGCAGGAGGCTCTTCTCCTCCTCCTTGATGACTATAAAGACAAGGACGCCGAAGCCGAGAAGCGACAACCCTATGGTCAGGTTCAATATCTTTGATTTGAGGCCTTGACGGAACATTGGTATCCCGAAGACGATAGGCTTTAAGCGGCCGTACGGACCGGTATGCCAATGGAGCCCGGCTGACGGCGCTTAGTTACAGAGTGGTTTAACCGCGAACGAAAAGAGGCGCAAGCCGCCGTTTGCGGCCAGTTGCCGGTTTTTCGTTCTACGGTTAATAAAAAGACTCTTCAGTAGAGCTTATGAGAGGGACCTGAAAATGCCAATGCCGGACGCAAAAAAACAACGTAAAAAAGGAACTTAGAAGATTAGTATATACCCTTTAAAAAGGGAATTCTATTAAAACCTCCCCCTGGTGTCAATAAAAAAAAGACCCTTGCCACAAGGGGCCGTCGATTGAGAAAAAGACGGAATATGAGGCTATTTCATTAATATCGGAGGGGACGCCCCTCCCCTTTAGCCCGGCGCTTAAAAAAAAGGCCCGCCGGATACCCCCGGCGGGCCCTGAAAAGAACTATTTAACGCCTTATCTCTTTTTCTTCTTGGCCTTGGGGGCGGGCTTGGACTTCGCCTCAAGCTCCTTCTTTAGGGCGTCCCTCTCGGCGGAGAGGGTCTCAACCTGGGCTTTGAGGTCCTCTGCCTCTTTCTGCAACGAGGCGACCTGGCCCTTCAAGCCGTTCCCCTCCTCTGTCAGCGTAGCCACCTGCCCCTTTAACTGCTCGTTTTCCTGCTTCAACTGCTGTCCGCAGCCTGACACGAAAAGCAACAGGGCCAATACCATGCCAAAAAGACCTATCTTCTTCGTCATTCCTTCTTCTCCTTTTCTATTTTTTCGGCTGGCCGCCGGGCGCTCTCCCGCGAAAAGACGGTCTCAAAGGAATAAAGACCCGCGAAGGCCCGCGAAGGCCGCCTGGTCAAACGCAAAAAACATTAACGGGCAAAGGAATTTTAGGAAAAAGACAAACCCATGTCAAGGAAAAAAACGCCGAAAAGCCCATATGCAGGCCTGCGTGTCTTTTATCACTTCTTTTTTTTTACGCCTCGGGTATAAAGGTTATCGGAATCAGGCCGAAAACATGTTGTACCGGCCGTATGTACCTGAAGATGCGCAATCCGGACATGCGAGTTTTTTGGGTTGACTCGCTCTTTTTTTTCTGTTAATATGCCGCACATTTTGTAACAGGCCCTGAAATCCCCGAAGCGGAGTCTGATCATGAAAAAACTCATCAGCAGAAGGTCGTTTGTCAAGGCCGCTATAATCGGCACCCTGCTCCTCTTCGGCAAACCCGCGCTCGCCACCGAGCTCATCGAGGAAGAATCCTCTTCGTCCAACCTCCTCCTCGACGCGGCTGGAGGAGAGACTATCGGCAAAGACCTCTATGATGAGGCAGTAAGGGAGAACCTCCCCGAGGGCAGGCTCCGCATCTACCGCCCGAGGATGGACGAAAAGCTCGACGTCACGTTCAGGAACTCAAAGGGCGAATACGACGAACAGGCGCTCAAGGCCATAAACCACCTCTTCCGCTGCCACCACAACGACGAAGAGACCGATATCGACGTCCGCACCATAGAGTTCCTTAACGCCGTGGACAAAGAAATCGGCAAAGGCGACAACCTCATCCACGTTGTCTCGGGTTACAGGTCGAAGAAGTACAACGACATGCTCCGTAAAAAGATGAGACGGAGGGTCGCCAAGAACTCTCTGCACCTCTACGGCAAGGCCGTTGACATACGAATACCCGACATCAGGACCAAGGTCTTAAGGCGCACCGCGCTCGAACTCGAGCTCGGCGGCGTCGGCTACTACCCGAGGGCCGGGTTCGTGCACCTCGACTCAGGCAGGGTCCGCCGCTGGTGACGTCCTCACCGTTCCATCCTTAGTAAAACCCCTTAAATCGCATCTAATCCTGTCCACACAGGCCTTGACCCGTTCAAGGCCTGTGTGGTATCCTATGTAGCTTATGAAAAAGCCCAGCTATTTCCCTTCCTTAGAGGTCTTCAGGGACAAGGCGAAGACCTCTAACGCCGTCCCGGTCTTCAGAGACATCCTCGCCGACACCGACACCCCGGTAGGGGCGTTCATGAAGATAGATACCGGAGGGGACGCATTTCTCCTGGAGAGCGTCGAGGGCGGGGAGAAGTGGGGGCGCTTCTCCCTCATCGGGGCCTCTCCCATGAGGGTCGTCCGCGCAAAGGGCACGGCCGTCGAGATAATCGAGGGCGGCGCTACAAGGACCGTCGAAGGAGACCCTGTCGAGGTGTTACGCGGTCTCATGTCGTCGATTAAGGCCGCCGAGGTCGAGGGCGCGCCCAGGTTCGCCGGCGGCGCCATAGGCTACATGGGCTACGACATCATCCGGCACATAGAGAAGCTCCCGGACACGGCCCCCAAAGACCTCGACCTCTACGACCTTTTCTTCATATTCACGGACACATTCCTCGTATTCGACAACGTCGAGCACAAGATAAAGGTCGTCGCCAACGCCTTCATAAAAGACGGCGACGACCCTGTTGAGGCCTACGGAAAGGCCACGGCGCGGATAGACGCCTTGATAGCGAAGCTCCGGAACACCCGCCTCCCGGCAAGGGGGGACGCCGCAGACAAAGGCCATGCCGTCGCGTCCAACTTCAAAAGAGAGGATTTTTTGAAGGCCGTGGAGAGGACCAAGGGCTATATCCTCGACGGCGACATCATACAGGCGGTCCTCTCTCAGAGGTTTTCGACCCCTTTGGACGTCGAGCCCTTTGACATATACAGGGCGCTACGCGTAGTAAACCCCTCGCCATATATGTTTTTCCTCCGGCTCGGGGACTTAACGCTCGCAGGCTCCTCGCCCGAGATACTCGTCCGCGTCGAGGGCGACGACATAAACCTGAAACCCATAGCGGGAACGAGGAAGCGGGGGCGTGACGAAGAAGAAGACCTCTCCCTTGAAAAAGACCTCCTCGCCGACCCAAAGGAAAGGGCCGAGCACATCATGCTCGTGGACCTCGGCAGGAACGACATCGGGCGGGTCGCACGCGCCGGGACCGTAGAGGTCGACGAGCTCATGACCGTAGAGAGATACTCACATGTCATGCACATCGTCTCTAACGTCAAGGGCCTCCTTAAAAAGGAACTCTCCGCATTCGACGCGTTCAGGTCGTGTTTCCCGGCAGGGACCCTGACAGGAGCGCCAAAGGTCAGGGCGATGGAGATAATCGAGGAGCTCGAGCCCTGCAAGAGGTCCGTCTACGGCGGCGCAGTCGGGTACTTCTCATACGCCGGCAACATGGACATGTGCATAACAATAAGGACGCTCGTCATAAAAGACGGCTCAATCTACATACAGGCCGGGGCCGGGATAGTAGCCGACTCGGTCCCTGAAAAGGAGTTCGAGGAGACCGAGAACAAGGCGCGGGGGATGTTGAAAGCCGTCGAACTCGCAAGGGGGGGGATAGTATAACATGCTCCTCATAATAGACAACTACGACTCCTTCACATTCAACCTCGCGCAGTATTTTATGGAGCTCGGGGCCGATGTGTCGGTATACAGGAACGACGCCATAACCATAGAGGGGATAGAAAGGCTCGCCCCGAAAAGGCTCGTCATCTCTCCGGGGCCGTGCGACCCGCCGAAGGCCGGGATATCGGTTGCGGCCATAAGACATTTCGCGGGCAAGGTCCCGATCCTCGGCGTCTGCCTCGGGCACCAGTCCATCGGCTACGCGTTCGGCGGAGAGGTCGTAAAGGCAAAGCGCCTCATGCACGGCAAGACCTCTATGGTCTACCACGACTCAAGGACCATCTTCGAAGGCATCCCGAACCCCTTTGAGGCGAACAGGTATCATTCCCTCATTGTTAAGAGAGAGACACTCCCGGACTGTTTTGAGGTAAGCGCGTGGACAGAGGCCGATGAGATAATGGGCCTTCGCCACAGGACGCTACCCATAGAAGGTGTCCAGTTCCACCCTGAGTCGATACTTACGAGCTCGGGCAAGGATATCCTCAGGAACTTCCTTGAGAGGTACAAATAATGACCATAAAGGACGCGATAGCGAGGGTCGTAAAGGGCTCTGACCTCTCCGAAGACGAGATGGTCTCGGTCATGAACGAGGTCATGACCGGCGGGGCCTCCCCGGCGCAGATAGGCTCGTTCATAACGGCGCTACGCATGAAGGGCGAGACGGTTGCCGAAATAACAGGCGCCGCGCGCGTCATGCGCGAAAAGGCTACGAAGGTCGAGGCGGGGAAAGACGTACTCGACACCTGCGGCACGGGCGGGGACGAGTCCATGACCTTCAATATCTCCACGGCCTCGGCGTTCGTCGCCGCCGGCGCGGGACTCATTGTCGCCAAGCACGGGAACCGCTCGGTATCCTCAAGGAGCGGCTCCGCCGACGTGCTCCGCTCGCTCGGCGTCAACATCGAGGCGGAGGCGTCCCGCGTCGAGGAGTGCATATCGGAAGCTGGCATAGGATTCCTATTCGCGCCAATGCTCCATGGCGCGATGAAGTACGCGGCGCCCGTTAGAAGAGAGATCGGCATCCGCTCGATATTCAATATTTTAGGCCCGCTCACAAACCCCGCCGGGGCGAAGAGACAGGTCATCGGCGTCTATGACGCGGCGCTGACAGACGTTTTAGCCAAGGTCCTCTTTAATCTCGGATCGGTCCACGCCTTCGTCGTGCGTGGCGAGGACGGGCTCGATGAGATAACCCTCACAAAAGAGACGCGCGTAACAGAACTCAAGGACGGAAACATAAAGACATATCACATAAAACCCGAGGACTTCGGGTTTGAGCGGTGCGCCCCGGAGGCGCTCAAAGGCGGGGACCCCGGGGAGAACGCCCGGATAATAATGGACGTGCTCGAAGGCAGAAAGGGCCCGGCAAGGGACGTTGTTCTGCTTAACTCAGCCGCCGCGATAACTGCGGGCGGCAAGGCCGGGACCATTGCGGAAGGCATCGCGCTCGCCCACGGCTCCATTGACTCGGGAGCCGCGCTCGAAAAGCTCATAAAGCTCAAAAGGATATCCAACAGATGATATTAGACGAGATAGTAGCGAACAAACGGCAGGAGCTCGACCGCGTAAAGGCGTACACGACGATAGCAGAGCTCGAAAAGAAGACACTGCTCGCGAGGCCGCTCAGGGACTTCGCCGCCGCGCTAACCGTTCGGCCCGCGCCGAAGGCGGTACGGATAATAGCCGAAGTAAAGAGGGCCTCGCCCTCGAAGGGGATCCTCCGTGAGGAATTCATCCCCTACGACATCGCGCGCTCATACGAGGTCGGAGGCGCGGCGGCGGTGTCGGTAGTTACCGAAGAAAAGTACTTCAAGGGCAAACTCGATTTCCTGACCCCCATAAAGAGCCACCTGAGGATCCCGATCCTCAGGAAGGACTTCATCTTCGACGACTTCCAGATGTATGAGTCCAGGGCCGCCGGCGCGGACGCCGTACTCCTCATAGCCGCGATACTGGACGACAAGAGGCTCAAAGAACTTATGGCGCTCGCCGCGCAACTCGGCATGCAAACGCTCGTAGAGGTCCACAACGAGGCGGAGATGAAGAGGGTCGTCGATTCCGGCGCGAAGATAATCGGGATAAACAACAGGGACCTGCGGACCTTCGAGGTCGATCTCAACACCACGCTACGGCTCGCGCCGCTCGTAAGCGCCGGGACACTCATCGTAAGCGAGAGCGGGATCGAGAGCTACGCCGACATCCTCGACCTGATGGACGCCGGCGTAAACGCCGTTTTGATAGGCGAGGCGCTTATCCGCGAAAAAGAGATAATAAAGAAGGTCAAGGAACTCAGGGGCATAGCCCCGCCGAAGTAGCCCATGCCGGTAAGAGTAAAGATATGCGGGATAACGAACCTCGAAGACGCCGAGGCCGCGGTCGCGTTCGGCGCGGACGCCCTCGGGTTCATATTCTATAAAAAAAGCCCCCGTTACATAGACCCGCTTCGCGCGGCGGCTATTATCCGGGCGCTCCCGCCCTTTGTCATCAAGGTCGGCGTCTTTGTGGACGAGGCGCTCGAAGAGGTCTCCCGCGTAAGGGAGGACGCTTCCCTCGACAGGGTCCAACTCCACGGGGACGAGACACCCGGATATTGCGCGCAGGCTTCTCCCGGCGTCATAAAGGCGTTCAGGATAAGAGGCCGGGCTGATATAGAGAAGCTTTCCTTATACGATGTATCGGCATTTCTCCTCGACACCTACGTGGAGGGCGTGCCCGGCGGCACAGGCGAAACATTCAACTGGGAAATAGCTGTTGAAGCCTCCGCGCTTCGGCGTATAATATTATCCGGCGGGCTCACCCCTGACAATGTGGCTATGGCAATAAAGACGGTCAGGCCCTACGCGGTGGACGTAAGCTCGGGGGTAGAGGCCAGGCCGGGGAAAAAGGACCTGGAGAAGATGAAAAAGTTTATCGACGAGGCGAAGACCGCATGAAAAGGACCCCTGACAGGTTAGGACACTTCGGCATATACGGAGGCCGGTATATATCGGAAACCCTCATGCCAGCCGTCCAGGAGCTTGAGGAGGCGTACAACAAGTGGCGGACTCACGAAGACTTCAAGGCCGAGTTCGCCTACTATCTCAAGGAATACGTCGGACGCCCCACCCCCCTATACTTCGCCGAGAGGCTCACACGGAAGACAGGCGGGGCCGACATATATCTTAAGAGGGAAGACCTCTGCCACACCGGCGCCCACAAGATAAACAACACGATCGGACAGATACTGCTGGCCAAGAGGATGGGTAAAAAGCGCGTCATAGCCGAGACCGGCGCCGGACAGCACGGGGTCGCCACAGCGACCGTAGCCGCGATGTTCGGCTTCGAGTGCGAGATATACATGGGCGAGGACGATATAAAGAGGCAGTCGCCTAACGTCTTCAGGATGAAGTTGCTCGGCGCGAAGGTCACGCCCGTGACATCCGGCTCGAAGACTCTGAAGGACGCGATGAACGAAGCGCTCCGCGACTGGGTGACTAACGTCAACAACACCTTCTACATCATAGGCACCGTAGCCGGGCCCCACCCGTACCCGATGCTGGTCCGCGACTTTCAGTCCATCATCGGGACCGAGGCGCGGAGACAAATAAAAGAGACGGCCGGGAGGCTCCCGGACGAACTCATCGCCTGCGTCGGCGGCGGCTCCAACGCGATCGGGCTCTTCCACCCGTTCCTTGATGACGCGGGGGTGAAGATGACCGGCGTCGAGGCAGGGGGCCACGGGTTGTCTACCGGCAGGCACGCGGCCTCCATTAACGGCGGTCGCGTCGGGGTCCTCCACGGCAACAAGACCTATTTGTTGCAGGACAGGTTCGGGCAGATAATAGACACTCATTCGATATCCGCCGGCCTCGACTACCCCGGGGTCGGCCCGGAGCACGCGTACCTCCACGACGCCGGACGCGTCAACTACGTCACCATCAAGGACAGCGAGGCGCTCGACGGATTCAAGGCGCTCACCCTCTCCGAGGGCATCATCCCTGCGCTTGAGAGCTCTCACGCAGTCTCGCACGCGATGAAGGCCGCAAAAGAACTCGGCAAGGGCAAACTGATCATCGTGAACCTCTCTGGCCGGGGGGACAAGGACCTCAATACAGTATCCAAGGCGTTCAACTTCGAGCTATAGGAAAACCCAATGACCACGACGATCGCAAACGGCAGGATAGAGGCGGCCTTCGGAAGGCTAAAGGCGGAAGGCAGGAAAGCGCTCATCACGTTCATCACCGCCGGGGACCCGGACCTCCCGTCCACCAAAGACATTGTTCTCGCGCTTGAAGAAGCCGGGGCCGATATAATAGAGCTCGGGGTCCCGTTCTCCGACCCCATGGCCGACGGCCCGACCATACAGGCGTCGTCCGAAAGGGCCGTCAAGAAGGGCACGCACCTGAAAGACGTTTTAAAGCTCGTCAGGGACGTAAGGAAGGAAACCGAGGTCCCGATCGTCCTCTTCGGATATTACAACCCGGTATTCAACTACGGGTTGGAGAGGTTCGCGCGGGACGCAAAGGCCGCCGGCGCCGACGGCGCGCTCATCGTCGACCTGCCGCCCGAGGAGGCCGGAGAGCTCAAGGGCAGGCTCGATGACGAGTCCCTCGACATGGTCTTCCTCCTGACGCCTACGTCAAACGCCGGGCGCATGTCCATCGTTGCCTCAAAGGCCTCGGGCTTCATCTACTTCGTCTCTGTCACCGGCGTGACGGGCGCGCGCTCGACCGTCGCCGGCGACGCAAAAAGCTTTGTCGCGAAGATAAGAAAGACTACGGACCTGCCCGTCGGCGTCGGCTTCGGCATCTCCACCCCTGCCCAGGCCAAAGAGGTCTCAAGATACGCCGACGCCGTCATCGTCGGCAGCGCCATCGTTAACGTCATAGCGAAGAACCCGGCGAACATAAAAAAACTCATCGGAGAGGTCAAGAGATTCGTCTCCTCCCTCCGCTCCGCGATGGATTCTTAACCTAACCCTTAAACCAAGGGCTTTGCATGGCAGAGCAAAAAAAGAGAGATAAGACCGCGAAGGAAAAGGCTGACCTCGCCTCCTGCAGAAAAAAGCTCGATGTGATGGGCATCGAGCTCGAGATATACAGAGAGATAGGCGGCCTCGCTGTCAAAGGCGCCTCCAGGTCCGCGATACTCAGCAGGCTCATGGACTTTACCCTTAACGCGATGGAAACGCGGTCCGGGACGCTCTACCTGCTGGACGCCGCCTCGAACGAGCTCTCGTTCGAGGTGGTCAAAGGCCCTCTTGCCAGAAAGCTTAAGGGCCTGCGCATGAAGGGCGTGGCGGGCATAGCCGGGCACGTCCTCAAGACCGGCAGGCCCTATATAAGCTCCGACCTCGGGAAAGACAAGTACTGGATAGGGATAAAGACAACCCGGGAGCACGGCAACATGCTCGCGGTGCCGCTCTTCAGGAAGAAGCGGGCCATAGGCGTCATAGAGGTCATCAACAAGATAGACTCAATGCCCTTTACCAGGGCGGACCTTAAGACCCTCAAATCGCTCGCCAACCACTTCTCCATAATCATGGAGCGGGCCGAGCTCTTCTCAGAGCTCGACGGCAGGCTCCGCCAGTTCTCGACCCTGCAGGAGGTCGGGAACCTCCTTAACTCCACGCTCGACCAGAAGGTGGTCAGGCACAGGGCGATGGAGGCGATAACCTCGATCATGCGCGCCGAGGCGGGCTCGCTCCTGCTCGTCGATGAGTTGAACAAACAACTCTACTTCGAGGTCGCGCTCGGGGAAAAGGGCGACGAGATAAAAGAAGTAAGGCTCAATATCGGCGAGGGCATCGCCGGATGGGTGGCCAAGCACGGACGCCCGCTTGTCATAAACGACGTCGCCAGCGACAAGCGGTTTCAGGCCAACGTGGACAGGAAGTCAAGGTTCACGACGCGCGACATGGTCTGCGTCCCCGTGCGTATAAAGGGCAAGGTCATCGGGGTACTGCAGGCGATCAACAGGATAGGCGGGACGTTCGAGAAGGAAGACCTGCGTCTTTTCCAGCTTTTCTCAAACCAGGTCGCTATCGCTCTTGACAACGCGCGGCTCTACGAGGAGATCAGGGAGACGTTCCACGCGACATCGGAAGCGCTCGCCGAGGCGATAGAAAAACGGGACCCGTACACCGGCGGACACACGAAGAGGGTCTTCGAGTACTCGCTCGCCATAGGCAAGCACATGGGGATGCCAGCTAAGGCGCTCGAAATATTGAAGCTCTCGGCCGTCCTCCACGACATCGGCAAAATTGGCATAGAGGACAGGATACTGCGCAAGGACGCGCCGCTCGACGCCGAAGAGGCCGCGGTTATGAGACTCCATCCGCAGTACGGGGCCGAAATAATGAAACACGTCCCGCAATTGAAGGACATCGTACCCGGCATGCTCTACCACCACGAGCGCGTCGACGGACAGGGCTATCCCAGGGGGTTCAAGGGCGAACAGATACCGCTCATCGCCCGGGTAATATCCGTCGCCGACACCTACGACGCGATGACGACGACCCGCCCATACAGGAAGGGGCTCCCCCCGGCGGTGGCGATAGCCGAGCTCAGGAAATTCACAGGGGTGCAGTTCGACGCGCAGGTGGTCGAGGCCTTCATCAGGGCCTTCGAGAAAGGCGACATCACCGGCGCGATACCGGCGGCGGCGTCCGGGGCTTAAGGCAAAAACACGGGGAAGAACAGTCAATGATCTGGTTTAAAAAAGACATACTCACTAACGGCGACGAAGGCAAAAGCGTCAAGGTCCCGATAGGCCTCTGGGTCAAGTGCGAGCACTGCGGGGAGATAATATACAAGAAGGAGGTCGAGCGGAACCTCGACGTCTGCCCCAAGTGCAACTACCACTTCCGCATCTCGGCGAATGCGAGACTCAATATAGTCATGGACGAGGGGTCGTTTAAGGAATTCGACTCCCACATGGAGCCAATCGACGGGCTCGACTTCAGGGACTTGAAAAAATACAAGGACCGGATAAAGTCCTCCCAGAAGGAAACGCGCCTTAAGGACGCCATCGTCACCGGAAAAGGGACGATAAACGGCGAGCGCGCCTGCGTCGCCGTATTCGAGTTCTCGTTCATGGGCGGCTCGATGGGCTCGGTCGTCGGGGAGAAGATAGCCCGCGCCGTGGAAAAAGCGATAGAGGAGAGATGCGGCGTCGTCATATTCTCGTCCTCGGGCGGCGCGCGGATGCAGGAGTCGATATTGTCGCTCATGCAGATGGCCAAGACCTCCGCCGCGCTCGCGAAGCTCAAGGAGGCGGGGCTCCCGTACATATCGGTCGTGACCGACCCGACGATGGGCGGCGTCACGGCAAGCTTCGCCATGCTCGGGGATGTCATAATAGCCGAGCCCAGAGCGCTCGTCGGGTTCGCCGGGCCGAGGGTCATAGCCGAAACGATAAGACAGAAGCTCCCCGAAGGCTTCCAGAGGGCCGAGTACCTCCTCGACCACGGGATGATAGACATGATAGTGGAAAGGAAGCTCTTGAAGGACACGCTCTCGCGCCTCCTCTCCATGCTCTCGCAAAATGAAGGGTAGCGCGCTCGCCTTCCTCTACGGCCTCCAGAGGCACGGCATAAGGCCCGGGCTCGCCCGCGTGGAGAAGCTCCTTGGCCTCCTCGGCGACCCCCAGAACGACTTCCTGTCCATGCACATAGCCGGGACAAACGGCAAGGGCTCGACCTCGGCCTTCGCGGCCTCCATACTCAGGGAGGCGGGCTTCAGGACCGGCCTCTACACCTCCCCCCACCTCTCCAAATTCAACGAACGGATGCAAATAAACGGCCGCGCCATAAACGACGCTGACCTCGCGCGCCTCATCCCCCGCGTCCGAAAAGCGGCGAGAGGCGTCAAGGGCCAGCTATCGTTCTTCGAATTCACGACGGCGCTCGCCTTCCTGTACTTCAGCGAAAAAAAGACCGACGTCGCTGTCATCGAAACCGGCATGGGCGGCAGATGGGACGCTACTAACGTCATAGCGCCGCTCGTGTCCATTATAACCAACGTGGGGCTTGACCACACGGCGCACCTCGGCTCTACTCTCCCGGAGATAGCCTTCGAGAAGGCCGGGATAATAAAATACGGCGTCCCTGTCGTGACCGGCGAGACCCACAAGGCCGCGCTCTCGGTGATCGCAAAAAGGGCGCGTGAGCTCGACGCCCCCCTCATCATTCTCGGACGCGCCTTCGATGTCGACGGCGACGAGAGGTCCGTTGATTACACCGGGATCGATGGCGGGATAAAGGGCCTTGAATTGGGCCTTTCCGGCGCGCACCAGATGAACAACGCGTCCGTCGCGCTTGCGGCCCTGGAGTGCGTAAGGATGTACGGGCTCCACATAACTGCAAAGGCCGTAAGGGACGGGCTTAAAAAGGCCTTGTGGCCAGGGAGGCTTGAAGTCGTTAAGAAACGGCCGCTCGTCCTCCTCGACGCCGCCCACAACCCATCCGGCGCGAAGGCCCTCAGGGCCTTCCTCGAAGGGCTCAAAAAAAGACGCCTCTCTCTCGTCATCGGCGTCATGAACGACAAGGACATCAAGGGGATATTTAAAGAGCTCATGCCGCTCGCTGATACGGTCTTTCTCGCCTCGCCGGGCATTGAGCGCTCGGCCCCGGTCGAGGCCCTCGAAAGGCTCGCCCTCCCCTTCAAAAAACGCGTCATATCCGCGGGGTCCGTAAAAGAGGCCTGTCGCCTTGCTATTGCCGAGGCCGGCCCAGAGGACGCGGTCTGCGTAACGGGCTCCATATTCACCGTGGGAGAGGCGCGCGGGTATCTCATTAAATCGAAAAAATAGCCCTTGGCGCCCTCCCCTCGCAAACTTGTAAATAGCCCTTTTCTGTGCTATTTTTTTCACACCTGTTAAACACCCCATATAATGAAACCAATAAAACTCATCTTCCTCATAGCCTTTTTCCTCGCGCTATTCATCCCGGCCTCCGCGATGGCCGAAGGGCCGCTTTCC
The DNA here is from genome assembly GCA_001797465.1 of Deltaproteobacteria bacterium GWB2_55_19. Classification (GTDB taxonomy): domain Bacteria; phylum Desulfobacterota; class GWC2-55-46; order GWC2-55-46; family GWC2-55-46; genus GWB2-55-19. The sequence continues at coordinate 14,918 of MGPQ01000001.1, read as the reverse complement.
AGCGGCGGCCTCCCGATAGAACTGGACGCTGACTTCATCACCTACGAAAGGGAGACCGAGACCTACTACGCGCGCGGGTCCGTTGAGCTCCGGCAGGAGGGGGTCTCGATAAGGACCGACGAACTGATCCTCAACACGGCCTCAGGGGTCGCCACAGCTAAGGGCAAGGTGACGGCGATTGACGAGGGCGGCTCCACCATCACCGGATCCGGCCTCACATTCGACATAAAGGCAAAGACGGCCCTCATAGCCGACGCGCGCCTCTTCTACGCCGAGGAAGGGATATACATAACCGGCGCGGTCGTCAAGAAGACCGGGACAGAGTCGTATACAGCCGAGTCCGTCACGTACACGGCTTGCGAGTGCGGAGAAGGTGAGGCCCCGGCGTGGTCCTTCGCGGCCACCTCGGCTGACGTCACCATCGGGGAGTTTTTGACGGGCTGGAACGCCCGGTTCCAGATAAAGGACGTCCCCGTCTTCTACTTCCCGTATGTCACGGTCCCGGTAAAGAGAGAGAGGCAGACCGGCTTCCTGCCCTCTGAGCCGGGGTTCTCCGAGCTCAGGGGCTTTATGCTCGACAACTCGTTCTTCTGGGCCATCTCCGAGAGCGCTGACGCGACCTTCTATCTCGACGTAGAGACGGCGCGAGGCGTCGGGGCCGGCGCCGAGTACAGGTACTTCAGGACAGCCGACAGCTACGGAGAGGCACTCCTCTACCACTTCAGCGAAAACGACATGGGACGCGTAAGGGAGTTCAGGGAAGACGTCGACAACCTGTCGAGACCCGAGACCGCGTCCAACGACAGATGGCGGATAAAATACAAGCACACCGAGGTCCTCTCAGGCGACTTCAACATCAAGGCCGATATAAACGTGGTAAGCGACGACGAGTACTTCCTAGACTTCGGGGCGGGCGGTGACGAGAGGTCGCTCGAATCAATCGAATCTAACGTATCGCTCACAAAGAACTTTAACGGATACAGCCTCGTCGGTCAAATCCGGGTCTTCAACAACCTCCTTGACGCCGACGACTCGGAGACGCTCCAGAGGCTCCCGGAAATAACGCTCACAGGGTCCGACAAGCGGATACTGAACACGCCGTTCTATTTTTCTTCCGAGACCTCGTTCATCAACTTTTACAGGGAGGAGGGGGCCGAGGGCGACAGGCTCGACCTCCACCCGAGGGTTTCGCTCCCCATGAGCGTCAATGGCTACGCCGACTTCACCGTCTCTGTCGCTCCGAGGGGGACGTTCTATGTGGTAAAGGACCACCCGGAAGGCGAGTACCTCGACAGGTTCCTCTACGACGTACAGTCGGACCTTACGACGACATTCGTCAGGGTCTTCCAGACGGGCGGCGAAAATCTTTCAGCCGTGAAGCACACGATAAGGCCCAAGCTCTCGTACACCTATATCCCCGACACCGAGCAGTCGGACCTCCCGGACTTCGACTCCGTCGACGCGATAGAAAAAACCAACAGCATTACCTACTCTGTCAATTCCACGCTTACCGGGAAGCTCAAGCAGGGCGAAGGCGCTCTCTACCAGGACTATCTCTACTTCGACTTAAGCCAGACATTCGACATAAACGAGGCGACCCGGGAGGGGGAGAACGAAGAGGACAAGAAAAAGCCCTTCAGGGAGATAAACGGCGAATTGATCGTGAAACCGACCGTCGCCACGTCGGTTACGGCAAAGGGCAAGTTCGACGTCTATGAGTCGCTCTTTTCAAGCTTCGACGCCTCATTAGGGACCGCGACAAGCCGGGGGGACTCCCTGAGCCTCGCGTACAGGTTCGTCAGGGACTCCACAAGCTACCTCGAGGCCTCGGCAAGGGTCCGCTTGACCGAACCCCTGGATTTCATCTATCTCAACAGGTACTCATACGATGAATACAAGTCGCTCGAGGCCTCATACGGCTTCGAGTACAGGCACCAGTGCTGGTCCGCCCAGTTCGGCTACACAAACCGTCTCGAGGAGAAGCTCCTCTTCGTAACCTTCAATTTAAAGGGGCTCGGCAAGATCGCCGGATTCGAAGGGTCGCTCGTGCGCTAACCTCCCTGAATTCCCTTGAATCATTGACACTGCCCTCTTATTTAAGTTAAACTGTGGCCTGCCACAAAATTCCAGGGATCCCGGCGCTTAACGAATGGCTTACGCGGTCGGCAGTACGAAAGACGCCAAAATGGCCCAAAAAAAAGAACCTATCGAGATCCATTGCCTCGACTGCAACACTGGTTTCAGGCTCTGGGTGCCGCTTGAGAAAATAAGGGAATGGGAGGCCGGAGTGCGGGTCAACTGTATCCGTTGCGGCGCCCAGCACTTCGTCCGAAGGACAGCCGGAGGCTCGTTCGAGGCCCTGCCGCTCAGGCAACCCAAGCCCGCTGACGAGAAACCCTCCCAGCCGAGGCCCAGACCGGCGCGGGAGGCCGCCGAGGCACAGGCAAGCGCGCGGGACACGCGTCCGCCCTCCCGCGAGACAGACTCGAAGGAAGAAGCACCGGAGACCGAGACGATACTCCTTATAGAAGACGACAAGCTCGCAAGGGAGATGGTCCAGAACACGCTTAAGGACGTCGGCATAAGGCTTGTTCAGGCGAAGAACGCCGCCGAGGCGTTGAAGGCCCTCCGGACCGAGCGCGTGAACCTCATCGTAACCGACCTCTATCTTAAGAACCCCGCAGACCCGGAGTCCCTCATAGATGGCGAGGACCTCTTGAAAAGAGTCGTCGCATCGGGCATGAACATACCCGCGATAATAACTACGGGCAAGGACATACTCGACGACCTCGTCCTCGACCCAAAGTGGTTCGACCTGCATGTGAAGGGCTTTATACAGAAGGGGAACCCCTTCTGGGCTGAAGAGCTGAAACTCAAGATAAAGGAAGTGATGTACAAGGACTGACGGAAGCCCCCTGTTTCTATAACCCGCCGTTTTTACCCGCTCTCAATCCCAAGAGAAACGCATGAAGGACCCTGCCAGGCCGGCTATAACCCTTTTTTCGAGAGGTCCCTTTCGAGGAAGGCGTACGCGCTGTGGTTGTGTATCGACTCCCAGTTCTCTGCCTCCACCCTGAACCACACTATCGATTTTATCTTCTGAAGGTTCAGCGCGGCCTCCCGGACGACATCCTCGACGAACATGGGGTTGTCATAGGCCTGCTCGGTCAGGCGCTTCTCGTCCACCCTCTTTAAGAGCGAATATACCGGGCTTGAGGCCGACTTTTCTATCGCCTTCACTATCTCCTCAATCCAAACGAACCCGTCGAAGCGGACAGAAACTTTAACTATCCCCCTCTGGTTGTGCGCGCCGCGCTCGCTTATCTCCTTAGAGCACGGGCAAAGCGTGGAAACCGGCACTGAGACCGAGAGCACGAAGTCGCGCTTCTCCCGGAGCTCGCCCGAATAGGAGCACCTGTACTCCATGAGCCCCTTTGACTTGGAGACCGGCGCGGACTTTTCAATGAAGTACGGGAACTCGACGTGGAGGTGGGCGGTCGAGGCGTTGAACCTCTTTTTCATCTTCCCGAGTATCTCCGGGAAGTTCCTGACTGAGATCTCGCCCCTGTGCTCATTCAGAATTTCAATGAACCGCGACATGTGCGTGCCCTTGAACTGATGCGGGAGGTCCACGTACATGTTGATGGAGGCTATCGTGTGCTGGAACTTGTTCTTCCTGTCGAGCACGACTATCGGGTAGCGGATGTCCTTTACGCCGACCTTGTCGATCGCTATGCGCCTTGAGTCGGGCTCGGACTGGACGTCCCTTAATACTTTCTTCGCCATCCCGGTCCGTTCGCCCCCTTATTCCGAGTACAAGGCCGAGGCGGTCTCGGATTCCCAGACGCGCACGCCGGATACTTTTATATTGCCGTCGTTCAAGGCCTTCGAGAGCACGGTGAATATGTGCCTCGATATATTCTCGGCGGTAGCGTTCTCCTTATCGAACGGAGGGACCTCGTTCAAGTACCTGTGGTCCAGGCCGTCGACTATCTTCATGAGCGCGCCCTTCAAGACTTTGAAGTCGAGCGCCATGCCGAGCTTGTCGAGCCTCTCTGCGGTAACGGACGCCTCGACCTTCCAGTTGTGGCCGTGGAGGTTCTCGCACGCGCCGTCGTAGCCCCTAAGGTTATGGGCGGAAGAAAAATGCGATACTACCGTAAGTTCGTGCATATTTACAGTTTAACACGGTTCTCCGGCCCAAAATCAATAAAAAAAGGTTAAAGGCTTATTAAGTTACGCGCGTCCCCCGTCATATGGCTTGACTTTACCCGGCCCCAACGGATATCCTTAATGCTGTAAAAAACGCCTTTAGAAAGGGAATAAGACCCCATGAAAAAGAAGCTCACGAGCCTCGCGTCCTCTCTCCTCTTCGCCGCTATCGCATGCGCCTCCGCGTCCCATGCGACTGTCATGGAAGATGCGGCAAAGCCGCTGACCGCGCCCATACAGGCCGCGTCGTCCGCGAACGCCCCTGGAAAGACCGTATTCGACGCCTCTCATTCCGAGATATTCTCGCCCGTAAAGGAAGGCCCGCTCAACTACACGGGCTTCTATAAGGCGATAAAGAAGTCGGGCGAAGAGGTCTCTTTGAACGAGGGTCAGATAAACACGGACGCGCTCGCGCGCGCGACCACCTATGTGATAGCCGGCCCGGCCCAGCCTATCGCCATGGGAGAGATCGCCGCGCTCACCGACTTCGTAAATAACGGCGGCAACCTCCTTGTGCTCCTCCATATCTCCGGGCCTGTCGCGCCCCTTACCGAGGAGTTCGGGATAATCGTCTCCAACTTCGTCATATCAGAGAAGACGGGGAACATAAAGAAGCAGTCGCAGGACTTCTACGTCTCCGCTATCGCGCCGCACCCCGTAACGGCCGGTGTAAAAAGGCTCGCGGTCTTCGGCACATGGGGTCTGCTCGCCGAGGGGAGCGCCAAGGTCGTCGCATCCACCTCTGATAAGGCCTGGGCCGACATGAACAGGGACAGGAAGCCCGGCAAGGACGAGCCTCAGCAGTCCTTCGGCGTCGTCGCGGTCAGCGAATACGGCAAGGGCAAGGTCGTGGTCGTAGCCGACGACGCGCCGTTCGCCAACAAGTTCATCGGAGAGGCCGACAACAGAAAACTCGCTGATAACATCATCAGGTGGTTCAGGGAATAAGCGGTGTCGAAGGTCTGGCGCTTTTTTGCATCCATATACCTCACGATAGCGCTGGCTTTCGTCATATGCGTCGTAGCGGCGCTGGGATCGCTTCTCACAATGAAGTACCCCCGGTTCTACAGGGGCCTCGACCATGAGATACTCTTCCCCTGGCTCGCCGATGAAGGACTTAAGCACCTGCCGCTTACCGGCTGGATATACGCGCTCGTCTTCCTCGTATCCCTATTCACGATAAACACGGTAGTCTGCACGCTCGACAAGGTCTTTCTGATACTCAAATCGAAGAGGCCGGTCCAGTCGCTCTTTCCGCATATCGTCCACGTCGGGTTCTTTATCGCGCTCCTCGGCCACCTCGCCGGGTCAGTCGGCGGGTTCAGGAGCCAGGGGAACGTCGTATTCAAGGGGGGCTCGGTTCCGGTGCCGAACGCGCCGGGGCTTACGGTCAGGCTGAATGAAATGGAGATAAAGGGCAGCGAGGAGCAGGGCCTCGAATACCTGAGGTCCAACATAACGCTTCTAAAGGACGGCGTCGAGGTAAAGGCAGGCGACATAGAGATGAACGGCCCTGTCATATACAAGGGCATAGCCTTCTATCACCTCGACCAGGGGACCTCCCCGGCGGGGATAGTCCTCTCGTCCGGCGGAGAAGCGATAGAGGCGGACTTTGACGCGTCGTTTGCCACGTCCGACGGCGCGTCTTTCTCTCTCGGAGAGATATACCCGGACTTCGCGCTCGACGCCGACGGCAAGCCCTTCAGCAGGTCCAACGACTTCAGCAACCCGCATATCGAGATAAGAAGCCCTGGCAATGAGACGGCCTTCCTCGACCTATCAAGGACCGGGACGAGCGTCCGGGCCTGGAACAGGACCTTCACCCTCGAGGACTTCATAATAAAGGAATACGCGGTCCTCGCCATCCACAAAGACCCCGGCATCTGGCTCATCATCGTGGGCTCCGGCGTGCTCGTCGCGGGCATGCTCCTCCTCCTCTTTTTGAGAGGCGACAGGGGCGAGCTCTTAAGACAAAGGGGTTGAAATTACACGCCACTTGGAATATCCTTTCTAACCACCCCTTCCCCTGTCCGACAGGCGGGAGGGGTTGGAAAGAGACCCATTGTTGCACTGCATGTTACGCTTAAACAAATAAGGAGACTGTGAATTGTTCTACGAACTTCTTGTACTGGGCTTTTACCTCGTCGTCATAGTAGCGGCGAGCGAGATTTTCACGAACGCGATAGAGGCGTTAGGCGCCAAGCTAAAATTTTCCGAGGGCGTAACGGGCTCGATATTCGCGGCGGTCGGCACAGCGCTCCCCGAGACGATGGTCCCGCTCGTAGCCATATTCGGAGGCAACTCCGCGCACGTGAGCGAGGAGGTCGGCGTCGGGGCGATACTCGGCGCGCCGTTCATGCTCTCAACGCTCGCCATGTTCCTCGTGGGCATGTCCGCGTGGAAGTTCAGGAAAAGAAGGCCTTCGGCGGACGTAGCCCCGGAGAGATCAGGCTTCAAGCGCGATATCGAGTTCTTCCTCTTCGCCTTCATACTCGCGTTCCTCGTCGCGTTCACCCCTCACGAGTACAGGTCGGTCCGCCTCTTCGTCTGTTTTGTGCTCGTCCTTACATACTTCTACTACGTCCTTGAGACGGTAAAGGCGAGCGCGGACCTCGTAAAGGAGGGCCACTCGACCGAGAGCACTAAAAATCTTTATCTCTCTCTCATATTCAAGGAGCACATGGGGACGGTCCTCCTCCAGCTCCTCTTCGCGCTCGGCCTCATAATCGTCGGCGCCAGGGGCTTTGTCCACGGAGTTGAAGCACTCGCCGACATCCTCCACATGCCGATCATCGCGCTCTCGCTCCTTATCGTGCCTGTGGCGACGGAACTGCCGGAAAAGATCAACAGCATACTCTGGATAAGGAACGGGAAGGACACGATGGCCACGGGCAACATCACCGGGGCGATGGTATTCCAGGGGAGTTTGCTCCCGGCGATAGGCATATTCCTCACGCCCTGGACGCTCAACACGACCGTCCTTACGAGCGGCGTCATAACTATAATCGCCGCTCTCTGGCTCTACCTCATGGCCGTGAAATTCAAGAGGCTCAACCCCTTCTATTTCATACTTAACGGCGTTTGTTACTTCGCCTTTGTCCTCATAGTCATCTTTATGCTTATCAGATGACGCCGGGCAAGCGCCCCTCTGAACGCTTGCCGGGAAAGCGATATATAACATAGTATGCAAAGGCTAAAAGACTTCTTTCTCTCCACAAGGCCGCAGTTCTTCCCGGGCATAGCCGTGCCGGTTGCGCTCGGCGCCTCCGTTGCGTGGCACACCCATAGCGAGTTTCACCCTGTGCGCTTCATTATTTCTCTCGCCGCGGCTATCCTCTTCCACGGCGGGATGAACGTCCTGAACGACTACTTCGACTTTAAAAACGGGTCCGACAACATCAATACGTCCGCGCTCACCCCCTTTACCGGCGGGTCCAGGTTTATCCAGAACAAGCGCATAACGCCTACTGAGACCCTCTCTTTCGGCCTTACGCTCGTTTTACTCGGCTCCGTCGCGGGGTTATACCTCGCCCTCACCATAAACCCTTTGCTCATCGTCATCGGGGCGCTGGGCCTGCTCATAGGATTCTTTTATTCCGCGCCCCCGGTCTTCCTCGCGGGGCGCGGTCTCGGTGAGGCGGCCGTCGGGCTTACGTTCGGCGTATTAACGGTCCTCGGGGCATATCTCGTGCAGACCGGAGAGCTCGGGGCGCAGGCCTTTGTCTCATCCCTCCCCATGGCTTTTCTTATAGCCGCGCTCCTCTACATAAACGAGTTCCCGGATTACGAGGCGGATAAAAAAGCGGGCAAGAGGACGCTCGTCGTGAGGCTCGGGCCGGAGCGCGGCAGGTGGGGGATACTCGTCATCTTAGGCGGGGCCTACTCAAGCATCGTCATCGGGGCGGCTACAGGGGCGCTCCCCCGCGCCTCCCTCATAGCCGCGCTCTCCATCGTCACAGCGCTCCCCGGCGCCATAGGTCTTATAAGGAATTATAAGGGCGGCCCCGCGCTCATCCCCTCGATAAAATCCGTCATCCTCGCGCACCTCTCCACAGGCATCCTCCTCATCGCATCAAACCTCATATGATTTTCTAGCCCCCCCCGGCCCCTTGACAACAGCGCCGCCGGCGCCTATCCTTAAGCGATAACGCTGAGAGGAGGGCGACACATGCCGCTTGAAAATTGGAACCCGTTACGGGAGCTTGAGTCCATGAAGAGGGAGATGGACAGGATATGGGACGACGTATTCGCCTCGCCAAGACGGGCCGAGGCCCCGTGGAGGAGGCCAACGGAAAAGGGCGGGGTCGCTTCCCCGGCAATCGACATAATCGACAGGAAGAACGAGATAATCATAAAGGCCGAGATGCCAGGGGTCGCGAGAGAAAACATCGACATCTCCATGCAGGAGGGCACCCTCACCCTGAAGGGCGAGATAAAAGAAGATGCCGAGAAGGACAATGGTGAACACTCGTATTCGGAGAGGACCTACAGGTATTATGCCAGGGCCATCAACATCCCGGTAAAGATAGCCTCTGACAATATAAAGGCGACGCTAAAGGACGGGATACTCTCTATCCATCTCCCGAAGGCAGAGGACCTGCAACCCAGGAAGATAAAAGTCGAGATCGAGTAATTGCCCGCCGCCAGACAGAGGCCGCCCCTTTTGAGGCGGCCCCACCCCCGCGCCCTAGAGACCGGCAAGCCCTGAAATCTGCCTCATCCGGCCCCCCCCTGATCTGAAAAGATCTGAAAAACCAAAAACAGGCAAGGGGTCAATCGTTATCGAGCGCCTCTGCATCGGGAGTTATTGCAGACACGTTATTCACGAGTCCGCGCCACTTTATCGCGGCGTCCAGCATGGCGACGACGGCGAGCGCGGCCATCGCGGCCACAAGGACCGAATCCAGCCTGAAGGTGAACGCGTCGGAGGGGTCCGCGGCAATCGCCGCTTTTGTCGAGAATATCCAGAAGAGTTCCCACGAGGCGACGACCGTCATGACGAACATGAATACCATGGGGATGAACGTCACAAGGGCGTACTTGATGTTGTTCGGATGGAGTTTCAATATAATCGTCGTGCCGACGGAGAGCGCGAGCGCGGCGAGCAACTGGTTGGCGACCCCGAACATCGGCCAGATTGTAGAGACAGACCCCGAGTTTATAAGGTACGCCCACGCGACCACGACGAGCGCGCTCGTGAGTATCGTCCCCGGCATCCAGTTCGTCCTCCCGAGCGGCTTATAGACATAAGCGCCGAGCTCCTGGAGTATGAACCGCGCGACCCTCGTGCCGGTATCCACCGTAGTCAGGATAAAGAGCGCCTCGAACATAAGCGCGAAGTTGTACCAGTAGGGCATGAGCCCCTTCATTCCGGGTAGCGCCGAGAATATGTACGACATCCCGACCGCGAGAGAGACCGCGCCTCCGGGCCTCCCGGCGACGTTCACCCCGACGGTCTCCGACAATTCCATTATATTCACGGGCGGAAAACCGAGCGCGACGAGGGCGTCGAACGATAGCGTCGAGTTGATGGCGAAGTAGTCGCCGGGCATGAGGACCGTCGCCGCGATTATCGCCATTACCGCGACGAACCCCTCGGCGAGCATCGCGCCGAAGCCTATTAATTGAATGTCCCCCTCGCTCTTTATCATCTTGGGCGTCGTGCCCGATGATATAAGCGAGTGGAAGCCCGAGATCGCCCCGCAGGCGATCGTTATGAACATGAACGGGAATACGGACCCCGGTATTACCGGCCCGCCCCCGTCTACGAACCTCGTGAACGCCGGCATCCGTATCTCCGGGGCCATGAATATGACGCCCGCCGCAAGGATGAGGACGGTCCCGATCTTCAGATATGTCGAGAGATAATCCCTCGGACAGAGCAACATCCATACCGGAAGGACTGAGGCTACGAACCCGTAGGCCGCCATGATGATGACTATCGTCGTCTTGTCGAGCGTAAAGAATGGGCCGAGCGCGGACCCCGGTATGTACCTCCCGCCGATGACAGCGGCAAGGAGGAGCGCGACACCTATGACGCTCACCTCTCCTACCTTCCCGCGCCTTATCTTATACAGATAGAGGCCCATAAAGAGCGCGATAGGGATCGTCGCGAATATCGTGAACGTCCCCCACGGGCTCTTGTAGAGCGCGTTTACGACCGCGAGGCCGAGCCCCGCGAGCGCGACGATGATGATAAAGAGTATGGCAAGCGCGGCGGTGAACCCGGCGACAGGCCCTATCTCCTTTTTCGCGATTTGCGCGAGCGATGAGCCGTCCCTTCTGACGGACGCCGCGAGTATCACCATGTCGTGGACTGCGCCGCCGAAGGCGGCGCCTATGAGTATCCAGAGAAAACCGGGGAGATACCCGAACTGCGCGGCGAGGACCGGGCCTATGAGCGGCCCTGCCCCGGCTATGGCGGCAAAGTGATGGCCGAAGAGGACGAGCGTGTGCGTCGGGTGGAAGTCCTTGCCGTCGTCGTGCTTATATGCGGGGGTCTTACGTCTCTCGTCGATCGCAAGAATCTTCGCTGAGATGAACGCACCGTAGACCCTGTATACAACCACAAAGAAACAGGCCGAGGCGATGACAAGCCAGAGGGCGTTCACCGATTCCGACGGGCTCCATACTCGCACCGCGAAGCCGAACGAGACGGCGAAGACGATTGATAGTATCGCAAGGATGATGGTCGAGGGTTTCATAAGGGCTAATGAGTATTTTAAGGTAAAGAGAGGCGGGGTGTCAATAAAGGAAGGGGGAGCGCTGATAGCTTGGCATTTTTAAAATTGCTGGTTCAGGTTTGTAACCTGAACCGATTGTTTCGTATCCCTATCTGTGTTGTTTGAATCCCCTGCCCAAGGCCTTTTTGCGCGCTCCGCGCGCTTATCCGCAGGGGCTTCTAACGCCTCCTTCCTCCCCTACCCACTCGCGCGCCCCTTAGAGCGCACGCGTCTAATCCGCCACGGCGCGCTCGCCCCTTCCCCCCTTATGCGTTCTCCGCCCTGCGCCTGTGTGTTTGTAAGACAGAGCAAAAAACATCTTTTTTGTTTTTCAAAAACCACAGGCATAGGGTTAGCGACCTTAAGGGAGGAAGTCATATGAGCGAGCCGAGGGAGTAAAAAGGCGCGACAGTGCCCTAAGTGGCGAGCGAATGATCCTCGCCGGACGGGCAAAGTTCGTATCGAGACGATTCGTTTACCCTAACCTCAATAGCTTCCGAAGAACTCTGGCCCCGCGCATAGCGGTCCTCGCCGGACTGGCAAAGTTCGTGTCGAGACGATTCGTTTACCCTAACCTCAATAGCTTCCGAAGAACTCTGGCCCCGCGCATAGCGGGAGGGGGAGGGCGTAACGAGAATCCCTATGCCGAAAAAAGCCCGGCAGGGCGCAAAAGGCTTTCGCGGGTTCAGGATGCAAACCTGGACCCGCCAGAGAAAATGGGAGGAGTTTTAGGTCCCCCCTCCTTAACAAGGAGGGGGGAGGACGTAACAGTTCCCATTACCATTATTTATAATACAGATGGAGATAATCAAAAAGGGGTTTCGCCCTGTCCGGGTCGGTAATTTTGTACTTCTCCTCAGGGTCGAGTTCGAGGTTGTATAGAACATAGGTGCCGTCGCCTTTTTTTATCAGCTTGAACCCGTCCTTTATGATGGATACGTACTTGCCTTCATCTCCCGATAAGATGTCTTCGCGGTATGAGAGCACTGGCCTGTCCCCGGCGTCCGTTACCGTATTGTTGACGACGGGGATGAGGCTCCGTCCGTCCACGTCGTCAGGAGGCGCGAGGCCGGCGTAGTCCAGGACCGTCGGCAGGATGTCTATCGTCCTGACGTAGGAGTCGACGTCGAGGCCCTCTGTCTGGCCGGGGAATTTTATCAGCAGAGGCACGTGGATGAGGGTATTGTTGAGGTTATTGCCGTGGCTGAAGGGGGGCGAGAAATCATCCAGGTTCTCGCCGTGGTCGGCTGTTATTATGATAATGGAGCCGTCATAGAGCCCGAGGCTCTTGAGTGTGCTCACGAGCAGGCCTATGTAATAATCCGTATGCTTTATCTCCGAATCGTAGGCCGCGATGTAGAGCCTGCTGTCCTGGTAATATCCGACGTCGGACTCCGGCGCGCCGACACAGGACTGGACCTCGCTTGAAAGGTCCGCATAGGTGATCAAGTAGGTGAGTGAGCTGGAGAGGGAGAAAGACAGGGCCGGCGCTGAAGTGAAGACCGAATCATTGACAAATTCCTCGAGGTAGCCGTTACCTGTCTTGTAGTCAAGGTGCGGGTTTATAAGCCCGATGAACATGAAGAAGCTCTCGTCAACGTTATCAGGCACGTTCAGCCATTTTATCGCCCTCGAAATCGCCGCCGGGTCCTGAACGCCGGTATGCTCCCAGTCGCAATCAGGGTCACTGCCGCATATCTCCTCGGGATCGAAGTAATGGTATCTTTCCTTGAAGGCCTGGTCCAGGTTTTGCAAATAATAGTTGGTCTGTATCGATACCGCCTTGTATCCCTCATCCATAAGAAGCTTGGGCAAGGGTCCCACGGGCGTGCCGGTGAGCGTGGGCTGGTTTAAGGCGTGATGGAAGGCGTGTTTCCCTGTGAGTATGGACGTATATGCCGGGAGGGTCCACGGGGCCGGGCTGATCGCCTGTGTGAACCTGACGGCGGAGCCTGCGAAGGCGCTTATATAGGGGCTCGTATCCCTCTCATAGCCGTATGTGGAGAGGTGATCGGCCCTGAGGGTGTCCACCACGATAAAGATGACGTTAGGTCTGCCCTCTCCGGATTCGACAAATGAGTACTCTATGCCGGCGGATGCCGGCGCCGACACATTGCCTGAAGCATCCATCGTCCATACATAAACCGTCTTGTTCCCGTAACCTGAGCTGAGATTAAAAGAGGCTGTCCCTGTGTATCCCTTTGCCGGGTCAACGCTCACCCACTCTGCGGAATTTGCCGAGGCGGCCTCAGCGGATTCCGAAATAAAATACGCGGCGACTGAAACATCGTCCTCTGCAACGATATCGACCGTGACAATGCCGGTGGTGGTAGAGCTCTCGTTGTTATTGACGGTGACAGAGAGAGACGGGGGCGTAACATCGGAGACGACCTCTCCGCTCAGTCCACAACCCCAGACAGAGAGGGGAATCAGGACGAAGAGACAGCGCGAAAGGGTTCTTCGGAGGGCGTTGGTCTGCATACATTTTAATTTCTAAAATGAACTGGTGGTTGTCTCTATGCGGTATTTTGATATTTTAAGGTAAAGAAAGGCTGGGTGTCAATAAAAGAAAGGCTTTCGCCGCGTTAAGCCGGTTTTTTTTCAGTGCCTGCAAATCCTGAACGGCCTGATTTTACACTTTTTTCCGCTTCGTTCAAGGTGAAGAACAAACCCCGGCCTTAATTAAGGCCGGGGTGTTGGTCTTGTACTCAATCCGATAAAGCCTGAAACCCGCTATCGGCGTCTATCCCCTGAACTTTCTCCTTACTAAGCCAAACCCTACCAGACCGCTTCCAAGGAGAAGCATAGTGGAGGGTTCGGGGACGGAAGAGGTGTCATTGAAGGTAAAGTTATCCCAATAGACGCTGTTGTTATTAACGCCTACGCCATAGAACTCAACCCAGGCGATAGATGCCGACCCTGTTGAGACGCTAAGGGTATTGCCGGCATAAGAAGACGCGGGGTTGTAAAAGAAGGCTGAATCGACAAGGGTGTTGAGCGAATCGTAGGCATAAAGATACAGGTCGTCTGCATCTGCGTCATAATCTCCTATAGTGACGCTTATGTAATCCGTCAGCGATGAGAGGGTAGCGATCGTGCTGTTGCCAGCGGTATTATACGGAAAATTTAACACCGCCTGACCGGAAAAATCAGGGTCCAGGGAAACGGTTTGAATTTGAAAATCACTGCCGCCGGTGTTGTCGAATGCTACGCCGAGGAAGTTAGCGTTGAAGGCGGCCTCCGTATAATTACCGCTGGCCAAGCTGTTGAAATCATAAGTTATAAGCGTAGCCTCAGCCTTTGCCGCAAAGGATACTACTCCAATGCTGAGCAAAATCATTAATGCTCTTTTCATGATTAGCCTCCTGTTCGGGTTTTATCATGTAATAAAAGCAAATCCCGTGCCAAAAAACTAACTATGTAATTTTCTTGAAGAATCAAAAACAATAAACTGGAAGAGTGTAAAATAACTGAACACCTTCTTTTAAAAAACTGGATGGGCTTTCTCATTATCCATTTATAATTCAATACATTAGCTGATAACTGAGGTGGTGTAAAAAAATCGTTAAATTTTTATAGCCCTCCGAGGCTCAATCTGCCCTTGCCATACATGCGGCAAATCCGAAGGAGACGGCAAAGACGATCGAGAGCATGGCAAGGATGATGGTCGAGGGCTTTATAAGGAGCTAAGTAGTGTTTTATGGTAAATAGAGGCGGGGTGTCGATAAAAGAAGGCCCTCACGGCATTAAGCCCGCGAAGACTTGAAATTACGACCCCTCCCAACCTCCCCTTGTAAAAAGGGGAGGAGTTATAAAGCTCCCCTCCTTGACAAGGAGGGGCCAGGGGAGGTCGGCTCTTTTGCCGATTCAGGTTTGTAAGGTTTGCAACCTGCCCTTCCCCCGATTTAGTGGACACACCAAAAGGTTAGTGTTATAGGAATCTAATCCTGGAGGTGTAGAGATGGAGGGAGGAAGCGGCAGGAG